>NZ_JBIUZB010000001.1:0-1519894 GCF_044744805.1 Nocardioides sp. NPDC087217
CACATCCCAGGCCGAAAAACTTTCCACAACCAGATCATGCAATCGGTTGTCGTATCCGGTATTAATCACCGTTTCCGGTGGCTATCCCAGAGCCTGGGGCAGATTACTCACGTGTTACTCACCCGTTCGCCGCTCGAGTACCCCGAAGGGCCTTTCCGCTCGACTTGCATGTGTTAAGCACGCCGCCAGCGTTCGTCCTGAGCCAGGATCAAACTCTCCGTTGAAAAACAACACCAAACACCGTGCAAACACCGCGTCTGGAAAAAGAGATGCCCTGACAGGAGACACTGACATACGATCAAAGATCGTGTTTGCCAGAATCAATTGTCAAAGAAACCATCAACCATCATCCCCTTGGGATGTGGTCGACGGGGCATAACAAACTAATTCGTCGACTATGACACACTGTTGAGTTCTCAAGAATCACACGCACACCGGTAGATTTCAGACATCCGTCTCAGCCAGTCCGGCGGCTATTTCATTTTGTTCTGCTTGTTTCTGCTTCGTGCTGAACCTTATCAGGCACTCTTTCGCTTTCGCAATTCGCCGCTCTCGCGTTTCCTTGCCAGCTCCAGAAGCCTTCTTCCGGTCCTGCCCCGCAGACTTTATCAGAGCCACTCTCGCTTTACCAACTCGGCGCTTTCGCGCTTTCCGCTGGATTAGCAGTTGTGTTTCTGCTTTGTCTTTCAGAACTTTAGCGGAGCTATTCTCGCTTTCGCAATTCGGCGCTTTCCGCGCCTTCTTGCTGAAAGTTTGAAGCCTTATCCGCCTCAGTCCTGGAGGACTTTAGTGGCTTTCGCTCTAATCACCAATTCGGGAAACCCGCGGTGTTTATCGCTTCAACCGGTCCCACCCATGGCCGTACTGATCTGGTTGAACCAGACCTTGAGGTTCTTTCGCCGATTCGAAGATCAACATCTAGAACACCCTGGCTCGAGCGATGCTCGAAGAGTGGAGGTGGCCGCTCCGGGGCCGGAAGCCCGCCCGAAGACTCGCGCTTGCTTCCCGCCGCACCCTGGCGACTCGGAGAACACTACACACACCCTGACGCCGTTTCAAATCGCCAGGGCAACTTTTTTCGTGCGATGTTCTGGGCCCCACTCTAGACCCCCGACACAAGGCCCCGTGGGCCGTTTGCTCCACCCGGCACCAGGGGCCTCGTGACCACCGGTCAGGCGGGCGTGAAGAGCTCGACCGGGTTGCCGGCCGGGTCCTCGACCACGGCCTGGGCGCCGCCCCGGCCATCGATGCGGCTGGTGCGTACCCGAGCTCCGGCCTCACTCAGACGACGGAGCTCCTGGTCGACATCGGCCACCTCGAGCTGGATACGGCTCCAGCCACCGGGGCTCGGCACCTTGCCGTCGTCGGCGGCCTGCCCTGCGCCGCCGGCACCAGGGGTGTTCAGCATCAGCCGCAGCCCGTGACCCTCGAGCATCGCGAAGCCGCCGGCTCTCGGACCGACGTCCTCGAACCCGAGCTCGCGGTAGAAGGCGACGGCGGCAGGGATGTCGTCGACGATGTAGCGGAATCCTGGAATCATCTGTCTCTCCTCTCTGCAACACTACTGTTGCATAGTAGGCTCCGCACATGGCTTCTCGTCAAGGGCGTACGGATCCCCGAGTGGTGCGCAGCCGGGAGAGAGTGCTCGAAGCGGCGCTGGCGGAGCTCGCGGAGCGGGGATACGGCGGATTCAGCATCGACGGGGTGGCGACCCGTGCCGGCGTCGCCCGGAGCACGATCTACCGGCTGGGGCACGACCGGCTCAGTCTGGTCGCTGCGGCCATGGAGACGCTCAACGTTCAGCCGCGCCCGGAAGCCGGCGGGCGGGACCCGCGCGCCGATGTGGTCGCGATCGTCGCCCATCTCGCCTCTGCCATGCAGTCGTCACTGATGTCCGACTGCCTCCCCGCCGTGCTCGACGGCGCCGAGCGCGACCCAGGCCTGCGGGAGCTGCACCACCGCTACAGCGCGCAGCGGCGTACGCGGCTGGTCGATGCACTCACCCGGCTGCGGGAGTCGGGGCAGGATGTCGGGGATCCGGAGCGGGCGGCGGAGGCGTTGGCCGGCGCGGTGTTCTATCGGCGGCTGATGACGCCGGTGCCGCTGCGTACGGAGGAGGTCGAGGGACTCGTCGCGACCGTCCTCGGGGAGAACTGAACCGGCGGCCGGCTCAGCCGACGCCGATGTGCTGGTAGTCGAGGTCGATCAGGGCGACGGCACGGTCGCCGTACGCGTCGACATCGCGGGGGTAGGGCGTGCCGGTGTATCGGGTGGCGAGCTCGTCGATGATCTCCCAGCGCGTGTCGTCCTCGACCCAGCCGACGACGCGGCCGCGGAGGATCACCGGCATGAAGTCGTTCTCCTGCGGCGCCAGGGAGAGCGCGATCCGCGGGTCGGTATGGAGATTGCGGTACTTGCGGCCGCGGTTTCCGGTGAGGAAGACGACGTGGTCGCCGTGGGTGCCGATCCAGACCGGGGAGGTGCGCGGGGCGCCGTCGGGTCCGATGGTGGCGACATGGGCCAGGGCGGTCCCCTCGAGGAAGGGGCGTACGTCGGGGTTGATCATCGGTCTTCTCCTTGCTGTGAATCAGCGGATGACGCGGTAGTGGAGGTGGGTGACGCCGGGGGCGGGGACGACGTCGACGATCTCGAGCGAGATGTGATCGGGGAGCTCGTTGAAGAAGCGGCGGCCGGCGCCGAGGAGCACCGGGATCTGGTGGAGGACGATCTCGTCGACGAGGCCGGCCCGCAGTGCTTCGGTCACGACGCCACCGCCCATGAGTCCGACGTCCTTGCCGCCGGCCTGCTCCTTGGCGAGAGCGATCGCGTCCTCGATGGTGGTGGCGAAGGTCTGCCGGGCGTGCGTCGCAGGCGCCGGACGGTGGGAGAGCACGACCAGCGGAGCCGTGGGATGCGGTGCTCCTCCCGTGTCCCAGCCGGAGTCGTCGTAGGTGTTGCGGCCGGCGAGGCTGACCCCGTCGCGTGCGGCCAGGGCGTCGAAGACGCGGGCGCTCGGCTCGGAGAGCTTGAAGCCGTCGTTGACCTGACTGGGGGTGTCACCGTCGAAGTACCAGTCGAAGAGGACCCCACCGTCCCCCAGGCCGCGACCGGGGCCGGGGCCACGTCCGGTGATGAAGCCGTCGACTGAGACCGAGAGTGCTGCGAGGACCTTGCTCATGATCGCTCCCTGAGGTCGGAGTTTCCTGAAGAGACTCTGTGACCGTAACACTCGGAGTTCCTTCAGGGAACCCCAAATGGTAGATTCGGGGCATGCAACGTACGAACTTCGGTGACATGGCCTGCTCGATCGCGCGGACGCTCGATGTGATCGGGGAGCCGTGGTCGCCTCTCGTGTTGCGCGACATCTGGGTCGGCATGAACCGCTTCGACCAGATCCAGGCGGATCTCGGGATCTCGCGGAAGGTGCTCACCGAGCGACTCGGGCATCTGGTCGAGCACGGGGTGCTGGAGAAGCAGGCGTACGACAACCGGCCGCGCTATGAGTACGTGCTGACGGAGAAGGGGCGCGAGCTCGTCGACGTGCTGATGGTGATGGTCGGGTGGGGTGACAAGTGGCTCGCGGGCGAGGCCGGGCCGCCCGTGCTCTACCGGCATCACGCGTGCGGGGAGATCGGGCGGGTCGACCTGCGGTGCTCGCACTGCGGCGAGCCGATGCATGCCGATGACATCGACGTGCTGCCCGGGCCGGGGGCTGCCCCGGAGCCGGCCTCAGCGGGGTAGCGGACCGGTGTAGGCCTGCCGCGCCGTCTCCACGGCCGGCATGTTCGCCTCCGACCAGTTGCCGACGGCGGCGAAGACCGGCTGCAGGCTGCGGCCGAGGTCGGTGATGTCGTACTCCACCCGGGGTGGCACCTCGGCGTGGTAGCGGCGCTCGACGAGGCCGTCGCGCTCGAGCTGGCGTAGGCGCTGGGTCAGCACCTTCGAGGAGATCGTGCCGAGTCGGCGCTCCAGCTCCACGAAGCGCTGGGTCCCGAACTCGTGCAGCGTCCACAGGATCGGGGTGGTCCATCGGCTGAAGATCAGCTCGACCGCCGGGGTGATCGGGCATGCCTCCACGGGCTCGTCAGCGCTCGGTCGCCAGGTCATCTCGCTCCAATACTTACCTTGGGGAACCCACTGTATCGAGGGATCTAACGTCGTCCGAAACCAGATCTCAACTCATGAATGGAGACCTCGATGATCGTCATCACAGGAGCGACGGGGAACGTCGGAGGACCGCTGGTCGAACTGCTGGCCGACGCCGGGCACAGCGTCACGGCAGTCTCGCGCGCGACGTCGGCGGCACTGCCCTCCCGTCCCGGAGTCGTCACCGCGGTGGCCGACCTCTCCGACGTCGCGACCCTGGCGCCCGCCCTCTCGGGTGCCGAGGCGCTGTTCCTGCTGGTCAGCGGCGCCGGCGCTCATGTCGACGGACCGGCACTGATGAAGCACGCCGAGGCGGCAGGCGTACGCCGCGTGGTGCTGTTGTCCTCGCAGGCCGTCGGCACCCGGCCGGGGACGCCGTCGCACGCACCGCTCGCCGAGCTCGAGGAGGCGGTGCGGGGCTCGGCGATGGAGTGGACGATCCTGCGCCCCGGTGGCTTCGCGAGCAACGCGCTCGCGTGGGTGCCGATGATCAAGGAGATGAACGCCGTCCACGCGCCGTACGGAGATGTCGCGCTTCCCGTCGTCGATCCCCTCGACATCGCCGAGGTCGCCGCGGTGGCTCTGACCGAGGACGGTCACTCGGGGCGGATGTACGAGATCACCGGTCCCACCGCGACCACGCCGCGGCAACGGGTCGAGGAGATCGCCGCGGCGACCGGGCGTCCGCTGGAGTTCGTCGAGCTGTCCCCGGAGCAGGCACGCCGCCAGATGTCGGCGTTCATGCCGCCGGAGGTGGTCGAGGGGACGCTCGCCATCCTCGGGCAGCCGACCGCCGACGAGCGGGCGGTCAGCCCGCACGTCGAGGAGGTGCTGGGCAGGCCGGCACGCGGTTTCGGGGAGTGGGCTCGGCGGTTCGCCGCTGCGTACGCCTGAGGTCAGCTACCGCCGGCGGCGCTCAGCTCTTTCAGCGCGGCGCCGTCGATGCGGTGGACCTCCCACTCGTCCTGCGGGACCGACCCGAGGGAGCGGTAGAAGGCGATCGACGGTTCGTTCCACGTCAGCACCCACCACTCGAGGCGGCGCCAGTCGTTCTCGACGCAGATCTCGGCGAGGCGTACGAGGAGAGCCTTGCCGGCGCCGGCGCCGCGGTGGGCCGGGTCGACGAAGAGGTCCTCGAGCCAGATGCCGTTGCGGCCCGTCCAGGTGGAGAAGGTGACGTACCAGACCGCCATGCCGATGATCGTGCCCTCGACCTCAGCGATGAGGCAGCGGGTGGTCGGGGTGCCGGACTCAGGGAAGAGCGCCGCGGTGAAGTCGACCTCCGTGGCCTCGACGGCGTCGGGCTCCTTCTCGTAGACGGCCAGGGCGTGGACGAGGCGGAGGATCTCGGGTACGTCGGCGGGAGCTGCATCGCGGATGGTGACGGTCACGGATCGATCCTAGGACTACTCGCCAGTTCAGGAATGCGCATTCCAGTGAGACGCAATTGCAATCGCGGTGCAACAAAGGCTTCCTACGTTTCGGGGCGTCCCCAACAGATTGGATACCCCACATGACGCAGACTCAGTCACGTCGGAACTTCCTGCGCAATGTCGGCCTCGCCGGTGGCGCGGGAGTCATGTTGCACAGCATGGGTGCTCTCGGGCTCACCTCGGCTCACGCCGCGGAGACCCCCAGCTTCACTCCTCCCAAGCCTTCCGATCTCGCCCGGGCCGGCAGCAAGTCGGTGGTCATCCTCGGCGGCGGGATCGCCGGGCTCACCGCTGCGTACGAGCTGCTCAAGGGTGGCTACAAGGTCACGGTGCTCGAGGGGCGCGAGCGGCCGGGCGGTCGCAACTTCACCGTGCGCGGCGGGACCCGGGTGACCGATCTGAACGGGGTCACGCAGGTGGCCGGGTTCTCCAAGGGTCAGTACATGAACGCGGGGCCGGGGCGGCTGCCGCAGAGCCACATCACGCTGGACTACTGCAAGGAGCTGGGCGTCCCGATCGAGGCGTTCACCAACCAGAACGCCAACGCACTGCTCTACTACCCCGGCGACCACGGCATCGGCGCGGTGCAGATGCGTCACGCCAAGGCGGACACGTACGGCTATGTCTCCGAGCTGCTCGCGAAGGCGACCGACAAGGGTGCCCTGGACGAGGAGCTGACCGCCGCCGACAAGGAGGCGCTGATCGCCTTCCTGAGGAACTTCGGCGACCTCGGCTCCAAGGCGGAGGGGTACGCCTACACCGGCTCCAGCCGCGCGGGCTACACGGTCGAGCCCGGGGCCGGCCAGGAGTCGGGCACCGAGGTCGCACCGAACTCGATGAGTGCCGTCCTCGCCGCCGGGCTGGGTCAGTACTTCTCCTTCGAGTTCGGCTACGACCAGGCGATGATGATGTACCAGCCGGTCGGCGGCATGGACGCGATCCCCCACGCGTTCGCCCAGGCCATCGGGGCACGCAACATCCGCTACGGGGCCGAGGTCATCGAGTGGAACAACACCTCGACCGGCGTCTCCGTGGCCTACAAGGCTCGCGGCAGGACCGAGACCATCAAGGCGGACTTCGCGATCAACTGCATGCCGCCGAACATCGCGGCCAAGGTCCAGCACAACCTCGGCGCCGACATCACCGCGAGCCTGAAGTCCTTCGGGCCGTCGAACGCCGGCAAGATCGGGATCGAGTACGACCGGCGCTGGTGGGAGGAGGACTTCCGGATCTACGGCGGCATCACCAACACCCGCCTCGACCTGCGCAACCTGTGGCACCCGTCGTACGGGTTCAACGGGGACAAGGGCACGATGATCGGCTACTACAACACCGGTAGCGCGGCCGACGCCTACGGTGCGCTCAGCCCCGCCCAGCGGCTCTCGCGAGCGGTGGACATGGGCAAGCAGATCTTCGGGGACGTCTACGGCAAGGGCATCACCGCCTCCTACAGCCAGGACTGGAAGTCGCAGAAGTTCTCCGAGGGAGCCTGGGCCTACTCGACGATGGCCGACACCGATCCGCTCTACACGCGGCTGCTGGACGCCACCGGCAACACGTACTTCGCCGGTGACCACCTCAGCCACTCCGTGGCCTGGCAGCACGGCGCGATCACGGCTGCCCGGGCAGCCGTCGAGAAGCTGCACGCGCGGGTGACGGCATGATGTCGCCGCGTACGAAGGTGGTGGCTGTGGTCGGGTTGACCGCGGCTCTGGTCGCTCCGACGGCGGCGGTCGCCGGGAGCAAGTGGTCGGATTTCCCGCCGCGTGGCGGGGAGACGATCTCGGTGCTGCCCGCGGGACAGGACAACCCGTCGATCGCCAACGGCGTCGCGATCGGGCCGGAGGCCGCGATCTACAAGACCAGCGGACTCGGTCCGTCCCGGCTCAACACCGGGGCGAGCGGCGAGGCGGCCTACATCGACACCGCGGTGTTCCCGGGCGGTGAGCTGCCGCCGGGCGTGACCATCACCGAGGCCCAGGGGATCAACGTGCTGCGCCGGATCGGGGAGAACCTCGAGGCGGCCGGGCTCTCCTACGACGACGTGATCACGATGCGCGTCTTCCTGCAGAACCCCGCGGGCGAGGCGAAGATGGACTTCGCGGGCTGGAACCGGGCCTACCGGCAGTTCTTCGCGAACACGTCGGTCTCGACCGGCGAGGCGATCCCGGTGCCGCTCGGCACAGCTGCGCCGGCGGCTCCGATGGTCGTCAATCCTGCCCGGCCGTCGCGGTTCGCGCTCGAGATCGAGAACCTGCCCGTCGACGGATGGCTCGTCGAGGTCGAGGTCGACGCGGCCTACCCGGTGAAACGGAGGTAGGTCCTTCACAAACGAGATCGCCCTCTCCGAGCAAGGCTCGGGGAGGGCGATTCTCGTGCAGCTCAGACCGTGGTCAGAGCTTGGAAAGCTTGGGGAAGGGGCTGGCGATACGCACCAGTCGGGGACCGAAGTCGACAGTGACTGCGGCCGTTTCTTTGTTGACGACCCGACCCAGGCCGAAGGAGTCGTGGGAAACCAGGTCCCCTGACTCGAACTGCTCAATGACCGGCTCGGGATCTGCCTTGAAAGGACTCGCGGCGAAGTGTCGCCGCCGGGGGGTTGAGGTAGTCATCCCTTCGAGTATGTGGCCTCACACACGAATTAGGGAATGCACAAGATGGTCACAATGACCCATCAGATCGTTTCAGGCCGGCGTGTAGTCGGCCTTGTCGTAGCTGGCGCTGCGGCGGTAATGGGCCGAGATGCTGGGCCAGTTGGTGGTGATGCGGCCGTTCCGCTCGCGATACCAGGAGGTGCATTTGCTCCAGACGCTGTCGGCCAGCTTGTCCTGGATCCGGGCGTCGTAGGCCTCCTCGACCTCCGCCCGCACCTCGAGCGGGCCGGCGTCGGCGACGTGGTCGGCGTACCGGCCGAGGTAGCGGGCCTGTGTCTCCAGGAAGAAGATGATCGAGCCGCCACCGGTGTTGGTGTTGGGGCCATACATGATCAGCAGGTTGGGGAAACCCGGGACGGTCATGCCGTGGTAGGCGTGGGCACCGTCCTTCCAATGAGTGTGCAGGTCGCGGCCTTGGGTGCCGGTGATCGTCATCGGGGCGAGGAAGTCGGTGGCCTTGAAGCCGGTGCCCCAGATGATCACGTCGACCTCGTGGTGCTGCCCGTCGGCGGTCGTCACGCCGGTCGGGGTGATCTCGACGATGTCGTCGGTGATCACGTCCACGTCGGGCTGGGCGAGGGCCGGCAGGTAGTCGTCGGCGAAGAGGATGCGCTTGCAGCCGAACGGATAGTCGGGCCAGACCTTCTCGAAGAGCCCCGGCTTCGCCGCGGTCTGCGCCTTCATGTGGCGCTTGGACCAGGCCCGCATGACCGCACCGAACGGCTTGACGTGGAAGGACGTGGTGAGCCACTCGGCCTGGACCCAGATCTTCGCGCGGTTGAGGAGCTGCGGGATCGGACTGGCGGCGTCGGTGCGCTCGAAGTCCTTGCGCGGGACGATATAGGGCGCCGAGCGCTGGAAGAGGAGCACCTGCGCCGCGTCCTTGCGCACCTCGGGCACGAACTGGATGGCGCTGGCGCCGGTGCCGATCACCGCGACCCGCTTGTCGTGGAGGCTCAGGTCGTGGTTCCACTCGGCGGAGTGGAAGCCCTCTCCCCGGAACGTGTCGGCGCCGGGGATGTTCGGGATCGAGGGCCGGGAGAGCTGGCCGACGGCGGGGACGAACAGGTCGACCGTCTCCGTCTCGCCCGTGCTGAGCTCGAGCTGCCAGGTCTTCGACTCGTCGTCCCAGCGGGCGGCGGTCACCTCGGTGTGGAACCGGATGTGGCGGCGTACGTCGTACTTGTCGACGACCCGGTGGATGTAGTCGAGGATCGCGGGCTGGCGGGAGAACTTGTGGGGCCAGTGCGGGTTGGGCTCGAAGGAGTAGGAGTAGAGGCTGGAAGGTACGTCGCAGGCGGCGCCCGGGTAGGTGTTCTCGCGCCAGACACCGCCGACGTCTCCGGCCTTCTCGAACACGACGATGTCGTCGTGGCCGCGCTTCTTGAGCTCGATCGTGGCGGCCAGGCCGCCGAAGCCGGTGCCGATGACTGCGATGCGCAAGAGATCCTCCGAGGGCGGGAGCGACGGTGTGACCTGGACCATACCGGGAGAATGTGAATGGCCGCGACAGGACCGAAGGTAAGAATTGGGTCGCCCGCTCGTCTTCTTGATTAGGTTCGGCTAACCTAATCGCATGATCGTCTGCCAGTGCCGAGTCGTCACGGACCGTGACGTCGACGCTGCGCTGGCCGACGGGGCGCGCACGGTCAGTGCGATCTGCCGCTCGACGGGAGCCGCTCAGGACTGCGGCTCGTGCATCTTCTCGGTGAAGAAGCTGGTCAGCCAGCATCTCGAGCAGGAGTGCTCGCACCTCGTGGCCGACGGCGCCGCGAGCTGACGTACGCAACCGGTCACAAACTGAGTCTGTCCTCACTCCCGGGGTGCCATGCGAGTATCGGGAAAGATCCCGTTACCGGAGGTAGGTCATGCAGCCAGTCGATCCACGCGTCGTCGAGCTCCTCAACGAGGCGCTCACATTCGAGCTCACGGTCACCAACACGTACTTCCTGCATGCTCGGATGCTCGACAACTGGGGCCTGCCCAAGCTCGGCAAGGTCTTCTACGACCTCTCCATCGACGAGATGCGCGACGCCGACGACCTGATCAACCGGATCCTGATGTTCGACGGCCACCCCAACGTGCAGCGCCTCAACGCCATCCAGGTCGGTGAGACCGCCGAGGAGATGCTCTCCCTGGCCCTGGCGAGCGAGCGCGCCGCGGTCGCGCAGTTCAACGCCGGCGCCAAGGAATGCCACGAGCTCGGCGACCACGGCACCGCGGCCGTCTTCGAGGAGATGGTCCGCGACGAGGAGAAGCACGCCGACTGGTTCGAGGCCCAGCTCGACGCGATCGATCGCGTGGGTCTGCAGGCGTACCTGGCTCAGCACGTCGGTGCGGGCGAGGGACCCGGCTGAGCCGAGCCCCTCGGTCATCCCCCTCAGGCAGGCACCGCGTCGTCGATGCAGAGGATGTTGTCCTCGCTGTCCTTGAACCAGGCGGCATGTCCCGCCTCACCGAGGCCGGCGACGTCACCGTCCCAGGTCATTCCGGGCATGTCGTAGTGCTCGAAGCTGACCCCCTTGGCGCGTAGGGCTTCGGTCTCCTTGCGGACGTCGGCCACGTGGAACTGGGCGATCGTGTGCCCGGCCTTGCCCGCCTGCTCGGTCTCGTAGAGGTGGAAGGACGTCCCGCCGGCTGTCGTGTAGACCAGCCAGCCGTCGCTCTCCTCGCTCGGCTCGAGTCCGAGCTTGTCGGCGTAGAAACGGCGTGCCCGCCCGAGGTCGGCGGCCGGGATGTTCGCCCTCACACTGCTGTCGGTCAACATCGCGGGCCTCCTCAGGCGCTCTCGAACCAGGGGCGGTGGAGGTCGTAGTACGTCGCGCCCTGCATCGCGTAGTCGAGCTCGCGGCGTACGTCCTCCGGGGGCTCGATCTGCTCGCCCTTGCGGGCCTCGGCCTCGCTGGTGAACGCGATCGTCTCGACGAAGCTGCCGTCCGCCTCGATCGCGAGGGTGCCGCCGAGGATCTCGGGGCGCATCTCGTGCAGCTGGGTAGTGTCGGTCGTCATCATCGCCTTGAGTCGGCTCGTGTCGTCGACCCGGCCACGGATGATCTGCACGAACCCGGCGTCGTCGGAGCCGCCGTCGAAGAGCAGCGTGACGTCGTCGCAGTCGTGGAACTCCATCGGCCCGTCCATGACCTCGGCCATCTTCGCGGCCCACTCCCCCTGCTCGGGGCGGCCTGAGTTGGCCATCGCCGCCTCACGGGACTCGAAGCGGACCACCCCGATCAGCTGGCCGTCGTCGGTGAATCCGTAGGTGCCGCCCAGCCACCCGGTCGCGCCCGGCGCCAGATCGCGCCGCCACTCGTCGAGCAACTGGTGGGCCTCGTCCTGCTTGGTGCAGGGGCCCTGAATCATCTGGATGAACATCGCTGCCTCCTCGGTCGTCGTTTGCCAACAGACCGGTCGAGGCAGGTCCTGGGCCCCGGCCGGGCCCACTCGCAACGTACGTCCGAAGGGTCGCCCCGCACATACCCCAAACAGGCGGTTTTGAAACGACGCCGTCAGTCGACGTCGACCCAGTCGAGCGTGCGGTCGACGGCCTTCCGCCAGCCGGCGTACCCGGTCTCGCGCTGCTCCTCGGTCCAAGCGGGCGTCCAGCGCTTGGACTCGTTCCAGTTCTGGCGGAGCTCGTCGGTGTCCTTCCAGAAACCGACGGCGAGCCCGGCGGCGTAGGCGGCACCGAGGGCGGTGGTCTCGGCGACGACCGGACGGCTGACCTCGACGCCGAGGACGTCGGCCTGGATCTGCATGCACAGCTCGTTGGCGGTGATGCCGCCGTCGACCTTGAGGACCTCGAGGCGTACGCCGGAGTCCTTCTCCATCGCTTCGGCGACGTCACGGCTCTGGTAGCAGATCGCCTCCAGGGCCGCGCGGGCGATGTGGCCGCTGTTGTTGAACCGGGACAGGCCGACGATCACGCCGCGGGCGTCCGAGCGCCAGTAGGGGGCGAAGAGACCGGAGAACGCCGGGACGAAGTAGACCCCGCCGTTGTCCTCGACCGTCTTGGCCAGCGCCTCGACCTGCGTGGCGTTGCTGATCACCCCCAGCTGGTCACGCAGCCACTGCACGGCGGAGCCGGTGACGGCGATCGAGCCCTCCAGGGCGTACGTCGGTGGCTGGTCGCCGAACTGGTAGCAGACCGTCGTGAGGAGGCCGTTCTGGGAGCGTACGAGCTCCTGGCCGGTGTTGAGGAGGAGGAAGTTGCCGGTGCCGTAGGTGTTCTTGGCCTCGCCGGCATCCAGACAGACCTGGCCGACCATGGCCGCCTGCTGGTCGCCGAGGATGCCGGTGATCGGGACCTCTCCGCCGAGCGGACCGCTCTCCAGCGTGGTGCCGTAGGCGTTGTGATCGGAGGAGGGCCGGATCTCGGGGAGCATCTGGCGCGGGATGTCGAAGAAGCCGAGGAGCTCGTCGTCCCAGTCGAGGGTCTCGAGGTCCATCAGCATCGTGCGGCTGGCGTTGGTTACGTCGGTGACGTGCACTCCCCCGGCGGGGCCACCGGTCAGGTTCCAGACGATCCAGCTGTCGGTGGTGCCGAAGATGGCATCGCCGTTCTCCGCTGCCTCGCGGACACCGTCGACGTTCTCCAGGATCCACTGGATCTTGCCTCCGGCGAAGTACGTCGCGGGCGGGAGCCCTGCCTTGCGGCGGATGATGTCGCCACGCTCGTCCTTGTCGAGGGCGGAGGCGATCCGGTCGGTGCGGGTGTCCTGCCAGACGATCGCGTTGTAGTAGGGCCGTCCGGTCCTCTTGTTCCACACCACGGTGGTCTCGCGCTGGTTGGTGACGCCGAGCGCGGCGATGTCCTTGTCCGTCAGGCCCTTGCTCCCGAGCGCGATCTGGATCACCGCCCTGGTGCGCTCCCAGATCTCCACCGGGTTGTGCTCGACCCAGCCGGCCTTCGGCAGGATCTGCTGATGCTCCAGCTGGTGGCGGGCCACCTCCTTGCCACCGTGGTCGAAGATCATGCAGCGGGTGCTCGTGGTGCCTTGGTCGATGGCTGCGACGTAGTCGGGCATGTCGTCGGTCCTCTCTGCGTCGGGAGATCTTCCTATCCTGTCACCCTCCTGCTCCGCGGCCCTGAAAACGCGAGCTCGACACCGGGGAGGCGCAGGTCGCGTTCCGGCGCCGGTGGCGTCACACGGGTGAACAGGCGAACCGTCGCGTACGCAGCGGCGAGCCAGCCCACCAGCAGCCCGAGCGTCGCGAGTCCGGCGCCGACTTCGAAGAGGGCCAGGCCGGTTGCGGAGGCGAGGGCGCTGCTGCCCGTCGCGACGGTTCCGATCGGGAACGTGAACGACCACCAGGTCGGCGCCAGGGGGAGACCGTCGCGGGCCTGCCGCACCGTCAGGGCGAGCGCCAGGACGGTCCACAGCACCGTGAAGCCCCAGACCGGGACGCCGTAGCAGACCGCGAGCATGCTGAGCGCGTGGCCGTAGTCGGGCACCACGGCGGGCGCGAGGTCGCCGAGATGGTGAACCGCGGTGGTCGACTGCCCGAGGAAGCCCAGCACGATCCAGACGGTGGGCAGTGTCGCGGGGGCGAGGGCACCGTGGCGGACGAGTCGCTGCCAGAGCTGGTTGAGCACGAGGAACCCGGCGACGACGGTGAGGCCGAAGAAGGCGTAGCAGACCATGAGGAGGGTCTCGCGGGCCTGGCCGGCCGCGACGTGCGGCACCAGGGCAGCGCCGGTCGTCGCCGACACCATCGGCGGTACGACCGGCATCAGCCAGCCTCCCGTGGAGCTGTCGTCGCCGACCTGGTGGTGGGTGATCGCCCGGTAGGGCACGGCGACCGCGGTCCACAGACCGAGGCCCGTGCCCACGCTCCACAGCACCGCACCCAGCCCCAACGCGACCGAAGCGCCGAGGACGTCCCTGCCGACCCCGACCGCGCCCGCGCCGACCGTCATGAGCGCCATGGCCGGGGCTCCGTAGAAGTGCGACATCACCGGATCGTCGTAGTGGCGGCGAAGCAGCGCGGGATCCCGGCGGAGGCTGACGAGCATCACCGCCACCGTGGCCGTCAGCAGCAGACTCGCCGCCACCCAGAACGCCAGCGCGACCGGCGTCGCTCCCGGCACCTGGAAGGGAAGGCCCGGAAGCACGACGGCGACGATGCCGGTCCCCATGGTGGCGGCGTACCAGTTCGGACCGTACGGAAGGCTCATGCCTCCATGCTCGGCGCCCGCGGCGGGCGCCGGTAGCACCCGGTTCGCTGTGGACTCACAAGGATATTCTGTGACCATGCTGCCCGATCTGCCGTCGCTCCGGCTGCTCACCGACGTCGCCCGGCTGGGCAGCATCGGCGCCGCGGGCCGCGCGGCGGGGATCTCGCAGCAGTCGGCCTCGGAGCGGCTGCGGGCGATGGAGACCCAGGTCGGTCTGGTCCTGGTGCAGCGCGCCCACCGCGGATCGGAGCTGACCCAGGCGGGCAAGCTGCTGGTCGAGTGGAGCGGTGACCTGCTCGAACGCGCCGACGAGATCGAGAACGCCCTGGAGACGCTGCGCCGCGGTCGCTCCGACGAGCTGCACGTGCACGCCTCGATGACGACCGCCGAATACCTGCTCCCCCGCTGGCTCGTACGTCTGAGGCAGCAGCGGCGGGTGGCGGTGAGCCTGCGCGCCGCCAACTCCGAGGACGTCGTGGCCGCCGTACGCCACGGGGAGGCGGACCTGGGCTTCGTCGAGGGCCCGGTCGACACCGAGGGGCTCGCAACCACGGGAGTCGGGTTCGACGAGCTCGTGCTGGTCGCAGCGCCCGACGACCGCTGGGCCCGCCGTCGGTCCGGGATCAGCGCGAGCGAGCTCGCTACCCGGCCGCTGACCTCGCGCGAGCGTGGGTCCGGCACGCGCGCCGTCGTGGAGTCTGCGCTCGCCGCCATCGGCGCGCGGCTGGCGGACCCGGAGGTGGAGTTCGCGACGAACGCCGCCATCCTCGCCGCGGTACGCGCCGGCGGGTCACCGGCGTTCGTGTCGAGCCGAGCGTCTCAGGCCGACCTCGATCTCGGAACGCTCGTCAGCGTGCCGGTGGCGGAGCTGGACCTGTCCCGGGAGTTCCGGGCCGTGTGGGTCGGCGGGGCGCGGCCGCCCGCCGGGCTCGTGCGCGACCTCCTCGGGATCGCCCGCTCCTGAGCCCGAGCCGGCCCGCCGCAGGCGGAGCGGCCGAAGCGGCGTACGTCGTCTACTTGTTGATGCGCTCGAGCTTGGTCCAGCCGGTGTAACCGCGCTTCTCGACCAGACGCATGAGGTCGCGGGCGACGGGGACCTGCTCGACGAACATGGCGTCGAGCAGGGCGGCGAGCTCGTCGGGCATGGCCTGGTCGCCGTCGACGTAGGCGACCCAGTCCTCGTCGGATACCGCGTCCATCTGGGCGACGATCTGGTCGGCGATGGTCTCCAGACGGGGGTCGCCCGGCTCCCAGTCGAGCATGGCCTCCATCTCGCGATAGGTCTCCACGACGGAGGGGTCGTCGAGCTGGCCGACCTTGTTGCGGATGAAGGCCTCCATGCTCTGCGGCTGCTGCGCGGCGACGAGGATCCAGGCGTCGCGTTCGCCCTCGATCATCCGCTCCGGGATGCCGAGCTCCCGCATCCGTTCCAGGTAGGCGACCGCCTCGGGCGGGAGGGCCAGCCCGTCTCCGTGGACGAGCCGGGCGATCCGCTCGCGGTGGCCCTGGCGCTCTCGGATCTCGAGACGCAGGCGCTTGTCGATCTCGGCGACCGCCTTCTTGAAATCGTCGTCGCCGGCGTCCAGCAGCTCCTTGACACGGGAGAGCGGGACGCCGGCGTCGGCGAGGATGCGGATCTTGATCAGGTCGACCACAGCAGCGGCGTCGTAGCGCCGGTATCCCGAGTGGTCGCGCTCGGGCTCCACCAGCAACCCCTTGGCGTGGTAGTGACGCACGGCCCGAACGGTGACCCCGGCGTAGGACGCCAGCTGGCTGATCGTGAGCATCCCCGAATGGTGCCCTCGACCAGCCGTCGCTGTCTTATGAATTTGTCGGATCGCTCGGATCGTTCGGATCGGTCAGGCGAACTTGCGGCGGTAGGCGCTGGTGGCCAGGACGTACGCGACGACCAGGAGGCCGACGCACCAGGCCAGTGCGATCCAGAGCTCGTTGCCCAGCTCCTGACCGGAGAAGATCGCCCGGATGGAGTCGACGATCGAGGTGACCGGCTGGTGCTCGGCGAAGGCTCGCACCGGGCCGGGCATGGTGTCGGTCGGCACGAACGCCGAGCTGAGGAAGGGCAGGAAGATCAGCGGGTAGGAGAACGCGCTGGCTCCCTCGACCGTGCCGGCGGTCAGGCCCGGGATCACCGCGAGCCAGGTCAGCGCGAGGGTGAACAGGGCCAGGATGCCGACGACCGCGAGCCAGTCGAGCACGCTCGCGCCGGTGCGGAAGCCCATCAGCAGGGCGACCAGCACCACCACGACCAGCGAGATCATGTTGGCGACCACCGAGGTCAGCACGTGACCCCACAGCACCGCGGATCGGGCGATCGGCATCGACTGGAACCGGTCGAACATGCCGCCGTTCTTGTCCTGGAACAGACGGTAGGCGGTGTAGGCGATGCCGGAGGCGATGGTGATCAACAGGATGCCGGGTAGCTGATAGCTGACGTAGCTCTCGTGCGAGCCGGTGTCGATCGCGCCGCCGAAGACGTACACGAACATGAGCATCATCGCGACCGGTGTGATCGCGGTGGTGACGATGGTGTCGGGGCTGCGGCCGATGTGTCGCAGGGAGCGGCCGAGCAGGACGGCGGTGTCGCCGAAGAATCGGGTGGTCATCGTGACTCCTTCACGTTGTTCGTGCTGGCGGACGTGCCGTTGGACTTGCTGGTGATGGCGAGGAAGATCTCCTCGAGGGTGGGCTGCTTCTCGACGTACTCCTGCTTGGCCGGCGGGAACATCGCCTTGAGCTCGGCGAGGGTTCCGTTGGCGATGATGCGGCCCTCGTGGAGGATCGCGATCCGGTCGGCGAGCTGCTCGGCCTCTTCGAGGTACTGCGTGGTGAGCAGGACCGTCGTGCCGCTCTCGGCGAGCTCCTTGACCGCCTGCCACACCTCGATCCGGGCCTCCGGGTCGAGACCGGTGGTCGGCTCGTCGAGGAAGATCACCGGCGGGTTGCCGATCAGGCTCATCGCGATGTCGATCCGGCGACGCATGCCACCGGAGTACGTCGCGACCTTGCGGTTGCCGGCCTCGGTGAGCGAGAACCGCGCGAGTAGCTCGTCGGCGACCGCGCCCGGGTTCTTCTCGCGGAGCAGCTTGGCGATCAGGATGAGGTTCTCGCGACCGGTCAGGATCTCGTCGACGGCCGCGAACTGGCCGGTGAGGCTGATGGACCTACGTACGTCGTTGGCCTGGGTCGCCACGTCGAAGCCGTTGACCGTCGCCTGGCCACCGTCCGCCTTGAGCAGCGTGGTCAGGATCTTCACGGTCGTGGTCTTGCCGGCGCCGTTGGAGCCGAGGAGGGCGAAGATGCTCCCCTGCTCGACGCTCATGTCGACGCCCTGGAGGACGTGTACGTCGCCGTAGGACTTGGTCAGTCCGGCGATCTGGATTGCTGGTGTCGGGTTCATGTCGAATAGCGTCGAGGGTTGACGCTGGGTCAAGGTCAAGCGGAAGTTTCGAACTTTTTCCGCTGGGCCTGATCGGACCCGACAGGAACGCGAAATGCGCTGGTCGCGGGGGTCAGCCCTTCTGCAGGCGGCGCCAGCCGCCGGCCCGGTTGTTGGCGACGATGGCGCGCAGCAGCTCGGTCAGCGCCGGACGGTCGATCGGGTCGTCCCGGTAGACCTGGATGGCTCGCCCGGTGGCGTTGCCGTGGCCCTGGTTGATGATCCCCGCCGGATCGGGGACGGTCGGGTCGTAGAGGAACAGGTTGACGTGGTCCTTGGTGGCGAGCAGCGCGCACACGTTGCCCTGCAGCACGAAGTAGGGCTGGACCGTCCGCTTGATCGTCTCCTCGATCTCCGGGTCGGCGTCGTGGATGATCTCGCGCAGATCGCGGCAGATGTCGCGCTGCCACTCCGGCAGACCGTCGAGGTAGCTGTCGACGCCGGCATGGGTGCGGATGGCCATGATCGCAATGTACGCCCGGCTCTCGGCCGCCCGGCAAGCCAAATACACAAGTCGATAAATCATCCCTTTGACTTCAAGTACTTGAAGTTCTTAGCGTCCTTGGTGTGACTGCATCAACGACTCGGACGTACACGATCCGAGAGGTGGCGACGCTGACCGGACTGCCGGCCAGCACCTTGCGCTACTACGAGACGATCGGGCTGATCTCGCCGGTCAGCCGCGGCGCCAGCAGCGGCCACCGGGTCTATGACGAGACCGACCTGGACCAGCTGACCGGCGTCGCCTGCCTGGCCGCGATCGGCCTCTCGATCGACGACATGAGGACGTACGTCACCAACAGCCGCCTCGGTCGCGACGGTGCCGCCGAGCAGATCGACATGCTCACCGAGCACGCCGCTCACCTCGCCCGCGAGGCCGAGAACCTCGAGCTGCGTCGGACGTACGTCGGCCTCAAGACCGACTACTGGCGAGCCGTCGCGGCCGGCGACGAGGCGCGCGCCGAGGAGATCGGCGCGCAGGCACACACGCTGGCCGACCAGATCCGCGGCCGCGAGAACCACTGATCCACACCCATCTCAGACTCAGGAGAACCTCCATGCGCGTCAACGCGTACGCAGCACCTTCCGCCGGCGAGCCGCTGGCCCCGACCACCATCGAGCGCCGTGAGGTGGGCGCCAACGACGTCCTCATCGCGATCGAGTTCGCCGGCATCTGCCACTCCGACATCCACACCGTCAACGGTGACTGGGGCCCGCAGCCGTTCCCGGTCGTCCCGGGTCACGAGATCGTCGGTCGCGTCACCGAGGTCGGCTCGTCGGTCACCAACCACCAGGTCGGCGACCGCGTCGGCGTCGGCTGCTTCGTGAACTCGTGCCGCGAGTGCGACAACTGCCGCAACGGCGACGAGCAGCACTGCTCGACCCCGGGCGGCGGCGTCGGGACGTACGCCGCGAAGGACCGCGACGGTTCGTTCACCCAGGGCGGCTACTCGACCCACGTCGTCGTCGACGCCCACTTCGCGCTCAAGGTGCCCGAGGGCATGGACGCGGCAGCCGCGACGCCGCTGCTGTGCGCCGGCATCACCACGTACGCGCCGCTGAAGAAGTGGGGCGCCGGCCCCGGCAAGAAGGTCGCGATCGTCGGCCTCGGCGGCCTCGGCCACATGGGTGTCCAGCTCGCCCACGCGATGGGCGCCGAGGTCACCGTGCTCTCGCAGTCGCTGAAGAAGCAGGAGGACGGGCTGCGGCTCGGCGCGGACCACTACTACGCCACCTCCGACCCGGCGACCTTCGAGCAGCTGGCCAGCTCGTTCGACCTGATCGTGAACACCGTCAGCGCGAAGATCGACCTCGACGCCTACCTCGGCCTCCTCGCCGTGGACGGCACGATGGTCAACGTCGGCGCACCCGCGGAGCCGCTGAGCGTCAACGTGTTCTCGCTGATCACCAACCGGCGCAACTTCGCCGGCTCGATGATCGGCGGCATCGCGCTGACCCAGGAGATGCTCGACTTCTGCGCCGAGCACGGCATCGGCTCCGAGATCGAGGTGATCTCGGCAGACCAGATCAACGAGGCGTACGCCCGGGTCCTGGCCTCCGACGTGCGCTACCGCTTCGTGATCGACACGGCCACGCTGGCCTGATCCGTCACGACCACGCGAGAGCGGCAGCCGGATCCAGGTCCGGCTGCCGCTCTCGCCCGTTTTCCAGGGTGCCGTCTATCTCCAGTGCGCCGGGCGGGCGAGGCCGTCCGGCAGGCGCGTGCTCGCGTCTCCACGCATGGCGTTGACCTGCGCCTGGCCGAGGAAGAGCGCTCGGGACAGGTCCGCACCGGCGACCGCGGCATCGCGGAGGTCGGCGCCGAGCAGGTCGGCATCGGCCAGGTCCACGCGGCTCAGGTCGGCGGAGATCAGGAGAGCGCTCCGGAGGTCGGCGCGCCGCAGGTCTCGCCGGCGGAGGTCCCGGCCGACGAGATCGGCGCCGCTCAGCGCAGGGCCGGCGGGGCGGCGTACCTCCGCACTCACCTGCCGGAGCGCAGTCCCGACGACCGTGCGGAGCGCAGGGATGTCGGTGGCGAGGACCTGCTCGGCAGCGCCGCCCGCCGCCGCGGACACCAGCTCGGTCGCCCCGGAGAGGTCGGTCGCGGTGCCGCGCCATGCCGCCTCCTCGAGCAGGGCCAGCATCTCGTGGAGCTGCCGCATCACGTCGAAGACGTCGAACATGCTCTGCCGAAGGTCTGGCTCCGTACGCCAGTCGGCGCCGCCGAAGGTCACCTGGGTGACCTGCTGACCGGCGCCGGAGCACTCGAAGACCGTGCACCCGGTGTACCCGCGGTCGCGCAGCCGGTCGTGGATCCCGCACCCGAAGTCGGGGCCGAGGTGGCGGCACGGATCGCCGGCCGCCTTGTCCTCGGGGAAGTCCGCCGAGCGGGTGAAGGACAGCGCGACGCAGCACAGGCCGGCGCATCGTGAGCAGTCCGAGCGGTACGCGGAGTCGGGGCGAGTCACCTCCCCATCCTCCCTCAGCGCCGGTCCGGCGGTGACGCGGCCGCGATGCCACGGACCGCGTGCTCGAGGGCGTGCCGAGCAAGCGGGTCGGTGATGCGGTCGGCGTTCAGCAGCAGTGCCCCGGGCAGGGTGACGACGCAGTGGCGCACACTCGTGACGGCCGCACGGTCGTGCCGCTCCCACAGCGCGGAGGCGAGCTCGACGAGGAGCGCACCGAGCTCCTTCTGGAGGCCGAGCAGCTGCGTACGTCCCTCCTCGTCGAGCTCCGAGGTCAGCAGATCGTCCGCGGTCACGGCCAGCAGGAGCCGGGCGCCGTCCTCGTCGTCCGTCGCGTACGCCGCGGGGGCGAGCGCTGCCGCGACCAGCGCCTCGGTCGCATCGCCCTCCCGCCTCGCCTCCGTGACTCGGTCGCGCTGGAACGTGAGGAAGCGGCCGGCCTCCTCGGCCCAGACCCGCGCCAGGAGGCCGTCGCGCGACCCGAACGCGTGGTAGACCGCTCCGTTGGACGCACCCGACGCCGCGCTCAGCGCTCGGATCGTCAGGCCGTCGACGCCTCGCCCGATCCAGAGATCCCGGGCATGCGCGAGAAGGTCGGCGAGGTCGTACTGCCGTGGACGCCCCATGCCGGGATCAGGCAGGGTCGTCGTTGCCGGCGCCGAGCGCCGTGACGACATCCGCGAACATCCGGGCCTTGATCGTGCCGAGGGTGGCGCGGTCCTTGCCCGCAAGATCGCGTACGAAGCCGGCGGCCGCCTCGAACAGCTTCTCCGACGAGGCGGTGGCATCGACGATGCCCACCGCCGTGGCGTCAGCTCCGCCGTAGCGGCGCCCGGTCGCCATCGCGTCGAGCGCGGTGCGCGGGGTCAGCTTGCTGGTGACGAGGGCATTCATCCCCACGGTGAAGGGGATGTGGATGTCGACCTCGGGGAAGCAGAAGTAGCCGCGGTCCTCACGCATCACGCGGTAGTCATGGGCCATCGCCAGCATGGCACCCGCGCCGAACGCGTGTCCGTTGACCGCGGCGACCGTCGGGACCGGCAACGTGAGGATGCGCGCGAAGAGGTCCTGGACCCGGGCGACGTACGCGTCGTGCTGGTCGAAGTTCTGCCCCAGCCACTCCAGGTCGAGCCCGTTCGAGTAGAACTTGCCGCCGCCGATCGTGACCAGCACCGCCGGCTCGGTCGCCGACTCGATCTGGTCGAGCGCCGAGCCGACCGCCTCGAGCCAGTCGGGCGAGAAGCGGTTCTCGTCCTCCCCGAGGTCGAGTGTCCATACCGGTCCGTCGCTGGAGATGGTGACCACGATGCTGCTCCTTCGTTCGAGACCCGTACGTCGTGCCGCCGGGTTCTGGCTGCTCCGACAGTAACAGAGCAGCGCTCTGAAATCCCCCTCGGGACTAAGGTGAGAGACATGAGCATCCCGGTCGCGCTGCCCGATCTCGCCTCGACCCTCGAGCGGTTCGGCAGCGGCTTCCTGCTGACCACCGCGGGCGAGCGGATCAAGGTCGTGGTCGTCGACCCGGTCGTCGAGGGCTCGACGCTGCGGATCTCGGATCCCGGCGGCGGCACCCGTGCCAACCTGGCCGCGAACCCGGTCCTGACCCTGACGTACGCCCCGCTCACGCCGCGCGACCATGCGCTGATCGTCGACGGCACCGGCCGTGTCGAGGGATCCGACGTCCTCGTGACGCCGACCGGCGCCGTGCTGCACCGGCCGGCATCGCACGCCTCTGGACCCGTGCCCGAGGGCGGCTGCGGACAGGATTGCCGACCGGTCGACCCCTCGCGTCCGTAGGCTCAACCCATGGAGACCTCGCCCACCGTGCTCGTCACCGGCGCGACCGGCTTCATCGGTCAGCGGCTGGTCGCGGAGCTGACCCGACGCGGCACCACGGTGCATGCGATGACCCGGCGCCCGGACGACTACGACGGCCCCGGCGTACCGGTGGGGGCCGACGTCAACGACCCCGCCACCCTGACGACCGCGCTCGACGGTGTCGATGTGGCGGTCTATCTGGTGCACTCGCTCGACCACGACGACTTCGAGGAGCGCGACGCCCGGGCCGCACGGTCCTTCGGGGCGGCCGCAAAGCGGGCCGGGGTGCGCCAGATCGTCTACCTCGGCGGCCTCGGCGACGATGACGGGGACCTCTCTCCCCATCTGCGCTCTCGCCGCGAGGTCGAAGCCCTGCTCGGCGAGGCCGGCGTCCCGGTCACGGTGCTGCGGGCCGCGATCGTCGTCGGGCACGGCGGCGTCTCCTGGGAGCTCACCCGGCAGCTGGTCAAGAACCTTCCCGCCATGGTCGTGCCGAGGTGGACCGCCACCCGGACCCAGCCGATCGCCGTCGACGACGTGATCCGCTACCTCGCGGGTGTCATCGACAACGAGGACGCGGTCGGCGAGATCTTCGAGATCGGAGGTCCCGAGGCGATGACCTACGTCGACATGCTGACCGTCGCCTCCGAGGTGGCCACCGGCCGAACGACCCCCATCGTCCCGGTGCCGGTGCTGACGCCTCGACTGTCGTCGTACTGGCTGGCGCTGGTCACCGACATCGACCTGACCACCGGGCGCAACCTGATCGACTCGATGAGCACCGAGGTGGTCGCGCGGGACCGGCGCATCCTCGAGGTCGTACCCGGCGAGCCGTTGCCCTATCGCGAGGCCGTGCGACGTGCCTTGGCCGAGCGGCTGGCCGAGGGCAAGGGCGTCTGAGTTCTCAGCCGAAGAGCAGCGGCAGCGCCAGCAGCATCGACAGCGACCACGCGCAGTGGGTGAGGATCGGCGCGAGTACGCCGCCGGATGCACGCCGTTCGAGCCCGACCACGACCCCGAGCAGGATCGCGGCGAAGGCCAGCATCACGTTGCCGGTCGCGAGCGTCGCGATCACGTAGGCCACCGACGTCCAGGCGACCGGATGGCGAGGTAGGGCGGCGTAGACCGCGCCGCGGAAGAACAGCTCCTCGGCCACCCCGTTGACGGCCGTCACCACGACCAGGATCGGGAGAGAGCCCTGGTCGGCGAAGTCGAGCACCGAGCGGACCTGCCGGTCCAGCCACGGGATCTCGCGCACGACCAGGCCGCCGATCACGAAGACCCCGGCCAGACCGAGGCCGAGCAGGATCGGCGGCAGCACCGGGCGTACGAACCGGCGCTCTTTCTGCCCCCGCCGGCGCCACGCGTCGATCCGGCCGAGATGGAGCGGCCCCGACGCGAAGGCACCGACGGCCCACACCCCGGCGAGAGCGAAGGTCGCCGGGTAGAACCAGACGCTGCCCGGCTCGATCCGCAGCGAGATCCCGAGCACGACGGCGCCGAGCAGGACGAAGCCGACCGTGACCAGCTGGCGGCGACGTAGCGCGGCGTCACCCTGCCGGTGATCGCGCGGGACGACGTCCCACAAGGACCTGCGCACCCAGCGGCGCACGGCACTCCCCTCGCTCCGGTGACGGCTGCGTTCACCGTCCAACCTAGCGGGCGATCGAAGCACCGATCAGATGATCGCGACGGCGTTCGCCGGTGAACCGGTGGCGCCGGTGACGTTGAGCGGCTTGACGCTGAGAAAGGCCTCCCACCGCTGCAAAGCGTCCATGCGGCGCGCCAACGGGCCGAGCCGCCACAGCTCCCCGAGCGGCATGCCGAGCTTGGCCAGGAACTCCTGGTGCATCATGCCGCGGTCGTTCGGCGCCGACTGGACGAAGGGCGAACCGGGCACAGGCGGCAGGCACTCGACCGCGAACGTGTCCGCCGCGAGCAGGGCGAGACCGGAGTCCCACGCCCAGTCGAGCACCTCCTCGCTCTGCTCGATGCCCGTGGCACGGCCGAGGGCCTGCTGAGCCAGCTTCTGCTCGGCGGTGAGCTCGAGGAACCACTCGCACCACCCGGTGTGCAGCATGACGATGTCACCGGCACGCAGCTCGATCGCCTGCGCGGTGAGGGCCTGGTCGATGTAGTCGTACGGGATCGGCTGACCGGCCTCGTGATCGAGCATCTCCTCGCGCCGGGCGAGGAGGCCGGCGATGTCCACCAGGACTCCGCGGCTAACGATGGGGCGATCTGCCCAGACCTGGATGCCGATCTCCTCGGTCCCCGGGATGACCAGCTCGTCAGCGGTGCCGGCGTAGAACCCGACGTCGTCGGCCCGCCGGTGACGCAGCCCGTCGACCTGGGTCGAGGACTGCAGGTAGTAACGGTCGAGGTAGTCGGCTCGGTGAGCCGGGTCGTTGCCGTAGATGACGTGCTCGGCTGGCTTCTCGGTCCTCGACATGCCGGGCATGAAGGCGTCGATCGGGTAGTCCAGCCCGTAGGCCTCGCCCAGCTGGACGAGACCGGCCGCGGCCACCACGGCCTCCTCGTCCGCGAAGGACGGCGTCCCGCGCGACGGGTCGTCGAAGAGCTCCCAGGAGGTGCCCCGCAGCGATCCGGGCCGGTCGTGGAGCTCGGCCCTGCTCGGGCGGTCATGCGTGGTCATGGTCGTGTCCGTTCGTCTCTCAGACCGGCTGGATGCCGTGCCCCCACGCGGCTCGCCTCAGTATCTCGCGCTTCGCCTTGCCCTAGGGTCATTTCTGTGCCCGACAACTGGCTGAACGAGACCCGCGAGTCGTACGACACCGATGCCGCCGGCTATGCCGAGAAGGTACGCGGCCTGCTGGACGACCGTCCGTACCTCCGCGCCGGCCTGGCGGTGTTCGCCGAGGCTGTGCGCGAGGGCGGGCCGGTGGCCGATGTCGGCTGTGGCCCGGGGTACGTCACCCGGCATCTGCACGACCTCGGCGTCGACGCGTTCGGGATCGACCTCTCCCCCGAGATGATCGCCATCGCCCGGCAGGACCATCCCGACCTCGGGTTCGAGGTCGGGTCGATGACGGATCTGCCGCTGGCCGACGGATCTCTCGGCGGCGTACTCGCCTTCTGGTCGGTCATCCACATCCCCGACGCGGCGGTGCCCGGAGTGTTCGAGGAGTTCCGGCGGGTGCTGCGGCCCGGCGGTTCGGTGCTGGTCGGGTTCCATGTCGGCGACGAGACTCGGCGTTCGACCACCGGCTACACCGGGCGCGCGATCAACGTCGACACCCATCGCCGTACGCCCGAGCAGATCTCGCAGTGGCTGCGCGAGGCCGGGTTCAGCATCGAGGCCGAGCTCCTCATGCGGCCGGACGACGATGTCCCCGGCGCGATCGTCTTCGCCCAGAAGCCTCTCTCGGACTGATCAGGAACGAAGAAGCGTACGGAGCCTCTGCCTCCTTAGGCTCGTCTCAACGGACCCGATAGGAAGGAAAGACCGATGGCGAAGAGCACCACGTTCACCGAGGAAGAGAAGGCAGCCATGAAGGAGGCCGCGGCCGAGCGCCGTACGGCCGCCAAGCGTGGGACCGGCAGCAAGAAGGCCGAGGCCGACCTCGCCGACTGCCTCGAGAAGATCGAGGCGATGGACGACAACGACCGCGCGATCGGCGAGACGCTCCACCGGATCGTCACCACGCACGCGCCCGACCTCGCCCCGAAGACCTGGTACGGCATGCCCGCCTACGCCAACTCCGACGGCAAGGTCGTGGCGTTCTACAAGTCCGCCGGGAAGTTCAAGATGCGCTACGCCGAGGTCGGCTTCCAGGAATGGGCGAACCTCGACGACGGCGACATCTGGCCGACCGTCTTCGCTGTCACGTCGATGACGCCGGCCGTCGAGGAGAAGCTCACCGAGCTGGTGAAGCGAGCGGTGCGCTAGCCGGCGTGATGCTCGCGGTAGCGCCGGTAGAGCCGCTCCAGGAACCCATCGAGCTCGGCGGCCATCTCCTCGTCCAACGCGGGAAAGGAGAAGGTCGCCTTGCCCGTACGCCGCTTGCGGAACGCCTCCGACGAGCCATCGAGCGCCTCCGGCCAGGTGTCGACGGCGATCGCGTAGAGACTCACCTTCTGCGAGCTCCGCTTGACCGCCGCGAAGTAGTCATGGGCGCCCGAGCCCGGCCAGCGCAACGACGGCATCCCGTAGATCGTCGCGTCCTCGAGCTCGTTGCGGTAACGGGCGAGAAGCGCCCAGATCCGGTCTTCGACGGCATCGAGGTCGGCCATTGAGCGAGCGTACCGAACGCGCGGCGCTCGCCGAGGCGCTCAGCGACGACGGAAGAGCCGAAACCCACGGCGTCGCCGATCATCCGTGCGTGCCGGTTCGCGAGGTCTCCTCTCTCGCGCCGCGCGGCGGGCGGCCCATTCGGCAACCGTGGTGTCGGGGTCGCGTGGCATCGTGATCAGCGGCGGGCCCGCCGGCGGTTCATAGCGGGCGCGGATCACCTGCGCGTTGAAGTCGTCGATCTCGCGGCGTACGGCCTTCTCGTCTTCCAGCTCATCCAGGCGCGCATCCAGTGCGGCATCGTCCTTGCGGAGCTGGATCGACGGTGGCAGCAGCACAACGTGCTCACGCTCGATGAGGCTCCTGATCCACCACTCCGGATCGTGCTGGTCCGGTAGGTCGATCGGCTCACCGCTGCCGGGCAGGTCGTCGAAGTCGCCACGTGCGATCGCCTTACGGACCTGGAAGTCGGCGAGGAGGGCGACGGCGACCGCGTCGTCGATCGCGAAGGCGTACGGGTCGTAGGGCATCACCGTTGGTCACCTCCCTCTGCGGATATAAGTCACGTGTATTATGTCACGCGTATTGAAACGAGAAGGGACCGAGGATGCCGAAGCAGGTCGACCACCGCGAGCGACGAGAGGCGATCGCGCACGCGCTGTGGCGGGTGGTCGAGCAACAGGGCTGGCCGCGAGCGACCATGCGCGAGGTCGCCCGGGAAGCGGATGTCTCCCTCGGGCAACTGCAGCACTACTTCTCGTCCCGGGCCGCGATGCTGACCTTCGCGATGGAGTTCGCCGCCGAACAGACCTCGAACCGGGTCGCGCGCGCCCTGACCGGGGTCGCGCAGCCTCCACATCCCCGCGACGTACTCCGGGTGGTGCTCACCGAGATGCTCCCGCTGCACCCCGATGCGCGCGCCACCAGCCGGATGAACGCGGCGTACGTCCTCGAGGCGCTGCACGACCCCGAGCTGCGCGAGGTGGCCGGTGTCGGCCTGCGCCAGGGTCGCGACATGGTCGAGCGTCTCATCCGAGAGGCGATGGCCGATGGGCACATCTCCGCCGACCGCGACCTTGCGATCGAGACGGACCTCATCCTCTCGCTGACCGGATTCACGCCGCTGCTGGAGCTCGGCGTGATCGAGCCCCAGGCCGCGCTCGCGGCCATCGACCAGCACCTGGACCGGCTCTTCTCACCTGCATCGTGACCGTCGGCCCAGACGTCCCGCGAACTCGGGAGTCACAGATCTCACCGCTGTCCGGTCTACCGAGTGCACCGTTCATCGAGGAGGACTCCCATGTCATTGACCGTGCTTCAGGAAGCCAAACCGCCCTTCATCCCGGAGGGGGCGCACGCGATGACGATCGTCATCGAGTACCCGCCGGGCGACCCCGGCACCCCGCCGCACCGCCACTCCGGGCCGGCCTTCGGCTACGTGCTGGAGGGCGAGATGGTGTTCGAGCTCGAGGGCGAGCCGCCGCGTGTCGTCCGTGCCGGCGAGACCTTCTGGGAGCCGGGCGGGGACGTCATCCACTACCAGGACGGCAACAACCGCGACGACATCCCGGTGCGGTTCACCGTCACGATGCTCTGCGAGCCGGGCAAGCCGATGCTCGAGTTCGTGTCCGAGCAGGAGCTCCAGGCGAAGGGCTGGTCGCGGAGCTGAACTGAGCTGACCGGGACCGCACGGCACACGTCGTGCGGGCCCGGTCAACTGCGGTGCCAGTCGCCCAGCTTGGCGGGGTTGAGCACGATCCACAGCGTCGCGATCTCGTACCCGGCCGTCTCCGCGCCGATGACCGCGACAGCGCGAGAGCCGTGGCGCAGGACCAGGCCGGCGCGGCCGTTGATCGACTCGACTGCCAGGTCGACACCGGTCTGCCCGCACAGCGTCGCGACCAGGCGGGCGACCTCTGCCTGACCGTGCAGAGGCTCGTCAGGGGCGGGTACGAGTCCGCCGGCGTCGCAGGTGCCGACGACCTCGACGCCCAGGACGGCGGTCAGCGCGGTGACGTCTCCCCTGCCACAGGCTTCGGCGAACCTGCGGACGACCAGGTCGTGTCGATCGAGCGGACCCCAGGATGTGCGCACATCGTGCCCCGTTCTTTCGCGGTCGCCTGGTGTGTCCTCGGCGACTCAGCCTGCGGCGGACACGCCCTTGTTCTTCTCGGGGTTGACCAGCCAGAACACCTGATCGATGCCGTCGGCGGTGGCGTCGATGGTGACCAGGCCGTACGCGGAGCCGTCGCGGACGAGTACGGCGGACGTCTGTCCGTTCGTGGTCGTCCAGCGCACCTCGACGCCCTCCCAGAACCAGGTGGAGATCGCCTTGAGGAACTTCGCGACCCGCTCGGCGCCGACGAGCGGCGTACGGGCGACACCCGTCCGGCCGTTGCCGTCGGACAGGCTGGTCACGTCCGGCGTGAAGAGTCGCTCCAACGCGGCCAGATCGCCGGCGCGGGCAGCGGTGAGGAACGTGGTCAGCAGCTCCCGCTGCTCTTCCGCGGCCACCGGCGCCCGCCGCTCGCCGGCGATGTGCTTGCGTGCCCGGCTGACCAGCTGACGTACGGCCGGTTCGGTCGAGGACAGGATGTCCGCGATCTGCGCGTAGGAGTATTCGAAGGCTTCTCGCAGGACGTAGGCGGCCCGTTCGCTCGGGGTGAGCCTCTCCATCAGCAGCAGAGACGCGAACTGCAGAGCCTCGGCCCGCTCCGCACCCAGGTACGGGTCCGCCCCGGTGTCAACCGGTTCGGGCAGCCACGGCCCGATGTAGGTCTCACGCCGTTTCCGCGCCGACTGCAGGACGTTGATGGCCAGCCGGGTGGTGGTGGTCGCCAAGAACGCCTCCGGGTTGGCCACCGTGGACCGGTCGTACGCCTGCCAGCGCAGCCACACGTCCTGCACCAGGTCCTCGGCCTCGGTGACGCTGCTGAGCATGCGATACGCAATCCCGAACAGGCGCGGTCGCACCCGGGTGAAGACAGCGGTCGCCGCCTCGAGATCCTCAGCGTCACCGAGATCACGCACCTCGGAATCCGTCATCCCACCGCCCCCACCGTCGCGTCTCGGTCGCCGTCCGGCACCAGCCAAACTCTAGAGGCTCTCAGAGGGCCGCCGCGCGACGATCGTGATCGGTCGTGGTCACTTCGCCGGCGGCGGGTTCAGCGGCAGCCAGTCGGCGAACCGGGTGGCCGCCAACTGCGCGTCGGGGCCTGGCAGGAGCATGTCCTTGTCCAGCAGGGCACCGAAGTAGCGCGCCTCCGGGTCGGTGACGACCTCGCGGGCGTCACCGCGGTAGCTCAACCCGGTGCGGATCAGCTCGTCGAGACCGAACTGCTCGGGCCCGGCCACCTCGAGCGTGCCGTTCAGCGGCGTACCCACGGAGACTCGGCCGACCGCGGCGGCCACATCCTCGCCCGCGATGGGCTGGATCCGCGCGTCGGACAGACGGACCGTGTTTCCCTCGGTAGCCGCTTGGGCGATGCTGCCCACGAACTCGAAGAACTGCGTGGCGTGCACGATCGAGTACGGCCGGCCGGACTCCTTGATCAGCCTCTCCTGCTCGATCTTCGCGCGGAAGTAGCCGCTCTCGGCGAGACGCTCGGTGCCGACCACCGACAAGGCCACGTGGTGTCCGACCCCAGCCTTCTCCTCGGCGGCGAGGAGGTTCCCGGTGGACGTACGGAAGAAGTCCAGCACGGCATCGTCGGCGAACGAGGGCGAGTTCGAGACGTCCACCAGGACGTCAGCGCCCTCCAGCACCTCGGCCAGCCCTTCGCCGGTCAGGGTGTTCACGCCCGAGTTGGGTGACGCGGGCACCGCTTCATGGCCGTGCTCGGCCAGCTTCCGGACGAGCTTCGAGCCGATCAGGCCAGTTCCGCCGATCACGACGATCTTCATGGTGTTCCTTCCATCTCGCGTTCCGGCCGATCCGGAACGGCGCTCATCAATGAGGACCGGACAGGACGTCGATCTGTGACAGAAGGTCCGCGGATGCGATTCCCGCTTTCGGACCCGCCGTCACAAACCGAGGGCTGGTCCGGTCGTGATGGGAGATACCGACCTGACGAACCGAGGTACCCCATGGACTCCCCTGGCGCCCACGCCATCGACACGATCGACGATCTCCGCCGCCACCTGCAGTGGGCGATCGAGCTCGAGCACGCGACGATTCCTCCCTACCTGTGCGCGCTCTACTCCCTGGACCCGGCCCGCAACCCCGAGGCCGCCCAGGTCGTGGGCACGGTCCTCGCGGAGGAGATGATCCATCTGGCGCTGGCCGCGAACCTGCTCAACGCCGTCGGCGGCTCTCCCGTGCTGGACGCGCCGGAGCTGCTCCCGGCGTACCCCCATCCGCTGCCCCACGGCGACCGGTCCGTCCACGTCCATCTCGTCCCGTTCGGCCCCGAGGCGCTCGAGCTGTTCCTGCGCATCGAACAGCCGGCGTCCGTCGACGCACCGCCGCAGGGTGACGAGTATCAGACGATCGGGCAGTTCTACGCCGCGATCGAGGCCGGCCTGCGCACCCTGTGCGACCAGCTCGGCGAGGAGAACGTGTTCAGTGGCGACCCGGCCCGGCAGATCGGCGAGTTCCACCTCCGGGGCGGAGGTGGCGAGGTGCTGCCGGTCGTCGACCTGAAGTCCGCTTCGGCCGCGCTGGCCGAGATCGTCGAGCAGGGCGAGGGCGCCGCGCGTACGAACGTGTGGGACGGCGATCGCGACGTCTTCCACCCGGACAGGGACGAGGTCGCGCACTACTACAGGTTCCAGGAGCTCCGCCTGGGCCGCCGCTACCAGACCGGGGACACACCGCAGTCCGGCCCGACCGGCAAGGAGATCGCGATCGACTTCGACGGTGTGCTGCCGATGCGGCCCAACCCGCGTACCGCGGACTATCCGGAGGGCAGCCCCATCCGCGTCGCCCAAGAGGAGTTCAACCAGACCTACAGCCTGGTTCTGTACCTGCTCGAGCAGGCCTTCAACGGCGATCCCAGCCAGATGCAGGACGCTGTCGGAGCCATGTTCGGGCTCCGCAAGCAGGCGATGGCGCTGATGAAGATGCCTACCGGCGACGGGAAGACGACAGCCGGTCCGACCTTCGAGTACGTGCCGCTCGAGCAACGGAGCTGAAGCTCTGGCGTGTCCGTCTCACCCGATCACTTGCAGGACCAGGTCTCGGGCGCGCTCCAGCTCGGCGTCGTCTCCGAAGAGCTGGCAGTTGTTGTTGCCCGCATTGAGGAAGGCGTCGATCCGGAAGGCATCGCCACTCGGGTCGTCGGAGTGCGCGGCCGTCAGTTCGGCGGCCAGGAAGTCGAGCCATTGGCGCTTCAGCTCGCGCACCGCCTCGGCGACCACGCCCTCACGGTGACCGTATTCGACGGTGGTCGCGGCGATGAAGCACCCGCCCGGGAAGGTGTTGGCCATCAGGTAGGCCACCCAGGCGTCGACCAGTGCTCGCAGGCGGTCCTTGCCCGGCTCGCTCGGCAGTGCCGGCGCGATGACCGTTTCGCGATAGACCCGCGACGCCTCACGCACCGCCGCGACCTGGATCGACTCCCGGTTGTCGAAGACGGTGAGGATGCCGCTCTTGCTCACCCCGACCTGTGCGGCCAGTGACCCGACGGTGATCGAGTCCAACCCGTGGGTGGTCGCGATATCTGCCGCCTTGCGGGCCACCTTGCGCCGGGTCGCGTCACCTCTGGCACGTCGTCCGTCCTCGGAGCCCTCAGAAGTCACGTGAGACATTCTATACGTCCGACTGGACGTAAATCTCTCTGCGTCGCTAGAGTCGGGAAGCACGACCGATCGGTCGCACAACTAGGAGGTTGCCGTGCCCGAGGACTACGAACCGCTGCTCCAGGACTCCGTCGAGATCGCCGCCGCGCCCGCCCAGGTCTGGGAACTCGTTCAGGACGTACGCAGCATCCCGCAGTGGAGTCCGCAGGTGGACTCCACGCGACTCCGAGACGGGTACGAGCGGGTCGAGCTCGGCGCGCAGTTCACCAATCGGAACAGTCACGGCGATCTGGAGTGGACCACTCACGGGGAGATCGTTCGCTTCGAGGCCGAACAGGAGCTGGCCTTTCGGATCCAGGAGAACTGGGTCGTCTGGTCTTTCCGCCTCGAGCCGACGAGCCACGGCGGTACGCGACTCACTCAGCGGCGCGAAACACCCGACGGCATCTCCGACATGTCGCTGAAGCTCACCGATGGCTTCTTGGGAGGGCAAGCGACGTTCACCGAGGTCCAGCGCGCGGGAATGCGGCAGACGCTGGAGGGGATCAAGGCTGCGGCGGAAGGTCAATCCCCGAGCGACGCGGCCGGATCCTGACCATCGGCGGAGGTCAGTCTCCGCTGCGTCTCAGCGACGTGTCCCGCGCTCAGTGGGCCATGTCGACGAAGCGGCTGTAGTGGCCCTGGAAGGCGACGACGAGGTCGCGGGTGGGGCCGTTGCGGTGCTTGGCGATGATCACGTCGGCCTCGCCGGGGCGGGTCGACTCCTTCTCGTAGACGTCGTCGCGGTGCAGGAGGACGACCATGTCGGCGTCCTGCTCCAGCGAGCCTGACTCACGGAGGTCGGAGACGGCCGGGCGCTTGTCGGCGCGCTGCTCGGAACCACGGTTGAGCTGGGACAGCGCGATGATCGGGACCTCGAGCTCCTTGGCCAGCAGCTTGATCTGACGGGAGAACTCGGAGACCTCGAGCTGACGGGACTCGACCTTCTTGCCGGAGCTCATCAGCTGCAGGTAGTCGATGACGATGAGCCGGAGATCGTGGCGCTGCTTGAGCCTTCGGGCCTTGGAGCGGATCTCCATCATCGTCATGTTGGGGCTGTCGTCGATGAACATCGGCGCGCTGGAGACCTCGCCCATCTTGCGGGCCAGCTTGTTCCAGTCGTCGTCGGACATGTTGCCGTTGCGGATGTGGTTGAGCGGCACCTTGGCCTCGGCGCTCAGGAGACGCATGGTGATCTCGGAGCGGCTCATCTCCAGGCTGAAGAAGACGCTGGTCAGGTTGTTATGGATCGAGGCCGCACGACAGAAGTCGAGCGCCAGGGTCGACTTACCCATCGCGGGTCGGGCCGCGACGATGATCATCTGGCCGGAGTGGAAGCCGTTGGTGAGCTCGTCGAAGTCGGCGAAGCCGGTGGGGACGCCGTAGAGGCCGGCCTCGCGGTTGGAGATCGCCTCGATCTCGTCGAGGACGCCATCCATGATGTCGGCGAGCGGGGAGTAGTCCTCACCGGAGCGCTTGTCGGTGAGTTTGAAGACCTCGGCCTGGGCCTCGTCGACGATGTTGTCGACCTCGCCCTCGCCGGCGTAGCCGATCTGCACGATCTTGGTGCCGGCCTCGACCAGGCGGCGCAGGACCGACTTCTCGCGGACGATCTCGCCGTAGTAACCGGCGTTGGCGGCGATCGGAACGTTGGAGGCGAGCGTGTGCAGGTAAGGAGCGCCACCGATGCGCTCCAGCTCACCCTTGCGGCGCAGCTCGTCGGCGACGGTGACCATGTCGGCGGGCTCACCACGACCGTAGAGATCGATGATCGCGTCGTAGATGGTCTCGTGCGTCGGGCGGTAGAAGTCGGTGCCGCGCAGCGTCTCGGAGACGTCGGCGATGGCATCCTTCGAGATCAGCATCGAACCGAGGACAGCCTGCTCGGCAGCCATGTCCTGCGGTGGCGTGCGGTCGTTGACCGCGCGCGGGGCGTTGCCCGGTTCGTACGCCGCGGGGCCGTCGCCCCACTCCTCGAACGGCGGCTCCGGGAAGTCGCCCGGACCGCCCATCGAGCCGGTCTCAGTGACGCTCATTCCCTTGCCCCTCCGTGGTCTGCGGATCGTCGCGGCGTGATCTCGGTCGATTCGGTTCCACGCTACGGGTGGGCACCGACAGTTCTGCTCGCGCAGTCCTGGGCCGACCCTCGACGACACCCTCAAGTCTCCGTGACCCTACGTCGCATCCCACATCGGCGACAGCAGGTTATCCACAGGCCCTGGGGATAACCGGGGGATAGCGGTGGACGACACCCTGGTCAATGTGAACAGCCTGGGGAACTGCCTGTGCATAACTAGGGTCATCCGATTGGTAAAGCTACTCTGACCTGGGATTTTGTTGTCCATAGGCTGTGGACGAAAGAAAGTCGGCAGCCCATCGGGGTTCATCGCCGAGATCGTCGTGCACCCTTGGGCGTTTTGTCGACATAGCGCCGCAACGACGTTTTCCACAGGTTTTCCACCTGCCCTGAACAACGCCTCGCGCCGACGGTGTTTAACCTTGAGACCGTGACGAGCCGGGCGGATGCGAAGAGCTACTCGAAGACCGACCGCCGAGGCCTCGACAAGGAGATCTGGCGGCTCGCGATCCCCGCCTTTCTGGCCCTCGTCGCCGAGCCGCTCTTCCTGCTGGCGGACTCCGCGATCGTCGGTCATCTCGGCACGCGCGAGCTCGCCGGCCTCGGTGTCGCGGGCGTCGTGCTCCAGACGATCGTCGGGCTCTGCGTCTTCCTCGCGTACGGCACCACAGCATCGGTCGCCCGCCGCATCGGCGCCGGCGACACCGCCGGCGCGCTTCGACAGGGCATCGACGGGATCTGGCTCGCGGTGATCATCGGGGTCGTCGTCACGATCCCGGTGATGGTTCTGGCCGAGCCACTCAGCCGGGCGGTCGGCGCAGGTGACGAGGTGGTCGGCCCCGCGACCACCTACCTCCGGATCGCCGTCCTCGGGGTGACACCGCTGCTGATGATGCTCGCGGCCACCGGTGTGCTCCGTGGGCTGCAGGACACCAAGACCCCGCTGGTCGCGGCGGTCGTGGCCAACGTACTCAACATCGTGCTCAACCTCGCCCTCGTCTACGGCGCCGGGCTCGGCATCGCCGGCTCGGCGATCGGCTCGGTGATCGCACAGGTGCTGGCGGCCGGGATGCTGACGTACGTCGTGGTGCGTGCCGCCCGCGGCCAAGGCGTACCGCTGCACCCGGATGCGCCCGGGATCCGGGCCTCCGCGCGGGCCGGCGTGGCCCTCGTGGTTCGCACGTTGACGCTGCGCATGGCTCTGCTGGTCACGACGTACGCCGTCACCCATCTCGCCGTCGGCGACCAGGCCGTCGCCCTGGCGACCCACCAGATCGCCTTCACTCTGTGGACGTTCCTGGCGTTCGTGCTCGATGCGATCGCGATCGCCGCCCAGGCGCTGACCGGGCGGTCGCTCGGGGCCGGCGACACCCGGGAGACCCGGGCCATCACGGCCCGGATGGTGTGGTGGGGCGTCGTGATCGGCGTCGTGGCCGGCGTACTCCTGGCTGCTCTCTCTCCGTTCCTCGGCGCACTCTTCACCGAGGACCAGGCGGTGCGCGATCTGTTGGTGCCGGTGGTGATCGTGGCGGCGATCGCGCAGCCGATCGCGGGCGTCGTCTTCGTGCTCGACGGGGTGCTCATCGGCGCCGGCGACGGGCGCTATCTGGCCTGGGGTGGAGTCTGGACCCTCGTCGCCTATGTCCCGCTCGTCGCGGCAGCCGTCGCCCTTGGCGGTGGGCTGGTGTGGGTGTGGATCACCTTCGCGGTCGGTTTCATGGGCGCCCGCTTCGTGGTGCTGACGCTCCGTGCCCGCAGCGACCGCTGGCTGGTCACCGGCGTCTGAGCCTCACCCGCATACTCGGTTGCGCCGAACCCGGCTTGGCGTCAAGGTCAGGACATGCCCGCCGATCCGAAGAGCACCCTGAAGACGTACATCGATACCCGCCGCGAGGCGCTGATCTCCAAGGTCGAGGGCCTCTCGGAGCGGGAGGCGCGGCTGCCGCGTACGCCGACCGGCACCAACCTTCTCGGCATCATCAAGCACGTCACCGGGGTCGAGGCCGTCTATCTCGGGTCGACGTTCGGGCGTCCCTTCCCGCATCCCGAGGAGCTGATCTCGGAAGAGCAGTGGGACATCGACCCGCAGGCGGACTGGTACGCCACCGAGGACGAGACGATCGAGGGCATCATCGACCTCTACCGCCGGGTCATCGCCCACGGTGACGAGACGATCGAGGCGCTCTCGCTGGACGCCGTCGGGCACGTGCCGCACTGGGGCAACGAGGAGGTCACCCTGCACCAGATGCTGGTGCACCTCTTCGCCGACCTCGCCGGTCACGGCGGACAGGCCGACATCCTTCGTGAAGAGGCCGACGGTGCCGTCGGCTGGCGCCGGGCTGGCGACAACATCCCGTCGGAGTACGACTGGCCGGCGTACGTCGCGAAGCTGACCGACATCGCCAACAAGTTCTGACCCGAGGCGTCACTCGCGTCGGCCGAGATGTCACTCAGGTGCCCGGTCGAACGACCTGAGTGACGTCTCGGCCGACGTACCTGACTTCTCGGCGAAAACGAACAGGCCCGCCTCCCGGAGGAGGCGGGCCTGGGTGAATCCCTAGATCAAGCGGGGACCACGTTGAGGGCCAGCTTGGCGGACACCTCGTCGTGGAGCTTGACGGAGACCTCGTGAGCACCGAGCGCCTTGATCGGATTGCCCAGCGCGATGGTGCGCTTGTCGATCGACTCGCCGGTGGTCTCGGAGACCGCGGAGGCGATGTCGGCGGCGGTGACGGCGCCGTAGAGGCGGCCGTCCTTGCCGGCGCGGACCTTCACGTTGACCGTGTTGGCCTCGAGCTTGCCCTTGATCTCGGCGGCGTGAGCCTCGTCGCGCACGGAGCGAGCCGAGCGCGCAGCCTTGATCGAGTCAGCCTGCGACTCGGCGCCGCGGCTCCAACGGATGGCGTCGCCACGCGGGATCAGGTAGTTGCGGGCGTAGCCGTCCTTGACCTCGACGACGTCACCGGCGGAACCCAGCCCGGTGACCTCCTGCTGAAGGATGATCTTGGTAGCCATGTCGATCCTCCTCAGCGACCGGTGGAGGTGTAGGGCAGCAGAGCAACCTCGCGCGCGTTCTTGACGGCGATGGCCACGTCGCGCTGGTGCTGGACGCAGTTGCCGGTCACGCGACGGGCACGGATCTTGCCGCGGTCGGAGATGAACTTACGGAGGAGGGTGGCGTCCTTGTAGTCGACACCGGTCGCCTTCTCCTTGCAGAACTGGCAAACCTTCTTCTTAGGCTTGCGAATCACTGCCTTGGCCATTGTGGTGCTTCCTTTCTAGAAGCCCGGCAAGCGCCGGAATGGTTGAGGGATTCGGAATGTGGATCTGTTGATCAGAAGGGAGGCTCGTCGTTGCCCACGCCCGGGGTCGCCCACGGGTCGTTGGCCGGTGCGCCGCCGCCCGCGTTGGCGGGCTGCTGCGGAGCCGGCGAGGCCCACGGGTCGTTGCCACCGGCCGGAGCCTGCTGGCCACCGCCCTGGGGGCCGCCGTAGCCACCACCCTGGTTGTAGCCACCGCCGCCGCCCTGGTTGTAACCGCCGCCGCCACCCTGGCCGCCGGACTGGCGGCTGGCCTTGGTGACCTTGGCGGTCGCGTAGCGGAGCGAGGGACCGATCTCGTCGCACTCGAGCTCGAAGACAGTGCGCTTCTCGCCCTCACGCGTCTCGTAGGACCTCGACTTCAGGCGACCCTGAGCGACGACACGCATGCCGCGCTGCAGGGACTCGGCGACGTTCTCAGCAGCCTGGCGCCAGATCGAGCAGCGCAGGAAGAGGGTCTCCCCGTCCTCCCACGCGTTGGTCTGACGGTTGAAGCTGCTGGGCGTCGAAGCAATCGTGAAGTTGGCAACGGCTGCACCGGACGGCGTGAAGCGAAGCTCCGGGTCGTCGGTGAGGTTGCCGATCACGGTGATGACGGTGTCGCCTGCCATGAGATCTCCCTTGAGTCTGATCTGGGTGTCGGTGTCGGTTCAGGAGCTATTTCCCGTATGGGCCCAAACATAGGACCCCGCACCGACAATTACCGACGGTGACATCCGCGTCACTTGGACGGACGGATGACCTTCGTACGCAGGATCTGCTCGTTGAGGCCAAGCTGGCGGTCGAGCTCCAGAACGGTCTTGGGCTCGGCGGTCAGGTTGACGACGGCATAGATGCCCTCGGCGTTCTTGTTGACCTCATAGGCCAGACGACGGCGTCCCCAGACGTCAACGTTCTCGACGGTGCCACCATCAGTGGTGACGACCTTCAGGAACTTGTCAAGGGTCGGGGCGACGGTGCGCTCATCGAGGCTGGGCTCGAGGATCACCATTACTTCATAGGCGCGCATAGCGTTCTCCACCTCCTACGGACTCGGCGGCCATGGTCTCTCCATGGCAGGAGGGCTGATGCGATGTCCCATCTCCGTCTGTGGAGAGGGACGAGTCAGGGTATCAACCAGCGGTTTCCGTGGCCGAATCCACGGCCTCGACCGTGAACGGCACCGTGATCACCTCTCCGTCGCCGAGCCGGAACTGGGCCCAGAGGCGGTAGAGACCAGCCTTCGGTACGTCCAGGTGCAACCCGAGCTCGGGCCCGAACGAGGCACCGGGGACCGCCAGCTCGTCGCCTTCGGCGTGGCCGTGCACGAACGTCTCGCCGTCCGCGCTCATGACCACGACGTGGCCGGCCGCGCCGAGGTAGGGCTGCAGATTGTCGACAACCTTCCCGGTGCTGTCCTCGAACCTGAAGTGCAGGTCGCTCTGCTGGTCGGCGACCGGCGTGCCCTCGAGCGTGACGGTTAGATTGTCGACAGTCGACGATCTCGGGCTCGCCTCCAGCGGGACGGCCGGGGGCTGCGTACCTTCGACGGTGAGCTGCTGCCGGTCGAGCACGTCGGCCATGTCGGCCCGGCGCCGGAACTCGGTGTCGACGCGGTAGGTGCCTCCGGCGGGGAAGGTCACGTCGGTCTCGAGCTCGCCCGGTCGGCCGGTCGGCTCGGCGTGGAGGTGGCGGAACCAGGAGAGGTCCTGGCTGGTCACGATCACGTGCATCCAGGCCTGGTGGGTGCGGCCGAGGTCGGTGACCGGGTCGCCGGTCGCGGCGTCCGTGACGAGGAACCGGAGGCCACCCTCACGTTGCGTGATCGCGACGTCGATGCCCGACTCGTCGGAGGCGACAGGGGCGATGTCGACCTCGTGCATCTCCGTCATCGACGGACGCATCGGGCTCATCCCCTGCGCCCATTCCAGGATGCCGTTCATCCCGCGCTGAGCGGGCTCGGTGCGACTCAGGTAGGTCAGGCCGGCGCCGATCGAGATCGCGATCACGGCCGTGACCAGGAGGTACCCGCCGTCGCGGACGCGGGTGACGAAGCCCCGGCCGGCGTACGCCTCGGGGGTCTCGGGACGGCGGAAGCCGCGCAGGCGCAGCGCGTTGGTGACGACGCTGACCGAGCTCATCGCCATCGCGGCGCCGGCGAGGACCGGGTCGAGAAGGGCGAGCGCGGCGACGGGGATGAGGAGCACGTTGTAGGCGAACGCCCAGAACAGGCCCTGCTTGATCGTCGCGACGGTACGCCGGGAGAGCGCCAGCGCGGTCACCACGCCGCGGAGGTCGCCGCCCACGAGGGTGATGTCGGAGGCTGCCAGGGCGACGTCGGTGCCGGTGCCGATCGCGATCCCGACGTCGGCCTGGGCCAGCGCCGGGGCGTCGTTGATCCCGTCGCCGACCATCGCGACGACCTTGCCCTCGTCCTGGAGCTGCTGGATCCTGGCGAGCTTCTGCTCGGGCAGCAGGCCGCCGGCGGCGTGACGTACGCCGACCTCGTCGGCCACCTTCGCCACCGTCGCGGCTGCGTCGCCGCTGAGGATGTGCACCTCGACGCCCGACTCCTCGAGCAGGCGCACGGTCTCCTTGGCCTCGTCGCGGACCTGGTCCGCGACCCGGATCGATCCGGCGTACGTGCCGTCGACCGCGACCAGGACGGAGCCGTTGTCGGCGGCGTCGATGCCGTCCTCGGCCAGCATCGCCGAGTTGCCGACGACGACCCGGCGCCCGTCGACGTACGCGCTGATCCCGCGGCCCGGGTGGGCCTCGAACGCCGAGACCTCCGCGTCTCCGGTGTCGGCCGAGGCCTCGGCACGGGCTCGGAGCGCGGTGGCGAGGGGGTGGTCGCTGCCGGTCTCGGCGGCGGCGGCGATCCGCACCAGCTCGTCGCTAGTCCAGCCGGCAGCCGGGGTGATCTCGGAGACCTCGGGCTTGCCGTGGGTGATCGTCCCGGTCTTGTCGAAGACGATCGCAGTGACGGAGCGGGCGCGCTCCAGGGTCTCGCCGGAGCCGACGAGTACGCCGAGCTCAGCGGCGCGGCCGGCGCCGACCATGACAGCGGCGGGCGTGGCCAGGCCGAGGGCGCACGGACAGGCGATGATGAGGACCGCGATGGCCGCGGTGACGGCGCTGGTCAGACGCTCGGCGTCGGGGCCGAGGACTAGCCACCCGATGAAGGTCAGCGCCGCCACGACGAGGACGGCGGGCACGAACACCGCCGAGACCCGGTCGGCGAGGCGCTGCAGCTTGGTGCCGGAGCCCTGGGCCGACTCGACCATGGCGATGATCTGCGCCAGCGTGGTCTCGGCGCCGACCGCGGTCGCCTCGATCTCGAACGAGCCGGTCTGGTTGATCGTCGCGCCGATGACGATGTCGCCCTCGGTCTTCCGCACCGGGTCGCTCTCGCCGGTGAGCATGGACTCGTCGACGTAGGACGATCCGGCGACGATGCGGCCGTCGACCGGGACCTTCTCCCCGGCGCGTACGCGAATCCGGTCGTTGACCTGCAGGTTCGCGACCGGGACCGTGACGTCACGGCCGTTGCGGACCACCGTGGCCGTCTCCGGCATGAGGCCGACGAGAGCCTTGACCGCGTCGGCCGTACGCGACTTCGCACGGGCCTCGAGCCAGCGGCCCATCAGCACCAGCGCGACGATGACCAGGGCGGTCTCGAAGTAGAGGTGGAGCGGCAGGCCCCACGCCTCGGCCTGCCCCATCCACAGGGTCACGAAGGCGCTGTAGGCGAAGGCGATGCCGGTGCCGAGCGTGACCAGAGTGTTCATGTCGACCGTCCCGTGGCGTGCGCCTCGAGCCGCCGCGACGTAGATGTCCCGGCCCGCCCACCACTGGGTGACCGCGGCGACCACGAGCACGATCGACATCACCGGCTCCATGGCGTCGACGGGGAGCGGGATGTACATCAAGGCCATCAGGCCGAGCCCCACCGCCAGGGCCGTGACCCACCGCCGCTTGAGCTGGACGAGCTCTTCCGTGCGGCGTACGTCCCGACCCGACTCAGCCGTCGCCGCCTCGTCGATGTGCGGCTCCTGTGGATTGTCGACAGTCGACGATCTCAGGACGGCCTGATAGCCCGCCTTCTCGATGGCGGCGCTGATCTCGGCGAGGTCGGTGCGGGTGGGGTCGAAGTGAACGAGGGCGGTCTCGGTGGCGAGGTTGACGTTGGCGTCCTCGACACCCTCGACACGGCTGATGGCCTTGGTGACACGGCGCACGCAGCTCGCGCAGGCCATGCCCTCGATCTCGAGCTGTTGCTCGGTCGGATTCGCGGCGGTGGGGGTCATCATGATCAGGCCAGCGAGTAGCCGGCCTCCTCGACGGCCGCGCGAATCGCGTCGTCCGAGATCGGCTCAGCGGCGGTGACAGTGACGTTGCCCGAGGCCAGGTCGACGTCGACATTGCTCACGCCGGCGATCTCGGTGACCTCTTCGGTGACGGAGGAGACGCAGTGTCCGCAGGTCATACCGACGACAGTGAAGTTCTGAGTGCTCATGAGAATCTCTCTGGGTTGTTGGATTGTTGACAATCAGGACCGGACGAGGCGAGCGATGGCGGCAGAGGCCTCGGCGAGCTTCTCGTCGGCCTCGGCGCCACCGTTCTGGACCGCGCCGGCGACGCAGTGTCCGAGGTGCTCATCGAGCAGCCCGAGGGCGACGGCTTGGAGCGCCTTGGTCGAGGCGGAGACCTGGGTGAGGATGTCGATGCAGTACGCCTCGTCCTCGACCATCCGCTGCAGCCCGCGCACCTGACCTTCGATGCGCTTGAGGCGCTTGAGATAGGCCTCCTTGTTCTTGTTGTGGAGGTATCCGTGATCCGCGTGGCCTTCGGGCCCGGTGTGCTCGTCCATGCGGCCTACCATACCCCCGTAAGGTATGAAGTCAAGCCAACATATGTCGGTGCCGCGTCCTAGACTGAAGCCATGGCTGTTGCGATCGGTGCCCACGTAGACCAGACCGACCCCGTTGCCGAGGCGACCGCGCGCGGCGCGGGCCTGGTGCAGTTCTTCCTGGGCGATCCGCAGTCCTACAAGGGCCCGGTGGTGACGTACGCGGACGGCGCAGCCGCCCTCAAGGCGCGCGCGGAGGAGCAGGGTGTCGATCTCTACGTCCACGCGCCCTACATCATCAACGTCGCCACGACGAACAACCGGATCCGGATCCCGAGCCGCAAGCTCCTCCAGCAGCACATGGACACCGCGGCCGAGGTCGGCGCCAAGGGCCTGATCGTCCACGGCGGCCACGTCAACAAGGACGACGACCCGGCGAAGGGCTTCGACAACTGGCGCAAGGCGATCGAGGCGACCGACATCAAGGTTCCGCTCCTGATCGAGAACACCGCGGGCGGCGACAACGCGATGGCGCGCTACCTCGACCGGATCGCCGGCGTCTGGGAGGCCATCTCCACCGCCGAAGGTGCGGAGAATGTCGGCTTCTGCCTCGACACCTGCCACGCCCACGCCGGCGGCAACCCGCTCGAGACGGTGGTCGAGGACGTCCTCAAGATCACCGGCCGGATCGACCTGGTCCACTGCAACGACTCCCGCGACGAGTTCGACTCGGGCGCCGACCGCCACGCCAACTTCGGGGCCGGCCGCATCGACCCCGACCTCCTCGCCGGCGTGGTCCGCGACGCCGGGGCCCCGGTGATCTGCGAGACCCCGGGCGGCGCAGCGGAGCACGCCAGCGACTTCGCCTGGCTCCGCGAGCGACTCTGACCGATTCTCACCGAATCTTCACTTCTGTCAGCCGAGACGTGAGTTCTGACGGACGAAACTGCACATTCGTCCGCCACAACCGAAGATTCGTTCGCCACAGCTGCGGTCTCGCTCGCCAAAGGTGAAGAATCGGCTGAGAATCAGACCACCCAGCGGGACCGTCGGCTATGACCCAACCGGGCCATTGACTTATTGTTGATCGAATGGGTTCGAATTGGCGCGCCGATGTTCAAGGTCTCCGTGCCGTCGCTGTCGGTCTAGTGATCGCAGGACACGCGGGGCTCTCAGGATTCGAGGGAGGGTTCGTCGGAGTCGACGTCTTCTTCGTCCTCTCCGGGTTCCTGATCACCACTCTGCTGCTGCGTGAGACCGACCGCAGCGGCAGAGTCAGCATCAGTCAGTTCTACGCTCGCCGCGCCCGCCGCATCCTGCCGGCGGCGACCGCGACGATGCTGGTCGTGCTCACCTACAGCGCGATCGTCCTGCCCCAGACCCGCACCGACCAGATCGCGGGCGACGCAGGCTGGGCGGCGGTCTTCCTGGCGAACGTGCACTTCGCGAAGGAGGCGGTCGACTACTTCAACAACGCCGCGCCCTCGCCGTTCCAGCACTACTGGTCGCTCTCGGTCGAGGAGCAGTTCTACGTCGTCTGGCCGCTGCTGGTGCTCGCGGTCGCCCTCTGGATCCCGAAGCACCACCGCCGCCGCGCGATCACCGCGCTCGCCGCACTCGTTGCGGTGGTCAGCCTCGCCTGGTCGCTGCACGCCACCGCTGCCGACCCGACCACGGCCTACTTCTCCACCCCGGCGCGGGCGTTCGAGCTCGCCGCCGGGGCGCTGCTCGCCTGCGTCGCCGGACGACTGACCCGGATCAAGAAGCCGTACGCAGCCGCCCTCGGCATCGCCGGTGTCGGCACCCTCGTCTACGCCACGACCAACTTCAGCGAGGCGACGCACTTCCCGGGCTGGCACGCCCTGGTCCCGGTGCTCGCCACGGTCGCCCTCCTGGTCGCCGGCCCCGCCACCCCGACCGGCTGGCTGCTCTCGAAGCAGCCGCTGCGCTACCTGGGTGACATCTCGTTCAGCCTCTACCTGTGGCACTGGCCGATCCTGATCCTCGCCCCCGAGGCCATCCCCGGCGGCGGCGTCCGCCAGCTGCTGATCATGCTGGCGCTCATCCTGGCCGCCTCCGCGGCGAGCTACCACTGGATCGAGATGCCGTTCCAGCGCCACAAGATCCCGCACCTCACCAAGGGCCGCCGCGCGCTGGCGCTCTGGCCCGCCGCCGCGGCTCTCGCCCTGGTCGCGGGTACGAGCTCGCAGGCGTACGCCGGCTACCAGGTCGACGTCGCCAAGGCCAACGCCGAGGAGTGGTTCAAGGAGAACCCCGACGTCCTCGAGACCGACGACAAGCCGGTCACCGGCGTGCTGAAGAAGACGGTCAAGGCCGCCGAGGAGGGCGCGCCGCTACCGCCGGAGGTCGAGTTCGACGCCACCGACTCGTGGGCCGAGCGCGGCGGCTACTGCTACGCCGGCTACGGCGAGACCAAGCTCGACGGCGACTGCGTCTACGGCGACGGCAAGGCCGAGCGCACCGTCGCGGTGGTCGGCGACTCACACATCGGGATGTGGCTGCCGGCCCTCGACACCCTCGCCGAGCGCCAGCACGTGAAGCTGGTCCCGTTCGTGAAGCTCGGTTGCGCTGCGTACGGCGTCAAGCAGAAGTCCTCGAAGATGACCGTCGAGGAGTGCGAGGACTTCCGGTCGTGGACCAACGAGCAGATCGCCGAGCTCGATCCGGACACGATCGTCGTCGGCGCCCGCGGCATGCTCGACATGGAGGAGCGCGACGGCGTCTCGACCGAGGTGCAGTGGCGCGAAGGCGTACGCCACGGCGTCAGCGCCTTCGAGAAGGTCACCCCGGACGTACGCGTCTTCGCCGATGTCCCCGCTGTCGACAGCGACCCCGGCGAGTGTCTCTCCGACGCCCGCAACCTCCTCGAGGACTGCGTCGTGAAGCCCGACGGCACCGAGGTCGACTCCAACGAGGTGACCCAGGAGGCGCTCGAGGGCACCGAGGCCGCGTACGTCGACATCGTCGACCTGGTCTGCACCGAGCGCTGCCCGCTCGTCGTCGGCGACGTCGTCACCTACTACGACGACTCCCACATCACCGCGACCTGGGTCGACCGGGTCACCCCCGCACTCGGCAAGCGCCTCGGCCGCCTCGACCGTTCCGCCTAGAACACATTTCAGTTCTGCGGCGGCGGAACCATTGCCGTAGCCGCGTCGGCGCGGAAGAATCGAAGGTTGCCGGGCGGGGCAGTCAATCCCCTCACCGCCCCGCCCGGCCCATGTCTTGGCCACTCGCGGGTTGGGCATCCCCCTCTTGCCCAACCCACGTTGTGGCCCCGAAACCGCCTGCCTCCCCCAAGGCGGCGGCGCCAGCGTCCGAACCGAATTCCCCCGAATCTCGGTCCGGACAGCCCCAAGGAGTTCGCAGGAGCCCCGCTGATACAAGGGCTTTGAGAATTTTTTGCCACATGCGCCAGGCCGGCTGCCGACACCTCCGGCAGCCCGATCCCAGTTGCCTCATTCCTCTCCCGGGTTCCGCGCAACGCCACTAGCCTGCTTCGCATGCCCGGCCCAGGAATGCTCACGCTGATGGTGCTGCCGGCAATCGTCGGCCTCATCATCGTCGCCCGCCCGAACGTCGCGGTGTCGCTGAGAAGAATCCGCGGTACGTGGCTGATCGCCATCGCCGCCGCACTCCAGTTCGTGCATTACCGCGGCTGGTGGCCAGAACAGGTTCCGGAGACCACAGAGCGGCGCGTTTACGCCGTCTTCATCATCGTCGTCGCGCTGACCTTCTCTTGGCTGAACCGATCGCTAGGGAATCGGGCAACGGGTCGCTGGGCCTTGTCACTGATCCCGCTCGGAACCATGTCGAACGCCATCCCGATCGCGGTTCTCGGGGCGATGCCGTACAGCATTTCGGGCGCACGTACTGCGGGTTACACCGAGACCGATCTGGCCACCGACGCCCCCGGCTACATCCGCCTCGAGGACGTGTCGCCGTTCTGGACCCCGCTCGCAGACCTGATCCCAGTTCCCGTGTTGATGAAGGTTTTGAGCATCGGGGACGTCTTTCTGTTCTCCGGCCTCGTCCTGTTGATCGTCGCCTGCTCTCTGCCCCGCACCGAGGAAGTTTCAGAGCCAGTCGACGCTGACGATGGGTCCGTCCAACCGTCGGTGTGACTCGCACCGATCTCCGTCTCTACCCCACGAGAGGAGGAACCAATGACATTCGACGACCTGAAGGCACGTGTGTACCTCGCAGGCGCAACGATCGTGCCGACCGCCCTGGCGATCTACGCCCTCGCAGCCCCGCACAACGAGGGCCACTGATGCAGAGGGGGAGTGCCGACGGCCAGGTGGTCCTCATTCACTCGACGACGACCGCGCCCCTGGCGTCCTGAACCAACCCCGTTCCCGCAGCCATCTCCCATCTACCCGACGAGAGGAGGACCAATGTCGTTCGACGGCTTGAAGGCACGCGTGTACCTCGCAGGCGCAACGATCGTGCCGACTGCGCTGGCGATCTACGCTCTCGCAGCCCCACACAACGAGCCCAACTAGCGAAGCACGCCGGGTGGGCGGGGCCCGGAAAAGTCCTCGCCCACCCGGACACCGATGCTCCCAGTCCGACCTACGAGAAGCAGACGAACGGGGCCGGCGGGGCGTCCGTGGTCGCTGCCGGGAGGGACTCGGCGAGGGCCTCGGCAGGAGCAAGGCCCTTCGCGAGGGCGCCGTGAAGGCGGCTGAAGACTTCGTACGCAGCCTCGTCGGCCACCACCGCGGGCGAGGCGATCACGGCGCGGGCGCCGGCGTGCAACCAGGCTCCGACCAGGCCGATCAGCTCCTCGCCCCAGCGAATGGTTGAGCGTCCGACCTCGCAGGCCGAAAGAAGTACGACGTCGGGGACGGCGGAGAGGCCGTCGATGTCGTAGCCGTACCAGGTGCCGTCGGCGAGCTCGAGGCCGGAGAAGAGCGGGTTGTCGGCGGAGTGGTGGCCGTGTGCGGCCAGGTGGAGTACGTCGACCTCGGCCGCCAGCGCGGAGACGGCGGATGCGGTCGCGTCGGCGCCGGTGAGGATGTGCGAGCCGCGCCAAGCGGTGGCGCTGTGAGCGACCTCGTCGGCGGCGCGCATGACGCGGGGCCCGGCGACGAATCCGGCTACCTGGGTGCGCAGCGGAGTGTCGGCGCGGCTCAGCCAGGCGGTGGCGCTCTGGGCCACCGTGACGGGCCGGCCGGTGAAGCCCGACAGGAGCGTCCATGGCACGGCCGCCAGCACCGCCGAGGGAGTCAGCACGACCGGCCGGTCGCCGATCCGGTCCAAGATCGGCGCGACGAGCAGGTCGGAGAGCTGCTGGAGCCGGGCAGTCAGGTCGCCGCGTACGGCGGCACCCAGCGGCCCCGGGAGGTCGGTCGCGGCGACATCGAGATCCGGCAGCAGGCCGCCCAGGAGCGACCCGAGCGCGGCCTGCTCGCCGAGGTCGATCCGGGTGGCCGCGTCGTCGGTCGCGACGATCGCGACGATCCGTCCGGCGGCGACGACGTACCCGACGAGCGCATGATCTCCGATGCGTTCACGCAGGTCAGGCAGTGAGATCGGGTCGGAGACCTGCCCCGATCCCTTGACCCGCCAGGCTCGCTGACGGATCTGCTCACGCAGCTCGTGCTCGCGTTCGGGCGACACCTCACCGCGCAGCTCGGCCAGGTCGGCGGCGAGCTGAGGATCAGACGGCGGCCGCACCGGCTGGACCCGCGAAGCCAGCATCCGCGAGCGCTCAGACCACTCGAAGAGCACGTCGGTTTCGCCCGACTCGACGGCCAGCTCCAGGCCGCGCCTGGCCAAGGTCCGGCCGTGCCCGGCGACGTTGGTCTGCAGGTCGAGGCTGCCGAACGAGCTCTGCCACAGATGGAAGTCATCGAGCCCGGCCCGCAGCTCGCGAAGCCCAGCCACCGCACGGCCAGCGGCGACCGCCAGCTCGGCACGCAGCTCTCGCTCCAGCAGGCGGATGTCGATGGGCGCCTCCGGCGGGACCGGACCGATGACCCTGCCGCTCGCTGACCTTGTCGGCAAGCCGGCGCTCTCGGCCGAACGAATGCGCGCGAGCCGGGCCTGCAAACGCACCCGAAGCGCCGGCCAGCTCAGCCCTTGCTCTTCGAGCGGGCCGGCCAGCGCCTCGCCGTCCTCGCTCGGATCTTGGCGTGCGGTCACGGCCGCCTCGAACGCCACCGCCCGCGCCCGCAGCGCCAGCCCCGGTGCCTTGGCCTCTTCGAACCACCCCAGCGCCGAGCGCGCCACCCGCTCGGCCTCGGTCGGATCAGTCGCCACCAGGTGGGACGCCAGCACCAACTCAACCTCGCCCTGTCGCTGACGCTGCCCCTTCGAGCCATAAGCCTCAGCTGCCTGCCGCAGCTTCGCCCCGCCCTGCCGGATCAGCCCCGCTGCCATCAGCACCTCTGCCCGATCGGCATCACACACAGCCTTCACCAATGGCCCCACCGCAGCCTGTGCGTCATAGCACGACTCCATCAGCGCGAGTGCGCCAACCAAGTCTCCGGCGAGGAAAAACGCGTACGCCCTGTTGTGGTCTGCCTGCGCCGCCAGCACCTCGTCGTCGGATTCGCGGTAGCCGATCGCCGCCAACTCGAACTCGTGCGCGGCAAGAGCCGGCTCGCGTTGGTCGAGATACACAGTGCCGCGGTTGTTATGTGCTTTGGCAAGTTTGGCTGGCTGGCCTTGAAGCGCGTCGATCGCATGGCCAAACGCTTCCAGGGCTTCACTGGCACGCCCCGCCCGTCTGAGCAGCGTGGCGCGTTGCTGCAGCAGGGCGCCACGAGTCGCAGGGGAAAGTCCGGCTCCCCCCAACGCACGATCAAGACGGCCCAGGGCATGGTCGAAATCCGACTCATCCGCGGCAAGGAACGCCATGGATGACTCGATCCGCGCCAAGAGGTTGGGGTCGTCAGCGAGTGATTGCGCCCTTCGGAACAGGTCACGCGCTTCTTCGGAGTCGCCGGCGCTGAGCGCGGCTACTCCGAGACGATGTAGCTCCTCGGGCGGATCTTCCCCCCGCCGCATCATGATCAGCGCCTCAGGCTCGTCAGCTCTTCGAGTGCGGACCATGCGCGCTTCACGTCGTCTTCAACGGAGCCGGGTGCGCCATTTTCGAAGAGATGGTGCGCGATACGACCGGCCATCAGCGGCGCGGCGAACGAGGTCCCGCTCCACAGCCCGAACCCGCTGCTGAAGTCGTCTGGATCAAGGGTCGTCCGGCGTCGTCCCATGAAGTCTGTTGCTTGTGTTGGCTGATAGCCACCGTTGAAGGCGACGGGGAACGTACTCACGACGCCCGCTCCTACCTCGTAGGCACGCACCCATGGTCCGGCGTTGCTGAAGATCGCGTCCGTTCCGTTGGGATTTAGCGCGCCTACCGAGACGATCGGCAACTCACCCGCACGCTCAGGCACCGGACCTTGACCATCCGCCCATGGGGCAAAGGCTGCGGGGAAAGCTGGACGTGAGGTGGCATCGTTTCCGGCGCCGCAGACCACGACCGTACCGTTTGCCGAGAGATCCGCCAGGATGTCGTACAGCGTCCCATCGAACAGTTCGTCGGCCGGCGTCTCGTGGTAGTAGCTGATCGACAAGCTGAGGACGTCGATTCGCCGTCCGCGCGGATCACCGTTCCTATAAAGCCTGACGAGCTCGGCGATCTGCGCAAGGGCAGTGATCCAGTCGGTCTCCGTCACCGGGCCATCCGGCGGGACGATGCGCCACGAATAGATGTCCGCGTCCGGGCAGGCCTGGTGTACCAGACCAGCGATGAACGTGCCATGACCGGCTACCGGGTCAATCAGTCCGTCCAGGCGACCCACCAGGTCTCCGTCAATCTCCGAGTCTGGAACGGCGCTCGTCCAGCCGATCTGGTGGTTGTCGAGTCGTACGTCGCGCTCGACGAAGCCAAGCCATGGATGGTGCCCGCAGCCGGTGTCCAAGATCGCGACTACCGGTCTGGTCCGGTCCCCTAGGTCGTGATCTGGACGCCGGTTGGGCGGCGCGCCGACGAATGCAACCGGCTGCCGGCCGCCAGTTCCCAGCGGGTCGTAGCCGGACCCGCCGTCTTGACCGCGGGGGTCCGGGTGGTTGTGAGGGTCCGGGTGGTTGTGAGGGTCCGGGTGGTTGTGAGGGTCCGGGTGATTGTGGGGATCCGGGTGATTGTGCGGCACGGGAACCAACACGTGTTCAAGGCTTACGCCCCGAACATTATCGAGACCTTCGGCGCGCAAGTACTGCAAAACCGTCCACGCATCGGGGGCTTGTGATGCCTTGCCCGGCCGAACCCCGAGCCGCACGCGACGTACGCCGAACCGGAGCCCGACCGCGCACTCGGGCTCGTCCTCAGCAATGGCACGCCAGCCAAGACCCTTCGCGGCCTTCTCGATGCGCTTGAAGGTGTCCTCGAAGTCGACCGACTTGGAGATCAGCAGAACGGACGACGAATAGATCGTCGAGCGAGCAGCAACGCCGTCGACGGCGACCGCGTTGGTCGGGTCGAGGACTCGCGCCTCGGTGGAACCGTACGCGACCGACAGCAGGGGCTCGCGCTCTCTGCGGGTGGGGCGGTGGGCCATCGTTACTCCTGGTCAGATCTCGAACGTGGGGGTCAGAAAAGCAGCAGAGCCGTCGGCAGGCTCGAAGCGCAGCCGGATGAGGCCGGCGGGCAACGAGGTGAGCTCGAAGCGACCCGAGGCTCCGAGGGTGACGGCGACGATCGGCGTACGGACGTCGTCGGCGCGGACGGCGCGGACGGTCATGGGTGAGCCGGGGACGACCCAGCCGTCGAGGCGGGCGGTGGTGTCGGTGTCGGACGCGACACGCACCAGGACATCCACGCCGGACTGGGCGAAGCGCAACGTGTAGGCAGAGCGGGCGGAGGCAGGGGCGGAGGAGCGTACTCCGGCCGCCTCGGCACCCGAGGACTCCACCAGGAGCATCAGCTCCAGGTCGAGCCCGAGACCGGACTCCTCGGCGGCGCCTGCGGCGGCCGCCTGCATCCGGGAGATCAGGCCCCCGGGGACGGGGTCACCGGCAACATAAGCCTGTCGAACCAGGCCCAACAGCTCTTCGCGAGTGGGCTCCTCCGAGCGACCCATCACGACACCTCCCCTTCGTCGAACACAGCGCGCAGTGCGTCCCGCAGCTTCCCGAGACAGCGGCCGCGGGTGGGGCCGATGCTGCCGATGGGCATGTCGAGCTCTTCGGCCAGACCGGCGTAGTCCGGCCGATCGGAGAAGGCGACCACGCGCAGCAGTCGCCGGCACCGCTCGGGCAAGCCCTCGACGGCTGCCCAGATGAGGGAGTTGCGGTCGCCCTCGACGACCAGGGACTCCGCGGAGCGCTGCGTCGGGACGCGGGACTCGAGCGCCTCGTCCTCCACAGGTACGTCCCGCCCGGACCGCTTCGCGACCCGCCAGGCCTCGCGGCGCGTGGTCAGAGTGAGCCAGGCGCCGACGGCTGCGGTGTCGAGGATCGAGGAGTGCTTGCGTACGAAGGTGAGCCAGGTGTTCTGGACGACGTCCTCGGCCTGCTCCTGGGTGAGCCGGTAGGAGCGGGCGATCTGCCACAGGATCGGGGTCATCGTCGCGACCAGCTCATCGAGGGCGGCGGAGTCGCCGCTGAGCCAACGGTCGAAGTCGGCCGTGGCCCGGGACCACACGGTCACAGGTGCGTCGGCATGACCGATCCCCCGTGGTACCCGTGTCACAGTCCCCTCCTCGACCGGTGGCCTCCGGATCGGCGGCGAGCCGGTGGGGGGCCAGATGGCGCGCGGGCGCGTCATCGTGGTGGTCATAGTTGCTGTCACGGCTACAAGGAGGCCCGGGCCCCAAGCCGTGATACATCTGGTCGCTGACAATAGCGTCTCAACGGCCCTGACTCACTAGGGAGCGGCGCGATTGTCCCCACATTGGGGCGGTGAGACGCTCACGGACGGTGGTCCCGACCGGCTCGACCACCGGGATTCGGCCCTACCGCCTGAGCGGGTAGCCTTCTGCGGGTGAGTCTCACCGTGCGCCCCATCACCGCTGCGGAGCATCTCGCCTTCATCGAGAAGCAACCCAGCGTGAGCTTCCTCCAGACCCCGTCGTGGGCCCGGGTCAAGACCGAGTGGCGCTCGGAGTCGATCGGATGGTTCGACAGCCTGCAGGGTGGTGCCCTCGTCGGCGCTGCGCTGGTGCTGCACCGGCCGGTCCCGAAGCTGGAGCGGTTCACCCTCGCCTACCTGCCGGAGGGTCCGAGCATCGACTGGTCGGGCGATCTCGCGCCGTGGCTGGCGCCGCTGGCGGCGTACCTGAAGAAGAACGGCGCCTTCGGCATCCGCATCGGACCGCCCGTCACCACCGCCACCTGGAACGCGAACCAGGTGAAGGACGGCATCGCCGACGACACCGTCCAGCGGCTCAACCAGCTCACCCCGACCCACCGCGACGCCACCGGCGCCCGCGTCGTCTCCCAGCTGAGAGCGGCGGGCTGGAAGCTGCAGTCCCCCGAGGACGGCTTCGGCGCGGGCCAGCCGCAGTACAACTTCGTCATCCCGCTGGCCCACGAGGACGGCACGCCGAAGACCGAGGACGAGGTCCTCAAGGGGATGAACCAGCTCTGGCGCCGCAACATCAAAAAGTCCGCCAAGATGGGCGTCGAGGTCACCGTCACCTCTCCCACCGCCCCCGCGGACGGCGACTTCGAGGGTGACCTGAGCGCCTTCCATGACCTCTACGTCCACACCGCCGCCCGCGACCACTTCACGCCCCGCCAGCGGAGCTACTTCAGCACCATGTTCTGGGCGATGTCGACCGAGGACCCGGAGCGCATCAAGCTCTTCCTGGCCCGACACGAGGGCGATCTCGTCGCCGCCACCATCATGGTCCGCGTCGGTCAGCACGCCTGGTACTCCTACGGCGCCTCCTCGACCGAGAAGCGAGACGTACGTGGCTCCAACGCCCTGCAATGGGCGATGATCCAGGACGCCATGGCCGCCGGTGCGACCACCTACGACCTGCGCGGCATCACTCCGACGCTCTCCACCGACGACTCCCACGTGGGGCTGATCCAGTTCAAGGTCGGCACCGGTGGCCAGGCGGTGGAGTACGCCGGGGAGTGGGACCTGCCGCTGAACAAGCCGATCTACACGGCCTTCGATGTCTACATGAAGAGGCGCTGATCTCCGTATGCCGCTGAAACTGACCGTTGACGCCGATCGCTGGCGCAAGCACGTCCAGACCTTCGCCGAGGCGACCCCCGGCCTGGTCCCGGTGGCGAAGGGCAACGGCTACGGCCTCACCCTGCGCAAGCTCGCCCACCAGACCGAGTGGCTCAACAGCCTCGACACCGGCGTGGACACGCTCGCGGTGGGCACCTACAACGAGGTGTGGGAGGTCGCGACCCGATTCAGCGGATCGATCTACGTCCTCACCCCGTGGCGGCCCTACTCACCCGAGATCAACCCGGAGATCGCCGACCGCGTGATCCACACGATCAGCCGCCCCGAGGACCTGCCGCTGCTGCTGGAGCGCCAGCCCGGCGCCCGGGTCATCGTCGAGCTGGTCACCTCGATGCGTCGCCACGGGATGACGCCGAGCGACCTGTGGCCGACCGCCGCCGTTGCCCGCGAGCACGCCCGCTTCGAGGGCATCACCATGCACTTCGGCCTCGACGGCGGTTCGCTGGCCGAGGTACGCGCCCAGATGGACGCCGTCGTCGGCGCCGAGGCGAAGACGGTGTGGGTCTCCCACCTGAGCGCCAACGAGCTGGCCCAGCTGCGCGCCGCCTACGGCGACATCACCTTCCGGCCCCGCGTCGGCACGGCACTCTGGCTCGGTGACCGCGGCGCGCTCACCGTGACCGCGACCGTCGAGGACGTACACCCGCTCGAGCGGGGTTACTCCTACGGCTACCGAGGCCGCACCGCGATGCGCGCCGGCCACCTGGTGGTCGCCTCCGGCGGCACCGCCCACGGGATCGGGCTCGAGGCGCCGCTGGGCGACACCCACCTGCGCTCCCGTGCCCTCGCGGTCGCCCGCGGTGGGCTCGACGCGATGGGGCAGTCGCGCTCGCCGTACACGCTCGACGGCAAGGCGCTCTGGTTCGCCGAGCCGCCGCACATGCAGGAGTCGATGCTCATGCTTCCTTCGGGCGCGCGTGTGCCCGAGGTCGGCGAGGAGCTCGAGGTGCGGGTGCGCTACACCGCGACCTCGTTCGACGAGATCGTCCTGGACTCCTGAGTCTCCGCGCGGGCCTCGGTCCACCGGACCGGGTCGCGCCACGGCTCGTAGATCTCCCGCACGACGACCACGATCAGATAGATCTCGGCGGCGACCCGGGCGAGGATCGCGAACCAGTAGACCGGCTGGTCCCCACCGCTGCCGGCCAGGAGGTCGGCGAGATACCACCAGACCGCGACGAAGTAGAAGAGCTCTCCGGCCTGCCAGATGAGCTGGTCACGCCAGCGCGGCACGGCGAGGACGGCCAGCGGCAGCAGCCAAAGGACGTACTGCGGTGAATAGACCTTATTAACCAGGAGAAACCCGGCCACGATCAGGAAGCCGAGCTGCGCCAGTCGCGGTGTCTCCCGGGCCGTCAGCCCGATGATGAGTACGCCGCTGCACCAGGCGATGAAGAAGGCCCAGGAGACGAGGTTGACCGTGTGTGCCGAGATCGCCGCGTCGCTGGCCTGCTGGACCACGAGCCACAGCGAGCCGAGGTCGGGTCCGCGCTCGGAGTTGAAGCTCCAGAAGACCTTCCACTCCTCCAGGCCGGTGGCCATAGCGGGGAGGTTGGCGAGCACCCAGGCGAGGACCGTCGCCAGGGCGGCGACCGCCAGGTCGTAGTAGCGACGGCGCCGGATGCAGATCACCACGAGCCCGCCGAGCAGGAAGAGCGGGTAGAGCTTCGTCGCGCAGCCGAGGCCGATGAGGATGCCGGTCAGCAGCGGCCGGTCGCGCGACCATGCCCACAGCGCGCCGGCCACGAAGACGACCGCCAGCATGTCCCAGTTGATGATCCCGGTCGCCGCCAGCACCGGAGCGAGCGCGAACGCGGCGGCGTCCCAGGGCCGTCGGCGGTGCGTACGTGCCAGGAACCAGGCGGAGAGCAGCGCCGCGGCCGCGAAGCCGATCACGTTGACGATGATGAAGACCCGGATCTCGTGGTGCATGCCGGGCAGACCCCAGAAGCTCGAGGTCTCCACGAGATGGCGCTCGTCCTCGTCGGGGGTGTCGGTCAGCCAGTCGGTTATGTGGGACGTCGCCCAGGCGTAGTAGGAGATGCCGACCGGATACTCCATCACCTGCTGGTAGCGCGCCCGCACCTCAGGATCGGCGGAGTAGGGCCACTCGTGCTCGGCCAGGCCGCGGTCGACGTAGAGATAGGGCAGGTCGGAGTAGCAGAAGTGCGTGTATCTGGTGTCGCCGTTGGTCCAGGTGGCGTTGTAGCAGGTCTGCTTCGACACCATCCCGATCGCGAAGGTGAGCGAGGTCAGGAGCAGCAACAGGCCGACCGCGCTGAACCAGCGCCGTCGGCCGTGTGCGAGTCCCCCGAGAGGACCGCCCACCGCGGTGGAGGCGGTCCTGACGACCGGATCCTCCGCCGCGGGGGCGGTCACTGGACCATCTGTCACTGCGTAGTGCCCTCTTCGGTGCCGCCGCCATTGCCGCCGCCATTATTGCCATCCGCCGGTGGCGAGGACGACTCACAGTCCCCGAACCAGTCACACGCGGTCTCGGTGACCCCCGGCTCGGTCGACTCGGACGGGTCAGGAGTCGTGCCCTCTCCCGGATCACCGTCAGTCGCGCCATCCGTGGGCGACTCGCTGGCTTCCGGCTCCTCGATCGGGATGCAGAGACCCTTGCGCTCGTCCTTCTTGGAGCAGTCCTCCGACGGGGTCGGAGTCGGCGACGGGGTGGCGGTCAGCGACGGCTCGTGACCCTCCATCGGCGCCTCACCGTCCATCCAGGCCGGCTCCGGGAACTCCTCGAGGTCGAGGTCGTCGGTCAGCGTGCCCATGATCTGGGCCCACGTCTCGGCGGGGTAGCCGGCTCCGAAGTAGGAGTCGAGCCAGCCGTCGAGCTTGCCGGAACCCTTGCCGCGTACATACATGACCGCGGTGGACAGCTGAGGCGTGTAGCCGGCGAACCACGCCGAGGAGACGTCATCGTCGGCGTTGGTCGCGGTGCCGGTCTTGCCGGCGGCGGGCTGGTTGATCACACCGGCCGACTGGCCGGTGCCGTCCTTCACGACCTGCTGCAGGGCATAGGAGGTGTCGTCGGCGGCGTCCTCGGACATCGCCCGCTCCTCGCCGTCACGCTGGTCCCATTCATAGACGACCTCGCCCTCGGCGTTGACCACCTTCGAGACGAGGTGGACGGTGTTGCGCACGCCGCCGTTGGCGATGGTCGCGTAGGCGTTGGCCATGTTGATCGGGCTGATCGCCTGACGGCCCAGCGTGAGCAGATAGTTCTTGGGATCGAAGTCGATCGAGTAGGCCGGGATCGAGCGGTAGTCGGCCGGCGCGTCCTCGGCGTGCTGCTCGTCCGGCGGCAGACCGGCCCTGACCGCCATGTTGTAGACGTCCTCGCTGCCGTTGGGCAGCGCGGTCGACATCTGGACGAAGGAGGTGTTGACCGACTCCTCCATCGCCTTGATGCCGGTGATGTGCTCGCCGTAGCCGTGACCGGTCGGGTCGGCATCGCTCTGGCCCGAGTTGCGGACGACCCGGTCGGTGCCGGGGATCTCCAGACCACCCTCACCGGTCCAGGTGTCCTTGAGTGAGTAGCCCGCGTCGAGGGCCGCGGCGAGGGTGAACGGCTTCATCGTCGAACCGGCCATGCCGCCCGAGGCCGCCCAGTTGATCTGGGAATCGAGGTAGTCCTGGCCACCGTAGAAGCCCTTGAGCGCACCTGTCTTCACATCGACCGTGGCGGCGCCCACGTGCAGCTCGTTCTCCGGGTGCTTGGCGTTGACCGCCTTCTTGTCCTCAGGACGTACGTCCTTGACAGCATCCTCCGCGGCCTTCATCGCCTTCGCGCTGAGCGTGGTGGTGACCTTCAGCCCCTTGCTGTCGATGTCCTCCTCGGTGAAGAGGGGCTCGCCGTTCTCGTTCTTCAGGGACTTCAGCTCGTTCTTCACCAGGGTGAGCGCGTGACCCTTCTGGCCACCGAGGCGGCTGTCGGCCAGGGGCTTGGGGAACTTGGGCAGCGCCGCCTTCGCCTTCTCGAGGGTCGCCTCGTCGTAGTCGCTGAGCGCCTTGCCCTGGCTCTTGAGGTCGGCCATGCCGTTGAGGACGTACTGGTAACGGCCGAGCAGCTCGGTGCCGCCGGAGTCCTTGCCTTCCTTCTCCGGGTCGAAGCCGTTGGGGTTGTTGAGAATCGCGGTCAGCGCCGCGGCCTCCTTGATGTTGAGGTCCTGGGCCGACTTGCGGAAGTAGGTCTTCGCCGCGGCCTGGACGCCGTAGGCGCCGCGGCCGAAGTAGACGGTGTTGAGGTAGCCGGTGAGGATCTCGTCCTTCGAATTCTGCCGGCTGATCTTCAGCGAGATCACCGCTTCCTTGACCTTGCGGGAGTAGGTGCGCTCCTGGGTCAGGTAGAGGTTCTTGACGTACTGCTGCGTGATCGTCGACGCACCACCCGCGCTGCCGGTGGTGGCGTTGGTGAAGAGCGTGCGGGCGATGCCCTTGAGGTCGATGCCGTTGTTCTCGTAGAAGCTGCGGTCCTCGGCGGCCACCGCCGCGTCCTTGATGAGCGCGGGCATCTCGTCCTCGCTCAGCGCGTCACGGTTCTGGTCGCCCGCCTGGAAGCGGCCGACCTCCTTCTTGCCGCCGGCGTAGTAGACGAAGCTCGACTCGGCCTCGAACGCCGCGTTGGCGCTGGGGATCGAGATCATGTTGTAGGAGATGATCACCGCGCCGCTGCCGATCAGCGCCATGACCAGCGCGCAGATCGCCGCGATCTTGCCGATCCGGACCGCCAGGGCCTTCTTGTCGAGCCCCTCGTCATCGAAGCGGCCGTTCGGCGCGCCGGCTACGGAGTTGGGGTCACGCGGCCCACGACCGCCGCCGCCACGCTCGGGACGCGCAGGCCCCTGACCGAGACGGTCGACCGGTGGCTCGCCGGGACGACGGGGTCCCGGCGGGTAGGGCTGCCGCTGACCGGGGCGGGGACCACCGGGAGGCATCGGGCGCTGAGCGCCACGGGGCTGAGGACGGCCGCCTGACGGCTGGCCCTGCGGAGAACCCTGCGGACCGCCCTGGGGACGGCGCGGTGCCGGCGGACGACCGCCCGGACCACCCTGCGGTGGGCGCGGTCCGCCCTGGGGTCGTCCTTGCTGCCCACCGAGATTGGATCTACGGGGACTGGCACTGCGGGGGCTGGGCCTTTGAGAAAAGCCGCCGGATGGGTCGCTCACGGGTGTTGCACTGCTCCTGTGACTGCCCGGCACGTGACCGGACGGGCTGACACTGACAATCCCCCGACGTCGCTGAATCCCCCCGAGGGAATCCCATCAACCTGACGCGCGACGCTTGCCTGACCTTCCCCGGGTGGTTCCTCGGGTAGGTGAACGGCAGCCATCAGCGTACGCAATCGACGCTAGCGCTCCCGCATCCACGCCCAGCGCGCCTCAAGTCACCCGACGTCAACAGTTCGGTGACGGTTGCATCGAAGCGGGCTCTTCAGGCGTAGACAGACAAGACTTAGGTCTCTATTTGCCATCACGGATATATCGGTACGATAGGTCGCATGGCACGTCGCGCAGAGACGATCGAGTTGGCAGTCCTTGGGCTGCTGCACGAGTCGCCTATGCATGGCTACGAGCTGCGCAAGCGGCTCAACCTGATGCTGGGCTGGGGGCGAGTGCTGTCGTACGGCTCGCTCTACCCGGCTCTGAAGAAGATGCTGCGCAAGCACCTCATCGAAGAGGAGGCGCAGTCCGTCACGCCGGTGACCCGGCGGCCGCGGATCGTCTACCAGCTGACGCCTGCCGGAGAGCGTGAGTTCACCCAGCTCATGTCCGAGGTCGGTCCGATGGCTTGGGAGGACGACAACTTCGACATCAGGTTCGCGTTCTTCGGTCGCACCGACATGGAGATCAGGCTTCGCGTCCTCGAAGGACGTCGCAGCCGACTCCAGGAGCGGCTCGATCGGGTGCAACGCGAGCTTGCCATGACCCAGAAAGAGGTCGACTCCTACGCCCGCGAGCTTCAGCGTCACGGCGTCGAGTCGGTCGAGCGGGAGGTCCGATGGCTCTCCTCTCTGATCGACGCCGAACGCAACCCCAGGCCTGTGAACGACGAGCAGGCGGCGGGTCAGGGGGATCTGGGGGATGACGATGGCGTACGCGACGAAGCGGACGTCTCGCGCACAGCGCAGAGCAGCCAAGAGAACGAGTGATGACCTCCGGGCCGGTGTCGGCCTGGAGTATTGGAAGGAGCCCCGATGGGTTCGGTTCGTGTAGCAATCGCGGGAGTGGGCAACTGCGCCAGCTCCCTGGTCCAGGGTGTGGAGTACTACAGGGACGCCGACCCGGCGGGCAGCGTCCCGGGCCTGATGCACGTCACGTTCGGCGACTACCACGTCTCTGACGTCGAGTTCGTCGCTGCTTTCGACGTCGACGACAAGAAGGTCGGCAAGGACCTCTCCGAGGCGATCAACGCCTCCGAGAACAACACCATCAAGATCGCCGACGTCCCGTTCAAGGGCGTCGAGGTCCAGCGTGGTCCCACGCTCGACGGTCTGGGCAAGTACTACCGCCAGACCATCTCCGAGTCGGGCCTCGACCCCGTGGACGTGGTCTCGGTCCTTCGCGAGAAGGAGGTGGACGTTCTCGTCTCCTACCTTCCGGTCGGCTCCGAAGAGGCGGACAAGTTCTACGCGCAGTGCGCGATCGACGCGGGCGTCGCCTTCGTCAACGCGCTGCCGGTCTTCATCGCCTCCGACCCCGAGTGGGCCGCGAAGTTCGAGGCCGCCGGCGTCCCGATCGTCGGTGACGACATCAAGTCGCAGGTCGGTGCCACCATCACCCACCGCGTCATGGCCAAGCTGTTCGAGGACCGCGGCGTCGCGCTGGACCGTACATACCAGCTCAACGTCGGCGGCAACATGGACTTCAAGAACATGCTCGAGCGCGAGCGCCTGGAGTCCAAGAAGGTCTCCAAGACCCAGGCCGTCACCTCGAACCTCAAGGGCGAGCTGGCCGACAAGATCGACGACCGCAACGTGCACATCGGCCCGTCCGACTACGTGCAGTGGCTCGACGATCGCAAGTGGGCGTACGTCCGGCTCGAGGGTCGCGCGTTCGGTGATGTCCCGCTGAACCTGGAGTACAAGCTCGAGGTCTGGGACTCCCCCAACTCGGCGGGAATCATCATCGACGCCGTCCGTGCGGCCAAGATCGCCAAGGACCGCGGCATCGGCGGTCCGATCATCCCGGCCTCGGCCTACCTCATGAAGAGCCCGCCGGTTCAGATCGAGGACACCGAGGGTCGCGTTCAGCTGGAGGCGTTCATCCGCGGGGAGTGACCCTCTGCTGTTGAGCTGCCCCGGGTGCCTGGCACCCGGGGCAGTCGCATTTCCGTCGTAGCCTCCGGCGCAGGTTCAGAAGCGGATCGCGTCGATGATCTTCACCCGCGCGGCGATCATCGCCGGGAGGATGCCCGCGATCGCACCGACCGCGAGGGCGACGGCGAGGCCGAGGAACGCCGCCGAGAGCGGGAAGGGCGGGACGTCGTCGATGCCCTGGAGGACGAGCTTCTGCACCAGCGGGTTCTTGATGGCGGCCACGGCCAGGAGCACGCCGACCACGCCCGCGACGACGGTGGCCACGACACTCTCCATCAGCACCGAGAAGAACACCCGCCCCGTGGTCGCCCCGAAGCTGCGCCGGATCCCGATCTCCCGGATCCGCTGCTGGATGGTGACCAGGGCGATGTTGAGCAGACTCAGGGCGCCGAGCAGCAGGATGATCCCGGCGATCCCGATGATCACCCACTTGATCGGGCCGATCGGGTCCTCACCGCCCCACGCCAGGTAGTCGTCGCGCTGGGCGTCGACCTGGAGTCCCGGGAGCTCGGCGCGCATCGCCATGCCGATCTCGCCGGCGAGCTCGTTGGCGCCGTCGATCGGCACCCACATCTCGTAGCTGGCGTCCGTGGGGGCTCCGGCCTGCCAGTGCTCCAGCGAATCGGCCAGCATGAACGCGCGGGGCGTGCCGTAGCCCCGGAGGCTCGTGACACCGATGATCGTGGCGGTCACCGACATCCCCTGGCCCTTCAGGTCCACCGACGTCGGCAGCTGTGTGCCCCGCAGGCCGAGCTTCTTCAGGAACGTCTCGTCGACCACGAGCGCCGGGGAGAGGCGCTCCTCGTCCGAGGCCTGCAGCCAGCGGCCCTGCGGCACCACGACCCGGTGGATGGCGGCGTACGCAGGGTCGACCCCCATCAGCTCGACCCGCTTGCTGGTGCTCGCGGTGGTCGCCTTGATGTCGTAGGCGGAGATCCTCGCCGACGCGTACTTCACGTCGAACCGCTCCGCGACCGTCTGGAAGGCGGGCCGGACCCGCTCGACGGAGAGCGGCATGCCGCTGTGGGGGTCGTAGGCCATGACCGAGATGTGCGCCGGCCGCCCGTCGACCTCGTAGGACTCGGTGAACATCTGCTTGGCGATCTGGCCGGCCGCGACGGTCGCGGTGATCGAGGCGACCGCCACCGCCACCCCGACCAGCGACAACAGCACCCGGAGCCGGTGGATGCGCAGCTCCTGCCACGCCTCGACGGTCGAGGCGGCCAGGCCCGTGACGAGGCGCGCCAGGTTGCTCCTCACGCCGCTGCCTCCTCGGTCAGCGGGTGCAGCCGTCCCTCGGCGAGCCGGAACCGCCGGCGGGCCAGGGCGGCGACGTTCTGGTCGTGGGTGATCGTGATCAGCGCGGCGCCGGAGTCGTACGTCGCCTGGTCGAGCAGCTTCATCACCATCGCGCCCGTCTCGACGTCGAGCGCCCCGGTCGGCTCGTCGGCGAGCACGACCGACGGCGTCCGGACGAGGGCACGGGCGATCGCGATGCGCTGCTGCTCACCGCCGGAGAGGAACTGCGGCATCGCGTCGAGCCGGTCGCCGAGCCCGACCTTGTCGAGCATCTCTGCGGCGAGCCTCCGTCGCTGCCAGAACTCCCTGCCGGACGCGTAGAGCAGCGGCGCCATCACGTTCTCCAGAGCCGTACGCCCCGGCAGCAGGTTGAACTGCTGGAAGACGAACCCGACATCACGACCGCGGATCCGGGCGGCCTGCCGGTTGCTGATGTCGGTGACGTTGCGACCTGCCCACTCCAGGGTGCCGCCGGTGGGGCGGTCCAGCAGGCCGAGCAGGTTCAGCAGGGTCGACTTGCCGGTGCCCGAGCGGCCCACGATGCCGACATGGTCGCCGCGGCTCACGTCGAGGTCGACGCTGGTCAGGATGTGCAGGTCCTCGCCGTCGGGGAGCTCGACCGTGCGGGCCACGCCGGTGAGCCTCAGCAGCTCCTCGGCGCTCACATCTCCCCCGCCGGCATTTCCTCGATCATCCCGTCGTCCGTTCCGCCGCCCGTCTCCTTCGAGCCCGGGACGTACCGCAGGACCGAGTCGCCTGCCTTCAGCCCGCTGGTCACTTCGACGAGCTTGCCGTCGGTGACGCCGAGCTTGACCGGCTGCTCGGTCGGGGTCCCGTCCTCGCCGACGACCCAGACGGTGCCGTCGCCGACCAGACCGGTGACCGCGGTGACGGGGATGGTGACGACGTCGCCGTCGCTCTTGCCCGCGTCGATGGCCATGGTCATGGTCAGACCGTCGAAGACGGTGACCTTCTCCGGGACCAGGCAGCTGATCCGGGCGCCCGCCCCCGAGTCGCCCTCGGCCCCCGGCTCCCCCTCCATCATCTCGCCCTCGGGCTCGTTGCTGGTGATCGTCTCCGTCGCCGCGTCGCCGATGCTCAGGTCGGTGCAGGTGAACGGCTTCGGGCCGCTCTCGATGGTCACCGTGGCCTCATCCGGGTTGCTGGCCAGCCGGTAGCGGTCCAGCGGCGAGATCGCGCCGACCGCATGGAACGTCGTGGGACGGATCGAGACGACCACCCCGTCCTCGGTCACCTCGCCCATCAGCTCGGCGGCGTAGTTGCCGACGATGCCGGTGGCGGGCGCGACGACCGTGTACCAGTGATAGACCGGCTTCGGCGGCAACGGCTCGACCGGGGCATCGTCACGATCCCCGTCGCCGGTGGCGTCATCGACGTTCCCGGGCTCCTCGGCCGGCTCCTCGACGGGCTCGGCCTCGGCGGGCTCCTCCTCCGCGCGCACCTGGAAGAGCTTGTCGCCCTTCTTCACCCTGGCGCCGGTCTCGGCGAACCGGTGCGCCAGCACCCCGGTGACCGAGCTGGTGGCGGAGACCGGCTTGTCGATCACGATCGTCCCCTCGACCGTGAGCGCGTTGGAGATGGTGCCCTTCTCGGCGACCACCTCCTCCGGCGGGATCTTCCCGGTCGGCGTCAGTGGCGCCCCATCGGCATCCTGCGTCGAGCCGGTGAAGGCCAGCTTGAAGAGGCTCACCGCGATGACCAGGCCGATCACGGCCCAGAACGACTTGAAAAGTACGCGGCGCACCGCCGTCTTCGACATGAGCGGACTGTAGCCCTGCCCGACGGATCACTGCGGCCGAATTTCCACCGGGTTTGTCAACACTCCATCCACGTACATCTCGAACACCTGTTTGATCCCCTAGACTCCGGGACCCGAACGATCGATCGCCTCAGGCACGGGAGACCCCCACGATGCGTCCCGACAACGACACGACCCCGACAGGCAAGGGCTCGACCGGAAGTGGTCGCGGCCTCATCCTCTTCGGCGCCGTCTCGGTCGCGCTGATCTCGACGGCCGCCGCGTACGTCGCCATGGTCGGCTTCGGGCGGGACGTGCTCGCCATGGGCGCGATCAACGCCTACGCCTTCGCCGGCGTCTTCGAGCTCTCGCTCGTCACCGTCGCTCTGATGGCCCGCGAGGCGGCCCAGCAGGACCGGCCGGCGCAGACGCTGCTGACCCTGACCTGGCTGCTGTCCGCCGCCTCCGGGTTCTTCGCCGGCTGGCACGAGATCCACCTCGGCCACGCCGTCACCGCCGCCGCGTTCCGGTTCATCGTGCCGCTCCTGGCGGCTCTGATGTGGCACCTCGCGCTCGTCGGCGACCGACACCTCGCCATGGAACGCTCCTGGTCCGACCTGCGGATGGGCGCCCGGATGCACGCCCTCCTGGCCACCCGCGTCGAATGGCGCCGGGCCCGCGACACGGCGGTGCGGAAGCGTACGGCCTCGTCCCGCCGGAAGCTGGAGCGCGCGCAGAAGCGCTACTGGCGCGCCGAGGCGGTGGCGCTGCGGTCGGTCGCGCCGGGCGCGATGCGCGACCAGATCACCCAGTGGGTCGACGCCTTCGCCGCCGTCGCCGAAGGCACCCGCCAGGCCGACCGGCTGCCGATCACCTTGCCCGACGTGCACGAGGCGCTCAGCGTGCCGGTGGTGGAGCAGGTTCCGCACGTAGCCCCCGCTCCTGACGCCGACCGTGCCATCGAGGCGCCTACCGGCATCCACTTCGACAGGACCACCGACGCCGTCTCCGACTCGGTCACCGACGTACCCCGCGAGGTGACCCCGTCGCGCGAGACCCGAACCCGCGAGATGGCATCAGCCCTCGCCACCCCGGACACCCGCCGCCGCGTCTCGAGCCGGGTGACCGATGCCGCACTCACGGCCGCAGACGCTGCCCAGGGCGCCGGGATGGCGCCACAGTTCAGCAACGTCCGCACGGCCACCAAGCCGTCCGACGCCGACGGCACGCTCCTCGACCGGATCCCGTTCCCGGAGAACATCCCCGACCCCGAGCCAGCCATGGACTACCCCGACATCCTTCCCGACGAGATCGCTGAGCTGATGGCGAATCTCCCCGACGACAAGTCCGAGGCCGCCCGGCTCCTCGTCGACGCCGGGGCCCGCATCCCCGACGTGGCCGCGCAGCTCGGCGTCTCCACCAGCAGCGTCTACCGCTGGACCAGGGCAGGGGCCTGACGCCGAGGCCGCGGCGCGGGAGGGTCAGCCCTCGAGATCGGCCTTGAGCTTGGCGAGCGTCGTGGCCATGCCCGTACGCAGCTCCTCGGTGAACTTCTCCTGACCCCCGAGCACCGCATTCGTCAGCGAGCGGGAGAGCGCGGAGATGCCGTCAGGAGTCTCGCGGCGGTGGGTGACCAGCGACCCCTCAGGGGTCTCGTCGATCTGGAAGGACCAGATCGTCGTGTTCTCCGCGACCCGGAACGCGAAGTCGGAGTGGGGCGTGAAGCGTACGACCTTGGCGTTGGTCGGCCAGTGCTTCCAGCCCTGGCGGTTGATGTTGAAGAAGCGCGCGCCCTCCTTGACCTGGCCGAACACCACCGTCTTCACCACCTGCGGGCTCCACGAAGCCATCCGCGGCAGGTCCGTGATCGCGGCCCACACCTGAGCGGGCGTCGCGTTGATGGCGGTCGTTGCCTCGAGATCTGTGATCGTCGTCATACGCGGAACCGTACCGTCAGTATGGCTCGATGGACAGTAGGCGCCCAGATGTCAACTGACCGTGCTGAGTGACATAGCCCGCGCGGCCTATGTGGAGCGCTCGGCCCACCAGTCCAGGAGCCGCTTGGCGGCCTCGTCCTCGGAGAGGATTCCCTCGTCGAGGCGCAGGTCCATGAGGAACTTGTACGCAGCCCCGACCTCGCGCCCGGGAGGGATGTCGAGGAGCGACATGATCTGGTTGCCGTCGAGGGCGGGACGGAGGGCGGCGAGCTCCTCCTCCTCGGAGATCCGCTCGATGCGGGCCTCGAGGGCGTCGTAGGTGCGGGCGAGGCGGTCGGCCTTGCGGCGGTTGCGGGTGGTGCAGTCGGCGCGGGTGAGCACGTGGAGGCGCTGGAGCTGGTCGCCGGCATCCCTCACATAGCGACGGACCGCGGAGTCGGTCCACTCACCGTCGCCGTAGCCGTGGAAGCGCAGGTGCAGCTCGACGAGCGAGGAGACCGCCTCGATCTCGTCGTTGGAGAAGCGCAGCGCCTTCATCCGCTTGCGGGTCATCTTGGCGCCGACGACGTCGTGGTGGTGGAACGAGACGGTGCCGTCGTCGTGGAACTTCCGGGTGCGCGGCTTGCCGACGTCGTGCATCAGCGCCGCGAAGCGGGACACGAAGTCGGGGCCGCCACCCAGACGCTCCTCCTGGTCGATCGACTGCTCGAGCACCGTCAGAGTGTGCTCGTAGACGTCCTTGTGGCGGTTGTGCTCGTCGCGCTCCATCCGCAGCGCGGTCAGCTCGGGCAGCACCAGGTCGGCCAGCCCGGTCTCGACCAGCAGCGAGAGGCCACGCCGCGGGTAGGGCGCGCAGATCAGCTTCACCAGCTCGTCGCGGACCCGCTCGGCGGAGATGATCGAGATCCGCGAGGCCATGTCCTTCATCGCGGCGACGACCTCGGGTGCGACCGTGAAACCGAGCTGTGCGGCGAACCGCGCCGCCCGCATCATCCGCAGCGGGTCGTCGGAGAACGACGCCTCCGGCGTCCCTGGCGTACGCAGCACCCGGGTCGCCAGGTCGACGACGCCGCCGTAGAGGTCGACGACCTCACGGCCTGGAAGCTGCACCGCCATCGCATTGACGGTGAAGTCGCGGCGTACGAGATCGTCGGCCAGCGACGTGCCGTAGGCCACCTCGGGCTTGCGGGAATCGGCGGCGTAGGCCTCGGAGCGGTAGGTGGTGACCTCGATCTGCCACGGGCCCTTGCGGGTGCCGATGGTGCCGAAGTCGCGGCCCATGTCCCACAGCGCCTCGCCCCACGTACGCAGGATCTTCTCGGTCTCCTCGGGGCGGGCCGAGGTGGCGAAGTCGAGGTCGTTGTGCGGCCGGCCGAGCATCGCGTCGCGGACCGGGCCACCGACGAGCGCCAGCTCGAAGCCCGAGCGAGCGAAGACCTCACCTAGGGAGTCGATGACCGGTGCGATACGGTCCAGTTCAGCAGTCACCGATCGCTGAACATCGGCGACGCTGATCGGGGGAAGCTGGCTGTCGGACACAACGCCGCAGTCTACGAGGACCGCACCCCCTGAAAGATATTCTCGAAGTCATGCCAGTCCGCCAGCATCAGGCGAGGCCGCCACGGCCACGTGGGCGAGTCACCGCCGCACTCGTCCTGGTGCTGCTGGCACCCCTTCTGCTGATGCTGTCGGCGACCACGCTGGCCGCTCCGGCCCGGGCCGCGGAGGAGACCGCGGAGCCCGACCCGCTCGCGATGAGCATCGACGAGCTCGACACCGTCAGCCTCGACGGCCGCACCAAGGGCCGGATCACCGTCCGCGGCAAGGTCACCAACACCACCGAGGAGGAGTGGCACGGCGTCAAGGTGTACCCGTTCGTCGGCGACACGCCGATGACCACCTCCGAGGAGCTCGCCGCGGCCGCCGAGTTGCCCGCGGACTCGCTGGTCGGCGAGCGGATCGTGACCGAGGGGACGTACGCCGCGATCCCCGACCTCGCGCCCGGCGAGACCTACTCGTGGTCGCTCTCGGTGCCGCGCAAGCGGCTGGAGATCACCGAGCCCGGGGTCTACTGGTTCGGGGTCCACGCGCTGGGCTCCACGACGCCGAACACCGCCGACGGCCGGGCACGCACCTTCCTTCCGCTGGTCAAGGAGCCCAACAAGAAGGCCAAGGCCGAGAAGGTGTCCCTGGTCATGCCGCTCCGGCGCAGCGTGGTCTACAACGGCGACGGCAGCGTGAACTACCTCCCGGGCTGGACCCGCGACCTGGGCGCCGGCGGACGCCTCTTCCGGATGCTCGAGACCGGCGCCGAGATGCCCGACCTGACCTGGGCCATCGATCCCGCGCTGATCGATGCCGTACGCAACCTCGCCGAGGGCAACCCCGCCCGAAACCTGGCACCGACGGACGAGGGTGAGGAGGAGCCGGAGGAGAGCGGGAGCCAGAGCGCCTCGCCCTCGGCCTCCGCGCTGCTGCCGAGCCCCTCGCCCAGCATGGACACCGACGCCGAGAAGGCGATGGACGAGGAGACCGAGGCCGCACAGAAGGCCGCGACGGTCTGGCTGGGCCGCCTCGAGGACGCGCTCGCCGGCCACAACCTGCTCGCTCTCCCGTACGGCGATCCGGACCTGTCCGCGCTCGCCACGACCGATCCCGACCTGCTGGCCACGGCGCGTGAGCACACCGCCCAGGCGCTCACCGAGCTCGGCATCAAGGCGACCTCGGCCGTCGCTCCTCCGACCGGCTACCTCGACCGTGCCGCGGTCAACCTGCTCGAGCCGGGCGCGGTCAACCTGGTCAGCGACAGGATGCTCCGCGGCACCACGCCGGTCATCGCCGACCTCGACGGTCACCAGATGATCGTGACCTCCTCCGGCGCCGCCGCCGGCGGGCCCGGACCCAACGACCCCATCGACGCGATCTCGGTACGCCAGCGTCTCGTCGCCGAGGCCGCCCTGCTCCGCGGCTCCGGCAAGCCGCTCATCGCGGTCCTTCCCGACGGCTGGCACCCGCCGCAGAGCGCCGCCTCGTTCGTCACCCCGTGGAACAAGGCCGCCTGGATCTCGTCCTCGACGCTGGACGAGGCCGTCGCCGGGCACAAGCCGACATCGATCACCGCCGACAAGCTCCGCTACCCCCGCCGAGAGATGAAGGCCGAGATCTCCACCGACCGGATCGACACGGCCAACGAGCTCATCGGCGCCGGCGAGATGCTGCAGCGAATCCTGACCCACAACGACGAGGTCGCCTCCGACATCGTCAACGAGGCCCTGACCTCGACCTCCTACTCCGCCCGCAAGGGCGACGCGGACCCGGCCGCCGACGCGTTGAGCCAGGTCAGCTCCGAACTGAGCTCGGTCACCGTGGCCGTACCGCCGAAGGTGATCCTCTCCAGCATGAAGGGCGGCGAGTTCCAGGTCACCCTGAGCAACGAGCTCGACGAGCCCGTCACGGTGCGGCTGGACGCGATCACCGACGAGTCGCTGCGGGTCGCCACCTCCGAGCCCGTCCAGCTCGACGCCAACTCCAAGGCCAGCTTCAACCTCGCCGCGAGCATGCGCGACACGGGCACCCACACCGCCCTGATCGTCGTCACCGACACCAAGGGCAACCCGCTGGGCGCCCACGCCTCCGTCCCGATCCGCCCCTCGCAGGTGAGCGGAGTGATCTGGTGGTTCGTCGGGACCGGCTGCGCGCTACTCTTCGCGGCGATCGCCGTGCGTCTCACCCGGCGCATCATGAAGGCCAAGAAAGCACGTACGTCAGGAGTGTTGTGACAGCCACCGAGCAGAAGTCCGGCGGAGGCTCGGTCCTGGCCAACAGCGCGGTGATGGCCGCGGGGACCATGTTCTCGCGGGCCAGCGGGTTCATCCGCTCCGCGCTCCTGGTCGCGGCGCTGGGCTCCGGCCTGCACGCCGACGTCTTCAACATCGCCAACACCGTGCCCAACATGCTCTACATCCTGTTGGCGGGCGGTGTCTTCAACGCGGTGCTCGTGCCGCAGCTGGTGAAGGCGCAGAAGAACGACCCGGACGGCGGCGCGGCCTACACCGACCGGATCATCACGCTCGCCGGGCTGTTCCTCGGTGCCGTCACGATCCTCCTGGTGCTCGGTGCCCCGCTGCTGATGCGCCTCTACCTCGGCCCCGAGATGTACACGCCCGAGCACGCGGCCCAGCTCGAGTCGGCCATCGACTTCGCCCGCTGGTGCCTGCCGCAGGTCTTCTTCTACGGGATGTTCGTGCTGGTCGGGCAGGTGCTCAACGCCCGCGGCAGCTTCGGCCCGATGATGTGGGCCCCGATCGCCAACAACATCATCGCGATCTCGACCCTGGTGATCTACCTGGTCGTCTTCGGGCCGTCCAACGTCGGTGGCTTCACCACCGGCCAGGAGATCCTCCTCGGCCTGGGCTCCACGCTCGGCATCGTTCTCCAGTTCCTGCTGCTCCTGCCGGTGCTCCACAAGACCGGCGTACGCTTCCGCCCCCGCTTCGACTTCCGCGGCGCCGGACTCTCGCAGACCGCGAAGCTGGGCGTGTGGACGGTGCTCTTCGTGGTCGTGAACCAGGTGGCGTACACGATCGTGACGCGGCTCGCCTCGACCGGTTCGGCCGAGGGCGGCACCGGCTACACGGTCTACTCCAACAGCTTCCTGGTCACCCAGGTCCCACATTCGATCATCACGGTCTCGCTGGCCACGGCCATCCTGCCGCTCCTCTCGCGCCACGGCGCGGCCGGCGAGCTGCCCGAGCTCGGACGTACGCTGTCGCACCAACTGCGCAACGCGCTCGCCATCGTGATCCCGATCGCCGCGCTGCTCCCGGTGCTCTCCGAGGACATCGCCCACATCCTGTTCGGCCACGGCGCCGGCGCCGATGCGTTCAAGGAGTACGCCCCGACGCTGTCGATCTTCGCGGCCGGGCTGGTCTTCTTCACGATCCACTACCTGTTGCTGCGCGGCTTCTACTCGCTGGAGCAGAACCGCACCGTCTTCTTCATCCAGTGCTCGGTCGCCACCACCAACATCGTCGCCGCGGTGCTGCTGACCCGGGCCGTCTCCGCGGAATACACCGCGCCCGCGCTCGCCGGCGCCTACACGCTGTCCTACCTGGTCGGCTCCGTCGTCTCGTACGTCGTGCTCAAGCGCACGCTGGGAGACCTGGACGGCCGCGGGCTGCTCGGGTTCCTCGCCCGCCTGGTCATGGTGACGGTGGTCGCCGCGGCCGCCGCCTGGCTGCTCCGCACGGCGCTGGGCATGATCAACGACGAGCCGACGATGGTGCTGGCCTTGATCGGGGCCGCTATCGTCGGGGCGCTGCATCTCGGCATGCTGCTCCTCGGGGCGCAGGCTGCCCAGGTCAAGGAGCTGACCACGATGGTGCAACAGGTCGCCCGACGGCTGCGTCGTTGAGCACCAGTCCTTGACCACCATCGGACAGCCGCCTCACTGTCTGGCACGGTCTGAAAGAATGGGTCCGATATGGAGTTCACGCAATCAGGCGACGTTCTCGCCGGCAGATACCAGCTGACGGATCTGCTGAGCGAGTCCCGCGAGGGACGCTTCTGGCGCGCCCAGGACGCGGTGCTCGGCCGCCCGGTTGCCGTGCACGTCCTCGACGCCCACGACGAGCGCGCGCCGCGCCTGATGGCGGCGGCCCGCAACTCCGCTGCCGTCGGTGACCCCCGGATGCTGCGCGTCCTCGACGCCGCCCAGACCGACCAGGTGGCGTACGTCGTCAACGAGTGGGGCGAGGGCGCATCGCTGGAGAACGCGCTCGCTGCCGGTGGCCCGCTGCCGCCGCAGCAGGCCGCCTGGATCGCCTCCGAGGTCGCCGACCTGCTGGTGCTGGCCCACGACCAGGGCCACGCCCACGGCCGGCTCAACCCCGAGGCCGTGCTGCTCGACGACCTCGGCGCGGTGCGCGTCATCGGCTTCGGTGTCGACGCCGCGCTGCACGGGATCGACCCCGACACCCGTGACTCCCAGCGGCGCGACCGGGTCGACGCCGTCGGCGTCCTCTACGCCGCCCTGACCGGCAAGTGGGCCGGCGAGACCCTGTCCTCGATGCCGCCCGCACCCCGTGACCACGGCCGTGTGCTCCGTCCCCGGCAGGTACGCGCCGGTGTGCCCCGGCCCCTCGACGACCTGTGCGACCGGGTGCTGGGCAGCGGCGCCGACATGCCGCCGCTGACCGCGGCCGAGCTCCACTCCGCGCTCGCCGGCTTCTCCGGGGAGCCGACCGCTCCGCTCAACCGACCCTCGGCGGTCAACGAGGAGACCCAGGCGATGGCCCCGCCGACCGAGCTCGAGCCGGCCGAGGCGCAGGCGGCGTCGAACGCCATCGGCGTGGCCCCCGATGCCGTACGCCCTCAGCGCCAGCGTCCGTCCGCCCCGCCGCCGATGCAGGACCCGACCCCGTCGAAGCCGCTGTTCGCCGACGAGACCCCGGGTTATGTGCCGCCGCAGCGCCCACAGCAGGCTCCTCCGGCCGCCGCCCGGCGACCGGTCGCCCCGGATGCCTCCTACAACGGCTGGCAGGGCCCGTGGACCGGCGCCAACGTGCCGATCGCCGAGGAGCCGGACTACAACCAGAAGCCCGGCGCCAGCTGGCTCCGCATCGCGATGGGCGTCGCCCTCGTGGTGCTGGTCCTCATCGCCGGCTCGATCGCGTGGAACATCATCGGCGACGACCCGAACACGACCGCCGAGAACCCTGGCACCGGCAACAACGGCGGTGACACCGCAGCTGAGGCCAAGCCGACCCCCATCACGGGCATCACCGCCAAAGACCTCGACCCCCACGGTGACCCGCCCACCGAGACGCCTGACCTCGTCGACCTGGTGGTCGACGGCGACACGAACGGACTGGCGTGGCGTACGGCCCGATACAACGACCAGATCGGCGACCGTCCGCGCTCGCTCAAGCCTGGTGTCGGGCTGGTGCTCAACCTCAAGGGCGAGTACGCCATCGACTCCCTGAAGTTCAACATGATCGGTGAGCCCACCGACATCGAGATCTTCGTCGGTGACTCCCCGTGGACAGACGACCCCAGCGGCGCACCCGCCGCCAAGGGCAGCGTCGGCACCGAGGGTGAGATCAAGGTCGACGACGCCCCCGAGGGCAGTTATGTACTCGTGTGGATGACTGGTCTTCCCCAAGTCGACGGCGGCTACCGCACCGAGGTCAAGGAAGTCCAGGTCCTCGGCGCCTCCGTCTCCTGACCCGAGTCGGGACCTCTCGGCGTTCAGGGCCCTGGAATGTACGTGGCCTACGATCTGTTGTGCAGTTCGCCAGCCACACCTGAGGAGCCTCAAGATGCCGACCCCGTCGTCCCCGACCGACCCCCGCAACGTGATCGTCGTGGGCTCCGGCCCGTCGGGCTACACCGCAGCGGTCTACAGTGCCCGCGCCGGACTGCAGCCTCTCGTCTTCGAGGGGTCGGTGACCGCCGGCGGCGCCCTGATGAACACCACCGAGGTGGAGAACTTCCCCGGTTTCCGTGACGGCATCATGGGTCCCGCGCTGATGGACGAGATGCGTGCACAGGCCGAGCGCTTCGGTGCCGAGCTCGAGCCCGACGATGTGGTCGAGATGGACCTCACCGGCCCGGTGAAGGTCATCAAGACGGCGACCGACACCCACTACGCGAAGTCCGTCATCCTCGCGACCGGCTCGGGCTACAAGAAGCTCGGCCTGCCCCGCGAGGACGAGCTCTCCGGCAAGGGCGTCTCCTGGTGTGCCACCTGCGACGGCTTCTTCTTCCGCCAGAAGCCCATCGTGGTGGTCGGCGGCGGTGACTCCGCCCTGGAGGAGGCCCTCTTCCTGACCCGCTTCGGCTCCTCGGTCACCCTGCTCGTACGCCGCGACGAGCTGCGCGCCTCCAAGATCATGCAGGAGCGCGCCTTCGCCGACCCGAAGCTCGAGATCGCCTGGAACTCCGTGGTCGAGTCCATCAACGGCGATCTCTCCGTGGAGAGCATCACCGTCAAGGACACCAAGACCGGCGAGCTGCGCGACCTCGAGTGCGCCGGCCTGTTCATCGCGATCGGCCACATCCCGCGCTCCGAGCTGCTCACCGGCCAGGTCGACCTCGACGACGACGGCTACGTCCTCACCAAGGACGGCACCACGGCCACCAACATCGAGGGCGTCTTCGCCGCCGGTGACCTGGTGGACCACGTCTACCGTCAGGCGATCACCGCCGCCGGCACCGGCTGCCAGGCCGCGCTCGACGCGGAGAAGTTCCTCGCCCACCAGGCCCACGCCGAAGCGGCTGCCGTCTCGGCCTGATCGGTGGCTTTACGGTGGTGGTCTCGACAAGCTCGACCACCGGGAATGCGGCACCTAGGCCAAGCGTTCAACTCAACAGACCTCCCCAAACACGTCCCTATCAAGAAGGAACTCATCGTGGCTGACAACATGACCGCCGTGACCGACGCCGAGTTCGACTCGACCGTCCTCAAGTCCGACAAGCCCGTCCTGGTCGACTTCTGGGCCGAGTGGTGCGGCCCGTGCCGTCAGGTCTCCCCGATCCTCGAGGAGCTCGCCGGCGAGCACGGTGACAAGGTCACCTTCACCAAGATGAACGTCGACGAGAACCCGGTCACCCCCTCCACCTACCGCGTGACCGGCATCCCGACCATCAACGTCTACCAGGGCGGCGAGGTCGTGAAGTCGATCGTCGGCGCCAAGCCGAAGGCCGCGCTGCTCAAGGAGCTGCAGGAGTTCATCGGCTGACACCAGCTGTCACACGTTGGCGCGCCACTGTCACAGTGGCGCGCCAACGTTCATTTAGCCGAGACGTCAGTTGCGTCGGCCGAGTTGGCACCTTTGGCGGGTGAGATCGCAGTTGTGGCGGAGGCTTGGTGGTCTCGACAAGCTCGACCACCGGGGGCGGGTCGTGGTCTCGACAAGCTCGACCACCGGGCGACCACCACCGTTTCACGGGAAACATTCACTCGCCGTCGCGGTGCAGCTCGGTGGAGGCAGGCGACGGGTGGCTGCGTGGACGTACGACCTCCCGCAGCCGCTCCCAGGCGGACTCGAAGTCGTCGATCCAGGTGACCGTCTGCTTCAGGTCCATCCGCATCCGCGGGACGGTGGGATGGTCCCGGTGGGTCTTGAACCCGACCCGGCCGAGGAAGTCGGCCGGGGCAGCGCAGCGGCGACCGTGGATGCCGCTCATCGGCCCCACATCACCGAAGGCCTCGATCGCCCGGAACTCGCCGCGTTGGACCAGGTCGCGGGCCATTCCCTGCACCAGCATCCGGCCGATCCCGCCGCCGGCTCGACGCGGGTCGATCCACACCGTGGTCATCAGGACGGCGTCGGCGGAGACCGGTCCGGACGGGAACGAGGCGACCCGCGGCACGAAGACCGGCGGTGCGTAGAGCACGAACCCTGCCGGCGTACCGTCCACCACGGCCACCCGACCGCACGATCCCCATTCGCGGAGCACCTCGGAGATCCACGCCTCCTTGACCCCGATCGACTGCGAGGAGTCGACGCGGCGATGGCCGACGGGGTCACGTTCCCAGAACAGGCAGGCGCGGCACGGCGCCGGGACCTCGGAGAAGAGATCCAGCGTCAGGGGCAGGATGCGGCGTGCCATGTCTCACCATTGATCCTGGGTTAAGGGTCTGTCACCAGCGTATGCGATCCTTCATGATGGTGACACCATGACTGATCTTCCCCAGCGCGCAACATCATCCCGCCTCGACCCGTACGCGGACCGCTACGCCGCGCGCACGGCAGGCATGACGGTCTCGGAGGTCCGGGCCCTCTTCGCCGTGGCAGCCCGTCCCGAGGTGGTCTCGCTCGCAGGCGGCATGCCCAACATCTCCAGCCTCCCGCTGGACGTGGTCGGCGACTCGATCAAGGACCTCATCCTGACCCAGGGCCCGACCGCCCTGCAGTACGGCGGCGGCCAGGGCGATCCTGTCCTGCGCGAGCAGATCTGCGAGGTCATGCGCCTGGAGGGCATCGAGGCCCACCCCGACGACGTCGTCGTCACCGTCGGCTCCCAGCAGGCCGTCGACCTGGTCACCCGCGTCTTCTGCGACCCCGGCGACGTGGTGATCTGTGAGGCTCCTTCGTACGTCGGTGCTCTCGGTGTCTTCAAGGGCTACCAGTGCGACATCGTGCACGCCGAGGTCGACGCCAGTGGCCTGATCCCGAGCGCGCTCGAGCAGGCGATCGTGTCCACCAAGGCCTCCGGCCGCAAGGTGAAGTTCCTCTACACGATCCCGAACTTCCAGAACCCGACCGGCGTCACCATGACCCCCGAGCGCCGCACCGAGATCCTCGAGATCTGCCGGCGCCACGACATCCTGGTCCTCGAGGACAACCCGTACGGCCTCCTCGGCTTCGACGACGAGCCCCGCCCGGCGATGCGCGCCCAGGACCCGGGCGTCATCTACCTCGGCTCCTTCTCCAAGACGTTCTCCCCCGGCCTGCGGGTCGGCTGGGCGCTGGCTCCCTCCGCGATCCGAGAGAAGCTCGTCCTCGCGCAGGAGTCCGCGACGCTCTGTCCGCCGCCGTTCAACCAGATGGCCGTCTCCGCCTACCTCTCCAACCACGACTGGCAGGGCCAGATCAAGCAGATGCGGGAGATGTACCGCGAGCGCCGCGACGCCATGCTCGACGCGCTCGAGGCCTACATGCCCGCGGCCTGCACCTGGACCAAGCCCGACGGCGGCTTCTTCGTCTGGCTGACGCTCCCCTCCGGCATCGACAGCAAGGCCATGCTGCCTCGCGCGGTCACCTCGCGAGTCGCGTTCGTCCCCGGCACCGGCTTCTTCGCCGACGGCTTCGGCGCCTCCTCGATGCGGATCTCCTACTGCTATCCCACCCCGGAGCGGATCCGAGAGGGCGTACGTCGCCTGGCCGGTGTCATCGAGGCCGAGATGGAGCTCCTGGAGACGTTCGGTGCCACCGGCCCGATCCCAGGTCTCCCCATCCGCGGCGCCGAGCACCCCTCGACGAACACTCAGTAGCTCAGCCGCCGGTGGTCGAGCCTGTCGAGACCACCGTCCTGGCACCAGGGTCATCTCGACAAGCTCGATGACCGGGAAGCCTCGGTGGTCGAGCCTGTCGAGACCACTCGTACGTTCACGAAGGTCATCTCGAAGCTCGATGACCGGCAACCAGCGGTGGTCGAGCTTGTCGAGGCCACCTGCCCCGGCACGAGGGTCATCTCGACAGGCTCGATGACCAGGGTAGAAATCTATTTGTCGACAAAGCGCTTTAGCGTTTGATGTCTAAATGGATTCGTCGGGCGCGGGAGACATCAGTTCGACGATCCGGCGCAGGTCGTCCAGGGTGGCGAACTCGACGGTGATCTTTCCCTTGGAACGGCCCAGATCGACCTTGACCCGGGTGTCGAAGCGGTCCGAGAGCTTGTCGGAGATCTCCTTGAGCCCAGGAGCAGTCGGCTTGGCTCGCCTCACGCGCGGCGTGGCGAAGGCGTCGCCGTCAGGATCGCCCAGGGCGACGATCTCCTCGAGGCCACGTACGGAGATGCCCTCGGCGACCACCTTCTGAGCCAGCTTGTCCTGCTGCGCCTCGCCGTCGACGGCGAGCAGCGCCCGGGCGTGACCGGCCGAGAGCACGCCGGCGGCGACCCGGCGCTGGACCGACGGGGACAGCTTCAGGAGCCGGATCGTGTTGGAGATCTGCGGCCGCGATCGACCGATCCGCTGGGCGAGCTCGTCGTGGGTGCACTCGAAGTCGTTGAGCAGCTGCTGGTAGGCCGCCGCCTCTTCGAGAGGGTTCAGCTGCGAGCGGTGGAGGTTCTCCAGGAGCGCGTCCCGGAGCATGTCGGTGTCGTCGGTCTCGCGGACGATCGCCGGGATGACATCGAGGCCGGCCTGCTGAGTGGCGCGCCACCGGCGCTCACCCATGACCAGCTCGTAGGAGTCGGCCGCCACTTTCCGGACGACGATCGGCTGCAGAAGGCCGATCTCGTTGATCGAATGGACCAGTTCGGCCATCGCCTCCTCGTCGAAGACCTGACGAGGCTGCACGTGGTTGGGGTGGATCTGTTTGACCGGCAGCTCGGCGAAATATGCGCCGTCGACGGGGGCCAGATCCGAATTCTCGATCTGGCGGCCTTCCGCCGAGTCGGTGGACCTGGGGTCCACGGATGGGCCAGAAGTCGCTCCAGCGGAAAGGTCCGAATGACGGACGTCCGGCTGGACAGCAGCGCTGTCCGCCGACTCGTTTCCGCCGGCGGGTGGAGCGGTCGGGATCAGCGAGCCCAGACCTCGTCCGAGACCACGCTTCGGCGGCTGCTTACTCATATCTGGATGTCCCCCATGTCAGTTCCATGCTGCTGATGGTGGTCTCGACAGGCTCGACCACCGGGATTCTCATGTCCGTTCCGTGCTACCTGTTGATGGTCTCGACAAGCTCGACCACTGGACTCTTCATGCTCTGCTGGTGATCTCGACAAGCTCGATCACCTCAGTGCTCGCTCTGTTTGGCGAGCTCCTTGGCGGCCTCGAGATAGCTCAGCGCACCCGGCGAGCCGGGGTCGTACGTCATCACCGTCTGCCCGAACGACGGCGCCTCGGACACGCGCACGGCGCGGGGGATGAACGTGCGCATGACCGTGTCGCCGAAGTGCTCGCGCACCTCCTCGGCGACCTGCGACGCGAGGCGCGTACGGGCGTCGTACATCGTGATCAGCATCGAGGAGACCTTGAGCGTCGGGTTCAGCGCGGCGCGCACCATCTCGACGGTTTTGAGGAGCTGGCCCAGGCCCTCCAGCGCGTAGTACTCCGCCTGGATCGGGATCATCACCTCGGTGCTCGCGACCAGCGCGTTGACCGTGAGCAGGCCCAGCGACGGCGGGCAGTCGATGAGGACGTAGTCCCACCGGTCCTCCGCGTCGCCCACACGGGGAGACCTGGCCAGCGCCTCCTTCAGGCGCTGCTCACGTCCGTCCTCCTCGACGAGCTCGACCTCGGCACCTGCCAGGTCGATCGTCGCCGGCACCAGCTCGAGGCCTTCGAGCTTCGGGACCGGCACGACGACGTTCTCGAGGCTGGCTCCTTCGACAAGGACCTCGTACGTCCCCGGGGTGCCCTGGAAGTGGTCGACGTCGAACGCGGTGCAGGCGTTGCCCTGCGGGTCGAGGTCGATGACCAGAACCTTCTGACCGAGCTGCGCCAGCGCCGCGGCGATGTTCACCGTCGAGGTGGTCTTGCCGACGCCGCCCTTCTGGTTGGCGGAGACGATCACGCGCGTGCTCGCCGGGCGCGGCAGCGGCGGCCGGTTGCTCGCCGCACCACGCGCCAGAAGCGTGTGCTCGGCAGCAGCTGCCAGCGGCGTCGCCTCTGTGTCGAAGTCGTTCTCGAAGGACGCGATGTCCCCGGCCGTACGGAGCCTGATCGACACCGGTTCGTCGGTTTCACGTGAAACGGCGTTCTGTGCGCTCTCGTCGTCGTACGGCATGTTTCCTCATCCTCATCGTTCGGTCATCGAGCTTGTCGAGATGACGTCTCACGCCCGAAATCTCGTGGTCTCGACAAGCTCGACCACCTTCAGCGGCGGCGCTTCTTCTTTCGAGACCCGCCCTTGGGCCCCTTCTGGCCGCCCTTCGGGACCGGCGGCCAATCTACCCGTGCGGGATCGGACCAAACCACCCGAACCGCGACAGTTGTCGTCTCCAAAACGCCTACACCGAGCTCGGAGACCACCGGCGGCGCGCATCCCCACTTCTTCAGCGCCGCGTCGGCCTCCTCGATCTCCGCCTCGATGCTCGACCCCTTCATCGCGACCAGCGCGCCCGCGGGGACGACCAACGGCATCGACCAGTCGAGTAGCTTGCCCAAGCCGGCCACGGCTCGCGAGGTCACCACGTCGAACCCGAGCTCGCCATGGAAGGCATCCGCCCTCCCCCGCAACACCGTCACGTTCTCGAGCCCGAGATCCTCAGCGACCTCCTCGAGAAAGGTCGTACGCCGCAGCAGCGGCTCGATCAGCGTGATGTGCAGATCCGGACGGGCGATCGCGAGGACCAAGCCGGGGAGTCCGGCACCAGACCCGATGTCCGCCACCGCGACTCCCTCGGGGATCACCTCCCCCAGCACGGCGCAGTTGAGGATGTGCCGATCCCACAGCCGCGGAACCTCCCGCGGCCCGATCAGACCCCGCACCACCCCCGCGTCGGCCAGCCAGGCGGCGTACCTCTCCGCGAGCTCCAGCCGATCGGCAGGAAAGACCTTCTCCGCCCGAGGGTCCACCTCGCCCAGACCACCCAAGTCCCCACGTTCCTCGCTCACACACAAACTGTTTCACGTGAAACGCACAACCAAGAACTCCCGGAGTCGAGCGTCATCTCGACAAGCTCGATGACCGGTGGTCGAGCCTGTCGAGACCATCCCCCGTACACCCACACCATCTCGGCAAGCTCGATGACCCGGTGGTCGAGCCTGTCGAGACCACAGCGTGTCGGTACGGCGAGCGTCATCTCGACAAGCTCGATGACCGAACCCAGTGGTCGAGCCTGTCGAGACCACCCCACGTACATACATGTCATCTCGACAAGCTCGATGACCGAGCCCGGTGGTCGAGCTTGCCGAAACCACCACGCCACCCAACAGAGAGGTCTCGACAAGCTCGACCTCCAGACTGTCGGTGGTGCCGCTCATGATGAGGACATGGCTTACACATACATGCTTCTCTGCGCAGACCGGACGCTCTACGTCGGCAGCACGACAGACCTCGAACGCCGGATGACCGAGCACCGAGTCGGCCTCGGTTCTGAGTACACCCGACATCGCCTCCCGGTGGAGCTCGTCTGGTACGAGCAGTACGACAACGTCGAGCATGCGTTCATACGGGAGAAGCAGATCCAGAACTGGGGTCGGGCCAAGCGGCTCGCGCTCATCCGAGGAGAACTCGGCGAGCTCCCACGCCTGGCCAACACATCGACGACCCCGCACCCCTTGCCCGCTCCGCAGCCAAGGTCATCTCGACATGCTCGATGACCTGCAGGGCGTACGCGACGTCATCTCGACAAGCTCGATGACCGGCCGGTGGTCGAGCTTGTCGAGACCACCACACACACGTGTCCGATGACCCTGTGGTCGAGCTTGTCGAGACCACAATCTGCACGCGCAAACAGTCATCCCCAGCGACTCGACGACCACCCGCGTTTCACGTGAAACCCCCTCGCTGGAGACGCCTGGACGAACGTCTACCCAACGAATCCGCAGAAGGGATCCCAAAGGCGTCGTCAGGGCGTCGGGTGCGCTAAAGTCCGCGAGCAGCCTCGCGAATCTGATGCAACCGCGCACGCTGCTCGAACGTCTTTCTCGTAGAACGTCGCACTCGGGGTGCGACTCCAGCGGCCCGTGCGACCGGGCCACCATCCATGACCCACGGAGCTGATGTGAACGTCCGTAGAACCCCGGTGGCGATCTTCCTCACCACCATTCTCGCCTTGGGATTCTCCCTGGGCTCGATCGCAGCGCCGAGCAGCGCCCAGGCCACTGCCCCGTCGGCCTCCGTCGGGCAGATCGGACTGCACACGGCGTACACCGTCCTCTACCAGCAGGGGTCGACCGGCCTCGGGGTGCGTAAGATCCAGGCGCGCCTCAAGGAGCGGAGGATCTACAGCGGCCGAGTCACCGGCAACTACGGCTCGAAGACGACCGGCGCCGTGAAGGTCTTCCAGCGCAACCAGCGTCTGGCCATCACCGGCAAGGTCAACCAGCGCACCCTCGATCGGCTCCGCTCGTTGACGAGCACGCCGACCGACGCGGCGCTCTACAACCTCGACCGTCGCTGCCTCACCGGCCGCGTGCTCTGCGTCGACAAGACCGACCGCCGGATGCGCTACGTACGCGCCGGCAAGATCGTCCGGGCGATGGACGCCCGCTTCGGTTGCGCCGACACCAAGACCCGCGAGGGCGCGTTCAAGGTCTACCGGAAGAGCCGCAACCACGTCTCCTCGATCTACCACACGCCGATGCCGTACGCGATGTTCTTCAACGGCGGCCAGGCGGTCCACTACTCCTCCGACTTCGCTGCCCGCGGCTACAACGGCTGCTCCCACGGCTGCGTGAACGTACGCAACAAGTCGTCCATCGCGTGGGTCTTCGACCAGATCCGCATCGGTGACCGGGTCGTCGTCTACTGGTCCTAACCCCACCGGGGTCTGAACGGAGTGGCCCCGAGCTTGTCGAGACCACCGACCCCCAGTTGTTCCACGTGAAACAGAAAGAGATCGCCCCTCGTGCCACACGGCACGAGGGGCGATCTCTTTGTGTCAGCGTCACTCAGGCAGGACGACCACGTAACGTCGCGGCTCCACACCGGAGGACTCGGAGGTCAGCCCAGCAGCGGCGACGGCGTCGTGGACGACCTTCCGCTCGAACGGCGACATCGGCTTGAGCGAGACCGGGGCACCGGACTCCTTGACCTTCGCGACGGTCTCCTCGGCGAGCGCCATGAGCGTCGAGCGACGGTCGGCACGGTAGCCGCCGACGTCGAGCATCAGGCGGGACCGCTCGCCGGTCTCGCGGTAGACCGCGAGCCGGGTCAGCTCCTGGAGCGCGTCCAGGACCTCGCCGTGACGGCCGACCAACTGCTGCAGGTCGCCACCGACGATCGAGACGGCGGCACGGTCGCCCTCGACGTCCATGTCGAGGTCGCCATCGAGGTCGGCGATGTCGAGGAGCTCCTCGAGGTAGTCCGCCGCGATGTCACCTTCCTGCTCGAGCTGCTTGAGGCGCATCTCGTCGCTGACCTCCTCCACAGGCTCGGTCACGGTCTCGCTCACATCCTGAGTCGTCACTTGGTTCCCCCGTCCTTCTGGGTCGTGGAGCGACCGGCGGTCGTGCCGGCCTTCTTCCGCTGGCTCCTGGTCTGGCTCTTGGGCTGGGTGCGCTGCGCGGGACGCTTCTCGGCCGCGGCCTCGTTGGCCTCGGCGATGTCGATCTCCGCGTCGGGCAGACCCTTCTTACGGCGCTTCTCCCGCTCGCGCTCCTGCTTGGCGTCGAACGCCGGCGTCCCCGGTGCGGGGTTGTTGCGGATCACGTAGAACTGCTGGCCCATCGTCCACAGGTTGGAGGAGGTCCAGTAGAGGATCGTTCCGACCGGGAAGGCGATACCACCGACGGCGAACACGACGGGCAGCACGTAGAGGAGCAGCTTCTGCTGCTGGGCATACTGACCGGTCATGGCGTCGGCCGGCATGTTCTTCGACATCAGCTGGCGCTGGGTCAGGAAGGTGGTCGCGATCATGGCGACGACCAAGAAGCCGGTGAGGAAGTACGTGCTCATGTGGTCGGCCGTCGTGAACTGGTCCGAGAGCAGCGAGCCCAGCCAGGTCGACGTCGCGAACTCGTGCGCGGCCTCGTCGCTCAGGAAGCCCTTGCCGACACCGTCCGAGGCATGCTCGAGCATGCGGAACAGCACGAAGAAGATCGGCATCTGCAGCAGCAGCGGCAGGCAGGACGCGAACGGGTTGGTGCCCGAGTCCTTGTAGAGCTTCATCGTCTCGTTGGCGAGCTTCTCGCGGTCGTGACCGTACTTCTTCTGCAGCTCCTTGACCTTCGGCTGCAGCAGCTGCATGTTGCGGCTGGAGTTGATCTGCTTCACGAACAGCGGGATCAGCAGCGCGCGGATGGTCACGGTCAGGCCGACGATGGCCAGGGCCCACTGCCAACCTTCAGACGGGATGACGTACGAGAACGCCTTCTGCCAGACGAGCAGGATGCCCGAGATGGCGTAATACAGCGGTGTTGCGATCCATCCGAACAGATCGCCTATGGCTCCCACGGAATCAGGCTCCTCGGTTTGGGGAGTCCGCACTTACACGGACCAGGTCTTCAGGGTCTCTTCAAAACTTCTTCGGTACGGGATCGAAGCCCCGGGTCTTGGCCCAGGGGACGCAACGGGCCAGACGGCGCGCCGTCAGCCAGCTCCCGCGCCAGGGGCCGTGCGTCTTGACGGCCTCGAGCCCGTACGCCGAGCACGACGGGTAGTAGCGACACACATCGCCGTAGAGCGGACTGATCAGAGTCCGCCACACGTGAAGCAGCCCGATCAGGACGGCCGCGACCAGGTGGTCGAGCTTGTCGAGACCACCACGCACGACGCGCCGCGCCCTGGTCATCGGAGCACTCGCTCCAGGCAGCGCCGCAGATCGGCGCCCAGGGCGTCGTAGTCGGCGTCGGCGGCAGCAGGAAGTGCACGGACCACAAGCACAGCAGAGCCCGGGAGTCCGCTCAGGGACTCCCGGGCCTGGTGACGCAGTCTGCGCTTCACGCGATTCCGGACGACGGCCGGACCGACGGCCTTGCTCACCACGAAGCCCACCTGCGGCTCGCTCTCCCGGTCGGCAGCTGGGCCGGTGCCGGGGACGAGCAGGTGGACCACCAGGCTCTTCGAGCCCGCGCGCTTGCCTCGTCGTACTGCTTCTTTGAAGCCCGACGAATCGACCAGTCGGTGGCGACGTGGCAACACGCGCGTGGTGGCTGAGGCCGCGGCCTCAGACGGTCAGGCTCTTGCGACCCTTGCCGCGGCGCGCAGCGAGGATCGCGCGGCCGGCACGGGTGCGCATGCGCAGGCGGAAACCGTGCGTCTTGTGACGGCGGCGGTTGTTCGGCTGGTAAGTACGCTTGCTCACGGGTGCTTCCTTAGTGGTGTGGTGTGGGCCGGTCGCTCGTCCGGCACTATGGGGTCGCCCTCGGTGGTTCCAGGCGGGCCGATTCAACAAGCACCGCCCGTCCGCGCCTCGGCGACCGAGGCGTGGACATGCGGCACCCGTAGATCCGGGCGACCTAGTAACGGTACGTGGACGGCGAAACCACGGTCAAACTCGCGCCCTATCACATACCTGTGATTCGCCCGTCCCCTGTGGAGGACGGGTTGCCCAGGACCCTCGCCAGCCGGTAGTTTCGTCCTCTACCGAGGTTTCCCTGCACATCGTCAGGAGCATCGGCCGCATTCGGGGGGATGCCACGCAGGGAACTAGTTTTCCCGCCTGACCTGCCGAAACGGTCGGATTCTCGAGGACGGCGACGTGTCTCGGTTGGTCTCCGATGCCTACATTCGGGGATGCTCCACAGCTTGTGGAAAAGTCTGTGGAGGATGTAGACCGGACCGCTGCACGAATCCAGGCTGCATCAATACAAGACCACCCACCCGAGCCATCAGGGAAGGCAGGAACCTGTGGAGCACTCCGGCCTCGCGCCAGAACCACAGCCAGATCTCCAGTCCGCATGGACGAAGGTGGTCGCCGAGCTTCCGCCGAACCAGCGAGCCTGGCTCCGGGACAGTGAGCCTCTCACTCTGCACGGGTCGACCGCGATCGTCGAGGTCCCCAACGACTTCACCCGCAACCAGATCGAGGGCCGCCTGCGTGGCTCCCTCGAGAGGTCCCTGGGCGAGATCTTCCATCGCGAGATCCGTATCGCGGTCACCGTGAACCCCGATCTCGATGTCACACCGGATCCCGACACCCAGGCGATCATGATCTCCGAGCGCGAGATCGCCGCCGCGGACGCTGCCGCCGCCGCTGCCCTGCAGCAGCAGTCGCCGTTCTCGAACAGCGCGGCCCCGCACCAGTCGGCGTTCCCGCACCAGTCGGTCTACCCGCCCAACTCGCCCGGCCTGATCCCCGGCGTCCCGCCGGCGGGCGCGCCGCACGACGAGCAGGGCGCGCCCGCCGCGTACTCGGCGCCGCCGGCTCCCGTCGCGCCGCCTGCCGCGCAGCAGCCGGCTCCGCCCGCCGCGCATGAAGACGTACGTCCTGGATATGGCGACATGTCGACAAATCCCCCGGCGCCTCCGGTGGCTCCCATCGAGGAGCCGGTCCCGCCACGGCCGCTCGTCCCGGGTCCGCCCACGCGGCCGAGCGAGCCGAGCCACAACGTCCTCGAGACCCGTCTGAACCCGAAGTACACCTTCGAGACGTTCGTCATCGGGTCCTCCAACCGATTCCCGCACGCGGCCGCGGTCGCGGTCAGCGAGGCACCGGGCAAGGCCTACAACCCGCTGCTCGTCTACGGGGAGTCGGGTCTGGGCAAGACCCACCTGCTGCACGCGATCGGCCACTACGTGCGGAGCCTCTACTCCGGGGCGAAGGTGCGCTACGTCAGCTCGGAGGAGTTCACCAACGAGTTCATCAACGCGATCCGCGACGACCGGCAGGACCGGTTCAAACGGCGCTACCGCGATGTCGACGTCCTGCTGATCGACGACATCCAGTTCTTGGAGGGGAAGACCCAGACGCAGGAGGAGTTCTTCCACACCTTCAACACGCTCCACAACGCCAACAAGCAGATCGTCCTCACCTCCGACCGGCCGCCCAAGCGGCTCGAAGCGCTGGAGGACCGGCTGCGCAACCGGTTCGAGTGGGGCCTGATCACCGACGTCCAACCGCCTGACATCGAGACCCGGATCGCGATCCTTCGGAAGAAGGCCGCCATGGAGCGGCTCACCGCGCCGCCGGACGTGCTCGAGTTCATCGCGAGCAAGATCCAGACCAACATCCGCGAGCTCGAGGGTGCGCTGATCCGGGTGACGGCGTTCGCCAACCTCAACCGGCAGGACGTCGACCTGACCCTGGCCGAGATCGTGCTCAAGGACCTGATCCCCGAGGGCGGCGAGCCCGAGATCACCGCCGGCCTGATCATCGCCCAGACCGCGGCCTACTTCGGACTGTCGATCGACGAGCTCACCGGACCCTCCCGCGGGCGTCACCTGGTGATGGCCCGTCAGATCGCCATGTATCTGTGTCGTGAGCTCACCGAGGACTCCCTGCCCAAGATCGGCAAGCACTTCGGCGGCCGCGACCACACCACCGTCATGTACGCCGAGCGCAAGATCAACCAGCTGCTCGCCGAGCGCCGGGCCGTCTTCAACCAGGTCTCCGAGCTCACCAACCGCGTCAAGATGCAGGCGCGCCAGGCCTGACCGAACCAGCAGTCGTACGCGGCCGCCGCCCCTCCTGGGCCGGCGGCCGTTTCGCGTTTTGGGATTTCCAAAACCCACAGGACGAGATTTCCCAAGTTGTCCACAGCCCACAGGCTGGGTGGAACCTGTGGAGAACCTGCCGTTCAAATGGGATGGAAAAGGGGATGGCCTGTGCACAAAACACTGGAACGGGCCGACAACTCTCCACAGCCCACAGTGACGTGCGTCATTTCAGCATGGCGTCCACATCCCCTGTGGAATCACATTTCCGGGCATGACCAGGGAAGACGCCACTCATCCACATTTCCCACAGATGCTCTTACGACGTACGAAACTATTTAGATCCATGGATCCTCCGTGAAATTCCACGAACGCCCTTCCCTGGGGACAACCCGCTCGACGAGCTCAGTGCACAGGTACGCCTGTGCAGACCCGACACAGCTGAGCGCTTACCGGTTGTCGGCGGTCCGTGGCAGGATGCGTACTCCAGGTCATGTCAACGCGGGGGCGTTCCGGAACCGGTGGCGTCTTCCCCCAGGTTCAAGCACAGCCCGGGCCGCATGTCCTCAAACGCCCCGATGTCGAGTTAGAAGAAGGACAGGTCATCGTGAAGTTCCGCGTCGACCGCGACGTGTTCGCGGATGCCGTCGCCTGGGCTGCCCGCAGCCTTCCGGTCCGCCCCAGCACCCCGGTGCTCTCAGGTCTCCTGATCGAGGCGGGTCACGAGGGCCTGGTGCTCTCGACATTCGACTACGAGACCTCCGCGCGGGCGACGCTCTCGGCCGAGGTCGCCGACGAGGGCAAGGCACTGGTCTCGGGCAAGCTGCTCGCCGACATCTGCCGCAGCCTTCCGGCCAAGCCGGTCGAGATGGTCACCGATGGTGCCCGCGTCTCGCTCACCTGCGGGAGCGCGCGGTTCAGCCTCCAGACCATGCCGGTCGAGGACTACCCGACGCTGCCGGAGATGCCGACCGCGGCCGGCACGGTGAAGTCGGAGCTGTTCGCCCACGCTGTGGCCCAGGCCGTGACCGCCGCAGGTCGCGACGACATGCTCCCGGTGCTGACCGGCGTGCGGCTCGAGATCGAGGGGTCCACGATCTCGCTGCTCGCCACCGACCGCTTCCGGCTCTCCCACCGCGAGCTCGAGTGGAACCCGGCGACTCCCGACGAGAGCCTGGCGGCCCTGGTGCCGGCGAAGGTCCTCGGTGACACCGCCAAGTCGCTGACCAGCGGCAGCGAGGTCACCCTCGCCCTGTCCACCACCGGCACCGGCGAGGGCATCATCGGCTTCGAGGGCGCGGCCGCGGGCGGCGTACGTCGCACCACCACGCGCCTGCTCGACGGCGAGTTCCCGAAGGTGCGCAGCCTCTTCCCGGCTGAGCACCTCACCACCGCGCTGGTCGACAAGGCTTCTCTGGTCGAGTCGGTCAAGCGCGTGGCTCTGGTCGCCGAGCGCAACACCGCGGTCCAGATGGTCTTCGATGACGGCGTGCTCACCCTCGACGCCGGCTCCGGCGACGAGGCCCAGGCGTCTGAGTCGATCGAGGCGACCATGGAGGGCGAGGGGCTGACCACCGGGTTCAACCCGCAGTTCCTCCTCGACGGGCTGCAGGCCATCGATGAGCAGGTCGTCGAGCTCGCCTTCACCCAGGCTCCGAAGCCCGTGGTGATCAGCGGCAAGCCGGCCGAGGGTGGCGAGGAGCCGGGGTTCCGCTACCTGTTGATGCCGCGGCGCCTGCTCTCCTGACCCACCCCCTCACTAGGGTGGTCTCGACAAGCTCGACCACCGGTACTCGAAGGAACCTCGTATGCACATCGGACTCGTCGGCCTCGGCAAGATGGGTGGCAACATGCGCACCCGGCTGCGGGAGGCTGGTCACACCGTCGTCGGATACGACCGCAACCCCGATCTCGCCGATGTGGCGAGCCTGGCGGAGATGGTCGAGGCGCTGCCCAGCCCCAAGGTGGTCTGGGTGATGGTGCCGGCGGGCGACCCGACGCGTTCCACGATCGCCGAGCTCAAGGAGCTCCTCGGCGAGGGCGACCTGGTGGTCGACGGCGGCAACTCGAAGTACACCGATGACGCCAAGAACGCCGCGAGCTTGGCCGAGAAGGGCATCGGCTTCGTCGACTGCGGTGTCTCCGGCGGCGTCTGGGGCCTGCAGAACGGCTACGCGCTGATGTACGGCGGCTCCGACGAGGACGCCGCCAAGGTGATGCCCGCCTTCGAGGCGCTCAAGCCGTCCGGCACCGAGGACGGCCTGGTGCACTGCGGTGTGACCCCCGGCGCCGGCCACTTCTCCAAGATGGTCCACAACGGCATCGAGTACGCGATGATGCAGGCCTACGCCGAGGGCTGGGAGCTCCTCGACAAGGTCGACATCGTCGACAACGTGCCCGAGATCTTCGCCTCGTGGCGGACGGGCACCGTCGTACGTTCCTGGCTTCTCGATCTTCTCGTCGACCAGCTGCGCGCCGACGAGCACCTCGACAAGATCAAGGGCTACGCCGAGGACTCCGGCGAGGGTCGCTGGACCGTCGAGGCAGCGATCGAGAACGCGGTCCCGATGCCGGCGATCTCGGCCTCGCTGTTCGCGCGGTTCGTCTCGCGCCAGGAGGACGACCACGCCATGAAGGCGATCGCCGCGATGCGCAACGGGTTCGGCGGGCACGCGGTGATCTCGGAGTCGGAGGCCTGAGCACCCCGCTTGCGCGGGGGTGGTCTCGACAGGCTCGACCACCTAGATGGCGGGGATTGCTCCGGTCATGGTGAGGATCAGGCGTACGGCGCCGTAGGCGACGAAGAGGGCGAAGAAGCCGAGGATGATCGGGCTTCGCACCAGCTTGTCGAGGTCGGCGGGGCGTCTCCGGTTCAGCCGGGCGCGCACGGAGACCACGGCCAGGACGAGGATCGCCAGGATGAGCACCGGTCCGAACCAGTTGCTCGCCAGCGACGATCCGATCTCGCCGTGCATCAGGTAGACCCATGACCGGGTCAGTCCGCAGCCGGGGCAGGGCAGCCCGGTGAGGGCACGGAACGGGCAGAGCACCGGGCCGTCCTCGATGCCGCCGGCCGGCAGGAGCGCCGCGATGACGATCCCGCCGACGCCGATGGCGGCGGTGACCTCCGTGGAGCTCACCGCCGCGATGCGCTGATGCAGGTCAGGCGAGGGGTTTGCCGTCGGCATCCGGGAACTTTCGCACGATGACGAGGATGAGGTCGACGATCGTCCAGATCCCGAAGCCACCACAGGTGATCAGCTTGAGGATGCCGAGGCCGATCTGTCCGACGTAGAACCGGTCCACGCCGAAGGAACCCAGGAAGATCGAGAGCAGCAGGGTGACGAGCCACTCGCGGCTCGAGAAGACACCCGGGATCTGTTTCACGGGAAACCACTGCTGGTCGGTGCCGAGGCTGGCCGGGGTGTCCGACTTGATCTGCCCGGCGGCAGCCATCTGGGCGAGCTGCTGGACCGGGTAGGGCCCGTGGACCTGGCCCATGACCGACAGATAGAAAGGTCCGGCCGGCTCGCTATAGGCGGGTTGCCCTGGAGGCGGGCCGTACGGGTTGGGAGACTGGGTCATGCAGGCACCTTAACGAGAGAGGAAACTCGATGTACGTCTCACACCTCTCTCTCCACGACTTCCGCTCCTATCCGAGCGTCGAGGTCCCGCTCGAGGCGGGCGTGACCGCCTTCGTCGGGAGAAACGGCCAGGGCAAGACCAACCTGGTCGAGGCGATCGACTACCTCTCCCGCCTGCAGTCCCACCGGGTCGCCACCGATGCGCCGCTGGTCCGGGCCGGCGCCGAGCAGGCGGTCGTGCGCGCCGCCGTCGTACGCGACGGTCGCACCGCCACGCTCGAGGTCGAGATCAACGCCGGCCGCGCCAACAAGGCCCGGATCAACAAGAGCCCACTCCCCCGCACCCGCGACCTGGTCGGCCTGGTCCGCACCGTCGTCTTCTCCCCCGAGGACCTGACCCTCGTCAAGGGGGACCCCTCCGACCGGCGGCGCTTCCTCGACGACCTGATGATCCTGCGCGCACCCCGTCTGGCAGGCGTACGCAGCGACTACGACCGCGTCCTCAAGCAGCGCAACTCGCTGCTGAAGACCGCCGGGCTCGCGCGCGGCTCCGCCCGCGAGGGTGCGCTCGCCACCTTGGCTGTCTGGGACGACCACCTCGCCGCCATCGGCGCCGAGATCCTCGCCCAGCGGCTCGCCCTGGTGGAAGCGCTGAGGCCGTACGTCGGCAAGTCCTACGAGACGGTCGCCCGCGGCGCGAGCCGAGACGACGCCGAGATCACCTACAAATCGGTGGTCGAGTCGGGGTCTGAACGAAGTGGCCCCGAGCCTGTCGAGACCACCACCCCCACAGTGGAGTCGCTTCGCCAGGCGATCCTCGCCGAACTCGCCCGACGCCAGAAGGACGAGCTCGACCGCGGGATCAGCCTGGTCGGTCCCCACCGTGACGATCTGCTGCTGTTCCTCGGCCACGGTGCCGGCGCTGAGCGCCTCCCGGTCAAGGGCTACGCCAGCCATGGCGAGTCCTGGTCCTTCGCGCTGGCGCTCCGGTTGGCGGCGTACGACCTGCTCCGGGCGGACGGCGACGACCCGATCCTGATCCTCGACGACGTCTTCGCCGAGCTCGACAGTCAGCGTCGGGTCCAGCTGGCCGAGCTGGTCGCCGACGCCGAGCAGGTCCTGGTCACCGCGGCGGTCCCCGAGGACGTACCTGCCGCTCTCGCCGGTGCCCGCTACCACGTCAAGGCAGGCGAGGTGACCCGCGATGAGTGACGAGGACGAGGTGGTCGAGCCTGTCGAGACCACACCGGAAGAGGAAGAACCAGAAAAGCGCCCCGACGGCCTAGACCTCGCCCGCTCCCTGACCCGAGCCACCGCCAAGATGCCCGCGCCCAAGGCGGGGATGCGGAAGAAGCGGCGCGCGCCGGACAACGCCACCCGACGCGGCACGGTCTCCGGCGCGAGGCCCGATGACCGCGACCCCCAGCTCATCGACTCGGTGGTCAGCCGGATGGTCAACGACCACGGCTGGGACACCTCGCTGCGCGTCCACGGCGTGATGGCCCGCTGGCCCGACATCGTCGGCGAGGAGATCGCCGACCACACCACCCCGGAGTCGTACGCCGACGGCAAGCTCTCCGTACGCACCGACTCCACCGCCTGGGCCACCCAGCTCAAGCTGCTGGCGCCCACCCTGGTGAAGCGTCTCAACGAGGAGCTCGGTCACGGAACCGTCCTCGTCATCGAGGTGCTCGGCCCGCATCTTCCCTCATGGAAGAAGGGTCCCCGAGGCGTACGCGACGGTCGCGGGCCGCGCGACACCTACGGCTGAGACCCCGGCCGAGAGCAGGGCATGAACATGTGTTCGAGGCCCGGCGCGTGAGCCGCGATCTGCCGCTCTAGGCGCCCCGAGGACGTATAGGGACTCACCGAGCCCCCTGCTGAGGGCGCAGAGACACCGTCAGGAGACGTACAGACGCTCATTTCGATCACAGTTCCCCCTCAGGAACGGCGGCGTGCGTGGAATCCGGGCTTCCACGGGGTAAGATGGGGGTTGGGTCGATCGTCCTAGGTTTTACTTCCCCGGCGCTGGTCGGCCCGTTGCATGCCCGACCGACACCATGTCCGATTCCGGACCGAAATGACAGGTGGATCGCACCGGTGACCGCTGCCGACCAGACGACTCCTATGCCGGACGACAAGACCACAGACGGAGTCGAATACGACGCGTCTGCCATCCAGGTCCTCGAAGGGCTCGAAGCGGTCCGCAAACGACCGGGTATGTACATCGGCTCGACCGGAGCCCGCGGCCTGCACCACCTGATCTGGGAGATCGTGGACAACGCGGTCGACGAGGCGCTCGCCGGCTACTGCGACACCATCAAGGTGACGCTGCGTGAGGACGGCTGGGTGAGCGTCTCCGACAACGGCCGAGGCATCCCGACCGACACCGCGGCCGGCCAGGAGATCCCCGCGGCGACCCTGGCGCTGACCGTGCTGCACGCCGGCGGCAAGTTCGGCGGTGGCGGCTACAAGGTCTCCGGTGGTCTGCACGGCGTCGGCTCCTCCGTGGTGAACGCGCTCTCGACCAACCTCCATATGGAGATCAAGAACCGGGGCCGCCTGTGGGAGCAGGAGTTCACCCGCGGCGTACCCGACTACGACCTGCGCGAGGTGCGCGAGCTCGAGGCTGGCGAGCGCACCGGCACCACGATCTCCTGGAACGCCTCGAGCGACATCTTCGAGTCGACCGACTACAACCTCGAGACCATCTCGAGCCACTTCCGCGAGACCGCGTTCCTCAACAAGGGTCTGCGGATCGAGCTGCGCGACGAGCGTCCGGAGGCCTCCGCCCTCGCCGAGGCCGTCGAGGACGGCACGATCGAGTCCGACACCGACAGCGCCGACGAGCTGCACAGCTCCGGCAACGGTGAGCGGGTGCTGGAGCAGTCCTTCTACTACGAGCGCGGTCTGGCCGACTACGTCGACCACCTCAACAAGCGCAAGACCCCGGTCTCCAGCATCATCGCCTTCGAGACCGAGACCGACGACAAGGCGCCCAACCCGATGAGCGTCGAGATCGCCATGCAGTGGCAGGCGTCCTCCTACAACGAGTCGGTCCACACCTTCGCCAACACGGTCAACACCCCCGGCGGCGGCACCCACGAGGAGGGCTTCCGCGCCGCGCTCACCACCCTGGTCAACCGGTGGGGCGAGGAGTGGGGTCTGATCAAGAAGAAGGAGGACCGGCTCACCGGTGACGACATCCGTGAGGGTCTCACCGCGATCATCTCGGTGAAGATCAGCGAGCCGCAGTTCGAGGGTCAGACCAAGGACAAGCTCGGCAACACCGAGGTCAAGGGCTTCGTGCAGGGCGCGGTCAACGACCAGCTCGGCGCCTGGCTGGAGCAGAACCCGGCCGAGGGCAAGGAGGTCATCCGCAAGTCGATGGCCGCGGCCTCGGCCCGGATCGCCGCCCGCAAGGCCCGTGACCTGGCCCGCAACCGCAAGGGCATCGGCGGCGGTGGCGGCCTGCCGGGCAAGCTCGCCGACTGCCAGTCGACCAACCCCGAAGAGTGCGAGATCTTCATCGTCGAGGGTGACTCCGCGGGTGGCTCGGCCAAGTCGGGTCGTGACCCGCGCATCCAGGCGATCCTCCCGATCCGAGGCAAGATCCTCAACGTCGAGAAGGCCCGGATCGACAAGGTGCTGGCCAACCAGGAGGTCCAGTCGATCATCTCCGCGCTGGGCACCGGCGTGCACGACGACTTCGACATCAACCGGCTGCGCTACCACAAGATCGTGATGATGGCCGACGCCGACGTCGACGGCCACCACATCAACACGCTGCTGCTGACGCTGCTGTTCCGGTTCATGAAGCCGCTGATCGAGCAGGGCTACGTCTACCTCGCCCAGCCGCCGCTCTACCGCCTGCGCTGGAACAAGCCGGCCGAGCACGAGTTCGTCTACTCCGACTCCGAGCGGGACGCCCTCATGCGTGACGGCATCGAGCAGGGCAAGAAGCTGCCCAAGGAGAACCCGGTCCAGCGCTACAAGGGCCTGGGCGAGATGAACGCCGACGAGCTGTGGGAGACCACGATGGACCCCTCGCAGCGGCTGCTGCTGCAGGTCACCCTCGAGGACGCCGCCCACGCCGACGAGATCTTCTCCATCCTCATGGGTGAGGACGTCGCCGAGCGACGCTCCTTCATCCAGCGCAACGCCAAGGACGTTCGATTCCTCGATATCTGAGTCTCACTGAGCCCCTAGATACCGATAGACGCACGCAGAAAGTGAAATCGTGACCGAGACTCCTCCGGAAGGCTCCGGGCAGACCGCTGCCGGCGGCCGGATCGAGACCGTCGAGCTGCAGGCCTCGATGCAGTCGAGCTACATCGACTACGCAATGGCCGTCATCGTCGGCCGCGCGCTGCCCGACGTACGTGACGGGCTCAAGCCCGTCCACAGGCGCGTCCTCTACGCGATGTACGACGGTGGCTACCGTCCCGACCGCGGGTTCTCCAAGTGCGCCCGTGTCGTCGGTGAGGTGATGGGTAACTACCACCCCCACGGTGACACCGCGATCTACGACACCCTGGTCCGGCTGGCGCAGCCGTGGGTGATGCGCAACCCGCTGATCCACGGGCAGGGCAACTTCGGTTCGCCCGGCAACGACCCGGCCGCGGCCATGCGTTACACCGAGTGCCGGATGGCGCCGCTGGCGCTCGAGATGGTCCGCGACATCACCGAGGACACCGTCGACTTCGGCCCCAACTACGACGGCCGCTCCCAGGAGCCGGCCATCCTGCCGGCCCGGTTCCCCAACCTGCTGGTCAACGGCTCGGCCGGCATCGCGGTCGGCATGGCGACCAACATCCCGCCGCACAACCTGCGGGAGGTCGCTTCCGGCGCCAAGTGGTCGCTCGAGCACCCGGACGCGACGCGCGAGGAGCTCCAGGACGCGCTGCTCGAGCGGATCAAGGGCCCCGACTTCCCCAACGGCGCGCTGATCGTCGGCCGCGAGGGCATCGAGCAGGCCTACCGCACCGGCCGCGGCTCGATCACCCAGCGTGCGGTGATCGAGGTCGACGAGGACAGCAAGGGCCGCACCAACCTGGTGATCACCGAGCTCCCCTACATGGTGAACCCGGACAACCTCGCCCAGAAGATCGCCGACCTCGCCGACACCGGCAAGGTCCAGGGCATCGCGGACGTCAAGGACAACACCTCCTCCCGCACCGGTCAGCAGCTCGTGGTCGTGCTCAAGCGCGATGCGGTCGCCCGCGTCGTACTCAACAACCTGCTCAAGCACACCGAGCTGCAGACCAACTTCTCCGCCAACATGTTGGCGCTGGTCGACGGGGTGCCGCGCACCCTGGCCCTCGACCAGTTCATCTCCAACTGGGTCGAGCACCAGATCGACGTCATCCGGAGGCGTACGGCATTCCGGCTGCGCAAGGCCGAGGAGGACGCCCACATCTGGCGCGGCCTGGTCAAGGCGCTCGACCAGCTCGACGCGGTCATCGCGCTGATCCGCTCCTCCCCCGAGGTCGACGACGCCCGCCAGGGCCTGATCCGGCTGCTGGAGATCGACGAGGTCCAGGCCAACGCGATCCTCGACATGCAGCTGCGTCGCCTCGCGGCGCTGGAGCGGCAGAAGATCGTCGACCGTCTGGCCGAGCTCGAGGTCATCATCGCCGACCTCGAGGACATCCTCGCCAACGTCGCCCGCCAGCGTCAGATCGTCGGCGACGAGCTCGACGAGATCGTCGCGAAGTACGGCGACGACCGCCGCACCCAGATCATCGCGGCCGACGGTGACCTCTCCATGGAGGACCTCATCCCCGATGAGGAGCTGGTCGTCTCGATCACCCGCGGCGGCTACGCCAAGCGCACCCTCGCCGGTGAGTACCGCACCCAGAAGCGCGGTGGAAAGGGCGTACGCGGCGCCACCCTGCGCGGCGACGACGTGGTCGAGCACTTCATCTCGACCACCAACCACCACTGGCTGCTCTTCTTCACCACGGCCGGCCGGGTCTACCGGATCAAGGCTTACAACCTGCCCGAGGCGGCACGTGACGCCAAGGGCGGTCACGTGGCCGGGCTGCTCTCGTTCCAGCCGGACGAGTCGATCGCCCAGGTGCTCGCGATCCGCGACTACGAGCAGGCGCCCTACCTCGTGCTGGCCACCCGCTCGGGTCTGATCAAGAAGACGCGGCTCGGTGACTACAACTCACCTCGCCAGGCCGGCGTCATCGCGATCAACTTCCGCGAGGACGACGACGAGCTGATCGGCGCCGAGCTGGTCAACTCCGAGGACGACATCCTGCTGGTCTCCCGCAAGGGCCAGGCGATCCGGTTCCGCGCCGACGACAACCAGCTGCGGCCGATGGGCCGGGCGACCTCGGGTGTCACCGGCATGAAGTTCCGAGAGAGCGACTCGCTGCTGTCGATGTCGGTCATCCGGGCCGAGCACGTCGCCGCCGAGATCGCGGCCGGGCTCTCCGAGGCCAACGAGGACACCGCGGACGTCGCGGCCCCCGTCTCCGGCGCCGAGTCGCCAGACGAGGTCAAGGAGCAGTTCGTCTTCACCATCACCGACGGCGGCTTCGCGAAGCGTACGAAGATCTCCGAGTACCGGCTGCAGTCCCGCGGCGGTCTGGGCATCAAGACGATGGCCCTGGCCAACGCTGACCGCGGCGGTCTGGTCGGTGCGTTCATCGTGGTCGACGGCGACGAGATCCTCTCGATCACCGCGACCGGTCAGGTCGTACGCAGCCCGATCAACGCGGACTTCCGGGCAACCGGTCGCTCCACCCAGGGCGTCAAGTTCGTCTCGCCCAAGAAGGGTGACTCGGTCGCCGTCGTAGCGCGTTCCGTCGAGGCCCGCGAGGTCGACGATGACATCGTCACCGGGACAGAGGTTGCGGATGATGTAACAATCGGGGGAGACGACGAGCACGGAGCGTCGTCCGAGACCACGACGGAAGATGAATCCTGATGACGGACCGCACCGCCGACCGCACGACTGGGGGAGTCGCGATGACCGAGCGGAACGAGACCGCTGCACAGCCGGTGACCCAGCGGATCACGGACACGGTCGCCAACGCGGCTAGGCGTACCACCTCGGCAGTGGCCTCGACCGCCCGCACCTCCGGCCCCGCCGGCGCGGAGCGGGACGCGGTCAGCGGCTCGGCTCGCCGGGCCCGCCTGAGCCTGAGCCGCATCGACCCGTGGTCGGTCATGAAGATGGCCTTCCTGCTCTCGATCGCGCTCAGCGTCGTGGTGATCGTCGCCGTCTTCGTGATCTGGTCGGTGCTCGGCGCCGCCGGCGTGTGGGACTCGATCAACCAAGCGGTCCAGGACGTCGTCGGTGACTCCAGCGCAGGCTGGAACGTGCAGGACTACCTGGGTCTCTCCCGCATCATGGGATTCACCATGGTCGTCTCGGTCGTCAACATCATCCTGATGACCGCCGTCGCCACCCTCGCCGCGTTCCTCTACAACATGGCCGCTGCCCTCCTGGGCGGCGTCGAGGTGGAGCTCACCGAGAACTGAGCCGCAACACGCATCGAACGTAGGAGGGCAGGAGTCTCACCGAGGCTCTTGCCCTCCTACGTCTCAGGGCTCGCTTCGTTTTGGTGGTCGACTGGGCTGCCAGGTAATGTTTCCTCTCGCCCGCTGGTAGGGGCTTCCACCCTCCAGTTGGCGCCTGCGCTTATAGCTCAGACGGTTAGAGCACCACACTGATAATGTGGGGGTCGGAGGTTCAAGTCCTCCTAAGCGCACAGCAGTTTCACCAGGTCAGAGGCTCCTTCGGGGGCCTCTTCCTCGTTTTCAGGGCCGTCGTTCGAGGTTCTCCTGGAGCCGCACCCCCGCCATGCCAGACTGATTGGCATGCCTGCGCTCATGGAGGACGCCCGGACGCTGTGGGAGTTCCACCAGATGCACCACGAGCCACGCGACACCGACGTCGCGATCGGTCTGGGCAGTCATGACATCGGCGTGGCCGAGCACGCCGCGGAGCTCTACCGCCAAGGGCGGTTCCCGCTGATCGTCTTCACGGGCGCGAACGCCCCGACGACCGTCACCGACTTTCCTCGAGGCGAGGCGGTCGAGTTCGCGGAGCGGGCCGAGGAACTAGGGGTTCCCGCCTCCGCGCTGCGGATCGAGCCCCGAGCAACCAACACGGGCGAGAACATCGCGTTCACGCGTGACCTCCTCGAGAACGAGGGCATCACGCCACGCACCGCAACCCTCATCAGCCGGCCCTACCAACAGCGTCGGGCGTACGCGACGGCCCGCAAGATCTGGCCGGAGCTCGAGGTGACCTGCTCTGCACGTGTGCAGGAGTTGCCCGACTACATCTCCAGCATCGGAAGCACTCGTCGCGTCCTGGGCATGCTCGTCGGAGACACGCAACGTCTGTGGGTCTACGCAGACCGTGGCTTCGCCGCGCCTCAGCAGGTCGACGACGACGCATATGTGGCGTACGAACGGCTCGTGGCGGCTGGGTACACCAGCCGACTGATTGAATCGAACGCATGTTCGATACGATGAGGCGTGTCGGCCACCCCTCCCAAGAACGACGCCTGGCCTGCTCCCAGGAACTGGCTGCACGTCTGGGTGCACCGCCGCCGACGGAACTATCCGCCGCCGATGCCCGGCCTCGTCCTCAAGTGGGAGTTGCACAAGGGCAGGTGGCGCGCCTGGGTGATCTGGGTCGACACCACGTACGACAAGCCCGAGATCCGGTGGGACTGGTTAGGTGTCGACGAGATGCGGCCCGCGAAGAGCGACATCAACGTATGGAACGACCGGAGACGCAGGTAGCCATACGTACGCTCTCCAGCCCTCCGAGGCGCCTGTCAGAGGGTCGCTAACTAGACCGCGGTCCCGAGTCGGTACCCGAGACCACGGCACCAGCGGCACACTTCGTGGTGTCACGCTCCACGTAGGAGAAGTCACCCAGATGGCCCGTTGGCGCTGAACACGGTAACCAGTCACGCGCCATGGATGCACGTGACTGCGTCCAGTCCGTGATACCCAGAGGATCCCGGCTGGCCGATGGCGGGGGGCCTTGCACCTAGAGCTTGCTGGACGCGTCGTGGTCGTGGGTGGGGACGACCCGCATCAGGTGGCGAGCCAGGTGCAGGCGGTGGAGGGTGGCGAAGGCGGCGTCGCGGTCCTCGTCGACGAGGTCTCCGGGGAAGGCCGGCTTCTGCCTGATCAGGTCGACCTGGTCGTAGTGCCAGGCGGCGTCGCCGGCGATCAAGACCCAGCCCGACGGGGTTCGGGCGAGGACGCCGATGCTGCCCGGCGTATGGCCGGCGAGCTCGACGAGCAGGACGGAGCTGTCGCCAAACAGGTCGTGGGAGGCGGTGAAGGTCGCGACGGGCGGGCCGTCGAGGTCGTACGTCTCCACGGGGCGGCCATCGGTCAGAGCCGGGCGGACGCCGCCGACAGGAGGCCGACCCGGGCCGAGGATCCAGTCGCGCTCGATGGTCCGCAGGCGTACCGGCAGGCCGGGGAGGTCCAGGAGGCCGCAGACGTGGTCCCAGTGTGCGTGGGTCGGGAGGGCGAAGTCCGGCTTGACCAGCGCCGTCTGCAGTGAGTCGACGGTGGCAATGGTGTCCGCCGGCGGGGTGACCAGGCGTCGCAGCATGCCCGGGAGCTCGCTCAGGGCCCGTTCGGGGGCGTCGCGGCAGTAGGACGGATCGACGACGAACGTCGCCTCGGGATGAGTGATCACGAAGCAGGTCATCGCGTTGCGTACGCGCCGGCGGAGTCCTGCGCCCTCGATGAGGCCGCCGGCGGGCAGGCTGCGTGGGACCTGAGGCATCGTGCTGACCGTCACCGTTCGGTCGCCCGAGGGCAGGCCGGCGTCGGTGATCGAGGAGAGAAGTCGTTCGTCCGGGCGGCGCGGCCGCAGCATGCCGCGCCCGAATCCGGTCAGGGCGCCGATCAGCTCTCGAGCTGTCGGCGTGGCAGGGGAAGCAGTGGGGTCGCTCGTCACACAAAGAACCTAGCGACCAGGGCACGGTACGCCATCCGACCGCGGTAGGAACCGCATGCGAATATCACCATCATGACGAAGATCGACCTTCCGTTCGACCTCGACTCCATCCCGGGACGTACTCGCCGGTGGGTCAGGGGCGGGATGAAGCGCACCGAGAGGTGGGGGAAGCGGATGGGCGGTCGGGTCGGCCCGCTCATCCCCAACACGCTCGCCACCGGTGGCACCGACGACTGGACGCCGCAGGGGCTGGGCTACGGCCCGGACACCAACATGCTGGCCCAGAGCTACTACTCCCACGACAAGGGGTCGGCGCTGGTGCTGGTCGACCTGAAGAGCGGGAAGACCGCCGCCGAGGTGCTGCTCGTGGGTCACAACGGCAAGGCCGGTCCCGGGCACGCCGGCGGGGTCGCGATCGACGGTGACGACGTCTGGGTCTCCAAGGGTGCCGGCGGCGGCAAGGGTCGGCTCTACCGCTACTCGCTCTCGGCCATCCGGAATGCGGCGAAGGGTGCCGAGGTCGAGCCGATCGAGGCACCGGCGAAGGTGGCGGCCGGCTCCTATTGCCGGATCCGTGGAAACCGCCTCTATGTGGGCGGCTTCGGAAACCAGACGCTGTTCGCGTACGAGAAGGACGCGAACGGTGAGTGGGACTTCTCCGAGCCGGTCCTCTCGACCACCACCCCGCCCAAGGTCCAGGGCGTCGTCGTGCGCCGCGACGAGTACGTCTTCTCCTCCTCGTTCGGCCGGCACCGGCCGAGCACGATCTTCATCTGCGAGCAGAAGCCCGACGGTCGCGTCGGTGCGGTGCGCCGCAAGTTCAGGTTCCCCAACATGGCCGAGGCGATCGTCGAGGTCTCGGGCGAGCTCATCACCACCTACGAGTCCGGCGCCTCCCCCTACAGCCGGCCCTCGGCGTACGGGTTCGGCATCCTGACCGGCCGGATGTGGGCGAGCACCCACATGACCTGCACCCCGATCGCCTCCCTGGGCCTCGCCCCCGACCCCGAGGCCGGTTGATTTCGTACGCTTCATGGCGGGCCGGTACGCTTTCCTGGTCTAACGGGCAGCGATGCCCACCACGACTTGCAGGAGAAGACATGAAGAAGATCGTCCTCGTACTGCTGGCCGCGGCTGGCATCGTCCTCGCCAAGAAGAAGCTCGACCAGTCCAACCCCGAAAAGGGTCACTGGGCCGCGGCGACCGACAAGGTGAACTGACCGACGGACACCCGTCCGGGGCGTTGGCGCAATTGGTAGCGCACCTGCTTTGCAAGCAGGGGGTTAGGGGTTCGAGTCCCCTACGCTCCACCAGGATTCGAGGCTGCTGAGTGAGCATCCGTCTCAGCAGCGAGGTCTACACCGAGACCTCACCGACTCATCGGGTCAACGAGGACTTCGTGCTCGTCGGGCAGGACTTCGTCATCGTGCTCGACGGTGCGACACCGGTCGCCGGGCTCGAGAACGGGTGCAGCCATGACGTGCCGTGGCTGGTGCGTCATCTCGGCCTCCACTTGGCCGGGGGACTCACCGCTCCTGGCGACGCCAGCCTGGTGAGCATCCTCGAGGATGCGATCCGTCGAGTCTGCGAAGCGCATGCCGACACCTGCGATCTCGACGACCCGAACAGCCCGTCCTCGACGGTCGCGCTCCTCCGACTCCGGGGCGAGCGCGCGGACTACCTGGTCCTGGCGGACTCGTCGGTCGTGTTCCGGATGACCGACGGCAGCATCCTCCCGATCACGGACGACCGGCTCGATCACCTCGATGACTACTCGGTCGCCGGGTTCGGCGCGGTTCGCAACACCGCCGAGGGGTTCTGGGTCGCCAGCACCAAGCCGGAGGCCGCGCGGCAGGCGGTCACCGGCAGCGTCGACCTCGGCTCGCGCTCGGTCCATTCCGTCGCCGTGCTGACCGACGGCGCCGCGACGCTCGTCGAGAGGCATGGCCGGACGTGGGCGGAGCTCTTCGCCGTCCTCGACCTCGGTCCGGAGGAGCTGGTGCGGCGTACGCGGGAAGCCGACGAGGCCACCACGGCCGAGTTTCGGGGGAAGCGGCACGACGATGCGACCGCCGTGCTGTGCCATCTCGTCGACGGCGACATCCCCTGACGGCGTACGAACGAGAATTCGTTCGTACGCCTGGTCACCCGCGCCGGCTACGAGAGCAGGGCGGCGTATGTCGGTCGCAGCTCGTCGGTGCGGTCCTTGACGTGCTGGACGACGCGGGCGGAGGCCTCTTCGGTCATGGGCGACGGGCCCTTGTCGAGGAGGTCGGCGAGCTCGTCCAGGCACACGTGCCAGCCGACGGCGGTGTCCGTGTTGCCGGTGGGGCTGCCGAGCCAGGTCGTGAAGGTGAGGCGGGTGCCGTCGTCGGTGGGCTCGAGGTCGAAGCGGAGCAGGTCCGTCAGGTCCTCGCGACCGTCCATCCCCCAGGTGAACTCGAAGGCCCTGGGCGGGTCCCAGACCCGCAGCTCCCCCTCCGAGACGTAGTTGCCCGGGTCGACACCCATCTCCTCGATCATCTCGGTGGTGCTCGCCAGCTCCAGGCCCTCGGGCCAGAAGGGGAGGCTCAGCCGCGCCCCGACCGTACGCTCGCCGACGATGTCGGTCGGAAACCAGTGCCGCAGGCCGTCCGTCTCGGTCAGGGCCCGCCACACCTTCTCGGGTGAGTGGCGGAGCAGGCGTACGTAGCGAAGACCCCTCCGCTCGCCGTCGAGGAGCACCTCGCCCATGGGTCCGGTCGTCGTGGTCATCTTTCAGTCCTCCTTGTGGTCAGGGTCGTCGAGCTGGTCCAGGTGACGCTCGAGCGCATCGAGACGGTCGGCCCACATCCGGCGGTACGGCGCCAGCCACTCCTCCAGCTCCCGGAGCTGTTCGGGACGCAGCCGGTAGTGACGGCGCGGTCCGTCGATGCGTACGTGAACCAGGTCCGCCTCGCCCAGTGTCCGTAGATGCTTGGACACATTGGGTTGAGCGAGCCCGAGGGTCTCCACCAGCTCGCCCACCCCCATCTCACGCTGACAGAGCAGGTCGAGGATCTGCCGACGGGTCGGGTCGGCGATCACGCTGAAGACGTCTCGGGTGGGCACGCCCTCAAATATGCCTCGATAGGAATATGCCTGTCAAGGCATGTCAGGACAGCAGATCGTTGACCACCAGGCCGACTGTCGTAACGGCGGACAGGGCCGCGAGCACCCAGAGAACGGTCGACCCGTGTCCGGACAAGAGGGCGCGCCGGGGCGGCTCGGTGAGCGAATCGGGAGGTGAGATCCGCCGTTCCTGCTCGTCTCCCATCCAGTCGATGTCGTCCCGCTCATCGTCGTCACGAGCGCCGCCCGGGTAGGCGGAGCCGGGCGTCACGGCCGGCTTCGAAGAAGGACGGAGCCACGGGTCCTCGAGGCCGTGTGCAGCCGAGGGTGCCTTTCGTTCCGTCAGGGCGAGCAGTTGCGCGGTATCGGCGGCGAGTGCCGCGTCCAGGTGAACACGCGCCGGATGTCCCTCGGGAAGGTCTTTGAGGAGCTGCACGTATCGCTCGATCCGGCTGAGGAGACGGGCTCGGCGACTGCCGTTCTTGAATATCCAGGCGAGGCACGCGAGTGCCACCGCGAAGAGCCCCGAGATGACCGCTGCGCCCATGGGTCGGAGCGTAGTGGCCGGGAGCGCATCCCGCTATCCAACTGCGATCGCGATCAGCGCGATGGCGGGGAGCACGGACGCGGCGATGGTCCCCTTGATGCTGCCGCCGCGCGGGAGCCAGTATCCGAGGGCGTCGGCGATCCCCATGAACAACGAGGCGAGCAGCATGTAGATGGTGGTGACGACAACGACGGTGACGCCGGTGGACTCGTCGCCGAAGTTCACCATCCAGAGGCCGACGAGCGTGCCGACGCCGGCGAGAGCGTTGCGGGCGCCGATGCAGAACGACCACAGGTGGACGTTGCGGATCCCGTTCGATTCGATCCCGAGGAACCGCTGGACCTCGGGGCGATGGATGAGGAAGGCCTCGAAGGGGAAGACGGCGATGAGGATCAGCGCGGCGATGGCGGCACTGAGCTGAGCGACTGCGTTCATGGGGACCTGCTTGCGACGGGCCCCGACGCGCGAGGCTGTGGAGATCGTGGATGCAACGCGCGTCCGGCGGAGCCCCGTGAACAGACCGCTGTGTCTGGACACCGGAGAGCGATATAGTCAGTCTTACTGACTATATTGACCAGGGTGCCGCACAGTGTCAAGGGGTTCGATGGACGTCGCAACGCTCATGTTCATCGCCTACCGGGCGATGGACGAACGGGTCATCTCCGCGATGCGGGAGGCCGGTTACGACATCACCGTCGCGCAGGCCCGGCTGGCCCAGCGGATCGCCGAAGACGGCTCGCGCCTGGTCGACCTGGCCGAGCAGGCCCAGGTCACCAAGCAGACCGCGAGCGTGCTGGTCGCGGCGCTGGAGAGCAAGGGGCTCGTGGAGCGGGTCCCGGACCCGGTCGACGGCCGGGCACGCCTGATCAGGTTCACGGCCACCGGGCAGGACGCCGCTGACCGCGCTCGCGAGGTGGTGATGAGCGTCGAGCAGGAGTGGAACGAACACCTCGGCCCCCATCTGGCCTCAGCCCTGCGGGAGGCGCTCACCTCGCTGCGCGAGCTCGTCGATCCGTACCAGTGATGCTCAGCCGATGGTGGCCAGCAGAAGGACCAGTCCGAGAACGTAGAGGGCAGTCGCGAGTACGCCGCCGGCGACCACGACCAGGACGGCGAGCTTCTTGCGGGCCAGGCGGACGATCCCCCAGATGCCGAAGACGAGCCAGCAGATCCATGGGGTGAAGACCATCACCGCGACGCCGATGTTCATCATCGTGTAGTTGCAGGTCTCGGAGCACCCGTCGCTGGCCATGATGGACAACGCGCCGAAGAAGCTCCCGATGGTGCATCCGCCGAGACCGAGCACGATCAGGACGATGGTCAGCACCTGGTCGGCCGTCGAGCCGCCGAACCCTGCGGTTGTCCTCGGAGGTGATCCCGGCGGGGTCGTCGCTGTCATGGGGCTCAGGATAGGGCTGCGCACAGCCCTCAGAACGCGGGTCGGACGGGCAATTCGTCGGTAACTGGCAAACCGCAGGGGGGATACATTCCCTAAACAGGTTCGCGGCGATTACGCAAGGGGCCTAATACCTATCGTCTCGATATTTGGACCTATCACTCGTTTGAATTCCGTACGGCGGAACAAAGTGGTCTCGAACTTAGGAAACCCTTTGGTGCGGGCGCCAGGAAACGCTTCTGACGAACCCCTCCACCGCAAAGTCCGAGAGGTCAATGTTGTGGGCGCAGAGTCCGTAGTCACCCGGGTCGAGATGACCCCAGCCGAGTCCCAGGCCGCAGCCGAGCTGTCGGAGTCCTTGCTCGCCCGGTTCGAGAGCCCGGTCTCCTCGGAGTTCCTCGAGACCGCGCCCTTCCTCGGTGGGGAGCTTCCCGACAGCGTCGCCAAGGCGATCCGCGCCTTCCGCTACGGCGACGCGACCGACGCCCTGGTGATCAGCGGACTCCCGGTGACTGCCGGCCCGACTCCGCCGCACTGGAACCACCCGGACGCTCAGGCGCCGCACATGGCCGACTTCTGGCTCGCTCTGATCATGGCCCAGCTCGGCGACGCCGTCTCCTGGTCCTCGCTGCAGGGTGGCCAGCTGGTCAACAACATCCTGCCGATCCAGAAGCAGGAGAGCCTGCAGACCGGGCACAGCAGCGACGTCGTGCTCGACCTGCACATCGAGGACGCGTTCAGCAACCTTCGCTGCGACCACCTCGGGCTGATCTCGCTGCGCAACGAGGACATGATCCCGACCACCGCGGTCGGCATCAGCTCGATCGACGTGACCGGCCCTGAGTACGCTCCGCTGTTCGAGCCGCGCTACGTCATCCACCCCGACGACGAGCACCTGCGCAACCTTCGCGAGGCCGGCGTCAACGAGGGTGAGCTGCTCGCCGCGCCGACAGCCGTTCTCTCCGGCTCGCCCCAGGCTCCCGATGTCCGGCTCGACCCGCCCTACATGGCGGCTCTGCCGGGTGACGTCGAGGCCGACCGGGCGCTCCAGCTGCTCATCATGGAGCTCTCCGCGAACGTCGAGGACGTCGCGCTGGCCCCCGGCGAGATCCTCATCGTCGACAACCACCGTGCCCTGCACGGCCGTAAGCCTTTCACGGCTCGCTACGACGGCACCGACCGTTGGCTCCGCCGCCTCACGACCGTCAAGGACCTGCGCCGCAGTCGGGTCGCTCGGTCCGAGGCCTCCTCGCGGATCATCGACCCGGTGCTCGAGCCTCTTCCCGCATCCCTTGAGCTCACAGGCGCTGGTCGCTGACGCTCGGGATCAAGGAGGCCGCAGGCGCGTTCCGCCTGCGGCCTCCGTCTATTTCGTGCCGCCGACCGTGACAGGGATCCGGAATACTCGTTGGGGTGAACGTGAGGCGATGGGGCATGTGCGTGCTGGCCGCTGGGCTGGCCCTTGCGCTGGTCGGCTGCGGCGACGACAGCGAGCCGAAGAAGCCGGAAGCAGCGCCGTCGGAGGACACCTATCCCGTGTACGCCGCGACCATGGGCCCCGTCGAGGCGGCCATGACGTTCGTGCCGGAGGGCGCGAAGACGTTGGCGGTGACCGACTACGACGAGGTGAAGTCACTCTTCGGGCTCGACGACATCACCGGCCGGTCGAGCCCCGCGGACCAGAGTGACCTGTGGAACCGGGCCGACAAGGAGGCCGCCCAGGTCAGCGGTGGTCTGCTGCGGGGTGTCGACCAGCGTCTGCGCGACACGTACAAGTGGGGCGCGGCCGATGTCGTCTGGGAGGCCAGATTCACCGGCGGCGGCAAGGACGGGTACGTCATCAGGGTCGCCGACCGGGTCAAGCCCGGACCGGCGATCAAGGCGGGCGTCGGCCCGCTGAAGGGCGCGACGTTCGACCCGGAGACCCACCTGATCACCAAGAACACCGCACGCCCGGACGCGGAGAACTGGGCGGCGCAGGACGTGATGGTCGCCGTCGCCGGAGGCCCTGCCACCTCGACGTACGTCGTCAAGGGCTGCGCCGAGGGTGGGCCGAAGGAGAAGACCAGGCTGGCGCCGGTCGAGGCCTACTCGGTCGAGTTCGGCGGCGGGCTGGCCACCCTGCGTCTCGGTGAGGACCGTGACGACCTGTTCTACCGGTTGAAGCTGGGCGATCAGGTCGCGGCGTACGAGAAGGTCTTCACCAACGGTGTCGCCGATCCGTCCACGGGGCGGATCGGGTTCCGGGTGACGAACCCGGTGACCGCGGCCACCCTGGTCACCACGGAACCCGTCCCGTTCGCGGTCTGTGACTGAGGGGCCGTACCCTGGAAGGGCTATGGCCGCCCAGACCAGTCCCCCGCGCAGTGCATATCCACTTGGGATCTTCTCCCCCAGGTTGTGGGGTGCACATGCGCTGGTGGTGATCTTCGTGACCGGCGCGGTGCTGCTCGGGGTGTGGCAGTACCAGTCGAGCCAGCAGGACAAGCAGGACCAGGTCGCGGAGCTGGTGCATGCGAAGCCGAAGGCGTTCACCGACCTGATCGGACCCAACGACGCCTTCCCGTGGGAGCAGATCGGCCGCCCCGTGACCGTCTCTGGGATCTGGATGCCCGAGGAGACCATCTTCATCGACGGGATGGAGCGAGGCTCTCAGGTCGGCTTCTGGGCCGTCACACCGGTGCTCGTCGAGGACACCGAATCGGCCGTCTACGTCGTGCGCGGCTGGACCCCTGAGGTCGGCAGCGCACCGCCCGCGCCGCGCGGCCACGTCACCGTCACCGGCTGGCTGCAGCCCAGCGACTGGACCGACGTCGCCGACGACCGCAAGTCCGACAACGTCTTCCCGCAGCTGGACGTCTCCGACCTGATCTCGCGCACCAGCTACGACCTCTACAGCGCCTACCTGGTGCGCTCGCCGGTCGAGGACAACTGGCCGGCCAGCTCGATGCCGGTCAACGACGGGGCCACGGACGTCGCCGACGTGCCCGCCCCGCAGCTGCCCGAGCCGGAGGCCACGACCGGCCTGCGCAACCTCCTCTACGCGATCGAGTGGTGGCTGTTCGGCGTCTTCGGGATCTACGTGTGGTGGCGCTACGTGCGCGACACCCTGCGTCCCCGGGATGACGAGGACGAAGAAGACCCTGAGAAAATCACTCAGGATGAGCGCGTACCCTCGGACGCGTGAACAAGCTGTTCGGCACCTACAAGGTGCTTGCGTACGTCGTGGGTGTGCTGCTGCTCGTCGGCACGATCTCCTCGCTGTTCAAATATCTGCTCCCCGAGGGCACCGCCCTGCAGTCCTTCGGCGAGGCGATGACGCCGCTGTGGGTCGCGCACGGCTGGATCTTCATCATCTACGTGATCGTCGCCTTCCTGCTGACGCAGAAGGCCCGCTGGACGATCCCCGAGTTCCTGCTGATGATGATCGCCGGCCTGATCCCCGGTCTGATCTTCTGGGTCGAGCGCCGCGTCGCCGACCGGATCGCTCCCATGCTCGCTGACGCGGCCTCCTGACCTCAGGTCCGCGACCGACACTGTGGGAGGATCGAGGAGTTACATCCCGTACCAATCCCAATGTCGGAAGGGCAGGTCATGGCTGACCAGAAGGCCATCCTCCACACCAATCACGGTGACATCACGATCACCTTGTTCCCCAACCATGCTCCGGAGACGGTCGCCAACTTCGTCGGCCTCGCCACGGGGACCAAGGAGTACACGGACGACGCCGGCCGCTCCGGTGTTCCCTACTACGACGGTCTCGGCTTCCACCGTGTCATCGCAGGGTTCATGATCCAGGGCGGTTGCCCCCTGGGCACCGGTACGGGCGGCCCGGGCTACACCTTCAAGGACGAGCCGCACCCCGAGCTCACCTTCGACAAGCCCTACCTGCTCGCGATGGCCAACGCCGGCCCCGGCACCAACGGCTCGCAGTTCTTCATCACCACCGGCCAGGCGCCGTGGCTGAACTTCAAGCACACCATCTTCGGTGAGGTCGCCGACGAGGAGTCGAAGAAGGCCGTCGACTCGATCTCCGGCACCAAGACGGGTGCGATGGACCGCCCGGTCGAGCCGGTCGTCATCGAGAAGGTCGAGATCGTCTAGTTGTCCGACTCGACCCCGGTCGGGGTGCCGGTCTGCTACCGCCACCCCGACCGTGAGACGCATATTCGCTGTCAGCGATGCAGCCGGCCTATCTGCCCTGACTGCATGACGCCCGCCTCGGTCGGCTTCCAGTGCCCCGAGTGCGTGCGTGAGGGCCACAAGTCCGTACGCCAGCCCAAGCGCTTCACCGGCGCGCGCGTGAGCTTCCGGGCGCTCCCGGTGACCTTCTCGCTCATCGGCGTCAACGTCCTGGTCTGGCTGAGCATCATCCTCACCGGTGGATCCGGGTCGAGGATCGCCGACTTCCTCGCGATCCGACTACAGGGCTACTGCCTCACGCCTGACGGTGGGTTCGCGGTGCCGAACGACGTCTGCCGGGCGAGCGGCTACACCTGGATGCCAGGGGTCGACGACGGAGCGTTCTGGCAGCTGCTGACCTCGACGTTCACCCACGTCTCGATCATCCACCTGGCCGTGAACATGCTGTCGCTCTACATGCTCGGCTCGTTCCTCGAGCCGATCGTGGGCCGGCTGCGGCTCCTGGTCTTCTACCTGATCTCCGGCCTGGCAGGCTCCGCCCTGGTGGTCTGGGCGTCGGCACCGGCCGGGTCGACCGTCGGCGCCTCCGGTGCCATCTTCGGCCTGCTGGGTGTCCTGGTGGTGCTCTTCGTCAGGGCCGGGCAGTCGCTCTCCCCGCTGCTGCCGGTGCTGCTGATCAACGCGGGCATCACCTTCTTCGGCAACGGCATCTCCTGGCAGGGGCACGTCGGTGGCTTCATCGGCGGTCTCGTCGTCGCGGGCATCTTCACCTCGCTCCGGGCCGACCGGAAGGCACCGTTGCAATGGGCTGCCCTGGGTGCCTTCACGTTGGCGTTGCTTGCCCTGATCGGCGTACGGATCCTGCTGTTCTGACGCCTTCGAGGCAGGTGTTTTCGGGGCGTTTTCACCGCGTGGACAAATCCACAGGTGTGGATGGCCCTGTGGAGAACTACATCCGTGTAACGCAAAGCGGCGCAAACCAAAGGTTTGCGCCGCTTTTACCGTCTAACGAGAGGGTCACTCCCACTTCGTGGCGAAGGTGAAGCCCACCGCCATGAAGCCGATGCCGACCAGGAGGTTCTTCTGACCCAGGTCGTTGAAGACCCAGATCTTGTCCAGGTGGTCGTTGGCGAAGACGTAGAAGACGCAGATCCAGATCAGGCCGATGACGAAGCAGCCGAGCATGCCGACCACGACGCCGCGGCCGCGGCCCAGCGGGGTCTTCGGGTGGGCGGCGACGGCCAGGCCCAGGAAGAGCAGGATGAAGCCGATCAGGTAGTTCCACCCCTCGAGCTTCTGCACCGGCTTCGGCCCGGTGAAGTCGCCACCGACCTCATTGGGGCGGACCCCGACGTAGTAGTAGGCGATCCAGCCGATGCCGAGGGCGATCAGCAGCAGGGCGACCCCGAAGCGCGGAGTGAAGATCGGCTCCTTGGGAAGGTCGAGATCACTCTTCTTCGAGAGCTTGAGCTTGGCCACGGGTGATGCTCCTCAGACAAATGTGATTGCTGCGCATACCCTAATGGTCGTGAGCTCCGGAACCCAGGCGAACCCCACACCTAAACCAAAGCGCTGGTCCCGCGTGACCTCTTGGAGGCTTGGTACGCCCGTCGTGGTGCTGCTCTGTGGCGGCCTGCTCGCGGTGAGTTTCGTGAACGCCGACGGCACCGACCTGCGTCCGGGCCGCTACGAGGACCTGGCGACGCTCGTCGACGGGGAGCGGATCCGCTACAACCGCCTCGAGGCCCAGCTGACCGACCTGCAGAGCGAGGTGGACCAGCTCACCAGCGGCGTCACCGACAAGGACGTCAAGAAGCTCCAGCACCAGTCCGCGCGGCTGGCCGACCCGGCCGGCACCTCCGACCACAGCGGCGCCGGCATGCAGATCGTCCTCGGCGACGCGCCCTCGGAGGTCCAGGAGAGCTACACGGGTGACGACCCGAACTCGCTCGTCGTGCACCAGCAGGACATCCAGGCCGTCGTCAACGCGCTCTGGGCCGGCGGCGCCGAGGCGATCACCATCGCCGGCAAGCGGATCATCACCACCACCGGCATCAAGTGTTCCGGCAGCACCGTGCAGCTCGACGGCGTCCCCTACCCCCAGCCGTACGTCATCGAGGCGGTCGGCGACCCCGACCGGCTGCAGGCCGCGATCGACCGCGACAACCACGTGCAGAACTACCGGGCCGACGCCCGCGACCCCAACGTCCAGATCGGCTGGTTCCTCAAGCCGCTGACCTACCTCACCGCGCCGGCCTACGACGGCCTGCTCGACGTGAAGTACGCGAAGCCCCTGCCTCAGGAGAAGTGAGAGCCCGTTCCGCTGGTCGAGCCGCCGGAGCCGCTAGGCGGAGGCGTGTCGAGACCAACACAGTCCTATCGAGCGCGGATGGGGCTGTGTTGGTCTCGACACGCTCGCTGGCGCTCGCGGCTCGACCAGCGGGGCGGCGGGCTACGGCGCCGCCGGGGTGCTCGGCGGGAGCGCCGGGTCGCACGTCGGCGGGTCACCCGGGTCGGCGGTCTGCGTGGCCGACGCCGACGGGTTGGCCGGGTCCGTGCCGGGCACCAGCGTCTGACAGCTCGGCAGGGCCTCCTCCTTCGTCGAGACGAAGATGATCACCTCGCCGTCCTGCGCGAGCGGCGTGCCCTTGGCCGGCGTCTGCTCGACGACGGTGCCCTTGGGCTTGTCGGTGTTGGGCTCGTCCTTGCGTACGGGCGTGAACCCGGCGTTGCGGAGGATCTCCTCGGCCTGCTCGGCCGTCTTCCCGACCACGTTCGGGACCTTGTTGGGGCCCTTGGAGACGGTGAGGGTGACCACGGTGGCCTTGCCGGTGGTGACGCTCTCGCCGTCGACCGGGTCGGACTCGATCACGGTGCCCTTGTCCTGGTCGGACTCCTCCGTCTCGATCTTCACCGTGAAGTTGTAGGGATCGCCCTCGAGGAGCTCCTTGGCGGTCTTCTGCGGGGACCCGATCACGTTGGGCATCTCCCGGTTGGGTGGCCCGGTGGAGACCGTCAGGGTGACGGTGCTGCCCTCCTCGACGTCCTCGCCGGCGGACGGGTCCTGGGAGATCACGACGCCCACGGCGACGGTGTCGCTCGACTCCTGCTTGATCGCGCCCTTCAGCTTGGCCGTGCTCAGCTCGGCCATCGCCTTCTCCTGGGTCAGACCGGTCACGTCGGGCGCCGGGGTGGTCTGCGGGCCGAGGGCCGCAGGCAGGAAGTAGGCGCCCAACCCGATGAGGCCGACGATGACCAGACCGAGCAGGATGAGCACCCACGGGCGAGGGCCTTCGGGTCGGTCGTCCTGGGGCGGGTAGTAGCCACCGTTGGTGGGGTCGCCACCGTAGGGGCCGACAGCGCGGTTCTGGGCGACCTGCGTCTGGTCCATGCTCGGGGGCACGGTCGCTTGGACCGGACGCCCGGCGAGGTAGCGCTCGATGTCGGTGCGCATCGCCTGCGCGGACTGGTAGCGGTCCTCGACCCGCTTGGCCAGCGACTTCATCACGATCGCGTCGAGCTCACGGGTCAGCGTCGGGTCGTGGGCCGAGGGAGGCTGAGCCTGCTCGCGTACGTGCTGGTAGGCCACCGACACCGGCGAGTCGCCGACGAACGGCGGACGGCCGGTGAGCAGCTCGTAGAGGAGGCAGCCGGCCGAGTAGACGTCGGAGCGGGCGTCGACCTGCTCGCCACGGGCCTGCTCGGGGCTCAGGTACTGCGCGGTGCCGACCACGGCAGCGGTCTGGGTCATCGTCGACTGGGCGTCGTTGAGAGCCCGGGCGATGCCGAAGTCCATCACCTTCACGTCACCGGCCGGTGTCAGCATGACGTTGCCCGGCTTGATGTCGCGGTGGATGATCCCGTTGCGGTGGCTGTAGTCGAGAGCGTTGAGTACGTCGGAGCTGATCTCCAGCGCCCGCTCGGGCAGGATCTTGCGACCCTCACGGAGTACGTCGCGCAGCGTGCGGCCGGCGACGTACTCCATCACGATGTAGGGCTGGGCGACGCCGTCGTCGGACTTCTCCTCGCCGGTGTCGTATACCGACACGATCGAGGGATGGTTGAGCTTGGCCGAGGACTGAGCCTCGCGCCGAAAACGGGCCTGGAAGGTCGCATCGCTGGCGAGATCGACCCGCAGCCGCTTGATCGCGACCACGCGGCCGAGCCGATGGTCGGTGCCCTTGCGGACCTCCGCCATGCCGCCACGGCCGAGCAGCTCGCCGACCTCGTAGCGACCGGCCAGGAGAGCTCCCTCAGCCATTGCCGCCCCCGTTGCCGTTGCCGCCGCCGCCATCGGTGTTCTCGTCGCCCGGAAGATCAGGGATGCCCCAGTCGGAGGACTCTCCGTCGGTCGGCTCCTCCTCGTCGCTCTCTTCCTCGTCGGGCTCCTCCTGGGCGGGAGGCTGCTCGACCACGGGGCGCTCGCCGTAGTAGCGGATGGTGATCGTTTCGCCCTCGTAGAGGTTGCGGGTCGGGTCGAGGCCGGCGACCGTGTCGGGCTCGTAGCTGCCGTCGTTGTCCTGGACCGCCACCTTCACCTTCAGGCCGAGTTCGTCCAGCTCGGAGCGCACCTCATCGACGTTGCGGCCAATGTATTCGTCCTCGTTGATCTCGACGGGCTTCGGCTCCTCCTCGGGCTCCTCCGACGGAGTAGGAGTGGGGGAGGCCGAAGGAGTGGTGGACGTGTCGTTGGCCGGAGGAGACTTCGGGTCCGCGCCGAGGGTCATGATGATCCAGATGATCGCGACGATGACGGCCACGAGCATCAGGATGACGACGATGTTGAACGGCTTCTTGTACCAAGGCTTCTGCTCGTCGTCCTCGTCGTACCGGTCGTACGGGTCCTGGTAGCGAGGCGGCGGCGGACCCTCGGGACCGCCCGCGGCACCCTGCATGCCGACGTAGTTCTGAGTGGGCGATGGCACCGGGTCCATGACCGACGTCGCGGTCGCGTCACCGGGCGCCGCCGCGGCAACGACAGTGGTGGCATCGGCGTCCGGGTCAGCGGCGCCGTGACCGATCATCGCGCTGGTGAATGCGGCCGCGTCGGCGTAGCGGAGGCTCGGGTCCTTCTGCAGGCTCCGCATCACGATCGCGGCCAGGTCGGCCGGGACGTGGTCGGGCAGCGGTGGGACCGGGTCGTGCAGGTGGGCGATCGCGGTCGCGACCGGGGTCTCCTTCTGGAACGGCCGGTAGCCGGCCAGGCACTCGAAGGCGACCACGCCGAGGGAGTAGACGTCGGAGGCGGGCGTGGCCTTCTCGCCGCGTGCCTGCTCGGGGCTGAGGTACTGAGGGGTTCCCATCACCTGGCCGGTGCCGGTGATGCCGGTCGAGGCCTGCGCGCGGGCGATGCCGAAGTCGGTGACCTTCACCTTGCGCTGCGGGGTGACCAGGAGGTTGGCGGGCTTGACGTCGCGGTGGACGATGCCGGCGCGGTGCGCGGCGGCCAGGGCGTCGCCGGCCTGACCGAGCAGGTCGCGTACGACCTCGGGGGCCAGCGGACGGCCGTCACGGAGCAGCTCGGAGAGCGGCTTGTGGTCGACCAGCTCCATCACCAGGAACGGTCGCATCAGGCCGGAGGCGGTCGGCATCTCGCCGACGTCGTAGACGGCCACCACGTTGGGGTGGTGGAGGGCCGCGGCATGCTTCGCCTCGGACTCGAACCGGGACCGGCCGATCGGGTCCTCGGCGTGCTCGGGCTTGAGGAGCTTGATCGCGACCTCGCGGTTGAGGGTCGTGTCAGTCGCTCGCCACACCTCGCCCATCCCGCCGGTGCCGATGAGCTCGTGGAATACGTAACGACTCATGAGATCGCTGCCTCCATCATGGCCTTCGCGATTGGGCCGCCCAGCCGTCCGCCGGCGATCTCGCTGCGTTCGGTGCCGCTCTTCTGGACCATCACGGCGACCGCGATGGACGGGTTCTCCGCCGGGGCGAACGAGGTGAACCAGGCGTACGGCGGCTTGTCCGGCGTGGTCTGTGCGGTGCCGGTCTTGCCGGCGACACTCACGCCGTCGATGGCCGCCGCCTCGGCGGTGCCGTTGTCGACGGTGCTGACCATCATCTGGGTCAGGATCTCGGCGGTGTCCTGCGAGACCGCAGGCTGGTTGTCGATCGGGGTCGGGTTGCCCTGGTCGATGACGTCGAGCGAGGAGGACGTCACCCGGTCGACGAGGTAGGGCTTCATGACCTCGCCGCCGTTCGCGATCCCTGCGGAGACCATCGCCATCTGCAGCGGGGTCGCGATCACGCTCTGCTGACCGATCGCGGCACGGGCCTGCTCGGCCTTGCCGTCGTTGGGTGGGTACTGGCTCTTGGCCAGCGGGCCGATGTCGTCGAGGTAGTCCTGGCCGAAGCCGAACCCCTCGGCCTGCTCCTGCATCTCCTCGTCGGAGAGCTCCATACCGAGAGAACCGAAGGCGGTGTTGCAGGAGACCTCGAGAGCGTGGGTGAGGGTGATCTGCTCGCCGCCGCAGCTGGTGCCGTTGAGGTTGGGCAGGTCGGTTGTGGTGCCGGGGAGGTCGAGCGACGCGCCGCCGTAGACCATGCTGTTGCCGTCCATGCCGAGGTTCTCGATCGCGGCCGCGGCGGTGACCAGCTTGAAGGTCGATCCCGGCGGCAGCGCCGTCTGGATGGAGCGGTTGAGCAGCGGCTCGTTCTCGTCCTTCGAGAGCTGGTTGTAGGACTTCTGCGCGGCGTCTATGTCGTTGGTCGCCACCCGGTCCGGGTTGTAGGTGGGGGTGGAGGCCATCGCCAGGATCTTGCCGGTGCTCGGCTCGATCGCGACCGCCGCCGCCTGGACGTCCTCGCCGAGGGCGGTCAGACCCTCGTACGCAGCGTCCTGGACCTTCGGGTCGATGGTGAGCTCGACGTTGCCGCCAGCCGGCTCGGAGTTGGTGACCAGGTCGACCAGGCGGTTGGTGAAGAGCTTGTTGTCCTTGCCCGACAGCACCGAGTCCTGGGATCGCTCGATCCCGGTCTGGCCGTAGGAGAAGGACATGAAACCGGTGATGGGGGCGTACTTCTTGCCGCCGGGGTAGGTGCGCTGCCACTCGAAGGTGTCGTCACTCGGCTTGCTGGTGGCGATCGCCTTCTTGCCGACCAGGATGTCGCCGCGCTGCTGCGAGTAAGCCTCTTCGGTGACCCGCCGGTTGTCGGCTCGGTTGTTGTACCAGCTCGCCTTGAAGAACTGGACGTACGTCACGTTGAGCATCAGCGCCACGAACAGGATCAGGCAGCCGACGCTGAGCGTGCGGATGGGGCGGTTCACTTGGTCATCGCCCCTTTGTCGAGCTTGACGATCTGGGTCTCCTCAGCGGCGAGATCTTCATCGGACGGCGCCGTCGGCAGTGGACGGCGGGACTGGTCCGAGACGCGCAACAGGAGGGCCACGATCACCCAGTTGGCGACCAGCGAAGACCCACCATACGAGAGGAACGGTGTGGTCAGACCAGTCAGCGGGATGAGCCCGGTCACGCCGCCGACGACCACGAAGGTCTGCAGGGCGATCGAGGTGGCCAGGCCGACGGAGAGCAGCTTGCCGAAGTCGTCGCGGGCCACGATTGCTGTGCGCAGGCCGCGCTCGACGATCAGGCCGTAGCAGAGCAGCAGGGCCAGAAGCGCGGTCAGACCGAGCTCCTCGCCGATTGCCGGGATGATGAAGTCGGAGTTGGCGTAAGGGATCCGCCAGGGCTGGCCGGAGCCGAAACCGCGGCCGATCATGCCGCCCCAGGCCATCCCGAACAGCCCCTGGACCAGTTGCTCAGAGGAGGTGCCGTTGGCGTCCGCCGGGAAGTAGTCGAACGGGTTCAGCCAGGTCAGCACGCGGACGCGGACATGGCTGAACAGGCTGATCGCGGCGAACACGCCGCCCGCGAAGAGCAGCCCGCCGACGACGATCCAGCCCTTGCGCTCGGTCGCCACATAGAGCGTCACCACGAAGAGGCCGTAGAAGAGCAGGCTGGAGCCGAGGTCGCGCTGCAGCACCAGGATCGCGAGGCTGATCACCCACATCATCAGCAGCGGGCCGAGGTCGCGGCCGCGGGGCAGGTCGATGCCGGCGAACCGACGCCCCGCCAGTGCGAGCGCGTCGCGGTGGACCGCCAGATAGCCGGCGAAGCAGATCACCAGCAGCACCTTGGCGACCTCACCGGGCTGGAAGCTGACCGGCCCGAGGTTGATCCAGATCCGCGCGCCGTTGATCTGCTTGCCGATGATCGGGAGCATCGGCAGGATCAGCATGACCACCGCACCGAGGCCGGCGGTGTAGGTGAACCGCTGCAGCATCCGGTGGTCGGGGACCACGAAGAGGGTGATCAGGAACAGCACCACGCCGATCGTCATCCAGGTCAGCTGCTGGCGGGCGAAGGCATCGGTCTCGCTCGCCCCTGCCGCCAGGTCGAGCCGGTGGATGACCGCCAGACCGAAACCGTTGAGCATCGCCACCAGCGGAAGCAGCACCGGGTCGGCGTACGGAGCCAGCAGACGTACGCCGATGTGGGCTGCCACCAGGAGCGCGACCAGCCAGGTGCCGTAGCCGACGATGTCGACCGGGATCTTCTCCTGCACCCCGAGGCCGACCGCGGCGTACGCACCGATCCCGACCGCCAGGGCCAGGATCAGCAGGACCAGCTCCGCTCCCCGCCGTGACCGGTGGACGAAAACGGGCATGGAGCTAGCCGGTGTGAAACCGCTCATGACCCGCTTCCCGCGTCCGCGGCGCTCTGGTCCGCGAGAGACTGCACCTTCTCCTGGGCGCCGGCGAGGTCCTTGCTGTGGATCCCGTCCTCGAGCTGGTTCTGGTAGGTCTCGGCCAGGTCATCGACCTTCAAGTTGGAGGTCTGGTAGGGCTCGGAGAGGTCGAGGCCGATCATCGTGGTGGGTACGCCACGGAAGATCGTGACGTTGCCCTCCTGCTCGCCGATGTACCACTGGTTCTGCGACCAGACGAACGCGGTCGCAACAGCGATCCAGACGACACCGAGAAGGGTCAGCAGGCCGAAGGCCCAGCGCAGCTTCAGATACTTGGCCGGGGCCTGGAGCGCGTAGCGCATCTCCTCCGGGTCGGCGGCGATCGCGCCGTCGGGGATCTCCTCGTCGATCGGGTCCAGCTCGCCGGTGTCGCCCATCCGGTGACCGCGGAACAGGGCGGTCATCTGGCCGGTCTTGGTGGTCCTCCGCTTGAGCTCGGCCGCCGCGCCCACCATCTGGGCCTCGAGGCCCGGGGACGGGATGGTGTCGCTCGGCACCACGTCGGCGACCACGCAGGTCACGTTGTCGGTGCTGCCGGAGTCGAGGGAGACCCGGACCAGCTCGACGGCTGCGTACTCGGGCGTGCCGGTGGCCAGGATGTCGGCGATCCGCGGGTCGTCGACGTAGCCGCAGACACCGTCGCTGCAGAACATCAGCCGGTCGCCGGCGACGAGGTCGACGATGAACAGGTCGGGCTCGAGCTCTCGGGTGCCGTCGAGGGCCTTGAGGATCAGGTTGCGGTGGGGGTGGGTCTTGGCCTCCTCCTCCGTGATCCTCCCCTCGTCGAGAAGCGTCTGCACGAAGGTGTGGTCGTGGGTGACCTGGTGGATCGCGCCGTTGCGGAGTAGGTAGGCGCGGCTGTCGCCCACGTGGCCGACGGTCAGCTTGGAGCCGTCGAAGAGGCCGACGGTCGAGGTCGTGCTGGTGCCGTTGAGCGTCGGGTCGTGGTCGACCAGGTGGCCGATCTCGTCGTGGGCCATGTGCAGCGCGTGGGAGACCAGGCCGATCAGGTCGTCGTCGACCAGCCCGAGGGCCGGCTCCTCGTCGAGCTTGCGCAGCTGCTGGACGGCGGTGCTGGAGGCGATGTCACCGCGGGCAGCGCCGCCGACACCGTCGCAGACGGTCAGCAGCCAGGGTCCGGCGTACCCGCTGTCCTGGTTGTCCTTGCGCACCCGGCCGACGTCCGAGACCGCCGCGAACTCGAGGCGGAAGGGTCGTCCGTCGGCAGAGCCGGGGCTGGGTGCGGGGTCGGGGGTGGGGTCGGTCGCAGCGGTCACTTGCGCAGCTCCAGGATTGTTTTACCGATCCGCACCTGGGTCCCGAGAGAGATGGCGGTCGGCTGATTGATCCGGACGGACCCGATGTAGGTGCCATTGGTCGATCCGAGGTCCTCCACGAACCACTGGTCGCCGGAGACGGCGATCCGGGCGTGGCGGGTGGAGGCGTAGTCGTCATCGAGGATGATCGCGGCATCGCTGCCGCGGCCGATGACGATGGGTGCCTGCGAGAGAGGCACGGTCACACCGGCGTTGGAGCCGGTGGTGACGGCGACATGCGTGGGTACGCCGCGCCGCGGTGCGCGCGCAGCGGCAGCCTTGCCGCGAGCCGGCGGGGCCGCGGGCTGGCCGCCGGCGGAGGCGTTGGTGACCCGCGCGCCGAACATGTCGGAGCGGATCACCGACAACGCGGCCAGCACGAAGATCCAGAGGATCGCCAGATAAGCGACCCGGATCAGAAACAGAGTCAGCTCGCTCAACGGCGCTCCTCCACGATATGCGCGGTGATGACGGTGGTGCCGATGCGCACCTGAGAGCCGTCGTCCAAGGTGGCACTCGCCATCTTCTGCCCGTTGACCAGCATGCCGTTGGTCGAGCCGAGGTCATAGACCTCGACGCGCACACGGTCGCCGGCCTGCTTCGAGCGGAACTCGATGTGGCGGCGGCTGATGCCGGGGTCGTTGATGCGCAGGTCGGCGTCGGTGCCCCGGCCCACGACGAGGTTGCCGTGGAGCGGGTGCCGGGTGCCGTTGATCTCCAGGTAGGCCTGCGCGCGGCTGACCTGGGTGTCGCTCATGTCGGCGCCGGAGACGGCGGCCTGGGCGCGGCTGCGCACCCGGAACCGGCCGATCGTCAGGTCCTTCGCCTCGCCGAACTCGATGCTCACGCGGCCGGGGAAGACGAAACCCTGCGCCTCGGCGTGGTCCATCAGCTGGCGCTTCAGCTCTTCCTTGAGGTGTGGGCCGTACGACTCCAGCTTGCTCAGGTCGCTGGAGGACAGCTCCACGAAGAAGTCGTTGGGGACCAGGCGCCGCTGGCGGCTGAGCACTTGGGCGTTGTTGTCGATCTCGCGCTGGAGCGCGGCGACGATCTCCACCGACTTCACCTCGGACCGGAACGCCTTCGCGAAAGCGCCTGAGATGAGCTGCTCCAACTTCTGCTCGAACTTCTGCAGGCCGCTCACGTTGTTGCGCTCCTCTCAGGTGCCGGGGGTGGGCCGGTCGGGGTGGGTGGTCAGTCGCGTACGGGCACAGTGGTCCCCGGGATTCGGCCCGATCGTATCGGTGCACCCTAGGGGATCTGCCACTTCCCGCATTCTGCGTGGTTTCGATCCTCCCACGATCGGGTGACCACCAGCGTCAAGGCGACCGGGGTGCCGTCGTTTTGGGTCGGTGGGCGCCCGTGGGCTAACGTTTCCTCTGCTGCACGCGCGAGTGGCGGAATAGGCAGACGCGCACGGTTCAGGTCCGTGTGTCCGAAAGGACGTGGGGGTTCAACTCCCCCCTCGCGCACCACCACAGACAAGCCCCGGATCCTCGATCCGGGGCTCAGTCATTTCGGACGGCTCGACTGACGGACGGGGTTGTTCGGCGTCCGTGTCACGCCCGCGCGGGGCCGCAGCTGTCGCGCTCGACCAGACGCGGGGCCACGAGCCTGGTCTGTGGGCTCCGGCCGGCGAGGAGGTCGGCGGCCATCTCCACGGCCAGGGCGCCGATCTCGTCGGCCGGGATGCCGATCGAGGTGAGCCTGACCGCCGGACCCTCGGCCAGCTCGTGCGGGCCAACGGCGAGGACTGACACGTCATCCGGCACTTCGCGTCCTGAGGCCCTGAGAGCGTGGAGCAGGGTCCCCACGACGGGTTCGTTGTGCACGACGAAGCCCGTGGTGTCCGGTTGTTCGGTGTCGACCCGGGCAAGGCTGGCCACGAGCCCGTCATGGCTCGGCTCGCAGGGAACGGCAAGACTGTGGATCCCGGCCTCGGCTGCAGCAACCTCGAAGCCAGTGCGGAACCGGTGCGCGTACGTCGTTCCTCGCTCGTAGGCGGCCCTCGGCGGTCCGATGAGCGCGACGGCGGTGTGGCCGTGGTCCACCAGGTGCTGCACCGCCAGTCGGCCGGCGGCCTCCCAGTCGAGGTCGACACAGCTGAGGCCGTCGGCCCGGGCCGGCAGCCCGATGAGCACGGTGGGCTCGCGGAGCCGGCGCAGGACGGGCAACCTGGGGTCGTTCGTGGCGACGTCCATCACCACGAACGCGTCGACCATCGACCCGCCCGCGACCCGCTCGAGCCCAGCCGGGCCCTCGTCGTTCATCAGCAGCAGGACGTCGTGGTCATGGGCGCGCGCCGCTGTGGCCACGGCCGCAACGAACTGCATGATCACGGGTACGTAGAGATCAGTGCGCAGCGGCGCAGCCAGCGCCATCACCCTTGTCTGCCGGCTGGCGAGTGAGCGCGCCCCCGCGTGCGGGCGGTATCCGAGCTCGTCGATCGCGGCCTGGATCCGCTCACGGGTCGCGGCGGAGATGGGCCGCCTACCGCTCAGCGCGTACGACACGGTGCTGACCGAGACGCCGGCCGCCTTCGCGACGTCGACGATCGTGGTCATGGCGCCTCCTGGGTTGCCTCGTCCCGCTGTGGTCGTCGAATCGCTCGTCGAAGCGCTTCGTCGAAATTCTGCTCCGTCATCGTGCCAGATGCTTCAGACCGCTGGGACTGAGGGTGAAGAGAAAATGTGACCGTTGACACACATGGCACCGGTCTCTACCTTTGAATCGTCGAAACGCTTCGATGATGAAGGTGTCGTCGCACCGGGCGTCGGCGCATTCCTCACAAGGAGAGAAAATGAGTCGACTGACGCCCCGTCGCCGCTGCCTGATAGCCGCCCTCGCAGCCTCCCTGGTCCTGCTTCCTGTGATGACCACGCCTGAGCCCACCGCCGCCGCCCCCATGGTGGCGAGCCAGGACCTCGATGACATGCCCTTCCGCAACCCCGATCTACCGGTCGAGCAGCGGGTCGACGACCTGCTGGGTCGGCTGACCCTGGACGAGAAGCTGTCACTGCTCCACCAGTCCCAGGTCGCCATCCCGCGCCTGGACGTCCCCTACTTCAAGGCCGGCACCGAGGCCCTGCATGGGGTCGCCTGGTCCAACGACATCGACAACGGCTGGAAGCAGGTGCTCGCGGATCGCGCGACCGTCTTCCCCCAGGCCGTTGGCCTGGCCAGCACGTGGAACCCCGAACTCGTACGCCGCGTCGGCTCGGCCGTCGGCGACGAGGCCCGCGCCTACAACGAACTGAACCCCAGGCAATGGGGGCTCCAGCTCTGGGCGCCGGTGGTCAACCTTCTCCGCGACCCTCGCTGGGGCCGTAACGAGGAGGGCTACTCCGAGGACCCGACCCTCACCAGCGACATCGCGACGGCCTACGGCAAAGGCCTCTCCGGAGACGACCCGACCTACCTCAAGGCCGCGCCGGTGCTCAAGCACTTCTACGCCTACAACAACGAGACGGACCGCAACGCCAGCTCGTCCAACGTCCGTGCGCAGCTGCGTCACGAGTACGAGTACGCCGCCTTCAGGCCGGCCATCGAGGCCGACGCGGCGACCGGTGTGATGGCTTCGTACAACGAGGTCAACGGCCGCCCCACACACGTGGACCGCGCCCTCAACGAGGACGTGCGCTCCTGGACCGACGAGACGCTCTACAACCTGAGTGACGCGTGGGGACCTCACGGGGTGACCCAGACCCAGCACTTCTATGACGATGAGACGGAGGCCTACGCCAACGTGCTCAAGGCGGGCCTCGACTCCTTCGTCGTCGACGACAGCGACAACAAGCCGATGATCGCGACGCTCAAGGACGCCCTCGCTCGGGACCTGATCACCGAAGCCGACGTCGACCAGGCGGTCACTCGCGTGCTGACGATCCGCTGCCGGCTCGGCCACTTCGACCCCGACGGCGGCCCGTACGCCGGAACCTCGCCGGACGTCCTCAACAGCCCGGCTCACCGGCGACTCAACAGGCAGGCTGCCGAGGAGGCGGTCGTGCTCCTCCGCAACGACGACGACCTGCTCCCCCTCAACCCGAAGAAGACGAAGAAGGTGGCGGTTGTCGGCCCGCTCGCAGACACGCTGTTCAGCGACTGGTACGGCGGCAAACTGCCCTACGAGGTGACCCCGCTCGACGGGATCCGGGAACGCCTCGGCGATGGCGCTGTCGTCACCGGCGTCGAGGGCCTCGACCGGATTGCCCTGCGTGACACGACCAGCGGGCGCTATCTCAGCGCCACCGGGACCGGCACCACGGACCAGGTCGTCGGGACCCAGGGTGAGCCCGGTGAAGCCGCCCAGTGGGACGTGAACGAGTGGATGGCCGACGTGGCCACCCTGCGCAATGCGAGCAACGGCCGCTACCTCACCGGCAACTTCGGGCCGTTCAACACGAGCGCCACCACCCCGAGCGGCTGGTATGTCCCGCAGCAGTTCGAGTTCGAGGAGCAGCCCGACGGATCCGTGCTTCTCCGGTACGTCGGTTACGAGACCAATGAGCCCTGGTGGTCACGCGGCAACTACGTCACGGTCGCCGCGGACGGCACCGTCGGCACCGGCACGAAGGAGCAGGCCGCTCGGTTCGAGCGGGAGGTCATTCGCGACGGGGCCGCGGAGGCCGCCGAGGCAGCTGCCGAGGCGGACGCCGTCGTGGCCGTCGTGGGCAGCAACCCGTTCGTCTACGGACGGGAGATCCACGACCGGTCCAGCATGGCGCTCGGCGGTAGCCAGCAGGACCTCATCGACGCGGTGCAGGAGGCCAACCCCCGGACCGCCGTGGTCCTGGAGTCCAGCTATCCCGTGACGATGGACGAAGACCCGGGCGCATTCCTGTGGACCACGCACGCCGGCTCGGAGACGGGCAACGCGGTCGCTGCCACCCTCTTCGGTGACAGCAACCCTTCGGGCCGCCTCACCCAGACGTGGTACGACTCCGACGCCGACCTCCCCCAGGACGTCTTCGACTACGACATCGTCAAGACCGGCCAGACCTACCTCTACTTCGAGGGGGAGCCGGGATACCCGTTCGGGCACGGCCTGTCGTACACCGACTTCCGCTACTCCGGCCTGCGGGTCGACTCGAAGCGGGTCGGCAAGAACGGGAAGATCACGGTGACCGTGGACGTCAAGAACACCGGATCCCGCACTGGTGCGGAGGTCGTCCAGCTCTACAGCCACCAGCGGACCTCCCGGACGGCTCGCCCGCTGCAGGAGCTCGAGGACTTCAGCCGGGTGACGCTGGCTCCGGGCCGGACACGCACAGTCCGCTTCCAGATCGACTCCGATCAGTTGGCGCACTGGGACGTCACTCGCGAACGGTGGGCGGTCGAGCGGTCGACCTACGACCTGATGGTGGGATCCTCCGCGGAGGACATCCGGCAGACCACCGCCGTGCGCGTGGCCGGTGAGGTGATCCCGCCCCGGGACCTGGCGGTCGCGACGAGCACCGAGAACTTCGACGACTACGACGACGCACTGCTCGTCCCCACCACCAAGGAGCGTGGCACCTCCGTCGCGGCTGGAGACCAGCAGGCCTGGGTGAAGTTCGCAGCCTCCGGGCTCGACCGGCCGACGAAGTTCACGGCATCCGTGGCGAAGGAGACCCAGGGTGCCGGCACGCTCGAGGTGCGGCTCGGCTCGCCGACCGGGCAGCTGCTGGCGAGTGCGCCGGTAGCCGCGACTGGCGGGGAGTACGACTACACCGGGGTGAGCGTCGACACGCTGCTCGCCGATGTCTCGGGCGTGCGCGACGTCTACCTCGTGCTCAGCCCGGGTGTCCGGGTCTCCACGTTCTCCCTCTCCTGAGTCGGCTCCCGACGCTCGGGCGACTGCCCGGCCCCTCCAACGGCGGGGTCGGGCAGTCGCTGGTGGGCCGCGGGCGGTTCACCCGGTAAGGGTGACCACGCGAGGGCGGTCGATTGCGACGGTCGGTGAGTACCTCGCCGATGACAGGAGCCCCGCGATGCCGAACCGTCCCGACCCTCACGCCCGGACCATGTTGCCGATCCCGGACCGACCACCCTCGGGACACACGACGTACGACGCCAAGGACCCGGAAACCAAGTACCCGCCGATCGAGCCGCTGCTCCCGCCGGACGGCGCGCCCAACGTGCTCGTCGTACTTCTCGACGACGTCGGCTTCGGGGCGGCCAGCGCCTTCGGAGGGCCCTGCGCCACCCCGGTCGCCGAGCGGCTGGCGGGCAACGGCCTGCGCTACAACCGGTTCCACACGACGGCGCTGTGCGCCCCGACGCGACAGGCTCTGCTGACCGGGCGCAACCATCACTCCGTCGGCATGGGCAGCATCACCGAGACGGCGACCTCGGCGCCCGGCAACAGCTCGCTGCGGCCGAACACCAAGGCGCCGCTCGCGATGACGCTCAAGCTCAACGGGTACTCGACGGCACAGTTCGGGAAGTGTCACGAGGTCCCGGTCTGGCAGACATCGCCGCTCGGCCCCTTCGACGCCTGGCCCTCGGCCGGGGGCGGGTTCGAGACGTTCTACGGTTTCATCGGCGGCGAGAACAACCAGTGGGACCCCGCGCTCTACGAAGGCACCACCGCGATCGAGCCGCCGGCGACGGCCGAGGAGGGGTACCACCTCACCGAGGACCTGGCCGATCACGCGTGCGCCTGGATCCGTCAGCAGAAGGCGCTGATGCCCGATCGGCCCTTCTTCGCCTACTTCGCGCCGGGCGCGACCCACGCTCCCCACCACGTCCCCCAGGAGTGGATCGACAAGTACGCCGGCAAGTTCGACGACGGCTGGGACGTCCACCGCGAGCGCACCTTCGCGCGGCAGAAGGAGCTCGGGGTCATCCCCGCGGACGCCGAGCTGACCGCCCGCCACGACGAGATCCCGGCGTGGGACGACATGCCGGACGAGCTCAAGCCCGTGCTCGCCCGTCAGATGGAGGTGTACGCCGGCTTCCTCGAGCACACCGACCACCACGTCGGCCGCGTGATCGACACCATCGCCGACCTCGGCGTGCTCGACAACACGATCGTCTACTACATCATCGGCGACAACGGCGCCTCAGCAGAGGGCACCGTCAACGGCGCCTTCAACGAGATGGCCAACTTCAACGGCATGGCCGCGCTGGAGACTCCGGAGTTCATGCGGTCGAAGATGGACGAGTTCGGCTCACCCAGCTCCTACAGCCACTACGCGGTCGGCTGGGCGTGGGCGATGAACTCGCCGCTGCAGTGGACCAAGCAGGTCGCGTCGCACTGGGGCGGCACCCGCAACGGCACCATCGTGCACTGGCCGAACGGGATCGACGACCCGGGCTCGGTGCGATCCCAGTTCACCCACGTGATCGACCTCGCGCCGACCATCCTAGAGGCGGCAGGACTGCCCGAGCCCGCCATGGTCAACGGCGTCCAGCAGTCGCCGATGGAGGGGACGAGCATGCTCTACACGTTCCGCGGCGCGGACGAGCCGGAGCGGCACGACCTGCAGTACTTCGAGATGTTCGCCAACCGCGGCATCTACCACAAGGGCTGGAGCGCGGTCACCAAGCACCGCACCCCGTGGGTGATGGTCGGCGGGGACCTGCCGGCGTTCGACGACGACGTGTGGGAGCTGTACGACGGAAACACCGACTTCAGCCAGGCGAGGGACCTTTCGGAGGAACGGCCCGAGAAGCTGGCCCGGCTGCAGCGGCTCTGGCTGATCGAGGCCGTGAAGTACGGCGTGCTGCCGATGGACGACCGCACCAGCGAGCGGATCGTGCCCGAGATGGCCGGCAGGCCGACGCTCGTCCGCGGCAAGACCCAGCTCTTCTTCCCCGGCATGGGCCGGCTCTCGGAGAACAGCGTGGTCAGTATCAAGAACAAGTCGTTCTCCGTCACCGCCGAGGTGACGATCCCCGACACCGGGGCCGAGGGCGTCATCATCGCCCAGGGCGGCCGGTTCGGCGGCTGGGCGTTCTTCGCCCGCGACGGACGGCTCAAGTTCGTCTACAACGTGCTCGGCATCCAGGAGTTCCCCGTCGTGTCGGAATCCCTGCTCGCGGCTGGGACCCGCCAGATCCGGGTCGAGTTCGCGTACGACGGTGGTGGGCTCGCCAAGGGCGGCGACGTCACGCTCTACGACGACGGCAAGCCGGTCGGGTCGGGCCGGGTGGAGGTGACGCAGCCGATGATCTTCTCGGCAGACGAGACCACCGACATCGGCTACGAGTCCGGTACGACGGTCTCCTCGGACTACACGAGCCGGACCAGCCGGTTCAGCGGCAAGATCGCGTGGGTCCAGATCGACCTCGGCGACGACGTCCACGACCACTACATCGACCCGGAGGAACGGTTCAGGATCGCGATGGCACGTCAGTAGCGATGTCACAGATGCACCGCGTGTCCCGTCTGAGGGGGTGAACATCGGGAATCAACTGGACACCTGGAGACATCATGAACATCGCCCTCTGGATCGTCGCCGGCGTATTCGGCATCGCCTACGTCGCCGGCGGCATCGTCAAGCTGACGATGCCCTATGAGAAGTACGCAGCGAAGCTGGGCTGGCCGGAGGACTTCACGCCCGGCAACGTGAGGTTCATGGGAGTCGTGGAGATCCTGGGTGGTCTCGGCCTCGTCCTGCCGGGACTGGTCGACATCGCGCCGGTCTTGGTGCCGATCGCGGCGTCGTGCATGGCGCTCTACATGGCCGGCGCGATCACCGAGCGGCTCCGGCGCGGTGAGTACAAGGAGCTGCTCGGCGACCTGCTGTTCCTGGCGGCGATGGTCTTCGTCGCGTGGGGGCGCTTCGCGATCGAACCGTTCTAGGCTCCTGGCGCAGCCACCTTTTGAGTGATGCGGTGCCGGACGCGGGTCGCTAGCCTGACGCCATGGAGCGGCCGTGGCCGCTGACCGGGCGGGACGAGGAGCTGCGGAGGGTCGCGGCCGCGATCCGGCCCGGTGCGGCGGGCGTCATCGTTGCGGGTCCGGCGGGGGTGGGGAAGACCCGGCTCGCCCGCGAGGCGTTGGCGGCCGCTGCCGGTCACAACGGATCGGTCGTCTTCGCCCAGGGGAGCACGGCCGCCCGGCAGTTCCCGCTCGGTGCGTTCGCCGGTCTGCTCGACGTCCCGCCCGGCGAGGCCGCCGAGACCATCGGCAGGGCGCTCGACCAGATCACCCGGCAGCTGCCGCTCGTGCTCACGGTCGACGACGCTCACCTGCTCGATGAGCACTCCGCGATCGTCGTGCATCGCGTCGTTGCCCGGCGGATGGCTCCGGTGCTGATCACGCTCCGCACCGGGGAGCCCGCTCCCGACATCGTGACCTCGCTGTGGAAGGACGAGCACCTCCCGCGCCTGGACCTGGCGCCGCTGGACGCCGGGGAGAGCACCCGGCTGATCGCCCGGGTGCTCGGCGGTCCGGTCGACACGGACTCCGCCCACCGGCTGTGGACGATGACCCAGGGCAGCCCGTTGTTCCTGCGGCACCTGCTGGCCGGGGAGCTGTCGGCGGGACGGGTCACCGCGGCGTCCGGCATCTGGCGCTGGAGCCGCGAGCCGGCGATCTCGCCGGAGCTCGCCGGTCTCCTCGAGCGGGAGATCGGGGACCTCGCGACCGGGGTGCGGGACGTCGTCGACCTGGTCGCCCTGACCGAGCCGGTGGCGGTCGCGACACTGTCCGCGCTGACCTCGGCTGCCGACCTCGAGGAGGCGGAGGAGCGTGGGCTGGTGCGTACCGACGGAGTGGTCGCCCGGCTCGCGCACCCCCTCTACGGCGAGGTACGCCGCACCGCGATGGGCACGCTGCGTGCCCGCCGCCTCCGCGGCCGGGTGGCGCTCACCCTGGACCCCGAGCCGGACCCGATCCCCCGCGCCGTACTGACCCTCGACTCCGACCTGCCACCGGAGCCGGCGCTGTTCCTGCGGGCCGCCGAGGCCGCGACCCGGATGTACGACCTGCCGCTGGCCGAGCGGCTGGCGCGCGCGGCCGCTGCCACCGGCGACATCGCCGCGAGGGTCGTGCACGGCGCGGCGCTCTCCTGGCTCAGCCGCGGCGAGGAGGCCGAGGCGATCCACGAGGACATCGTCGCCACCGCGTCCGACCCGGGGCTGCTCGCCATGGTGCAGCTGCACCGCACCGGCAACCTGCTCTTCACGATGGCCCGGCCCGACGAGGCCCATCAGGCGCTGGCCGCGGCCGAGGCCACCGGGGCAGCCCCGGCGCACGTCGCCGCCATGTCGCTCGTCCTGGATCTGGTGGACGGCGAGATCCCGGGCGTGCTCGCCCGGGCGCCGCAGCTGCTGCGGAGCGAGCTTCCCGACGACCTGGCCGGCATCCTCGTGGCCACCGCCGCGTCCGCGGCGGCCGCCGTCACCGGTGACCGCGAGCTCCTCGACGCGGCCGCGATCGTGGGTGGGTTGACCGCAGACCGGGTGCCGACCGTCATCCCCGGCTTCGGGCTCGCCGACTTCCAGGTGCTCGGGCACCGCCTCGCCGGCACACCGGACCGGGGCGCGGACCTGGCTCGGAGGATGCGGGCCGCATCGGCCGACCTCCCTGGGCCGGCCCGGCTCATGGGGCTCGTCGTCGCAGGTCACGCGGCCCTGGCCGAGGGCCGCCTGCTCGACGCCCTCCTCTCGCTGCGCGAGGCCTGGGCCGCGCTGGAGGGCTCCGGCCACGAGTTCCGGTTCCGGTGTCGTACGTTGCTGGCGACCGCCCTGGCGCAGGCCGGCCAACCGGAGAACGCCGCGCCGCTGCTGGCCGACGTGGCTGCCGGGCACCATCCGGCGTACCGGCTCTATCTGCCTGACGATCGCCTGGCGCAGGCGTGGGGTGCCGCGGCCGAGGGATGGACGACGGAGGCGCTCGGCCACGCGGTCGCCGCGGCGGATCTGGCTCGCGAGGCGGGTTCAGCGGCGTACGAAGTCCTCGCCTGGCAGACCGCGGTCCAGTTCGGCGACACGACCGTGGCGCCGGCCCGCCGGCTCGCCTCGCTGGCCGGACTCGGCCCTCGCGCCGACACGGCCCTGGCCCATGCCCGGGCCTGGGCCGACGAGGACGGCGACGCGCTGCTCCAGGTGGCGCATGCGTGGGCCCGGCTCGGTGACCTCGTCGCCGCGGGCGACGCGGCCGCGCATGCCGCCGACGTGCACCGCCGCGCGGGGCGGCAGGGGTCGGCCCTGACCGCGGCGGCCACCGCGGCGAAGCTGGCCGAGAGGTCGGGTGCCCGCACCCCGGCGTTGGTGGTCGCGGCCCGGCCGCTGCCGCTGACGGCCCGCGAGCGCGAGATCGCCGCCCTGGCCGCCCGGGGGTTGTCGAACAAGGACATCGCGGCGCGACTGACCCTGTCGGTACGCACCGTCGAGGGCCACCTCTACCGGGCCGGCCACAAGCTCGGCGTCTCCGAACGAGCCGGGCTGGCCGACCCTCTCGGAGTCGAGTAGCGCACTACTCGCACCACTCCGGCTCCAGCGGCGGATGCTGAACGCACCCAACTGGAGGAGGAATCATGAGCACCACCTACGTACGGCCCGACGAGGGCCGGCACATTCCGATGATCGACGGCGACCACATCGCGAAGGCGGCCGTGAAGGACGCCCAGGGTGCGTTCGAGGTCTTCGAGGTCGTCGCCCCCGCCGCGCCGATGGCGCCGCCACACGTCTCGCCGTGGAGCGGGGTTCTGTACCTGCTCGAGGGTCGCGTCACCGCGTACGTCGACGGCACCGCTTACCACGTGGAACCCCACGGGATGGTCGTCTGCCCTGCGGGGACGCCCCTCACCTTCGAGGTCGTCGGCGACTCCACCCGGTTCCTCGCGATCACCACCGGCGACGGCGCCGGCCGGTTCTTTGCCGACTTCGCCAGCTCCGTTCCCGCCGATCAGCCGGCCGCGGACTCGATGGCCGCGATCATGTCGGTCACCGAGCGTCATGGCGTCGCTCTCGCCGGGCCGACCCATTGACAAACTGGTCGCGTGTGTTGATTCTGTGAGACATGCCATGCGATATGTCTCACCGGATCGCCGCGTACGTCCCTCCGACCGGCGCGTCCTGGGCCGACCCGTGGCCGATGTACGCCGCGCTGCGCGAGCACGACCCGGTCCATCACGTCGCCCGGGGTGATTACTGGGTCCTGACCAGGCACGACGACGTCTACGCGGCGGTGCGTGACCACGAGACGTACAGCTCGACCGGAGGGCTGACGACCGCTCATGACGAGCTCGACCGGATCGGGCTGGCCGACAACCCGCCGATGGTGATGACCGATCCGCCGGCGCACACGGCGTTCCGGAAGCTGGTGAACCGCGGGTTCACCCCGAAGCAGGTCGAGGAGGTGACTCCACGCGTCACGCAGTTCGTCGTCGAGCGGGTCGAGCAGCTCAGGGCAGCGGGCGGCGGCGACATCGTCGCGGAGCTGTTCAAGCCGCTGCCGAGCATGGTGGTGGCCCACTACCTCGGCGTCCCTGAGGTGGACTGGGGTCGCTTCGACGTGTGGACCGACGCGATCGTGACGGCGAACGCCGCTCAGGACGAGAGCATCGGAGCCGGTGCCGCCGCCGAGTTGATGGGCTACTTCGCCGAGCTCATCGAGCGGCGCCGACGGGAGCCCGGTGACGACACCGTCTCCCATCTCGTCGCCGCCGGGGAGGCCGATGATGACGCCGGCCTGCTGCGGGTGCTCGCGTTCGCCTTCACGATGGTCGCGGGCGGCAACGACACGACGACCGGTCTGCTGGGTGGCGGCCTGCCGCTGCTGGCGGAGCGCCCCGACCAGCGCGAGCTCGCCCTGCAGGACGTCCCGGCCGCCGTCGAGGAGCTGCTGCGGCTCACCTCACCCGTCCAGGGCCTCGCTCGCACGGCCACCCGCGACGTCACGCTCCACGGCGTCACCATTCCCGCTGGGAAGAAAGTGCTGCTCTGCTACGCGGCCGCCAACCGCGACCCGCGCGTCTTCGGCGCCGACGCCGAGGAGTTCGACGTCACCCGGAATCCCCGGCAGATCCTGACCTTCGCCCACGGCGCGCACCACTGCCTGGGCGCCGCGGCCGCCCGGATGATGGGCCGGGTGACGCTCACCGAGATACTCACCCGGATGCCGTCCTTCACCGTCGACCACGACTCCCTGCGATGGGCGCCGGGGAGCTACGTACGCAGGCCCGTCAGTCTTCACGTCGAGGTGACGGCGTGAGCTGGTTGGAGACGGAGCGGACCGAGCTCGCCGCCGAGCGGATCCTCGACGCCGCGGGCGCGCTCTTCGTGGAGCGCGGTGTCGACAAGCCGGGCATGGACGAGGTCGCCCGCGCGGCCGGTTGCTCGCGAGCGACGCTCTATCGCTACTTCGAGAACCGGCAGGCCCTGATCTACGCCTTCGCCCACCGCGAAGCGCGGCTCATCACCAAGCAGGTCGCCCAGGCCACGACCGACGTCTCCGATCCCGGCAGTCGCGTGGTCGAGGCCGTCGTCGCCTGCCTCGCCGCCGTGCGCGAGCGCCCCCACCTCGCCGCCTGGTACGCCGGTGACAGCACCCTCCTGCGCGAGGTGCTCCGCGACTCCCCGATCATCCGTGGGACCGCCGAGGGCTACCTCGCCTCCGGCGACGCTGACCCCGACCTCGCCGACTGGGTGCTGCGCATCATCCTGTCGTTCCTCACCGACCCTGGCGACGATGAAGCGCAGGAGCGCCGCCTGCTGGAGCGGTTCCTCGTGTCGCCGTCCTAGGGCCTGTTTCGGAATGTGGAGGCGCCGGCTCCACGCCGCCCAGGCCGCACGCTGGCGGCGTTGCCGCCTCTCGTAAGACGCCCGGTATGACGTCGAGACGGCGCCTTGCCATCGCACGACCTGGACGACGTGGCGCTCGGCGCCACATTCCGAAACAGCCCCTAGGTCCTCCGACCGCGACGCCGTGACCGGGCGCTCGGGACCAGCAGGCTGAGCAGGATCTGGCGCGTGGTGAGCGGCGGGGCCTCGATCGGGTGGGCGCCCTCGGGGCGGAACGCGTCGAGGTAGAAGGCCAGGTTGCGTCGCCAGGCCTCGGGAGCGGCGGCTCCGGTCACCTCGACGACCTTGCTGTGCGAGAGGACGACGAAGAGCAGGTCCTCGGGCACCAGGTCGGAGCGGACCACGCCGGCGTCCACCGCGCGGAGCACTACGGCCTCGGTGGCCCGCTGGATCTCCGTACGCAGGACGGCGAGCTCGGAGCCGCCCTCGAAGTGGGTGGACATCAGGTTCATGTAGCCGGAGGCGGCGGCCTCCAGCTCGCAGCTGGAGGTGAGATAGGCGACCAGGCCGTCCCACGGGTCGGCGGCGGCCAAGGCCGCCTGGGCGGTGGCGAGATTGGCCTGCAGGGGCTCGGTGAGGACCGACGTCCATAGCTCGAGGCGGTCGGGGAAGTGGCGGTAGAGGGTGCCCGAGCCGACGCCGGCCTCGGCAGCGATGTGGTCAAGCGGCGCGTGGATCCCGTCACGCTGGAAGACGGCCTGGGCTGCCGCGATGATCCGCTCACGGTTGCGGATGCTGTCGCGCCGCTCGGCCCGAGCCGGCCGACGGGGTCGAGCCGGGGGTCGGTCTGGGCGTTCGTCGTGATCCTTCGGGCACCCCATGGCGCCAGCCTACGACGGTCCAGGGAATACCGGGGACTAGTCCCCGCTTTCTATACCGGAGACATCAGTCCGGATCACCTAGGAGACCACCATGTTCATCGCCACGCTCGTCCTGAGCATCCTGTTCGCCCTGCTGCTGCTGTTCTCGGCGTACGGAAAGCTGACCCGCAACCCCGCCCTGGCGGAGGCTATGGAGAAGGTCGGCGCCACCCGGATCGTGCCGATCCTGGCGCTGCTCGAGATCGCCGGCGCGGCCGGGCTGATCATCGGCCTGTTCTGGTGGCCGCTCGGCGTCGCGGCCGCGATCGGCACGACGCTGTACTTCCTCGGCGCGATCATCGCGCACCTGCGCGTGCGGGAACCCGCGATCGCTCCGGCGGCCGTCCTCGCGGTCGTCTCGGTGGCGATCATCGCGCTGCGTACGGTCTCGGCCTGAGCCGGATGGCGCCCCGGCTCATCCGCCGAGAGAAGTTCGAGCCGGCCGACGGGCTCGGGCCGGGCGCCTGACCCGGGAAAACCCGGGCGCCGAGATCGGTTCTTGCCGAGATATATCACGAACCCCCAGGATGGAGCCCGAGCGACCGGATGCCTCCGGCGCCTCGAGAGGAGAGACATGCAGCAGGTCAAGGCCGTCGTCGCCCGTGCCAAGGGCGCGCCCGTCGAGCTCGTCACGATCAACGTTCCGGACCCGGGACCGGGCGAGGCGGTGGTGAAGATCCAATCGTGCGGGGTGTGCCACACCGACCTGCACTACCGCGAGGGCGGGATCAACGACGAGTTCCCGTTCCTGCTGGGTCACGAGGCCGCCGGGGTCGTCGAGGCGGTGGGTCCGGACGTGACCGACGTGGCGCCGGGCGACTTCGTGGTGCTCAACTGGCGCGCCGTCTGCGGCAGCTGCCGGGCATGCAAGCGCGGTGAGCCGCAGTACTGCTTCGCCACGTTCAACGCCACCCAGAAGATGACGCTCGAGGACGGCACGGAGCTCTCGCCCGCGCTGGGTATCGGCGCCTTCGCGGAGAAGACGCTGGTCGCGGCGGGTCAGTGCACGAAGGTCGACCCGGAGGCCCGGCCCGCCGCTGTCGGACTGCTCGGATGTGGCGTGATGGCCGGTATCGGTGCCGCCATCAACACCGGCGGCGCGACCCGCGGCAGGTCGGTGGCGGTCATCGGGTGCGGCGGTGTCGGAGTGGCGGCGATCGCCGGTGCGGCGCTGGCCGGGTCGAGCCCGGTCATCGCCGTCGACATCGACGCCAAGAAGCTGGAGCGCGCCGCGGCCATGGGCGCGACGCACACCGTGGACTCCTCGCAGACCGACCCGGTCGAGGAGATCCGAAGGATCTGCTCGGAGACGTACGACGGTGCCGAAGGCGCCGACATCGTCGTCGAGGCGGTCGGGCGCCCGGAGACGTGGAAGCAGGCCTTCTACGCCCGCGACCTGGCCGGCACCGTCGTGCTCGTCGGTGTGCCCACGCCCGACATGACGGTGCCCGAGATCCCGCTCATCGACGTCTTCGGACGCGGCGGCGCCCTCAAGTCCAGCTGGTACGGCGACTGCCTCCCCAGCCGCGACTTCCCGATGCTGGTCGACCTCTATCGCCAGGGGCGTCTCGACCTGGACGCCTTCGTGAGCGAGGAGATCGGGATCGGTGACATCGAGGCGGCCTTCGAGAAGATGCACCGTGGCGAGGTCCTGCGCTCGGTGGTGGTGCTCTGATGACCGTACGCGTGGACCACGGCGTCACCAGCGGCACCTTCAGCCTCGACGGCGAGACGCACCAGGTGGACAACAACGTCTGGGTGATCGGCGACGACCAGGAGTGCCTGGTCATCGACGCACCGCACTCGGTGGAGGACATCCTGGCCGTGGTGGGCGGTCGCCGGGTGAAGGCGATCGTCTGCACCCACGCCCACGATGACCACGTACGCGTGGCGCCGGCGCTGCGAGAGGCCGTCCGGGCCCCGATCCTGCTGCATCCCGACGACCGGCCGCTGTGGGAGCTCACCCACTCGGATGAGCTGTGGGACGCGGACCTGTCCGACGGCCAGGTCATCGAGATCGGCGACACCTCGGTGACAGTCCTGCACACGCCGGGTCACGCGCCGGGGGCGGTCTGCCTGTTGGTGCCGTCGCTGGGGTGCGTCTTCACCGGCGACACCCTGTTCCAGGGTGGTCCCGGGGCGACCGGGCGCTCGTTCAGCGACCGGCCCACCATCGAGTCGTCGATCCGGGCCAAGCTGTTCACGCTTCCTGGTGAGACGGTCGTCCACACCGGGCACGGCGACGACACCACGATCGCCGCCGAGGCCGCCGGTCTGGGCTGACGCAGGACCCCGGCTATCCGCGTCGCTCGGCGGCCGCGAACTCCGCGCGCATCCAGGCGCACCACTCCAGTGCCGTACGCCGTGACCGGATGCCTCCTTCGAGGGTGATCCGCGTGGCGAACAGCGGGTTCGAGGGGTCGCGGACGCCGGGGCGGTCGGCGATCTCGGCCAGCTCCTCGAGGTAGCGGTCGAGGACGCCCTGATGGGCCGCCTCGAGCCGGCCGACCAGCTCGGTGGCGGCGTCGGGCTCGACGGTCCAGATGGACCACAGCCGGAGAACCTCCAGGTCACGGACCGGCTGGGGCTCGAGGTCGCCGACCACCCATGTGGCCAGGGCGGTCCGACCGGCCTCGGTGATCCGGTAGCGCTTCGTCGGCCTGGGGCCGGCTCCTTCGATGACCTCGTGGTCGACCAGGCCGGCGGCGTCGAGACGGTTCAGCTCCGGGTAGATCTGGGAGTGGCGGGCGGTCCAGAAGTAGCCGATCGGCTGGCGCATCCGCTGCGCGACCTCGTAGCCGGTGCTCGCGCGCCGTGCCAGCAGGCCGAGGATCGCGAAGCCGAGGTTGGAAGCGGTCACCCCGGAGTCGTTCATATGTCAATATTGACATATGCGGAGCATGAAGGGCGTAGCGGCCGGGGCAGCGATCCTCGGCCTGTTGCTGGCAGGCTGCGGCGCCGACGACGCCGGCCCGGCGAAGGCGAAGGAGTCGGGTCCGGTGCTGCCCACCGACGGGCCGTACATCGAGGGCGAGCTCGGTGGCTGCTTCCTGCCGGAGACCGACGCCGGGGTGGAGCCGACGCAGGTCGCCGGCAAGGAGCTCGAGCTGCCGGCCATCCGCTTCTCACCGCCGGACGGCCAGGACCCGTCGGCGGTGCTGGTGATGCTCCACCAGACCGACGGGGACCGCTGCGGCTGGGGAGACTTCGCGATCCTGGCGGCTCTCCAAGGCGTCGCCGGTCTCTCGTTCGACCTCTGCGGCTACGGCGATGCCGACTGCGGGATCAAGGATCCCGACGACCCGGTACCGCAGGTGCGGGCCGTGCTGAGCGAGGTCGAGAAGCAGTGGCCGGATGCGCCGGTCGTGCTGGTCGGCGCCTCGATGGGAGGCAGTCAGACCGTCCGGGCCGTCGCCGCCGGCGTGGACGTCGACGGCTGGGTCGACCTGTCGGGGCCGTCGAACTGGGCCGGTGTCGACCTGGCCTCGGTCGCCGACTCGATCAGCACGCCGGGCCTGATCGCCATCGCCGAGGACACCGACGGCGCCGAGGAGGCCGACGCCGCCCAGGCGCTGGCGCGGACCACGTCCTCGGAGTTCGTCCCCGTCGAGGCGGGGCACGGCTGGGAGCTGGTGATCGAGGAGGGCAGGCTCACGCCGCTCGGTCAGCAGGTCCTCACGTACGCCACGGGCTGATCGCCTCCCTGATCCTGCCCGCAAGACTCTCCGATCGGGGAGGTTGCTCCGCTCACGCCGTGATTAACGTGCGAACGGTCACCCCGTGAGAGGAGCAGCAGATGGAACCCCAGAACGAGTCGAACCCGGCCGACATCGCCAGCGACGTCGCCACCGAGGACCTCATCGAGGAGGTCTCGATCGACGGAATGTGCGGCGTCTACTGATGCCCGATCGCATGCTCGAGGAGCCGTGGACACTCTCGCCCTCGGTGGCGCTGCGTCCCGAGCCCTTCGGGGCCCTCGCCTACCACTTCGGCAACCGGAAGCTGACCTTCCTCAAGCGGCCGGAGCTGGTCGAGGTGGTCCGGCTCCTCGAGCAGCACCCCCGTCTCGGCAGCGCGCTCGACGCGGCCGGCATCCCGCCGGAGCAGCACGACGCGTACGCAGCGGCGCTCCGCGCCCTCGCCGAGACCGACATGATCCGCCCCCGCCATGAGGAGGCAGTGTGACCCTCGCACCAGAACGCCCCATCACTCCCCAGGGCCGTCCCGCAGGCGGCAGCCTCGTCGAGCAGTTCGAGTTCGGCCTCGACGCCCCGATCTGTCTGACCTGGGAGCTGACGTACGCCTGCAACCTCGAGTGCGCCCATTGCCTGTCGAGCTCGGGCCGGCGCGACCCGCGCGAGCTCAGCACCGAGCAGTGCAAGGCGGTCATCGACGAGCTGCAGCGCATGCAGATCTTCTACGTCAACATCGGCGGCGGCGAGCCGACGATCCGCCCCGACTTCTGGGAGCTCGTGGAGTACGCCGTCGACCACCAGGTCGGTGTGAAGTTCTCCACCAACGGCTTCCGGATCACCCCCGAGCGTGCCGCCTTCCTGGCCTCGACCGACTACGTCGACGTGCAGATCTCTCTGGACGGCGCGACGGCCGAGGTCAACGACCGGGTCCGCGGAGCCGGCTCGTACGACACCGCGCTGCTCGCGTTGAGGAACCTTCGCGACGCGGGCTTCTCCGACGCCAAGATCTCCGTGGTCTGCACCCGGGAGAACATCGGCCAGCTCGACGACTTCAAGGCCATCGCCGACGAGTACGGCGCGACCCTGCGCCTCACCAGGCTGCGCCCGTCGGGTCGCGGCGCCGACGTCTGGGACGAGCTGCACCCGCTCCCCGAGCAACAGCGCGAGCTCTACGACTGGCTGATGGCTCACGGCGAGGACGTGCTCACCGGGGACTCCTTCTTCCACCTGGCCGCGTACGGCGAGTCCCTCCCCGGGCTCAACCTGTGCGGCGCCGGGCGGGTGGTCTGCCTGATCGACCCGATCGGCGACGTCTACGCCTGTCCGTTCGCGATCCACGACCAGTTCCTGGCCGGCAACCTGCTCGGCGAGGGCGGCTTCCAGGACGTGTGGCAGTCCTCGCCGCTCTTCACCGAGCTGCGCTCGCCGCAGACCGGCGGTGCCTGCACGAAGTGCCAGCACTTCGACGCCTGCCGTGGCGGCTGCATGGCGGCCAAGTTCTTCACCGGGCTGCCGTTGGACGGCCCGGACCCGGAGTGCGTCCAGGGCTACGGCGAGACGGCGCTCGCCGGCGACCGGCTCGTCCCGCAGGCGAGCCAGGACCACTCCCGCAGCCAGGCCAGCCGCAACGCACCGGTGCTGCTCAACCTCGGCGCCACCAGGCGGCGCCCCGTCTCCGCCTGCAACGAAGACCCGCTCGCCGGAGGTGACCTGTCATGAAGCTCGAGAACCCCTGGAAGAAGAACCCTTGGTTCGAGTCGGTCGCGGTGGCCCAGGAACGAGCCCGGCGCCGGCTGCCCAAGCCGGTCTACGGCGCGCTGGTCGCCGGCTCCGAGCGCGGTCAGAGCATGACCGACAACCAGGCCGCCTTCGCCGAGCTCGGCTGGGCGCCCCACGTCGTCGGACAGCACGCCAAGCGCGACCTGGGCACGACCGTCTTCGGCCACTCCGTCCCACTGCCGGTCCTGATCAGCCCGACCGGCGTCCAGGCCGTGCATCCCGACGGCGAGGTCGCGGTCGCCCGCGCCGCCGCGGCCCGCGGCACCATCATGGGGCTGTCCAACTTCGCCTCGCGGTCGGTGGAGGAGGTAGCGGCGACCGGTGCCACGACGTTCTTCCAGATGTACTGGACCGGCGACCGCGACACGATGATCCAGCGCATGCAGCGGGCGCACGCCGCCGGCGCCCGGGGCCTGATCGCCACCCTCGACTGGTCCTTCTCGATCGGCCGCGACTGGGGCAGCCCCGAGATCCCGGAGAAGGTCGACCTGCGGACGATGCTGCGGCTGGCGCCGCAGGTGGCGGCAAGGCCGCGGTGGGCCTGGCAGTTCGGGCGTACCGGCTCCTTCCCCGATCTCACCGCCCCGAACCTCGCCCCGCCGGGCGGGAGCGCGCCGACGTTCTTCGGCGCCTACTACGAGTGGATGACCACCCCACCGCCGACCTGGGACGACGTCGCGTGGATGCGCGAGCAGTGGCACCAGATCAGCGGCACCCCGTTCGTGCTGAAGGGCGTGTGCCGGGTCGATGACGCGCTCCGCGCCGTCGATGCCGGGGTCGCGGGCATCTCCGTGTCCAACCACGGCGGGAACAACCTCGACGGCACCCCGGCCGCGATTAGGATGGTCAAGCCGATCGCCGACCGCGTCGGCGACCAGGTCGACGTGGTGATGGACGGAGGCGTACGCCGCGGCTCCGACGTCGTCAAGGCGCTCGCGCTCGGTGCGAAGGCGGTGCTGATCGGCCGGGCCTATCTGTGGGGTCTGGCCGCCAACGGCCAGGCCGGGGTCGAGAACGTCCTCGACGTCCTCAGCGGTGGCATCGACTCGGCGCTGCGGGGGCTCGCGGTCGGGTCGGTCACCGAGCTGAGCCCGGAGCACCTGATCGTCCCGGACGGCTTCCATGTCAGCACTCGGTGACGCCACCTGGCCGCAGGTGGGTAGGGGCACCGTCCTGCTGGTGCCCGTCGGCTCGCTGGAGCAGCACGGACCGCATCTGCCCTTCGACACCGACACCACCATCGCGACCGCGGTCACGCAGGGGGTGGCCGAACGGCTCGCGGAGCAGGGTGTCCAGAGCTGGACGGCGCCGCCGATAGCGATCGGCTCCAGCGGCGAGCACCAGTCCTTCCCCGGCACCGTGTCGATCGGGAGCGATGCGCTCCATCTGGTCATCGTCGAGCTCGTCCGTTCGGCCCGCACCTGGGCCGAACGGGTCGTGCTCGTCAACGGCCACGGCGGCAACGCCGCCGCGCTGACCAGCGCGGTCAACCAGCTCGCCTTCGAGCGGCAGTCGGCGTGCTGGCTGCCGTGCCGCACCGAGGAGTTCGACCTGCACGCGGGCCGCACGGAGACGTCCCTGATGCTGCACCTGCGGCCCGAGGCCGTACGCATGGACCTGGCCGAGCCCGGCGACACCCGGCCGCTCGCGGAGATCCTCCCGGCCATGCGGGCGGGCGGGGTCGCGGCGGTCTCCGCCAACGGCGTGCTCGGCGACCCGACCGGCGCCACCGCGGCGCAGGGAGCCGAGGCGCTCACCCTGATGATCGAGCAGGCCACGATGGACGTGCTGGCTCCCGGCGGCGTGGCAGTGGGGTGAGATTCCCGTCCGGCTTCCGGGTCCGAGTCCGGGAGGACGTACGCCGCATCGACCGGCGGCTGCTGGTCGGTGGTTCGCCGCTGCGCGCCGTCCGGCTCACCGATGCCGCACTGACGCTCCTCCGGACCGGCGAGATCACGGTGGTCGACACGGCCACCGAGGCGCTCGCGGCCAGGCTCGTCGACGGCAACCTGGCCGATCCCGTGCTCAGCGGACCCGGGGTGGACCCGGCCGAGCTCACCGTCGTGATCCCGGTGCGTGACCGGCCCGACCAGCTCGACCGTGCTCTGGGCCCGTTGGCCGGTCTCGAACGCATCGTCGTCGACGACGACTCCCACGATCCCGACGCGGTCGAGAAGGTGGCCCGCCGCCACGGGGCGCGCATCATCCGGCTGCCGGAGAACCTCGGCCCGGCCGGCGCCCGCAACGCGGGCCTGCGGGCCGTCCGCACCCCGTACGTCGCCTTCGTCGACTCCGACGTCACGGTCGAGGCGCACACGCTGCTGGACCTCTCCCGCCACTTCACCGACAGCCGAGTCGCGCTGGTGGCGCCGCTGGTCCGCAGCCGCGCACGCAGCCGGACGCCACGGTGGTTCGAGCGCTTCGACGAGGACGACTCGTCGCTAGCGCTCGGTACCCGGGCCTGCGTCGTACGTCCCGGCGCCGCCGTGGGCTGGCTGCCCAGCGCCTGCCTGGTCGGACGTACGTCCCGGCTCGGCCAGGGCTTCGAGGAGTCGATGCGGGTGGGCGAGGACGTCGACCTGGTGTGGCGGCTGGTCGAGGCCGGCGAGGTCGTCCGCTACGACCCGGGCCAGGTGGCCTGGCACGACACCCGCACCACGATCCGCGGCTGGCTGGGCCGCAAGTACCTCTACGGGACCGGCGGCGCCGATCTCGCCGTCAGGCACGGCCGCAAGGGTGCGCCGGCGGTGATGACGGCGAGCATGGCGGCCACGGCCGCCGCGCTGATGATGGGCCGCCGGTGGTCGCTCCCGGTGGCCGCCGTCGGGATCGCCTACGGCACGCTCTCGCTGCGACGGCGGCTGCCGGAGACCCCCGGCCGCGATCTTCTCGCGGTCCAGCTCTGCGCCCAGGGCCTCGGCTGGACGGTCCGACAGGAGGCCGCGCTGCTGCTGCGGCACTGGTGGCCGCTGACGGTGCTCCTCGCCCCGCACAGCAGGCTCCTGAGGCGCGCCCTCGCCGCCTCGCTGCTCGTCGACGTGGTCGTCGCCCAGGTCGACAACCCTGGCACGAGATACCGGCCGCTGGCCCGGCGGCTGGACGACATGGCGTACGGCGCAGGGCTCTGGGCCGGCGCGTTCAGAGCACGTTCGGTGACCTGTCTGCTGCCGCGCCGACCCGGCCAGAAGAGCGGCCAGAAGACCGGCCAGGGAGGCACCTCTCCCAACGGGTAGGTAGGCCCCTCCCGGGGTGGCCTGTTTCCCGTTCCTCGCCTGTTCGCGGCTCGCTCGGCGTACCTAATGTGCTGAGCGTCACACACCAACCGGAGGTTTGCCATGCAGGTCGACGAACTACTCAAGCCCTTCCCCATCAAGGAGTTCCACCCGTTCCCTCGAGCCCTCATGGGCCCCGGCGCTCACGAGATGATCGGGCCCGAGGCTCTGAAGATGGGCTTCCGTAAGACCCTCGTGATGACGTCCGGCCTGCGCGGCACGGACATCGTCACCAAGATCGTCGAGTCGATGAAGTACCACGGCCTCGAGGTCGTCGTGTACGACAAGGTCGAGTCCAATCCCAAGGACTACAACGTCATGGACTCGGTGAAGCTCTACCAGGAGAACGAGTGCGACTCGTTCGTCTCCATCGGCGGCGGCTCGTCGCACGACGCCTGCAAGGGCGCGCGCATCTCGGTCGCCCACGACGGCCGTAACGTCAACGAGTTCGAGGGCTTCAACATGTCCGAGAACCCGAAGAACCCGCCGCACATCGCCGTCTCGACGACGGCCGGCACCGGTTCCGAGACGTCCTGGGCGTACGTCATCACCGACACCACCACGGACCCGGACAACCCGCACAAGTACGTCGCCTTCGACGACGCCTCGGTGGCCAGCCTGGCGATCGACGACCCGGTGCTCTACTTCGACTGCCCTGTCGACTACACCGCGCAGTGCGGCTTCGACGTCCTGGCGCACGCCAGCGAGCCGTACGTCTCCCGGATCAACTTCCAGCCATCGCTCGGCAACGCGCTGCACGCGATCAAGCTGACCTCGGAGAACCTGCGGCAGGCGGTCTGGAACGGTCAGGACCTCGGCGGCCGCGAGGGGATGATGTACGCCCAGTACATCGCCGCTCAGGCGTTCAACTCCGGCGGACTCGGCATCATCCACTCGATCAGCCACGCCATCAGCGCGTTCTACGACACCCACCACGGCCTCAACAACGCGATCGCGCTGCCGCGGGTGTGGGCGTTCAACATGCCCACCCACTACAAGCGGTTCGCCGACATCGCTCGCGCGATGGGCGTCGACACCCACGGGATGACCGACGTGCAGGCCGCCGACGCGGCGCTCGCCGCGGCCATCCGGCTGCTGCGCGACGTCGGCATCACCGAGCGGTTCGTCGACGTCAAGCAGGACACGTACTCGAAGAACCGGCTCGGCCAGGGGCCGACCGCGTACTACGAGAACGCCAAGGAGATCGTCGGCGACGACACGGACGTCGACCGGATCACCAACCACGTCCTGGGTGACGCCTGCACGCCGGGCAACGCCAAGGAATGCACGTTCGAGACCGTACGTCCGGTGGTCGACCACTGCCTCAACGGCGACCTGGACGACCTGCTCGGCTGATCGGCCCGCCTGATCCCGCGAACGTGGCGGGTCCGGCCCGCTGAGACCACCGGCCGGACCCGCCACCTCGCCCCATCCACCACCTCGAGGAGTGCACGTGTCGACCACCACCGAACCGATCCAGGGCTTCACCGACGTCGAGAACACCCGCGCCCAGCTGGCGACGTGCGGCTACCTCGCCGACGACCGGCTCGCCACCACGGTCTTCCTGCAGACCCGGCTGGAGAAGCCGGTCCTGCTCGAGGGCCCGGCCGGCGTCGGCAAGACCCAGCTGGCCGAGAGCCTGGCCGCCGCGACCGGGCGGCGCCTGATCCGGCTGCAGTGCTACGAGGGCCAGGACGAGACCAAGGCGCTCTACGAGTGGGACTACGGCAAGCAGCTGCTCTACACCCAGATCCTGCGCGAGAAGATCGGCCAGGTCGTCGAGGACGCCGCCGACCTGAACGAGGCCGTCGAGAGGATCGCCAAGCAGGACTCGGTGTTCTTCTCCCAGCGGTTCCTGGCCGCGCGGCCACTGCTCGAGGCGATCGACTCCGACACCCCGGTGGTGCTCCTCATCGACGAGGTCGACCGTGCCGACGAGGCCCTCGAGGCGGTGCTGCTCGAGCTGCTCGCGGAGTTCCAGATCTCCATCCCCGAGATCGGCACCGTGACCGCCAGGACGATGCCGTACGTCGTCCTGACCTCGAACAACACCCGCGACCTGTCCGCCGCGCTCAAGCGCCGGTGCCTGCACCTGTTCCTCGACTATCCCGACGCGGTCCGTGAGCTGGAGATCATCCGGTCCAAGGAGACCGGACTCGCCGACTCGCTGGCCGCGCGGCTGGTCGACATCGTCCGGGGCATCCGCGAGCTGGAGCTGCGCAAGGCGCCCAGCATCTCCGAGACCGTCGACTGGGCCCGGACGCTGGCGGTGCTCGGCGTCGAGGAGCTCACCGCCGACGTGCTCTCGACGACGCTCAACGTGGTGGTGAAGTACGAGCGCGACCTCAAGCGGGTGATGGAGGCGCTGCCGCGGCTGGTCGACCCGAACGCCGAGGTCCCCGACCACCTGCACGGCCATGGGCACGGGCACGGCCACGGTCATGGCCACACCCGCGCCGCCCCGGCCGCCGGCCCGAATGATGGCGACCTCGACGGGCGTGCGGAACGGAAGGCGAAGGACCAGCCCGGCCGGCACAACGCGGGCTACTACGGCGGTGCCGGCGGCACCGGGCCGCGTACGGCACCTTCGGTGTCCACCAGCCAGGGCAGCCGGGCGTTCCCGTCGGCCCGCAAGCGTCCGGTCTGAGCCGGGATCGGGCCCGACATGGAGACCGCACTCCACCGTTTCATCCGGCTGCTCCGGCTCTGCGGCGTGCGCGTGAGCACCGCCGAGGTGATCGACGCGATGCACGCGGTCGCCCAGCCCGGAGTCCTCGAGCAGCGCCACCTGCTCCACGCCGCGCTGACCGCGAGCCTGGTCAAGGACCGTCGCGACCTGGACACCTTCGATCTCGTCTTCGACCGGTTCTTCGGGCTGCGCCCGGTCGTCGAGGACGCGGTCGAGCACGGGCACAGCCACGACGACCTCTCCGACGACGGCGAGCTCACCGACTTCACGCTCTCCGAGGAGCCGGGCGAGGTGCCCGAGGACGGGCACAGCCACGGCAAGCCGGACGACATCAAGGAGTACTTCAAGCCCGAGGACATGGCGCAGCGCTACAACCTCCACCAGGAGGCGAACAAGATCGACATCGCCGCGCTCACCGACGAGATCGTCCTCTCCAACGACCCCAAGTCCAGCCCCGGGGAGGCCGCGCGGGTCCAGCTCTCGACCAGCCGGATGCACAACCCCGGCAACCCGGGCGAGCTGATCCGGGACGGCGGGATGCAGCTCGACACCGAGCTGTCCGTGCAGGAGGAGATCGCCCTGCTGAGCTGGCTCGAGGAGCGCGAACCCGACAGCGGCATCGACGACGACGATGCCCTCGCGGAGCTCCGCAAGGCGCTCTCCCCATGGCTGGCGTCGCTGCCCGAGCGGATCCGGGACCACCTCGAGCGGCTGATGAGCATGGAGCGCGAGATCGAGTCGCGGGAGATCCAGGCGGCGCAGGCCGAGACAGTGGCCGAGCACGACCGGGCCGCACTGGAGGAGTCGCTGCGGAGGCTGCTCCGGAAGCTCCACGGAGCGCCACGGCCGCGGCGTACGGTCGCCGCCCGCGGCATCGTCGACGGCCGGCGGACGATGCGCACCAACATGAAGTACGACGGGGTGCCGTTCCGCCCGGTCACCGTCGCCAAGGCGCACGACCGGCCACGGCTGCTCGTCCTCTGCGACGTCTCCCTGTCCGTACGCTCCACCGCCCGCTTCACGCTGCACCTGCTGCACAGCCTGCAGTCGGTGGCCACCTCCGTTCGGTCGTTCGCGTTCGTGAAGGACCTGGTCGAGATCACCGACCTGTTCGCCGAGCACCGGATCGAGGACGCGCTGTCCCTAGTGTTGGCGGGCCTGCCTGCCGGCGGGGTGCTCGACGTGGACGCGGACTCGAACTACGGCGCCTCGTTCGAGCAGTTCCTCGAGCAGTTCGGCTCGGCCGTGAACCGGCGGACCACGCTGGTGATCCTCGGCGACGGCCGCGGCAACGGCAAGGATCCGGGCTTCGCCGCTTTCGAGGAGCTCACCCGGCGCGCCCGGTCGACGATCTGGCTCACCTCTGAGCCGCGCTACTCCTGGGCGCTCGGGGGCTGTGACCTGCCGGAGTACGCCGAGTGGTGCGACAAGGTCCAGGTCGTCCGCAATCTGCGCGGCCTGGACAACGTCACCCAGACGATGTCGGTCGGCCGATGACCACGCCGCCCGGCGAGCTGGACGTGATCGACGCGCTGCGACCCGGCCCCGAGGCCGGGGTCTACCGCGACGAGCTCGTCAGCGTCCGGGCCTGGCAGGGTCCGCGCCCGCGGCGTCATCTCGGGACGATCCGCACCCGCCATTTCGACGTGCACCGTGAGGGCCACCAGGTCCATCTGATCCACTGCCTGCGTACGGACCAGATCGACGACGACCTCTCGGGTCTGCTGGCCGAGGAGCTGTTCCAGCCCGGTTGGCTGCGCGGTCCCGACCTCTTCGAGCGGCTCTTCACCGGGGTCGTGGTCAGCAGCGCTCAGGACCCGGAGCAGGCGTGGGCGGCGTTCTACCGCAACACGCTGCGGCGCGTGGAGCAGGCGCTGCACCGGCCCGGTCCCGCCGCCCCGGCTCACGGAACCGTCGCCGAGTACGCCCCCGTCTACCGCTTCGTCGAGCAGCAACTGGCGCCCGGCTCGGTCCTCGAGGTCGGCTGTTGCTTCGGGTTCCTCTCGCTGCGGCTGGCCTCCGCGGGACGGGACGTGACCGCCTCCGACCTCTCCGCCGGCACAGTCACGCTGCTCAGCGCCGCGGCGGCCGGGCTGGGGGTGCCGCTGGCGACGCGAGCCGCCGACGCCACCCGGCTGCCGTGGTCGGACGGGGCCGCCGACAACGTGCTGCTGATCCACCTCCTCGAGCACATCGAGCCGAGCCTCGGCGACCGGGCGGTCGCGGAGGCGATCCGGGTGGCGCGACGCCGCGTGGTGATCGCCGTACCCCTCGAGGACGAGCCCGACGAGACCTGGGGACACGTCCGGACGGTCTCGCTCGATGACCTCGCCGCCTGGGGCGCGGCCTCGGGACACCCGCACCGGGTCGTCGAGCACCACGGTGGCTGGCTCGTCATCGACACCGACCGCTGATCGCCTCTCCGGCGGCGACCTGTCCGTCGGCGACGCGGACGAGCCGTCGTCCTCCCGGCGCCGCGTCAGGCCTGGTCAAGGCCCGGTCCGACCTGTCCGTCGGCCGCACGCGACCGCGCTGGAGGGCTACCCGCGGGCAGGTGCGCTACCGCCCGCTCGGCGGGTCCGTCGGTGTGTCGTACGTCACTACTTTGTGAGAACCGTGGCCCAGCCGGACGACGGTTGAACCCTTGGAGGAACCGATGACGAACACATCCATCGATGCAGTAGAGACCATGCCAGGCACCGCACCGACGACGTGGGGCGACCCCTTCCCGCTCGGCCTGGCCAGCTTCGGGATCTCGGCGCTCGTCCTGGCCACCGTGATGTCGGGGATCGTGGACGCGGCCGCCCTGCCCGCTGTCCTGCCCCTCGCGCTGGCCCTGGGCTTCGCGACCGAGCTCGTGGCCGGCCTGGTTCACTTCCGGCGGGGCGAGACGTTCCCGGCCCTGGTGTTCACCGCGTACGCCGGGTTCTGGCTCTCCTACGCCCTGCTCGTGCAGTTCTACGGCCCGATGGTGACCGCGGGCGGCGCCGCGATCACCGGGATGTTCCTGCTGGCCTGGGCGGTGTTCACGACCTACATGCTGCTCGCCGCGCTCCGCACCAACACCACCACGATCGTGATCTTCGTGCTCCTGGCCGGGGTCTTCTACCTGGCGGCCTTCGGGTCGTTCCTCGGCAGCGCCGCTCTTGGCCAGACGGCCGGCTACGTGCTGATCCTGGACGCCCTGGTGGCGCTCTACGCCTCCGCCGCGATCATCGTGAACACGACCTGGGACCGCACCGTCCTGCCGGTGCCGTGACGTCTCCGGCCGCCGGGTCAGAGGAGGCCGAGCTTGGACGCCTCGTACACCGCCTCGGCCCGGCGGCTGACGCCCAGCTTCCGCAGGATGTTGCCCACGTGGAACTTGGCGGTGGTGTCGGAGATGTAGAGCCGGTGGCCGATGGCACGGTTCGACAGCCCGTGCGCGAGCAGCTCCAGCACCTCCAGCTCGCGGGCGGTGAGCTCGGAGTCGTCGCTGGTCACCGGCATGTTCACGCCACGGATCATCGCCGCCGCGGAGCGCGCGTCGAAGGCGCTCCCGCCGCTCGCGACGTCCCGGATGGCGCGGACCAGCCCGGTGGTGTCGACATCCTTGACGACATAGCCACGGGCGCCGGCGCGGATCGCCTGCATCACCAGCTGCTCGTCGAGGAACGTCGTCAGCACGAGGATCAGCGCCTCCGGGTGCCGCTGGGTCAGCGCGGCGCACAGCTCGAGCCCCTCGGCGTCCGAGGACGAGGAGAGCTTCAGGTCGAGCAGCACGATGTCCGGGCGAGCGCTGTTGACCCGGGCCAACGCCTCGGCCGCCGTCGCCGCCTCCGCGACGACCCGGAGGCCGGGCTCGCGCTCGAGGATCGAGCGCAGACCCTGACGGACGATCGCGTGATCATCGACCAGCAGTACGTCGATGCCGGCCGTCATCCGGTCCGGGACCGCCTGGGGTGGGCTGAGCGTGTTCATCGGTTCCTCCTCGAAGCGGCTACTGCGGGTCCTCGATGAGCCCGCAGATCGTTCCCCGGCCGCGGTCCACGACCGGCAGCGGCACCCGGAGCTCCACTCGTACGCCGCCGAGGTGCGAGCGCCGGAACGCGACGGTGCCGCCGAGCTCGCCGATCCGGGTCTCGATGTTGGCCAGGCCCCGGTGCCTGCCGTCGATCGAGGCGCCGCGCTCGAGCCGCAGCTTCCGGGCGAGCAGGCCCGGATCCCCGCGGCCGTCGTCGGCGACCCCGACGTAGAGCTCGTGCTTGCGGTAGCGGAGCCGGAGCACCGCCTGGCTGGCCTCGGCGTGGATCGCCACGTTGAAGAGCGCCTCGCCGACCGCGCGGGCGATGTCGTGCTTGGCCTCCGCGGGCATCGGGCAGACCTCGCCCTCCACCCGCACCGACACGTCCAGATGCGGACGGTGGTGCTCGGCGACCTCGTGCAGCAGCTCGGGCAGCGACGACACCGTGTCGCGATGCGGCTGGTGCAGGGCGTAGATCGCCCGGCGGAGCTGCTCCACGGCGTCCTGGGTGAGCTTCTTCGCGGTGTTGAGGAGCTCACCGATCCGCTCCCCGGCCGGGCCCAGCTCCTCCGTCTCGCCGCGGGCGACCTCGACCGACATCCCCGCCGAGAGCACGAACTGGGTCACGCTGTCGTGCAGCTCCCGCGCGATGCGGTGGCGCTCGTGGTCGACCAGCTCGCGCTGGCGTGCCACCAGCAGCCGTTCCTCGGCCTGACGCAGCTCACGGGTGCGCTGCTCGAGGTCCCGCTCCCGGGCACCGACCTCGTCGTAGAGCCGCTGGGCGCGGCGGTGCTGGGCGAGCCCGGCCTGGTACTGCTCGGAGGTGTGCAGCGCCACCGCGGCCTCGTTGGCCAGGATCCGCAGCACCGACAGGTCCCCGGGCTCCGGGTCGTCGGCGAGCCCGTGGAGACCGACCAGGCTGCCGATCATGACGCTCTCCAGCGTCATCGGCACCCGCACCCAGCGAGCCGGCCCGGGTGCCCCGGTCGCATGTCCGGCGCGGATCGCGCCGAGCTCGCGACGTACGACTCCGGGGAGCTCCTCCTCGTCGCCGACCACCCGGCCGTCGTGGTCGACGACGATGAACCTCGGCCGGGCCCCGGTCAGGTGGCCGTCGGCCAGCGCCAGGATCGTCCACTCCGCGGCGAGGTGCACCGCGGCCGCCCGGGCCACCTCCTCCAGGAGCGCCCGGGGGCCCTCGACCGTGCGCACCAGTGCACGTGAGATCGAGTCCATGGCACGTACGGCCTGCTGCATGCGCTCGTCGGAGCGCAGGAAGGCGCGGTAGTAGGAGCGCTTGCCGGAACGTACGCCGGTCAGTGCTGCCAGGTCGGGAGCGCTCACTGGATCGCCCTCACAGGGCTTCTCGGAAGAGCGCGTGGATCTCGGCGCGGCTCGCCGGGCGGGGGTTCGTCGTCAGGCAGGCGTCGTCGAGGGTGGTCACCGACAGGGTGTCGAGATCGGTGTCGGTCACCCCGAGGTCTCTCAGGCCTCGGGGCACGCCGACGTCGTCGGCCAGGCGCCGCACGTGGTCGGCGAGCATCTCGGCGGCGACGTCACCGGGGACACCGTCGACCGGCAGACCGGCGGCGCGGGCCAGGCCGACGAACCGCTCGGGGACCGAGCGCGCGTTGTAGCGGATGACGTGCGGGAGCAGGACCCCGTTGACCACACCGTGCGGAGCGTCGAGCAGCCCGCCGACCTGGTGGCTCATCGCGTGGGTCGCGCCGAGGATCGCGTTGGTGAAGGCCAGGCCCGCCTGCAGGCTCGCCTGCGCCATCATCGCGCGATGCTCCATCGAGGTCGGGTCGGTGACGGTCGAGCGCAGGTGCCGGCAGACGAGCGCGACCGAGCTCATCGCGTGCCCGTCGGCCAGCGGGTTGTGCGCCAGCGAGACGTACGACTCGATGCCGTGGGTCAGTGCGTCCAGGCCGGTCGCGGCGTTGAGCGCCTCCGGCATCGTGGTCAGCAGGCGGGGGTCGGTGATCGAGACGTCGGGCACCAGGGCGCGACCCATGATCGTGATCTTCACCCGGCGGTCGGTGTCGGTGACGATGCAGAACTGGGAGACGTCGGCGCCGGTCCCCGAGGTGCTCGGGATCATCAGCATCGGCGGGATCGGCCGGGCGATCTGGTCGATCCCGGCGTAGTCGAGGATGTCGCCGCCGTTGCCCGAGAGCACCGCGACGCCCTTCGCGGCATCCATGCAGGAGCCGCCGCCGATGGCCACGATGACGTCGGCCTCGGCCTCGACGTACCTCTCGTAGGCGCGGCGTACCTCGTGGTCCTTGGGGTTCGGCGTGACCTCGGTCCACAGCACCGGGACGAGCCCCTCGGCCCGGAGCAGCCGGAGCAGCTCGTCGACCCAGCCGGCCTCGACGATGCCGGGATCGCTGACGACGAACGGTCGTCTGGCCCCGAGCCGGGCAGCGGCGTAGCCCGCCTCCTCGAGCGAGTTGTGCCCGAAGACCACCTCGGGGGCCTGGAACTTCACCACCTGGTCGAGCGGGGCAGCGGCCGGCGGGACCTGCTCCTGCCGAGGAGCCACCTCCCAGCTGCGTGCCATCACCGCCGTCGTCGGCGCCATTCCAGCGGTCATCTCAGAGACCGACCTCGCGGTCCAGCCGGGCGATCTGACCGTCGGCGAGGGCCAGCAACGGCGAGCCGGAGGGCAGCAGGGTCCGGAGCCGGAGCCACATCTCATAGTCGTCGGCGCCCCACGCCGACCGGGTCCACGTCGAGACCAGGTCGGGCTGGCCCGACTGCAGCACCGCCGCGCGCAGCTGCTGCGCCAGCGTCTCGCGGAGCCGGACCACGCCCGGCGCGACCGACCGCGGCAGGATCGGGCCGCGATAGCAACGGAGCGCGCCGGCGACGTCGCCCACCGCGAGCCGTGCCTCGACGCCCAGCCAGTCCCCGGTCACCTCGGTCGTGAGCCGGTAGGGCCGCGAAGCGAGGAACTCCTCTCCGAGCAGGTTGCGCAGCCGGTTCAGCTCGGCGCGGAGCGTCGAGGAACCGCCGTCGTCCTCGTACAGGAGGACCGCGAGCTCGTCGCCCGAGAGGCCGCGCGGGGCGCTGGCGAGGAGCAGGAAGATCTCGCTGTGGCGTGGGGAGAGCCGCAGCTGCGCGCGATGTCCGCGGCCGTCGTCGATCGACAGCAGCAGGTCCTGGCGGCCCAGGGTCTCCACGGCGATGCGTGCCCAGCCAGGCCGGGTCTCGGGCGGCCTCGGCAGCAGCTGCTCGCGGGCAAGCTCGGACTCCGCGAGCCTCGCGGCGGCGCGCACCATCGCCATCGTCTGGGGTACGACGATGGAGTCGCCGCCGGTGATGTCGAGGACGCCGAGCAGGCGCGAGTCGCCCGGGTCGTGGATCGGGGTCGCGGCGCAGCTCCACTGCTGCACCGAGCGCCGGAAGTGCTCGGCGGCGACGACGCTGGTCGGCCGGTCGAGCCGGAGCGCGAGCCCGGGAGCGTTCGTGCCGGCCAGGCGCTCGTCCCAGTTGCTCCCCTCGACGAAGCCGATCCGCTCCGCGCGGCGGAGTGCCGCCGGAGCACCGCACACCCAGAGCAGCTGACCGGCCTCGTCCGAGACGGCCATGATCGCGTCGCAGTCGCGCGCCGCCTGCCCGAGCACGTCGTCGAGGAGCGGAAACACGCGAGCCAGCGGATGGGCCGCGCGGATGTCCCGGAGCTGGTCCTCGGGCAGGGTGATCGGCGCGGACGTGTCGTCCGCGGTCACCCCGGCGGCAGCGGATCGGTGCCACGAGTCCGCCACGGCTGCACGCATGGAGGGGCTCTGCTTCGTGTCGTTCATCCGGACCTCCTCAAGTGATGAGGGTCACATTTGAAGGTTGCATTCACGTTGCATCGGTCGCGCAACGTTGCTGCAACCTCAGCGTTCCTAGCGTCTGTGACCACGATCACGCCCTAATGCCTGAACTGCCTGAGGAGAAATCCCGATGACCGTATACACAGCTCCCGGCCAGCCCGACTCGCTGGTCACCGTCCGAGGCCGCTACGGCCACTACATCGGTGGCGACTGGGTCGACCCGGTCAAGGGTGCCTACTTCGAGAACATCTCGCCGGTGAACGGCAAGCCGTTCACCGAGATCGCCCGGGGCGCGGCCGAGGACATCGAGGCCGCCCTGGACGCCGCACATGCTGCCGCTCCGTCGTGGGGGAAGACCTCGACGACGGAGCGGGCCAACATCCTGCTCAAGATCGCCGACGTGATGGAGGAGAACCTCACCGCGATCGCCGTCGCCGAGACCTGGGAGAACGGCAAGCCGGTCCGCGAGACGCTGGCCGCCGACATCCCGCTCGCCATCGACCACTTCCGCTACTTCGCCGGCGTGCTGCGTGCCCAGGAGGGCACCATCGGTGAGATCGACGAGAACACCGTGGCGTACCACTTCCACGAGCCGCTGGGCGTCGTCGGCCAGATCATCCCGTGGAACTTCCCGATCCTGATGGCGGTCTGGAAGCTCGCCCCCGCGCTCGCGGCGGGCAACTGCGTCGTCCTGAAGCCGGCCGAGCAGACGCCCTGGTCGATCCTCAAGCTCGTCGAGCTGGTCGGCGACCTGCTGCCCGCCGGAGTGCTCAACGTCGTCAACGGCTTCGGCGTCGAGGCCGGCAAGCCGCTGGCCTCCTCGCCGCGCGTCGCCAAGGTCGCCTTCACCGGTGAGACCACCACCGGCCGCCTGATCATGCAGTACGCCAGCCAGAACATCATCCCGGTGACCCTGGAGCTCGGCGGCAAGAGCCCGAACATCTTCTTCGACTCCGTCGCCGCGGAGAAGGACGCCTTCTACGACAAGGCGCTCGAGGGCTTCACGATGTTCGCCCTCAACCAGGGCGAGGTCTGCACCTGCCCGTCGCGTGCGCTCGTCCAGCGCTCGATCTACTCCGACTTCGTCGGCGACGCCATCGCCCGGGTCGAGAAGATCAAGCAGGGCAACCCGCTCGACGACACCACGATGATCGGCGCCCAGGCCAGCAACGACCAGCTCGAGAAGATCCTGTCCTACATCGAGATCGGTAAGGACGAGGGCGCCAAGATCCTCACCGGTGGCGAGCGGAGCATCCTCGAGGGAGACCTCGCCGAGGGCTACTACGTGCAGCCGACGGTCTTCGAGGGCGACAACTCGATGCGGATCTTCCAGGAGGAGATCTTCGGGCCGGTCGTGTCGCTGACCGGCTTCGACGACGAGGCCGACGCCCTCAAGGTCGCCAACGACACCCTGTACGGCCTCGGCGCCGGTGTCTGGTCGCGTGACGGGTCGCAGGCTTTCCGGGCCGGCAAGGAGATCAAGGCCGGCCGGGTCTGGACGAACTGCTACCACGCCTACCCGGCCCACGCGGCCTTCGGCGGCTACAAGCAGTCCGGCATCGGTCGTGAGACCCACAAGATGATGCTGGACCACTACCAGCAGACCAAGAACCTGCTCGTCAGCTACAGCCCCGACGCACTCGGGTTCTTCTGATGAGCGCGACCCACGCCTCCTCCCTTCCGGCGCGGGTCGCCGTGACCGACGGGGCGGCGGACCTGCTCCGCCGCCTCGTCGGTATCCACGGGCCGGTCATGTTCCATCAGTCCGGTGGATGCTGCGACGGCTCCGCCCCGATGTGCTACCCGAGCGGTGACTTCATGCTCGGCGACGCCGACATCCACCTGGGTGACCTGGACATCGGGCTGGACCAGCAGGTGCCGGTCTGGATGTCGCGCTCGCAGTTCGAGTACTGGTCGCACACCCACCTCACCATCGACGTCGTCCCCGGACGCGGCGCCGGGTTCTCCCTGGAGGCGCCCGAGGGCGTGCGGTTCCTGATCCGGTCGCGACTGTTCACCGACGACGAGGCCGCCCTGCTCGGCTAGCGCCTCCCCTCCCGCCCTCCCGAGAAAGCACGACGCCATGACCGACCTGACCATCCCCAGCAAACCGATCCGCTTCGACCCTCCGGCCGACCTGGCTGCTGCCGCCAACGTCACCGAGGAGGCGTACGCCCGGGCCGAGTCCGACGTCGAGGCCTTCTGGGCCGAGCAGGCGGAGCGGCTGACCTGGGCCGAGCCGTTCACCGAGGTGCTGGACTGGTCCGACGCACCCCACGCGCGGTGGTTCGCGGACGGGAAGCTGAACGCGGCGTACAACTGCGTCGACCGGCACGTCGAGGCCGGTCGCGGCGACAAGGTGGCCTTCCACTTCATCGGCGAGCCCGGTGACACCCGGGACATCACCTACGCCGACCTCAAGGACGAGGTGTCCCGAGCCGCCAACGCGCTGACCGACCTCGGCGTGGTCAGCGGCGACCTGGTCGCGATCTACTTGCCGATGATCCCCGAGGCCATCGTCGCGATGCTGGCCTGTGCCCGCATCGGGGCCACCCACACCGTGGTCTTCGGTGGGTTCTCGGCCGAGGCCCTCGCCTCGCGGATCGAGGACTGCCGGGCCAAGCTGGTGATCACCTCCGACGGCGGCTACCGTCGCGGGGCTCCGTCGGCGCTGAAGCCGGCGGTCGATGCGGCCCTGGCGCGGCTGGGCGGCCAGAGCCCGGTGGAGCACGTCCTCGTCGTGCGCCGCACCGGGGAGTACGTGCCGTTCGACGACGCCACCGACCTGTGGTGGCACGACGTCGTCGACAGCGCTTCGCCCGAGCACACGCCGGAGGCGTTCGATGCCGAGCACCCGCTGTACGTCATGTACTCCTCGGGCACGACCGGGAAGCCCAAGGGCATCCTGCACACCACCGGCGGCTACCTGACGGGCGCGTCCTACACGCACCACGCCGTGTTCGACCTCAAGCCGGACACGGACGTCTACTGGTGCACCGCCGACATCGGCTGGGTCACCGGACACAGCTACATCGTCTACGGGCCGCTCGCCAACGGCGTCACCCAGGTGCTCTACGAGGGCACTCCGGACAGCCCGCACCGGGGTCGCTGGTGGGAGATCATCGAACAGTACGGCGTGACCCTCTTCTACACCGCCCCGACGGCGGTCCGGACGTTCATGAAGTGGGGACGCGAGATCCCGGACAGGTACGACCTCACCTCGCTGCGGCTCCTCGGATCGGTCGGCGAGCCGATCAACCCCGAGGCTTACCTCTGGTACCGCACCGTCATCGGCGGCGACCGCTGCCCCGTCGTCGACACCTGGTGGCAGACCGAGACCGGTCAGATGATGATCAGTCCCCTCCCCGGGGTCACCGCCGGCAAGCCCGGCTCGGCGATGCGGCCGCTGCCCGGTATCGGCGCCGACGTGGTCGACGAGGAGGGTCGTTCGGTGCCGAACGGGTCGAGCGGCTACCTGGTCCTCACCAAGCCGTGGCCCGCGATGCTGCGCACGTTGTGGCAGGACGACGACCGCTTCGTCGAGACGTACTGGACTCGCTTCGCGGATCTCGGCTACTACTTCGCCGGCGACGGAGCCAAGAAGGACGAGGACGGCGACATCTGGATCCTGGGCCGTGTCGACGACGTGATGAACGTGTCCGGACACCGCCTCTCCACGAGCGAGATCGAGTCCGCCCTGGTCTCCCACCCGCGGATCGCCGAAGCAGCCGTCGTCGGCGCCGTCGACGAGACCACCGGCCAGGCGGTCGTCGCCTACGTGATCCTGCGCTCCGGGGACGGCAACACCGGCGAGGCGCTGATCCAGGAGCTGCGCAACCATGTGGCCCGAGAGATCGGGGCCATCGCCAAGCCGCGGCAGATCACGATCGTCCCGGAGCTGCCCAAGACGCGGTCCGGGAAGATCATGCGCCGCCTCCTGCGCGATGTCGCCGAGGGCCGAGATGTCGGCGACACCACCACGCTCAGCGATCCGAGCGTCATGGCCCTGATCGCGAACCGCGACGCCGCACACGCTGCAGACACCGCAGCGGCGGAGGCATGAGATGGCTGTGCCCGCCACCGGCGTCGATCCCAGGACGATCGGGCACAGCTGGATCATCGTGGCCCGGCACCGCCAGCCCGCAGGGACGGCGGCTCCAGCGCCGTGGGGCGAGGCACACCTCAAGCGGATCGGCACGTCCGTGACCATCTGCGGTGTGCCGGCCCAGGGGTGGCACGCGTTCTGGCACCTGCGGTCCGAGGACATCCGCCGCTGGTGCGCCGAATGCTCCGCAGCGGCAGCACTTCGAACACGACAGCGAGTCACTGACAATCCTTCGCCCTGATCCGACCTCAATCGAAAAGTTACCCTTCGACCATCAGACCAGCCGTGTGGTGACCGTCCCTAGCCGCCGTGCTCTGGTTCGGGTTACAACGGACGATGAGTTCTGGTGGGCGAGAGGAGCTGGAGTTGTCGGACCGGCGATCGGTTGTCAAGCGCACCCTGAAGATCCTCGAGGCGTTCGTGGTGGGCCGCGAGGCGATGAGCCTCTCCGAGCTCAGCCGGCGGTCCGGCATCCCGCTCACCACCACGTTCCGGATCGTCGCGGAGCTGGCGGAGGGTGGCGTACTCGAACGTGATGCCGCCGGCAATTACCGCATAGGACTGCGGCTGTGGGAGGTGGCCTCCCTCGCGCCTCGCTCGGTGGGCCTGCAGCGGATCGCGCTGCCGTACATGCAAGACCTCTACGAGACGACACATCTCGGTGTGCATCTCGCCGTGCGTGAGAAGGGCGAGGTGGTGTTCGTCGAACGGCTCGTAAGCCCGGACAACCTGAGCGGCAGTCCGCGGGTCGGCGGCCGCTACGCCATGCACGCGACCGCAGTGGGGATGGTCCTGCTTGCCTACGCCCCGAAGGAGGTTCTGGACGACCTCCTGAGTGGTCCGCTCCCGTCGTTCACCAGTCGAACCTGCACCGATCCGCACGAGCTGCGGCGCGTTCTCGCGGACGTGCGGCGGAAGGGTTACGCATACAGCGACCGGCAGATCAGCAACGAGTTCGTCTCGGTCGCATCACCCATCTACGGGGCCGAGGGTGGGGTCGTCGCAGCACTGTCCTTGATCGTGCCGTTCGCTGAGGCGAAAGGGCCGGCCCACGGTCACTTGGTGCAGTCCAGTGCGCGCGCCATCTCGCGCGCCCTCGGTGCGAATCTGTCGACCCCACGCAGCAGCCGGGCTCTACGCGAGTCCGGGTAGGAACGTACCGGCCGCGGAGGTGTGGGCGACAACATTCCCTTCCGATATGCGGAAAGCGCGGTGGCCTCTGAGCGAGTGTGACTGAAGTCTCTTCTACGACGCCTCGAGCGTCGTGGCACACCGCAAGGAGAACCGACTGTGACCTCGTTCAACTCAACTTCGCATCCCGGCCCGGGACTCACCCGGCGCTCGTTCCTGAACCGCTCCGCGCTGACGGTCGCCGCTGCGGCATTGAGCCCCAGCCTGCTCAGCGCATGCGGATCGACCGCCACGTCCTCGGGGAAGGTGACGTTTCTGAGCTACTTGCCCATGGAGACGCTGTCGATGACCGCCGAACTGCTCGCCGATGCCGGCGGCTACTTCAAGGAGCAGGACCTCGACGTCCAGTTCCAGGTGACTCGGGGTTCACCGCAGGCGATGCAGAGCCTCCTCGGCGGGATCGCTCCGATCACCCGTATCGGGCAGATCGACCTGATGTCGGCTGCCGGCGACGGTCAACCTCTGGTCAACGTAGGCAGCCTCGTGCGTGGCTCTGCATTGCGATTCTTGTCCGCTTCGAGCGACCCCTTGGAGAAGCCCGAGGACTTCGTCGGCAAGACGATGGGCGTCCCGTCCGAAGGTGGGACGAGCGACAAGGCGCTGTCCCTGATGCTCTCCAACGCTGGACTCGACCCAGCACAGGTCAAGCGGCAGGTCGTCGGCTTGACGCCGGGCACTTTCAACCTGGTCCAGCAGGGCAGGATCGCCGGATACATCGTCAGCATCGACACCGCCAACGTCGTCGCGTCACAGAACGACGACTGTGTTGTGTTCGACCCGGGGACGTCGGTCAAGTCCGACGCTCAGGTCTACACCTCGACCACCAAGGCGATCGAGAGCGACGGCGAGACGATCACGCGATACCTGACCGCGATCCAGGCTGCGCTCGCCGATGCGGTTGCCGACGAGAAGCTCGACGAGACGCTGAAGGTGCTGCGCAGCAAGTATTCGTTCCCCTCCCTCGACGACGACAACATCGCAAGGAAGAGCCTGGCGTCCCTCCGCTCGCTGTGGACGGCGGACGGCACCCAGCCGATCCTCAGAACTGACGAGGACTACTGGAAGGCGGGATACGACGAGCTCGCGAAGGCCGGGATGGTGAAGTCCGGCGCCAATCCGTCCACGTGGGTCGACAACGGCCTGCTGCAGAGCTCCTGAGAGGAAGACGATGTCCACTTCGCATCGGACCCCAGCCCTGCTCCCTGAGCAGGAAGTGACGGCCACAGAGAATCCCCGCGCCGGCGGCGCGCCCAAGCTCGAGATCCGTGGAATCAGCAAGGAGTTCAAAACTCGGCGCAAGAACACTCTCGCACTCTCCGACATCAACCTGACCATCGATGACAGGGAGTTCGTCTCGCTGATCGGCCGGTCCGGTTGCGGCAAGACCACACTCCTTCGAACCATGGCCGGACTGATCAGTCCCACGGCGGGGGAGATCCTCGTCGACGGCAGGCCGCTGTGGCAGGGAGCCAAGGTCGATCCCACCGTCGTGAACCAGCTCGGCGTGGTCTTCCAGGAGGCGAACCTGTTCCCCTGGTACTCCGTCCTGGACAACATCGCCCTGCCCCTCAAGCTGCGCGGCACGGGGACGAAGGCCCGGCGTGAACGCGCCGGTGAGCTCGCCGAGCTGGTCGGCCTGAAGGGCTTCGAGAAGTCCTACCCCCGCGAGCTGTCCGGTGGCATGCGGCAGCGCGTCGCCATAGCGCGAGCGCTCAGCTGCAACCCCAAGCTTCTGCTCATGGACGAGCCGTTCGGCGCGCTCGACGCCCTGACCCGCGAGCGGATGAATCTCGAGCTCCAGCGGATCGCGCTCGCCACCCAGGCCACCGTCGTCTTCGTCACACACGACATCACCGAGGCCGTGTTCCTCGGGGACCGAGTCGTGCACCTGACCCCGCGGCCCGGTCGGATCCGTGACATCACCAGCGTCGACTTCGCTCGCCCCCGAGCCATCGACGTCCAGACCGAAGCAGAGTTCGGCCACCTCATCCGTGACCTACGTCATGCGCTCGATGAAAGGGATTAGCAGATGAGTCGCGAGAGAATCTTCAAGCTGCTGCCCTGGCTGAGCACGCCGCTGCTCCTACTGCTGCTCTTCGTGCTCTGGGACCTGTTCATCAAGGTGTTCGGCATCTCCGAGCTCGTCCTGCCGCCGCCAGGCACGGTTCTCGACAGTTTCATCGACATGGTCCAGCGGCCCGAGACCTGGCAGCACGCGCGGGTCACCACCTTCGAGACGGTGGTCGGCTTCGGCCTCGCGATGCTGTTCGGTGTGACCTCCGGAGTCATCCTCGGCAAGATCCCTTGGCTCGAGCTGAGTCTGAGACCCATGATCGTGGCATCCCAGGTAGTCCCCAAGGTCGCTCTGATCCCGCTCTTCGTGATCTGGTTCGGCTTCGGGGTCACCTCGAAGATCATCATGGCGGCGATGCTCGCGTTCTTCCCGATCATGCTGAATGTCCAGCTAGGGGTGCGGTCGGTGGACTCCGGCCAGCGCGAGGTGATGCGCAGCCTGAACGCGACCCGCTGGCAGACGTTCACCAATCTCGAGCTCAAGAGCACGCTGCCGTACGTCTTCGCCGGCATGGAGGTCGGCATCGTCTTCGCCGTCATCGGCACCATCGTCGGCGAGTACCTCGGAGGCAGTGAAGGACTCGGCTATCTGGTCGTGGTGACCCTGAACCAGCTGAACGCCCCAGAGCTGTTCGCCGTCATCATCTTGCTGTCCGCGCTCGGCCTCGCGCTCTACTTCACCGTCACCAGCCTGAAGCGATTCTTCATCCCCTGGCACGAGTCGGTCTACAACAAGGCCGAGGTGAGCCGGTGACTGGCGAGCTGCGCAGCAACCTCCCTGTGGGCAGCCCCCGCTGGGCGACCCGTCGCACCCAATGGCGAGCGCTCGGGCTCGACGACGAGGACATGACGAAGCCGAAGATCGCGATCGTCAACTCCTCCTCGAAGCTCGCGCCGTGTTTCAGCCACCTCGATCAGATCGCGGACAAGGTGAAGGAGTCGATCGATGCAGCGGGCGGGGTCGGATTCGAGATCCGCACTGTCGCACCCACCGACTTCATCATGAGCGCCGGCCGAGGGGGTGGCTACGTCCTGTCCAGCCGCGACCTGATCAGCAACGACGTCGAGGCCGTCGTCGAGGGCGCCCAGCTCGACGGCATGGTCTGCCTCGCTTCCTGCGACAAGACCACGCCGGGACAGCTGATGGCAGCCGCTCGCACCAACATCCCCACACTGGTGGTCTCCTGCGGCTATCAAAGCTGCGGCACGCTTGAGGACGGTCAGCCGGTCGACATCGAGGAGGTGTTCATCCAGGCCGGTCACGTCGCGTCCGGCTCGGTCACGGTCGAGTCCCTGTGCGATATGAGCGACCGAGCGATCACCGGTCCCGGCGTCTGCAGCGGAATGGGAACCGCGAACTCGATGCACATCGTCGCCGAGGCGCTCGGGATGGCGATACCCGGCTCCACACCCGTACGCGCGAACAGCCCCCGGATGTGGGCCGCTATCGCTGCATCGGGTCGCGTGATCGTGGATGCGATCGTCGAGGGCCGCCGGCCGCGCGACATCCTGACCGCCGGCGCGTTCGAGAACGCGGTGATGACGGTGCTCGCCGTGAGTGGGTCGATCAACACCGTCAAGCACCTCCAGGCGATCGCCCGTGAGGCTGACTCCGACGTGGACGTCTACGCACTGTTCGAGCGGTACGCCGAGAGCGTCCGGCCGTTGTCGGCGGTCAGGCCCAACGGCGAGGAGTCCATCGAGCGATTCGAAGATGCGGGCGGAGCGCTGGCAGTGCTCAAGCAGCTCGGAGACCTCGTCCACGGCGACCAGGTCACCGTCACCGGTGAAACCGTCGCCGAACGAGTGGCTGCCGCGATCGTGAAGGACGAGGAGATCATCCGACCCGCCACCAGACCGCATGGCGACCACGCCTCGGTCGTCGTGATCCGTGGTTCGCTCGCGCCGGCATCGGCCATCGTGAAGCTCTCGGCCACCGAGCGGCGACCACGCACCTTCCGCGGGCCGGCCCGGGTCTACAGCGATGCTGCCTCTGCCATCGCCGGCATCGAGCGGGGCGAGCTGCAGCCAGGCGACGTGCTCGTGCTGCGCGGGCTCGGTCCGATCGGAACGCCGGGCATGGGCATGGGCTCGCAGACCGTGTTCGCCGTCGATGGAGCCGGGCTCACCGGGCAGGTCGCGATCGTGACCGACGGACAGCTCTCCGGCCTCGTGAACAAGGGCATCGTGGTCGGGGAGGTGTCGCCCGAGGGCGCGCTCGACGGGCCGCTGGCCCTGGTCGCGGACGGCGACCTGATCGAGATCGACCTCAGTAGACGCCGAGTCGATCTCCTCGTGGCAGACGAGGAGCTGGCGCGCCGAAGCCGAACTGTGGGACCCGACCAGGCCGCACCTCCGACCTCTGGGTGGCTCGACGTCTACGCCCGATCGGTCGAGCCCCTCCATCAGGGAGCGACGCTGCGCCGGGCTCCCGAACCGCTCATCTGACACCTGCCTTCGACGATCGAGGAGAACCAGTGCCGCATCCACTTACCGAGCTACGTATCAACACCGTCACCAAACCGCCGGGCAGGGTTGCGGAGCACGTCGTGGCAGATGTCTGCGTGGTGGGCGCGGGCATCTCCGGCCTGTCCGCGGCAATCGAGGCGCGGCGGCTAGGCCGGACCGTCGCCCTGCTCGACGCGCTGCCAGTTCTCGGCGGCCAGTGCGTCAACTCGCTCATCGGCCTGTTCTGCGGTGTCTATGGCAACGGCCCTGACTACCGTCAGCTCACCCATGGCATCTTCGACGAGATGTTCGCGGACCTCGGTCGAACAGGGGATATCCACTTCAACGACGGCCACACCCGGACTGTCAGCTACGACGAGGTGGTCCTCGGCCGTTGGGTGGAGAACCTGGTCCAGCGGCTCGGTATCCGGGTCGTGGTCGGGGCATCGGTATCCAACGTCGACATCGAGGACGGCAGGGTCCGCTCGGTCACGTTCGCCACCCGGCATGGGGACGTTCGCGTCGCGGCAGCCGGCTTCGTCGACGCGACGGGTGACGCAGCGCTCACCTGGGAAGCGGGTCTGCCGTGTCGTGTCCCGGAACGGACCGTTTGGGGGTCGCAGCAGATCCGGCTGGAGAACCTGAACGAGGCGTCGAAGCCGTCGCCGGAGGAGCTGGTCGCTCGAGTGGACGAGAAGGCCGAAGAGTACGGCTTGGTGCGGCGTGATGGTCTGGCGTTCTTCTTCCCGGGCAGGAACACGGCTGTCATGAACATGACCCACGTCGAGGCGCCCTTGGAGGCCGTACGCGCCGCCGAGGCGCAGCTCGAAGGACGTGCGCAAGCAGACCGGGTTGTGGCCTTCCTGCGGCGTGAATTTCCTGCTGCCTTCGGGCGGGCGAACGTGCGCAGCTATGGCCTGCCGGGCCGGAGACAGACCCGTTGGATCGCAGCTGAGCACCAGCTGTCCCTCCAGGAAGTTCGCGACGGGACACCGTTCGAGGACGCGGTCGCACGCACCGCGTGGCCGGTCGAGCTCCATGACCGCATCGAAGGCTACGTCTGGGAGACGTTCGCGCCCGACCATGTGCACTATGTCCCACTCCGTAGCCTGATCCCGCTCGGGTCGCAGAACCTGGTCGCGGCCGGCCGCTGCGTCGACGGAGACGCCGCTGCGCTGTCCAGCGTTCGGGTCATGGGCCCCTGCGCGGCGATGGGATTCGGTGCGGCTCATGCGCTCGACCTCGCAGCCGAGGACGGCTTGGGAGCCATAGACTCGGCCTCGCTGCGCAAGCGCGTCTACGAGAACGTCGAGGCCTGAAGAGGTGGCCGCGTGAGACTCACCGATGACGAGAAGGCGATGCTCGACGGAGCCGAGGGCCGAGCTGTCGCGGCCGCGATGGATCTGCTGGTGCGGTATGGCAACGCGCTGGGCGCCGAGCGGCTGTGCGAGACACGGAACGTCGCCGGCACCACGACGCAGCCGTCGCCTGCGAAGACCGCCCTGTTCGAGGAGGGCGGATGGGCCAAGGCGTTTGCCGTGATCAGTCTCGACTGCGACGACGACATCGACATGCCACAGATGAAGGTGCCGACCTGCCAGCTGCAGCACGGCTTCGGCGACGAGGCGCTCGGCATCATGCCGTACGGGAAGCGGAACATCGAGATCCAGGCCGACGCGGAGTCCTTCTACAGTGAGAAGGGCGTCAACGTCCTCGCCACCTGTACGCCGTACCAGGTCGGCAACCTGCCGACCTACGGCGAGCACATCGCCTGGATGGAGTCCTCGGCGGTCGTCTTCGCCAACTCGGTCCTCGGGGCACGCACCAACTGTGAAGGTGGCGCCTCGACCGGGTCGGCGAGCATCACCGGCCGCATCCCCTGCTGGGGCAATCACCTGGTGGAGAACCGCTACGGCACTCACCTACTGGAGTCCAGCCTGCGCATGACGGGCTTCCAGGACTGGGGGATGTTCGGCTACTTCGTCGGCGACGTCGTCCAGGAGGCGCGCCCGGTGATGGTCGGCGATCTCGGACAGCCCGACCTTGCCGACCTCAAGCACTTCGGAGCGGCGGCGGCTTCCTCCGGAGGAGTGGAGATGTTCCACATCCCTGGACGCACCCCGGACGCTCCGACCCTCGAGGCAGCATTCGGCGGGCGGTCGCTGCCCGACGCGGTCCACTACGGGGAGCGCGAGCGCCGAGAGATCTATGAGTCGCTGAACGCGATCGGCGACACGGAGGAGGTCGACTTCGTCCTCATCGGCTGTCCGCACGCGTCGCTGGAGCAGATCCAGGTCGTAGCGCGTCTGCTCGATGGGCGCCGTCTCGCGTCGGGTACGGAGCTGTGGGTGATGACTCCCCGTGCCCTTCGCACGGTCGCTGATCGCAATGGCTGGACCGCCACGATCGAACGTGCGGGTGGCCGAGTGTTGACGGACTCCTGCCCGGCGATGTCGCGGGTAGCTCCGGTCGGGACGAAGGTGTTCGCGACCGACTCTGCAAAGCAGGCCCACTATCTCCCGGCGATCCTCGGCATCGAGGCGTGGTTCGGCACCACGGAGGAGTGTGTCTCCGCCGCGGTCACCGGGCGCTGGCGGGGTTCGCTGGCGCCGGCGGAGGTCGTGCGATGAGTCGCGGGACTGATGGTGTGCTGGTTCTGCGGGGGCGCGGGATCGTCCCCGGCTGTGTCCGAGGGGAGGCCTTGGTCTCCCACGAGACGATTTCCGGATGGGGTGGCATCGATCCCGCGACCGGCCGGATCATCGAACGCCGCCACGAGCTGTACGACGTGTGCTTCACCGGCAAGATCTTGGTCTTCCCGGGCGCCAAGGGGTCGTCCGGGTGGTCCGGCTTCTTTCAGGCCACACGTCTGCTGGGCACCGCACCGCGGGCGATGGTCTTTACACATCTGACCACCAAGGCTGCCCTTGGTGCGATCGTCACCCGTGTGCCGGCAGTGACCGATCTCGACGACGACCCGTTGGCGCGGATCACCACGGGCGACTGGGTCGAGGTCGACGCCGATCGCGGCTTGGTGAGCGTGCTCTCACGGCTGTGAAGCTGCTGCCGGCCAGGGCGGTGATCAGGTCGGCGGCGGAGACGTCACCGGTGACGGTGATCTGTCCGGTCTCGCGGTCGGCGGTCAGGGTGGCGACGCCGGGGAGGTCGCGGAGCCGAGCCGTGGCTTCACGGACGCATCGAGGGCAACGCATGCCCTCGACGTACAACTGAATGGTCTGCATGGCGGTCTCCTTGTGCCTTCGTGGCCCCGGAACGACCCGGGGCCACGAAGAGGGGTCGGACTGCTAGCGGCCGGCGGGAACCGACTCGGCGGCGGTCGCTGTGCGGACCGGCTTCCAGCCGATCCCGGTGACGACCGCACCGGCGAGGGCGATGCCGGCCGCGCCGAGGAAGCCGGCTGAGAAGCCGTCGGTCATGGCGGCCAGGTCGCCGACCTGGTCGGAGCCGTACGCGGAGGCGACGACGGTCATCGCCGCCAGCCCCAGCGCGGAGCCGACCTGGTAGCTGGTGTTGACGATCCCGGCGGCGAGACCGCACTCCTCGGGTGCGGCCGCGCCGAGCGCCGTGCTCAGCGACGGGATGAACGCCAGTGCCATGCCCGCCGCGGTGACCAGCGTCGCCGGGAGCACGTCGACGGCGAAGCTGCCGTCGGCGTCGATCAAGGAGAGCCAGACGAGGCCGATCCCGAGGACGACGAGGCCGCCGACGGTCATCGCCTTGGGTCCGTACGCGGCGGTCAGTCGCGGGGCGATGGCGACCATGCCGAGCATGATCGTCACCGTCATGGGCAGCAGGGCGGCGCCGGACTCGAAGGCACCGAGCCCGAGCACCTGCTGGAGGTAGAGGTTGATGAAGAAGAACATCGGGATCCAGGCCGCGCCGAGCAGGAGCTGGGCGATGTTGGCGGCGGCCAGGTTCGGCGCCCGGAAGATCCCCAGACGCATCAGCGGTGCCGCCGAGCCGGCCTGCAGGGCCACGAAGGCGGCGAGCAGGGCGATGCCGACGAGACCGGCGATGAGCGTGCTGGGCGATCCCCAACCCTGCTCGGGGATGCGTACGACGGCGAACACCACCGCGGCGAGGCCCAGCGTGACGGTGAGCGCGCCGAGAACGTCGATGCGGCCGCGCTGCGCCTGGCCCGCCGGCATCACGGCGGGCGACAGGAGGAGTACGCCGACGGCGATCGGCACGTTGATGAAGAAGACCCACGGCCAGGACAGGTACTCGGTGAGCACGCCACCGAGGAACACGCCCGCCGTTCCGCCGGCCGGGGCGGCCGCGCCGTAGAGCGCGAGGGCCTTGGTCAGCTCCTTCGGGTTCGCCCCGAAGGTCATGAACAGGAGCGTCAGTGCCGACGGTGCGATGAGCGCGGAACCGGCGCCCTGGACGGCGCGACCGACGATCTCGACCGCGACGCCGTCAGCGAGTCCGGCGACGAGGGAGCCGATTCCGAGGACCAGCCACCCGATGGCGAAGATCCGTCGGGCGCCGAGCAGGTCGGAGAGCCGGCCGCCCAGCAGGAGGAGGCCGCCGAAGGCCACCACGTAGGCGTTGAACACCCAGCTGAGGCCCTGCGGGGCGAATCCGAGGTCGCGCTGTATCTCAGGGAGTGCGACTCCGATGATGGAAGTGTCCATGATGACCATGAACTGGGCGGCGGCGATGAGGCCGAGGGCGAGCCAGCGGCGGCTGTTGGCACCCGCCGCCGGGGATGCTGTGGAAGACATGGTTCTCTCTTTTCGTCAGGGCGGCCGTCCGACCGCGTGAAAGAGAACCTGTCCCGGGTCACTGTCCCTGGACTGTCCGGCCGCCGTCTGTCCGGCCACCGGCCAGCCGAGCCAGCGCCTCCTCCGCCCGGGCGGCGACGGCGGTCTCGCCGGCGGCGAGGCCGAGCGCTCGGGCCTCGTCGTAGCGCTCCGCCGCCGCCTCCGGCTCGGTGACCTGCTCGTGGCACCGGGCCAGGGCCAGCGTGGCCTTCGCCGTCATCGCGGGCGTCTCCAGCGTCTCGAAGCCCTGGATGGCGCTCGACAGCAGTGCGATGGCGCTCGACCAGTCCTGCTGGCGCTCGGCCAGCCGACCCCGTCCGTACGCGGCGAGGACCGACCCGGCGCGGTCGCCGACGTGACGGGACGCGAGCTCGGCGCGACGGAAGGCGTCCCGGGCCGACTCCTCGTCCCCGAGCTCGAGGTGGGTGATCCCGAGGTCGGCGAGGGCCCACTGCACGGTGTTGTGGATGCCTGCGGACGCCGCGACGTCGATGGCCTGCTCGAGCGTCCGGGCCGACTCCCGCAGGCGTCCGAAGTGCCGCAGCCCGTAGCCGAGGTGGTAGAGGACGGCGCTCTGACCCCACGGGTCGTCGAGGTGACCGAACTCGGCCGCGGTGGCCCGTCCGAGGCGTATCGCAGCCGGCTCGTCCCTGGCTTTCAGCGCGGTCTCGAGCCGGACGAAGCCGGCGACGGCGAGACCCCACCGGTCCCCCTGCTCGCGGAACCACGTCTCGGCGTCGTCCAGGAGCGCGGCGGCCTCCGGGTCCGTCCCGTTGACGCCTTCGACGGCGAGCAGCACCCGGGAGACCGCGGCGCCGTCGGCGTCCCCGTCCGCGAGGAAGACCGCGAGGCTCTCCCGGGCTGCCTCGGCGCAGCGGGGATGGGGGTGGACGACGCAGGCCCGGGGACGCTCGACCAGCGCCACCGCCTGGAGGGCAGCCGCCCGAGCCGCGGCCGAGCCGCGGTCCTGCTCGAGGAGCCGACGCAGGATCCGGCGGCCCTCGAGATGGCGGCCCTGATGCCAGAAGAGCCCCAGATGACCGGCCATGCGTAGCGCGGCGTCGATGTCGCCGGCCGGGCCCTCCAACCAGGCGATGGCCGAGCGTACGTTGGCCTGCTCGTCGACGAGGAGGCGCCTGGCCCGGGCGTCCCCCTGCCCGCGCATCGCCTGCGCCGACCGCTCGGCGACCTGGGCGAAGTAGTGCGCGTGCCGGGTGGCCAAGGCGTCGTTCCGGCCGGTCTGTGCCAGCCGGTCGGCGGCGTACTCACGCAGCGTCTCGAGCATGCGATAGCGGGTGACCGGCCCGCGCTCGGCGACGATCAGGGACTGCTCGACCAGCCTGCCGACGGCGTGGATGATCTGGTTCGAGTCGGTCTCGTCGTCGGAGAGGATCTGCTCGGCAGCGGTGAGGGTCCAGCCGCCGTGGAACACGGCGAGCCCTTCGAAGACGCGCTTCTCGAGGTCGTCGAGCAGGTCGTAGCTCCAGTCCACGGTCGCGCGGAGCGTGCGCTGGCGGTCCTCCGCCGTCCGCGCTCCCGAGGTGAGGAGCGTGAACCGCTGGTCGAGCCGGTCGGCGAGGTCGCTCGGGGAGAGCGTGGCCGCGCGGGCCGCGGCCAGCTCCAGCGCCAGCGGCATGCCGTCGAGCGCGCGGGCGATGCGGCCGAGCGGGGCGTACGCCTCCTGGTCGGCCTCGATCCCCGGCAGGACCGTCGCGATCCGACGGATCAGCAGCTGTACGGAGGCGGTCGCCGCGATCGCCTCGGCGTCATCGTCCTCGCGCGGCGTCGGGAGCGGCCCGACGAGGGTCTGCACCTCGCTCGGCAGGGCGAGGGGCTCGCGGCTGGTGGCGATGACGGTGAGCCGGGGGCAGCGCGCCAGGAGCTGCTCGACCAGGGTCGCGACCGGGTCGACCAGGTGCTCGCAGTTGTCGATGACGAGGAGCAGGTGCTTGTCGGCGAGGAAGTCGGCCAGCCGCTCCTGGAGGTCGATCGCCGAGCCGTCCTGCGGCATCGCCACGGCCGCTGCGACGGCCGGCACGATGTGCTCCCGGCTGCGGATAGCGGCGAGCCGGACGAGGACGGTGCCGTCCGGGAACCGGTCGGCGACCCGCTGTGCGGTCTGCAGGCCGAGGACGGTCTTCCCGGATCCGCCGGGGCCGACGAGGGTGGTGAGCCTGGATGTGCCGACCCGCTCACTCAGTGACGTGAGCAGCTCCTCGCGTCCGACGAGCGGGGTGAGGTCGGTCGGCAGGTTGGAGAGCCCGGACCTGGTGCGGTGCGGACCGGTTGCGGGGGTCGACAGGGTGACCTCGCCGGAGGCGCCGAGCGACGGGTCCTGCCGGAGCACCCGCTCGTGGAGCGAGCGGAGGGAAGCCGACGGTTCCAGGCCGAGGTCGGCGTCCAGCGTCGTCCGGGTGCGGGTGAACACCTCGAGCGCGTCGGCCTGCCGGCCGGCTCGATAGAGCGCGACCATCAGCAGCCCGGCCATCGCCTCGTGTGTCGGGTCGGTACGCAGCAGCGGCTCGAGATCGGTGACGACCTCCGCGTGCCGGCCCAGCGACAGCGCGATCTGAGCACGCTCGGCGTACGCCGTCCGGCGGAGGTCTTCGAGCCGTACGGATTCGGGCACCGCCCAGGGCTCGGTGGCGAAGTCGGCGAGCGCGTCACCGCGCCAGAGCGCGAGTGCCGCGGCGTAGGCGTCGAGGTCGGTCTCGGTCGGGCTCCCGCCGCCGGCGACCGACGCCCGGACCCGGCGGATCCGGCGCTCGAAGTCCTCGGCATCGATCGCGACCGGGTCGACCGCGGCCCGGTAGCCGCCGCCGTCGCGCTGAACCAGGTCGAGGCCGGCGTTCTTGAACACCCGCCGCAGCTTGGACACCCGCAGCTGGAGGGCGTTCAACGGGTCGGCCGGCAACGACGAGTCGGCCCACAGCCGGTCGATCAGCGCCGAGGCGGGCACGATCCGGCCGCGCGCCAGGAGCAGCACCGCGAGCAGGGCCCGCTCCGCCGACCCGGGGACCTTGACGGTGTCGCCGTCGACCGTCGTCTCGAAGGGGCCGAGCAGCCCGAATCGGATGTCAGTCGTCGGAGTCGGCAGCACGTCGAAAGCGTAGTCAGACCCGGCTCGGGCGCCGAACAGATATCTGTCCTGGCCCCGACAACCCCGGGACAGTCCGCGGACAGATCGGCCGAGCAACCTCTGGCACGTCATCGAGAGTCATCGAGATTCGAGCCAGGAGAGATCACATGAACGCCATTGCCAAGGTCGGTGCGTTCGCCGGAGCCGTCGTTGCCCTCGGCGGCCTGGGTTCCGCCGTGGGCGCCTCCGTCGGCCCTGTCGGCGAGCCGGAGCGCCCGGCCCACCAGAAGCACGAGGCCGCGAGCGGTGGCCACGGCGGTCACGCCGGACACGGCGCGACGACGGCGCCCGAGGCCACCGGGCTCAACGTCAGCGAGGCGGGCTACACGCTCGACCTCGTCGAGGACCGCTACCAGCGCACGGCTGGCGCCACGCTGCGGTTCCGGATCCTCGACGCCGACCACGAGCCGGTGACCCGGTTCGGGACCGCGCACGGGAAGAAGCTCCACCTGATCGTCGTACGCCGCGACCTGGCGACCTACGAGCACCTGCACCCGGTGATGGCCGCCGACGGCACCTGGTCGGTCACCGCCGACCTGGCCGCGGCCGGGACCTACCGCGTCTTCGCCGACTTCCGGCCGGCGACCGCGGCCGAGGGGCTGACCCTCGGTCAGGACCTCTTCGTCGCCGGCCCCCACGAGCCCGAGCCGCTGCCGCCGGCCGCCACCACCAGCACCGTCAGCCCCTACGAGGTGAACCTGGACGGTCATCTGGTGCCCGGCCGGACCTCGCGCCTCACCCTGACCGTGACCCGGGACGGCGAAGCCGTCACCGACCTCGAGCCCTACCTCGAGGCGTACGGGCACCTGGTCGCACTCCGCGACGGCGACCTCGCCTACCTCCACGTCCACCCCGAAGGAGCACCCGGCGACGGGAGCACCGACCCCGGCCCGGAGATCACCTTCTCCGCCGAGGTGCCCTCGGCCGGAACGTACCGGCTGTTCCTCGACTTCAAGCACGCCGGCGAGGTCCGGACCGCTGCCTTCACCGCCGAGGCCCACTGACCCCCTGCCTGAGCAGGGTCCACCACAGAGAAAGGAAAGCACCATGTGCAGCACCACCTACACCGTTTCCGGGATGACCTGCGGCCACTGCGTCAGCTCCGTCACGGAGGAGGTCGCCCAGATCGCGGGCGTCTCCTCGGTCGACGTCGACCTGGCCACCGGCCAGGTGACCGTCACCTCCGCGAACGAGCTCGACCGCGTGCAGGTTCAGCGCGCGGTCGAGGAGGCCGGCTACCAGCTCGCCGGCTGAGCCACCCGCGTCGGCTCCCTGCGAGCGGGGAGCCGACGCGCACCACGATCACCCACCCGAAGGACACCAGTGATGACCGTCTCCGGAACCTCTGCCCCCACGACCGACTTCGAGCTCGAGATCAACGGCATGACCTGCGCGTCGTGCGCGAACCGCATCGAGCGCAAGCTCAACAAGCTCGACGGTGTCGCCGCCACCGTCAACTACGCGACCGAGAAGGCGAAGATCTCCGTCGCCGCGGACAGCACCGACATCGACGCGAGCGTGCTGATCGCGACGGTCGAGAGCGCCGGGTACGGCGCCAAGGAGCCTCGCCGCGAGGCGGCTCCTTCGAATGCCTCCGCCGACGCCGACGTCTCGGACCCGGTCGCACTCCTCAAGCGGCGGCTGCTGGTCTCGACCCTGCTCACTGTCCCGGTGGTGCTGCTGGCGATGGTGCCGGCGCTGCAGTTCGAGAGCTGGCAGTGGCTCTCGCTCACGCTCGCAGCACCGGTCGTCGTCTGGGGCGCGGCGCCGTTCCACCGGGCAGCCTGGACCAACGCCCGCCACGGGGCGGCGACCATGGACACCCTGGTCTCCATCGGCACCCTGGCAGCCTTCGGCTGGTCCCTGTACGCCCTCTTCCTCGGCACCGCCGGCGAGCCCGGCATGACCCACGCGTTCAGCTTCGCCATCGAGCGCACCGACGGGCTCGGCAACATCTACCTCGAGGCGGCGGCCGGGGTCACGACGTTCATCCTCGCCGGCCGCTACTTCGAGGCCAGGTCGAAGCGGCGCGCCGGCGCCGCCCTGACCGCGCTCCTCGAGCTCGGCGCGAAGGAGGTGGCCGTCCTCCGGGACGAGGTGGAGATCCGGATCCCGATCGACGAGCTCGCCGTCGGCGACCTGTTCGTCGTACGTCCCGGGGAGAAGATCGCCACGGACGGCATCGTCGAGGACGGGTCCTCCGCGATCGACGCGGCCATGCTGACCGGCGAGTCGGTGCCGGTCGAGGTCGGACCCGGTGACGGCGCCACCGGTGCCACCGTGAACGCCGGCGGGCGCATCGTCGTCCGGGCGACCCGGGTCGGTGCCGACACTCAGCTCGCCCAGATGGCGCGCCTGGTCGAGGAGGCGCAGACCGGCAAGGCGGCGGCTCAGCGGCTCGCCGACCGCATCTCGGGGATCTTCGTACCCATCGTGATCGCCCTCTCGGCCATCACGCTCGGGTTCTGGCTCGGCGCCGGCGAGGGGGCCGCCACCGCCTTCACCGCGGCGGTCGCGGTGCTGATCATCGCCTGCCCGTGCGCGCTCGGTCTGGCCACGCCCACGGCGCTGATGGTCGGAACCGGACGCGGCGCCCAGCTCGGCATCCTGATCAAGGGACCGGAGGTGCTCGAGAGCACCCGCAGGATCGACACCATCGTGCTCGACAAGACAGGCACCGTCACCACCGGCAGCATGACCCTGACCGACGTCATCGCCGCGCCCGGCGAGGACGCCGACGAGATCGCGCGGCTCGCCGGCGCCCTGGAGTACGCCTCCGAGCACCCGATCGCCCGGGCGATCGCATCGGGGGCCGAGGCGCGCGTCGGCCCCCTGCCGGCGGCCGAGGACTTCGCCAACGTCCCAGGCCTGGGTGTCCAGGGCATCGTCGAGGGCCACGCGGTCCTCGTCGGCCGGGCCCGCCTGCTCGAGGAGTGGAGCCAGTACCTGCCCGAGGATCTCGCGTCCGCGATGGCTGCGGCCGAGGGCGAGGGCCGCACCGCCGTCGCCGTCGGCTGGGACGGACAGGCGCGTGGCGTCCTGGTCGTCAACGACGTGATCAAGCCGACCTCGGCCGAGGCGATCGCGGAGTTCCAGCGCCTGGGCCTGACCCCGGTCCTGCTCACCGGCGACAACGAGACCGTGGCTCGGAGCGTTGCCGCCGAGGTCGGGATCCCGGTCTCCGCGGACACTGTCATCGCGGAGGTTCTCCCCGAGGACAAGGTCGCGGTGGTCCGTCGGCTGCAGGAGGAGGGCCGTGTCGTGGCGATGGTGGGTGACGGTGTCAACGACGCGCCGGCGCTCGCCCAGGCCGACCTCGGCCTCTCGATGGGCACCGGCACCGACGTCGCCATCCAGGCCAGCGACCTGACCCTGGTCCGCGGCGACCTGCGGGTCGCGGCCGACGCGATCCGGCTCTCCCGCCGGACCCTGGCGACCATCAAGGGCAACCTGTTCTGGGCGTTCGCCTACAACGTCGCGGCCATCCCGCTGGCGGTCGCCGGACTGCTCAACCCGATGCTCGCCGGTGCCGCGATGGCCTTCTCGTCGGTGTTCGTGGTGAGCAACAGCCTCCGGCTGCGCCGCTTCAGCTGATCCCGCCGGCGACAACCCACCGATCGCCGAGTCGGCTCGTCATGACGCGCCGACTCGGCGTGGCTTTGCGTCAGGACGCGCCGACTCGGCATCCGGAGCCATGTCCAGCGGTTTCCTAGGCTCCTGACATGGACCATCGGGTAATGCTGATCGTCGGGGTGGCGCTGGCGATCATGATCGCGGCGTCGGTGTTCGCGCGGCGTACGGGAGTGGCGGCGCCGCTGCTGCTCGTGGGGCTCGGGATCGGGGCGAGCTATCTGCCGGGAGCGCCGGCGATCGAGCTCGATCCGGAGTGGATCCTGGCCGGCGTACTGCCGCCGTTGCTCTACTCCTCCGCGGTGAACCTGCCGGTGATCGACTTCCGGCGGAACCTGCGGCTGATCAGCTGGCTCTCGGTCGTGATGGTGATCGTCTCGGCGCTGGTGATCGGGGCGGTGGTCCACTGGCTGTTCCCGGAGATCTCCTTCCCGCTCGCGGTCGCGCTCGGGGCGGTCGTCAGTCCCACCGACGCGGTGGCGGCGACGGCGATCGGGCGCCGGGTCGGGCTGCCACCGCGGGTGATGACGGTGCTGGAGGGCGAGAGCCTGGTCAATGACGCCTCCGCCCTCGTCGTCCTCCGGACGGCTGTTGCGGGGATCGCGGCGGCGAGCTCGTTCTCGCTGGGACGTACGGCGCTGGAGTTCGGCTGGGCGGTGCTGGGCGCGCTCGTGATCGGCGGCGTGGTCGGCTGGCTCACCGTCCTGCTCCGCCAGCGCTTGGACGACCCGGTGCTCAACACCACGATCTCGTTCGCGGTGCCGTTCATCGCCTACTTCCCGGCCGAGGAGCTGAACGCGTCCGGGGTGCTCGCCGTCGTCGTCGCCGGGCTGGTGACGGGCGGTCTCGGCAGCCGCCGGTTCAGCGCCCGCGACCGACAGACCCAGACGACCACCTGGGCGACCTTCAACTTCATCCTGGAGAGCGGCGTCTTCCTGGCGATGGGCTACCAGCTGCCCGACTTCGTCGATGCCGCCCAGGGCGAGACCACCCTGGGCGAGATGGCCGGGCTGGTCGCGATCGTGGTCGGCCTGCTGGTCCTGCTCCGGTTCGCCGGGCTCGCCGGGCCTGCCCTCCGCGACCGCGAGGAGAGCAAGGAGCAGGTACGTGCCCGCCTGGACCAGTTCGAGGAGAAGATCGAGTCGCTGACGCCGGCCGACGACCGGGAGGACGCCCGGATCACCTCTGCCCGGCGACGGTTGGCCAGAGGTCGGGCAGACATCGACTTCGAGGAGCGGGAGCCGATCACGAAGCGCGGCTTCCTGACGATCGGCTGGGCCGGGATGCGCGGCGTCGTCACGGTCGCCGCCGCCCAGACGATCCCGGTCGGCACCTCCCACCGTGCGACCGTCGTGCTCGCCGCGTTCCTGGTCGCGCTGATCACCCTGGTGCTCTTCGGCCTCACCCTCCCGGCGGTGATCCGCCGGATGCGGTTCTCCCCCGAGAGCGCCAAGGAGCGGCACAACGCGTTCCGCGCCCTGCTGCGTCAGGTCGGGGAGTCGGCGGTCGACACCCTCGGACCGCTGGAGTCGCAGACCATCGACGGCGAGCCGATCGACCCGCAGCTGGTGACGAAGCTGAAGGACCGCATCCTCCCGCGGGTGCTCGCGGGCGTACGCGACACCCCGAGGCTCAAGCCCGCGGTGATGGAGCAGACGATGATCCTCCAGCTGCGCTACCTCGACGCGATGCGTGACGCGCTCGCCGCCGAGCGCGGCATCGGGGCGTACAGCTCGCAGACCTACCGCAAGGTCGAGTCGCTCCTCGACGACATGGAGAAGCGGCTCGAGGTGTGAGTCAGTCCAGACGGGCGTCGTAATCGCGTCGCTGCTGATCGATGAGCGGGTTGTGCCGGATCGCCCACTCGGCCAAGGAGACCGCGGGACCGACCAGCGTCCTGCCCATGTCGGTCAGCTCGTACTCGACCCGCGGCGGCACCTCGGGGTAGCTGGTGCGTGCCACCAGCCCGTCGCGCTCGAGGTGGCGCAGGGTGAGCGTGAGCATGCGCTGGGAGACGCCCGGGACGTGCCGCTTCAGATCGCCGAACCGCATCCGACCGCCGTCCAGGGTGGCGATCACCAGCACGCTCCACTTGTCCCCGATGCGATCCAGGATGCCGCGGATCGCGCGTCCGCCATCGCCCCTGATCAGGCAGGCCTTCTCGTAGTCCGACATGCTCTGCTCCCGCCGCTCCTCAGGCACACCGATGTGCCTTTTGTACGCCCCTCGAAACCCGTCCATGCTGGGTGGTCATTGCTCAGTTACTCATCGTAACCAAGGGAGTTCGACATGGCTGTCGCGTACTGGATCGTCGCCGCGCTGCTCGCGGCGTTCTATCTCTATTCGGGCGGGATCAAGGTGGTTCGGAGCCAGGAGCAGCTGGCGCCGATGATGGGGTGGGCCGGCACCTCGATCCCGATGGCGGGAGTCCGGGCGATCGGTGCGGTGGAGATCGCCGGCGCTCTGGGGCTGATCCTCCCGCCGCTGACCGGCATCGCCCCCGGCCTGGCGGTCTGGGCGGCGGGAGGGCTGGCCGTGGTGCAGGTGCTCGCCGCGATCTTCCATCTCTCGCGCGGAGAGCGTGGAGACCTGTGGCTCAACGGTGTGCTGGTCGTGGTCGCCCTGGCCGCGCTGTTCCTGGCCGTCGGCCGCTAGCTCGGGGGCCGTCCGGGTCAGATCTCCCCGTCGTGACGGTTACCTTGGCGTCTGCGGGCCCGTCATCACCATGACGGAGTTTCCGCGAGGAAGGTAACGACATGACCGGATCAGGTCCACACGAAGCAACGGCGGAGGCCTTCGAGCAGCAGCGTGAGCGCCTGGTGGCGGTCGCGTACCGGATGCTCGGGTCGAGGGCGGACGCCGAGGACGCGGTGCAGGAGGCGTGGATCCGGCTGTCTCGGCAGGACGAGGCGTCGATCGACAACCTGGCCGGCTGGCTGACGACCGTGGTGGGGCGGGTCTGCATCGACGTGCTCCGCTCGCGTAGGACCCGGTCGGAGCTGTCGTACGAGGACCGGCTGCCGGAGCTCGTGGTGGCCGTCGACGGTGGAGCAGCACCCGAGGACGACGCGATGCTCGCCGAGTCGGTCGGGCTGGCACTGCTCGTGGTGCTCGACTCCCTCACGCCCACCGAGCGGCTGGCGTTCGTCCTGCATGACATGTTCGCGGTGCCCTTCGCCGAGATCGGCGAGATCATCGGCCGGTCCACCGATGCGACCAAGATGCTCGCCAGCCGGGCCCGCCGGAAGGTGCAGGGCACCCCGCTGCCGCAGGATGAGCCGCGGCGCCAGCGTGCCGTGGTCGACGCATTTCTCGCCGCGTCACGGAACGGGGACTTCGAAGGACTCGTCGCCCTGCTCGATCCGAACGTGACCTGGCGGACGTACCACCCGAAGGGCGTGCTGACCACGGTCGGCGCAGCCGAGGTGGCCGAACCGGTCCTGCGCGGCGCACGCTCGATGACCTCGACGCTCCCGGTCCGCGTCAACGGCGAGCCCGGGTTCGTGGCCTGGGGCGCCCACGGCAAGGTGCTCGGCCTGGTGGTGTGCACCGTGGTCGAGGGGCGGATCGTCGAGCTGGTGACCGTGAGCGACCGCAAGCGCCTCGACGCCATGGATCTGCCCCCGCGACCCGAGTAGCGCGCCTTTCGTCGCCCCGGGTTGTTACCTCGTGGAGAACGGCTCCGTCGTACTGGTGCAAGCATCCGAAGACGAAGGAGACCCAAGATGGAAAGCCGGATCAACCCGATGGGCAACGAGATCGGGGCCGCGTGGGCGAAGCACATCATCTCGTCGAACAAGATCATCGCCGGCTCGACACTGCCGAAGGCGGTGCAGGAGCTGGTGAAGATCCGCGCCAGCCAGATCAACGGCTGCGGCGGCTGCCTCGACATGCACACCAAGGACGCCGCGGCCGCCGGTGAGAGCGCGATGCGGATCAACCTGGTGGGGGCATGGCGGGAGACGACCGTCTACACCGAGGCGGAGCGGGCGGCGCTGGAGCTCACCGACCAGGGCACTCGCCTCGCCGACTCCAGCGGCGTCACCGATGAGGCGTGGGCGAACGCGGCGAAGCACTTCGACGAGGACCAGCTGATGGCCCTGGTCGGACTGATCTGCCTGATCAACGCCTTCAACCGTCTCAACGTGATCACCCGGACTCCCGGCGGCGAGTACCAGCCCGGGCAGTACGCCTGACCCGACGTGCCTCGGCTCGCGGCGGACCCGGCCGGGTCCGCCGCGGCCACAGACCTCATCGATTCTGCCCAGGAGAAGACTCATGAACATCGCACTATGGATCGTCGCCGGCCTGATGGCCGCCATCTACCTGCTCTCCGGCTTCGGGAAGCTGTTGGTCCCCAGGGAGAGGATGGCCACGATGGGCGACGCCTCGCGCTGGGTCCTCGACTTCCGGCCCGCGACCCTCAAGACCATCGGCGGCCTCGAGATCCTCGGCGCCATCGGTCTGATCCTGCCCGCCCTGCTCGACATCGCGCCGATCCTGGTGCCGCTGGCGGCAAGCGGACTGACACTGATCATGGTCGGCGCCGTGACCTTGCGGATCCGCAGAGGCGAGACGAAGGCCGCGCTGGTGGACGCGACCTACCTCGCCCTGACCGCTTTCGTGGCGATCGGCCGGTTCGCCTGGGTCCCCTTCACCGGCTGATCACACCGTCTCGAAGCCGGCCATCATCGCCATGTCCTCGTGCTCCAGGTTGTGGCAGTGGATCAGGAACCGGCCGGCGTACTTCTCGAACTTCACCCTGACCCGGACGGCCTCGTAGGGGCGTACGTCGACGGTGTCCTTCCAGCCGAGGTCCATCGGACCTGGGCCACGGTTGCCGCGTCGCAGGACCTGGAAGGGCGAGAGGTGGACGTGGACGGGGTGGTGCGCGTCGGTGAAGAACTCCCAGATCTCGGTGGACTCCAGCGGCACCCGGGCCTGCGGCACCGCGGGGTCGAAGGGCTTGCCGTTGATCCCCCAGCCCCGGCGGCCGTGCACCTTCGCCTGGCGGAAGTGCCACCTGCGGACGACCGCGCCGTCGGGCGCCTCGGCCTCGGGTACGTCGGCCAGCCGCTCCGCCAGCCGGACGTCGTCGGCCGCGTGCCGGGCGATGCGGAATCGCATCACCTGAGCGGTGCGGCCGGTGCCGAGACGGTTGCGCATCTCGACCGTCGTGCCCGGCGCGAGCGACCGGAAGTCGACGACGACGTCGAACCGCTCGCCGGACGCCATCGTGATCTCACCGTGCTCGACCGGGGCCGCGAGGAGCCCGCCGTCGGAGCCGATCTGGGTGAACGTCACCGGCCGTCCGTCGGAGGTGCGCAGGCTCAGCGCGTAGCGACGCGCGTTGGAGGCGTTGAGCAGCCGCAGCCGATACTGGGCCGCGTCGACCTCCGCCTCCGGCCACGGGGCGCCGTTGACGAGGATGACGTCGCCGAGCACGCCGGCCATGTAGCGCTCCTCGACGCCGGGCTCGCCGAGCAGCTCCGGGTCGAGCGCGGGATAGCGCAGCGTGCCGTCCTCGTCGAAGGCCCGGTCGGCGATCATCAGCGGCATCTCCCGCTCGCCCCGTGGCAGCGAGAGCGCGTCCTCCTCGTCGTCGCGGATGATGTGGAAGCCGGCCAGACCCCGCCACACCTGCGGGGCGGTGAAGTCCATCCGATGGTCGTGGTACCACAGCGTCGTCGCCGGCTGCTCGAGCGGATAGCGGTAGTCCCGCTTTCCGGTCGTGACCTGCGCCTTCGGGTCGGCCATGGCCTCGTGGCCACCCCCGTGACCGGCGTGGTGGGCGTGGTGCGACTCGAAGCCAGGGGGCAGCAGCAGATCCGTCGGCCAGCCGTCGCTCTTCGCCGGGGTGTGCCCGCCGTGGAGATGCGTCGCGGTCGGCAGCGTGAGGGCGTTGGTGTGGCGCACGGTCACCGCCTCGCCGCGGCGGGTCTCGAGCGTCGGCCCGGGAAAGACCCCGTCGTACGTCATCATCTCGGTCCGCAGCCCGGGCAGGATCTCCACCGACGCGGTGCGCTGGGCGATCTCGATCAGTTCGCCCGACGGTCGTTTGGCCGGCGGTAACGGCAACGGTGTCTCGTACGCCTTCGGCAGCCGTGCCGCGCTGCGCAGGACCCGTCCGGTCTGCCCGGGGGCCTCGCCGCACGCCGCCAGCGATCCGGCGACCGGGGCAGCCAGTCCGGCGCCGAGGAGGGTGCGTCGTCCGATCCTCATCGCCCGACCTCCCGCGGGCTGCCGGCGCCGCGGCGTACGGCGGCGACGGCCACGGCCACCGCGATGCCGACGGTGAGGACGCCGACCGGGACGTGCAGCTGCAGGACCCGGGTGTAGCCGAGGATCGCCTGGACGTGGATGAGGAAGAAGAGCGCGACCGACCAGCTGAGGAACCACCAGCGCCCGCGCATCGCCACGACGGCGCCCGCGGCGATCGGCAGCAGCAGGCCGAGGCCCTGCAGCGCGACTGCGCCCGCGGAGTGGAGGCCCAACGCCTCGAAGGTGCCGGCGAAGTAGGAGCCGATGAAGATCGGTTGCCCGATCGCGAAGAGCGCGGTCAGAACCGCGACGGCTCGAAAGCAGAAGAGGCTGACGCGTGGTCGGCGCTCGCGTATCTGGGTGGTGGTCACACCACGACGATATGTAGCCGCGGTACCTATGGCATCGGGCGTTCCCCTGACTGCCGGCGGATCCTCGTCGGGGTCAGCCCTGGTGGGTGAAGACCTCGTCGCGGGCCGTGTCGAGACCGATCTGGAGGGCACCGCGGAGCACGGGGTCGCCGGAGATCTCGGTGGGAACGACGGTGGGGACGTTGGGGCCGAGGGCGGCGATCGCCTTCTGTACGCGGGCGGCCAGGACCGGCCCGCCGGCGCGCCCGACCTCGCCCGCGAGCACGCAGAGCTCGGGGTCGAGCACGACGCAGATGCCCGCCAGGCCGAGGGCGAGCCTCCTGGCCAGCTCCTCGAGGAACGGCTCGGCGTCGGGGTCGCCGCCGGCGGCCGCGCGTACGCAGTCCACGCCGCTGCCCTTCAGCCCGAACGCCCGGGCGAGGATGTCCATGGCCTCGACGCTGACCAGCGACTGGAAGGCCGCGTGCTGCGGGCTGTCGGTGCCGTGGGGCGTGGAGGCGCCCGGAACCGCCAGGTAGCCGATCTCGCCGGCACCGCCGCCGGCGCCGCGGTGGAGGCGGCCGTCGACGATCACCGCGAGACCGAGGCCGCGGTCGATCCAGGCGAGCACCGAGTCCTTGACGCCGTGGGAGGCTCCGGCGGACTGCTCGGCGAGCCCGGCGAGGTTGACGTCGTTCTCGATCAGTATCGGCCGCTGGAAGCTGCGGCGGAGGTCCTGGAGGACGCCCGCGCGCCAGTCCGGCAGGTCGTTGGCGAAGCGGAAGTCGCCGGTGCGCGGGTCGATCATCCCGGGCGTACCGATCGAGAGGCAGCGGAGCTGCGTCATCGTGATGCCGGCGCTCCGGGTGGCGTCGGCGACGGTGGCCCGGACCGCCTCGACCGGGTCGGAGGTCTCATGGGGGTCGAGCGCACCGGTGGCCAGCTCGGTGCCGGTGATGTCGGCGACCGACGCGGTGATCTGGTCGGGTCCGATGTGGAGGGCCGCGACATAGCCCGCCGACGGGACCACGCCGTAGAGCGCGGCGTTGGGGCCGCGACCGCCCTGCTGGGTCCCGACGACCTCGACCAGGCCGCGCTCGCCGAGCCGGGTCAACAGCTGTCCCGCGGTCACCTTCGAGAGGCCGACGAGCTCGCCGAGCCGGGTCTTCGTCACCGGCCCGTTCGAGAGCATCAGATCGAGCGCCGCGCGGTCGTTGGTGTCGCGGATCAGGTGTGTCTTGGGTGGTCTCGACATCGGCGGCGCTCCTTTCGAGGGTCGGGGTGGCGTACGGAAAGCAACCTAACAACTGCAGGGCTCGCGCCGGTGTTTGTCCACGCTGGGTCTAGACGGTAACTGTAAAGGAACCTTACAGTGGGGGCTTCGATCGCCATCCATCTCAACCCCCATCAAGGAGCTTGGAATGCGTACTACCACGAAGATCGCCGTTCTCGGCGGGATCTTGCTGGCGCCCGTCCTGGCCATGTTGCCGACGAGCCCCGCAAGTGCGCACGGCTACATCTCGAACCCCCCGAGCAGGCAGGCCCAGTGTGCTGCCGGCACCGTCGAGTGCGGGGACATCAAGTACGAACCACAGAGTGTCGAGGGCCCGAAGGGCCTGACCAGCTGCTCCGGCGGCAACTCGAGGTTCGCCGAGCTCGACGACGACTCCAAGAACTGGCAGGCCACGCCCGTCGGCCGGACCCAGACGTTCACCTGGTCACTGAGCGCCCGGCACAGCACCAGCACCTGGCAGTACTTCATCGGTGGCACCAAGATTGCCGAGTTCGACGACGGTGGCGCGCAGCCGCCGGCAACCGTCGAGCACCAGGTCGACTTCGGGTCGTTCACCGGCCGGCAGAAGGTCCTCGCGGTCTGGAACGTCGCCGACACGGCGAACGCCTTCTACGCCTGCATCGACGTGAACATCGGTGGCACCGCCACCGACCCGGAGACGCCGGCACCGGTGGCCGGTGAGTTCCCGGTCAGCGAGGAGCAGTTCAACCAGCTCTTCCCCAACCGCAATCCCTTCTACACGTACGCGGGCCTCGTCGAGGCGCTCAGCGCCTATCCGGAATTCACCAATGCTGGGGACGAGGCGACCCAGAAGCGCGAGGCTGCCGCGTTCATCGCCAACGTCGCCCACGAGACCGGTGACCTGCTCTACGTCGTCGAGCAGAACGAGGCCAACTACCCGCACTACTGCGACACGTCCCAGCCCTACGGTTGTCCGGCCGGCAACGACCAGTACTACGGCCGCGGGCCGGTCCAGCTGAGCTGGAACTTCAACTACAAGGCCGCCGGGGACGCGCTCGGGATCGACCTGCTCAACAACCCGAACCTGGTCGCCACCGATCCGGCGGTCGCCTGGAAGACCGGGCTCTGGTACTGGAACACCCAGAACGGCCCGGGCACCATGACGCCGCACGCGGCGATGGTCAACGGCGCCGGCTTCGGCGAGACCATCCGGTCCATCAACGGCGCCATCGAGTGCAACGGCGGCAACCCGGCCCAGGTGCAGAGCCGCGTCGACAACTACACCGAGGTCACGTCTCTCCTGGGTGTCGACCCGGGCGGGAACCTGTACTGCTGAACCAGAACCGGCGGCGTAGCAGCCCCACCTGCGTACGCCGCCGTGTTTCTGTTTTGTGACAAGCGCCCAACGAGGTTCTGCCTCCGTGCCGGTGTCGGCCGCTCGGCTGCGCCCCTACCTTCGAGTAGCAACCGGATCCCCGGACAGCCCGGGGCCGGACGGACGAAGGAGCATGCTCGGTGCTCAGATCACTCTCTCTCCGAATCGCCGCGGTCGCCGCGGCCGTCACTCTCCCCCTCTTCGGCCTGGTAGCGCCGGCCGATGCGGAGAGCCCCTACGAGCGCGGGCCGGACCCGACGTCGGCCAGCGTCCTGGACAACGGCACGTTCTCCCTCTCCACCGCCTCGGTCTCCTCGCTGGTGACCGGCTTCGGCGGAGGGACGATCTACTACCCCACCTCCACCACCGCGGGGACCTTCGGCGGTGTCGTGCTCGCCCCCGGCTACACGGCCTCCTCGTCGTCCTACTCCGCGGTCGCTCGCCGGGTGGCCTCGCACGGGTTCGTGGTCTTCGCGATCGACACGAACTCCCGCTATGACCAGCCCGACAGCCGCGGCTCGCAGATCCTGGCCGCAGTCTCCTATCTGAAGAACAACGCCTCCTCGACGGTCGCCTCGCGCCTGGACGAGTCCCGGATCGCGGTCTCCGGTCACTCCATGGGTGGCGGTGGCACGCTCGCGGCGGCCAACCAGGACTCCTCGATCAAGGCCGCGGTCGCGCTGCAGCCCTGGCACACCGACAAGACCTGGCCCGGCATCCAGATCCCGACCATGATCATCGGCGCGGAGAACGACAGCGTCGCGCCGGTCAGCTCGCACTCCATCCCGTTCTACACCTCGGCCACCGGGGCCCGGGAGAAGGCGTACGGCGAGATCAACAACGGCGACCACTTCATCGCCAACACCGACGACGACTGGCAAGGGCGCCTGTTCGTCACCTGGCTGAAGAGGTACGTCGACGACGACACCCGCTACTCGCAGTTCCTCTGCCCGGCGCCGTCCTCGATCAACCTGTCCGACTACCGCAACACCTGCCCGGACTGATCCGTCGGCCCCGGACGTACGCAATCGAACCGGCCACCTCGGGGGAGGTGGCCGGTTCTTCTGCACCCACGTTGGAAGATGGGGGCATGACCGCAAATAGTGGAAACGGCGGAAGCAGCACAGGCATCCGCGTCGCGTCCGTCGACGACATCCCGGAGGGCGAGGGGATCGCCATCTCCTCCGACATCACCGGCACCGAGGACGACATCGCCATCCTGCGCGACGACGACGGCACCTGCTGGGCCCTCAACGACACCTGCACCCACGAGACCGCCTCGCTGGCCGAGGGCTGGGTCGAGGACGGCGACGTCGAGTGCCCCCTGCACTCCTCGCGGTTCAATCTCAAGACCGGCAAGGTCGACGGGCTCCCCGCCACCCGCGACACCGTCCCGCACCGCGTCGAGGTCCGCGACGGTGAGGTGTACCTGTTCCCCGGCGAGAGGCCGTGACGGTCTCGTCGGTCCTCGTCGTCGGTGGCGGTATCGCCGGTGTGTCGACGGTCGCGGAGCTGCGGAAGCAGGGGTACGTCGGTGAGCTGACGCTCGTTTCCGTCGACCCGTTCCCGTATGACCGTCCGCCCCTGTCCAAGGAGTACCTGGCAGGGCGAAGGAGCTCGACTCGATCGCGCTGCAGGCTCCGGAGTGGTACGCCGAGCAGCGGATCGACCTGATCACGGCTGCACTGGTGGTGGATCTGGATCCGGCTGCCGGCACGGTGGCGCTGTCGGACGGCCGGAAGCTCTCCGCCGACAGGATCGTCCTGGCGACGGGCGGACACTCGCGGTGGCCCGACTTCGAACGCGTCGTCGGGGAGCGGCTTGATTTTCCGCCACCCGGTGAGGGAGTCCCGATCTCGACCACCGGGATTCACACGCTGCGAAGTGCCGAGGACGCCGATGCGCTGCGGCACGTGCTGCTCTCGGGCGCCCGCCTGCTGGTGGTCGGCGCCGGCCTGATCGGGGCCGAGGTCGCCTCGACCGCTCGGAAGCTCGGCTGCGAGGTCGTGCTCGTGGATCCCGCCGATCCGCCGATCGCGGCGGCGGTCGGCACCCGGGTCGCTGCGTGGCTGCACTCCCTGCACCCGGTCCACGGTGTGGAGACGGTGACCTCGACGGTCGAGAAGCTCGAGTCGACGAGGGCCGGAGTCGTGGCGCACATCGCGGGCGAGGTGGAGCCGCGTACGTTCGATGCTGTCCTTCTGGCTGTGGGCATGGTGCCGGACACCGCCCTGGCGAAGGCAGCCGGCCTGGAGGTCGACAACGGCGTCCTCGTCGACGACCGCCAGGTCACCTCACACCCGAATGTCCTCGCCGTCGGTGACTGCGCCCGGCGCCGCGGCCACCGCCGCGCGGAGCACTGGGAGGCCGCGTTGCACGACGGTCAACGGGCGGCGGCGACGATCCTCGGTGCCGACGCCGGACCGGAGACCGCGCCGTGGTTCTGGACCGACCGCTACGACCTGCATGTCGAGGTCGTCGGTGAGATGCACGAGCCGGATGCGAAGCACGAGAACGTCGTACGCGGCACCGTCGGCGAGCCGCCGTTCGCGGTCTTCACTCTCCGTGGCGAGCGCGTCACCGGCGCGGTCGCGGTCGACGACCCCAACGCCGCGAGAGCGGCGCGCCGGCTGATCGATCGTGCTGCCGACGTACGCGCATCTGATCTTGCGGATCCGACCAAGAGCCTCCGAACCCTGCTGCGTCGATAGCGAGCTCGCCGACGAGATTCACGCCGAGTCGGCTCGTTCTGACTGAGATTCGTGCCGAGTCGGCGCGTTTGAACGAGCCGACTCGACGGGTTTTACGGTGAGGACGGGCCGACTCGGCGCGGCTTCGCCCGCACAACGAAGAACGGCGCCCCGCGAGCAGCTCGCGGGACGCCGTCCTCAGGGAAAGATCTCAGACGGTCAGCTGAGCCGGCTTGGACTGGTTGGCGACGCGGTTCTCGGAGTCGATGAACCAGGCCAGCTGCTCGACGCGGGTGATGATCGCGTGCAGCAGGTCGGCGGTGGTCGGGTCCTCGGAGTCGATGTCGTCGTGGATGTCACGAGCGGTCTTCGAGGTGGCGTAGAGCGCGGCGGCGGCGAGGTCGGCGGCGGTCGCGGTGTCGACCTCGGTCGCCGGGAGCGGCGCGAGGGTGGTGTCCTCGGCGACGGTGCCGGTGCGGCCGTCGGGGAGGATGTAGAGCGCGCGCATGCGCTCGGCGACCTCGTCGGTGAAGTCACGGGCGGCGTCGACGACCTCGTCGAGGACGAGGTGCATGTCGCGGAAGTTCTTGCCGACGACGTTCCAGTGCAGCTGCTTGCCCTGCAGGCTGAGCTCGGTCAGATCGACGAGCAGGCGCTGCATCTGGGTCGCGAACGCCGGGCTCGGGATGAACGCGGGGTGCGAGGTGTGGGTGGCGCTGCTCGTGGCGGTCTGCGTAGCCATGTTCGGTGTATCCCCCTGGATTGATGTGGGTCTTTCGTGGTGACACCCACTGTGCCACCTTTTCTTGAACCATTCCAGAAAGGTAAGTCTTCCCTAAGTCGTCACGAAGTCATCGCGGGCGGCACCCGCAACGCCGTAGAGTCGGCCTGTGCCGCCAGCCGGAGTCGATCCAGCCCCTCTCCTCGCGCGGGTTCGCCGCCCGGAGGTCTTCGAGACCAGCCGGCTGAACGAGGACGCGCAGGTCGAGGCCTGGGAACGCCACAACGCCAGCGCCCTGGTCGCGCTCTCCTGTCGGCCCATCGACGGCCACGGGTTCGACGCGCAGGAGGTCAACCTGCAGCTCGACGAGATCCATCTGGCGCGGGTCCGAGCCACCCGCCACGTCGTCGAGCGGCCGGCCAGCCTCGTCAAGGAGATCCCCGCCCGGTCGATCGCCGTCTACGCGAGCCTCCGCGGCGAGGCGATCCTGGAGTACGCCGGCCGCCGCAAGGTCATCCGGCCCGGACAGTTGATCGTGTGCGACGTCGACGCACCCTTCCTGCGCGGCTTCGGGCATGGGCTCGAGGAGCTCGCGGTCAAGGTCCCGGTGGACGCCTTCGCGGCCCGCACCGGGATGGCGTCGATGCCGTCGCCGCTCGTCCTCGACGCCGGCCGCGACCAGGACCCGCACGGCCGAGCCCTCGTGCAGATGGTCGGCCGCGCCCTGCGGCCCCACGACCCGGTGCCGGCCGACGAGGGCGCCGTGCTCGACCTGATCTCGGTGATCGCCACCGCCGGGAAGGTCTCGCTGGCCACGGCCCATCGGGCGGCGGCGAAGGCGTTCATCGAGGACCATCTCGCCGACCCCGGCCTCTCCGCCACCGCCGTCGCCGCGGGCGCCGGCATCTCCGAGCGCCACCTGTCGCGCCTCTTCGCCGACGCCGGCACCAGCGTCCCCCGCCACATCCTCGGTCGCCGCCTCGAGCTCGCCTACGCGATGCTCGCCACCGGCTCGGACCCAGCCATCCGCACCGTCGACGTCGCCGAGAAGTGCGGCTTCACCTCCGCCTCGTACTTCTCCCACGCCTTCCGCAAGCGCTTCGGTGTCGCCGCCGGAGACGTACGCCGCGCCGCCCGCGCCTGACCCCAGCCGAGTCCGCACTTGTGGCGGGCCGAATCCCCAGTTGTGGCGTACGAAAGTCGAGTTTCGTACGCCACAAGTCACTTCTCGGCGCCCAGAAGTCACTTCTCGGCGCGAAAGGGTGACAAGTCCACCAAAGTCCGATAGGTCTTCCATGCGATTTTCCGCCAACCAGACCCTGCTTCCCACCTGTAGGGGCGGTGGCGGACGACACTCTCGAACACCCCACACTCTCTAAGGAGACGTACGTGCGCAACGGACTCACCACCGGACGCGGCCTGAGCTTGGCAGCCGCCGGTGTCGCAGCGATGGCGCTGACCTTGACGGCCTGCGGGTCGGGCGGCATCGACGACGAAGGCGGTGGCGGCGAGGACACGCTCACCATCGGGTTCGTCTCGACCGAGACCGGCTCCTCGGCGCCGTTCGGCGAGGCGAACAGCTTCGTCGTCGACGAGATGGAGACCTACTTCAAGGACCACCCGGTCAAGGTGGGTGACAAGGAGCTCGACGTCGAGATCGTGGTGCGCGACGCGCAGAGCGACACGACGAAGGCCGGGGCGGTGGCCGGCGACCTGATCAACAAGGACGGCGCCGACATCATCGTCGCCTCCTCGACCCCCGACATCGTCAACCCGGTCTCGGAGCAGTGCGAGGCCAACTCGATCCCGTGCATCACCACGGTCGCCCCGTGGCAGCCGTTCGCGATCCGCAGCGGCGACAAGCCGGCGGAGCTGAAGTACAGCTACCACTTCTTCTGGGGCCTCGAGGACGTCGCGACGGTCTACGCCGACATCTGGGGCAAGGTTCCGAACAACAAGAAGGCCGGCGGCCTGTTCCCGAAGGACCCTGACGGTGAGGCCTGGGGCGCCAACTTCCCGGCGCTGACCGAGGCGTCGGGCGTGAAGATCGACAACCCGGGCAACTACCCCAACGGCACCAAGGACTTCTCCGCGCAGATCAGCGCCTACAAGGGTCACGACGTCCTGGTCGGCGTCCCGATCCCGCCGGACTTCACCACGTTCTGGCAGCAGGCGAAGCAGCAGGGCTACAACCCGAAGGTCGCCACCATCGGCAAGGCGCTCCTCTTCCCGAGCAGCGTCGAGGCCCTGGGCCCGATCGCCCACAACCTCTCCACCGAGGTGTGGTGGACCCCGACCGCTCCCTACGAGTCCTCGCTGACCGGCCAGTCCGCGCAGGAGCTGGCGGACGCGTACGAGGAGAAGACCGGCAAGCAGTGGACCCAGCCGTTGGGCTTCGCGCACGCGCTCTTCGAGGTCGCGACGGCAGCGGTGACCGAGGCCGGCTCGACCGACGCCGACGCGATCACCAAGGCGCTGGCCGGGCTCGAGGTCTCCACGGTCGTCGGTGACGTCGCCTGGGGCAAGGACGCGAACGTCCCGCCGTACGTCGCCAAGACCTCGCTCGCGGGTGGTCAGTGGCGCCAGGTCGAGGGCGGGGAGCACCCGTTCGAGCTGGTCGTCGTGCAGAACTCGCTGGCTCCCGACGTACCTCTCGGGGGCGAGCCCGAGGCGCTCAAGTGACCTCTGCTCAACAAGCGGTCGAGGCCTCCAGCAGCGCGCCCGGCGCGCTGCTGGAGGCCGAAGGCCTGGCCAAGGCGTTCGGCCAGGTCGTCACCGCCCGCTCGGTCTCCTTCCACGTGGCCGCGGGCGAGGCGCTCGGCATCGTCGGGCCCAACGGCGCCGGCAAGTCCACGCTGCTCAACCTGGTGACCGGCACCCTCCCGGCCGACGCCGGCACCATCAGCTTCGACGGCGCCGATGTCACCCGGATGCCGGCGGCCCGTCGTACGGCCCTCGGGATCGGACGTACGTTCCAGGTCCCCCGCCCCTTCGAGGGGCTCACCGTCTTCGAGAACGTGCTGGTCGGGTCGACCTTCGGTGCGGGTACGCGCCGGAAGGAGGCCAACGCGCTGGCCTGGGAGGCGCTGGAGACCGCCGACCTGACGCACCTGGCCAACACCCCCGCCGGCTCGCTGCGGCTGCTCGACCGCAAACGGCTCGAGCTCGCCCGCGCGCTGGCCACCCAGCCGCGGCTGCTGCTCCTCGACGAGATCGCCGGCGGGCTCACCGAGCACGAGCTGCCGGCGCTGATCGAGACCATCTCGGCGATCCGTGACGGCGGCACCGGCGTCGTCTGGATCGAGCACATCGTGCACGCGTTGCTGCAGGTCGTGGACCGGTTGATGTGCCTGGCCCAGGGCGACGTCGTCGCCACCGGCGACCCGCGCGAGGTGATGGCCTCGGACGCGGTCGCCGCCGTCTATCTCGGCTCCCCCGACCTGGAAGGCGACACCCCATGACCAGCCTGCTCGAGGTCGACGCGATCGACGTCGCCTACGGCGACTTCCGCGCCCTGCACGGCATCACGGTCCGGGTCGCCGAGGGCGAGACGCTGGCCGTGATCGGTGCCAACGGCGCCGGCAAGTCCACGCTGCTGAAGACGATCGCCGGCCTGCTCCGCCCGACCGCCGGCCAGATCCGCTTCAACGGCCACAACGTCTCCCACACCCCTGCCCATCGGCGGGTCCGCGAGGGCATCGCGCTCACGCCGGAGGGGCGCCGGATCTTCGCCTCCCTCACCGTCGAGGAGAACCTCAAGGTCGGCGCGCACGGACGCCGCCCCGGCCCCTGGAACCTCCAGACCGTCTACGACGCGTTCCCGCTGCTCGCGGAGAAGAGAACGCGCCGCGGTGCCCACCTCTCCGGTGGCGAGCAGCAGGCGACCGCCATCGGCCGGGCGCTGATGTCCAACCCGAAGCTGCTCCTGCTCGACGAGGTCTCGCTCGGCCTCGCCCCGGTCGTGATCGCCGACATCTACAAGGCGCTCCCCACGATCACCGCGAAGGGGACGACCGTGCTCGTGGTCGAGCAGGACCTCACCCAGGCGCTCACCGTCGCCGACCGGGTGCAGTGTCTGCTCGAGGGCCGCACCGTCCTCGAGGGCGCGGCGGCCGACGTCACCCGAGAGCAGGTCCAGGCGGCGTACTTCGGGATCGACGAGCAGGAGGTCGGCTGATGGACTGGATCAACGCGGTCCTCCAGGGACTTCTGCTCGGTGGGCAGTACGCACTCCTCGCCTGCGGTCTGAGCCTCATCTTCGGCGTGATGCGGATCGTGAACCTCGCCCACGGCGTCCTCGCCGTAGCCTCGGCCTACCTCGCCTACTGGCTCGTCCAGCAGACCGGGATGCCGGCGTTCCTCACCATCGTCATCGTGATCCCCGTGCTCGCCGCGGTCGGCTACGCCATCCAGCGCGGTCTCTTCAACCCGGCGCTGCGCCACGGGGAGCTGTCGCCGCTGCTGGTCTCGTTCGGCCTGGCCGTCATCGGCGCCAACCTGCTCCAGGAGATCTTCACCGCCGACTCCCGCAAGATCTCGATCGGCGACCTGTCGACCTCGTCGGTCGAGCTCGGCGGCCTGCGTCTCGGTGTCTTCTCGCTGATCACACTCGTGGTGGCGGTCGGTGTCATCGTCGGTCTGCAGCTCTATCTCTCTCACACCCGCATCGGCCGCGCGATGCGCGCGACCAAGGACGACCCCGAGGCGGCCACGCTCATGGGGATCGACGAGAGGCACATGTACGCCCTGGCCACCGCCATCGCGATCGGCACCGTCGCCCTGGCCGGTGTCTTCCTCGGCATGTCGACGCAGTTCAGCCCGACGTACGGAGATCTGGTCCTCATCTTCGCCTTCGAGGCGGTCATCATCGGCGGCCTCGGCTCGCTGTGGGGCACGCTCCTCGGCGGTCTCGTGCTCGGCGTCGCGCAGACCGTCGGCGCCCAGATCGACCCGGCCTACGGCGTCCTCGCCGGTCACCTGGTCTTCCTGGTCGTACTCCTGTTCCGGCCCCAGGGCCTGCTCCCGAAGGCGGTCGTCGCATGAGCACAACCCTCGCCGGACAAGACCTGAAGGTCGTACGCGGCGGCTGGCCCTCGCTCGCCGGCGGCGGCGTCCTCGCCGCGATCGTGGTCTTCCTGGCCGCGGCACCGTGGTTCGTCTTCAGCCCGGGTGACGTGACCAACCTGGTCACGCTCTTCGCGCTGATCATCCTCGGCACGACCTGGAACCTGATGGCCGGCTACGGCGGGCTCGTGTCGATCGGGCAGCAGGCCTACATCGGTGCCGGCGGCTACGGCGTGATCAAGCTCGCCGACGTCGTCGGGCTGCCGATCCCGGTGGCCGTCGTGGCGGCCGGCGTGGTCTGCGCCGCCCTGGCCATCCCCACCTCGTTCCTGCTGTTCCGGCTGGTCGGAGGCTACTTCGCGATCGGCACCTGGGTGGTGGCCGAGGTCTTCAAGCTGGTCACCCAGGAGCTCCCGGGCTTCGGCGGCGGCTCCGGCCTCTCGCTCACCGCCTTCCAGGGCGTCGACCGGGTGACCCGGATCGCCACCGTCTACTACCTGGCGCTCGCGCTCGCCGTGCTCGTCGTGCTCGCGACGTACGTCCTGATGCGCTCGCGCGTCGGCCTCGGTCTGACCGCGATCCGTGACGACTCGGTGGCGGCGGCGTCGCTCGGGGTCGCGGTGCGGCGCTCGCAGCGGCTCGTCTACGTCGCCGCCTCCGGTGGTGCCGGCCTGGCGGGGGCGCTGATCGCGGTGAACGGCCTGCGGGTCTCGCCCGACTCGATGTTCTCGGTCCAGTACACCGCCTTCATGATCTTCATCGTCGTCATCGGCGGGCTGGGGACGATCGAGGGCCCGATCCTGGGCGCGGTGATCTTCTTCGCGCTCCAGCAGCTGCTGGACTCCTACGGCACCTGGTATCTCGTCGCGCTCGGCGCGGTCGCGATCGCCGTCGTGCTGCTGGCTCCGCGCGGATTGTGGGGGCTCGCGGCGCGGGGTCGCTACGAGGTCTTCCCGGTCGGTCACACGGTCCTGACCCGATAGTCGGGGATCAAACGGTCGTTCTACTGGCGAGTAACCGACCGCTTGATCCCCGACTATCCACTGCTCTCCAGAGTTATCCACAGGTTTGTGCACATGCGGGGGATTTTTGGGGATCGCTGGATGCGGGATTCGTACGCCTGCGTGATCCTGTCGTGGTGGCTGCCCGACCTCCTCACTTCCGACCGCCGGAGTACTCCTCCGCGCGGCCTTTCGTGGTGCGGCCGGTGCGCCTCGACCCGAGTGGACAGACCGGTCCGACCCCGCGTCAGGCTCGGGGGCGTGGGTGGCGGCGGAGCAGCCACGGGTTCTACGTGCCGACTGACGTCGATGCTGACGCGCCGATGCAGCGCGTGCTCGAGGCATCGGTGCGACTTCCCGCGCATGCGGCGGTGACGGGGTGGGCGGCGTTGGCGTGGATGCGATGCAAGTGGTTCGACGGCTGGGACCCCTCCGGTCGACCCAGGCCGGTGACCGTGGCGGCCACTGCTCACTCATTGGTGTCACGTCCGGGCCTCGCCGTTTGCGGTGAGCGACTCCTCCTCTCCGACGTCCAGGTGGTTGACGGTGTGCGGGTGACGATCCCCGTGCGGTCGGTGACCTTCGAGATGCGCTACGCCCGCGATCGGCGGGCGGCCGTGCGAGCCCACGACATGGCGGCGCTCCATGACCTGGTCTCCATCGCGGAGATCTCCGAATGGGCGGATGCGCACCGCGGCTGGACCGGAATCGCGAAGGTCCGGGACGCACTCCCCTTCCTCGACGAGAACGCGTGGTCACCGCCTGAGGTCGATCTCCGACTCGTGTGGGCGGAGCTCGGCATCCGTGACGTCGTGTGCAATCACCCGGTGTTCGACCATGTCGGCCGGCATGTCGCCACGCCTGACGTGCTCGACCTGGAGACAGGTGTCGTGGGCGAGTACGACGGCTCCTTGCACCTCGAGGGCAAGCAGCGTGCCAAGGACATCAGGCGAGAGGGAGATCTGCGTGGTGTCGGTCTGGAGTACGTCACCATGGTCTCCGCGGACTTGCGCGATCCGTCGGGATTCAAGGCCCGCACCCTGGCTGCGCGGAAGCGGGCACGAGCAGCGGCGGGGCCGAGGCGATGGACACTGGATCCGCCTGCGTGGTGGACGCCAGCCACGACAGTGGCCGAGCGACGAGCCCTCTCGAATGATGAACGCCGCCGTCTGCTGAGCCACCGATGGGCAGCCTGAGCTGTAGTCGGGGATCAAACGGTCGCTCTACTCGCGCGTAACCGACCGTTTGGTCCCCGACTACCTGAAGACTCTACTCGCGAGTAACATGAACGGCGTGACCGAGACGACCACCCCCACGACCACCCCTGAGGCGTACGGAATCGAGCGTGCCGAGGGCACCAGCTTCACGCTGACCGTGGTCCGTGCGGCCGACCCCGAGGCGCCGACCGTGCTGGTCGTGCCCGCGATGGGCATGCCGGCCGGCTACTACGACAAGCTGATCGTGGCCTTCGCGGAGGCGGGGATCAACGTCGGCCGGATGGAGCAGCGCGGCCACGAGGAGCTCGGCGGGCGGGTCGCCGGCTGGTCCTACGACTTCGGCTACGCCGACCTGGTCGACGACATCGCCGCCGCGGTCGAGCGGCTCGGCGAGCTGGTTCCGGCCTCGGCCGGTGCGGCGTACGTCCTCGGGCACAGCCTCGGCGGGCAGGCCGCCAGCGCCTACGCCGCGCTGCACCCCGACCGGGTCGCCGGCCTGATCTACGTCGCCTCGCAGACGCCCTACTGGCGCAACTACGGCCCGGGCTTCCTGGTCGCCAGCCAGGCGATGGGCCTCATCGGCCGCGTCGTCGGCCACTTCCCCGGCAAGCAGCTCAAGTTCGCCGGGCGCGAGGCCCGCACCCTGATGAGGGAATGGGCGAGGTACGCCCGCACCGGCCGGCTCCGCTTCGGCCGGCCGGCACGCGACGTCACGCCCGCGATGCGCGCACTCGAGAAGCCCGCGCTCATCGTCTCCATCGAGGGCGACTGGCTGGCCCCGAGCGCGACGGTCGATGAGATTCACCGCCGGATGCCCGGGCTGGAGGTCAGCCGCGTCCACCTGGACGAGGCTGGCATCGACCACTTCAAGTGGGCCCGCCAGCCGGACTCGACCATCAAGGCGGTTCTCGACTGGCTCTCGCACTAGTCGCATGTCTCGGGGTCGAGCCCGGCGGGCTCGCTCATCGGATGAGGAGCGGGTGGTCGAACAGGTACTTCGCTCTCCGCACCTTCAACATCGTGACGATCTCGTCGATGTCCATCGACGAGATGCTGGATCCCCCGGCGCTTTCGGCGCAGCGCGTGGTCGTGACCGGGTCGGGGACGGGGTCGGGACGGTGCGCGCTGGCGGCCGTGGGCGCAATCAAGGACACGATGGTCAGTGCGCCTGCGGCGGCGGCAGTGGCGAGGGCGGTCGCGGTGCGGTGTGTGGTGGCGGTGTTCATGATGCTCCTTTGGATCGTGGGGCTGGTCGCCCCGGTGTGGATCTCCGTTGTGTCATCAGCGGGTATCGCAGCGGCAGTGGCTCGGTATCGCGCCGGTATCGGATGGGCCCTGGCGCCTCGGCGCGGTGGCTGGCCTGCCGCGCTCCGGCCAAGCTGTGCGTTGAGTCGAGCTAAGACCGGTTACTCGCAGGCGATCTGAGGCGGCTTGACGCCCGCTCTGGCGCGGCCGACAGTGGTGAGGTGGAGATCGCGGTTCTCGGTCCCCTGAGCGTGCACGGCGACCCGCGTCGGATCGGTGGCCGTGACCGGTTGGTCTTGGCCGCCCTGACCACGGCACCCGGTGAGGCACTTGATCAGCCACGACAGACCCGAGCGCGCAGGAGAGGTGATCCTCGACCATCTCCAACTCGACCAGAGCGACCCGGACACAGCCGCCGACCTGCTGCGGTTGGGTGCGTGGGCCGCTGCGGACCTGGCGTCGTTCGACTCTTCGGGGACCGGGTCGACAGGTCGCGGGCAACGCCTGCTCGACAAGCTGCTCGAGGAAGCAGAGGGGCTTCCCTGGGATGATCCCTTCGCAGCCCAACCCGAACTGCGGTCGCTGTTCGAGGCCGAATCGGCTCGTTGTCGCCGCAGCGACGACGAGGTCGATCTCTGGCACACCGCCCTCGACCGTTGCGTCAGTGCCGATTGGGGTTGGGAAGAGGCAGTCGCTTCGTGGCGCTGCGCCGAGGCGACAGCGAGAACGGGGTCGTCCAGCGAGACAGACGCCATGCTCGATCGGGCCCTTCAGCTGGCCCGGGAGATGGGTGCCAAGCGCATCGAGCGAGCGGTGGTCGCGCTGACCGCGTCCGACGCGGATCAGCCGGCGACGCCCTAGTCGCGTACGCATTTCCGCCAACCCACGACCCCACCTTTGAAGCGGCCCGAGCGGGCCGCAAGACTCGCCCTGAGGCTGCGATCCCACACCCCGCCGCGGCCTCGGAAAGGTGAGGAACATGCCAGTCTTCGACGACGGTCAGAAAGAGACCGAGGTTCCCGAGACCGAGGATGTCGTGACCACCGACGTCCTCGTCGTGGGATCCGGCCCGGCGGGCGCGTCCGCCGCGCTCTTCCTGAGCGAGCTCGGTGTCGACAACATCATGATCACGAAGTACCGCTGGACCGCGAACACCCCGCGGGCACACATCACCAACCAGCGCGCGATGGAGATCTTCCGCGACCTGGGCATCGAGGAGCAGGTGCTCGCCGACGCGACGCCGCACGAGCTCGTCGGTGACACCGTCTTCTGCACGAGCATCGCCGGCGAGGAGATCGGCCGCATCCGCACGTGGGGCACGCGCCCCGACCGCGAGGCCGACTACCAGCTCGCCTCCCCGTGCCTGACGGTCGACATCCCGCAGACGTACCTCGAGCCGATCCTGGTCCGCAACGCGACCGAGCGCGGCTCCCAGACGCGGTTCTCCACCGAGTACGTCTCGCATGTCCAGGACGAGGACGGCGTCACCACGATCGCCCGCGACCGGCTGACCGGCCACGAGTACAAGATCCGGTCGAAGTTCCTGATCGGCGCCGACGGCGCCCGCACCCAGGTCGGCGCCGACATCGACCTCCCGATGGAGGGTGCGATGGACATCGCCGGGTCGATGAACATCACCTTCAAGGCCGACCTCTCCGAGCTCGTCGACCACCGCCCGTCGGTCCTCTACTGGGTCATCCAGCCGGGCTCGAACGTCGGCGGCATCGGCACCGGCCTGGTCCGCATGGTCCGCCCCTGGGACGAGTGGCTGATCGTGTGGGGCTACGACATCAACCAGCCGCCGCCGGAGCTGACCGAGGAGTACGCGGTGAAGGTCATCCGCGACCTGCTCGGGATGCCCGACCTGGAGCCGGACGTGACCGGCTACTCGCTGTGGGGCGTGAACGAGATGTACGCGACCCACGCGCAGAAGGGTCGCGTCTTCTGCGCCGGCGACGCCATCCACAGGCACCCGCCGTCGAACGGTCTCGGTTCGAACACCTCGATCCAGGACTCCTACAACCTGGCCTGGAAGCTCGCGGCGGTGCTGCAGGGCTATGCCGAGCCGTCGCTCCTGGAGTCCTACTCCGCCGAGCGTGCCCCGGTCGCCAAGCGCATCGTCACCCGCGCCAACCAGTCCGCGCGCGAGTTCGGAGAGCTCTTCGAGGCGCTCGGCGTCGTCGGCCTCGAGGGCGAGGAGATGGCCAAGGCCATCGAGGAGCGCAAGGCCAACACTCCCGAGGGTGCCGCCAAGCGGGCCGCGCTCGTCACCGCGATGGAGCGCAAGAACTACGAGTTCAACGCCCACGGCGTCGAGCTCGGCCAGTTCTACGAGTCCAACGCGATCGTCTCCGACGGCACCCGGCCGGCGCCGACCGACGACGAGGACCTCTACCACCGGATGTCGACCTCTCCGGGTGCTCACCTGCCGCACGCCTGGGTCGGGGACAACGTCGAGAAGCACGCGATGCTCGACCTCGCCCCCTACACGCAGTGGACGCTGATCACCGGCGTCGCCGGCGAGGCGTGGGAGGACGCGGCGGAGGCGGTCCGGACGAAGTTCGGGATCCCGCTCCAGACCGTCGTCATCGGCCCGGGCCGGCCGGTCACCGACCTCTACTTCGACTGGGCCAAGCTCCGCGAGGTCGAGGAGTCGGGCGCGATCCTGGTACGTCCCGACAAGCACATCGCCTGGCGCTCCATGTCGCTTCCCGACGACCCCGGCGCCGCGCTGGGCGAGGCGGTCGCGACGCTGCTGGGCAAGGCCTGACCCTTTCCGGGCCCTGACGGGGGGATTCTATGAAGTTCACGCATGAGTCGCTGCCGCAGCGGGTCCGCTTCGCCACCGGCGAGGCGCCCGCCGCGGTGGCAGCAGAGATCGACGAGCTCGGCGCGCGGCGGGTGATGGTCATCGCCGGCGCGCGCGAGGCCGAGCTCGCCGCCCGCGTGACTGCCGACGTACCGGTCGCGCTGCATCACGACGAGGTCGTGATGCACGTGCCGGTCGAGGTCGCCGAGCGGGCTCGTGAGCGGGCGGCCGAGTCCGCCGTCGACGCGCTGGTGTGCGTCGGCGGTGGCTCGACCACCGGCCTGGCCAAGGCCGTCGCGCTCACCACGGGGCTGCCGATCGTGGCGGTCCCCACGACGTACGCCGGGTCCGAGGCGACCAACGTCTGGGGCCTGACCTCGGGCGAGACCAAGACGACCGGCATCGACGCTCGCGTCCTGCCGCGGTCGGTCGTCTACGACGCCTCCCTGCTGACCACGTTGCCCGGCGAGATGACCGTCGCCAGCGGCCTGAACGCGCTCGCGCACTGCGTCGACGCGATGTGGGGTCCGCGGGTGGATCCCATCGACCAGGTCTTCGCAGCCGAGGGAATCCGGGGGCTCGCGGCCGGACTCCCCCTGGTCAAGGCGGATTCGGAGAGCATCGAGGGGATCGAGCAGACCCTCTACGGCGCCTACCTGGCGGCGGTCTCGTTCACGTCCGCCGGCTCCGGGATGCACCACAAGATCTGCCACGTGCTCGGCGGCATGTTCAACCTGCCGCACGCCCAGACCCACGCGGTCGTGCTCCCGCACGTGCTCGCCTTCAACGCGCCGTCCGCCCCGGAGGCGGAGGTACGGATGGCAGCGGCGTTCGGAACGCCGACGGCCGTGGAGGGGCTCGCCGAGCTGCGTACGACGCTCGGCGCGCCGACGGCGCTCAAGGACTACGGCATGCCCGAGGACGGCATCGCCAAGGCGGTCGCGCCGATCCTGGCCGCGATCCCCGACAACAACCCGACCCCGGTCACCGAGGAGAACCTGACCGCGCTGCTGACCGCGGCGTGGGCGGGAGAGGAGAGCTGATGAGCGACGTAGCCGCCGTATCGCCGGAGCAGCAGGCGGTCGAGCAGACCCTGGTCGACACCGTCGTCGCGTCCTTCGACGCCTGCGAGGACCCGCGCCTGAAGGAGGTCATGGTCTCGCTGACGCGCCACCTGCACGCCTTCATCCGCGACGTACGCCTCACCGAGGACGAGTGGGCCGCCGCCATCGAGTTCCTGACCAAGGCCGGCCACATCACCGACGACGTACGCCAGGAGTTCATCCTCCTCTCCGACACCCTCGGCGCCTCGATGCAGACCATCAACATCAACAACCAGGCGTACGCCGACGCGACCGAGGCCACGGTCTTCGGGCCGTTCTTCGTGGAGGACTCCCCGGCGATCGAGCTGGGTGGGGACATGGCCTTCGGTGCCCCGGGCGAGCCCTGCTGGGTCACCGGAACCGTGAGCGGAACCGACGGGAAACCGCTGGTCGGAGCCAGGATCGAGGTCTGGGAGGCGGACGAGGACGGGCTCTACGACGTCCAGCGCGACGCGGGCGCCAGGGCCGCGCGGGCACACCTGTTCACCGACGCCGAGGGCGGCTACCGGTTCTGGGGACTGACGCCCACGCCGTACCCGATCCCGGACGACGGCCCCGTCGGCAAGATGCTGGCCGCGGTCGGGCGGTCGCCGCTGCGGGCCTCGCACCTGCATTTCATGGTGACCCACGAGGGCTGCCGCACGCTGGTCACCCACATCTTCCCCGAGGGCGACCCGATCGGCTGGAAGGACACCGTCTTCGGGGTCAAGGAGTCGCTGATCAAGAAGTTCGAGCGGCAGGCCACCGGGACGCCGACGCCGGACGGACGGGACGTCGATGGCACCTGGTCGAAGGTGCGGTTCGACATCGTCCTCGCGCCCGCCGGCGCCTGATACGTCCCTGGCGTGCTTCGGGCACAGGGGTGTTGCCCCGGCACGCCAGGGACCCCCTCACGGAGCCGGATGGACGATGTAGGTGAAGTCCTCGTCGAGCAGGAACCCGCCCTCACCGGACGCAGGCCTCGTGGTGATCGTGATGTGATCGGTCACGCGGGAGTCGAGCGGATACGAGTCGAGATAGATCGGCACCTCGGTCCAGGTCTGGCCCTCGGGGACGACCGAGCCCTTGACGTCGAGCCCGCCCGGCGGCGCCGGATGGTCCAGGGTGATCCGTAGGGTTCCTGACACCCACCCGTCGGGCCCGTCGGGCGTCAGGATCGGCTCGTTGACGGTGAACCGGTCGCCGGCCCGGAACGCCCGGATCTCCGGCCGGACCTGCATCGTCCGTGCGGCGCTCTTCCCGTTCCGGGTCGCCCTGATCGTCACGTTGAACGCGGGCAGCGTCCCAACCGCCGGGCCCTTCGTGACCGCCGTGAACGACGCCGTACGCCGCCCGGCCAGGATCGTGAGCGTGCCCGGAACCGTCACCCAGGACGAGCTCGAGGTGAGGCTCACGGCCAGCGAGGTGCGGGCCACGCAGTCGAGCGTGACCGTCCCGGTGGCCTTCTGGCCGGCGTGGACGTACGCGGGCAACGCCACCGCGGTGGGCGCCGGCGTCGGGTAGCACGGGGTGACCGTGCGGACGAGTGTCGCGCGGCGTACCACCTGCCGGTAGACCGCCTTGACCCTGCCGCTGCTGCGGACCGTCGTGGGTGAGGTCCTTACGGTGACGACCCGCGTGCTCCGACCGCCGGCGACATAGACGTACGCCGGGACCCGGATGCCCGTGCTGGCCCACAGCTGCACCTTGGCGCGACGAGGGGTCCGGCAGGTGAGGCGGATCGTGGCGGTGGTCGACGTTCCTCCGGCCACGGTGCTCCTGGCGAGCGTCAGCGACTTGAGTGCCGGCCGACAGGCCGCCTCAGCCGACGGTGCCGTCACCGCGGCAGGCACGTTGAGGACCGCGACGGCCAGGACGATGCCGAGGACGAGTCGGGCGAAGCAGCGGGACATCTTCGGAACGTATCGGGACCGCTGGTACGTGCTGCTCGCACGTACCAGCGGTCCCTCAGATCAGGTAGCCCTCGCTCGGTCGCCTACTGCTGGGCGTCGGCATCGGCCGCGGCGAAGTCGACCTGGAGCGATTCCAGGATCGAGGCGATGGTCTGCTCGGTGCTCGCCTTCTCGATCCCGGCCTCGTGGAGGATCCCGGCGCCGTCCTCGTACTCGAGCAGAGCGAGCAGGATGTGCTCGGTGCCGACGTAGGAGTGCTCGAGGCGCAGGGCCTCGCGGAAGGTCAGCTCGAGCACCTTCTTGGCGTCGGCGGTGAACGGGATCATCTCCCCGACCTCGCCGTAGGGCTCCGGCGTGGCGGCCGTCGCCGCGGCGCGCACGGCGTCGAGGGTGACGTCCTGGGCCCTGATCGCGTGGCCCGCGACGCCCTCCGGCTCGGCGAGGAGACCGAGCACCAGGTGAGGTACGCCGGTCTCCGCGTTCGCGGCCTTCCGTGCCTCCCCCTGGGCGGCGACGACGACGGTGCGAGCGCGCGGGGTGAACTTCGCGAACCCGGCGTTCGGGTCGAGCGCCGTCTCGCCGGCCTTGGGGACGTACTTCTTCTGGGCCGCCTGCTTTGTCACCCCCATCCGGGTCCCGATCTCGGTCCAGGAGGCACCGGAGCGGCGAGCCTGGTCGACGAAGTGCCCGATCAGGTGGTCGGCCACCTCGCCCAGGTGCTCACCGACCACCATCGCGTCGGCCAGTTGGTCCAGGGGCTCGGTCCGAGCCTTCTTGATCGAGTCGATCAGGGTGTCGAGGCGTACGGCCTTGAGGGCGGGGTCTGCATCGCGGGGAGTCGTCATGCGTCAACCTTAAGTTGACGATTCCGAGATCGTCAACCCTTGGTTGACGCTTCTTTGGGTGGGCGACAGTCCCGGACTTCGGCTTGTAAGCCGCCTAGTCTGTCTAGACGGAGGCAGTAGCCCTGGTGAGCACCTATGACGATCGCCGAATGTCTGAGCCCGAGGTGTCAATTGCCGAGCACCTGCTCAGCGGTCCGAGTGTCGACGACCTGGATATCGAGCGGAACCGCTCGCTTCCTCGCGAGATGAACCAGGACGAGCTGAAGCCGCGCGCTGGCAGTCCGGTACCGGGCGTTGACGAGTGGAATGCGCGCGGTCCTGACGGCATTTCAACGAGTCGGTGACGTACCTTCGGGACCATACCCAGGAGGGCACCAGATCGAGTAGGCTCCCGCCGCTCCCCGTGTCGGTTGTGAGCCTGAACTTGAAGTAGGTCGCTGTGAAGCCTCTGCACCTTGTCGTCGCCGCCGTTGTTGCGGCCGTAACGGTGATCGTCCCCCTCTCGGTCGTTGTGGCCGCCGAGTCGGCGTTGGCGGCATGCTCGCCGCGCCTGTCGTCGCTCACCCTGAGCGCGTCGACTGTCGTGGGTGGCAGGAGCACGAGGGCGACCGTGAAATTGTCGTGTTCGGTGCGTACGAGGACGAAGGTCGCGATCAGCGCCGGTGCCGGTCTGTCCGCGCCGACAGCGGTGTACGTCGCGAGGGGGACGCGCGCCAAGTCCTTCGTCGTCTCGACTCGCCTCACCTCCATCAGGACGAGCTCGAAGGTACGGGCGACCTTTCGGCAGCGGACGCTGAGCGCCGCCTTGGTGCGGAAGCCGGCGGCCTGCTATCCACAGTCCGTAGGTGTGTCTCCTGCCAGCGTCATGGGTGGCACCGCTGCTGTCGGCAAGGTGACACTCACCTGTCTGCCGGCCAGTGCCAAGACCGTCTGGCTACGCGCTACCTCGGGCGTCGGGGTGCCCAGCAGCGTGACCGTCGGCCGCAACAAGCAGAGCGCCACATTCAGAGTCACGACGAGCATCCCGAGCAGCACCGGCACCAGCACCGTCACAGCCCGCCACGGTGGACGGCAGAAATCGAGGACATTCACCAGGGCGCGGTGCGTTCCCACGATCAACCTGCCGGCCCCTGCCAACGCTGCCAGTACGGTCAACGGCTCGATTGTGCTGGGATGCGAGACCGTGTCACCGGTCGAGCTCAAGCTGAGCACGAACGACGGCCGCCTCTCCGTACCGGCTACCGTTACGGTGCCTGCGAAGTCACGATCGGTCGGCTTCGCGGTGAAGATCTCGGCCAAGGAAGCCAGCTCAATGGCCGCGTCTCCCACCGTCAAGGTGTCGTCGGCGGTCGGTTCGGCGAGCCGGTCGCTCGTCCTGGACCCTGGTATCGCTGGTGTGACCTTCTCCGCTGACGGGTGGGAGGCCAACACCTACCGATTCAGCTTCTCCCTGACCGAAGGTGCGCTGGACGGATCAGCGATCAAGATCGCCTCGACCACGGCCTCTGACATCCCGGCGACCTTTCCTTTAGCCAAAGGCTACTGGTTGTATCAGTCGAAGGGGCCATGGCGTTTCGAGAGCCCCGACGAGGACACCGTCGCGAAGGTGACTTTCACCCTTGGGACGTCCAGCGTCACGGTCCAGATCCCGGTGAAACGAGACTTCCGCAACGGCGACGTTTTCAGCATCGCCACGCCGCCAGTCACTGCGGTCTCTCCGCCGACCGAAGCCTGGAAGGCAGGCGGGTTCAGGATCAAGCTCGACCATCAGGCAGGTCCTGCAGGTAAGCAGTTGAGCGTCACCACCGAGCCCTCATTCCCTGGATGCAGCGTCGAGACGGTCGACATTGCTGCCGGACACACGGTGGCGGACTTCGCACCATGCGTCGGATCGGTCGGCACGACCACCGAGGTTGCGGTCGTCGTCACGGACGGCGTGGTCACACGGCGGCTCGCGGTCACGCTCGAGCCGGCTCTGATCGGCATCGAACTTCCGGCTGAAGTGGCCGCAGGACAGTTCGCGACCGGTCAGCTTCGTTTCGCCGGGCCCTCCGATCACGATCGCATCGTGACCTTCTTCGAGAGTGTCCTGGTTCCGGACCAAGCAAGCATTGTCGTACCTAGTGGCGCGACGACCATGGAATTCTCCTTTGCAGTACCGGACAGCAACTCCTCGGCGCAGTTGGAGGCGATCACATCAGAGGAGCGGTCGAAGTCGGTGTCGTCGAACACCACCCAGATTCTGCGGCTGACCTCCGGGAGTTGACCAGTCGCCCGTCGCCGACGGCTTGTTCCAGCCATCGGAGATCGTGACCAGCCTGCCGTCCGGCAGAAAGTAGTCCTGACGATCGCTCGACCCACCGAGCGACTTCTCGCACCAGATTCTGAGGTTCCAATATGCGTATCCATCCGATGGCGTACGTCGCCGGCAGCATTCTCATGGCTGGCATCACGATCGGTACGGCATCGTCGCGAGCGGTGGCTGAGGAACCGTTGTCCTGCGGGGGCGAACCCGTGACCATCGACCTCACCGCGGCTGAGCACCCAGACCCCGACCGTGAAGCGAGCGACGTGATCTGGGGGACGCCCGGCGATGACGTGATCGACTCCGGGTTGGGTGCGGACACCGTATGTGGTGGAGGGGGGAACGATCGCATCACCGGTGCCACCACGGCGATCGGAGGCGATGGCGACGATCAGATCCATTCAGACTTCGTTGCTGACGGCGGAGCAGGAGACGACCAACTCCACCTTGAAGGCGGGTTGGCATACCTCCGCCCGGGCCCTGGCGCTGACGTCGTGCATCTGTCGTCGGGCGTGCGGTCGGTGACGGTCAACTACAGCGACCTTTCGACACCGGTTGAGGCCGATTTCGCCGCGGAGTCGCCAACGGTGAAGGAGATCGGCACCGCCTACGTGGACCTCTTTCTGTCCGCGGAAGGGTCGAGCCGGTGGCGCGAGGACGGAATCGCCTTCGAAGGGACCGGTGGAGCTGACTTGATCCGGGCGACGGATGGCTACGACGCGATCTATGCCGGCTCCGGCGATGACCACGTTCAAACTCTCGATGGCGGCGACCTCGTCAACCCGGGTGATGGCAACGATGTGGTCGACGGTGGGCCAGAGCCGGAGGGCAAAGAACCTGACAGGGTGACCTTCGCGGGTTCTGACGCAGGCGTCCACGTTGACCTGGGTGCCGGGTTGGCCTCGGGGGGATCCGGGAACGACACGATCATCGACTTCGAGAACGTGGACGGCTCCGCGCACGACGACGTCCTGAGCGCGCCTCCGGGTCGCACGAACCGCCTGTCCGGCGGTGGCGGGGGTGACACCTTTCCGGTGGCTGGGTTGGAGGACGAGTTCTACGGGGGCCCGGGCGACGACGTGATCTCCTTCGCTGCATGGTCAACAGGAGTCGACCTCAGTGAAACGCCTGTCACCACCGGCGCGGTCGAGTGGGTCAAGGGCTCCGGCCACGATGATGTGCTCGTCGGCGGCTACGGGCAGAGTCTTGCTGGTGAGGCTGGCGATGACGTGATCCTGCCGAATGGCGACATGGTTGCCGACGGTGGCGGAGGAACCGACACGCTGTCCTACGCCAACAGAGAATTTCCCCGGGGCTACGCGATGGGCATTGACGTCTCACTGGCCGTCACCGGTCCTCAGGTCGTGAGGAGATTCGACGGCGCGGCGCACGAGACCCAAACGATCCGGGACTTCGAGAACCTCATCGGATCGCCCGGGTTGGATAACCTCACCGGAAGTGACGGGCCGAACGTCATCGATGGACTCGGCTACGACGACAGCTCGCTCGGCGGGCACGGTGACGAGATCCACGGCAAGGGTGGCAACGACACACTGGTCGCCGGAGCGAGTGACGACACCCTCTATCCGGGCTCGGGCAACGATGTCGTTGATGGCGGGACTGGCCACGACGCGGTGTCGTACGACGATGCCGCTGCAGGGGTCAGGGTCGGGCTGGGTGGGCTCAGCGTCCCGGGGACACAGGCCTCTGGAAACGACATCCTCAGAGGGGCAGAGCGCCTTGTGGGTTCTCGTTACGCAGACACACTTTTCGGCGACTCCGGCGACAACGAGATCATGGGCCGCCATGGTCCGGACGTGATCCATCCGGCCGGTGGCGTAGACGTTGTCTACGGTCACGACGACGGCTCTTACAGCTACGACGACGCGATCGACACCGTTTCGTACAGCGAGTCCTCCGCAGGTATCGCAACGGACCTGATGAAAGGCACGCTCGGTGAGGGCATTGCCTCAGGAATCGACAACGTCATCGGCTCGCGGTTCGCGGACGCCATCACTGGGTCGTACGGCGCCAATGTCATCACAGCGGGTGGAGGCGACGACATGATCTCCGGTGGAGACGGCAACGACCACATCGACGGGGGCGCGGGGGCGGATCGGATCGTCGGCGGTGGTGGAACGGACCTGGTCACATACGGGACGGCATCGGCAGGTGTCCGCGTGAATCTTTCGACAACCGCTCGTCAGGACACCGTGGGAGCAGGATGGGACACCATCGCCTCGGTTGAAAATGTGGCCGGAAGCGCCCATGCCGACAGTCTGACGGGTACACCCGGAACCAACGTGATTGATGGAGGAGCAGGAAACGACACGCTCACCGGTTCAGGCGGCAATGACCGATTGCAGGGAGGAAACGGGACCGATACTGCGTCGTACGCGTCCGCTTCCGCGAGCGTCAAGGTGTCGCCGACTCGAGCCACGGGCGGGGCAGGTACTGATGTCATGACTGGGGTCGAGAATCTGGCTGGCAGCAAATACTCGGACACGTTGAGCGGTGACTCGGGTGCGAATCTCCTGCGCGGAAACTCGGGCAACGATGTCATTCTGCCTGGCGCAGGGAACGACAAGGTGTACGGAGGCAGTGGCGTCGACACCCTTTCCTACGCGAGTATCTCCAGGCCGCTCTCGGTGTCCATGGGCCTGACCAGCGCCCAGAACACCGGCGGTGCTGGTACCGACCTGATCAGTGCTTTCGAACGTCTTATCGGTGGTTCCGGGCTCGATGTCCTCGTAGGCGGTCCAGTTTCAGAAGTGATCACCGGAGGAGCTGGCAACGATCGCGTTCACGGAAACGGCGGCAACGACGTGATCAGAGGAGGTGTCGGATACGACGTCGTCTTGGGTGGTGCCGGCGCTGACGAACTCCACGGCGATGGCGGGAATGACACGCTCCGCGGTGGGGCTGGGAACGACAGAGTCTACGGTGAGGCTGGCGCCGACAAGCTTTACGGTGACGGCGGAGCAGATGTGCTCTTCGGAGGACCCGGTCAAGACAGCGGATTCGGTGGCCCGGGAAGAGACAGCTCGATCGCCGTCGAGCGGCGGATCAGCATCCCCTGACGCTGAGGGGAATGTGGCGCTGGGCCGATCATCCGAGTGGATGACCGGCCCAGCGGCGTACGAACTCTGTGTCAGGCGTTGGAGATCTGGATCATCTTGTCGCGGGGGACGACCTTGATCCGCTCGCGGCCCTGGGCCTCGCCGAGCGAGCGCTCGTGGTTGTCGAGCTTCTCCCAGCCCTCGATGGTGGTGAACTCGACGCCCTTGCCGGACAGGTGCTCGAGGACCGCCGCGGGCGAGCCGAGCTCGGCGGGCTGGAGCTTGTCGAGGTCGTGGAGGAGGTTGTCGATGGTCTCCTTGGCGTCGGACTTGGTGTGGCCGATGAGGCCGACCGGTCCGCGCTTGACCCACCCGGTGACGTACGTCCCGTTGATGTGCTCGCCGTTGAGGTCGAGCACCCGGCCGCCGGCGTTGGGGATGACACCGTTCTCGCTGTCGAAGGGCACGTCGGGGAGCGCCTCGGAGAGGTAGCCGACGGCGCGGTAGACGGCCTGGACCGGGGTGTCGGTGAACTCGCCGGTGCCGGTGACGGTGCCGTCGCCGTTGTATTCGGTCTTCTCGCTGCGCAGCGCGACCACCTGACCGTCCTCGCCGAGGATCTCGACGGGGTTCTGCATCATGTGGATGACGATCTTGTGGGGCTTGTCGCCGGCGGGCGCCTCCATGTACTTCAGGAGGATGTCGGCCACGAGCTTGGTCGCCTTGTGGCTCTGGATCGCCTTCTCGCCGGCCTCGTCGATCTCGAAGCCCTCCTCCTCGACGACGACGTCGACCGACGGGGAGTGGGAGAGCTCGCGCAGTTCCATCGGGCTGAACTTGATGTGCGCCGGGCCGCGGCGGGCGTAGACGTGGATCGTCTTGGCCGGGTTCTTCTTCAGGCCCTGGTAGACGTTGTCGGAGATCTCGGTGACCAGCTGCTCGTCGGCGGGCTTGGCCAGCATGCGGGCGACGTCGAGCGCGACGTTACCGGCGCCGAGGACGGCGACCTCCTCGGCGTCGAGGGGCCACTCGCGGGAGACGTCGGGGTGTCCGGCGTACCAGCTGACGAAGTCGGCCGCGCCGTAGGACTGGGGCAGGTCGATCCCCGGGATGTCGAGCTCTCGGTCGGCCATCGCGCCGGTGGCGAAGATGACGGCGTCGTAGAACCGGTGCAGGTCGTCGAGCTTGAGGTCGGTGCCGAAGTCGACGTTGCCGATGAAGCGGATGCTGTCCTGGTTCAGGACGCGCTTCAGAGCCTTGATGATCTCCTTGATTCGCGGGTGGTCAGGAGCCACGCCGTAGCGAACCAGGCCGTAGGGAGCAGGCAGGCGCTCGATGACGTCGACGCGCGCACCAGGGTGCTCCTTCGTGAGGATGTCGGCAGCGTAGATGCCGGCCGGACCGGCACCGACGATCGCAACGCGGATGTCACGCATAAGGGAGTTCAACCTTCCGTGGATGTACTAAGGCAAGCCTAAAGGGGGTCGTGTAACCCTCCGAATCCGTTCCACCAGGTGGTTACGAGGTCGTGCGTGGGTTCCACGCTCAATACTAGAACGTGTTCTCGTTTAGGGGTTGCCTGGGGACGTGATCTCGGACACGTACGGCGCGTCATCGGGCCTCGATCGGGTCGGGGATGCTTCGAATCTGGTGGCCGCCGACCCTGCTATCGATGGTGTTCTCGATGTCGGCCCGGAGTCAAGGGGCGCTTCTTCTGCTGGCTTCGCCGTTGAGTTCTGGTTTGGCTTCGGTTCGCCGCGCTGGAGGTGGCCGTGGTTTCGTCTCGAGGTTCGCCGCCGACCCTTGGTTCGATTGTTTCTCGATCACACACCGCGTCAAGGACGGGCTTCGCCCGCCGGCTTCGCCGGTCGCCTTCGGCGATCCTTGACCCGGTACGCGATCGAGAAAGACTTGGCCTGTATCGGGTCGGCGGCGAGGGTGTGGCGCAGCGGATTCAGTTTGGGCACGGGCTTGGGGGCTGTGACTGGTCGTGCGTCGGCGGGTCGTGCCTCGTGGGTGCCTACGGCAGTGGGCGCGATCTTGTGAATCGTTCACAAGCGAGCCGTTGTTCTTGACCGGGGTCGGATTCGGTGCCGGCAGGGTCGCGAGTTCCCCACCGATCGGGAGAGTTCCCCACGGGTGCGGAGGTTCCCCATGCTCCGGAGCGTGGGGAACCTCCACTGCGGTGGGGAAGTGTCCTCGCCGGTGGGGAGCGGCGGGCGTGGAGTCGAGCAAGGGTGGCTGGAACGCTCATGTGGGCACCGGGACGGACGGTTTCAGCAAGAGCTGAGACCGGTCGATGGTTGGAGCCGTCAGGCCCGAAGGGCAGGCCCGGTGGTGTTTCTCGCCCAGCCGGTCACGGGCGGCGGGTGAACCGGATGGTGCCGTCCGGTAGCCGCTCATGAACGTACGCCGCATTGTGCGCCAGGCGATGATGATGCGGACACAACAACGCACCGTCTTTGAGGTCTGTCTTGCCGCCAGTAGCCCAGGGGTCGAGGTGGTGGGCGTCGCACCACTCGGGTGGCATGTCGCAGCCTTCGGCCTGGCAGCACTTGTGCTGGAGCCGCATCGCTTTGCGTTGGATGGGCTGGAAGAACCTGCTGCCCCGACCGGCGTCGAGGACCTCGCTGTCGCCGCCGAGGACCCAGGGGATGATGGTGGCGTTGCACGCCATCCTCCGTGCCTCGGCCGCGGAGATGGTGGCGCCGTTGGTCTCGTCATAGCCCAGGGTGGCGATGCCGAGGTCCTTACGGAGCTCCTCGAGACTGATCACCACGTTGACCACCGTGGCGTCGCCACCGTGACGGGGTAGCGCGGCCGGGTCGACGGTCTCCAGCAGCCGGGCGAAGCCTTGGCCCATCAGTCGTTCCCACAGCGGCAACGGAGCACCCTTGCCGACCAACTGCTGCTTACGGGGCTGGGCGTAGGCCTCCACCAGCCGCTTGAACCGCATCCCCATCGAGGTCGGCAGGACGCCGTCGAACCCGATGGTGCCGTCGTGGTTGTCCCACACCCGTAGCGCGGTCTTCTGGTGGGCGCGTTCTTCCTCGGCGAGGAGGGCTTTGGCTTCGGCGTCCTCGAACCGGGCCGGGTCGATCTCACGCAGGATCCGTCGTCCGACGATGCGGAGTTCGTTCGCGGTCAGCCGCGTGGCGTAGTCAACGAGGAGCTTCTCCGCCAACACCAGGTCCTCGGCGCTGGCGATGGGGTCGGCCTCGATCTTGTCGAGCGCCTGGGTGATCACCCTTGCTTTGTCCTGGGACACCACACCTTCGGCGAGGCCGTTGGCGACGAGGTCGTACTTGGTGACCGCCGCTGCGAGCTTCACCTGGGAGCGAGCCACAGCCTTGTCGACGAGTAGTTCGGTCCGCATCCACCCAGACGCGTCCTTGGCACCGGTCTCCTCGGCGATGTCGCCGGCCGTCGCGAGCACCCGCAGCTTCAATGCGGCTTGCTGGGCCTGGAGCTTCTCCAGCCGCTCGAGGAGGTCTTTCTTCTGGCTCGTGCGCCAATAGGCGGGATCGGTGGTCAGCAGGTCTTGGAGGGCGGTCTCGATGGCGGCCAGGGCAGCGTTGATCGCGTCGCCGGGGTTGGCGCCCCAGGGGTCGATCGAGCGGCCGAGACTCATCGCTGTCCTCTCCTCGGAGGTGTGCTGTGATGTGTGTGATTCTACGCCTTCACTCGCCCTGGAGCCACTTATTTTCCCTGGTCAAGCACTGTTTTCGCGGTGAGCGAACGCCCTCGTTCCTGTGGATGGTAAGTGGCCCGAAGGGCCACCCTCAAACCTCTCAACGCCAGCCCATACCCGTAAGCATCTCTCCGCGCCACACCCGGGCCGCCGCCCCGATAGCCAGCCAAATCTTTTCTCGACGGGCGCCGGTGTCAAGGACCGCGAAGCGGCCGGCGAAGCCGGCGGCCGCAGGCCGTCCTTGACTCCGGGGTTCGTCGAGAAGACCCTCCAAGAACGGGTCGGCGGCCCACCCCAACCCCGAAGAACAGCCGAAAAGCAGTCTCCGAAAGACAAGCCCCCCGATAGATTCCCCCACCGTGGACCACTGGACGACGATGGACGAGATCCTCGCGGCACGATCAAGGTTCGAATCAGCGATCGAAGGCTGGAAGCCCCCGAACGCCCACGGCGTAGGCCTCCGCCCATCGACAGCACCCGACCACAGGCCAGAGCATTTCCCCCTGGTCAACGCCTACGGCCACCGCCTCCCGGCCGTGGTGATCGCAACAGTCGTCGGACACAAGAGCGGCACCGCGGCGTACAGACTGTCCCGAGAAGACCTCGAGCGGGCGATCGAGCTGATCTCGCCCGCGGAGGCGTACGTCGACTATGACCATCCCAACCTATGGAGCTGGCGCGACACGATCCTGCCCAGCCTGGACGAGGATCCCGAGGCAGAGGTCGTGGCGGTGTTCATCGGCGACGAGCCGGAGCAGCAACCGGATCCGGCGATCGACGCCTTCCGGGCGGCGTTCCCGGACCAAGCCGTCGCGATCGCGGCCGCTACGGCAGGTGCGGCGGTCGTCAGAGAGATGTACGGCACCGACCTGAGCCACTTCGACAAGTCCCCGACTCGCCAAGAAAACAACAACAGCGCGACCGAGGCGGACATCGCCTCGGAGAAGGCGATCCGCGAGACGATCGCGACGTACCGGCCGGAGGACGCCTTCGAGGGCGAGGAGACCGGGCGCAGCGGGGACAGCGAGCGGCGATGGTTGGTCGACCCGCTCTGCGGGACCCTCAACTACGCCGCCCAGACCCCGCTCGCCGCAGTGAACGTCGCGCTCGTGACACCCGACGGCATCGAGACGGCGGTCTCGGCGGATCCGATCAGCGAAGAGATCTTCTGGACCGACGCGACCTCCGCCTGGTTGCGCCAGGGCGGCGGCGACACCGTCCTGGCCCCGAGCCCGCGCACCCGGCTCGTCGACATCCAGTGCGACGGCCCGCTCGACCGGCCGTTCGTCGGCGGGCAGCTCGTCGCCGACCCGCGCCTGCGGGCCCAGTTCGGCCCGCGGGTGATGTCCTCCACCCTCGCGGTCGCCTGGGTGGCGGCCGGGCGGCGGGCGGCGTACGTCACCGACGGCCACCTCGAGGGGAGCGTCCACTTCACCGCCGGCATCGCGCTGTGCCAGGCCGCCGGCTGCGTCGTCACCGACCTCAACGGCGACCCGATCCACACCGGCCGCGGGATGATCGCCGCGGCCGACGCGGCCACCCACCAGCTGCTGCTGGACCTGGTCCGCCCGCACCTGGCGGCGGCGGACGGACCCTGAGCCGAACGGCTCAGCGCTGCATCAGCGCGTCCATCGCGACCGCGAGGGCAGCGGCGACCCGGAAGTCGACGCGCGGGTCGTGGACGGTGACCGTGTACTTGTCACGGAAGGCGAAGCGGCGCTCGATCGAGATCAGCGGCTGGCCCTCGGAGGACACGTAGTCGAAGTGGATCGGCAGGAAGTCGAGCTCGGTGAAGCGGCGCAGGATGGCGATGACCTGGTTGCGCTCCTGACCGGTGCCGGAGTAGCCCGGACCCTCCACCTGGAAGGTCGATCGCAGCAGGCTCTTGCCGAAGTCCTTGCGGAAGAACCCCAGCGCCGCACCGCTCGGGTCGGTGACGTCGTAGCCGGCGTTGAGGTCCATCACCGCACGGGCCTTGAACGCGAAGACGGCCTGCGACTTCGACTCGTCGGCGTAGAACGTCACCTGCTCCTTGAACGCCAGCCGCTTCTGCTGCGCGAAGGCGAGCACCTGCCCCTCCGAGCCGTCGGCATTGGCGGCCTGAGCGACGTACTTGTTGGCGAAGGGCGTCACCTTCTGGCGGAGGAAGAAGCGAGGGACGTGGTACGGCTGCTGCGTCATGGGCGCAACCTATCGGTCGTCAGCGACGGCGCGCGACGAGATACGCCTGCGGCGTCCGCTCCCAGTCCTCGGCGGAGCGCACCACGGTCGCGGTGACCTCGAAACCCGCCTCCTCGAGCAGGGCGCTGGTCGCCTCGACCGGGAGCCGGTAGCCGTCGAAGGTGACGTCGTGGCCGTAGGCGCCGATGTGGCGTACGTGCTCGTCCCCGACCTGGAAAGCGGTCACGAACCGGCCGCCGCGGCGGGTGACCCGGGCGAGCTCGGCGATGACATCGGGCCGGCGCGCGGGCGGGGTGTGGATGAGCGAGTACCAGGCCAGCACCCCGGCGAGCTCACCGTCGCGGAGCGGGAGACGGGCCATGTCGCCGACCTCGAACCGGAGCGCCGGATGCCGCTCCTTGGCCTGCGCGATCATGCCCGTCGACAGGTCGACCCCGAAGACGTCGATCCCCCGCTCTGCCAGATAGGCCGTCACCCGCCCGGGCCCACAGCCGATGTCGCCGACCAGCCCGCCACCGTCCTTGCGTACGTAGCTGACGAACGTGTCGAGCACACCGGTGTCGAACGAGGTCTCGGTCATCGTCGGGTCGACGATCTCGGCGTACGCCTTGGAGACGGTGTCGTAAGCAGCCCGGGTCTCGGTGACGTCGTAAGGCTCAGTCACCGGCGACCTCGTAGCCTGTGCTGGTTCAAGCTGTGCTGATTCAAGAAGGCAGCGGTCATCGCCATCACCGATTCCGCGGCCGGGAAGGTCTGGCCGTGGCGCCAGAAGCCGTGGATCTGGCCGACGGCACGGAAGGCGACCACCTCGACGCCGAGGTCGGCCAACCGGAGCGCGAAGTCCTCGTTCTCGTCGGTGAGGATGTCGCCCTCGGCGCTGACGATCAGCGTCGGCGGCAGGCCACGAAGCTCCTGGTCAGAGGCGAGATACGGGCCGAGGTCGGGATTTCGGAGATCGGCCTCGGTCGAGGCGTACTGCTTCCAGTACCAGGCCGCCTCCTCGTTCCAGCCGTCCTCCATCGCGTAGCCCGGGGTGCTCATCGACGGGTCGAGGAATGGGTAGACGAGCACCATCGCGCCGAAGACACCCGGGTTGCGCAGAGCCGCGACGAGAGCGAGGTTGCCGCCGGCGCTGTCGCCGTGGACGTACGCCGGCAACGTGCTCAGCAGCTGGTCGTTGCCCAGCCACTTGACGACCGTGTCGACATCATCGGGAGCCGCGGGATAGGGGTGCTCCGGAGGCCTGCGGTAGTCGACCGACAGCACCCGCAGCCCACTCCGGTTGGCCAGCCGCCGGCACGCGGCGTCGTGGACCTCGACGTCGTTGAAGACGAAGCCACCGCCGTGGAGGTGGACGATCACCCCCTCGCGTACGTCCTCGGGGGTGTAGAGCCGGCACGGAACCCCGTCGGCGTCGATGCCGGTGACCTCCGCGACCTCCTCCTTCGCCTCGGCCGCGGCCAGCTTGCGGGCCTGGTCGCGCTGGGCGGCGACGTCGACCTCCCAGACCGGCGGCGAGGCCTCCTCGGCGGCGATGGCACGGCGGGCGGCGGGGAAGAGTCGAACCATGTCAGAAGATTCCCACACGAGTGGCGGTGGTGCATGCTGATGCGCATGACAGTGGCGGGGGTCATGGGGACCTCGATCTACATCATCGACCTGCTGGTCAAGGTCATCGCGCTCGGGGTGGTGCCGAAGAACCGGCGTCCGAGCAGTGCGATGGCGTGGCTGCTGGCCATCTTCTTCATCCCGGGAATCGGCCTTATCGGCTACCTGCTGCTCGGTCAGACCCGACTCGACCGGCGGCGTCACGAGCGGCAGCGGGCGCTCAACGAGGAGGTCACCCGGTACGTCGCGGGGCTGCCGAGGCCGCCATACCCGGACTCGCTCTCGCAGGTCGACGCGACCATGATCGAGCTCAACGAGCGGCTCGGCTCGTTGCCCGCCACGCCGGGGAACCGGGTCGAGCTCATCGCCGACTACCGCGGCTCGATCGAGGCGATGACGGCGGCGGTCGAGCAGGCCGAGCACTACGTGCACGTGCAGTTCTACATCACCGCCTGCGACCACATGACCGAGCCGTTCTTCGACGCCCTCGACCGGGCGACGGCGCGGGGCGTGGGCGTCCGGCTCCTCCTCGACCATCTGGGCTCCCGCGGCATCCCGGTATGGCGTCAGCTGGTCAAGCGGCTCGACGCCTCCGACATCGACTGGCGCCCGTTGCTGCCGATCGACCCCCTCCGCGGCCAGATCCGCCGCCCCGACCTACGCAACCACCGCAAGCTGCTGGTCGTCGACGGCCGGGTCGCCTTCACCGGCTCGCAGAACCTGATCGAGCCCGGCTACAACAAGCCGAAGAACCACAAGGCGGGTCGGGAATGGGTCGAGCTGACCGCCCGGATCGAGGGACCGTTGGTCGCCGCACTCAACGTCGTGTTCGCCAGCGACTGGGACACCGAGACCGGCGAGCTGCTGCGATCCGAGCTCGCGGTCTCGTCATCGGTCTCGGTGTCCGGCGAGCCCGTCGGCGACGTCACCGGCCAGATCGTGCCGAGCGGGCCGGGCATCGATGCCGAGAACAATCTGCGCGCCTTCACCTCGCTGATCTACGCTGCCAAGTCGCGGATCTCGATCACGAGCCCCTACTTCGTGCCCGACGAGTCGCTCCTCTACGCCGTCACCACCGCCGCCCGGCGAGGCGTCGCGGTGGAGCTGTTCGTCAGCGAGGGCAAGGACCAGTTCATGGTCTTCCACGCCCAGCGCTCCTACTACGAGGCGCTGCTCGAGGCTGGTGTCCGCATCTACCTCTACCCCAAGCCCGCCGTCCTGCACTCCAAGCACTTCAGCATCGACGACGAGGTCGCCGTGCTCGGCTCGAGCAACATGGACATGCGCTCCTTCGCCCTCAACTACGAGGTCTCGCTGATGCTCTTCGACGGCGACCCGGTGGCACAGCTGCGGAAGGTCGAGGACAGCTACCGGGCCATCTCGCGCGAGCTGCTGCTCGAGGAGTGGCTCGCGCGGCCGAAGGTCGCGGCGTACGTCGACAACGTGCTGCGCCTGACCGCCGCTCTTCAGTGAGGTCGATGCACACACCAGTCCGGGGAGACGTACGCTCCGAACCCATGCCCGTGAGCACCCGAATCCTGGCCCTGTTGACCATCCTCTGCGCGGTGACCGTCGGCTGCGGCTCGGCGGAGACCGTCGATGACTCCGCATCGCCCACCGCGAGCGCGAGCACGCCGCCCACCTCGCCCGCCGCCGGGAACGACTCGTCCCCCTCCTGCGAGGCAACGGGACGCTATGCCGACTACACCGAGGCGGCCGTCGCCGACGAGTGCTACACCGACACGATCCTCTTCTTCCACGCGCCCTGGTGCCCCGAGTGCCGCGGGTTCGAGGAGGCGATCAAGAGCGGCGAGGTGCCTGACCGGGCCCAGATCCTGAAGGTCGACTACGACTCCGCGACCGACCTGCGCAAGCAGCACGGGGTGACGATCCAGTCGACCTTCGTACGCGTCGACCCCGCCGGCAAGACGGTCAAGCTCTGGTCCGGCTACGGCCAGGACAAGTCGGTCGACGCCATCCTCGAGAACACTCAGTGACGCTGCTGCTCGCGTCGTTCCTCGCCGGGGCGCTCTCGGTGCTCGCCCCGTGCGTGGTGGCGTTCGTACCCGTGATCCTCTCCCGCGGGACCGGTGAACGGCGGCCATGGGTCGCGGTGGCCGCGCTCGGGGTCTCGATCATCGTGTTCAGCATCGCGCTCAAGTCGACGACGCTGCTGATCGACGTACCGCCGATGTTCTGGAGCGTCGTCTCCAGTGTGATCGTGGCGCTCTTCGGGGTCGTGATGATCTGGCCGCGGCTGTGGGACGCGGTGGCGCTCCGGCTCGGGCTCGGTTCGCGCGCCCAGGAGCGTCTGGCCCGGGCGAGCACCCGTCGCGGGATCGGCGGCGACATCCTCCTGGGCGCGAGCATGGGGCCGGTCTTCAGCGCCTGCAGCCCGACGTACGCCTTGATCGTGGCGGCCATCCTCCCGGCTGAGCCGCTGCGCGGCCTCGGCTACCTGCTCGCGTACGTCGCGGGCCTGACGCTCCTACTGGCCGCGGTCATGGCGGGCGGACGGGCGCTGATCGCCAGGCTCAGGTGGGCGATCGACCCCGAGGGCGCCTTCCACAAGGTGCTCGGGGTCGTCCTGGTGCTCATCGGCGTCGCGATCGCGACCGGGCTGGACAAGGCCCTGCTCACGCTGCTCGTGGAGCAGGGGCTCTTCGACTGGCAGATCGGCCTGGAGGGCCGGCTCAGCACGGATCAGTGAGCCGGTCTGCGGCCGACACGAACGACCTGCCGCGCAGGAGCGGAACCACCGACGAGCTGTCCAGCTCGGAGGCCACGACCACGTCGTCCGCATAGCCCTTCGCGGTCAGCTCCCGGCCGCCCGCGCAGGCATGGAGCGCGTCCGGAAGATCGGCCGCGCGGAACGCGTCGCGCGCCATCGCTGCCTCGGGCGAGGGGTCGCTCGGGTCGAGAGCGGCCAGCACCGCCCCGGCACCCCAGAGGTCCTCGACCGCGGGGCGGAGCGTGCCGTCCGGCCAGCGCTCCCCCGACGCGATGAAGGCGACGCTCGCGCCCTCGGCGCAGCGAGGAGCGAGCCACTCGGCGACCGCGGTGCGGTTGCGGAGCGAGGCACCAACGACCGTGGCACCGCCGTCGGCGAGCAGACTGCTGATCGTCGAGCCGTTGGGCGAGGGCAGCACGAGCCGCCGGACGCCCTCGGCCCGGTGCAGCGAGGCGGGCGAGAGCGAGGGCCGGCCGGGCACCGCGTCCTGGCGCTGCACCGCGAGCACAGCGTCACGCTCACGTGCGTACGCCTCCGCCCGGTCGTCCCGCCATCGGAACGGGAACACCTCGATCCCGCGCTCGACGGCGACCGTCAGCGTCGTGGTGAACGAGAGCACGTCCACCACGACGGCGATGTCCACCGGCCCGATCGCCTCGGCGCCCACCGGCCCCCACTCGAGCCGGAACCGGTAGGCGTGCTGACGGTGCTGAGCGTCGAAGGTGGTCACGCGATGAGGTTCCCAGGCCTAGCCGAGAGCGGAGGCGATCTGCGGGGAGATCTCGCGCAGGGCGCGGCCACGGTGGGAGATGGCGTCCTTCTCCTCGATCGACAGCTCCGCGGACGTACGTCCGTCCTCGGTGTCGACCGCGACGAACAGGACGTCGTAGCCGAAGCCGCCGTCACCGCGGACCTCGCGGATGATCCGGCCGTCCATGCGGCCCTCGACCACGATCTCGCCACCGTCCCAGACGAAGGCGATCGCGCAGGCGAAGTGGGCGCCGCGGCGCTCGTCAGGGACGTCCGAGAGCTGAGCCAGGAGCAGCTCGTTGTTGCGCGCGTCGGACTTGGGCGGACCGCCCCAGCGAGCCGAGAGCACACCGGGCATCCCGTTGAGCGCGTCGACGCAGAGCCCCGAGTCGTCCGCGACGGTCGGCAGCCCGGTGGCCTTGAAACCGGCCCTGGCCTTGATCAGCGCGTTGCCCTCGAACGTCGGCGCGTCCTCGACCGGCTCGTCGTAGTGGGTGACGTCGTCGAGGCCGACGACCGAGACCCCAGGCACCAGCGGCGAGAGGATCCGGAACATCTCCTCCAGCTTCTTGGCGTTGCGCGAGGCGACGTGGATCTTCGGCTCAGCCGGCAAGTGCGGCCTCCTGCAGCTTGGTCAGGTCGGCGCAGCCCTTCTCGCCCAGCGCCAGCAGGGCGTCGAGCTCGGCACGGTCAAAAGCGACGCCCTCGGCGGTGCCCTGCACCTCGACGAACTTGCCCTCGCCGGTCATCACGATGTTCATGTCGGTCTCGGCGCGCACGTCCTCCTCGTAGGGAAGGTCGAGGCGCGGCACACCGTCGATGATCCCGACCGAGATCGCCGCGACGGAGCCGGTCAGCGCCTTCTGCACGCCCAGCGAGGCCACCGCGTCGGACAGCGCGACATAGGCGCCGGTGATGGCTGCCGTACGCGTCCCGCCGTCGGCCTGCAGCACGTCGCAGTCGATGTTGATCGTGTTCTCGCCCAGGGCCTTGTAGTCGATCACGGCGCGCAGCGAGCGCCCGATGAGGCGCGAGATCTCGTGCGTACGTCCGCCGATCTTGCCCTTCACCGACTCGCGCGAGGAGCGCTCGTGGGTGGCCGCGGGCAGCATGGCGTACTCCGCCGTCACCCAGCCCAGCCCGGAGCCCTTGCGCCAGCGCGGCACGCCCTCGGAGGCCGAGGCGGCGCACAGGACACGGGTCTTGCCGAACTCGATGAGGACGGAACCGGCCGCGTGGTCGAGCCAGTTGCGGGTGATCTTGATGGGGCGCAGCTCGTCGTCGGCGCGCCCGTCAGCTCGTGTGGTCACGGGACCACCCTATGCAACGGTCTCCCGTGCCCACGCCCGGCGTACGACCCACGGCCCCAGATCGCGCGCCCGGCGCCCCATCCACGGCACGCCCTCGCCGGCCATCCAGGCCAGGTCCTGCCGCCAGGTGGTCGGCAGCCCGCCGGCAGGCTCCAGCGACGGAGGCTCGAAGGGGAGGCCGTACGCCACCAGCTGCTCACCGAACGCACGAGCCATCCGCCGGTGGCCGAGCTCGGAGGGGTGCAGCCGGTCGGCGGCCCAGAACCTTCGCTCGTGCAGGTCGGGAACCGCACCCAGGTCCAGCCGCAGGCCCCCGTAGGTGGCATGGACCTCGTCCCAGATGGCGTTGAGATCGGCCGTACGCCGCTGGATCGACCGCTTCATCCAGCCAGGCATCGGCCACATCACCGAGTGGTCGTGGAAGCGCGCCGTCATCAGCAGCGCACCCTGGCCCGCGAGCGCGTCGGCGCAGGTCATCAGGTCGTTGCGGAGACGCTCGGTGTCCCAGCTCGACCGCATCACGTCGTTGACCCCGACGATCAGCGAGGCCACGTCGGGCCGGTGCGCCACCGCATCGGCGAGCTGCTGCTCGACCACGACGGTCGAGGTCGCGCCGATGACCGCGGTGTTGCAGAAGGAGATGTCGTACGTCTGTCCCAGAGCCTCGGCGAGAAGCCGCGCCCATCCTCGCCAACCCTCACGGACCGGGTCGCCGAGGCCAACGGTGGCGCTGTCACCGAGCGCCGCGTAACGCAGGTAGGTGCCCACGTCTCACAACGGTGACGGGGGTGGGTGCCGAAGCACCCACCCCCGCGTGTCGTGTCGCGAACAGTCCGATGAACTACTTCAGCTCGGACTTGAGGACCCGCATCGTGCCGAGCACCAGCGGCAGCCCGACCCACAGTGCGATCGAGGTGGCCAGCCTGGCGTACCCGAGAGCTCCGTCCTCGACGGCGAGCCCGGCTGCTCTCATCTCGTTCTCCGCGATGTAGGGCATCATCGCGACCTGCATCGAGATCCACGGGAAGAGGTTCTGAGCCCAGTCGAAGATGAAGTAGAGGGCGCTGAAGACGGACGCCTCCAGGATCAGCGTGTAGCCGTAGTAGATGACCAGCGCGGCCGGGGTGTTGAGCAGCAGCATCGCGAACCCGAAGCCCATGAGCAGGTAGAGGACCTGCGTCGCCAGGGTCCACGCGAGCGCCTCACCGGTCACGTTCCAGTTCGCGTCCGATCCGGCGATCGCCGCTCCCGCCACCGTCCCGATCGCACCGATGCCGACCGCGATGGCCATGGTCACGATGCCGAGGACGAAGACCGCGACGAGCTTCGCGAAGACGACCTTGAGCCGGCTGGGCTCGAGGGTGAAGGTGACCATGTGGGTGCGCTGACCCCACTCCTGGGTCACGATCATGATCGCCAGCACCGGCACCAGGAGCGACACCGGGAAGGAAAGGGCGCTCATCCAGGTCGATGCGGGCAGCGCTGCCATGTCGGACAGTGCGGTGACGAGCAGGATGATTCCCGCGACCAGGGCGATCAGACCACCGGTGATCATCAGCATGACCCGGCCGGCACGCGTGTCGGTCATCTTGCGCCACTCGACCAGCACCAGGCGGCCGAAAGGCACCTTGGTGGCCGTCGGCAACGGGGTCGACGGCGCTACGGATACGGCGCTCATGCGGAGACTCCTTCGGCGTGGATCTGGGTGGTGCTCTCGCGCTGGGTATCGGCGGTGAGCTGCAGGAAGATGTCCTCGAGCCCGGCGCCGCCGTCACGCAGGTCGGTGAGCACGACGTTGGCCTCCAGAGCGGCCTTGCCCACCTCCGCCGGGGCGGCGGAGACCCGCATGCCGGTGCCGATCGGCTCGACGCTGTAGCCCTTGGCCTTGAGCGCGACGGTGAGCGCCTCGTTGTCCAGGGAGGTGACCAGCGCCTGGCCGGCGGTGCCCTGGCCGGCGAGGATGGCGTCCTTGGTGCCCTCGGCCACGATGCGACCGTTGCCGATGAGGATCAGCTCGTCGGCGATCTGCTCGACCTCGTGCAGCAGGTGGGAGGAGAGCAGGACGGTGCCGCCGCGGTCGGCGTACTCCTTCAGCAGGCCACGCATCCAGCGGATACCCGCAGGGTCCAGGCCGTTGGCCGGCTCGTCCAGGATCAGCACCTTGGGGTCACCGATCAGCGCGTGCGCAATGCCGAGACGCTGCTTCATGCCCAGCGAGTAGTTCTTGATCCGGCGCTTCGCCTCCGACGGCGTCAGCGAGACCAGCTCGAGCATCTCGTCGACGCGCGACTTGGGCAGGCCCATCGTCATCGCGGCGAGCGTGAGCACCTCTCGGCCGGTGCGGCCGTCGTGCTGGGCGCTGGCGTCCAGCAGCACGCCGACGTGGCGGCCCGGGTTGGGGAGGTCGGCATAGAGGCTGCCGTTGATCGTTGCCCGACCCTTGGTGGGGTTGGTCAGTCCGACCATGATGCGCATGGAGGTCGACTTGCCCGCGCCGTTCGGGCCGAGGAAGCCGGTGACTTTGCCGGCCTCGGCGGTGAACGACACGTCGTCGACCGCGGTGAAGGTCCCATAGACCCTCGTCAGTCCTTCGACTTTGATCATGTCGTACATCCTGCCGTGCCTCCGGCGCAGACTGCATCGGACATACGGATGACCCTCGACCCGACGAAAGTATGGGTCCTGGCGCGACCGCGGGATCCTGTGTCCCCGACCTCGGTTGACTAGCGTGTACGCCGTGCAGCAACCGTCACCTGAGGCCTATCAGCCACGCCTGAGCCTGTGGGGGCACGTGTGGCGGTATCTCCTCGCTCTGGGGATCAGCGCCATCGGCTTGATCTCCAGCACCGACGGGTGGCCGGAGTGGCGCTTCCTGCTCGACCTCGGCCTCGGCGTCCTCTGCATGGTCCTGGTCTTCTGGCGCCGCCGTTGGCCGGTGGCGATCGCCACGTTCACCATCGTCGCCGGGGCGTTCTCGATCCTCTCCGCCGGAGCGTCAAGCCTCGCCCTGGTCTCGCTGGCGACCCGGCGCCGCTGGCGCGAGATCATCCCGATCTCCCTGCTCAACGTCGCCGCCGGCATGTTCTGGTTCGCGGTGATGGAGACCACCCCCGCAGAGGAGATCCCTGGCATCCCGTTGTGGGGCTTCAACCTCGGAGCCAACGTGGTGATCATCGCCGCAATGGTCGCGTGGGGCATGTACATCGGCTCCCGCCGTGAGCTGATCGCGACGCTCCGGCTCCGCGCCGAGACCGCCGAGGCCGAGCAGGCGCTGCGCGTCTCCCAGGCCCGCGAGACCGAGCGCCGGCGGATCGCCCGCGAGATGCACGATGTGCTCGCCCACCGCATCTCCCACATCTCCATGCAGGCCGGCGCGCTCGCCTACCGCGAGGACCTCTCCGCCGACCAGCTGCGGGCCGAGGTCGGCACCATCCGCGACGGTGCCCACCGGGCGCTCGACGACCTCCGGACCGTTCTCGGCGTGCTGCGCGGCAACGGCGAGGATCCCGAGACCGCGCCCCAGCCGACGTACGCCGACCTCGGCCGCCTCGTCGAGGAGGCCCGCGAGGGCGGCATGAACATCACCTTCGACGACGACGTCGAGGGCTCGCCGCCGGAGGCGGTCGGGCGGTCGATCTACCGGGTCGTGCAGGAGGGCATCACCAACGCCCGCAAACATGCGCCCGGGGCGGCCCTGAAGGTGTCCCTGCAAGGCTCGGAGGAGCACGGGATCGAGGTGCTGCTGCGCAACCGGCTCGGCTTCGACTCCAACACGCCCGGCGCCGGGCTGGGCCTGGTCGGGCTCACCGAGCGCGTCGACCTGGCGGGTGGACGCCTCGCGCACCGCACGGAAAAGGATGTCTTCATCCTCGAAGCATGGCTACCGTGGGGCCAGTGAGCAGCCCAGGGACCAGCCCAGAGAGTCCGGCCAAGATCAAGGTGGGGATCGTCGACGACGACCCGCTCGTACGCTCGGCCCTCGGGCTGATGCTCGGAGGTCAGGCCGACATCGAGGTCGTCGGCGAGGCGACCGATGGCCAGGAGGCGCTCGCTCTGGTCCGCACGTCCGCTCCTGACGTCGTGCTGATGGACATCCGGATGCCGCGCATCAACGGCCTCGAGGCCACCCGGCGGGTGCTCACCGAGTCTCGGTCGCCGCGGGTCATCGTGCTGACCACCTTCGGTGCCGACGAGTACGTCGTCGACGCCCTCGCCGCCGGCGCCGACGGGTTCCTGCTCAAGGACACGCCCCCGCCCGAGATCGTCGCGGCGATCCGCGCGGTCGCCTCCGGCGAGCCGATCCTCTCCCCCAAGGCGACCCGCACCCTGATCACCCGGCTCCGCGCCGAGCCGACCGGCGAGCGCGCCGCTGCCGCCAGCCGCCGGCTCGAGGCGCTCACCGAGCGCGAGCACGAGGTCGCCCTCGCCGTCGGGCGCGGGCTAAGCAACGCCGAGATCGCCAAGGAGCTCTACCTCTCGATCCCGACCGTCAAGGCGCACGTCTCGCGCCTCTTCGACAAGCTCGGCGCCACCAACCGCGTCCAGATCGCGATCACGGTCCACGACGCCGGCCTGGTCTGAGCCGCTCGCCTCACCGACCACACGCGTCACACCGCTCAGGCTTTTCCTGCACTTCTCAGGTGTTGCAATGCCCGAGAAGTGCAGGGATACCCGGTTAACCGGGTATCCCTGCCCGACCTCAGACCTCGTACACAGCCCCCGTCGCCGCCAGCTCGGTCGGACCGTCGTACGCCGAGCGCGCCTCGCGGAGGGCGTCGGCGGGGTCGTGCCAGGGCGGGACGTGAGTGACGACCAGCTTCTTCACATGAGCCTTGGTGGCGTACTCCCCCGCGTGGACGCCGGTGATGTGCACGCCGGGCGGGTTGTCGACGCCGTCGCGGAAGGCGGCCTCGCAGACGAACAGGTCGGCGTCTGTGGCGATGTCGAGCAGCGCCTCGGTCTCGGCGGTGTCGCCGCTGTAGGCGATGACCTTGCCGTGCGCCTCGATCCGGAGCCCGTACGCGTCGACCGGATGCTCCACGGAGGTCGGGGTGATCACGAACGGACCGAGATGGATCGGCCCGGTGTAGGTCGAGAACGCGAACTCCTCGCGCATCCCGGGGCGCTTGGGCAGGTCGTAGGCCTTCGCCAGGCGCCGGCCGGTGCCCTTGGGGCCGTAGACGGGGATCGGCGGCTGCGGGCCGGTGGGGTGCCACTTGCGGAGCACGTAGTAGGAGGTCATGTCGACGCAGTGGTCGGCGTGCAGGTGCGAGAGCAGGACCGCGTCGATCAGCAGCGGGTCGATGTAGCGCTGCAGGACCCCGAGCGCACCGTTGCCCATGTCGAGCACGATCCGCCACGTACGTCCGTCCTCGTCGTCGGCCTCGACGAGATAGCAGGAGGCGGGGCTGTCGGGCCCGGGATAGGAGCCCGAGCATCCGATCACTGTCAGCCGCATCCCGGAGGTCATCCCATCCCTCCGGCGAACTGCTGGGCGGCGGCGAGCTCCGGGCCCAGGAACCGGGCACCGATCGCCTTGAACTCGGCGGGGTTGCCGGTGGTGAGGAACGTGTAGGTCGGCTCGCCGCCCTCGCGCATCAGGTCGTGCTCGGCGAGGACGCGGTAGACGTCCTTCGCCGACTCCTCGGCACTGCTGACCAGCGTCACGTTGTCGCCCATCACATAGGAGATCACACCAGTCAGGAGCGGATAGTGGGTGCACCCGAGGATCAGCGTGTCGACCCCGGCGCTGGTCAGCGGGTCCAGATACTCGTGGGCGGCGGCCAGGAGCTCGTCGCCGCCGGTGATGCCGGCCTCGACGAACGGGACGAACTGGGGGCACGCCTGGGTGTGCAGCGAGACGTGGGGAGCCGCGGCGAAGGCGTCGTCGTACGCCATCGACTCGGCGGTCGCATGGGTGCAGATGACCCCGATCCGGCCCGTGCGGGACGCCGCGACGGCACGGCGGGTCGCCGGCAGGATGACCTCGACGACGGGCAGCGGCTTGTAGCGCTCCCGGGCATCGCGCAGCATCGCGGCCGAGGCCGAGTTGCACGCGATCACCAGCGCCTTCACGCCCTGCGCGACGAGATGGTCGAGGCACTCCAGGGCGTACTCGCGCACCTCGGCGATCGGCTTGGGCCCGTAGGGCGCGCGGGCGGTGTCGCCGACGTACAGGATCGACTCGTGGGCGAGCTGGTCGATCACCGATCGCGCCACGGTGAGACCGCCGAAGCCCGAGTCGAAGATCCCGATCGGGGCGTCGCGGTCGGGCTGGGCTGAACCCAGGGGCGAGGGCGAACCCAGGGACGAGACGGACTGCACGATCGTCAAGGCTAGGCCCAAACAGCGCAACTTCGCAGTGCTGGGGGTCACTCGAGACATACCCGAGATCCATCTCACGTTCATGAGCGGGCCGGATCAGTGTTGTTAACGTCCGGTTATGACGATTTCTCGGCGCTCGCTGGTGCTGATGGTCCTGATCACCCTGTTGAGCGTCACCTTCGCGGTCGTCGAGCTGCCCGGGCGGCCCGCGCAGGCGGCGACCACGAAGCGGGTGCTGGCGATCTCCGTCGACGGCCTCAGCGTGACCGCGGTCGAGAAGCTCGGCCCGGGCAACCTGCCCAACATCTACCGGCTGATGCGCGGCGGCGCCTCGACCCGCCAGGCGCGCAGCGAGTACGAGCAGAACGTCACCCTGCCCAACCACACCTCGATGGTCACCGGCCGCCGGATCACCCGGTCCGCGCACGGCCACGGGGTCACCTGGAACGACGACCGCCGCTGGATGACGGTGCAGGAGGCCGCCGGCCACCCGGTCTCATCGGTCTTCAGCCAGGTCGAGCGCACCGGCCGGAGCAGTGCCCTGTTCGCGTCGAAGTCGAAGTTCGGCATCTTCGACCGCTCCTGGCCCTCGATCGACCGGTTCGTGGTCGACAGCGACGCCGACCTGGTGAACCGGGCGGCCGCCGACCTGGCGACCAACAAGCGTGCCTTCACCTTCGTCCATCTGGGCTCCCCCGACCACTACGGCCACCGCGACGGCGGGATGAGCGCGGCCTACCGCGCCTCGGTGATCCGCACCGATGCCCGCATCGGCAGGCTGCTGAAGACGATCGACGCCTCGACGACGCTGAAGCGGTCGACGTACGTCATCCTCACCGCCGACCACGGGTTCAAGGCCGCCGCCAGGGACCACGGTGCCCACCTCTACTCCAACTACCGGATCCCGTTCGTCGTGTGGGGCCCCGGCGTCGCCCGCGGCGCCTCGCTCTACCGGCTCAACCCCGACTACCTAGCGCCGGGGACGACCCGGCCGACGTACGCCGGCAGGCAGCCGATCCGCAACGGCGACCTCGGCAACCTGGCCCTGGACCTGCTCGGTCTGGGCCCGATCCCCGGCAGCACGCTGAACTCAACTCAGTCACTAGACATTCGCTGAGCGTTCGCCCGGGGTGCCATCGGGTTCACTTAGGGTGTGCCGGTGCGTCGCCTCTTCCCTCTCGTCTCCTTCGGCATCTTCCTCGTCGTCGTGCTCGTCGTGGCGTTCACCGCCCTGCCCGACCGGGACAACGGCGGTGGCGGTGGCGGTGCCGATGGCGACAGGGGCGATGGCCGCGTCCGTGCGGAGCGTGAGCCCACCCAGGTCGGCCGCAAGGTGCTCGCGATCTCGATCGACGGGCTCAACCCGGATGCGCTCGCGAAGCTGGGGCCGGCGAAGACGCCCAACATCCACCGGCTGATCGACGAGGGCGCCTCGACGCTCAACGCGCGCACCGCCTACGAGAAGAACATCACCCTGCCCAACCACACCAGCATGGTCACCGGCGACCCGATCGACGCCGACGACGGCGGCCACGGGGTCACCTGGAACGTCGGCGACCCGTCGAAGTCGATCTCGAAGAACGAGGAGTCGGTGTTCACCGTCGCCCACGAGGCCGGGCTCAGCACCGGGGTCTTCGTGACGAAGCAGAAGTTCGAGCTGTGGCAGCGGGCCTGGGAGGACGACATCGACCTCTACGTGCCGATCGACGACCACGACGAGCTGGTCCCGGAAGCCGCCGAGGATCTCGCCGACGAGCGGCGGGACCTCACCTTCGTACATCTGTCCCTTCCCGACGCCGCCGGACACGCCTCGGGCGGGATGTCGCCGGAGTATCTGGAGGCCGTCGAGGAGTCCGACGCCCAGGTCGGCGAGCTCCTCGACGTCATCGACGCCGATCCGGGGCTGACGAAGGAGCTCGACGTCATCCTCACCGCCGACCACGGCTTCAAGCCGGGCATCACCAACCACTCCGAGAAGGTCTACGAGAACTACCGGATCCCGTTCATCGTGTGGGGCCCGGACGCCGGCGCCGGCACGGACCTCTACGAGCTCAACGCCGACGACTACCGCGACCCCGGCAAGGACCGGCCCGACTACGACGGCCCCCAGCCCGTACGCAACGCCGACCTTGGCAACCTGGCCCTGGATCTCCTCGGCCTCGGCCCCATCGGGACCAGCGACATCGGCACGGAGCAGACGCTCGACGTCAAATGATGTTTGCCGTAACCGTCCACGAGCACACACGCCCCTGAGGTACGTTTCGAACGTAACCTCCCCAAGGAGCGTGCGATGTCAGTCACCCGGATGGCTCGGGCAGCTTTACGCAGGGATCGTCGTGCCCGGCGGGTCACGATCATCGGCGCCGGCATCGGCGGCCTGACTCTCGCCGTCGAGCTGCGCCGCAGAGGCATCGAGGTCGAGGTGTACGAGGCCGCGACCGACCCACGCCCGGCCGGCGACGCCGTGCTGCTACCGGCCAACGCGACCCGGCTCCTGGAGCGCATCGGACTCGAGCCGGATCTCGGTGAGGCGGCGGCGACCGTCAATGGCTGGGTCTGGCGCGACGGCCACACCGGAGCCGCGATCGGCCGGGTGCTCTCCGCCGCCGAGTACGCCGACCGTGCCGGGGCGCCCTGCTACGGCATCGGTCACGCCGACCTGCACGCGCTTCTGAGCGAGATGTTCGGCACCGAAGGGCTCCACCTCGGCCACCGTCTGGTGGATCTCGCCGATCCCGGCGACGGCCCCGTGGCCTTGGAGTTCGCCGACGGCGAGTCGGTCGAGGCCGACCTGGTCATCGGCGCCGACGGCGCCGGATCGATGCTGCGCGAGCACGTCGTCGGCTACGACGACGCCCAGTTCTCCGGGTGCATCGCCTGGCGCGGGATCGTCCCGCGCTCGCAGCTCACACTGCTCCCCGATCCCGGCCGGGTGCAGGTGTGGACGGGGACCGACGGCCACCTGATGCATCATCCGGTCGGCGACGGCGACCACGCGTTCCTGCTGGTCAAGCGGCAGCTCGGGCCCTGGGCAGCGGACTCGTGGTCCTGGCCGGCCGACCCGGACGAGCATGTCCATGCGTACGCCGGCTGGCATCCGGCCGTGGTCCAGATGATCTCCGCGGCACCGTGCTCGGAGCACTGGGGCCTCTTCCACCGTCCACCCCTGGCCACCTGGTCGCGCGGCCGGGTCACGCTGCTCGGCGACGCCGCGCACCTGATGGTCCCCCACCACGGCCAGGGCGCCGCCCAGGCGATCGAGGACGCGATCGTCCTCGCCGACTGCCTCGCCACCGACGACGACACGGACCGAGCCCGAACGACCTACGAGGTACGCCGCCGCGACCGCACCCGCCGCATCCAGATCGCCTCGCTGGCCGCCGCCGACGTCCTCCACCTCCCCGACGGTCCTCGCGCGCAGGCCCGCAACAAGCGGCTCGCGTCAGGCGATGCGTACGACCGTCATCTCGCCTGGATCCACGACCACGACGTGGCCGCCTCCGGCCACCGCCCGTAACCCCGGGGCCCGCTGCCGCGTTGCCCAGGAGTGAGAGCCTTCCTCGGACGCACGGGGTTCCTGGCGCTCGGCATCTGGGCGATGTACGCATCCGCCGTCGCCGTAGCGCTGGTGCAGCTCGGCGCCGAGCCCGAGGCCGGCAGCGTCTGGTCCGGGCGCCCGATGGCCCCCGGCAGCCCCGCCGCGCTCATCGAGAAGCACGACTGCTGGAGCGCCGAGGCCCCACGCGACATGACCGGCAGACTCCCCGGCCACGCCATCGTCGCCACCGGCCCCGCCCCGCGCTACGTCGACGCCCACCTCACCGGCAAGGCCCTCGACCAGGTCTTCTCCGGCGAGGACCACGGCCTCGTCGTCTACGCCTTCTGCCGCTGACGCCCGTCACCGGCGGTCAGGCCCAGAGCTGGCCCTCGAGGCCTTCCTCGGCGTCGTCGATGGTGCCTTCGTACGCCCCGGTGGAGAGGTACTTCCAGCCGCCGTCGGCGACGACGAAGGCGATGTCGGCCTTCTCGCCCGCCTTGAGGGACTTGGCGGCCTGGGCGAGGGCGGCGTGGAGGATGGCGCCGGTGGAGATGCCGGCGAAGATGCCCTCGAGCTCGAGGAGCTCGCGGACGCGACGTACGGCGTCACGGGGGCCGACCGAGAAGCGGGCGTCGATCAGGGACGCGTCGTAGAGCTCGGGGACGAAGCCCTCGTCGAGATTCCTGAGCCCGTAGACGAGCTCGCCGTAGCGCGGCTCGGCGGCGACGATGCGTACGTCCGGCTTGGCGGTGCGGAAGAAGCGGCCGACGCCCATGAGCGTGCCGGTCGTGCCCAGTCCGGCGACGAAGTGGGTGATCGAGGGAAGGTCGGCGAGGAGCTCGGGGCCGGTGCCCTCCTCGTGGGCGCGCGCGTTGGCGGCGTTGCCGTACTGGTAGAGCATCTCCCAGTCGGGGTGCTCGGCGGCGAGGCGCTTGGCGACCCTGACCGCCTCGTTGGAGCCACCGGCGGCGGGCGAGGAGACGATCTCGGCGCCCCACATCCGCAGCAGCTGGCGCCGCTCCTCGGAGGTGTTCTCGGGCATCACGCACACGATCCGGTAGCCCTTGAGCTTGGCCGCCATGGCCAGCGAGATCCCGGTGTTGCCGGAGGTCGGCTCCAGGATCGTGCAGCCCGGGCGGAGCCTGCCGTCCTTCTCGGCCTCCTCGACCATGCGAAGAGCCGGGCGGTCCTTGATCGAGCCGGTGGGGTTCCGGTCCTCGAGCTTGGCCCACAGACGTACGTCGGGAGAGGGCGAGAGGCGGGGCAGCCCCACCAACGGGGTGCCCCCGACCGACGCCAGCAGGTTGTCGTAGCGCATGGGGTCCATCGTCGCATCAACCGATCGACTGATGCCCACTCGCGCCGATCGCCCGATCCGTGAGACCGCGTCACCGACCAGGCTGAAGGTATGCATCAGGAGCGAGAACCAGCGGTCGTCGTGGACGGCCTGCGCAAGACCTATGGCGACAAGGTGGCGGTCGACGAGATCAGCCTTCACGTCGAGACCGGAGAGATCTTCGGCATCCTCGGCCCCAACGGAGCCGGCAAGAGCACAACCGTCGAGTCGATCGCCGGCCTCCGGGTCGGGGACCGCGGCCGGATCCGGGTCCACGGCATCGACCCGTGGACGGATCGCGCCGCCGTGACGGAGGTGCTCGGCGTACAGCTCCAAGAGGCCAAGCTGCAGCCGAAGATCACCGTTCAGGAAGCGCTGGAGCTGTGGAGCGCCTTCTACCCCGACCCTGAGCCGTGGGCGCCGCTGGCCGAGCGGCTGGGTCTCGGCATCCACCTCGGGCAGCGGTTCGAGAACCTCTCCGGCGGTCAGCAGCAGCGGCTCTCGATCGCGCTGGCGCTGATCGGCCGGCCGCGGGTCGTCGTCCTCGACGAGCTCACCACCGGCCTTGACCCGCGGGCCCGCCGTGAGGTGTGGGACCTGGTGCGAGACGTACGCGACCGGGGTGTGACCGTCCTGCTGGTCACCCACTCGATGGAGGAGGCGCAGACGCTCTGCGACCGGATCGCCATCGTCGACGCCGGCCGGATCCGGGCGCTGGACACCCCGGCCGGGCTCATCGACTCCGCCTCCGCCGCCACGATCACCACGTTCGAGACCGCGGTCGCGATCGACCTGGCCTCGCTGCGCGATCTCGACGGCGTCACCGCCGCACGCAGCGAGAACGGCACCGTCACCGTCGAGGGCGCCGAAGGGGTCGCGCTCGCGGTCGTCGAGATGCTGCGTGCGCAGGGCGTGACCCCGCAGCGACTCCGGGTCGCCGCGGGCAGCCTCGACGCCGCCTACCTCGACCTCACCGAAACAGACACTCGCCAGGAGGCGCTCCGATGACCAGCCCGACCGTTGCCGTGATCCGTACGGAGTCCCGGCTCTTCGCGCGCGAGCGGCTCTCGCTCTTCTGGATCGTCCTGTTCCCGAGCCTGCTGCTGGGGGTCCTCGGGCTGATCCCGAGCTTCCGCGAGGACAGTGCCGACCTCGGCGGCCGGAGCCTGATCGATGTCTACGTCCCGGTCACCGTGCTGCTCTCGATGATCATGGCGGCGATCATGACGATGCCGCCGACGCTGACCGGCTACCGCGAGAGCGGGGTCCTGCGGCGGCTCGGGACCACGCCGGCCCGCCCCGCCTCGATCCTGCTCGGCCAGGTGCTGGTGCACGCCATCGCGGTCGCGGCGTCCTCGGTGATCGTGATCGTGCTCGGCCGGGTGGCGTTCGGGACCCCGCTCCCGGAGTCGCTCCTCGGATACGTCGCCGCCTACGTCCTGGCACTGGCCGTCTCGCTCGGGATCGGCGCCGCGATCACCGCGGTCTCCCCCAACGCGAAGACCGGGCAGGTGGTGGGGATGGTGGTCTTCTTCCCGTCGATGTTCACCGCGGGGGTCTACTTCCCGGTCGAGGCCTTCGGCGGCACCGCCCGCGACATCATCTCGTTCACGCCCTACGGCGCGGCCTCCAACGCGCTCAACGACGCCGCCGGCGGCGCCTTCCCGCAACTGGTGGATCTGGCGTTGATGGGCGGCTGGGCGGTCGTGCTGTACCTGATTGCCGTGCGCGCCTTCCGCTGGGAATGAGAAGGTCCTCCACATGACCTCGGCCGTCGAGCACGAGCAGCGCTGGGAGCGCAATCTCAAGGTGCTGCCCTTCGTGCTGCTCGCGCTCGCCTCGGCGATCTGCGTCGCGACCTTCCCCGAGATCGGGCCGCAGTCGCCCGGCGCGCGCGTGATCTTCGGGATCCTCGTGGCGGCGACCGCGGTGTGGACGTGGCGATGGATGTACGTCTACGGCCGCCCCCATCCGGTCGGCTACATCGGCCGCACGGCACTGGCCGCGGTGCTGACAGCGATGCACCCGCTGTTCTGCATCTTCGCCTGGATCGGGTTCCTGGACGCCTTCGACTCCTTCCGCGGTCGGTGGCGATGGGTGGCGATGGCGGCCACCGCAGTGATCATGGCGATGGGCCAGACCGGAGGTCCGCCCCCATACGACAACCCATGGCAGAGCCTGCTGCTGCCGCTGTTGTTCGTGCTCAACTTCGGTCTCGCCTCGCTCATGGGCCGCTACAGCGAGCACCTCGACGCCGTCAGCCGGGAGCGCGCCGCGACGATCGACCGTCTCGAGGAAGCACTCACCGAGAACGCCCGGCTCCAGCAGGAGCTGCTCGCCCAGTCACGCTCGGCCGGCGTACGCGACGAGCGCGAGCGCCTCGCCCGCGAGATCCACGACACCATCGCCCAGTCCCTGGCCGGCGTCGTGGCCCAGCTCCAGGCCGCCGAGGGCTCCGCGGATGCCCAGGACGTACGCCGCCGGGTGGCCAGGGCAACCGAGATGGCCCGCACCGCGCTGGTCGAGGCCCGGCGGTCGGTGCAGGACCTGACCCCTGCCCAGCTGGCCGAAGCAGGCCTCGCCGACGCCCTCTCGAGTCTGGTCACGAGCTGGCGCGACGACCACGGCGTCGAGGCCTCCTTCGTCGTCGTCGGCGAGGCCACGGCGCTGCATTCCGAGGTCGAGGCGACGCTGCTCCGGATCGCCCAGGAGGCGCTCGCCAACGTCGCCAAGCACGCCGACGCCTCCCGGGTCGGCGTCACTCTCACCTTCGACGATGCCGACGTCATCCTCGACGTGCGCGACGACGGCTCCGGCTTCGACCCCGCCGCTCCGCGCCGCTCGTCCTCGTTCGGGCTGGGCGTGATGCGCGAGCGGGCGCAGCGCCTGGCCGGCACCTTCACCCTCGAGTCCGCCCCCGGCGCCGGCACCGCCGTCTCCGCCAGTATCCCCGCACTCCCCCGAGGACCCGCATGACTCAGATCAGGATCGTGGTCGCCGACGACCATCCCGTCGTACGCGACGGGGTGGTCGGGGTGCTCCGCGCGCAAGGCTTCGAGGTCGTCGGCCAGGCCGGCGACGGGGCGGAGGCACTGGCCCTCGTCGAGGAGCTAGAGCCGGACGTACTCGTGCTGGACCTGCGGATGCCCGGCACCGGCGGGGTCGAGGTGATCGAGCGGCTCCGGGCGTTGGAGTCGCAGACCGGCGTACTGGTCCTGACGACGTTCGACACCGACTCCGACGTGGTCGCCGCGATCGAGGCAGGTGCGACCGGCTATCTGCTCAAGGACGCGCCGACACCGGACCTGGTCGAGGCCGTCCGCGCGACGGCGGCCGGCGAGACCGTCCTCTCCCCCGCGGTAGCGACCCGGCTCGCCTCCCGGCTGCGCTCACCCGGTCCGACGGCCCAGCTGAGCCCCCGCGAGCGCGAGGTGCTCACCCTCGTCGCGCGCGGCACGACCAACCGCGCCATCGCCGCGAAGCTCTTCGTCAGCGAGGCGACGGTCAAGACCCACCTGGGTCACATCCTCGACAAGCTGGGGGTCACAGACAGAGCAGCCGCGGTCGCACGAGCGTACGACCGCGGCATTCTGGGCTGAAGGGTTCAGCAGCCGCCGGCGACGGCGGGAAGCACGACGACCTGGTCGCCGTCCTTGAGCTCGGCGTCAAGACCGCCGATGAAACGTACGTCCTCGTCGTTGATGTAGACGTTGACGAAGCGGCGCAGGTCACCGTTGTCGATGAGGCGCTCCTTGATGCCGGAGTGGTTCGCCTCGAGGTCGTCGATGAGCGCGCTCAGGGTCTTGCCCTCGGCGCTGACTGCCTTCTCACCGGCGGTGTAGGTGCGGAGGATGGTCGGGATCTTGACCTCGATGGCCATGGGTTCGTTCTCCTAGATGTAGGTGTTGCGCGTCACGACAACGTCGGGACGATGCTGATTTCTTCCTCGGTGACGGTGCCGTCGACGATCCGGTAGGACCGGAACTCGACCGGACCCTCGTCATTTCCGTGCTCTCGGGTGCTGACCAGCACGTAGTGAGCGTTCGGCTCCATCGCCAGCCCGATGTCGGTGCGCGAGGGGTAGGCCTCGGTGGCCGTGTGGGAGTGGTAGACGACCACCGGCTCCTCGTCGTTCGCGTCCATCTCCTTGTAGAGCTGGAGCAGATCGGTCGAGTCGAACTCGTAGAAGGTCGGCGAGCCGGCGGCGTTGATCATCTCGATGAACCGCTCCGGCCGGTCGGACCCCTCAGGGCCCGCGACGATCCCGCACGCCTCGTCGGGATGGTCGCGCTTCGCGTGGGCGACGATCGCGTCGTACGTCGCCTGGTCGATGGTCAGCACGCTGCTCAGCGTATGCGCCCGAGCACCGGATCCTGAACGTGACCGGCCCTCGGACGCCGTCCGCATCGCGCACCGGATCCGTGCTAGGCAGCCGCCGTCAGACCGCCGCGTACGAGGTCGGCGTAGGCGCCGGCGCGCAGCAGCAGCTCCTCGTGGGTGCCGACCTCGACGACCCGGCCCTGGTCGAGCACGGCGATCTGGTCGGCGTCGCGAACGGTGGAGAGGCGGTGGGCGATGGTGATCGTCGTACGCCCCTCCGCCAGGCGGTCCAGGGCGGCCTGGACCTCCCGCTCGGTGGTGTTGTCGAGCGCGGAGGTGGCCTCGTCGAGCACGAGGACGCGCGGGTCGCGCAGCAGCGTGCGAGCGATCGCCAGCCGCTGTTGCTCACCGCCGGAGAACCGGTGGCCGCGGGAGCCGACGAGCGTGTCGTAGCCGTCGGGGAGCCCGACGATCAGGTCGTGGATCCGGGCCGCACGAGCAGCTTCCTCGATCTCGGCGTCGCTCGCCTCGGGGCGCGCGTGGCGCAGATTGTCGCGAACGCTCGCATGAAGCAGATAGGTCTCCTGGGTGACCATGCCGACGTTGGCGGCCAGGTCGGCGAGGGTCAGGTCGCGCAGGTCGACCCCGTCGAGCAGCACCCGGCCAGAGGTCGGGTCGTGCAGCCGCGCGACCATCCCGGCCAGCGTCGACTTGCCCGATCCGGTGGCCCCGACCAGCGCCAGCGAGCCGCCGGCGGGCACCCGCAGCGAGATGTGCTCGAGGACGGGTTGCGACCCGTCGTAGGAGAACCCGACGTCGTCGAGGACGACCTCCCCGCGAGCCTCACCCAGAGCCACCGGGGAGTCCGGGTCGTCGATCTCGACCGGCAGGTCGAGGTACTCGAAGATCCGCGAGAAGAGCGCCAGGGAGGAGGTCACGTCGACCCCGACGTTGAGCAGACCCATCAGCGGCCGGAAGAGCGAGCCCTGGAGCGAGACGAAGGCGACCAGGGTCCCGATGGTCAGCGCACCGGAGGTCGCCGGGAAGCCCGCGGCGAGGTAGAGCGCGGCCGGAACCGCGGCGAAGACCACCTGCATCGTCGCCATCCGCCACCGCCCGGCGAGCTGGCTGCGTACCTCCAGCCCGACGAGGTCGTGGGAGGTCTGCTCGAAACGGGAGGCCAGGGCCGGCGCGGCACCGAGCGTCTTGGTCAGCAGGATGCCGCTGACCGAGAGCCCCTCCTCGACCTGCACGTGCAGGTCGGCCATCTTCGCCTGACGCTGCGTCGTGACCGCGTAGCGCATCTGCGCCACCTTGCGGGTCGTCCACACCGCCGGCGGCAGCACCACCAGCGAGATCAGCGCGAGCCGCCAGTTGAGCGCCATCATCGCGACCACGGTGCCGACGACGACCGTGACGTTGGCCGCGATCGAGGTCGCGGTGGAGGTGACCACCGACTGCATCGAGCCGATGTCGTTGACCATCCGCGACTGCACCTCGCCACCCCGCGTACGGGTGAAGAAGTCCAGCGACTGGCGCTGCAGGTGCCCGAAGAGGTCGGTACGCAGCCGGTGCATGACCCGCTGGCCGACCTCGGTCGAGATCAGCGTCTGGGCCACTCCGAGGGCGGCGGAGGCGATCGCGACGAGCACCATCGCGGCGACGCTGAGCACGAGCAGCGTGGTGTCGCGCTCGGGCAGGGCGGTGTCGATGACGTGCTTGACCAGGAACGGCTGCGCCAGACCGATCACCGAGCTCACCACGATCAGCGCCACGACGAGAAGCAGGCGCCCACGGTAGGGCGCGAAGAGGCGCGCGATCCGCCGCAGCGAGACCGGCTTGGCCTCGAGCTGGGCGCGATCGGCGCGCTTGCTGCCGGGATCACGGCCGGATCGGCCGGATTCGCCGGATTCGCCGGAAGGTTTGTACGGGTGCGGCTCACTCATTCGAACACCTCGATCCTATTTACTGAGGTTGGCTCACAATGAGGCCAACGCACGATGGCGTTAGGATTATTCCTGTGGACGAGACCGCCGACCTGCTGATGGCGGCAGCGCGCACCCTGCGCCGCCGCTTCGGCGACGCGACCGCCCGCTGGGGCGTCACCCCCTCGCAGGCCCGCGCCCTGCGGATGGTGCTCGCCGCCGATGAGCCGATGCGTCTCTCGGCGCTCGCCGAGAGGCTCCGCATCGTCCCTCGGTCGGCCACCGAGGTCATCGACGGCCTCGAACTCCACGGCCTGGTCGTGCGCCAGCCGGATCCTGCCGACCGTCGGGCGGTCTGCGTGGTCGCCACCGAGGAAGGCGTACGCCTGGGACGACTGATCGAGGATGCTCGTCAGCAGGCGGCCGACGAGCTCCTGCAGCCCCTGCCCGAGGAGGACCGGAGGACGCTCACCCGGATCCTGGTCACCCTGCTGGACAGTCGTACGGCCGAACGCTCGCCCTAGTCAGGACGCCGCCCACAGCGCCTCGACCATGGTCTCCTGCAGGATCCCGACCCACTGGTAGATGCCGTAGACCTGGCCGGCGGGGTCGTCGTCGGGCAGCGAGTCCCAGAAGTCCTCGTCGCCCTCCTCGACCCCGAGCCGGGTCGCCAGCGCGAGCCGGATGTCGGTGAAGGAGCGCATCCACGCCTCGGCGTCGGGGATCGGCAGCTCGACGTCGATGACCAGCCCGTCCTCGTCGAGCTCGGGCGGGAGGCCCGCCTCCTCGAGCGAGTCGATGATCGTGGACGCGGCCCGCGCCTTGCCGTCGCGCAGCCCACCCTCGGTGAACCGCCGAAACTCCCCGGCGGCCTCTTCGTCGTTCCCGTAGGCAGAGGGGAAGAGCCGCTTCAGGACCGGGTCCTCGGGCTCGGTGGTCGGCCCCGAGAAGTCGAGCAGGGCCTCGAGCGGGTCGTCGCTCTCGGCGGGTGCGGCGACCTCGTTGCGCAACAGCTCGACGAGCTGCGAGGCCAACGAACGGAGCAGGTCGGCCTCGAACCCGGAGAAGGTCGCGATGATCTGCTTGCTGCGGCGGTGGTAGCTGAACCCGCCCATCAATCCTGCTTCTCCAGCGTCGCCCACAGCCCGTACTCGTGCATCGCCTGCACGTCGCGCTCCATCTCCTCGCGTGACCCGGAGGAGACGGCCGACTTGCCGTCGTTGTGCACCTCCATCATCAGCTTCTCCGCCTTCTTCTTGGAGTAGCCGAAGTACTTCTGGAAGACGAAGGTGACGTACGACATCAGGTTGACCGGGTCGTTCCAGACGATGGTCACCCATGGGGTCGACGGTGCGACGACGTCGTCGATCTCCGGCTCGTCGAGCTCCACGGGGCTTGGCGCGCTCATGAGACCCATCGTGCCACGTAGGCGCCAGTGGACTCGATACCGCACTCCAAGTCGGTCCGTTGCGCGCGGGCGCGCTCACACACTGTGCCCGTGGTGCCACGATATGCCCGTGGACTCGACAGCGGACTCGACCGCGCTCCTGACAGATCACTACGAGCTGACCATGCTCCAGGCCGCCCTGAAGGCGGGCACCGCGGAGCGTCGCGCCGTCTTCGAGCTGTTCCCCCGGCGCCTGGCCGGCGGGCGGCGCTACGGCGTGGTGGCCGGGGTCGGGCGCGCGCTCGACGCCCTCGAGGCGTTCCGCTTCGGCTCGGAGCAGCTGGCCGTCCTGGAGGGCGTCGTCGACGGCCCGACCCTGGAATGGCTGGCCGGCTACCGCTTCACCGGCGACATCTGGGGGTACGCCGAGGGCGAGACCTTCTTCCCGCACTCGCCGCTGCTCGTGGTCGAGGCCAGCTTTGCCGAGGCGGTGGTCCTGGAGACCGTGCTCCTCTCGATCTACAACCACGACTCGGCCATCGCCACCGCGGCCTCCCGGATGACGCTCGCGGCCGGTGAGCGCCCGTGCATCGAGATGGGCTCGCGCCGCACCCACGAGGCGGCCGCGATCGCCGCCGCCCGCGCGGCCTACGTGGCCGGCTTCACCGCCACCTCCAACCTCGCCGCCCGCGCCCGCTTCGGCGTGCCCACGACCGGCACCTCCGCGCACGCCTTCACCCTCCTGCACGACACCGAGGAGCAGGCCTTCGAGGCTCAGGTCGCCTCCCTCGGCAAGGGCACGACGCTGCTCGTGGACACCTACGACATCGCCGAGGCGGTGGCGAAGGCGGTCGAGATCGCCGGTCCCGAGCTCGGCGCGGTGCGGATCGACTCCGGCGACCTGGGGCTCCTCGCCCATGACGTACGCCGCCAGCTCGACGACCTCGGCGCCACCGAGACGAAGATCATCGTCACCAGCGACCTGGACGAGTACGCCATCGCCGGCCTCGCGGCCGCCCCGGTCGACGGCTACGGCGTCGGCACCCAGCTGGTCACCGGCTCCGGCCACCCGACCGCCGGGTTCGTCTACAAGCTGGTCGCCCGCGAGGGCGCCTCCGGCGACCTCGAGCCGGTCGCCAAGAAGAGCGCGTCCAAGGCGTCGATCGGCGGCCGGAAGTACGCCCTGCGCCGCCGCAACCGCAAGGACGTCGCCGACGCCGAGGTGATCGGCATCGGCACCGCACCCGAGGGCGACGGCAACGACCGGCCGCTGCTCACCCAGCTGGTCAAGAACGGTGAGGTCGTGGGCCGTGAGCCCCTCGACGCCGCACGCGAGCGTCACCGCGCCTCGGTCGCCGAGCTCCCCGTCATCGCCCACTCGCTCCTGAAGGGCGATCCGGCGATCCCGACGCTCTTCCAGTGATGTCTCGCGGGGCCGGTCTCGCCGGGCCGGTCTAGGCTGGCGGGCATGACGCGTGCACTGATCGTGGTCGACGTACAGAACGACTTCTGCGAGGGCGGGTCCCTGCCGGTCGACGGCGGGGCCCGGGTGGCCTACGACATCGGTCAACTGCTGCGGGAGCGGGCGGCGAGCAAGGACCCGGAGCAGACGTACGGGCTGGTCGTGGCCACCAAGGACCACCACATCGACCCGGGCGACCACTTCGGCAACCCGCCGGACTACGTGGACTCCTGGCCGGCGCACTGTGTGGTCGGCACCGACGGAGAGGCCTTCCACCACAACCTCGACCCGGTCACCTTCGACGAGATCTTCCGCAAGGGTGAGTACGCCGCGGCCTACTCCGGCTTCGAGGGCGCGGCCACCGGCGGCGCCAATCTGACCGACTGGCTCCGGGCCCACGGCGTCGAGGAGGTCGACGTGTGCGGGCTGGCGACCGACTACTGCGTACGTGCCACCGCGCTCGACGCGCGAGCCGCCGGCTTCCACACCACGCTGCTCGCCGACCTGGCCGCCGGCGTGGCTGCGGCGAGCACTTCGGCTGCCATCGAGGAGATGCGATCGGCCGGGATAACGGTCTCGTGACAGAATTGAGAATTTTGGGCAGATAGAAATCACCCGAAGGTCTATTCTCTCTCGAATGGCTCGGATCTCGGCGACAGCCCCCCTTCGCGAACCCCACTTCCGCTGGTTCTTCGCGTCACGATCGATCAACCTGGTCGGCAACTTCATGGCGCCCGTCGCCCTGGCCTTCGCGGTCCTGGAGATCAGTGACGCGCCGATCGCGATCGGCGCCGTCCTCGCGGCCCGCACCATCCCGATGATCGTCTTCATGCTCATCGGCGGCGTGCTCGCCGACCGGATGGGCCGAGCCCGGATCCTGTTCGCCTCCAACCTGGTCTCGGGCCTGAGCCAGGCGGCCGTCGCCGTCCTCGTCATCGCAGGTGTCGCCGAGCTGTGGCACCTGATCGCACTCTCCGCGCTCAACGGCATCGTCTCCGCCGCCGGCCTGCCCGCCCAGCAGGGGATCATCCCGCTCGTGGTGCCTCGCACCATGCTGCAGGAGGCCAACGTGCTGATGTCGCTGACCCGCGCGATCGTCGCGGTCGCCGGTCCCGGCACCGCCGGCCTGCTCGTCCTCAGTGTCGGCGCGGGCTGGGCGCTCGCGCTCGACGCCGCCACCTGGATCATCGCGGCTCTGCTGCTGCTGCCGGTCAAGATCAGCGGCGCGGTCGGCAAGGCCTCGGTCATCGGCGATCTGCGCACGGGGTGGGACTACTTCCGCTCGACGAGCTGGCTGTGGCTCTGTGTCGGCGCCGCGACCATGCTCAATGCGCTCTATGAGGGCGGACTCCTCACGCTCGGCCCGCAGCGGGCCGAGGGATCGGGCCTGGGCGCGGGCGGCTGGGGCCTGATCCTCACCTTCCAGGGGATCGGCGTGCTCGCCGCGACCCTCGTGCTGATGAAGGTGCGGCTCGAGCGGCCGCTGTTCTACGGCATGATCGGCATGGCCCTGTTCGGGCTGCCGATCGCCGCCCTCGGCTTCTCCACCGACCTCGCCGTGCTGTTGCCCGCGGCCGCCCTCTCCGGCGCCGGCATCCAGGTCTTCAGTCTCGGCTGGCAGCTCTCGATGCAGGAGAACGTCCCCAGCGATCTGCTCTCCCGGGCGTCCTCCTACGACCAGCTCGGCACCTACATCGCCATCCCCGTCGGGCAGCTGGCGATGGGGCCGCTGGCGGCTGCGTACGGGATCGAGAACATGCTCGCGATCGCCGGCATCGGCTACGTGGTGATCTCGCTGGCGACGCTGCTGAGTCCGGCCGTACGCCACCTGAACCGGGTCTCCTTCCCGGCCCCCGAGCGCAACGGCGCCCCGGCCCACTAGGGACTCGCGCCACCTACGACGCGGGCGTCGCGCTCTCCAGCAGCGACCGCAGCAGGTCGACCAGGCTGGTGACCGAGAGGTCGGGGTCGAACGCGCGCTGGACACCGAGCCCGATGCCGAGCGAGAGCAGCTGGACAGCGGCGTCCTCGGCCGGTGAGGCCAGGGTGAGGCCGAGGTCGGCGGCCTGCTGCTCGATGAGGCCGGCGATGGCGGCGGTGAGCTCGCGGCGCCGGCCGGCGAGCTGCTGGCTCACCTCGGGGACGCGGCGGGTGCTGGTCGCGAACTCGACCTCGAGCGCGGTCCAGCCGACGTCGCCGATGTTGGCCTCCGCCCACGCCGCGAAGGCGTCGATCCTGCCCTCGACGTTGTCGACGCCGCTGACGGCGTCCGCCAACGACTGCGCTCGCTCCCGGTGGATCACGTCGAGCACGGCCAGGCCGAGCTCGTGCTTGGTCGAGAAGTTCGAGTAGACCGCGCCCTTCGAGAAGCCCGCCGTGGTGGCGACCTTGTCGAGCGAGGTCGCGTTGTAGCCGTCGGAGAGGAACATCCCGTGCGCGGTCGCGATGAGTCGCTCACGCGTCTGCGCGTGCGACTCCTTGCGCGTGATCCGGCCCACGGCTCAGATCTTACCAGTTCGGGCTACCGTCGGTATTCAAATACCGTTAGTATCCGAATATGACCCGACGACGCGCACTGGCCATCGGCTGCGGCGGCGATCTCGGCAGGCTTGACCAGCGAAGGAGCAACCGCATGAGCACCCACCATGAGGTCGTCGTCATCGGCGCCGGCATCTCCGGTATCGCGGCCGCGATCAAGCTGCGCGAGGCGGGCGTCGGGGACGTCGTCATCCTCGAGAAGGCCGACACCTACGGTGGCACCTGGCGGGCCAACACCTACCCGGGGTGCGCGTGCGACGTACCGTCCAACCTCTATTCGTTCTCGTTCGCGCCCAACAGCGACTGGTCCCGGGTCTACGGCAACCAGCCGGAGATCCTCGCCTACATCGACGGCGTGGCCCGGGATCGCGGCCTCGAGGGCATCACCCGTTTCGGGGTCGAGGTCCGCGGCGCGACCTGGAACGCCGAGTCCGCCGGGTGGCGCCTGGACACCACCGACGGCGAGATCACCACCCGCTTCCTGGTCGCCGCCGCCGGGCCGTGGAACGAGCCGAAGATCCCGAACCTGCCCGGTCTGGCCGACTTCCCCGGCGACGTCTGGCACTCGGCCCGGTGGAGGCACGACGTCGACCTCGACGGCAAGCGGGTCGCCGTGATCGGCACCGGGGCGTCGGCGGTCCAGTTCGTACCCGAGGTCCAGAAGCAGGTCGCCGACCTGCACCTCTTCCAGCGCACCGCCCACTGGGTGCTGCCCAAGGTCGACCATCCGGTGCCGGACGCGGAGAAGTGGGTCAAGCACCACGTGCCCTTCTTCGAGAAGGCGCTCGGCGCGGTCGAGTACGCCGCGATGGAGGCCGTCGGTATCGCCTTCCGCCGCCCGCAGCCGCTGATGCAGGGCCTGCAGCAGATCGGCCGGGCCTACCTGCGCGCCGTCGTCCGGGACAAGGAGCTCCGGGCGAAGCTGACGCCCGACTACCTGCTCGGCTGCAAGCGGATCCTCTTCTCCAACAACTACCTCCAGTCGCTGACGAGGCCGAACGTCGAGGTGCACGCCACCGGCGTCGAACGGGTCGAGGGCGCACGCGTGATCGGCACCGACGGCAGCACGGCGGAGGTCGACGCGATCATCCTCGGCACCGGCTTCCACATCCTCGACATGCCGGTCGCCGACCTGATCCGTGGAGCCGACGGCCGCACGCTCGCCGAGCACTGGGCCGGCTCCCCCGAGGCCTACCAGGGCACCTCGGTCACCGGCTTCCCCAACGCGTTCGTGGTGCTCGGCCCGAGCCTCGGCACCGGCCACGGCTCGGCCTTCGCCGTCGCAGAGTCGCAGGTGGCGATGATCACCGAAGCCATCACGACCGCCCGCGCACAGGGCTGGACGAAGCTCGACGTCAGCCCACAGGCCCAGGCCGCGTACGTCGCGGACGTGCAGGCCGCGCTCGCCGGCACCGCCTACAGCGGCGCGTCCTGCCACAGCTACTTCATCGACGCCAACGGTCGCAACAGCTTCTCCTGGCCGTGGTCCACCGGGGAGCTGGTCCGCCGGATCAGCCGCTTCGACCCGGCAGACTTCGAGATCACTCGGCGATCGGTGGTCGAGGCTGCCGAGACCGAGGTTTCCGCCTGACCGGATCGAGGCGCAGCATGGCTCACGCCCACTTGTCGGCGAGCGTGCGGATCACGTTGACGTTGCGGTTGGTGCTGATGGCGATGTGGCGCTCGACGACGGCGTTGGTGATCTTCGTCTGATGGAAACCCTCGGTGAGCAGGTGCACGGCGCGGCCGATGACGTAGACCCGCTCGCCCTCCCCCGCCCGGGCGACCAGCGCGTCCCGGGAGCCGGAGTCGGTGAGCTCCTTGCACAGGAACACGAACTGCTTGCCCTCGTGACCCATCCCGACCGCCGCGGCGTCGTTGGCGATCACCTTCAGCTCAGCGGGCGTCACGCAGATCGTCGGCACCTCGAAGAATCGGTCGGCCGCGAAGGCCTCCTCCAGGATCGCCTCCATCTCGGCCCGGTCGCCGACCGGGTGGTCGAAGCGTACGTTGCCCGTGTTGATGTAGGTCTCGACGTCGGTTCCGCCCGCCCTCACCACGGCGGCTGAGATCGCCTGTTTCGGGAATTTCCGGGTCGCACCGAGGTTGATGGCGCGCAGGAACGCGATCCAGGTGTGCCGTTCCGTAGTCATTCTCAGATAGTCTCCACCCGTTCACCGCGCCGCAACCCCCAACTCTGGATTCCGATCGATGCCTTCACAGCAGCTGCTTCCCTCGGAAGCCCCGACCGCCTCGGGCTCCGCTTCGGCGAAAACCCTGGACCTCTCCAGCGACCTCGTCGTCTACGCGGCGCGGCTCATGCGCCTGGTCCGCCGAGCGCTTGACCTTCCGGCCAGCGTCCGGGTCCTCACGATCCTCGACGCCATCGGGCCGCTGGGCATCACCGACCTGGCCCGCGCCGACGGCTGCTCGCAGCCGACCATGTCGGCCCAGATCGCCCAGCTGGTGGAGACCGGCCTGGTCAGCAAGGAGCCCAACCCGGCCGACGCGCGGGCGAGCCTGGTGACCCTCACCGACGCCGGCCGCGCCGACCTCGCCGACGTACGTGAGCGCATCTCCCACCTCATCGCCGAGCGGCTGGAGTCGCGTCACCGCACCCAGGCCGATCTCGAGGGCGCCGTCGCCGTCCTGCGGGACCTGGTCGAGGGCGACTCCCCCGCCTAGGCCAAGGCGGCGGCCGCTGCGGCGACCACATCGGGATCGGTCACCCAGTGACCGCCGTCGTCGGCGACTCCCAGCGCCACCCCGCCGGTCGTGACGACCCGTCGCTTGGCGGAGAGGTGCACGCCCTCGACGCCGAGCTCCGCGAGCGCCCTGATGGCGTCCACGGTCACCCCACCTCCGGCCAGTACGTCCGGCCCGCCGACCGCGACCATCTCGGCGATCGTCGCGGCCCCTGCCGCAGCGGCCGGCGCACCACCTGAGGTCAGCACCCGGTCGACCACGCCGTCCAGCGCCCGGATCGCCGCGACCGGGTCGGCGCTGAGGTCGATCGCCCGGTGGAACGTCACCGTCGCCTCGTACACAGCGGCAGCATCCGCCAGCTCCCGGACCAGCTCCACGTCGGGCTCCCCGTGCGGGGTGAGCGCGCCGATCACGATCCCGTCGGCTCCTGCCTCCAGGACCGTCTCGACCTCGCGCCGCAGGAGGTAGCGCTCCTCGAAGGAGTAGCCGAACCCGCCCGGCCGAGGCCGGACGAGCACATGGACGCCCTGCCAGCCGTCATCGGCGTCGACGCCGCCGACCTCGTCGAGGACTCCCTCGACCAGGCCCTGCGACGGGGTGACGCCACCGACCTCGAGGGCGGAGCAGAGCTCGATCCGGTTCGCTCCGCCCGCACGCGCGGCGAGCGCGCCGGCCACCGATGTCACCGCGATCTCGAGCGCCGTCATCGTCCCGAACTACCTCAGGCCGAGCCGCGGGCGGCCCAGTCGCGCAGGGTGTCGATGCGGGCCTTGAGCTGGTCGGCGTTGGCGACCGCGGCCGGCGGGCCGCCGCACTCCTTGCGGAGCCTGTTGTGGGTGACCCCGTGGGGCGTCTTGGTGCGGTGGTGCCAGGCGGCGACCAGGCCGTTGAGCTCGCGGCGGAGCACGGCGAGCTGCTCGTGGGCGGCGACCGCGGCGACGGGCTCGTCGGCAGCGACCGGCGCGGAGGCCGACTTCTGCTTGCGGGCCCGGTCGCTCTGCCGCTGCTGGAGCAGCGTCTTCATCTGGTCGGCGTCGAGCAGCCCGGGGATGCCGAGGAAGTCCATCTCCTCCTCGGAACCGACGTGCACCTCGCCGGAGTGGCCGAACTCGCCGCCGTCGAAGAGCACCCGGTCGAAGCGTGCCTCGGAGCCCATGGCCTCCCAGGCTCCCAGTTCCTCCTCGGAGGCGCCCTCCTCGGCGTTGGCCGCGGCCATCAGCGCGTCCTCGGCGGCGAAGATGTCGTCCTCGCTGGTGACCTTCTTGCCGAGCACGTGGTCGCGCTGCAGCTCCAGCTCGGAGGCGAAGCCGAGCAGGTTCGGGACGGACGGCAGGAAGACGGAGGCGGTCTCACCCCGCGTACGAGCACGTACGAAGCGCCCCACCGCCTGCGCGAAGAAGAGCGGCGTCGAGGTGGTGGTCGCGTAGACCCCGACCGCGAGCCTGGGCACGTCGACGCCCTCGGAGACCATCCGGACCGCGACCATCCAGCGGTCGTCGGACTCGGAGAACTTGGCGATCTTCTTCGAGCCGGCCTTCTCGTCGGAGAGCACCACGGTCGCGCTCTGCCCGGTGATGGTCTTCAGCGTCTTGGCGTAGGAGCGCGCCGAATCCTGGTCGGTCGCGATGACGAGCCCGCCCGCGTCCGGGACGTGGCGCCGCACCTCGGTCAGGCGCTTGTCGGCGGCCGCGAGCACGGATGGGATCCACGATCCGGCCGGGTCGAGCGCGGTCCGCAGCGCCTGCGAGGTCAGGTCCTTGGTCAGCGGCTCGCCGAGGTGGGCGGCGATCTCGTCGCCGGCCCGGGTGCGCCACTGCATCTGTCCCGAGTAGGCCATGAACAGCACCGGGCGGACGACGTGGTCGCGCAGCGCCTCGGCGTAGCCGTAGGTGTAGTCGGCCGCCGAGCGCGGGATGCCGTCCTCGCCGGGTGCGTAGGTGACGAACGGGATCGGGTTGGTGTCGGAGCGGAACGGCGTTCCGGTCAGCGCCAGCCTCCGCGCGGCCGGCTCGAAGGCCTCCCGGACCCCCTCGCCCCACGAGAGCGCGTCGCCGGCGTGGTGCACCTCGTCGAGGATCACAAGTGTCTTGAACCGCTCGGTGCGGATCCGCATCGCGAGCGGGTTGACCGCCACCCCGGCGTACGTCACCGCGATCCCGACGTAGTCGGCCGAGGTCTTGCCCTGGCCCGCGGAGTAGGTCGGGTCGATCGGGATCCCCGCCCGCGCGGCGGCCTCGGCCCACTGGACCTTGAGGTGCTCGGTGGGGGCGACGATGGTGACCCGGTCGACCAGCCTGCGGCCGAGGAGCTCGGCGGCGACGGTCAGCGCGAAGGTGGTCTTTCCGGCCCCGGGTGTCGCGACGGCGAGGTAGTCACGGGGCTGTTCGGACAGATACTTGGACAGCGCCTCCTGCTGCCAAGCACGCAGCTTGGGCGCAGTGCCCCACGCGGCCTTGTTGGGCCACGCGGGTGTGAGGGCGCCGGGAAGCTCGGCGCTACTCACTTCGCCGTGTCCGTAGCGCAAGCGCCAGAGTACGCACCCGGCGAAGTGCTGACTCTACGGCTCGCTCGCTGACGCTCGCTCACTCGTCGTCGCCCTCGCCACCGCTAGGCGGCATCCCCTCGAAGATCTCTTTGCAGTCGGGGCAGACCGGGAACTTGGACCCGTCGCGGCTCGGCACCCACACCTTGCCGCACAGCGCGACCACGGGCGTGCCCATGACCATCGCCTCGGTCAGCTTGTCCTTCTCCACGTAGTGGGAGTAGCGGTCGTGGTCACCCTCCTCGGTGGGGACGTCCTGCTCGCGGATGTCCTCCCGTTCCTTGACGGCTTCTTTCGTGCCGAATCCCAGGATGCCCATGCCCCCAACCTTACTAGCCCGCTAATTCAGTTCGGGGTCGGGCGGTCGCGTGGCGTGGAAGGCCAGCTCACCGGGCTGGCGCCGGAGCACCGCTGCCCACATCGAGCTCACGTCGTCGAGGAAGGAGTCGTACGGCTCGCCGTCGACCACATACCAGGACCCTTCGTCCACCTCGCCCTGGAGCTGAGCCGCGCCCCAGCCGGCGTATCCGGCGAAGATGCGCAGCCGCGACAAGGTGCCGTCGACAAGTTCGACGGGCGTGTCGAGGTCGAGCAGCCCGAGGCGTCCGACGACGGGGCGGAAGCCCAGCGGCGGGTCGTCGGAGTCGACCAGGAGCGCGACCGCGATCGCGGAGTCCTTGCTCACCGGGCCGCCCTGGAAGAGGACGTCGGGATCGGCGACGGAGGTCGCCCACGGATGCAGCACCTCGGCGACCGGCACGGGTGAGGGCCGGTTCAGCACCACGCCGAGCGCACCGTCGTCGTTGACCTCGATCAAGAGCACCACGGTGTCGACGAAGTTGGGGTCGCGAAGCTCCGGGGTGGCTACCAGCAGCCGCCCGGCGCGTACGTCCTTCTGCTCCGTCATGACGCCATGATCGCACCACCTCGGTCACGCCATCCGCAACAAGAAACCAACAATGCCCGCTGATCGGGACGAGACAGGAAAGGCCCCGGGGCCGGCACTTAGGGAGGTGCGGAGGGAGTCCGCGGAGGGAGCGCACCGGCGCCCGGGGCCTGGTCAGACGGCCCGTACTCAGCTTCAGGCTGCCGAGCGGACCGCTCGGAGCATGTCGACGAGGCCGGCGAAGGGCCCGCGCTCGACGACTTCGACGGCCGGTGCGTACTCGGCACGGGCACGCGCCTCGATCATCGAGCCGAGACGGACGCACTCGGCGTCGGCGAAGGCGCCGCGGCCGGCCATGACCGCGAGGGTCAGGTGCTCCTTGGCCTGCGCCTTGGCCAGCGCGTTGGCCATCGCGTCGTCGACCGGAAGGGCGTGGTAGCGGTCCAGGACCGTGCGGATGCCGGGCAGGTCGTCGGCAGCACCGTGCCAGGCCCGGACGACAGCGTCCTCGAGGTCCATCGGCTGGTTGGCGAGCTCGGACTCGATGCGGCCAGAAAGGCGCGTGTGCCAGCGCAGCTGCAGGGCGGCGAGCAGGTCGAGCTCGTCGGTGAAGGTGTCGGTGACGCCGGGAAGATCCATGGGCAGCAGACCGTCTCGACGCTCGTCGATGACGGTGACCACGCCGCGGAGGATCTCCCCGCGCTTGTGATGGCTGGTCCAGCTCATTTGTCGGCTCCTTGCGGAAGGTGAGCACTCACATACCGTGAGTACGTACCTATAGTATTGGACATACTGACGGTATGGCCAACACCTGGGACGGTGATTCCGAACACGGCCGTTAGAGTGGACGGGTGGCAAAGTCGTCCGTGAGCAAGCTCGTCCCCAAGGTTCCTCCGCTTCCGTCGGTGCCGGGGATGTCACGGAGGCAGCAGTTCTCCGCCTCGACCAAGAAGACGCTCGTCGAGGTCGCCGAGAGGCTCTTCACCGAGCACGGCTACGCGAGCACCTCGCTGGACGCCATCGTGGCCGGAGCCGAGGTCACCAAGGGTGCGCTCTACCACCACTTCAGTGGCAAGCAGGCGCTCTACGAGGTCGTCTTCGAGAAGGTCGAGGCCGCCACCGCGCAGAGCATCGATGCCGCCATGCGCGAGACGAAGGACCCCTGGGAGCAGGCCCGGGCCGGGCTGCGTACGTTCCTGGAGGCCGTCCAGCAGCCCACCTACCGCCGCATCGTCGTGCAGGAGGGTCCGGCCGTCCTGGGCTACCAGCGCTACCGCGAGCAGGAGGAGCGCTCCACCTTCACCGTCGTCGAGGACATCGTCGCCGCCGTCCTTCGGGCCGGTGACCGGACCGTCGACGACGAGATGGTGGCGACGTTCGCCCGGCTCTTCTTCGGGGCGATGTCGGCGGCCGGCGAGTCCGTCACCGAGGCCAGCGATCCCGAGGACGCGGCCGAGCGCATCGAGCTGGCCGTGACCTACCTGCTGACCGGGGTCCAGACCCTGGCGAAGCAGGGCGTCAAGGTCGAGGACATGCGCTGAGAGCCCGATCTCTGGGCACTACTTGACGATCACGCCGCCGGGCTCGACCTGACCGTTGCCCTTCGGGATCAGATCCAGCCAGACCTTGCCCGGCGGGATCTCGATCGCGGCGCCGCTGGCGTCGGTGAACGTCACCGCGCCCTTCTCGCCCTTCTTCACCCAGGTCGCCTCGACGATCTGGCCGGCGCGCATGATCCACGCCTTGCCCCGGCCGGTGAAGTGGGAGACCGGAACGATCGCGCCGCCCGGGTCCTTGTAGGGGGCGATGGTGGTCTTGGTCTGCGCGACCACGACGGTGTCGGCGAGGAACTGGCCGCTCTTGGACATGTAGTTGTTCTGCAGGCGGTACTTGCCGCCCCTGAAGACCCAGTTGTCCGTGCGCGCCTGGGAGAACTTCACGTCGACGGCCTTGGCGGGCTTGCCACCGGCCAGCTTGGTGGTCGCGTCGCCCCAGGGCATGAAGTCGCCGGGCCGCTTCGCCTTGCCGTCCTTCGCGGCCGCGTTGCCGGCCTTCGCGACCTTGCCGACGACGCTGTGCAGGAAGTCGTGGGGCTTGCTGGTGTCGCGTACGACGTAGGGGGTGGACATGTCGATCCACGAGATGTCGTGCTTCTTCAGCTGCGCGAAGGTGTACGGCGCCGCGCCGCTGGTCATGATCTTGGCGTTGATCGGCGCGGCGATACCCGCGTCGGTCGCCCGCATCGAACGGACCGGACCCGCCTCCTTGGGAAGCTGGGAGTAGTACGCGACGGCCAGCCGGGTCACGCCACCCTCGACCAGCTCCTGGACGACCATGTCGGCCTTGGCGAGACCGTACTGCGGGTCGCTGGCCGCGGTGTTGTCGATCTTGACGATGTAGGCGGGGTGCTTGCGTGCGGCGGTCTGCCCCTCGGGGAGCTCGACGCCCGTCAGCGGCTCGTGGTCGGGCTCGGCGGGCGCGGACGGCGACGGCTTCGCATCCGTGGGCTCCTCAGAGGACCCACAGCCGGTCAGGACCAGACCCGCGGCGGTCAGCGTCGCCGCTGCTCGCAGGAGGAACCCCGGGCGGGACGTACGCATCATCAATCTCCATCTGAATCGGCTCAGTACCAAGACGAGTGTCAGACGGTAATCGTTGCGGTCAACGGGCCCGCGCCCGGGGTTCCTTCTTCGGAGGACTCAGGCGACGGTGGCGCCACCGTCGACGTAGAGGGTCTGGCCGGTGATGTACGACGCCTCGTCGCTGGCCAGGAAGGCCGCGGCGGCGGCGATGTCGGCGGGCTCGCCGACGCGCTTGACCGGGTTGGCGTCGGCCGAGAGCTTGCGGAACTCGTCCACGTCGAGCCCGAGGCGGGCCGCGGTCTGGTCGGTCATCTCGGTGGCGATGAACCCCGGCGCGATGGCGTTCACGTTGACGCCGAACGGGCCGAGCTCGAGCGCGAGGGTGCGGGTGAAGCCCTGCACGCCGGCCTTGGCCGCGGAGTAGTTGGCCTGGCCACGGTTGCCGGTGGCCGAGGTGGAGGAGACGTTGATGATCTTGCCGTACTTCTGCTTCACGAAGACCGCCTGCGCGGCCTTCGACATCAGGAAGTGGCCCTTGAGGTGGACGTTCATGACCAGGTCCCAGTCGTCCTCGGTCATCTTGAAGAGCAGGTTGTCGCGGGTGATGCCGGCGTTGTTCATCAGGATGTGCAGGCCGCCGAGCTCCTCGACGACGCGCGCGACCGCGGCCTCGGTGTCCGCAGGCACGGCGACGTTGGCGCCGATGCCGACCGACTTGGCGCCCTCGGCCAGCGGAAGCTTGGCGGCAGCCTCAGCGGCGGCGGCCTCGTCGAGGTCGATGATCGCGACCGAGGCACCCTCCTCGGCGAAACGCGTGGCGACTCCGAAACCGATCCCGCGCGCTGCACCGGTGATGACTGCGACGCGTCCGTCGAAACGACCCATGACTCAAACTCCTTTGGTTGTGACCAGGCCCACGAACACGTGCGGCCCCCGCCGACAATAGCGAGGGCCGTACGTCATGTCGCGAGGTGTCTACTGATTGGTAGCCACTACTGGTTCGCCAGCCAAGCGTCGCGCGCGGCCACGCCCAGGTCGGGGTGGTCGGTGAAGAACGCGTCCACGCCGGCGTCGAGGTAGGGACCGACCTCGCAGCCGAGATCACCGATCGCGATCGGGTCGGTGCCGACGCGGCACTCGGTCGGGAGGTACTTGTTCTCGGCGCGCATGGTCCAGATGACGGTCGGCAGCCCGACGCGCTGGGCGCGGTCGGCGAGGTCGGTGGCCTCGCCCAGGGTGCCGTCCGCGTTGCGCGGGATGAAGTAGAACTTGTACGGCGCCACCTGGTCGGCGTACCGCTTGATGCCGCGCAGGCCCTTGTCGGTGACCAGGTAGTCGTTGGTCACGCCGGTCCCGGCCACCACCTGGTCGTAGGGCGCACCGCCGAAGTCGATCAGCTGCACCAGCTTGGTGTCGACCATGCGGTTCAGGTCCTTGAGGTTGCTGACCTCGAAGGACTGGATGACCGCCGCGGCGCGCTTGCCGCCGAGGCCGTGGCGCTTGAGGCTCTTCGCGAGCGGCTCCTCCAGCGAGAGACCGATGGAGTCGAAGTACGTCGGGTGCTTGGTCTCCGGCGCGACGCCGATGGTGCGGCCGGTCTCGGCCTCCTTGGCGTCGACCAGGTCGAGCACCTCGTCGAGGGTCGGCACCTCGTAGAGGCCGTTGTACGCGGTGTTGGCCGGACGGTCGCCCGGGATGCGCTCCTTGGCGCGCAGCGTCTTCAACTCGGCGAGGGTGAAGTCCTCGGTGAACCAGCCGGTCAGCGCGTTGCCGTCGATGGTCTTGGTGGTCTTCCGAGCCGCGAACTCGGGGTGGGCGGCGACGTCGGTCGTGCCGGAGATCTCGTTCTCGTGGCGGGCGACGAGCACGCCGTCCTTGGTCGAGACCACGTCGGGCTCGATGAAGTCGGCACCCTGCTGGATGGCCAGGTCGTACGCCGCCAGGGTGTGCTCGGGCCGGTAGCCGGAGGCACCGCGGTGACCGAAGACGATCGGGTCGGCCTGCTTGTGCTTGGCCGCCTGGATGGCGGTCGTGGTGGGGGCCGTCGCGGAGGCGGGGTGCGAGACCAGAACGGTCCCGGCGGCGAGCGCCGCGGCGGCGGCAAGCGCGAGAGTACGCATGCGAGTGGGGTTCAGCGTGGTCATGCCCAGATCACACCGGCCCCGGGAGTCTCTGGGGCCGGTGTGCGGTGAACGCGGCGTGACGATCTGCCGAAGCGACTCAGGCGGCATCGCCCAAGTCTAGGGACGGGGTACGCCGCCCGGCGATCACCTCACGGAGCACGTCGGGGTTGTTGGTGATGATGCCGTCGACACCGCGGTCCAGGACGGCGCTCATGGTCGCGGCGTCGTTGACCGTCCAGGAGTGGATGTGCATCCCGAGCGCGTGCACCCGAGCGACGTAGCCCGCGTCGAAGGAGCCGAAGTGCGGGTTGATCTGGTCGGCCCAGGTGTAGCTGTCCAGGTCGGCGTAGGCCGGGGTGCCGAGCAGGCCGACCGGCACCTCGGGCTGGATGCCCTTATAGGTCTTCATCGAGCCGAAGTCGAAGCTCTGCACCGCTAGACGGCCGGCGGCGACGGCGGATTCGATGTAGCCCGGGAACGAGTCGAACTCGGCCGCGACCTTCTTCTCGATCCCCGGGTAGAGCGCCGGCGACTTGAGCTCCATCAGGATCCCGGACCGTGTCGGCCGCACCTGCTCGACCATCTCCTTCAGCGTCGGCACCGGCTCGCCGGCGTACTTCTCGCTGAACCAGGAGCCGGCGTCCAGCGTCTTGATCTCGGCGAGGGTGAAGTCCTTGACGTTCCACGGCGAGCGGCCGGGGAAGCGCTGCTCGACGTCGGTGGTGCGCGACAGGGTGGTGTCGTGCATCAGCACGAGCTCGCCGTCCTTGGTGGCCTGCACGTCCGACTCGATCCAGTCGGCACGCTGCTCGATGCCGACGGCGAAGGCAGCGAGGGTGTTCTCCGAGGCGTACGCGCTCGCCCCACGGTGGGCGGTGACGGTGATGTCGTCGGCCCGGTTGGCCTCGACGGCGTTGACCGCGACCGGAACGATCATCGTGCCTGCTGCCAGCGCGACGCCGGCCAGTGTTGAGGTGAAGGTCTTGGACGCGACGGACGACAGCGACATTGCGCACTCCCGGGATCAGTGGACAACAACTGATCTCGAGTGAATCGGCCCTCCCCGACCTCGCCCCGACGCCTTGATGGCCGAAGCCGTACGCCTCGGTGAACTCAGCCCGGAGTCAGCCCAGCACGGCACGGAGCCGGTCGGCGTACTCCTTCTGCTCACCGGCGGCGTACTTGTGGCGGGGCCAGAAGAAGCCCTTGAGGCCGTCGCCGCGGGTGCGGGGGACGACGTGCAGGTGGAGGTGTGGGACGGACTGGCTGACCACGTTGTTGACCGCGACGAAGCTGCCCTGGGCGCCGAGTCCGTCCACGACCGCTGCGGCCAGGCGCTGGGCGTTGGCGACGAAGCGTTCGTGCAGGTCAGGAGGGAGATCGAGGAGCGTGGCGAGATGCTGTCTGGGCACCATCAGGATGTGGCCCTTCTGCACCGGCCGATGGTCGAGGAAGGCCAGGAAGCCCTCGTCCTCGAAGACGACCTCGGCCGCGAGGTCACCGGCGACGACGTCGCAGAAGACACAGCTCACGACTCGTCTCCCCACGACAGAGTCGCGACCACGAGGTCGACGGTCGGCAGGGCCAGGTCGGCGAGGTCGGGGTGCGGGAAGGAGTAGATCAGCCGCGACTCGTAGAGCCGGTCGGGCGAGGCCACCCACCGCTCCCCCACCGTCGTCGTCTCGGCCTGAAGCGGGTGCCGCACCATGCCGAACGGGGCCGGTCGGCTCAACGCGACCGCCAGCCCGGCCGGGCGCCGCCCGACCCGCTGCAGCCAGTAGGCCAGGAACGCCGCGCCCTGCTCGACGGCCGCGTCCTTGGCGGCAGCCATCCACTGTGCCCAGTCGGGCTGCTCGACCCTGGACCGCTGCACCTTCGGGAGGACCTTGGCGGCCAGGTCGGCGAGCTGGTAGTCGCGTACGTCCTCGTCGGACATGTCCACGACGTACCACTCCTGCGCCTTCGGCAGCCGCAGGTCGACGTGCGGCTTGGGACCGATCGCCTTGAGCACGTCCTTGATGCCCGCCCGGAACCGGTTCGGCCCGGCAGGGTCGAAGGTGACGTACGCGATCTCCTCGATGTTGGCGGTGAGGAACTCCCGCAGCCCGTCGGCGTTGCGCAGCTGCGCCCGCCGGCGGGTGTCCTCGGCGAGGAAGGTCTCCAGCGCCTCCTGGGAGGAGAAGAGCATCGCCTCGTACGGTGGCCGGTTGCCGCGATCCCCGGGAAAGACCCTGATCCGGGCCTCGTCGAGCTGGGGAACGACAACCTGCCCCGTACGCAGCGCGGCACCGACCGCGTCGGCGTCAGCGGCGGCGAGCGCCGCCTCCAGCGCGCGGTTACGGAAGCCGTCGATCATCTTCCGAGGCTAACGCCTCGGAACCGGTCGAAACGGTCTAGACGGCGCCGAGACGCTGTGGCGTGTCGTCGTCGCAGGTCGCGAAGAAGTTGCCGACCTCATCGACCATGTGGCTGAACGACTCCGCCGCGAAGAGCACCGGCTGGTAGTGGGTGATGTCGTAGTCGACCGTCGCCATCTGGGCGAAGTCGAGCGGACGCACCTCCACCTCGTGCATCTCCTCGATCTCGCCGTAGGAGGAGAGCAGCCCGGCCCCGTAGGCCTTGATGTCACCGTCCTCGTACAGCACGCCGAACTCGATGGTGAACCAGAAGACGTCGGCGACGACCTGGAGCGCCTCCCTGGTCTGGACACGACGCGCGGCGGCGCCGGCCAGGCGCTTGACCTCGGCGACCTGAGGGTCGGCGAGGAGGTTCCCGTGGCCGATCACCTCGTGGATGATGTCGGGCTCCGGGGTGTAGAGCGGCACGGCGTGGTGACGCAGATACTGCGTAGAGTGGAACTGCCCGTCGGCCAGGCTCCCGTAGAACTCCTCCAGCGGGACGATCCCCGCGGCCGGGACGTATTCGAAGCCGGTCAGCGGCTTCAGACCGGCGCTGACCTCGTCGAGCTGTGGCACCCGGTCCTGAGGGAGGTTGAGGGCCTCCACGGCCGCGATGTAGTTGCGGCAGGCGTACTTCGCGTGCAGCGGCGCGATCTCACGGCACACCGTGCGCCAGATCTCGTTCTCCGTGTCTGTGTAGTCGATCCGGGGCACCGGCTGCCCCGGCTTCCAACCGAGCGCCGCGCCAGCGATCTCGCTGCGTCGTGCCCGGTAGTCCTGGTCTGCGAACCCGGGGTGGTTGTCCCCCAGATGCACCTCGACCTGCCCATCCTCGCCCACGGTGACGGGTGAGTAGAGCTGTCCTTCCTCGAACATCCTTACCTCCATGTGACGTACGCCTCACAACCCTATCGCGCACGCAAGAGAAGTCATCTCGCCAGGGAGATGAACAACAGGAAGTCTTCCGCCCACCGAAACATCAGCCACACGGAACTAAGGGGGTGCGGGTGGCGAAGCCCCCGCCCCCGCGCGAAGCGCGGACAAATGACGAGAGCGACGTGGCTCGCGCTTTACGCGAGCACACATCGCCCTCGATCGAGTGGAGCTGCGGGGAATCGAACCCCGGTCCTCGAGCGCCGTGCCAGGTCTTCTCCGGGTGCAGTCTGTGGGTGGCGTTCTCTCATCCCCGGGGCTCGACGCAGACACGTCCCCGACAGGCTCAGCCGACTAGATGTCCCTCATGCCCCGTCGGCATGTGCATGAGGTGGAGTCTCCTAGATGACGCCTGGATCCGAGCCGGAGACGGATACTCGGTCAGACGCTTCGATCACCGCGTCAGGCGGCGAGAGCGAAGGAACTGCGCTTAGCGTTGGCAGTTATTGGTTTCCAGCGATCGTTTACGAGATGACGCTGGCTCCTCGACCCGCTTCCCCTGGGAGCAACGTCCCAAGTCGAAACCGATCAGCCCCTTTTGAGTTATCAATGCCTGCAACCAGGCAACAGGACAACACTACAGTCCCCGGGCAGCATTCCCCACTCGGTTATCCCTTCATCCCCTTGAGCTTGCGACCGACCTCGACCTCGGCCTCCCGCTTGGCCGTACGCTCGGCGATGGTGTTGCGCTTGTCCCACGACTTCTTGCCCTTGGCGACGCCGATCTCGACCTTGGCGCGACCGTTGAGGAAGTAGAGGGCGAGGGGGACGACGGTGAGGCCCTTCTCGGAGACCTTGCGCTCGATCTTGTCGATCTCAGCACGGTGCAGGAGGAGCTTGCGCTTGCGGCGCGCGGAGTGGTTGGTCCAGGTGCCGTTGAGGTATTCGGGGATGTGGATCCCGTGGATCCAGGCCTCGCCACGGTCGATGTCGACGAAGCCGTCGACCAGGGAGGCGCGACCCTCACGCAGCGACTTCACCTCGGTGCCCTGCAGGACCATGCCGGCCTCGTAGGTGTCCTCGATGTGGTAGTCGTGTCGCGCCTTCTTGTTCTGCGCGATCATCTTGCGCCCCTGCTCCTTCGCCATTCCTCCATTCTCTCAGGCGCAGGGTCATGACCGCGAAACGTTTAGGGACCGAGTCACAGACCCAGCAGCGGCATCGGGTCGATGATCTCTCCGTCCCGGAGGATCATGAAGTGCAGATGGCATCCGGTGGACCAACCGGTCGTCCCGGCGAGCCCGATGACATCGCCGCGCGCGACCGTGTCGTCGACATCGCTCCGGTACGCCTCGAGGTGGTTGTAGACGGCCGTGTAGGAGTGCCCGTTGATGTTGCCGAGGAACAGATGCAGACGGTTCCCGTACGCGTCGTTCCATTCCTGCGCGATGACCGTGCCCGACTCGGCAGCCCGCAGGGGCGTGCCGCAGGGGGCGTGCAGATCGACGCCGTCGTGCAGCTTGTACTCCCCCGTGGTCGGGTGGGTGCGCATCCCGTAGGGCGAGGTGACGTAGGAGTCCGCGACGGGCATCGCCAACATCCCCACGAGCGTGTCGACGGTCCGGTTCTGCGCGCCCTCGGCGAGCGCGGCGATCTTCTCCTTGAGCGCCGCATCCTGCTTCTCGAGCTCGGCGAGGACCTTGCGGTCCTCCTCGGCGAGCTCGACGGCCTTCGTCCTGGCCGCCGCGGTCCGCGTCACCAGGGCCGAGATCTCGTCGCGGGCCTCGGCCGCGCGGGCTCGGAGCCGCTTGACCTCGGCGACCTTCCTGGCAGCGGTTCTCTCGGTGGCCGCCACCGCCTCGGTGGCCCGGCGCTGGCCGCGTTCGCGACGGGCGACCAGTCGCTCCCCGGCCTGCAGCCGCTCCAGCGTGCTGGCCTTCGAGGAGGTCACCGCGTCGGTGTAGTTGCGCCGCCGCATCAGCTCCTCCAGCGTCGCACCCTCGAGCAGCGCCGAGAACTCCTGGAGCCGCGGGTCGCCGACGGCCGTGAACTCCTCCAGGATCGTGTCGCGCAGGTGCTCCTGGGACTCGGTCGCCCGTTTCCGCGCGGTGCGCAGGTCCGTACGCGCGGCCTCGAGCACGGCTCGCTGCCGCTCCAGTGACGCCTCGGCACGGCGGTGCTCACGGGCGGCCGCCCGCAGGCGTACGTCGGTCTTCTCGAGCCGGGCCCGGGCGCCGGCCAGCTTCTTCTGGGCGGCGGCCAGGGCCCTGGTGGCCCGCTGCAGAGCGTCGCTGGAATGCTCGACGGCGTGCTGGGCCGCCTCCTTCTCCTTCTCGATCTGCTCCTGCTGGTCCTCGAGCGAGTCATCGGCTCGGGCGAGCGGGGTGATCAGCGTCCCGGCGAGCACGCAGCCGATGAGCAGCGCGAGCAGGGAACGGGTCAGACGGATGGCGCCGAGTCGCGCGGGGTGCACAGCGATGCCTCCGGTGGCAGTGGGGGATGACCGGACGAGCAGGAGACGATACCCCCCAGGGCTCAGCCGCCAGAGTTCAGCCCAGCAGTGGTGCCGGGTCGACCGGAGTGCCGTCGCGCAGGATCGTGAAGTGCAGGTGGCAGCCCGTCGACCAGCCGGTGGTCCCTGCGTACGCCACCGTCTCACCCCGTCCGACGGACCCCGAGGTCCTCGCGTAGCTCGAGATGTGGTTGTAGACGGCGGTGTAGGAGTGCCCGTTGACCTTGCCGAGATACAGGTGCAGTCGGTTGCCCCACACGCTGGAGTACGAGGTCGAGATGATCTGCCCCGAGTCGACGGCGAGCAGCGGGCGGCCACAGGGCGCGGAGAAGTCGGTGCCGTTGTGCAGCGAGACGTAGCCGTAGATCGGGTGCTTGCGGATGCCGTAGGGCGAGGTGACGTAGGTGTCGGTCACCGGCGGTCCGAAGAGCCCGCCGACCGACCCGACGTTGCGGTCGGAGCCGGAGCTCGCCGAGGCGAGCGACCGGATCTTCGTACGCAGCGCCGACTCCTCGGCCTCGAGCTTGCGCAACTCGGCGGCGTCCGCCTCCCGGGCCGCCTCGGCCGACTGCTTCGCGGTGGCCGCCTGGTCGGCGAGCGTGGACATCTCGGCGTGGGCCGCGGCGGCCTGGTCCCGGAGCGAGTCGACCTCGGCGACCAGCTGCCGGGCCTCCTTCTCCTTGGCCGCGATGGCGTCGGTCGCCTCCTGCACCTCGCCCTCGCGGACGACGAGCATCGTCTCGGTCGCCTCCATCCGCTGGAGGGTGGCGTCCTGCCCCGCGGAAGCCGCGTCGACGTACGTCTGCTGCCGCATCAAGTCCTCGAGGGAGCCTCCGGAGAGCAGGGCCGCCGCCTGGGCGAGCCGCGGGTCTCCCCCGGTGAACCGGGTCAGGATCGCGTCGCGCATCTCCTCGCGCTGAACCTTCACCTCGGCCTGGCCCTCGGCGAGCTCCCGCTTCGCCTCGGCGAGCAGCAGCTTCTGCTCAGCGAGCTCGGCCTCGAGCTTGGTGTGCGCGGCCTGCACCTCGACCAGCTTGGCGTTGAGTTCATCGAGGCGGGTCTGGGCCTGGTCGAGCTTCTTCCGGGCCGCGGCGTACGTCGCCGACGCCTTGCGCAGGCCGGCGCTGGAGTGCTCGAGATCCTCGGCGGCGGCCTTCTGGTCCTGCTGGACCTCGCGCTGCTCCTGCTCGAGGCGGTCCTTCTCGTCGGCGGAGGAGGGAAGGGTGGGCGAGAGCAGCACGGCAGCCACCACGGCGCAACTGAGCACAGCGGCGAGCGAACCGGCACGGGGGAAGACGTGCACGGCTCGACGGTAGGGGATCCGGGTCAGACCTTGATGTATTTGCGGGTGAGCAGGAGTGTCGGGACGAGCGTGAGCAGGATGCCGAGCATCGCGACGATCGCGAAGGAGCTGAAGAACTCCTCCCAGCCGACCCACTGGGTCACCGCGGTGGACGAGAGCCGCTGCTCGACGCCGAAGTACATCACCGCGGCCAGCGCGATCCCGGACAGTCCGATCCCGACCAGGGCCACCACGAGCGACTCCAGGAGGAACGGCAGCGCGATGTAGAGGGTCGAGGCACCGACAAGTCGCATGATCCCGATCTCACGACGGCGGGCGAAGGCCGCCAGCCGGATGGTGTTGGCGACCAGCAGCAGCGCCGCGATGACCAGCACGATCGCGCCGACCAGCGCCGCGCTCTGCAGCCCGTCGACGGCGGCGAGGATGGGCCCGGTGACCTCGTGGACGTCACCGACGTGGTCGATGCCGTCCAGGCCGGCGACCGCCTCGATGATCTCCGCGGAATGGTGCGGGTCGGTCATCGTGACCCAGTAGGACTCCCACATGTCGCTGGACTTGACCACCGGGTCGGGACCGCTGACGCCTTCGACGTCGAGAGCCTGCAGCCGCTCGTAGGCCTGCTCCTGGCTCTCCTCCTCGATCTTGTCGACGTACCTGTTGTCCTCGAGGGCGTCGGTGATGACCTTCTTCTGGCTGTCGTCGACGGCCCCCGCGCACTGCGGGTTGCGGTCGTTGGCGCCGTTGCACATGTAGAAGGTGATCTGCAGCTCGTCGCCCCAGACCTCCTCGGTCAGCTGGGCCTGCTCACGCAGCAGCAGGCCGACGCCGGCGAGGGTGAGCGAGACAAGCAGGGTCAGGGCCACCGCGACGTGCATCGACAGGTTGCGGCGTAGCCCCTGGCGAAGCTCGGTGAATACATAGCGCAGCTGCATGGCGGGTCGAGGAACCTTTTCTGGGTTGTGGGACCTGGTCGAGAATCAGGGTCAGCTCAGAGCTGAAGCCTCAGAACTGGCGCCTCAGAATTGGGCACCGTAGCCGCCCTGGACCTGGTCGCGTACGAGGTGGCCGTGCTCGAGCTCGATGACGCGCTTGCGCATCTGGTCGACCATCTGGACGTCGTGGGTCGCCATCACGATCGTGGTGCCGGACCGGTTGATGCGGTCGAGCAGGCGCATGATGCCGACGGTGTTGCCGGGGTCGAGGTTTCCGGTCGGCTCGTCGGCGATCAGGATCATCGGCCGGTTGATGAACGCGCGGGCGACGGCCACACGCTGCTGCTCACCACCGGAGAGCTCGTCGGGCATCCGGTCGCCCTTGCCGTCGAGGCCGACCAGCTCGAGCGTCTCCGGGACGCGCTCCCGGATCTCGCGGTTGGAGTGACCGGTCACCTGCATCGCGAAGGCGACGTTCTCGGCGACGTTCTTGTTGGCCAGGAGGCGGAAGTCCTGGAAGATCGTGCCGACCTGGCGGCGCAGCCGCGGCACCTTCCAGCCGGCGAGCCGGTTGATCTCCTTGCCGGCGACGTAGACCCGGCCGGTGGTCGGGCGCTGCTCGCGCAGCATCAGCTTGAGCGCCGTCGACTTCCCCGAGCCGGATTGGCCCACGAGGAAGACGAACTCCCCCTTCTGGATGTCGATCGAAAGGCTGTTGAGGGCGGGGCGCGCCTGCCCTGGGTAGGCCTTGCTGACCTTCTCGAAGCGGATCACCGCACCGAGGGTAGTGCAACGGTGGTGGGCTCAGCACTTCGGCTCTGAGATACCTGCCCCTGTACTCTGACGGCGTGCGCTCTACAGTCCGGATCCTCATCGGTGCCGTAGTCCTCACCGTGATCGCGGTCGGGGTCGGCGTACTCACCCTGAAAGACGACGAGCCCGAGGTCGCCGAGGTGAAGGGCGATCTCAGCACCGCGGACACCACCACGATGCAGGTACGCCGCGGCGCGTTCTGCGACCGCGTCCCGACCGAGGACGCGACCGAGGCCCTCGGCGGCGCCGCCGCCGAGAAGAAGGCCTACGGCGACGGCGACCAGACCGCCATCTCGGGTGAGGTCAACGACGTCGCGCAGGAGTACGGCTGCATCTGGACCGGGCCGGAAGGCTCGGCCACCTCGGCCCGGGCCTGGGTCTTCGCACCGCCGGTCACCCTGGACTGGGCCACGCAGATGACCAAGAGCGTGCCCAAGGGCTGCAAGGCCGCGTCGACCCCTGCGTACGGGAAGCCGTCGGTCGCCCTCACCTGCACCGACGCGAAGAAGCAGACGAAGGTGGTCCACCGCGGCCTCTTCGGCGACGCCTGGCTCTCCTGCGAGCTCACCGGCAAGGCCGGCGAGGCGCCCGCGACGGTTCAGAAGCGCGCCTCCCGCTGGTGCCTGGTGACCCTCACCGCGGCCGCCGCTGACGCCTGAGGTTCTCGATCGAGACCCGGTCCCGGCGCGTCGTTTGCACCAACCCAAAGTCGAGTGCTTTAATCGACTTAGTCGCTCGGGCCGGGTAGGCACCTCACCGGGCGGCGCGCGCCGCCGCGGGCACTGAGTCAGAGCAGAGCCGGCTGGCGAGAGCGGGTGGGGTCCTTAGGGATGGGGATCCCACCCGCGACGCGGGACGCCTCAGATTCAGGACCGCGACGCGAGCCAGGCCAGGACGGTGTCGGCGAACTCGGCGGGCTGGTTGCGGTGCACGAAGTGACCGACGTCGAAGTGGACGAGGTCCGCCTGCGGGATCCGCTGGGCGACCTTCTCCAGGTCCGACTGCGGGATGTGGCTGTTGCCGCCACCGGCCACGAGCAGGGTCGGCATGGGCAGCAGCTCGAGCTGTTCCCACATCCACGCGTCGTACATCGTCGCCTCGACCAGCAGAGACGCGATGCACTCCCAGTCGTGGGGCATCGGCCGTGCCGGGCGCCCGGGCGACCTGCGCTGGCGCGGCGCGGGTGGCACCACGTCCTCGATGATCAGCCGGGAGACCAGGTCGGGCCGGTGCATCGCGACCAGGAGGGCGACGTTGCCGCCGGTCGAGTGCCCGACGACCACGGCGCCCGAGATCCCGAGCGCGTCCATCGCCACGATGACGTCGTCGGCGATGAGCCGGTGGGAGTACTCCGAGGCCCAGTCCGAGTCCCCGTGTCCACGCATGTCGAAGGCATGCACCCGGTGGGCGTCCGCGAACGGCGGCACCACACCCTGCCACCGTTTCGCACTGCCACCGAGCTCGTGCAACAGCACCATCGGCACCCCGTCCTCAGGGCCGTAGGCGTCATAGACGTACGCCGCGCCGCGGCCCGGGAGTGGAAGCCTGGTGCGCGTCAGCGCAACCATCGGGTCAGTTCTGTTCGGCCTTCTCGGCGCCGCGGCGCCACCGGATGCCGGCCTCGAGGAACCCGTCGATGTCGCCATCGAAGACAGCCTGCGGGTTGCCCGTCTCGTAGGTCGTACGCAGGTCCTTGACGATCTGGTAGGGGTTGAGCACGTAGTTGCGCATCTGGTCGCCCCACGAGGCGGCGACGTCACCCTTGAGATCCTTGAGATGGGCCTCCTCCTCGGCCTTCTTCAGCGCGAGGAGCTTGGCCTTGAGGACGATCATCGCGGCGGCCTTGTTCTGCAGCTGCGACTTCTCGTTCTGGCAGGAGACCACGGTGCCTGTCGGGATGTGGGTCAGCCGGACCGCGGAGTCGGTGGTGTTGACCGACTGGCCACCCGGCCCCGAGGAGCGGTAGACGTCGACCTTGATCTCGTTCTCGTCGAGCTCGATCTCGTCGGTCTGCTCCAGCACGGGCACGACCTCGACCGCGGCGAAGGAGGTCTGGCGACGGCCCTGGTTGTCGAAGGGGCTGATCCGCACCAGGCGGTGGGTGCCGGCCTCGACGGAGAGGGTGCCGTAGGCGTAGGGGGCGTGGATCGCGAAGGTGGCGGACTTGAGCCCGGCCTCCTCGGCGTAGGAGGTGTCGAAGACCTCGACCGGGTACTTGTTGCGCTCGGCCCAGCGGACGTACATCCGCATCAGCATCTCGGCGAAGTCGGCGGCGTCGACGCCACCGGCGCCGGAGCGGATCGTCACCAGGGCCTCGCGGGAGTCGTACTCCCCCGAGAGCAGGGTGCGGATCTCCAGGCTCTCGACGGCCTTCTTCACCCGGCCCAGCTCGGCCTCGGACTCGGCGAGCGAGTCCGCGTCGCCCTCCTCCTGGGCCATCTCGACCATCAGGCCGAGGTCCTCGATGCGGGTGCGGAGCTCGGTGAACTTGTTGAGCTCGCCCTGCAGCAGGGAGAGGCGTCCGGTGACGCGGGTGGCGTTGTCCTGATCGTCCCAGAGGTCGGGCGCGGCGACCTGCTCGCCGAGGTCGGCGATCTCCTTGCGCATCGCGTCCAGGTCCAGCACCTGGCCGATGGTCTGCATCGTTGCCTGGAGCTGCTTGATCTCGGTGTCGAATTCGGGGCCTGCCACGTCTTACAGGTTACTTGACGCGTGGTGCGCCGCTCGATTCGCCGACCCCGCAAATATGCGCTCGCCCTCCGGTGGGGGAACCGGAGGGCGAGCGCCAGGGGGATATATGGGTCCCGAGAAGCCTCAGGCCTGGTGGGTCGAGCCGGCGAACCAGCCGTCCCAGGCAGCCTCTTCACGAACGGAGGCGCCCGGCTTGGGGGCGTGCAGCATGATCGCCTGACCATTCTCCCAGCGCAGGAAGATACCCACGTGGTAGACGGGGCTGCCCCAGAACATCAGGTCTCCGCGCTGGATCTGGTCGTTCGGGATCGTCGGCAGTGCAGCGGCCTGGTCCCGCGAGACCCGGGGAAGCTCGATGCCGGCGGCGCTGAAGGCGTACTGCGTCAGGCCGGAGCAGTCGAACGAGCTCGGACCGGTGGCACCCCAGACGTACGGGTCGCCGATCTGCTCCGAGGCGACGCTGATCGCCCGCTCGATCTTGCCCTCCTGGCTCGCGGCGAAGGCCTTCGCCTCAGCCTCGGCCTTCTTCTTCGCCTCCGCGGCCTTCTTGGCGGCGATCGCTGCCTTGCGCTTCGCCTCGGCGGCCTTGCGGGCTGCCTCGGCCTTGCGCTCCTGCACCTCGACAGCCCTCTCGAGCTGCTTGATGTCGGTGAGCATCGCCGTGGGGGTGGCCGAGGCCTCCAGAGTCGGAGCCTCCACCACCTTGGCCGGCTCGACGGTCGACTCGACGGAGGTGGTCTCGTGGGAGGCCGGCGCGGCGTTGGCGGCGGGGACTGCCACCAGGGCACCGGCGGCGATGCCGCTGGCGAGGGTGATGCGGCCGACGAGCTTGCCGTGGCCACTGACGGATCCTGCGATCGTCCGGGCGATCGAGACGTTCGGCGACCGGAACGGGCGGGGCGCGCCTCGATGGGCAGGATGAGATACGGACTTGGACATGCGTGAGTTCCTTCCCACGCCTGCGAGGTGAGCTGTCGGGTTCGGGCTAGAAGGTTGCCCGGCCATCGTTGCGATGGCTTCACCCCAAGCGACCGTCCGAGTTAGTCGCGTGGAACTTGGGTCCCCCGCTCCTGTCCCATACGTACTGCTGAGTGTGAGGGTAAAGGGGGTTCAGTAGTAGGGGCCGGCGTCCGGAGGGACAGGATTCGGCGTGTACCGGGGCCGGTCGTGCGTTCTGCACGGCTCATCCAAGGTGACACGCGATCTGGAACGGATCCAATCCCGAATGGCCGAATCTGAAGCACAATCGGCGTGTTCACGCGTGACTTTGCCGTCGTTTGTGAAACATCTCACGCACTGAACACGCATATGACACCGTGTCGAACTTGCGTTTACTCCGCTGCTTCGAGACGGAAACCGACGCCGCGGACGGCGACGACCTTCTCCTGCACACCGGCCGCCTCGAGCTTCTGGCGCAGGCGTCCAACCGTGACGTCGAGCGTCTTGGTCGAGCCGTACCAGTTCTCGTCCCAGACCTCGGCCATCAGCCGGTCGCGGGAGACGACCTTGTCGCGGGAGGCGGCCAGGACGGCCAGCAGCGCGAACTCCTTGCCGGTCAGGGTCACCTCGCGCTCGCCGGCGTAGACCCGGTGGGCGGCCACGTCGATGCGCAGGGCGTCGTCGTCGGCGCCGGGCTCGACCGGGCCCGAGCGGCGCAGGAGGGCGCGGACCCGCGCCTGGAGGACGGCCAGCGCGAACGGCTTGGCCAGGTAGTCGTCGGCACCGGCGTCGAGCCCGACGACCAGGTCGATCTCGGCGTCACGGGCGGTGAGGATCATGATCCCGCCCTCGTAGCCGTTGTCGCGAGCGGCCTTGCAGACCTCGAGCCCGTCCATGTCCGGAAGGCCCAGGTCGAGCAGCACCAGCTCGGCGTCGTACGGAGGTGCCAGCAACTCCAGCGCCTTCTTGCCGGAATCGACCCAGGTGACGTCATAGCCCTCACGCTGGAGCGTGCGCACCAGGGGAGCAGCGATGTCCTCTTGGTCTTCTACGACAAGCACGGAGTTCGACATGAAGAGAACAATAGTTACAGCCCCGTAGGGCTTGTGAAGAGATCCCCCCTTTCAGATAAGCGCGTGATCACATTGTTAGGTCCGAGCTGGTCGATACCGAGCGGATCCTCGGCCCCTTCGGCGACCTCGTCCCAGGTCACCGGGGCCGCGACCGTGGGGATCCCCTTGCCCCGCAGCGAGTAGGGACAGATCGTCGTCTTCGATCCCGAGTTCTGCGACCAGTCCAGGAAAACCTTGCCTGACCTGCGGCTCTTGGTCATCGTCGCGGTCACCTTGCTCGGGTGGGCCTTCTGGAGGTCCTCGGCGATCTCCTTGGCCAGCGCCGTGGCGACGTCCGGCTCGACAGGCTCGGGCAGGGCGGCGTACAGGTGCACGCCCTTGCTCCCGCTGAGCACCGGCGTCGCGGCAAGGTCACGGGCGGCCAGCGCCTCGCGCACCAGCAGCGCGACCTCGCAGCACTCCTGCAGACCGGCCGGCTCACCGGGGTCGAGGTCGATCACGATCCGGTTCGCGCCTGCCGGGGTGCCGTCGCTGCCGACCGTCCACTGGTGGACGTGCAGCTCCAGCGCGGAGAGGTTCGCGGCCCAGGTGAGGGCGGCGAGGCTGTCGAGGATCGGAAAGGTGAGTGTTCCCTCCCTGTGGTCGGCGGTTCGGGATCCCGTTGTCGGAACGATGACCGTACGGACCCAGCTGGGCGTGCCGGCCGGTGCGTTCTTCTCGAAGAAGGACATGTCGCCGACGCCGTGCGGCCAGCGGATCCTCGTCACGGCACGGTCCTGGAGCTGCGGCAGGAGCGCCGGCGCGACCTGGGCGTAGTAGTTGAGCACCTCGCCCTTCGTCATGCCCGTACGTGGATAGAGCACCTTGCTGAGGCTGGTCAGGGTCAGGACCCGGCCGTCGACCTCGACGCGTACCTCTTCTCGTTCGACCATCACAGATCCTTCGGCTCGATGTCCTCGCGGATGCCGATGAAGCTCGGCTGCCGCAGCCGGCCCTTGTAGCTCGCCGACGCGACAGCAGTGCCGTGGGTCTCCACCTCGACGACCAGGAGCGGCTCGACCCAGTGGGTGCCCCGAGCGTCCAGCGACGGCACTCCCCCGTCCGGATCGACGTCGGGTCCGGCGAAGGGGCTCCGGCTGGCCTCGCGCAGCAGCTCCCCGAGCCGTTGGGCGCGTTTGCCGGTGATGCCGCTGCCGACCCGCCCACGGTAGATCAGCCCCTCGGGCGTCGGCTGCCCGACGAGCAGCGCGCCGAGTCGTTCGGTGCCGCCCTCGGTGCCCACCTCAGGCCGCCAGCCGCCGACCACCAGCGAGGCCCGGTAGCGGTGGGCCAGCTTGATCCAGTCCTTGCTCCGCTCCCCCGGCCGGTAGCGGCTGCCGCGCCGCTTCGACACGATCCCCTCCAGCCCCTGCGCCCGCGTCACCTCGTGGAGCATCCGGCCGTCGTCGTACGTCGCCGGCACCTGCCACGAGCCCAGATCGCCATCGGCATGGACCGCCTCGAGGATCTTGCGGCGCTCGGCCCAGGGCTCCTCGATGAGCAGCCGCCCGTCGAGACGGAGAAGATCGAAGACCATGTACGTCGCGGGGATCCGCTCCGCGAACCTCGCGGCGCGGCCGACATCGCGGTTGTGCATCCGATCCATCAGCACCCGGAAGTCGGGCAACCCGGCATCGTTGAGCGCGATCACCTCACCGTCGACGACGATGTCGCGCGTCGGCCCGGTCGCGATCTCGGGCCAGGCGGGGGTGGCGTCGTTGTCGTTGCGTGTGGTCAGGCGGGTCCGCGTACGTCCTTCCGGGCTGTCACCGAGGAGCCGGATGCCGTCCCACTTGACCTCATGGACCCACTCCTCCCCCGGCGGAACGTGGGCGCCAGGAGTGGCGAGCATGGGACGCATGCGTCCATCTTGCCTCCCCGCAGGCGGTGCCCCCGGCAGATCGGCACGATCCTCACGGCCAGTCGACGTCCACCCGGCACGCCTTCGAGGCATGCGGAAGCGTCAGGACCGCTCGGTAGTCCCACCCTTCGGTGGTCAGCTCCAGACGGACCAGATCGTCACCGGATCCTCGAACCAGAACGGCCTCCATCCGGCTCGGCACGTACTCCCCGCCCTCGACGAACCCCTCCGACTCGACCCGCCACCCCAACGCCTCGATGCGATCCACCAGGAGCGCGAACTCCGAACGCGCGACCTTTCCTGGTCCGTCCTTCGCGGCGACGGGGTCATAGGGGCCCTGCCAGTAGATGCCTGCGTTCGGTTGATCGGCCGTCTGGCTCGAGTCGTCATAGAGGCAACCAACGACCCCGGCATCCAGGTTGAGGGTGGTGCCCGGCGGGCCCTGGATCGCCATCACCTCGTCCGACCACGGCTCCAGGTCCTTCATCACCTGCTGCTCCACGACCGGGTCGACCGAGTACACCCTCGGAGCGATCACCCAGGAGATCGCGAGCGCGATCCCGACCGTCATGGCGACGAAGACGAGGACCGACCCGATGCCGATGAGCCAGATGGTCCGAGCACGGAGCTCCACGGGCGGTCTCCTTCTTCAAGCCGACGCTGAACGCGAGAGGCGACTTTCGCACACATGTGCCGAAGTGACGGCGTCATCGGGAAACGACAGGTCAGATTCAGGCATGTGCACGGTTCTTGCAGAGCGGCGTCACGGCTCTGTCGCGGGCGAATGGGGTACCGGTATCGGAGGATCCGACAGATACTGGGGACGTTGTTGCCGTTGCGGAGGGAGTCACCATGCGTGCGATCTGGAAGGGCGCAGTGTCGTTCGGGCTGGTCAGCGTGCCCGTGAAGCTCTATTCGGCGACGGAGTCCCACGACGTCTCCTTCCGTCAGGTGCACCAGTCCGACGGTGGCCGGATCCGCTATCAGCGGATCTGTTCGATCGACGGCGAGGAAGTGCCCTACTCCGAGATCGCGAAGGGCTACGAGACCGAGGACGGCGAGATGGTCGTGCTCACCGACGACGACTTCGCCAACCTGCCGACCACCTCCTCGCGTGAGATCGCAGTGGAGAAGTTCGTGCCGAGCGACCAGATCGACCCGATGCTCTTCGAGAAGAGTTACTACCTGGAGCCGGAGAACACCGGGGTCAAGCCCTACGCGCTGCTGCGCCAGGCCCTGCTCGAGGCCGACCGGGTCGCCCTGGTGACCGTCGCCCTGCGGCAGCGCACCACGGTCGCGGCGCTCCGGGTGCGGCCGACCGACAACGGCGACGTGATCGTGCTGCAGACGATGATGTGGCCCGACGAGATCCGGGTGCCCGACTTCAAGGTCGAAGCCGGCGAGATCAAGGACTCCGAGATCAAGATGGCCAACATGCTCGTCGAGACCCTCGCGGGCGACTTCCATCCCGAGGAGTTCTCCGACGACTACGCCAGCGCCGTCGAGGAGATGGTGAAGGCCAAGATCGAGGGCGGCGAGGTCGAGCGGACCCCCACCTCCACCAAGACCTCCGGCGAGGTCGTCGACCTGCTCGCCGCCCTGCAGCGCTCGGTCGCCGCGGCCAAGAAGTCGCGCGGCGAGGAGGTCCCCGAGGAGGCCGAGGAGAAGAAGACGAAGAAGTCGAAGGCATCGAAGGCGTCGTAGGGCGACACGTACCGAAATCTCTGGTGCGGGCGTGTCGAAAGCGGCAGGCTCTTCTCGACGCGTAGGCGACGACGCGCAACGGACGCGACGCCGACACGCAAGGAGACGCAGATGCGCTACATGATGTTCGTGAAGATGGACCCCGAGGCCGGGCCGCCCCCGGCCGCGCTGATCGAGGCGGTGGAGGCCGAGATCAAGCAGCAGTACGCCGACGGCATCCTGCTCGACGCCGACGGGCTCGGTCCCGCGGTGGAGATCCGGCTGACCGCCGGGGAGGTGACCCACATCGACGGGCCCTTCGCGGAGGCCAAGGAGGTCGCCGGCGGGTTCTCGCTCTTCGAGGTCCGCTCGCCCGACGAGGCGATCGAGCTCGGACGCCGGATGATCCAGCTCCACGAGGAGCTGTGGCCCGGGCAGGACGTGGCCGTGGAGATGCGGCCGCTGTTCGGTCCGCCGACCCCGGCTGAATGAGCTCACCCACCGAGGACGCGATCGTCGCGGTCTGGCGCAACGAGTCCGTACGTCTCCTCGCCGGTCTGGCGCGGATGACGCACGACCTCGACCTGGCCGAGGACCTCGCCCAGGATGCCCTCGTCGCGGCGCTGGAGCAGTGGCCGCACGAGGGCATCCCTCGCAACCCCGGCGCGTGGTTGATGTCGATCGCGAAGCGGCGCGCGATCGACGGGTTCCGCCGTGATGAGGTGCTGCGCCGCAAGGTCGCCCTGCTGGGCCACGAACTGGAGGAGGGTGAGATGCCTGACCTGGCTGCCGCGGTCGACCACATCGAGGACGATGTGCTGCGGCTGATGTTCCTCTCCTGCCATCCGGCGCTGGCGCCCGACTCCCGCACGGTGCTGACGCTGCGGCTCGTGGGCGGTCTGACGACCGCCGAGATCGCCCGGGCCTACTTCGCCAAGGAGTCGGCCGTCGGCCAGCGGATCTCGCGGGCGAAGCGCACCCTGGCCGAGGTCGGGGCCTCGTTCGAGCTGCCCACCGGCGAGGAGCGGACGGCACGGCTGCGCGACGTGATGCAGACGATCTACCTGGTCTTCAACGAGGGCTACGCGGCCACGTCGGGGCCGTCGTGGACCCGGCCCGAGCTGTGCCTGGAGGGGATGCGGCTGGCCCGCATGCTGGCCGCGCACGCCCCGGGCGACCCCGACGCGCAGGCGCTGCAGGGGCTGCTGGAGATCCAGGGGTCACGACTCGCGGCCCGGGCAGATGCCGAGGGTCACCCGGTGCTGCTCGAGGACCAGGACCGGACCCGCTGGGACCAGCTGCTGCTGCGCCGTGGCCTGGCCGCGGTCGACCGGGCGACGGCACTGGCCTCATCCGGCACGCCCGGCGGGAGCTACCTGGTGCAGGCGATGATCGCCGCGTGCCACGGCCGCGCCCGGCGGGCCGAGGACACCGACTGGGCCGAGATCGCGCGCCTCTACGACATGCTCGCGACCGGCGTGCCGGGCGCGATCATCGAGGTCAATCGCGCCGTGGCGCACGGGCGCGCCTTCGGTCCCGATGCCGGGCTGGCCATCTTGGCGGCACTCCCCGACGGAGCGCTTCCGGGGTCGCATCTGCCCGCCGGCGTACGTGGTGACCTGCTGCACCGCGCCGGGCGGCACCTCGAGGCCGCGGCGGCGTTCGACGAGGCGGCCTCGTTGACCACCAACGCCGGCGAACAGGAGCTTCTCGAGAAACGTGCGGCCGCGTGTCGAAGCGACGGGGTCTCGTCCGACGCGTCAGTATCAACCGGGTCTCATGGGGCTCGACCACCGCGACAGAAGTGAGCAGAACGATGACCACTACCACCACCTCCGCCGACGGCACCACGATCGCCTACGACGTCGTCGGCACCGGCCCGGCGCTCGTCCTGGTCGACGGGGCGATGTGCTACCGCGGCTTCGGGCCGTCGAAGGAGCTGGCCGACGCGTTCTCGGATCGGTTCACCGTCTACCGCTACGACCGTCGCGGCCGCGGCGACAGCAACATCGCCAAGCCTGCTGCCGCCGGCACCATGGAGGCGGTCGAGCAGGAGGTCGCCGACCTGGGGGCGGTGATCGAGGCGGCCGGCGGGCACGCCCATCTGCTGGGCCTGAGCTCCGGGGCCTTCCTCGCCCTGGAGGGCGCGCGGGCCGGGCTGCCGATCGACAAGATCGTCGCCTACGAGGCGCCGCTCATCCTCGACGACACCCACCGCCCCAACGACGCCGACCTGGCGCAGCAGGTCGAGAAGCTGGTGGAGAAGGGCAAGCGGGCCGCCGCGATCGAGCTGTTCATGCGCGTGGTCGGCATGCCGCTGGTCGCGGTCAAGATCATGCGTCTCACCCCGGCCTTCAAGAAGCTCACCCCGGTCGCCCACACACTCGTCTACGACCTGGGCATGTGCGTGCCGTTCCAGCAGGGTCTGCCCCTGCCGGGCGGCTACTTCAAGAACGTGTCGGTGCCCGTGCTGTCGGTGGCGGGCAGCAAGAGCCCGACCTACATGACCAACGCCCAGCAGGCCATCTCCAAGGCCGTTCCCGAGGGCCGCTACGTCGTCCTCGACGGGCAGGACCACATGGTCAAGGCGTCGGCGTTGGCTCCGGTGGCGACGGAGTTCTTCTCCGCCTGAAGCGCCGAGTCGGCGGTCCTCACCAACTCCCGCGCCGAGTCGGCTCGTCATGACGCGCCGACTCGGCGGGATGATCGGTCACGATGCGCCGACTCGACGGGATGACCTGTCACGACGCGCCGAGTCGACGGAAAATCGGGTCGTCTAGGCTGCGGAACATGGCGCAACTGTGGGACATCTCACCACCCGTTCACGTCGACTCGCCGGTCTTCCCCGGTGACCACGCGACCGAGGTCGGCTGGACGTTCCGGATCGGCCCCGGCTGCCCGGTCAACGTCGCCGAGCTGACCCTGTCGGCCCACGTCGGCGCGCACGCGGACGCTCCGCTGCACTTCACCGACGGCGGCACGCCTGCAGGCGAGATGCCGTTGGAGCCGTTCCTCGGTCCGTGCCGCGTGGTCGACGTGACGGGGGTGCGGCCGCTGGTCACCGTCGACGACATCGACGTCACGGACCTGCCGCCGCGCGTGCTGTTCCGGACGTACGCGACCCAGCCGACGGCCTGGGACGACGACTTCTGCGCGATCGACCCGGCCCTGATCGATCTCCTGGCCGCCCACGGGGTGCAGCTGGTCGGCACCGACGCGGCCAGCCTGGACCCGTCCTCTTCCAAGGATCTTCCGGCCCACTTCGCGACCCACCGTCATGACGTACGCATCCTGGAGAACCTGCGGCTCGACGAGGTTCCCGCGGGCGACTACGAGCTGATCGCGCTCCCCCTCAAGCTCACCACCGCCGACGCCGCGCCCGTGCGGGCCGTGCTCAGGCCGATCAAGGAGATCAACGCATGAACCGCGACGATGCGGTCGCTCTCGACCAGGCCGACCCGCTGGCTCCGCTGCGGGACCTCTTCGACCTGCCCGAGAAGACGATCTACCTCGACGGCAACTCGCTGGGGGCACTCCCCCGCGCCACCGCCGGCCGGGTGGCCGAGGTGGTCACGCAGGAGTGGGGCCAGGGGCTGATCGAGTCCTGGAACACCGCGTCCTGGATCACTCTCCCCCAGCGCGTCGGCGACAAGATCGCCCGGCTCGTCGGCGCCGGTCAGGGCGAGGTCGTGGTCGCCGACTCGACCTCGCTCAACGTCTACAAGGTCCTCGCCTCGGCGCTCTCGATCGCGTCCGTCGACTCACCTGAGCGCCGGGTCGTGGTCAGCGAGCGGAGCAACTTCCCGACCGACCTCTACATCGCGTCGTCGCTGTGCCGCGACCGCGGCTACGAGCTGGTGCTGGTCGACTCCCCCGACGAGATCGAGGGGCTGCTGGACCGGACCGCGGTGCTGATGCTGACCGAGGTCAACTACCGCACCGGCTACCTGCACTCGATGGCCTCGGTGACCGCGCTCGCGCACGAGCACGGCGTCCTCGCCGTCTGGGACCTGTGCCACTCGGCGGGCGCGGTGCCGGTCGACCTGCGGGGCACCGACGCCGACTTCGCCATCGGCTGCGGATACAAGTTCCTCAACGGCGGCCCCGGCTCGCCTGCCTTCCTGTGGGTCAACCCCCGCCACGTCGACCGCTTCGAACAGCCGCTGTCGGGCTGGATGGGTCACGCTGCGCCGTTCGAGATGTCGCCGGGCTACCGGCCGGCGGAGGGGGTCTCGCGCTACCTGTCCGGCACCCCCGCCGTCATCGGCATCTCCGCCCTGGAGTGCGGGGTCGACACGCTGCTGGCGGCCGAGGCGTACGGCGGTCTCGAGGCGATCCGGGAGAAGTCGCTCGCGCTGACCCGGCTCTTCGCCCACCTCGTCGCCTCCCGGCTTCCCGGGTTCGCCATCGAGTCCCCGTTGGACGACACCCAGCGGGGCAGCCAGCTGTCGCTGAGCGTCGCCGACGACGGGGCGTACGCGATCGTGCAGGCGCTCATCGAGCGCGGTGTGGTCGGCGACTTCCGAGCAGGTACGCCGGACATCCTCCGTTTCGGCGTCACCCCGCTCTACACCCGCTACGTCGACGTCTGGGACGCCGTCGACCACCTGGTCTCGGTGATGGACAACGACGAATGGCGCGACGAGCGCTTCTGGACCCGAGGAGCAGTCACATGAGCAGCACGCAGGACCTTCCGATGGACTACTCCGACTACCTCCACCTGCCTGAGGTGCTCGGCGCGCAGCACCCGCTCTCGGGCGACCACAACGAGATGCTCTTCATCGTGCAGCACCAGACGATGGAGCTGTGGATGAAGCTCGCGCTGCACGAGCTGACCGAGGCTCAGCGCCTCCTCGCCGAGGATGCGGTGCGCCCGGCGTTCAAGGGGCTGGCCCGGGTCTCCCGGATCATGGAGCAGCTCGTGCACGCCTGGGACGTCCTCTCGACGCTGACCCCGACCGAGTACGACAAGTTCCGCCCCTACCTGGCCACCGGCTCCGGCTTCCAGTCGTGGCAGTACCGCTGCATCGAGTTCGCGCTCGGCAACAAGGCCGCCTACACGCTCCGTGTGCACGAGGGACGGCCGCACGAGCAGGATGTGCTGGCCGCGTACGGACGTCCGTCGCTCTACGACGAGTCGCTGCGCCTGCTGGCCCGGCGCGGCTTCGACATCCCGGCCGACCACCTCGAGCGCGACTGGAAGCAGGAGTACACCGCCTCCGACGCCGTCGAGGCGGCCTGGGGCGAGGTCTACCGCGACCCGGAGAAGCACTGGGACCTCTACGAGCTCGGCGAGGAGCTCACCGACCTGGAGACCGCCTTCCGGGTCTGGCGGTTCCGGCACGTGACCACCGTCGAACGGATCATCGGGTTCAAGGTCGGCACCGGCGGGACCTCGGGGGTCTCCTACCTGCGCAAGCAGCTCGACATCATCCTGTTCCCCGAGCTGTGGGCGATGCGTACGGGGCTGTAGCCACTCCGCGCCGACCGACTTCAGCGCGCGAGCTTCCCCCGGAGCCGTTCGGCCAGACGTACGGAGGCCTCGATCTCGACCTTGCGGATCGAGACGGACTCGATGTTGATGCCGAACGGCACGCCGAGCTGACGACAGAAGGACATCAGCTCGATCGCCGTCGCCTCGGCCTGCTCGAGCGAGGCGTCGAGGGTGTCGGTGGCGTGGCGCAGCTCGTTCTCGATCCAGCGCGGGACGTCGACGCCGAGCCAGCGGAGGAACTCGAGGGTCTTCATCGAACCGCAGACGGAGAACGTGAACACGATCGGCACCGGCTGCAGGCCACGGGTCTCGCACTCGTAGCGGTAGTCGGAGACGAGGTTCTTGGCGGCGTTGACGTCGTAGACGACCTGGGTGACGAAGTAGGAGCAGCCCGCCTCCTGCTTGGCGATCAGGCGGAGGTGCTCGTCGCCCTTGGCGGTGTGCCGCTCAGGGATCGCGACGGCGCCCAGGAGCAGGTCGGGGTTGGCCTCGTTCCGGATCTGCTGGGCGCGGCGCAGGCTGGTGGCGACCCGCTTCTCACCCGAGGAGGCGCCGACGAAGACCGACAGCGCCTTGGCCGGGTCCTGGGTCTTGACCCAGTCGCGCAGCGTCGGCTCGTCGTACTTCCCGGTCGCCCGGTAGACGACGGCCGGCACGTCGAGACCGGCGAGGTTGCGCTCGAGGAACTCGGCGGGGTCGAGGGTGCGTACGAACGGGAACGGCCGCTCCTCGGGGTTGCGATCGGACTCGTCGTCGATGTCGTAGAGGATCAGCCCGTCGACATCGAGGGGCCGGATCCGCTCGAGCGTGACCTCCGCGATCTGCTGCACCCTCTCGGGTGCCGTCGTCACCCTCGGCGGGGTGACGGCGAACAGGAGAATCTCACCGGCCCGGTCATTGATGCGCTGCTGCAGATCCACGACATCAACGCTAGCCGAGCCGTGCCGACCCGGCCCATCCTGACCAGATTCAGCGCCGAGTCGGCTCGTCATGACGAGCCGACTCGGCGAAATCCGGTCAGAACGGGCCGGGTCGGCGTCGATCAGTAGACGCTCGGCCCCGAGGTGGGGGCGTCGTAGGCCTCGGTGTCCGGCTTGATCTTGAACAGCTCGGCGCGGCGCTTGATCGTCTCGGCGCGGGCCAGACGGGGCTTGTCGCTGCCGTCGCGGATCACGCGGCCACCCTCCTCGAACTTGTGGAGGAACTCGTAGGCCCAGGTCACGTCGGACGGGGAGGGGCTGAACGACTCGTTGATCACCGAGGGCTGCTCGATGTCGAGGCAGAGCTTGCCGGTCATACCCATCGCGACGCCGTCGGCCGACTGCTCACGCAGCAGCGGGTGGCTGCTGCCCACCGTCGGGCCGTCGATCGGACCGGACAGGTTGCCGATCCGCGAGGCCAGGACCAGCTTGGTCCGCGGGTAGGCCATCGCGAGCGGGTCGTTCTCCGCGCCCGTGTCGCGGCGGTAGTCACCGGAGCCGAACGCGAGCCGGTACGCGCCCCGGGCGCGCGCGATCGTCGCGGCGTCCTCGATGCCAAGCGCCGACTCGAGCAGCGGGATCACCGGGGTCTTGCCACCCAGCCGCTGGAACGTGTCGGTCACCTGGTCCGGCGACTCGGTCTTCGCCAGCATCACACCGGCGAGCGTCTCGATCCCGGCGAGCGCGGCGATGTCCTCGCTCCAGTCCTCGGTGGTCCAGTCGTTGATGCGTACCCAGGCACGGCCGCCACCCTTGAGCCAGCTGGTCACGTTCTCGCGCGCCTGCGACTTGAGCGAGGTGTCGATCGCATCCTCCATGTCGAGGATGATCTGGTCGGCTCGGCTCAGCTGGGCGTCGTCGAAAATCTCCGTACGCATCGCGGAGACCAGGAGCCAGGACCGGGCGTTGTGGCCCTCGACTCGGTTGGCTTCGCGGACCTCGCGCTTCTCGGCGATCTGGCTCGTGCTCATCGTTCGTCTATCTCCCTACTGGCGTCCTGGGATGGCCGCGACTTCGGACGGTAAACCAACTTCTCGGTGACTCGCGAGTAGGAGCAGGCCTGAGGCACGCGTTGAGACATGACTCACGTCGCCGCCCCCGGATCGGGCTCACCGGCCAGGTCCGGCATCGGCTGGACGATCTGGTAGACCGAGTAGAGGTCCCGTTCCTCGCCGGATGACTGGCGGCCGGTGTCGCGGTAGCGCGCCACGACCTGGTTCAGCTCCTGCTGCAGCTGGAGGGCCTCGTCGCTGGTCAGCCGCAGGGAGGACTCCGACACGTAACGCTTCGCGGGATCGTCCTCCGAAGAGACCTTGAACGCCTCGTCGACCAGGTGGTGGCCCCAGGCGACGGAGCTGCGCTGGAACACCGTGTACGCCGCCTCGCCTCCCGGCTGCTGGACCATCTCTCTCGGGCTGATGGTGATGTCGTCGTCGGTGAGCCGCCAGACACGGTCGCGCTTGTCCCGGCCGGCGTCGGGGTCGACCTCCACCAGACCGTACTTCGCCAGCTGGCGCAGGTGGAAGCTGGCCTGGTTGGCCGGGATGCCGGTGCGCTGCGCGACATCCGCGGCACGGAGGGATCCCGCTGCGGACAGCTCGTGCAGCACCCGGTTGCGAGTCGGGTGGGCGATCGCGCGCAGGATCCGCGGGTCGTCGTACGTAGCCATGGCCGCAGTCTACCGAATTCCGCAACACATATTGCGCAACACATCTTGCGCACCTTATGGTGCGGGTATGCCCTCCTACCGCGAGCTCGCCCGCAACCACGACTTCACCGCCCTCTGGATCGGCGCCACCGTCGCCGAGCTCGGCACCCGGGTGAGCCTCTTCGCGATGCCCCTGGTCGCCTACGCGATGACCGGATCCGCCTTCTGGGCCGCGTCCGCGGAGGCGATCCACCTCATCGGGATGGTGGGCATGCTGCTGCCCGCCGGGGTGATCGCCGACCGCCGCCATCGGCTGCGGATCATGCGGTTTGCGCACGGGTCGGGCACCGTCCTGTACGCCTCGCTCGCGATCGCCGGGATCCTCGGCTCGCTCACCCTCCCTCACCTGCTCCTCGTCGCCCTCCTCACCGGAGCGCTCAACGGGCTCTTCCTCCCGGCCGAGAACTCAGCGATCAGATCGGTCGTCGCGGCAGACGACCTCCCGACGGCCCTCTCCCAGCAGCAGGCACGCCAGCACATCGCCGGACTGCTCGGCGGGCCGCTCGGCGGCGTGCTGCTCGGCGTCACCCGCTGGGCGCCGTTCGCCGGAAACGCCATCGCGTACGCCGCCGGCTGGCTGCTCCTCGGACGCGTCCGAGCGGACCTCTCGGCCCCGCCGGCCCTCGCCCGCGCGCCTCGCGAGAAGGCCTCGGCCGACCTGGTCGCAGGGCTGCGCTACAGCTGGCAGCAGCCGTTCCTACGTACGCTGCTCTTCTTCGGGCCCGCCGCCAACCTCGCCGTCAACGCGCTCTTCTTCATGGCCCTGCTACGACTGATCGAGGCCGGATTCCCGGCCTGGCAGATCGGGTTGGCCGAGGCGGCGATCGGAGCATGCGGGATCCTCGGCGCGCTGGTCGCTCCCTGGCTCATCGACAAGATCCCGACGGGCAGACTCACCGCCCTGGTCGCATGGAGCTTCGTGCCGCTCTCGATCCCGCTCGCGTTCTGGACCCACCCGGCTGTGATGGCCCTGGCGGTCTCCGTCGGCCTCTTCCTCAACCCCGCCGGCAACGCCGGCGTCTCGGCGTACCGGATGGCGATCACCCCACCGGAGCTGGTCGGACGCGTGCAGTCCGCGGCCCAGTTCGTCTCCATGCTCTCGATCCCACTGGCGCCCGCCCTGGCCGGAGCGCTGCTCGCCGTCGCCGACGGCACCACCGCGGTCCTCGCGGTCACGGCGCTGGTCGCTCTCGCCGCTCTCATCCCCACGCTCGCCCGCTCGGTGAGGTCGATCCCGCGGCCCTCGGAATGGCAGACCCTGCCCTCGAACGACGACAACCTCGGCCACACACGCACTTCAGAGCGTAAAAATCCGGTTCCGCAAGGCTAACCTTCTCAAAGTCCCCCAACGCAACGTTTTGCTCCTCGGAAGCAAAGGATCCCCTCGCAATGTTCAACCGGGCCTGTCTGGCGTTGGCACTTCTGGCCGGCGTGTTCGTCACGGTGATGTCCCCGGGACCGGCTCACGCCGTGACCGACTCGTGGGCCGAGTGGGCGCCCGTCTCCGGGACGTCCAACGACTACTCCACCACGATGACCCAGCGGTCCGCGGGCTTCCCCGCGGCGCAGATGGCCAGCGACTCCCGGGCCAACGTCGCACTTCCCAGCGGCGCGAGCACGTTCCTCGACGCCAGCACGCCTCCCGGAGCGAAGTACGGATCGAGCCGCGGCTCGGCCTACATCAACCTGCGCCCGAAGGCCGACACCCCGACAGGCGCCTCGACCACGACGTACGCCTTCGAGAACCCCACGCCCGACACCGGCTGGGCGTTCGTGCTCGGTGACATCGACTCCGACCAGGTCCAGGTCCAGGCGACCGACGAGAACGGCGAGGACGTCCCGGCCGCGGAGATCTCCTCGTGGTTCCAGGGGCCGTTCAACTACGCCGGCGGCACCGACCAGCCGACCTGGAACCCGGCGACCTCGACGCTGACCGGCAACCCAACCGCCACCGACACCAACGGCGCCAGCGGCTGGTACGAGCCCGACATCCGGCTCACCAGCCTGACCTTCGTCTTCACCCGCCGGGCCGGGTTCCCGGTCTACCAGACCTGGTTCGTCAGCCGGGCGCGGCCGATCGGCGGCACCATCGCCGACGTGTCGACCTCCGGGTCCTGCCCGGTCGAGAACTCGGTGCTCACCCTCGTCTCGCCCTACGGGGAGACGCTGGCCACCACGAGCCCCGCCGCCGACGGCACCTACTCGTTCGGCGACTTCGCCACCCAGGACGGCTACACCGTCCGGCTCAGCCAGCCCGACGGATGCGCGATCGTCGGGCAGACCGAGGCGACCGTCAGCAACCGCGGCGAGGACGGCGACCCCGCCTCCCGGGCCGACTTCGAGGTGCGGCAGGTGATCCCGCAGGCGATCAGCGGCACCGTACGCGACGACGCCGGCGCTCCGGTCCCGGGCGCGACGGTGACCCTCACCCGGCCCGACGGGACCACCGCCACCACGACCACCGGCACCGACGGCAGCTACCTCTTCGACGACAACGCGGTCGGCACCGGCTACTCGGTGACCCTGACGGTGCCCGAGGGCTACACCGCAGGCCCCGACGGCACGACCCGCTCCGACATCACCGTCGACGACACCCCCATCACCGACCAGGACTTCGTGGTCAACCAGCTGGCCGGCGTCTCCGGCGCCGTGACGGGCGGCGGCAGCGGGCTCGGCGGCGTCCAGGTGCGCCTGGTCCCCGCCGGCGGCGGTGACCCGATCACCACCGTCACCGACGGCGACGGCAACTACCGGCTCGACGGCGTGCCGCCCGGCGACTACACCGCCGAGATCGACGCACCCGAGGGATACACCGGCGCCACCACGCGACCGGTCACCGTGGCCACGAGCGACGTCACCGGGGTCGACTTCGACCTCACCCGCCCCGGCACGATCACGGGCCGGGTCACCGACGCCTCCACCGGAGACCCGGTCGCAGGCGTCACCGTCACGGTCGACGGGCCCGACGGCCCGGTCACCGCCACCACCGACGACGCGAGCGGCTACATCGTCGAGGGTCTCCCGCCGGGCGACTACACCATCACCGTCACCGCACCCGATGGGATGCGGGTCGTCGGTGAGGCCTCGCGTACGGTCACGATCACCTCGGCCGGCGAGATCCGGGGCGGACAGGACTTCAGGGTCGACGAGGTCCCCTCGCCGAGCCCCACACCAGACCCGACCCCGACCCCGGACCCGACCCCGGACCCGACCCCGGATCCCACGCCGACCCCGGACCCCACGCCCACGCCGGACCCGACCGACGTGCCGATCCCCGGCGGAAACGAGAATCCGCCGACGGCCCCGAACCCGGGACCGCCGACGGAAACCTCACCTCAGAGCTCGCTGCCGGATACCGGCGGCCCGTCGTGGGTGTTCGCCGCGCTCGGCATCTCGCTCCTGCTCGCCGGCACGGTTCTCACCGTGACAGCGCGTCGAGCGTCCCGAATGCGAGGTTGACCTCCTCGTTGACCGCCGAGGTCGCCCAGATCTCCCACCGCAGCGGGTGATCCACGATGGCCGCGGGGAACCGCTCGCGGATCGCGGTCGGGAAGTACGCCACCAGGCGCTTCGTCATCTCCGGGTCCGCGGCCGGGTCGGGGACGCCCTCGGCGACCAACTCGCGCCGGCGTTCGATCTTGGTCCAGGCGAGCACGACGGCGAGCTCGGGGGCGGTGAGCCCCTCCCCCGCCTCCAGACGGCGCGCGACCTCGGTCGCGGAGGGCAGGCCCTCCACGTCGCGGTCGAGCAGGCCTGCCGTGACCCACTCCGCGATCTGGCGCTCGTGAGCCTCCAGAAGCTGCGGGGCCGAGGCCACCGCACGGGTCAGGGTCACGTTGTGGGCCTCGTTGTCGGCCAGCACCAGCGCGGCGACCTCGTCGGTCATCTCCTCGAGGAGCTCGTCACGCGCGGCCAGCGTCAGCGAACCCGCACGTACCTCACGGTCCAGCAGGATCTTGAGGTTGACCTCGTGGTCGGAGGTGTCGACACCGGCGGAGTTGTCGATCGCGTCGGTGTTGATCAGCCCACCCTTGCGGGCGAACTCGACGCGGCCGGCCTGGGTGATGCCCAGGTTGCCGCCCTCACCGACGACCCGCACCCGCAGCTCGGCGGCGTCCACACGGACCCCGTCGTTGGCGTGGTCACCGGCGTCGGCGTCGGTCTCGCTGGACGCCTTGACGTACGTCCCGATCCCGCCGTTCCACAGCAGGTCGACCGGCGCACGCAGGATCGCGCTGATCAGCTCCTGCGGCGTGAGCCGCTTGACAGCGGTCGCCAGACCGAGCGCCTGCCGCACCTCGGGGCTGATCGGCACCCACTTCAGCTGCCGCGACCACACGCCGCCGCCCGCCGAGATCAGTGAGGTGTCGTAGGACTCCCAGGTCGACCGGGGCATCTCGAAGAGCCGCTTCCGCTCCTGGAAACCCACCGCCGCGTCGGGCGTGGGGTCGATGAAGATGTGCCGGTGGTCGAAGGCGGCCACGAGCCGGATGCGGTCCGAACGCAGCATGCCGTTGCCGAAGACGTCGCCGGACATGTCCCCGACGCCGACCGCGGTGATCTCATCGGTCTGCGGGTCGATGCCGAGCCGCTTGAAGTGGTGCTGCACCGAGACCCAGGCGCCACGCGAGGTGATGCCCATGGCCTTGTGGTCGTAGCCCGCCGAGCCGCCGGAGGCGAACGCGTCGCCGAGCCAGAAGTCGTACTCCGCCGCGACCGAGTTGGCCAGGTCGGAGAACGTCGCGGTGCCCTTGTCGGCGGCGACGACGAGGTAGGAGTCGTCGGCGTCGTGGCGCACCACGTCGGGCGGCGGCACGATCTCACCGTCCACCCGGTTGTCGGTGACGTCGAGGAGACCACGCAGGAAGGTGACGTACGCGTCCGGACCGGCCACGCCCTTGGGGACGAAGCCACCCTTCGCGCCGCCCGGCACGATGACGGTGTTCTTGACCTGCTGCGCCTTCGCCAGCCCGAGCACCTCGGTGCGGAAGTCGTCGCGCCGGTCGCTCCACCGCAGCCCACCACGGGCCACGGCGTCGAAGCGCAGGTGCACGCCCTCGACGTCGGGCGAGTAGACGAAGATCTCGTACGCCGGCCGCGGCAGCGGCAGGTCGGGCAGCTGCTGCGGGTCGAACTTGAACGCGAGGTAGCTGCGCCCGCGGTAGTAGTTGGTCCGCGTCGTCGCCAGGATCGCGGTGACGTAGCTGCGCAGGATCCGGTCCTGGTCCAGGCTCGCCACGTCGTCGAGAGCCTCGACGATCGCCTCGGCCCGCTTCGTCTCGTCACGTGTGGTGAGCGTGGGGTCGAAACGGGTCTCGAACAGCTCCACGATCTGCCGGGCGATGCCCGGGTTGGTGCACAGCGCGTTGCCGATCGAGAAGAACGAGCTCGGAGTGCCGGCCTGGCGCAGGTAGCGGCCGTAGGCACGCAGCATGGTGACCTGACCGTGGTCGAGTCCCGCGAGGACGAGCGCGTTCAGACCGTCGATCTCGCTGCGACCGGACCAGGCCTGGTGCAGCGCGGCGACCAGCTGGGTGGGCGTGCCGACCGGGGTGCCGGGGTAGGCGAGCCCGAAGTCGTAGATGAACCACTCCTCCGACCCGGACGTGCCGACGCCCTCGAGGTCGTAGGGCCGCTCGTCGGTGACCTCGAAGCCGAACGAGGACAGGATCGGGAGCATCAGGGACAGCGAGAGCGGGCCACCGGTGCGGAAGATCTTGATCCGGAAACCGCCGGGGCTCTCCGGGTCCTTGTAGAAGGAGAAGTCGACCGCCTCGCCCTGGTGCGAGAGCATCTCGAGCCGGGTCAGGTCGGCGGCGCCGGTGTCGGCGTCGAAGTCCTCCTTGTACGCCTCCGGGAAGGCGTCGAGCACGTGCGCGAGCCGGGCGGCGCCGTCCTCACCCGCATGGGCGATGACCGCGCTGACCAGGTCGTCGCGCCAGCTCCGCGCGGCCTTGCGCAGCCGCGACTCGAGGCTGTCGACCAGCCCCGGGGTGTCCAGGGCCTTCCCCAGCGACTCGGTGGTGCCGTGGACCACGAAGTGCACCCGGGCGGTGGTCGACTCGCTGATGCGTACGGTGAACTCCAGGTCGGTGCCGCCGAGCGCGTCGAGAAGCACCTTCGAGAACCGCTCGCGGACCGTCGTGTTGTAGCGGTCACGCGGCAGCGAGACGAGCACCGAGACATAGCGACCGTACGTGTCCGGCCGGACGGCCACCCGCAGGATGCGACGCTCGATCGCCCCCAGCGCGGCCTCGGCGAGGTCCATCAACTCCTCGGTCGAGGCGTGGAACAGCTCCTCGCGGGGGTAGGACTCCATCGCGTCGAGCATCGCCTTGCCGGTGTGGCTGCGGGCGTCGTAGCCGGTGTGGTCGAGGACCGCGGCGACCTTGCCGCGTACGACCGGGATCCGGGTCACCGACTGCCGGGCCGCCTTCGTGGTGAAGAGGCCGAGGAAGCGGTGCTCGCCGATCACCTCACCGGCGCCGTTGAAGATCTTGATGCCGACGTGGTCGAGGTAGGCGGGCTCCCCGACGGTCGAGCGTGAGTTGGCCTTGGCCAGGACGAGCATGACCTTGTCGCGGGCGTGGGCGGCGACCTTGGGCGGCATCTTGCCGTGGTCGGGTGCCTGCGGCGGGTCGGCGCGCAGGATGCCCAGGCCGGTGCCGGAGCGACCGCGCAGGTAGTCGCCGTCGAGGCGGTATTCGCGGTAGCCGGTCAGCAGGAAGTGGTCCTCGGCCAGCCAGGCCAGCAGTTCGGCGGCCTCCGAGGCCTCCTCGCGCGGCACGCTGTTGGGCGGGGTGTAGCGCAGGCCGGCCGCGATCTCCGCCAGGCGGCGGTGCAGCCTCGGCTCGTCCTCGACGACCTCGCGTACGTCCTCGAGGACTCCCTCGAGGCCCGAGACGATCTCCTTGGCGGCGTCGGGCGCGAGACGGTCGATCTCGATGTGCATCCACGACTCGCTGATGTCGCCTTCGTTCACCCCCTCGAGCGCACCGGTCACGTCACGGGCGACGTCGATGACGGGGTGGACGACGAGATGTACGTCGAGGCCACGACGGTAGAGCTCGGTCTTGACCGAGTCCACGAGGTAGGGCATGTCGTCGACGACGATCTCGACGACGCTGCGGCCTCCGGCGGACCAACCGTCTGCGGCGGTGGTCGGGGTGAGGATGCGCACGGCGGCGGTGCCCTGCGGGCGGTTCGCTGCCAGCGCCAGATGCGATCCCACCGCGCCGGCGAGGTCAGCCTCGCTGCGGCCGGTGAGCTCCTCAGGGGCTACATGGCGGAAGTAGGTGGTGCTCGGCAGGCGGTTCTGCAGGACGTTCTGCTGAGCTTGGACAGGTTTGATATGCGTCTCCGTTGACACACCAGTCACGGTATCCCGCGAGGGCTCTGAGTAGGCGGCTGGATCCGAAGGAATCGCCGATGTGAGTCATAGGCTGACGACCTCCCAGCACCCTGGGGGTAAAGAGCATACTCCTGGAATGTGTCCGTTCTCTCGGCGGCTCTGTTGATGACTCTGGCCGCACTAGGCGTCATGATGTGTGGTTATGAGCAAAAAGCTGTCGATCGACCTGGCTTACGACGCGCCGATCGCAGCCGTCTCCGGGATGCTCGCCGACGCGGCGTTCCGCGAGCAGGTCTGCGACGCCCAGCACGCGCTGTCCAAGAGCGTGGCGATCACCGGTTCGACGGTGAGCATCCGCTACGCCCAGGCGGTCAGCGGAGTGCCCGGGTTCGCGAAGAAGTTCGTCGGCGACACCATCGAGGTGCACCAGGACGAGATCTGGTCGGGCGACTTCACTTCCGGCGACCTCAAGGTCACCCTTCCGGGCAAGCCGGGCTCGCTCTCCGGCATCGCACGGCTGGCTGAGAACGGCACGAAGACCATCGAGACGGTCACCCTGACCGCTACCGTGAATGTGCCCCTGGTCAGCGGAAAGCTGGAGGATCTCATCCTCTCGATCTTCAAGAAGGCACTCGAGAAGGAGCATGAGGTAGGCACCCGCTGGCTCGCCGCCTGAGCCTCCTCATCCCCCGTCCCAACCCGCAGAAGAGCCCCAAAGGATTCGGCAATGACGACGACCCTTCAGCACGAGCTCGTCTACGACGCCCGCATGGGCGAGGTGTCCGCGATGCTCGCTGATCCGGGCTTCCGCGAGCGGGTCGCCGACGCCCAGGGAGCGCTCCGTCGCCGGGTGACCATCGGCGGTGCGCCGCGGGAGGTCCGGATCGACCGGGTGCAGTCGACCGTCGGCGTACCCTCCTTCGCGAAGCGCATCGTCTCCGGCGACCTCACCGTCCATCAGAACGAGGTCTGGTCCTCCGACACCGTCGCCGTCGTCGACATCACCGTCCCCGGCGGTCTGGCCACCCTGCGCGGCAACATCTCGCTGTCGGAGTCCGACGGACGCACCACCGAGAGCGTGCGGCTGAACATCAAGGTGCCCGTGCCGCTGGTCGGGGCCAAGCTCGAGGAGTACGTCGAGGAGCTGATGCTCAAAGCCTTCGACCTCGAGCAGGCGGTCGGCGCGGCGTACCTTTCTCGGTAATTCTCTCGATCCGATGCAACCGGATCGAAAAGTTAACCGTCCCAATAGGTGGCCGGCAATAAGTTGCCGGTACTCGGGCCCCGGATCAGGAGGGATTCGGGCCACACACTGGAGGGGCATCTCGATGGTCAAACCTCGTACTCGCACACGGCAGCTGGTCTCGGCCGGCATCGGGCTGGTGGCAGCCGCGCTCGTCGTCACGACGACGGTGACGGCGAACTACGGTCCCGCGAGCGGCAGCACCGGCAACGGAGCACTCAAGCTCGTGGCCGCATCGGACACCGTCGAGGTCGAGGCCTGGGGCGGGGAGGCGTACGTCCAGCCGTCGGTCTGGCTGGCCGCCTACGACGCGGGCTTCGAGTTCCGCGCGACGCAGTCGGCCTATGACAAGCCGGTCAAGCTGACCAAGACCGTCATCAGGGGCAAGAAGCGCACCACCACGACCGCGCCGGCCGCGATCGTCGACGGCATGAAGGGCTTCAAGAACGGGCTCCGGGTCACCCTGAAGAGCAAGTCCGGCAAGGTGATCCTCGACGAGAAGCGCCCGCTCTGCCCCGGCGGCTACGACCGGCAGCGGGTGCAGACCGACGGCGCCACCGGCCCGGTCTACCCCGAGTTCTGCGGCGGCAACTGGTTCACCAAGGGCGTCCTGTACGGCATCGAGCGCGGCATGGCGGTCCCGACTGTCTCCGACCTCGGCTTCCAGACCAAGGGCGAGACCGAGCTCGTCATGACGATGAGCATCGACAAGCCGGTCGCCGAATTCCTCGGGCTGTCGAAGTCCAACCGCACCGCCAAGCAGAACCTGGTCATCGTCGACCAGTGCCCCGACGGCAACTGCGAGGGAGAAGGCGGTGAGGGAGGCGTCGGCATGGGCGCCATGGCGGCCCACGGAGCCGATGACGACCAGGGCGCCCGCACCGTGGTGCCGCGAGAGACGCTGGAGGGCGGCGAGAACGGCCGCGGCCGGCTCCCGCTGGGCGGCGCCCGCGGCGAGATCACGCCGGGCAAGCCCAAGAAGGACACCCTGCCCGACCTCATCTCGCTGCCCGCGTGGCAGATCTCGACCGAGGTCGACGAAGGCGGAACCGACCGCCTCAACTTCGCCGCCAACGAGTGGAACGCCGGCCCCGCGCCGATGATCGTGGAGGGCTTCCGCCGCGGCACCGCGCCGGTCATGGACGCCTACCAGATGTTCTACCGTGGCGGTAAGCAGGTCGGGGTCAAGAAGACCGGCACCATGGAGTTCCACGAGGCTCCCGAGCACAACCACTGGCACTTCCTCGACTTCGCCAAGTACGAGCTGGTCGACGCCAAGGACAAGGTCGTCTCCACCAGCGGCAAGCAGTCCTGGTGCCTCGCGCCGACCGACCCGGTGGACCTGACCGTGCCCGGCGCGACGCTGCGGCCCAGCCAGACCGGCCTGGAGTCGGCCTGTGGCGAGAAGTCCGCACTCTGGCTGCGGGAGAGCATGCCGACGGGTTGGGGTGACACCTACAACCAGGCCCAGACCCAGGCCTTCGACCTGAGCAAGGTCAAGAACGGTACGTACCGGATCAAGGTCACCGTCAACCCCGACGGCAACCTCTACGAGCGGACCCGGTCGAACAACGTCAGCTACCGTACCGTCACCATCGGCGGCAAGGCCGGCGCCCGCACCGTCAAGGTCCCGCCGTATCAGGGCGTCGACACCGAGACCTGGTGGAACGAGGGGTGATCTAGCCGATCAGGTCGGGGATCTCCTGGGTCGCGAACCAGCCCAGATCCTCGTCGGGGTCCGCGCCGGCCGGGCGATCCGCCAGGTCGGCGTGGACCGCGGCGACGAGCTTGAGGGGCACCACCTGGTCCCCCAGCGCGGCCGGAGCGTCGACGACGATCACGACCCTGCGCCCCGGACCGGCCAGGAGCGCCGCCGAGTCGTCGGCGGCGCTCATCAGGGCGGCGTACTCGGCCTCTTCGCTGTCGTCGGGGGCCGCGTAGCCGTCGGCGGTGCCGGGCAGCTCGCCCTTGGCGTACCAGTCAGCGAGGAGCTCGAGCGTGGCGGGTACGTAGATGCGGGTCACGGGTCGGATTCTGCCTCACTCGCCGGAGTTCTTGACCACGCGCAGGCCCCGGGGCGCCCGGAACCGGCGTCCGGAGACGGTGTCGAGGAGCTCGTCGAGGGCCTCGCTGATGCACTGGCCGACCAGCGACGCGTCGGGCACCAGGTCGCGGTCGGCGGTGATCGCGAAGAAGACCTGCCCGTCGTAGGAGGTCACCCCGATCGCGAGGGTGTGCCCTTCGGTCAGCGGGTGGATGGGATAGGAGGCGACCAGCCGGGAACCGGCGGCATAGCGCGGCTCCTGCGGGCCGGGCACGTTGCACACCGAGAGCAGGTAGTCGTGCTCGCTCTCGGCAGCCACCCGGGAGCCGATCACGTGGAAGGTCGCCGGGGCGAAGCCGCTGATCCCGGCCAGCCGCTGCGCACTGACCGTGCGGGCGTGGGCATGGTGCTGCTCAAAGGAGTAGGACACCTGGTGGAGACGGACCACCGGCGACGGCTCCGCGACCGGGAGCACCACGAAGTGGGGCGCCACCGCGGAGCCGAGCTGGGTGGGGTCGAGCTCCTCGTCGATCACCGAGACCGGCACCAGCGCCGGCACCTGGCGTACGCCGGCCAGGGACTGCTGCCGGGTCATCAGCCAGGCGCGCAGACCGCCGGTGACGGCAGCCAGGATGACGTCGTTGACGGTGCCGCCGTGGGTGTCCCGGATGCGGCGGAAGTCGGCAAGATCGGCCTGGAGCGTGACCACGAGCCGCTGCTGGGAGAGCGTCCCGTTGAGCGGCGTCGGCCGCTCCGGAGCGCGGCGGCTGAGCGCCCGGGCGATGCCGACGCCCGCGTTCTGGACATCCTTGGCCACCCCGGTGACCCGTCCCAGGGCGTAGCCGCCCAGGCTGCGTGCCGTGCCGGTCAAGCCACTGACCGAGGTGACCGCGTCGAAGACCGCGCCGGCGACCAGGCGCGCGCTCGACTGCGGCTCCGGCGGCTCCCACAGGTCGGGCACGACCGGCCCGACCTCGGGCTTGTCGTCGAGCAGCAGCTGGACCAGGTCGACCGTCTCGGCGCCGTCCACCAGCGCCTGGTGGGTCTTGGTGATCAGCGCGACCCGGTCGCCGGCCAGCCCCTCGATGACATACAGCTCCCACAGCGGCCGGGAGCGGTCCAGGGGCCGGGAGACGATCCGTCCGGCGAGGTCGAGGAGCTGATCCATCGAGCCCGGACGCGGCAGCGCGGAGCGGCGTACGTGGTAGGTGAGGTCGAAACGATCGTCGTCCGCCCAGACCGGGTAGGCGATGCGACCGGGCACGACCCGGACCCGTTGGCGGTAGCGGGGCACGAAGGACAGCCGGTCCTCGACGTGCTCGAGGAACGCGCCGTAGTCGAAGCCCTCGGCCTTCGGTTCGATCAGCTCGATACTCGCCACCTGGTGCGGAACGGACAGCGTCTCTCCGTCCAGGAAGGCCACGTCCCGCGGCCCCAACCTGTCGCTCATGCCCTCTCAGCCCCCTCTTTGGTTCATGTGCGATTGTGGCAGACGCCAGCTTGAACTTAGCCCACGAAACGGGGGAGCAATGCGCCTCACGGCCCGGATCATCGCGGTCGTGGCAGCAATCTGCGGGATCGCGTGCATCGCGACAGCCTGCGGAAACGACGTCGCCACCGAGCCCAGCAAAGACAGCGACCCGGTGGTCGTCGAGATCAACTTCTCCGGCGACTCGGTCGACCCCCACGGGACCCAGATCGACGTCCCCGTCGGCCACGGAGTCGAGCTCGACGTGACCGCCGACGCCGCCGGCGAGATCCACGTGCACTCCGACCCGGAGCAGTCCGCCGCCTATGGCGTGGGCACCACGCGGATCAGCCTGGGCGCGTTCGAGATCCCTGGTCAGTACGAGGTGGAGTCACACACCCTCGGCAAGACCATCGTCACCCTCGAGGTCAAGTGATCCTCACCCACGGCGTGGGTGGTCGCCAGGACCTCCCACTGCCGCTCGAGTACGTCATCGCGGGCGCAGTCCTCGCCCTCCTCGTCTCCTTCGGGCTGCTGGTGCTGACCACCAAGCGCGCCGCCGAGGGCCAGGTCGTCGGCGTACGAAACCCACGCGGATGGCCGGTTCCCCGTCTCGGGCGTGTCGTCGACTCCCCCGCCTGGACTGCACTGTGGCGCGTCGTCGGGCTGCTGATCTTCGCCTACTTCGTGTTGGTCGCCTTCGCCGGCTCCGACAACGCCAACAACCCCATCTTCGGGATGACGTACGTCTGGCTGTGGGTCGGCCTCGTCCCGTTCTCCCTGCTCTTCGGGCGGGTCTTCCGGGCGATCAGCCCGGCCCGCACGATCGTGGCCGGACTGACGTGGCTGCGCGGTGCCGGCGATCCGCCGCTGCGCCTGCCGGAGCGGCTCGGCTACTGGCCGGCGGCGTTCACGCTGCTCGCCTTCGCCTGGCTCGAGCTGGTCTACCCGGAGAACAACTATCTCGGCCCCGTACGCCTCTGGCTGGCCGTCTACCTGGCCGTGATGATCCTCGGCGGCGTGCTCTTCGGCGATGAGTTCCTGGAGCGCTGCGACCCGTTCGAGGTCTACTCGTCACTGACCGCGCGGCTGTCGGTGTGGGGACGTACGCAGGCCGGCAACCTGGTCCTGCGGACCCCGCTCGGCAACCTGGACACCCTGCGTCCGACGCCAGGGCTGGTCGCGGTCGTCTCGGTGCTCTTCGGCACCATCGTCTACGACTCCTACCGGGAGTCGCCGCCGTGGCTCCAGTTCGTGCAGAACCCGGAGATCTCGGGCAGCACCGCCTACCTGATCAGCAACGTCGCCCTGATCGCGTTCCCGCTGCTCGTAGCCGGTTTCTACTGCGCCGGGACGATGCTGACCGGCGTCGGTGACGTGCCGCGCCGGGCGCTGCCCGGCGAGCTGGCGCCGTCGCTGGTGCCGATCATCGTCGGCTACGTCGTGGCCCACTACCTCAGCTACTTCTGGGAGAGCGGGCTGGCAACGCTGCGCAACGCCTCGGATCCGTTCGGAAATGGAAGCGACTGGTTCGGAACCGCGGACCTGCCGGTCTCCTACTTCTTCGCCTTCCACGCCACGCTGCTGGCCGTCATCAAGGTGGCCGCGGTGATCGTCGGACACGTGCTGGGAGTCTGGTCGGCCCACATCCGGGCGCTCCAGGTGCTTCCGCCGCAGCACCTGGTGACCGGGCAGATCCCGCTTCTGCTCACGATGGTCGGCTTCACTGTTGGTGGGTTGTATCTGCTGTTCGCTGCATAGCGCGTCTCTGCTTCACGGTTCACCCACCACGCATCCACAAAGCAGCGCAACAGTACCTAATGCGGACTAACAGGTTGGCGCGATGGTTTACGGCCGCTTGCAGAGTCTGGGAGACTGATCCTTATGTCTGGTACCCCCCGCTTCCTGACTCTTGCCGACGTCGCCGAGGTGCTCAACACCTCGAGCGCACAGGTCTATGCCCTTGTCCGCCGTGGTGAGCTCCCCGCTATCAAGATCGGCGGGCGCGGCCAGTGGCGCGTTGAGTCCAGCGTCCTCGAGAAGTTCATCGATGACATGTACTCGCAGACCAAGGCCTTTGTGGCCGACCACCCGTTCGTCGAGGCCGAGGCGCCCGCGCCTGCTGCCACGCCGGACGCTTCTTGAGTCAAAGCAACCTCAACCCCCACAACTAAACCTTCCCCACAACAACGCGAAGAGCTGCCAGGCATGCTGCCGAGCAGCTCTTCGCGTCTTTTCACGCCCTGGTGTCCTCGCCGGTGACCACCGCACAGGCTTCCGGGCTGTGCGCGGGGGCCGCGCCGGCCGCCTTCCGGAGCAACTGGCGCAGCATGCCACGCTCCTCGGGCTCCAGACCGGAGAGCACGCCCGCCTCGGCGGCGGCCACCTGGCGGCACAGCGCGGCGACAGCCTCCGCGCCGGCCTCGGTCGCGACCACCTGGCGCTGGCGACGGTCGGCGGGGTTGGCACGCCGCTCGACCAGTCCGGCCTCGACCAGGTCGTCGACGAGGTAGGTCATCACCGTGCGGTCGATGCCCAGGTGGGTCGCCAGGGCGAGCTGGCTGGGCTGGTCGCCCCGGACGACCGCGCACATCGTCTCGTAGCCGCGCTGCCCGTGCGGGAACTCACCGATCGCGGCGTTGACGTGCTCCCGGTAGCCGCGCAGCAGGGTGCCGAGGCTCCATCCGAGGTCGGCATCGGTCTGCTCGTCTGCGTTCGTGGTCACGGGAACATCCTAGCAATTCCTGCTGTTGAACCAATCGTCTGTTTCACATACGATCTTCATCACCGCGTATTGGAGGATGTGCATGACGATCGAACTGGGCGTCGCCCTCGCTGCCGGCCTCGCCCCGGAACGACTGCTCGCCCTGGCCCGCCGAGCCGAGGAGGGTGGCCTGGACCTGGTCGTGCTCGACCCCGGCGACGACGATCCGTGGACCGTTGCCACCTGGCTGCTCGGCAGCACCAAGGCGATCCAGATCGGTGTCGGCACCGAGGCGGCGGGCGTGGCGGATCCCTCGGCCTCTGACGGATGGTCTCCACAGGTCGCCGAGAAAGCGAGGCAGAACCTCGACCAGCTTGCCGGCGCCCGCCTGCTCACCGACACGTCCGCCTGGATCGTCGCTCCCGCAGGGGCGACCGCGGACTCGCTGACCTCGTTGACCTCGCTGACCTCGCTGACCTCCGACGAGCTGAGCGGCCCCGGTGGCCGTGCGGTGGTCGTGCCGGCCACGACCGAGGCCGAGGTCGACCGGGCCGCGGGGCTGCTCGCCGAGCTCGGCGGCCCGGCTTCGGGCGGGCCCCGGCGTCCCGCGGCGGTGCGTGCGCTGCGCCGGGCGGGGATCGCTTATGACGAGATCCCGGCGACCCTGACGGCCGGCGCGGTGGAGCCGGGCGACCCGGGCTATCGCGGCGTGCGCTCGACCTACCTGCGCGGTGGGAGCCCAGGCCTGGTGCTGCGGCCGCGCACACCGGCCGAGGTGTCCGACGCGATCGGCTTCGCCCGCCGCCACACCGACCTACCCCTCGGGATCCGCAGCGGCGGCCACGGCGTGAGCGGGCGCTCGACGAACGACGGCGGGATCGTGATCGACCTGAGCGCCATGAACCGGATCGAGGTGATCGACCCGGCGCGGCGCCTGGTCCGCATCGGCCCCGGAGCCACCTGGAAGCAGGTGGCCGCGGCCCTCGACGCGTACGGCTGGGCGATCGGCTCCGGTGACTACGGCGGTGTCGGTGTCGGCGGTCTGGCGACCGCGGGCGGTATCGGCTTCCTCTCGCGCGAGCACGGCCTGACCATCGACCATCTGATCGCGGTCGAGCTGGTGCTCGCCGATGGGTCGATGATCCGCGCCACCGCGACCGAGAACCCCGACCTGTTCTGGGGCGTACGCGGTGCCGGGGCCAACTTCGGCGTCGTCACCGCCTTCGAGCTCGAGGCGCACGAGGTCGCCGAGGTCGGTTCCGCCCAGCTGATGCTGGTCGTTCCGGACCTCGAGGAGGCGCTGCTCCGCTTCGGCGAGATCGCCACCTCCGCGCCTCGCGACACCACCGTGTTCCTGGTGACCGGCCCGCCGCGGCCAGGAGGTTCGGTGATCCAGCTCTACGGGCTGGTCGACTCCTCCGACCCCGAGACCATCGTCGAGCGGCTCAACCCGTTCGCCGGCCTCGGCAGTCTCGTCCAGCAGCAGGTGGTGCTGGCCCGCTACACCGACGTCATGAACCAGGCGCCGGACGTCGGTAGCGACGGGCACCACGGCCATGGCGAGCCGCACTCGCACTCGGGTCTGATCGGCGCGCTCACCCCGGAGTTCGCGCGCGACGCGACCGCCATGCTGCGTACGGGCGGTGTGCAGTTCTTCCAGCTGCGCACCATGGGCGGTGCGATCGCCGAGGTCGACCCGGGCGAGACCGCGTTCCCGCATCGTGATGCCGCCTTCCAGGTGACCGCGCTCGGCGGGAACCGGCGTGCGCTCGACGCAGCCTGGGGCGGGTTGCGTAACCATCTGGACGGTCTCTATCTCAGCTTCGAGACCGACACCGACCCGGACCGGCTGGCCGACGCCTTCGGGACCCGGGCGCTGGATCGGCTGCGGGAGATCAAGCGACGCTACGACCCGCAGAACCTGTTCCGCGACAACTTCAACATCGCACCACACTTCAACTCGAACAACGACCCGGCGGAGGAAGCATGAGCGACTACGGACACGACCTACTCTTCGGCACCTTCGTCACCCCCAGCGCACGGACGCCGCAACGCGTCGTCGACCTCGCCGTCACCGCCGACCGAGCCGGACTGGACCTGGTCACCTTCCAAGACCATCCCTATCAGCCGGCGCTCCTCGACGCCTGGACCCTGATCTCGTACGCCGCTGCGCGCACCGAGCACATCCACCTGGCCGGCAACGTCCTCTCCCTGCCGCTGCGCCCGCCCGCGACGCTCGCCCGTGCGGTCGCATCGCTGGACCGGCTGACCGGAGGCCGCGTCGAGCTCGGACTGGGCGCCGGAGCCTTCTGGGACGGGATCGCCGCGATGGGCGGTCGCCGGCTCGGCGCCGGCGCGGGGGTCGACGCGCTGCGCGAGGCGATCGACATCATCCGGGACGTGTGGGACACCGACAGCCCCGGCGGCGTCCACTTCCGCGGCGACTACTACGTCGCCGACGGCGTCAAGCGGGGACCCGCCCCTGCCCACGACATCCCGATCTGGGTCGGCTCCTACAAGCCCAGGATGCTGGCGCTGACCGGTGCGCACGCCGATGGGTGGCTGCCCACGATGGAGTACATCGAGGGTGGTCCGGCCGCGGTTCCCGGCCTCAACGATCGCATCGACGAGGCGGCCGTCTCAGCGGGCCGCTCGCCCGGCGACGTACGCCGTCTTCTCAACGTCATGAACGTCTCGCTCCAGCCGGCCAGCCGCGGGCTGCTCGACGGACCGGTGGACCAGTGGGTCGAGGATCTGGCCGGTCTCACCCTGGAGCACGGCTTCTCCGCGTACCTCATCGGAGGCGACGACCCTGCCATCACCGAGCGCCTCGGCGCCGAGATCGCCCCGGCTGTGCGGGAGCTGGTCGCGGCCGAGCGTGGCGTCGATGTCTAGGCGAGGTTCTCGGTCTGCGCCTCGAGCTTGATCTTGAGCTCGTGGCGGGCACCGTTGCGCATCACCGTGAACTCGACCGTCTCCCCGGGCTGGTGGGCACGGATGGCGACGATCATGCCGATCCCGTCGGTGACGGTGACGTCTCCGACCTTGGTGACCCGGTCGCCGTCCTTGAGCCCACCGGCGGCGGCCGGCGAGCCGGCGTCGACCACCGAGATCAGCGCTCCGTTGTGATCGGCCGCCTGCACGTCGACGGAGGCGCCCACGATCGGGTAGGTCGCCTTGCCGGTCTTCAGGATCTGCGCGGCGGTCACCTTGACCTGGTCGATCGGGATCGCGAAGCCGACGCCGATGCTGCCGCCCTCTCCGCCCTCTCCCCCGCCGGCGGTCGCGATGGCCGAGTTGACCCCGATCACCTGGCCGACGAGGTTGACCAGGGGACCGCCGGAGTTGCCGGGGTTGATCGCCGCGTCGGTCTGGACGGCGTTGATGTAGGAGGTGTCGTCCTCGGTCTGCCCGGTGCTCACCGGGCGCTGGAGCGCACTGACGATGCCCGAGGTCACCGTGGAGCTGAGGCCGAGCGGCGACCCGATGGCGACGACGCCCTCACCGATCCTCAGCCGTGAGGTGCTGCCGAGCGAGGCCGGCTCGAGCTCCTTGACCTCGGGAACGTCGAGGACCGCGAGGTCGTAGACCGCGCTGCGCCCGACGACGTCGGCCTTGTACCGGCGGCCCTTGTGGTCGACCACCTCGATGCTGCCCTTCGCCTTGGCGGCGTCGGCGACCACATGGTTGTTGGTCACCACGTGGCCGTTCCGGTCGAAGACGAAGCCGGAGCCGGTCGCGGCGTCCTCGACGCCCTGGTACTCGGCGAAGATCTGGACCGTCGAGGGCAGCAGCGTCGCGGCCACCTTCACGATGCTGGCGTCGTCACCCTCGAGGGGCGCGTCGGTCTCGATCGAGCCCGGTTCGAGCCCACCGCCGGCCAGGCTGGACATGTCGTCCTGGTCCTCGAGTACGCCGCCGGCATAGCCGCCCAGCACGCCGAGCAGGAACGCGACGGCGGCCGCGAGCGCCCAGATCGGGCCGGGGATACGGCGGCGCTGCGAGGAGTCGGTCCGGGGTGAGGACGGTGGTGGCGCAGGCGGGCTGTCGAACCCGGGCAGGGAACCGCCCGGCGGTGGCGGCGGCACCATGGGCGGCAGCGGAGCGGTGTCGGCGGCCGGAACCGGCTCCACGGCAGGTCTCGGCATGCCCGGCAACGGCACCTCGGCCGTGTCCCGCTCGTCGTCGACAAGGGCGTCGGGGGACGACTGCCCGGCCGGGGGCACGTCGGACGGTGGTGCCCAACGGGAGATCGGCCGCGACTGGTCGTCTTGTGGTTCCTGCGTCACGACACCCATTCTTCCCACTCGCCCCAACAATGGGCAGCCCGGGTCTCGTGTCGCGTCGCCAGGCCGATGCTCAGCGGCGTACGTGGGCGACGACGGGGGCGCCCGGAGTGCCCGGGACCTGGGTGACCGCGGTGACCGGGAGATTCCTGGGAACCGGCGCGTCAGCCGGCGCGGCGGCGAAGGTGAACATGCCGAAGACAGCGGCACCGACAGCACCGCCACCGGCGGCGACCATCACCAACGTACGCCGCATCGACCGGGGGTCGGAGTAGGTCTCGTCGAGGTCGTCGGCGGGCCACATCGAGGCGGCCAGGACACCGCCGCGGAGCGAGCCCTTGAGGTCGGCCGGAGCGGTGACGCCGGGGTCGACGCTGAGGCCGGCCAGGCGTCGCTTGAGCCAGCCCTCACGCTCCACCGCGCGGCGGCAGGCGCAGCACTCGTGCACGTGCGCCCAGGCCCGCTCCTCGTCTGCTGCGGGGAGCTGTCCGTCGAGAAGGGCGCTGATGCGCGCGCCGAGGTGGTTGCCCAGAAGACTCATGAAGCCCCGCCCCACAACACCTTGGGCCCGGAGTGACGCAGTCGTCCGCCGCGCGGGGCGCGGTGGGCGAGGTTGTCACGGAGCATCGCCCGGCCGCGGTGGATACGCGAGCGGACGGTGCCGAGCTTGGCACCGAGGATCTCGGAGATCTCCTCGTAGGAGAGCCCCTCCACGTCACAGAGCACGACCGCGGCCCGGAAGTCGGGCGGCAGCGTGGCCAGCGCGCGCTCGATGTCGTCATCGAAGCGCTGGTCGGTGTAGGCCACGTCCGGCGTCGGGCCGCTGCTCGTCAAGCGCGAGGCGCGCTCGTCGGAGAGGGCATCGAAGCGGATCCGCTGCTTACGACGGGCCTGGTCGAGGAAGAGGTTGGTGGTGATCCGGTGCAGCCAGCCCTCGAAGGTGCCGGGGCTGTAGGTGTCGAGAGAGCGGAAGACGCGCACGAAGACCTCTTGGGTGAGGTCCTCCGCGTCGTGGCGGTTGCCGGTGAGACGGTAAGCGAGCCGGTAGACCCGGTCGGAGTGCTTCTCCACGATCTCGTCCCACGTCGGAACACCCGGCTCTTGGGTCGGGGTCTGCGTGGGCTCCGCGGTCATGGTGCTCCTGTCGTCTGTCTCGCTGATCGCTGACATCTCCTACGGTAGATCCCCTGGGACCGGAAGGGCTGAGAGTTGCCTGTGAGGCTCCTATTTTTCCTCTTCCTGTGCTCTTCCAACGCACAAGTTGGATCAGGCGTTCCCGCACCGTTACGCGAAACAGGTTAGGTTTTGCGGTGTGACCAGCCCTGTCTCGACCGCAAGTTGGACCTACGCCGACGAGTTCGTCGCGGAGGACGACCTCCTCGCAGCCGCCCGATCCCGGGCCGAGGAGGTCGGAGTCGCACCCATCGGGCCGGGCGGCGGTGCGGCGCTGCGCTTCCTCGCCTCCGTCCTGGATGCGAAGAACGTGGTCGAGGTCGGCACCGGCACCGGTGTCTCGGGGCTGTGGCTGCTGCGCGGCATGCGCCCCGAGGGGGTCCTGACCACCGTCGACATCGAGACCGAGCACCAGCGGCTGGCCCGGCAGAGCTTCACCGAGGCCGGTTTCGGCCAGCGGCAGGCGCGGTGCATCGCCGGCGCCGCCCTCGACGTGCTCCCCCGGCTCACGGACAACCACTACGACCTGGTGTTCGTCGACGGCGACAAGACCGAATACTCGGCCTACCTCAAGGAAGCGCTGCGCCTGCTCCGTCCCGGCGGCGTCGTCGCCTTCGACAACGCGCTGTGGCACGACCGCGTGGCGGACCCGTCCGTACGCGACGAGGAGACCGCCACCATCCGCGAGCTCAACCAGCAGGTCGCCGACAACGACGGCCTCATCCCGCTGCTGCTCCCGGTGGGCGACGGCCTCCTGCTCGCCCGGAAGCTCGAAGCCTGAGCCTGCTTCCGGACAGGGGCTCAGGTCAGCACCAGTGGGTGGCGCACCAGTCGGCTCGGTCGTGGCTGTCGATCATCCGGTTGACCGCCGCGATCAGCTTTCGAAGCACGCTGAGCGCCTTGGCATAGCGATGCGCACGGGCGTAGGTGACGAATGCGGAGCGAGCGCTTGCGACCGTCTGAGCAGCCTGCCCGGAGCCGATGGCCTGCTGGACATCGGAAATCTCGTTGCTGACGGGCGCGATACGAGGCTTCCACGCCGTCCAAGTGCGGTGTGAACTCAAGTACGAGTACTTGCTGGTCATCGCCGCGTTCGACTGCTTGATCTCGGCGAGGTTCACACTGATCCCGCTCGCAGCCTGCGCCGGCTGCGACGCCATCGTGAGCAGTCCGAGCGGAAGCAGCAATGCGGCGGCGAGCACCAGAAGTCTGGCTCTCATGAAGAGTCCTTTCGACAGAGGTGACCTACGGTCCGAGGTCGACCCACGTTCGCAGGACCGAGTGTGCTGGCGCACCCGTAGCTCGCCCGTACCCACCCGTAGCCGAACCCTGGGGAGGGTTGTCCGAACAGCGTTCGGATCACCCTCCCCAGGGTCGCGACCGGTTCGCGGGCGTCAGGAGCCTACGCGCGCCAGCGGATCCTCATCGGCGAGCCAGGTGAGGAGGACCCGGGCGCCGAAACCGGTGGGGCCGGGAGTGAGCTCGTGGACGTCGGCGTACGCATCACCGCAGGCGACGTCGATGTGGGCCCACGGGATGCCACCGGTGAAGTGGTGGAGGAAGAGCGCGGCAGTGATGGCGCCGGGCCCGCCGGGTGCGTTGTCGGCGTCGGCGACCTTCGAGGAGAGCTTGTCCTCGTAGTCGGCGACCAACGGCATCCGCCACAGCGTCTCACCGGAGACATCGGACGCCTCGGCCAGCAGCGTGGCCAGCGCGTCGTCGTCGGCGAAGTAGCCGGCCATCGTCTGCCCGAGCGCCACCCGCATCGCACCGGTGAGGGTGGCGATGTCGACCAGGGCGGCCGGCTTGAGCTTGTCCACGGCGTACGCCATCGCGTCGGCCAGCACGAGGCGGCCCTCCGCGTCGGTGTTGGTGACCTCGGAGGTGCGGCCGCCGTAGTGGGTGACCACGTCGCCGGGGCGCAGTGCCGAGCCGGAGATGGCGTTCTCGGCGGCGGCGATGAGGCCGACCACCTTGACCGGGCAGCCGATCTCGGCCAGCGCCGACATCACCGCGAGCACCACCGCACCGCCGGTCATGTCGCGCTTCATGTTGAGCATGCCGTCGCCGGGCTTGATGTTGAGCCCGCCGGTGTCGAAGGTGATGCCCTTGCCGACCAGCACCACCGTCGGCACCGTCTTCAACGAGTTCAGCCGCCCCGTCTTGCGGGGCGTGTAGTCGAGCCGGATCAGCCTCGGCGGGGTCGCCGAGCCCTGGCCGACCGCGACGATGCCTCCGAAGCCCTCGGCCGCGAGCTGGTCCTCGTCCCAGACGGTGACCTTCAGGCCGGTCTCGGCTGCCAGTGTCGTCGCCTGCTCTGCGAGCCAGGCCGGATTCTTCAAGTTGCTCGGGACCGAGGAGAAGAACCGCGCGCGCCAGCTGGCGCGCGCGATCGCCTGGGCCCGGTCCAACGCTGCCGCCTGGTCGTCGCCGAGGTCGGCCAGAGTGATCGTCTCCACCGGTTTCCACGGCGCCCCCTCGGAGCGCCAGTGGAAGAGGAAGGACCCCAGCGTCGCACCGGCCACGAACGGCTCCAGCCCGACCTCCGGGTCGGCCGCCGGGATGGTCGTGACCACCTCGGACCGATCCCGCACGGCGCGTGCCAGCGCGGCCCCCGCCCGCCGGAAGTCGTCGCGACGTTGCGCGCCGACACCGATCAGGAGGATCTGTCGCAGGGTGCCGGAGCCGGTGACGGCGTACGTCGTCACCTCACCGGCACTGCCGGTGGCACCTTCGAACTCGAGATGACCCAGGAGATCGTGTTGGTCGCCGAGGTCGGCGGCCCCGGGACCGATGACCAACTCGTCCTCGCCCGGGATGACCGGTAGCGCGATGATCTCGGCATCCAGGCTCTCCGGGCCGAGCGGATTGAGCGTGAAGGTGGGCGGCCCGACCTGCGACGGCAGAGCCGGTGACGGCAGCGTTGTGGTCATCTACGCGTTCAGCCCAAGGCCTTTGATCTCTTCGCCGAGCGCGGCGGCCTCTTCGGCGTTCAGTTCGACGACCAACCGGCCACCACCTTCGAGCGGGACGCGCATCACGATGCCCCGACCTTCCTTGGTGACCTCCAGCGGACCGTCTCCCGTCCGCGGCTTCATCGCCGCCATGCGGCACCTTCTTCCGTGTCTCGCGTGTCGGCGCTCACCTGCCGGATGGCCTCGGAGCGCGCATTGCACGTCCATTATCCCTCATCAGGTCAGCAGACCTGACGGCAAGGTGCGAGTTTCGGCGGGTTGACCTGCCTTCGAACCTGTCAGATGACCGAGGTTCCGTAGGCCCAGGTCAGCCAGATCGCGAGGATCACCAGCGTGAGGTGCACCACGATGGCCGCTCCGGAGGACTCGTGGAAGGCTCCGTCCGGGTCCCGACGGTCGCCTCCGGCGGGCCGGTCGTAGGCATCGTCGTAGCGCTCGTCGTAGCGATCGTCATAGCCACGGTCGTAGGCCTCGTCGTAGTCGTAGCCCTGTGCGTACGCCTGGTCGTAGCCCTGGTCGTAGCCCGCGTGGGCCGGCTCGTCGTAGCCCTGGCCCCGCTGCCGTCGACGCGGCTGCGCCTCGGGCGCGGGCGGGGTCGGAGCAGGAGGCTCGGTCCGGTCGCGGCCCCGGTCCCGGGGGCCGTAGGACTCGAACGAGTAGGGATCGTACGTCTCGGGCCGCTGCCCCGGCTGGCGGCCGGCGGGCCGGCTCGGCGCGGGCGGCGGCGCAGGCGCGGGTGCGGGCTGGGGTGCCGGTTGGGGCGCGGGCCGGGGTGCGGGCTGGGGTGCCGGTTGGGGCGCGGGCCGGGGCGCGGGCCGCGGTGCGCGCGGCGGGCTCGGCTGCTGCTGGCCCGGGTAGTCGGAGTAGCTGCTGTCGCGCCGGTAGCGGCGGTCGGCGAACTCGTCGTGGCTGTCGTTGCGGCGGTCGTCGTAGCGATCGTCGTAGCCGCGCGAGCGGCGCTGCGGCGGCTCCTGACGGCGACCCCACGGGTCCTGGCCGCTCCGGCCCGGCTCGCCCTGGCCCGGCTGGGGCTGCTCGGGCGCCGGCCGCTGAGGCGCCGGACGCTGAGGGGCGGGACGCTGAGGCGCCGGACGCTCGCGCATCGGCTGCTCCGGGGCTCGCCGCTCCTGCGCGGGTCGAGCGGGAGCAGGGCGGTCCTGCCGTGGCCGGGCGGGACCCGCCGGGGCCGGCGGCTGGGGCACGGGCTGGTGACGTACGGGCTGCTGCGGCGCCGGCTGGGGCGCCGGCGGCTGGGGCGCGGCAGCACGCCGGGGAGGCCGCTGCGGCGACGGCTGGGGCTGCGGTGCCGGCTGCGGGGCGGGCTGCGGTGCGGGCGGGGGCGGTGTCTGCCGCCCGGCCACGCGGCGACCGATCTGCCCGTCCCGCGTCGGAGCCGGGGCGGGGGCGGGGGCCGGAGCAGGGGCCGGGGCTGGCGGCGGCGCAGGCGAGGGGTCACGCTCGATCGGCGCCATCACCGCGGTCTCGTCGACACCCGAGGCTGCTCGCCGGGGCTCGGGCCGGCGTTCGGCAGGGCGTCCCTGCTGGGCGACCGGCTGAGGAACAGGCTGAACAGGCTGCTGGACCGGTCGGCGCGGGTCCGCGTAGCCCGCCCGGCCGTCAGGCTCGGTGTAGTCGTCGTAACCGGGCTCGGCATAGCCGGCCTCGTCGTAGCCGTAGCCGTCCTCGGCGTACTCATCGGCGTAGTCGTCGTAGTCGCCATAGCCGTAGTCGTCGTGACCGGAGGCTGCGGCGCGCTGCTCCTTGAGCCGGCGGGCGAGCAGGTAGAGACCCGCGATCGCGGCGAGCCAGATCCCGAAGAGCCCGATCACGCCCGGGATGTCACCGCCGAGGAAGAACGACGACGGCGAGGCGAGGAAGAGGACCCAGACCAGGAGGCCGGCTGCACCGGCGTACAGGTGGATCTTGGACGGCAGCCCCGCCTCCTGCGGCTGCAGGAGATGTGGCTTCAGATAGGTGAGCGCGACGATCACCGCGACCAGGGCGGTCACGGCGTAGACGAGTACGGCAGCGAAGCTCACGGCAGCGATTCTGTCCTAGACGTCGGGCGAGCCCGAATCGGGCTCGGGCGTATGTGATCTGAGTCCCCCGACTCCGACCTCGGCACCGGCATCCCCGGCCGCGGTCGACTCACGCCATTCTGCCTCCTCGGCAAGGCGGGCGATCAGAGCGTCCACCTCGTCCATCCGGTAGCCGCGGAAGGCCACCGAGAAACGTACGTGACGCAGGTCTGCCGCCTCCAGGACGCGGTCGCGGGGCACCAGAGCGTCGGGCTGGTCGCCGTACTCCTCCCCCATCGGCGCGCCTGTCCCGGCGGCTACGAGGGCGACTCCTCCGAGAGCCAGCACGATGAGTGCCGCGAAGATCCAACCCATGCGTCAGTCACGCGCCTTCAACATCAGCTCGACCGCCTCGTCCACGTCGTCGGTGAGGGTGATCATGTCCAGGTCGCTCTGCTTGATCCGGCCGTCGGCCAGCATCGTCTCGCGCATCCAGTCGAGCAGCCCCTCCCAATGCTTCACGCCCATGAGCACGACCGGGAACTGGGTGATCTTCTTGGTCTGGGAGAGCGTCATCGCCTCGAAGAGCTCGTCCATGGTGCCGAGACCGCCGGGCATGACGACGTAGCCCTGGGAGTACTTCACGAACATCATCTTCCGCACGAAGAAGTAGCGGAAGTTGAGCCCGAAGCTGACGTAGTCGTTGAGCCTGGCCTCGAAGGGCAGCTCGATGCCGAGGCCGATCGACTCCCCACCGGCCTCGAGGGCGCCCTTGTTGGCCGCCTCCATCGTGCCCGGACCGCCGCCGGTGATCACCACGAAGCCCGCTTCCGCCAGACCTCGGCCGACAGCCTCGGCCTGCGCATAGGTCGGGTGGTCCTTCGGCGTGCGCGCCGACCCGAAGACCGAAACCGCTGGGCCGACCTCGGAGAGGTCGTTGAACCCCTCGACGAACTCGGCCTGGATCTTCATGACCCGCCACGGATCGGTGTGGACCCAGTCGCCGTGGCCGGAGCTGTCCAGCAGTCGCTGGTCGGTGGTGCTGCCGGCGGGGCGCCCCTTGGTGGGGCGTGGGCCGGAGCCGCTGCGTCGGGTCATGCGGTCAACCAATCACGAAGGGCCTGCTCGCACGCGGTGATCTCGGAGATCCGTACGTGCTCGTCGGCTTTGTGGGCGAACATCGGGTCACCTGGACCATAGTTGACCGCCGGTATGCCGAGAACCGTGAACCGCGCCACATCGGTCCAGCCGAACTTGGGTCCGACCTCACCGCCGACCGCCTCGATGAAGGCCTTGGCCGCCGGGCGGTCCAGGCCGGGCAGCGCGCCCGGGGCCGAGTCGGTCAGGGTGACGTCGTAGCCCTCGAAGAACTCGGTCACGAACGCCAGCGCCTCCTCCTCGCTCCGGTCCGGCGCGAAGCGGTAGTTGACCGTCACCACGCACTCGTCGGGGATCACGTTGCCCGCCACTCCCCCGGCGACGAAGACCGCGTTGAGGCCCTCGTGATACTCCAGCCCGTCGATGACCGGCTTGCGCGGGACGTACGACTCCAGGCGGCGGAGCACCTCGCCGGCCTTGTGGATCGCGTTGACGCCGCGCCAGGAACGGGCACTGTGGGAGCGCTCGCCGGTGGTGCGCACCTCGACCCGCAGGGTGCCCTGGCAGCCGGCCTCGACGCCGGCGTTGGAGGGCTCCATCAGGATCGCGAAGTCCCCGGCGAGCAGGTCCGGCTCGCTGGCCGCGAGCTTGCCGAGACCGTTGTGGACGGCCTCGATCTCCTCCGCGTCGTAGAAGACGTACGTCACGTCGCGGTTGGGCGTCCGGAGCGTCGCGGCGAGCTTGAGGATGACCGCGTCGCCCGACTTCATGTCGCACGCGCCGAGGCCGTGCAGGATGCCGGTGGCCTCGTCGAGGCGGCTCGGGAAGTTGCCGTTGACCGGCACCGTGTCGAGGTGGCCCGCGATGACCACGCGCTCGGGGAGACCGAGGTCGGTGCGCGCCACGATCGAGTTGCCCCGCCGCTCGACGACGAGGTGGTCGTACGCAGCCAGCGCCCGCTCCACGGCGTCGGCCAGCTCGAGCTCGTTGAGGCTCACCGAGTTGATGTCCATCAGCTGCCGGGTCAGCGTCACCACGTCGGTCGTCAGGTCGATCTCGGGAGTGTCAGGACTGGTTGTCACAGGCGCTAGTCAACCAGCCGTCCATGAGAGATCACGCGGGGGACCTGGCTGCCTGGATGCCGGACATCCATCCGCGGGCTCGACACGCACGCTACATTCTGTAGTTAACGACTCGACTTAATGGAGAGAGGGTGTCGATGACCACCGTGCGGCACGCCCGCCTCTTCGACGAGGCCGACCCGCTACACCTGGCCGGCGGCGACACGCTGGGATCCGTCGACGTCGCCTACGCCACCTACGGCGAGCTGGCACCCGCCCGCGACAACGTCGTCTTCATCGCCCATGCGCTCACCGGCGACGCCGAGGTCACGGAGTGGTGGCCGACGATGGTGGGCCCCGGGAGACCGGTCGACACGGACCGGTTCTTCGTGGTCTGCGCCAACCTCCTCGGCGGTTGCCGAGGCACCACCGGTCCGTCCTCGACCGATCCCGCCACCGGCCGCGCCTGGGGGCTCGACTTCCCACTGATCTCGGTCGCCGACCTGGTCACGGTCCACCGCCGGCTGCTGGCCCACCTCGGCATCGAGAAGCTCCACGCCGCCATCGGCGGATCGCTCGGCGGCATGCAGGTCCTGCAGTGGGCCGCCGACGCCCCCGGCCAGATCGAGCGGGCGGTCCTGGTCGCCGCCTCGGCCCGGTTGAGCGCTCAGAACATCGCGCTCTCGAACGTCGCCCGGCAGGCGATCCTGCGCGACCCCGACTTCCTCGGCGGACGCTACCCGGACCACGGCGTGGTCCCCGCCGACGGCCTCTCGGTGGCGAGGATGCTGGGCCATGTCACGTACGTCTCCGAGCCCGGGCTGGAGGAGAAGTTCGGCCGGTCGCGGCGCGGCGCCACCCCGGGATTCGGGATCGACTTCGAAGTGGAGAGCTATCTCGACCACCAGGCGAGGTCGTTCGTCGACCGCTTCGACGCGCTCTCCTACCTCTATCTCTCCCGCCTCCTCGACTACTTCGACCCGTTCGCCTCGGAGGGTTTCGCCGAGCGGATCCGGGGCACCCGGTTCCAGGTCATCTCCTTCGACTCCGACTGGCGCTTCCCCACGTCCCACTCGGTCCTGATCGAGAAGGAGCTGCGCTGCGCCGGCGTCGACGTCGAGCGCCACGAGATCGCCTCGACCTGGGGTCACGACTCGTTCCTGCTCGACCCGCCCGGCTATCTCGACCTCGTCCGGAGCTTCCTCAACGATCGAACTGGAGTTGGTTCATGAGTGACCACGCGTACGGCTTCAACACCCGTGCGATCCACGCCGGCAACATCCCCGACGGCGTCAGCGGCGCCCGGGCGCTGCCGATCTACCAGACGGCGTCGTTCGTCTTCGACGACACCGCCGACGCCGCGGCGCGCTTCGCGCTGCAGAAGTACGGCAACATCTACACCCGCGTCGGCAACCCGACCGTGGCCGCGCTCGAGGAGCGGCTCGCCTCCCTGGAAGGGGGCATCGGGGCGGTCGCCACCGCCTCGGGACTCTCTGCCGAGTTCGTCACCTTCGCATCCCTCGCCGGCGCCGGCGACCACATCGTCGCCTCCGCCCAGCTCTACGGCGGCTCGGTCACCCAGCTCGACGTCACCCTGCGCCGCTTCGGCGTCTCCACGACCTTCGTCTCCTCGACCGATCCGGAGGCGTACGCCGCGGCGATCCGCCCCGAGACCAAGCTCGTCTTCGCCGAGACCGTCGCCAACCCATCAGGCGACATCGCCGACCTGGAGGGGCTGGCCGACGTCGCGCACGCGCACGGGGTGCCGTTCGTCGTCGACTCGACGATCCCGACGCCGTACCTGTCTCGGCCGATCCAGTGGGGCGCCGACATCGTGGTGCACTCGGCCACCAAGTTCCTCGGCGGACACGGGACCACGCTCGGCGGAGTCGTCGTCGAGTCCGGCCGGTTCGAGTACTCGCCGGAGCGGTTCCCGCTCTTCCACGAGCCGGTCGAGCACTACGGCGGCCTGTCGTGGTGGGGCAACTTCGGCGAGTACGCCTTCCTCACCCGGCTCCGCGCCGAGCACCTGCGCAACGTCGGCGCGACGCTGAGCCCGCAGTCCGCCTGGCAGCTCGCCCTCGGCGTCGAGACCCTGGCGCTGCGGGTCCAGCGGCACGTGGAGAACGCACGGGTCGTCGCCGAGTGGCTCGATGCCGACGACCGGGTCGAGAACGTACGCTGGGCCGGCCTGCCCTCGCACCCGCACCATGCGCGGGCGCAGAAGTATCTGCCCAAGGGTCCCGGCAGCGTCTTCTCCTTCGACGTCCGGGGCGGTCGCGCCGCCGGCGAGCGGTTCATCGAGTCGGTCGAGCTCGCCAGCCATCTGGCCAACATCGGCGACGCCAAGACCCTGGTGATCCACCCCGCCTCGACGACCCACCGCCAGCTCAGCGAGTCGCGACTGGCCGAGGCCGGCGTCGCCCCCGGGCTGGTGCGGATCAGCGTCGGCATCGAGGACGCCGACGACATCATCTACGACCTCGACCAGGCGCTGACCGCCGCCGTACCAACCGTCTCGGGCTTCGCTTCGACCAGGAAGGAGATCTGATGGCCATCCCACAGATTCCCCACGAGCCGAGCGCACGCGAGCGGCAGGGTCTGCTGCAGGCCACGAGGTCGATCGCGATCGTCGGCTTCTCCCCCAACACCGCGCGGTCGAGCTACTACGTCGCCACCTACCTCACCCAGGACACCGACTACCGGCTCTACTTCATCAACCCGAACGCCGCGGGTCGCGAGGTGCTCGGCCAGCCGGTCTACTCGAGCCTGGCGGATCTCCCGGAGACTCCCGACATCGTCGACGTCTTCCGGCGCGCGAGCGACCTGCCCGCGGTCGTCGACGAGGTGGTCGCGCTGGGCTCGCCGGTCGTGTGGTTCCAACTCGGGCTGACCAACGACGAGGCTGCGGAGGCGGCGCGCGCGGCAGGACTGACCGTCGTCCAGAACCGCTGCCTCAAGATCGAGCACGCCCGCTTCCACGGCGGCCTGCACCTGGCCGGGTTCGACACCGGGTTGATCACCTCACGCCGGACCGCGCGGTGAGATTCCTTCGTTAGTCGAGTTAGTTAGTCTAATATCTCGATTAAGCCATTCCCTCGACTCCGGAGTGTTCCCATGAGCATCGATTCAACGACACAGCTCAACGACGTCGACCTCGCCGCCGTCGGCAACCTCGTCCAGGCGATCCAGGACGATCCCGCCAAGGCGCGCACCACCTGGGCTGCACACGTGACCTGGAAGGGTGCCTTCGCGTCCGAGGCGAAGATCCGATCCTTCGAGCCCACGCAGTCCGACGAGCCCTCAGGTCTGGGCGGCGGCGACACCGCCGCCAACCCCGTCGAGCAGCTTCTCGGCGCCCTGGGCAACTGCCTCGCCGTCGGCTACGCCGCGAACGCCTCGGTCGCTGGGATCGAGCTCGACGACCTGCGCATCGACCTCAAGGGCGACGTCGACCTCAAGGTCTTCCTCGGCCTCGCCGAGGGCCACGCCGGCTTCGACACGATCGACGCCGTGGTCACCATCGCCTCCGAGGCATCCCGCGAGGAGCTCGAGGCGCTCCACGCCAAGGTGCTCGCCAGCTCGCCCGTCGGCCACACGCTCCGCAGCGCGGTCCCGGTCAACGTCTCGCTGGCCTGACTCGCCGCCACCGCCCGTCCACACCCATCCAGACCCATCCAGACCCATCGAAACGAGGAACCAACATGACAGAGACCACCGTCGACAACGGCGTCAACGTCGCCGCACTGCTCGGCGCACGCGCCGCCCTCCAGGAGACGCCGGAGGCGGCCAAGTTCACCTGGCGCGCCACCAACACGTGGATCAAGGGCACCCACTCCAAGAGCAAGGTCGAGGGCTTCTTCGGCCTCGGCGAGGAGCAGGAGTCCGAGCGCTCGTTCGAGTCCGACGGCGACCACCCGCCCCAGTTCGCCGCCGACAACCAGGGCCCCACGCCGGTCGAGACAGTCCTGGTCGCGCTCGGCGGCTGCCTGACGGCCGGCGTCGCCGCCGTCGCCCAGCAGCGGGGCATCCAGCTCAACTCCGTCACCGCGACCATCGAGGGCGACCACGACATCCGTGGCATCCTCGGCGCCGACGCGGACGTACGCAACGGCTTCACCGGCGTCCGCGTGAACTACTCGATCGACGCCGACGCCTCCCCCGAGGACGTCGAGGCGCTGGTCGCGCAGTCGCAGAAGCGCTCGGCCGTCTTCGACATCCTCACCAACCCGACCGCGGTCAGCGTCTCGGTCTCGTGAGGATGAGTGCCTCGTCTCGCCGCACCACCGTCGCGGTGATCGGGGCGGGGCACAGCGGCCTCGCAGTGAGCCACCGGCTCAGCGCCGAAGGGATCGACCATGTCGTCCTCGAGCGCGGGCAGGTCGCTCACTCGTGGCGCACCCAGCGCTGGGACTCGCTCCGCCTGCTGACCCCGGGCTGGATGAACCGGCTTCCCGGGCTCGCCGACCCGCTGCTCGGCCCCGCCGAGGCCGACGAGTTCCTCACCGCCGCCCAGGTCGCCTCGCTGGTCACCGGCTATGCCGGCGTGATCGCGGCGCCGGTGCACGAGAACGTCGAGGTCCGCCGCCTCTCCCCCAGCCGGAGCGGCTTTCTGGTCGAGACCTCCGCGGGTCCGTGGTCGGTGGAGCAGGTCGTGCTCGCCACCGGATCCGTACGCGGCGTCGTGCCCGCCCCCGCCGCCGAGCTCCCACGCGGACTGCCGTCGGTGCACGCCATCGACTACCGGCGCCCCTCGCAGCTCCCGCCCGGCGGCGTGCTGGTGGTCGGGGCGGCAGCCAGCGGCGTACAGATCGCGGCGGAGCTGCAGGCATCGGGTCGCCAGGTCACCCTCGCGGTCGGCGAGCACGTTCGGGTGCCGCGCCGCTACCGCGGGCGCGACATCTTCGCCTGGATCGAGGAGGCCGGCATCCTCGACGAGCGCTGGGACGAGCTCGACGACATCACTCGCGCCCGACGGCTCTCCTCCTTCCAGCTCGTCGGCGGCACCACCACGCTCGACCTCAACACACTGCAGGACGCCGGCGTACGCGTTGTCGGCAAGCTGGCCGCACTGCGCGACGGCGAGGCGCTCTTCTCGGGCTCGCTGACCAACACGGCGGCTCTTGCCGACCTCAAAGCCAACCGACTGCTCAACGGCATCGACCATGCCTTCGGCGGCTCCGGCGAGCGGCTCGAGCCGACCCGCGTGCCCGAACCGCTGCTGTCGCTCTCGCTGACCTCGGGCGAGATCGGCTCCGTCGTCTGGGCGACCGGCATCAAGCCCGACCACCGCTTCCTCGACGCCGACGTCTTCGACCACAAGGCTGCGATCCGCCACGACGGCGGCGTCACCGACCTGCCTGGCCTCTACGTCACCGGGCTCCCGGTGCTGCGGCGCCGGCGCTCGACGTACATCGACGGCGCTCGCGACGACTCCGCCGACCTGGTGGCCCACCTGTCGCAGCAGCTCGCCGACCCTGCCCGCCGCAGCGTCGGCTAACGGCCCGCGTGCGCGAGCACCCCGTCGATGATCCGGGCCAGCCCGTAGTCGAGCTCGCGGGCGGGGTCGGTGGCCGCCTGGTAGGCCTCGCCGGCGGCGGTGCCGACCCGGTTGGCCAGCGGATAGTGGCTGCCCGCCATGACCTCGCTCAGCGTGTCGTAGTTGGCCTCCCACCACTCTGCCTCGGTCATCCCGGTGACCTGCTCGGCGCGGCGCTTCATGAGCTCGCTGCGGACGATGTTGCCCGCGAAGCCGACCAGCACGGCGACCGTCTGGTCCATCTCCAGGTCCGAGAGCCCGAGACCGTCGACGGCCTGTAGCTGCCACTCGTAGCGGTCGCTCATGTTGGGACCCAGCCAGGGGCGTACGTCCTGCACTTCGAGCAGCCACGGATGGGCCCGGAGCTCGTCGTGGGTGAGGTGGGCGACCAGCTCGAGGCGCTTGCGCGGATCCTCCGGCAGCTCCGGCAGCTCGGCGCGGCCGGTCACCTGGTCGGCCATGAGGACCAGCAGCGCGTCCCGGTTGGGCACGTAGGAGTAGAGCGTCATCGTCCCCAGACCGAAGCGCTGGGCGATCGCGCGCATCGTGACGGCGGCCAGACCCTCGGCGTCGGCGAGGTCGATCGCGGCGTCGACGATCTCGTCGACGCTCACCTTCTGCTTCGGGCCGCGCTTGGTCTTCGGCTCCTCGCGCGCACCCGCCCGATGGCGCCACAGCAGGCGCAGGGAGGGATCCGACTGGTCTGGCTGGTCCGGCACGTCGCTCATCGTAACCTCATCCGAAATAATTTCGTACGTCGTACGGAACAAATGCTACAGTCACTCCGTTGACATCTTCGTACAACGTACGAAATTGGAGGAACGTGTATGCCGAACGACGCGAAGCCGGTCCCGCCGCGCTGGCTCAAGCCGATGAACAAGGTCTTCATGACCCTGTCGAAGACCGGGCTCGGGATGAAGGAGCTGCCGGTGCTCACCGTGCCGGGCCGCGCGAGCGGCAAACCCCGCAGCACCCCGCTCTCGGTCCTGGACCTGGACGGACGCCGCTATCTGCTCGAGGGCTTTCCGGGAGCCGACTGGGCCCGCAACGTACGTGCCGCCGCCGGTCGAGCGACTCTCCGGATCGGCAAGGCCACCGAGGAGGTGCGTCTTGTGGAGGTGGAGCGCGAGGAGGCGCTGACCGTGCTCCGCGCCTGGCCGGAGCGGATGACGGACGGCGCGAAGATCATGCTCGACGCCGGCGTGGTCACGGCGGTGACACCGGAGGCGTTCGAGGCGGTCGCCGGCCGCTGCGGCGTGTTCCGGATCGAGGTGGGCCGATGACCTCGAGTCCTCTGTCCGCACGCGGCGTGCGCAAGCGCTACCGCGACACCCAGTCGCTCGACGGTCTCGACCTCGAGGTCGCCGCCGGCACCGTGCACGCGCTGCTGGGGCCCAACGGCGCCGGCAAGTCGACCGCGGTGAACGTCTTCGCGACCCTGACCCGGCCCGACACCGGTGAGGTGCGCGTCGGCGGCCACGATGCCGTACGCCACCCCGCCCGGGTCCGCTCCACGATCGGCCTGGTCGGGCAGAGCGCCGCGCTCGACGAGGCACTTCACGGCCGGGAGAACCTGGTGATGTTCGGCCGTCTGCACGGCCTCTCGAAGCCCGATGCCGTACGCCGCGCCGGGGAGCTCCTCGACGCGTTCGGCCTCACCGAGGCCGGCGACCGGAAGGTCTCGGGATACTCCGGCGGGATGCGGCGGCGCCTCGACATCGCCGCCGGCCTGGTCACCCGTCCGCGGATCCTCTTCCTCGACGAGCCGACCACCGGGCTGGACCCGCGCGGCCGTCACGAGGTCTGGGAGATGGTGCGGCAGGTGGTCGCCGACGGGACGACGGTGCTGCTGACCACGCAGTACCTGGACGAGGCCGACCAGCTCGCCGGCATGGTCACCGTGCTCGGCGCGGGCCGGGTGATCGCCGAGGGCACCCCGTCGGCACTCAAGAGCGATCTGGGCGGCGACCGGGTGATCATCACCGCGACCGGCCCGGACGACCTCGCCCGGATGGCCGGCGTCCTCGGCTCCGCCGCCGTCGTCGACCCCGACCGACACGAGGTCACCGTCGAGGCGGGCACGGCGGGCGGCGGTGCCGCGGTCGTGGAGGTCGTACGCACTCTCGACTCCGCCGGCATCGCCGTCGACGACGTGCTGCTGCGCCGACCGACCCTGGACGAGGTGTTCCTCCACCTGACCACCCCCGGCCACGTACCCGATCCTGAAGGAGCCGCCCGATGACCGCCATCGCCTCCACCCTGCGACAGACCGTGACGCAGACCTGGGTGATCACGCTCCGCGACCTCAAGCACTGGCAGCGCGAGCCGTGGGGACCGGTCTTCGGGATCCTGTTCGCGATCATGATGCTGCTGATCTTCGGCTACCTGTTCGGCGGCGCGATCGAGATGCCGGGCGGCGGGTCGTACCTGCCCTATCTGCTGCCCGGTGTGCTCGCGCTGACGATGATGTTCGGCATCGACGGCACCATGGCCGTGGTCACCGAGGACACCAAGCGCGGCGTCACCAACCGGTTCCGGTCCCTGCCGATGAGCGGTCTCGCGGTGCCGCTGGGGCGGGCGATCGCCGACCTGGGCAACTCGGCGGTCCAGCTGGGCGTCCTCATGCTCGGCGGGCTGCTGATCGGGTGGCGGATCGAGGGCTCCTTCCTCGAGGCGGTCGCCGCGGTCGGGCTCCTCCTCTGGCTGCGGCTGGCGATGCTGTGGCTGGGCATCTTCCTCGGCCTGACCCTGCGGATGGAGGGTGCGCTGACGATGGTGCAGGTGCTGGTGTGGCCGCTGGGGTTCTGCTCGAGCCTGTTCGTCTCGCCCGAGACGATGCCCGGATGGCTCGGTTTCCTGGCCGCCTGGAACCCGGTCTCGGCGACCGCCACCGCCTGCCGCGACCTCTTCGGCAACCCGACCGGGATCACCTCCGGCGTGCTCGCCGACCACGCCACCCTGTTGGCGCTCGCCTGGCCGGCCGTCCTGCTGGCGATCTTCGTCCCGCTCTCCGTCCGCGCGTTCCGGCGCCTGGGCTGAGAACGGGAGAACGGGCCCGGGAAGGCGATGCCTTCCCGGGCCCGTTGGCGAATGGGTGGGGGGTCAGGCGGTGGCCGGCTCGAGGCCGTCGGTCTCGTCCTCGGCCTTCTCCTTCACCGGCGCGAAGGCCCGGGTCAGCGACCCGAGTGCGAAGGCGACGAAGAGCAGGACGACGCCCAGGCCCGCGACCAGCGCCGAGAGGCCGAAGGCGGTCACCGCGGTCAGCAGGGAGGCGCGTACGAACGACGACTCCGCGGCGACTGCGCGGATCGGGTCCTCCTGGTCGAGCTCGGCGTACGTCTTGCCCTTGGTGATCCCGAGGGCGTGCTTCTCGACGGTGGCCGCCTGGGCGTAGGCCGAGAACGGGCCGTCGACGTTGTCTCCGGCGAGGAAGGAGGCGTCGTCGGCGACGGTGATCTCCTGCGCCTTCAGCTGGGTGTGGGCCATGTAGTAGGTGGCAGCGCCACTGGCGATGAACAGGAGGCCGAACAGCCCGATCAGGGGGCTCAGCAGCTTCGCGATCCGAGGTTTGCGGGTCATGCCGACCAAGGCTCACTTGGTTTACGTTTGAATCATAGACATGACGGGTGTGATCTTCGTCGTGCAGAACTTTTTTCGCGGAACCTGTCGGATCGGTGTCGAGCCGTTCGTGGAGTGAGTGAGAAGCGGCCGTACGGACCGCGACAAACCACCACCGGACGAGAGGCACCATCATGAGCACCAGCACCTACACCCAGGCCACGACCACCTCCCGCGGTCAGTTCGCTGCGCGGATGCCGGTCTGGCTCGTCAGCGTCACCGCCGTCCTTGTCGGCGCCCTGGTCACCGGCGTCTACGAGTTCATCGCCCGCGCGGTCGGCGTGCCGTTCAACGTCGCGTTGCCCGGCACCGGAGTCGATCCCGCCGCGATCCCCGCGACCGGACTCGCTTGGGCCGCCGCCGAGCTCGGCCTGATCGGCATCATCATCGCCGTCTGCCTGGCCCGCTTCGCCAAGCGTCCGCGCTCGACCTGGAAGCGCACCGCCTGGACCCTGACGGCGCTCTCGTGCGTCCCCAGCCTGATCGCGGTCACCGACTCCTACGCCACCAACATCATGCTGGTGATCTCCCACCTCATCGCCGCGGTAGTGATCGTCCCCGTCATCGCCGCCCGGCTGGCGGAGCGCAACCCGCGCCGCGCCTGAGGTGTCAGCGGACGTCAGCCCGGTGGTCGGCGAGCGATGATCAGCTCGCCGACACCGGGCATCGGCGTCGTCTCGACCATGAACCCGGCGTTGGCCAGGTCGGCGAAGAGCGCCGGCCTGGGATGGGTTCGGTAGTACATGACGAACTTCGGCCGCCACACCGCGTTGCGCACCCGCATCACCAGGTCGAAGCCGGAGAGCAGCCAGTACGCCGGATGGGTCGGCCCCGGCGCCCGACTCACCGGCAGCGCGAACACCCCGCCCGGCCTCAGCGCCCGATGGATGCCGTCGAAGAGCTCCGGCCGCTCCTCCGGCAGGAAGTGCCCCAGCGCCCCGAAGCTCACCACCAGGTCGTACGCAGCCTCGAACGGCAGCGCGCGAGCATCCGCCCGCACCAGGTCGGCGTCGGGGTGCGCCACCCTGGCCTGCTCGAGCATCCCCACGCTGAAGTCGACCCCCGTCGGCCGCTCCGCGGTCGCCTCCGCGAGCATCTCCAGCCCCGCCCCGGTGCCGGTGCACACGTCGAGCCCTCGCTCGAACGGCCCGTACTCCCGCAGCGCTGTGATCGTCGCGGCCAGCATCCAGTCCGGCGTCCGGAACGGCGTCGCGTCGAACTTCGGCGCCAGCAGGTCGTAGCCGCGCTCCACCGACGACAACGCCTGGATCGCCAGCTCACGAAACGTCGGCCCCTGCACGCGACAAACCTAGCCCGACCTAGGAGGGTAGGAGCCGGATATGGGCTACAGCCCTCCTAGGTTCCTAGCTGGCAGTCGTCGCCGCAGGGGGTCGGGCGCTCCTTCCAGCCGTTTCTCGCCAGGATTCTGGCGATCCTCGTCGCTGTGCGACATGGCGTCCCGTAGATCTGCCGCCAGCGCAGTCTGGCCGTCATGCGGTTCGCCAGGGCGAGGTCGTCGAGGTCCCTGTCGGCGTCGTTTCCCTGGTCGTCCCATGAGTCGTGACCGATACGACCGTCAAGCTCGACCACCAGCCCGTACGCCTCGTAGTCGATGTCGCGGAACTGGTTGCCGCCCGATGTGCGTCTGAGCGCTTGGCGAGTGCCGAGCGGAAGCCCGTGGGCGCGTTCCACCTTGGCGAGGTAGCCGTGCTCGAGGACCGAGTCGGCTCCTGTCGCGAGATCGTTGAGCACATCCGCAATCCAGGCACGTCGGCGGAGCCTCGGAAACCGGTTCAGCGCCATGCGTATTTCGCCGACGCTCACGCCGCGGCGCCCGATGCCGCGACCGAGCACCCCGATCACATCGATCTCGTCGTTGGCCTCGCCGGCCATCAGCAGAAGGTTGTCCTCAAGCCGCAACCGAGGCAGGACATCGGGGAACATGTGGTCGGCGAGGTCGACCATGCGATGAAGAACGATCCCCGGCTGTGGGTCGACCCGGCGCTGCTGGTCGATGGCGACATGGATCGGATCGCTCTCCCGCTGCGTCCCTGGCGCCGCCAACGTGGGCCCGCAGATCGCCGACCTGCCGGCGTAGAGGATCGCCGCCCAGCTGCGCTGCTCGAACGTCAGCGGGCCGGTGTGGTTCACATAGACACGTGGGTGCACGCGGCGCAGCTCGTTGTGGCGTACGGCGCTCCTGATGTCCGACTTCGTCCAGCCGGACTCGGTCAGCTGGGCGCGCGAGACCAGCCCTGCCTGCAGTTGCAGGAGGGTCGAGTACCACTCGAGGTCGGCAACAGCACCCACACCGATGACGCTAACGGTGCCCACCGACACCGTTCGCTCAGAAACCTAGGAGGGCTGGAGCCGATATATGGCCCCGGCCCTCCTAGGTTGTGCCGCTGCGGATCTCGACCCGCTTCGTCTCTTCGCGTTGCGACCCTGCTCCTTCGTCGCAGGGTCGCAGGCTCAGACCTTGGTGACCGCGATCTGGGCCTTTTCACCGTCGCCCAGGTCGACCGGGTTGCCCTCGAGCGAGTCGACGACGTCGTACGTCGTGGCGAGGGTCTCGCGGGAGATGAGGTCGGCATGGGTGGTGGCTGCCTGGCGTACGGTCTCGGAGCCGGTCACCGAGAGGGTGATGCGGTCCTCGACGTTGAGGCCGGAGTCCTTGCGGGCCTGCTGGACGGCGCGGATCAGGTCGCGGGCGAGGCCCTCGGCGGCGAGCTCGGGGGTGACGACCGTGTCCAGGACGATGAAACCGCTGGGCAGCATCGAGACGGCGATGTCGTCGGAGGCGGCACCGGCGACGGTCTCCAGGGTGTACTCACCCTCGACCAGCGCCAGGCCACCGGCGACGACCTCGCCGGACTCGGAGACCGACCAGTCACCGGACTTGGAGCCCTTGATGGCCTTCTGGACGTCCTTGCCCAACCGCGGACCGGCGGCACGGGCGTTGACGGCGAGCCGCTGCTCGATGCCGTAGGTGCCGGCCTCCTCCGAGTCGGCGGCGAGCAGCCGTACGGACTTGACGTTGACCTCGTCGGCGACGATCTCCTCGAAGCCGGCGATGTCGGCACCGACGACCGTCAGGCCACCGAGCGGAAGGCGGTTGCGGAGCTTGCGCGCCTTGCGCAGGGCGGAGGTCGAGGAGCAGACCGTGCGCACCGCGTCCATCCGGGCGACCAGGTCGGCGTCGGCCGGCAGATCCTCGACGACCGGGTAGTCGGCCAGGTGCACCGAGCGGCCACCGGTGAGACCACGCCAGATCTCCTCAGTGGTCAGCGGCAGCAGCGGCGCGACCAGACGGGTCACCGTCTCCAGCACCGTGTAGAGGGTGTCGAAGGCGGCCTTGTCCTCGTTCCAGAACCGCTCCCGGCTCCGCCGGATGTACCAGTTCGTGAGCACATCGATGAACCGCTGGGTCGCCTCGCAGGCCTCGGCGACGTAGTAGTCGTCCATCGCCGAGGTCATCTCGGCGACGTAGTCGCGCAGCTTGGCGAGGACGTAGCGGTCCAGCGGGTCCTCGGACGCCGTCGAGCCGGTGGTCTCCAGGTCGGCCGCGTTGGCGTAGAGCTGGAAGAAGTACCAGCTGTTCCACAGCGGGATCATCACCTGGCGTACGGAGTCCCGGATGCCCTGCTCGGTGACGACCAGGTTGCCGCCGCGAAGGATGGGCGAGGACATCAGGAACCAGCGCATCGCGTCGGCGCCGTCGCGGTCGAAGACCTCGTTGACGTCCGGGTAGTTGCGAAGCGACTTGGACATCTTCTGGCCGTCGGAGCCCAGCACGATGCCGTGGCTGATGCAGCTCGAGAACGCCGGGCGGTCGAAGAGCGCGGTCGCCAGGATGTGCAGGGTGTAGAACCAGCCGCGGGTCTGGCCGATGTACTCGACGATGAAGTCGCCCGGGAAGTGGTGCTGGAACCACTCCTCGTTCTCGAACGGAACATGGTTCTGGGCGAACGACATCGACCCGGAGTCGAACCAGACGTCGAGGACGTCGGAGACCCGGCGCATCATCGACTTGCCCGTCGGGTCGTCCGGGTTGGGACGGACCAGGTCGTCGACGTACGGCCGGTGCAGGTCGGGATTGCCCTCGGCGTCCTTCGGCAGGGTGCCGAAGTCGCGCTCCAGCTCCGCGAACGAGCCGTATACGTCCAGGCGTGGGTAGGCCGGGTCGTCGGACTTCCACACCGGCACCGGCGAGCCCCAGAAGCGGTTGCGGGTGATCGACCAGTCGCGGGCGTTCTCCAGCCACTTGCCGAACTGGCCGTCCTGGATGTGCTCGGGCACCCAGCGGATCTGCTGATTGAGCTCGAGCATCCGGTCCTTGATCTTGGTGACCTCGACGAACCAGCTCGAGACGCCCTTGTAGATCAGCGGCTGACGGCAGCGCCAGCAGTGCGGGTAGGAGTGGTTGTAGGACTCGCGCCGCAGCAGGATCGTGCCCGCGGTCACCGATCCCCCGGTCTCGCCGCGGGTGACCGCCTTGAGGTGGTCGATGATCTGCAGGTTGGCGTCGAAGACCTGGACACCGGCGTAGTCGACCACCGGCGCGGTGAAGCGTCCGTCCTTGCCGACCGGCATGACCGCCTCGATGTTCTCGCGGTCGGTCACCTCCTTGTCGACCTCACCGAACGCACCGGCGGTGTGGACGACCCCGGTGCCGTCCGTGGTGGTGACGGCGTCGTCGGCGGCCACGATCCGGAAGGCGTTCTGGTGACCGGCGTAGTAGGAGAACGGCGGCTGGTAGGTGCGGCCGAGCAGCTCGGCTCCCTTGTATCGTCCGAGGATCGTCGGCTCGTCGGCGTCGCCCTCCTTATCGGGCAGAGCGAGCTCCTTCTGGTACGCCGCGAGGCGAGCCTCCGCGAGGAGGTACTTGGCCGTCTTGTCGGTGCCCGGGACCGGGCCCTCGACCACGACGTAGTCGATCTCGGAGCCGACCATGACGGCGAGGTTGGACGGCAGGGTCCAGGGCGTGGTGGTCCAGATCAGGATGTGGGCGTTGTCGAGGACCTCGTCCTCACCGGTGGCATCGAGCGCGTAGCCGACGGTGACCGCGGGGTCCTGGCGGTCCTTGTAGACGTCGTCGTCCATCCGCAGCTCATGGTTGGACAGTGGGGTCTCGTCCTGCCAGCAGTAGGGCAGGACGCGGAAGCCCTCGTAGACCAGGCCCTTGTCGTAGAGCGTCTTGAACGCCCAGATCACCGACTCCATGTAGTCGGGGTTGAGGGTCTTGTAGTCGTTGTCGAAGTCCACCCAGCGCGCCTGGCGGGTGACGTAGTCGCGCCACTCGCCGGTGTACTTCAGCACCGAGGCACGGCTGGCCGCGTTGAACTTGTCGATGCCCATCTCGACGATCTCGTCGGTGGTCTTCAGGCCGAGCTGGCGCATCGCCTCGAGTTCGGCGGGCAGGCCGTGGGTGTCCCACCCGAAGCGCCGCTCGACGCGCTTGCCGCGCATCGTCTGGTAGCGCGGGACGATGTCCTTCACGTAGCCGGTCAGCAGGTGGCCGTAGTGCGGCAGGCCGTTGGCGAACGGCGGGCCGTCGTAGAAGACGAACTCGTTCTCGCCGTTCTCGCCGGCATCACGGTTGTCGATGCTCGCCTGGAAGGTCCCGTCCTTCTTCCAGTAATCGAGAATCTGCGTCTCGATCTCCGGGAAGCGTGGGCTGGCCGGGACTGTGGCTGAGTTGACCTTCGGATAGGCCATCGACGCATCTCCTGCTGGGTGGTAGTGGGCTTGTCTTCACCACAGGGACGATCTTTTCGACCGCGGTACCACCCTGCTTGCCCTGGTCGGCCACGCTCCACCGGTGGTTGAGCTTGTCGAAACCAGGGCCACTCATTCTCGGCTATGACGGGCCACTCCCGCCGGGTTCTACTTGCCTTCGATCCACCTGGAGGCTTTCTTCCCGGGGCTCGCCGCTGATGACGGCTCAAACGCCTGTAAGGAAGAGAGTACGCCGCCCGGCGCCCGCCACGCGAACCCGATTACACCGCGCGCCACATCCGCACGTGCGGACCGATCTCCGGGTCGTCCCACGGCTCGCCGATCTCGACGAACCCGGCCCTCTTGTAGAACGGCACCTCCGGCGTACGTGCGTTGCACCAGACCAGCCCACCGCCTCTGGCCGCGACATGGTCCAGCGCGGCCCGCAGCACCTCGGCTCCGACACCCTTGCCGCGCCACCCGTCCGCCGTCGCCATCCCCCGGATCCGCCACCCCTTCCCGGGGTGTTCGGCCAGGTCAGGGCATGCTTCCGGGAAGAGCCCGACGCACCCGATCAGACTCCCGTCCACATCCACCGCCGCGTACGTGGCGACCTCGGGACCGTCATCCCCGGGCACTCTCGCTGCCTCCGGCGGCCCTCCGTTGCGCAACACCTTCGCCCGCAGCCCATAGGTGTCCTCGACGGGAACCCGCCTGACCGTGAATCGCTCGTCCGAGATCACGCGATGACCCTAGCCGCGCTTCCTATGACAGAGGGTCCGACCTCGTGAACAGATTCACGAGGTCGGACCCTCTGTCCCAGGCGGGATTGAGACCGTTCGCCACATACGCACGTTCGGCCCGAACTCTTGGTCCACCCACGGCTCACCGAGCTGCTCGAATCCCGCACGCGCGAAGAGGCGTTGACCGGACGTCGTCGCGTTGCACCACACCAGGCCCGGGCCGCGATCTGCGGCATGGGCGATCGCCGCGCTCACGACGGCGGCGCCCACGCCTCGGCCTCGCCACTCGGGCGCCGTCGCTACCCTCCGGACGCGCCACCCCTGGCCCTGGTGATCGGGCAGATCAGGGCACCGTTCCGGGAACAATCCAGCACACCCGACCACGACACCGTCGACATCCCGAGCAGCGAAAGTGATCACGCCAGGATGGTCGTCACCGGCCACCTTCGCAGCCTCGGGAGGTGCACCTCCGTGGAGCACCGCCGCTCGCAGCGGGTAGGTGTCAGAGGCTGGGATCGGGGCGACGGTGAACTCGGATGGTGATGCCACGGAGCGACGATAACGACGCGCGACGACGGCAGAGGAGAATTCACCCGCCCGGCCTGAAAGCCACCTCGGCACCTGGCAGGATGCGCGCATGAGCCTGATTCGCTACGAGTACGCCGACGGTTGCGCGCGCATCACGATGACCAACCCGGACCGGGGCAACGTCTTCACGCCCGAGGCGGGCGCGGAGATGCTGGCGGCGATCCTGCGCGCGAAGGCAGACTCGGCGCGGGTGATCGTGCTGGCGGCGGAGGGGAAGTACTTCTCCGTCGGGGGTGACCTGGCCGGGTTTGCCGCCGCCGACGACCTGGGGCCGTTCATCCTCGAGCTCGCCGAGGGCGCCAACCGGATCATCACCGAGCTCGTCCGCTGCGACGCGATCGTGGTCAGCGCCGTCCAGGGCACCGCCGCAGGGGTCGGGTTCCCGCTGGCGGCGGCCGCCGACATCGTGATCGCCGCCGACAAGGCGAAGTTCAGCCTCGCGTACGCCAAGGTCGGGCTGTCGGTCGACGGCGGCGGGTCGCTCCTCGTGCACACCCTGGGCCTGCACCGGGTGCTCCGGCTGACCCTGCTGGGGGACATGCTCTCCGCGACCGAGGCGCTCGAGGCCGGACTGGTCGCCCGCGTCGTATCGGCCGAGGAGCTCGCCGCCGCGGTCGACGAGGTCGTCGCGACCCTCCTCGCCGGCTCCCCCGAGGCGCTGGCGAGCACCAAGCACCTGATCCGCGACGTCGCCGACCCCAACCCCGAGTCGAGGCTGCGCCGCGAGGCGCAGTCGATCTCCGCGCTCGGGGGCTCGGCCTCCGGCCGCGAGGGCATCAACGCGTTCCTGGAGAAGCGGCCGCCCAGCTTCTCCGGCTGAAATCATTGGCCGAAAGGCGCTCGTTCCGCAAGGGTGAGCCCATGAGCAGTGATCAGCGACAGGTGGGCTTCGACGGAATCTGGCTTCCCGAGGGCGAGGATCCACGCCACCAGGACCAGCAGGCCGTCGGAGAGCTGGCGACGTACCGGGACTACCTGCGCCATTACCGGCTCACCCTCGAGCTCAAGTGCCAGGACCTCGGTCCGGAGGACCTGGCCAAGCAGAGCGTGCCGCCGAGCGACCTGAGCCTGCTCGGGCTGATCCGGCACATGGCGCGGGTCGAGCACGGCTGGTTCGAGCGCGTACTCAAGGAGAACCTCGAGATCCCCCGCCTCGACGCCGACGACCCCACTGGTGGGTTCCACAAGGTGGAGCCGACCCAGGAGTCGGTCGACGAGGCGTTCGCGAGCTGGCGTGAGCAGGTCGCGGCGGCCGACGAGTGGCTCGACTCGATCGACGACACGATGCTCGGCGAGACCCGTGACCTCGGCCGCGACGACGAGTCGACCAGCATCCGCGACATCCTGGTCCACATGATCGAGGAGTACGCCCGCCACGCGGGTCACGCCGACCTGCTGCGCGAGGTCATCGACGGGCGTACCGGGCAGTAGCCCCTCCCCCGCCCACCAGGCGGTTTCCTGAGACTAGGCTGAGACAGCGGTCACAACGACCGTTACCGCGCGCTGAATCAGAGGGAGACCATGTCGACGTCGACCGCCAACCCCACCAGCCCGGGCCCACGGACCGGGCCCAACGTGAAGTCTGTTGTCATCTGGAGCGCCGTCGCTGTCGTCGGCGCCGTCTGCTGGGCCGTGCTCGCCCTGTCCCGAGGCGAGGAGGTCTCGGCGCTGTGGATCCTGTTCGCCGCGCTGGCCTCGTACGCGATCGCCTACCGGTTCTACTCGAAGTTCATCGCCAACAAGGTGCTGAAGGTCGACGACACCCGGGCCACCCCGGCCGAGCGGCTGGAGAACGGGCAGGACTTCGACGTCACCGACCGGCGCGTGCTCTTCGGGCACCACTTCGCCGCGATCGCCGGCGCCGGCCCACTGGTCGGCCCGGTGCTGGCCGCGCAGATGGGTTACCTGCCCGGCACGATCTGGATCATCGTCGGCGTCATCTTCGCCGGGGCCGTGCAGGACATGGTCGTGATGTTCTTCTCGATGCGCCGCGACGGCAAGAGCCTCGGTCAGATGGTGCGCGAGGAGATCGGCACCGTCGCCGGCGTGGCCGCGCTGATCGCCGTCTTCGCGATCATGATCATCATCCTGGCGGTGCTCGCGCTGGTCGTCGTCAATGCGCTCGCGGAGTCGCCGTGGGGTGTCTTCTCGATCGGCCTCACCATCCCGATCGCGCTCTTCATGGGCTTCTACCTGCGCTACCTGCGTCCCGGCCGCGTCAGCGAGGTGACCGTCATCGGCGTCGCGCTGCTGCTGCTGGCCATCATCGGCGGTGGGTACGTCGAGGAGATGGGCCTGGCAAACGCCCTCACCCTCTCCCACGAGACGCTGGTGATCTGCCTGGTCGTCTACGGTTTCATCGCCTCGATCCTCCCGGTGTGGATGCTGCTCACCCCGCGTGACTACCTCTCCACCTTCATGAAGGTGGGCGTCATCGTGCTGCTGGCCGTCGGCCTGATCCTCGCCGCTCCGGTGCTGCAGAACGAGGCCGTCACCGACTTCGCCACCAACGGCGAGGGTCCGGTCTTCGCCGGCAAGCTGTTCCCGTTCGTCTTCATCACCATCGCCTGCGGCGCCCTCTCCGGCTTCCACGCGCTCATCTCGTCCGGCACCACGCCGAAGATGGTCGCCAAGGAGAGCCACGTCCGGATGATCGGCTACGGCGGCATGCTGATGGAGTCGTTCGTGGCGATCTCGGCCCTCATCGCGGCCTCGGTCATCGACCAGGGCATCTACTTCTCGATGAACGCCGCCGCCGGCGCGACCGGAGGCACCCCGGAGACCGCGGCCGCCTTCGTCAACGGGCTCGGTTTCACGATCACCCCGGCCGAGCTCGAGGCAGCCGCGGCCAGCGTGGAGGAGACGATCATCTCCCGCACCGGTGGCGCCCCGACCCTGGCGTTCGGGATGTCGCTGATCTTCAGCGAGGCGTTCGGTGGCGGCCTGGCCGCCTTCTGGTACCACTTCGCGATCATGTTCGAGGCGCTCTTCATCCTGACCGCCGTCGACGCCGGCACCCGCGTGGGCCGGTTCATGCTCCAGGACACGATCGGCAACGTCTGGAAGCGCTACGCCGACACCTCCTGGCGGCCGGCGGCCTGGTCGGCCTCCGCGTTGGTCGTACTGGCCTGGGGCTACATGCTCTGGATCGGCGTCGGTGACCCGCTCGGCGGGATCAACCAGCTGTTCCCGCTCTTCGGCATCGCCAACCAGCTGCTCGCCGCCGTCGCCCTGACCCTGGCCACGGTGCTGATGTTCAAGCACGGTCTGGCCAAGTTCGCGTGGGTGCCTGGCATCCCGCTGGTCTGGGACCTCATCGTCACCATGACGGCGAGCTGGCAGAAGGTGTTCAGCGACAACCCCGCGATCGGCTACTTCGCCCAGGCCTCTGCCGCGCGCGAGGCACGCGACGCCGGTGAGCTCTACGGGGTTGCGAAGACCCCCGGGGACGTCGATCAGATCATCTACAACTCGACCCAGAGCGGCATCTTGCAGGCAGCGTTCGCCGTGCTGGTGATCGTGATCGTCGCCGGTGCCGCGGTGACTGTGGTCAAGGCGATCCGCGCCGGCGGTTCGCTGCCGACCACCGAGGTCCCGAAGGTCGAGTCGAAGATCGTCGCGCCCTCTGACTTCTTCGCCACCAAGGAGGAGAAGGAAGCCGTACGCGAGTGGGAGGCGTCCCAGAAGACGCCGGTCTCATGAGTCTGCTCGCCGAGCGTGTCTCCGATCGCTTCTCCGGCGCCTGGCGGCTGCTCCGCCAGGCGACCGGGGAGGCGAAGTGGGACGAGTACGTCACCCGGTGCGAGCGCGAGGGCGTCGAGCCGATGAGCCGGCGCGCGTTCGAACGCCACCGGGCCGACGAGAAGGAGCACAACCCGCAGGCGCGCTGCTGCTAGCGGTCTAGCGGGGGCTGTCGTCGGCGAAGGCGGCGTCGAGCCAGGCGTAGACCTGCGAGTCACCTCGGGTGACAAGCAGGACCACCTGCTTCTCGGCGTCGCTCACCGGCTTGCCGTTGATCCAGCTGCGGACGATGTCGGAGGCGGCGCGGCGGACGACCTCCACACCCTTCGCCATCGCCCACTCCGGCGCCGGGTGCCCCTTGCTGGTCGCCACCCCGGGGATCTCCAGGGTCCAGGTGCCGTCGTCGGCCTGGAGGAGCTGGGGCATCGGCGGCGCGCTCTTCTTACTCACGCGACCACCTCCGTAGCGCAAGCGCCAGAATACGGACGCGGTCGCGTGTTGTTTTGTCGGTTCACTCGCTGACGCTCGCTCACCACCACATGTTCGCACGTCGAGACCGTCGATAAGGGACCGCTCAGGCTCGGCCACTAGACTGCGCCCCGTGACGAATGCAGCTTGGGGCTTCGGCCTCGTGACGTACGCCGCCGACAACTCTGTGCTCGACGTGTGGTTCCCCGCGCCGCAGCTGGGCGAGAAGCCCGCCGACGCGACGGCGCCGGCCGAGCTGACCGCGCTCGAGGGCGCCGACGAGGTGCGTCAGGTCACCCAGCGGGTCGCCCTCGTCGAGGTCAAGGACCTCGACACGGCGCCCGAGACCACCGAGGACGTCTGGCTGCGGCTCCACCTCCTCTCCCACCGCCTCGTGCAGCCGCACGGGCAGAACCTCGACGGCATCTTCGGCCTGCTCACCAACGTGGTGTGGACCAGCGCCGGCCCGTGCGCCGTCGAGGACTTCGAGCTGACCCGCGCCCGGCTGCGTGCCGCGGGCCAGCACGTGACCGTCTACGGCGTGGACAAGTTCCCGCGGATGGTCGACTACGTCGTCCCGAGCGGCATCCGGATCGGTGACGCCGACCGCGTCCGCCTCGGCGCCCACCTGGCCTCCGGCACCACCGTGATGCACGAGGGCTTCGTCAACTTCAACGCCGGCACCCTGGGCGCCTCGATGGTCGAGGGCCGGATCTCCGGCGGTGTCGTCGTCGGCGACGGCTCCGACGTCGGTGGCGGCGCATCGATCATGGGCACCCTCTCCGGTGGCGGCAAGGCCGTCATCTCCATCGGCCAGCGCTGCCTGCTCGGTGCCAACTCCGGTATCGGCATCTCTCTGGGCGACGACGCCGTCGTCGAGGCCGGGTGCTACGTGACGTACGGAACCAAGGTCACGCTTCCCGACGGCACCGTGACGAAGGCCGGCGAGCTCTCCGGCGCCTCCAACATCCTCTTCCGCCGCAACTCCGTCAGCGGCGCCATCGAGGCAGTTCCGTGGAAGGGCGAGGGCATCGAGCTCAACGCCGCTCTCCACGCCAACTGACACTCACCGAAGAGCAGAGTGCCGATTTGAAGAAGCTTCTCACCGCCGTGGTGGTGCTCAGCGTGATCGCCGGCGGCATCTACTGGGTCGTCCAGGCCGCGACGGACAAGCTGGACTCGATCTTGCCCGACCTGCAGCAGTGCACGGCGGTCGCGGGCGAGTACGAGGCGCGCTTCGACCCCGAGCAGATGGGCAATGCCGCCGTGATCACGGCGCTCGGGCTCAAGCGCGGCCTGCCCGCCCGGGCGGCCACGATCGCGATCGCGACCGCGATCCAGGAGTCGAAGCTCTACAACATCAGCCACGGTGACCGGGACTCGCTCGGCCTCTTCCAGCAGCGCCCGTCGATGGGCTGGGGCACCGAGGAGCAGGTCCAGGACCCCGTCTACGCCACCAACAAGTTCTACGACGCGCTGGTGAAGATCGAGGGCTACGAGGACATGGTGGTCACGGAGGCGGCGCAGGAGGTGCAGCGCTCGGCCTACCCCGAGGCGTACGCCGACCACGAGGGCGAGGGCCGCGCGATCGCCTCCGCGATCAGCGGCTACTCCCCCGCCGCGCTGACCTGCCGGATCGACGAGCCCGAGGCCGGCTCCGGAAAGCCCCAGGCGACCAAGACCGAGGTCAACCAGCTGCTCGGCCAGATGGTCGGCCGCGCCCGGGTCGACGGCAGCACGGTGGTCATCCCCGTCGACGCCGGCGAGACCGGCCAGCGCAACGGCTGGGCCGTCGCCCACTACGTACTCGCCCGGGCCAGCGAGTTCGGCGCCACCTCCATCGCCTACGACGGCCGCACCTGGTCCGCCGGCAAGGACGAGGAGTGGGCCGACACCCCCAAGGTCACCAGCGACCAGATCGTCGTCACCCTCGCCTGACCCCACCCGCCGAGGCGTCACCCCCGTCGGTCGAGGCGTCACCCCGGTCGGACGAGATGGCATCTGGGTGCCCACTCGGCCGACGCGAGCGACCTCTCGGCCGACGTACGTGACGCCTCGGCGTCAGTCGGCTACGTCGACGTGGACGTGGTCGCGGTGCTCGAGGATGGCTTGGTCGCCGCCGCGGGGCGGAACCTCGTAGTCGCGCCAGCCGGCGCCGGAGCGGAACTTGGTCCAGATGCGGTCGTCGTAGATGACGGTCTCGATGTCGAGGCGGTCGGCGTTGGCGACGAGGTACTGCGCCAGGGACCAGCCCCTGATGTTGTTGCGGGCGTTGACGGGCCGGAAGAAGTAGTCGACCGCGCGGCCCTCGTAGTGGGCCGAGCCGACCATGTGTCCGGTCGTCACCCCGCCGGGCTGGAAGCCGCCTTCGGGGAGGCCCCCGTAGACATTGCGTACGTCCTCGCGCAGCGCCTCCGCACGCGAGGTGAGCCCGGCGCCGCTGAGCCTGTCCGGGACCTCCTCGGAACCGCCCTTGACGACGCAGGAGAATGCCTCAGGCGTGTTGCCGGTCAGCGCCGAGGCCAGGGCCCGTGCCTCGGGCTCGGCGTCGCGGTAGCCGTCACGCGAGCCGTCGCTGATCTGCTGGGCGACGCCCGGGACGGACCGCTGGCGATAGTCGGCGACCCCGGAGAGCCGGTCGTAGAGGCCGGCCGCCTTCGCCGGATCCCGCTCGAGCGAGTGGTCGGCGAGCTCGACCGCCAGTACGACGGAGGCCGCGCGGGCGGGCAGGCCGCGGCGTACGGCCTGGGCGGCGATCGCCGAGGCACGTTCGGCCTGCTCGGAGGAGAGGTCGTAGGTCTCGCCCTCGGAGGTGACGGTGCAGGCCTCGCGGGCGAGGACCGGGATGCCGCCGACCCCGACACCGAGGAGCCGCAGGCCCGCGAAGACCAGGGCGACGGCGATCACGACGCCGAGGACGATGAGGTGCTTGCGTACCGGCCGCAGCTGTTTGCGGGCTTCCCGCGCGGACTTCCGCAGCGCCTCGCGCGCCGGCTCGGGGAGTCTCGGCCCGTGAGGGCCCGGCGCAGGAGGGCGCGGACCCGGGGGCGGGATGGTCGGCGGGCCCGTCGGGGTCCCCGGCTGTGCGCTCACTCCACCAATCTTCACGTATGGGGCAAACCCCGCCCGGCTACGCCGAGAGGCGGGCGACGGCCGCGTCGACGCGCTCGTCGGTGGCGGTGAAGGCGATGCGTACGTGCTGGCTGCCGGCGCGACCGTAGAAGACGCCGGGAGCGGCGAGGATGCCGCGCTCGGCGAGCCACTCGACAGTGGCCCAGCAGTCCTCGTCGCGGGTCGACCACAGGTAGAGCGAGGCCTCGGAGTGGTCGATGCGGAAGCCGGCCGACTCCAGCGCCGCCTTGAGCTTGGTGCGCCGGGCGGCGTAGCGGGCGTGCTGCTCCTTGGCGTGCTGGTCGTCGCCGAGCGCGGTCACCATGGCGGCCTGCTGCGGGCCCGGCATCATCAGGCCGAGGTTCTTGCGGACCGCGAGGAGCTCGCCGAGGACCGAGGCGTCACCGGCGACGAAGGCCTCACGGTAGCCCGCGAGGTTGGAGCGCTTGGAGAGCGAGTGGACGGCGAGGATGCCCTCGTAGGAGCCACCGCAGACGTCGGGGTGCAGCACCGAGATCGGTTCCACGTCCCAGGCGCACTCGATGTAGCACTCGTCGGAGATCAGCAGCGTGCCGCGCTCGCGCGCCCACTCGACCGTCTTGCGCAGGTGCTCGACCGGGAGCACCCGGCCGCTCGGGTTGGAGGGCGAGTTGATCCACAGGATCTTCGGCGCCTTCGGGCCCAGCGCGACCAGCGAGTCGGTGGCGACGGTGTCGGCGCCGACGAGAGCCGCGGAGACCTCGTAGGTCGGGTAGGCGAGCTCCGGGTAGGCGATCAGGTCACCCTGCCCGACGCCGAGATGCAGCGGCAGCGAGCCGATCAGCTCCTTGGAGCCGATCACCGGCAGCACGTTGTCCAGCCCGAGGCCGTCGACGCCGTGGTTGCGGGCGAGCCAGTCGATCGCGGCCTGACGCACCGCGGGTGTGCCGATCGTGGTCGGGTACCCCGGCGAGTCCGCAGCAGCAGCAAGGGCCTTCTGCACCACCACGGGAGTCGGGTCGACCGGAGTCCCGATCGAGAGGTCTACCAGCCCGTCAGCGTGCGCGGACGCCTTCTCCTTGAACGGAGCGAGCTTGTCCCAGGGGAAGTCAGGCAGCCGCTGCGAGACCGGGATCGAGGCCGGCATCAGTCCTGGTTCTGCGGGGGCAGCGCGGCGACGAACGGGTGGTCCTTGTCGATCTCACCCATGCGGGCGGCACCACCGGGCGAACCGAGGTCGTCGAAGAACTTGACGTTGGCGTCGTAGTACTCCTTCCACTCCTCCGGGGTGTCGTCCTCGTAGAAGATCGCCTCGGGCGGGCACACCGGCTCGCAGGCGCCGCAGTCGACACACTCGTCGGGGTGGATGTAGAGCATCCGCTTGCCTTCGTAGATGCAGTCCACCGGACATTCGTCGACGCAAGCCTTGTCCTTCACGTCAACACAGGGCTGGGCGATGACGTACGTCATTCGGTGCTCTCCTAGCGGGGGTATCACGAAAGTCAGAGGGGCGATGCTGGCCCTTCAGGGGACAGCCTAGTATCCCCACGTGCCTTCTCATCTCCTGGGACCACATGTCGTCGGCAAGCGGATCGTGATCCGCCGCCTCGTCCCCGGCGAGACCGGCCCCACCGGCGGCCCCGCCTTCACCGACATCCTCGGAATCTGTACGTCCTGGGCCGACGGCACCGCGGTCATCGAGCGCGAGTCCGGGGAGCAGGTGAGCGTGCCCGTCGCCGAGATCGTCTCCGGCAAACCGGTGCCGCCGCGGCCGAACGTACGCCTGCGAATCGGGGTGCGCGAGGCCGAGCTGCTCAGCGCCGCGATCTTCCCCGGCACCACCTCGGAGGCGTTGGGCGAGTGGGTGCTCTTCGACCACGAGATCTCGGTCCGCCGACGGCCCAACTCGGCGCTGGCGATCGGCGACCCCGGTGTCGACCTGGAGGCGGCGATCGATCGGGTCGAGGGCTTCTACCGGACCCGCCACAAGCGACCCAGGGTGAAGATCGAGGTCGGCTCCGCGGCCGAGGAGGCCGTGCTCGCGCGCGGCTGGGCCGAGGACGTGACTGTCGAGTTCCAGCTCGCCGGGCTCGCCGCCACCCGGCGCCTGCTGCCGCCGCCCGTCGAGGACGCCCACGTCGAGACCGTGGGCGAGAGCGGCGCCCAGGTGCTGATCACTCTCGGCGACACCGCCCGGATCATGGGCACGATGGAACGCGACTGGCTGGCCATCCACGACCTCGAGGTCGCCGAGGCACACCGCCGCCATGGCCTCGCCGGCAAAGCCCTCGCCACCCTGCTCGAATGGGGCGCCGAACGCGGTGCCCGCGCCGCCTGGCTGCACGTCGAGACCACCAACGCCCCCGGCCTCGCCCTCTACGAAGGCCTCGGCTTCACCGAGCACCACCGCTGCCGCTACTACGCCTCGCCCACTCCGTAGCGCGTCATCCCGACAGCAGGTCCCACAGGTTCCCGAAGGGGTCCCTGAAGACCTGGAGGGTGCCGTAGGGCTCCTCGCGCACCGGCCCGACGAGCTCGATCCCGGCAGCGACCAGCTTCTCGTACGCCACCCCGAAGTCGTCCACGCGGAGGAAGAACGTGACCCGGCCACCGGTCTGGTCACCGACCCTCGCAACCTGCGCCGGACCGTCGGCCCGGGCGAGCAGGAAGCCGGTGCCGCCGCCCGGCGGGCGGACGACCACCCATCGCTTCGGGCGGCCGTCATTCGTCGTCGCGGGGGCGTCCTCGGTCACTTCGAAGCCGAGGACGTCGCGGAAGAAGCCCACCGCCTCGTCGTAGTCGGGCACGACGAATGTCACCAGATCCAGATGCATCCTGATCCTCCTCAGTGGGTCACGACCATGGGTTGACCAACCTGGTTGACCAACCTACCGTGGATGTTATGGATGCAGCACATGTGGTGAAGGTGCAGGAGGCGAAGACACACTTGTCGAGCCTGCTCACCGAGGTCGAGGCGGGCGGCCAGGTCGTCATCGCCCGAGGTGACCGTGCCATCGCCCGCCTGGTGCCGATCGAGAGGCCGACCAGACGGATTCTCGGCGGCCTGCGCGTGAGCGTGCCCGACGAGTTCTTCGACCCACTCCCCGACGACGAGATCGCCGCCTGGGAGGGCTCGCTCGATGAAGACCTATGAGCGGGTCCTCCTCGACACCCACGCATACATCTGGCTGGTGAGCGACCCCGACCGGCTCAGCACCGTTGCCTACGAGGCCGTCATCGACATCGACACCGAGGTGTTCGTCTCGGCGGCGAGCCTCTGGGAGATCTCCACCAAGGCTCGGCTCAGCAAGCTCCCCGGCGGAGGCACCCTGGCCGCCACCTTCGAGGACCGCACACGCCTTCATGTCCTGGAGCGGCTGCCGATGGACTTCAACCACTCACGCCTCGCCGGTGAGCTCGACTGGGACCACCGCGATCCGTTCGACCGAATGCTCGCAGCTCAGAGCATGCTCGAGAACCTTCCCCTGGTGACCAAGGACAGCAGGCTGCAGGCGTACGACTCCATTCACACCATCTGGTGACCACATCGTCGGGGATGCCCTCTCCCGGCGGCGGTCAGCAGGTCTTCAGGCCCGGGGATGCGGGGCCTTCGTGGGTGAGCGCGTCGAGGGTGAGGGCGATGGCGGCGGTGCTCATCGGGATGAGCAGGTGGTCGGAGAGGTCGAGGGCGCAGGCGTCCTGGATGCGTACGTTGGTGGTGTTCGGGCCCTCGGCGAGGAAGCCGGAGGTGTGAGGCACGACCACCTCGTCGGTGGCGGTGACGATCTGGGTGTAGGAGATGTCGCCCGGGGTCTCGTCGCCGGCGTTCAGGTCGACGAGGAACGGCGAGCCGGCCGCCTGCTGGGCACACGACTGGCACAGACCGGTGGCTCCGATCGCGGTCCCGTCCATGACGATGGTCGTGCCGTGGTTCGAGGGGGCGAGGCCGACGAGGTCCTCGACGTAGGCGGCGCCACCGAGGTTCTTGATGTAGTAGCGCGGCATCATCCCGCCCTGGGAGTGACCGACGAGGGACACCTTGTCGGCGTCGGTGACCTCGCGTACGCGCTCGATGAACTCGCCCAGGTGAGCGGCCGAGTCCCGGATGTCGCCGGTCGCGCGGTTGCCGTAGTCGAACGAGTAGACGCAGAACCCCGCCCGCTTCATGGCCAGCGAGATCGGGTCCAGCAGCGAGCGGCGGTCACCGAAGGTGCCGTGCACCAGGATCACCGGCGTCGGGCGCGCCGCCGACGGCGCGCACGCCCAGTCGTTGGACCCGGCAGGGTCTCCGTAGGGCGACCCCGGCAGCGGGATCGCGGTCGGGCTCGACCCCGCAGCAGCGGCAGGCGGAGCCGGGACGAGAACGAGCGCGACAGCAGCGAGAAGACTCAGCAGGAACGGGCGCATGACCGCTTCAACGAATGGCTGTGATCCGCGTCACGGTCGACATCGCCGAGCCGGCGCGTCATGACGCGCCGACTCGGCGATGGTTTCGGTCAGAACCGGCCGACTCGGGTCAGTTGGGGTCGGCGGGCGGCGGCGGCTTCTCCGACTCGTCGGTGCACTCGACCTCGTCCTGCGGGATGTAGGTGGTCTTGAAGGTCTCGGTGTCGACCTTCGTGCCCGATCCGGCGTTGTAGAAGTCGCGCCAGACGTTGATCGAGAAGCCCGGGGCGCCGACGGTGTTCTCACAGTTGCCGTCGGTGATCTTCTGCTTGCCCGGCGACTTGAAGTCGTAGCGCTCGCCGGTGCGGGCCTTGATGTCGTAGATCTTGGTGGACCACATCTCGACGGTGACCGAGCCCTGGCCGCTGGCACTGGCGGGGTTGACCCAGGAGCGGATCAGGACGCCGTACTTGGTGTTGTTCTTGAACTTCAGGTCCAGCGAGGGCCAGGCGACGGTCGCCTCACGGCCGATCGGGTAGCGGTCGATGTAGAGCGAGTGCGCCTTGTGCTCGACGTCCTGGAGACCGGCGAAGAACATCGCGTTGAAGGTGGTCGTCGCCATCTGCGAGACACCGCCGCCGTAGTCCTCGCGGAAGATCCCGTTCTGGATCATCCAGCCCTTGGTGAAGCCGTTGGCGGCCGTACGCTCCCCGACGATGCCGTTGAGGGAGAAGGTGTCGCCCGGAGCGAGCACGGTGCCGTTGACCAGCTCGGCGGCGCGGCCGATGTTGACGTTGCGGTATTCGGCGTAGGGGAAGTTGGTGGTGAAGGTCGAGACCTTCTCCTTCACGCCCCAGGCCTTGGCCTCTTCGGTGGTGACCTTCGGCTTGGCGACCTTCGACTTCACCTCGACGGTGCGCTCGCCCTGGGGCGCCGTGACGACGTCGAGGAAGACCGCCTCCAGGTCCTTCTGGTTGAAGGTGACACCCGGCTTGGCGGGGATGACCTTCGGAGCGCCGTTGACCATCTTGATGGTCGCGTCCACCGGCTTCGCGGCGTCGTCGGCGAGGGCCTTCTTGAGCACCTTCTTGAGCTTGCTGGGCGCCACCGAGGCCTGCAGCTCGCCGTCCTTGGGGTCGAACCGGATCGCGTCGCCGAACTCCTTCGGGGACAGCTCCACCGGGGTCTTCTCGAACTTCAGCGTGATCGGGCCGGAGACCGCCGGCGTGGCGACCTTGTCGACCGCCTCCTGGACGTCGGCCTCGTCGACGTCGGGGGTGAGCTCCGCGAGAGGTACGTCGGCCTTGCGGTCGCCCTCGACGAGGAGCTGACCGGCGAGCGCGGTCTGGAGCGCCTCGTCGCTGACGCCCTCGCCGGCGACCGGCTGGGTGGTCTTGATCTTGCCCTTCTTGATGACGACGTCGCCGTCCTTGAAGGGGGTGCCGGCGCGCTTGTTCACTTTGGCCGCGACCTTGGCGATCAGCTTGTCGTCGGCCTTGATGACGGGCTCGATCTCGCCACCGCCGGTGAAGTGCTTCCACAGCTTGACCGGGCTCCAACTGCGTACGGCGTTGGCCTTCGCGATCGTCGCCTCGGCGTCGAAGCTCAGGCCCGCGTCGGCCGGGTTGACCTCGGTCGTGCTGTCGCCGGCGGTCACGTTGATCGGCTGACTGTGGGCCGGGGCGAACTTCTGGTCCAGCAGCGGCGTCGCCTCGTCGGCCGTCATGCCGCCGATGTCCACGCCCGCGACCGTGGTGCCCTCGGGGATCTTCTCCCCGGCCACGGCGTACGCAGCAGCCCACCCGGCGAAGGCCAGGATGGCGACGCCGCCCGCGACCGCGACGGCGACCTTGGTGCCGGTGCCGAGCGGCTTGCTCTCGGCCGCGACCGGCTGGGCGTAGTCGGGCTGCTCGAAGGCCGTCTCGAAAGGAGCAGGCTCGGCGGGCGCCGGCTCGTTCACGACGAACGGCCCGACGCCCATGACGGTCGCCTCGAGAGGCTCGTCATCGAAGTCGGGGACGTCCTGGACCTGGCGGTCGAAGGCGATCTCGGTCGCCGCGTCGTCCGCCAGGTCGGGGGCGGCGTCGGCCGCGTCCGGCTCCGGGGCGAACTTCCGGTTCTTCGAGACGAAGAGGAAGTTCTCGTCCTCCGGCAGCGGCGCGCGCTTCGGCAGCTCCGAGCGCAGCATCGTGCTGCGCAGCAGGGTCTCCTCGGCGGGATCCTCATCGGCATCGGTCGGGACCGGCGCAGCACCCGTCGACTCGGCAACACGAGCATCGATCTCGATCTGAGGGATCATGATCGTCTCGATGGCAGCATCGTCCGCGCCAGCTTGGCTGGCGTTGGACCCGGCCGCGTCAGTTTGCTTCGCGGGCTCGGGGGCCTTGGAGGCCTCGGGCTCATGGGACATGCGGGAGAGCCTAGGACCTATACCCCCCTAGGCCGAACCCGTAGCCCATCTTGGGACGTTCGTCACTTCGCGGCGAGGTCCTGATCGGCCCGGGAAGCGGCCCTCGACACGGTCGCGGTGGCCACCACGAGCATCAGCACGGCCCAGAAGATCATCAGGTATCCCGCCACGTCGCCCGCGACGGCATACCCGCCCGTCGGCCTCGGCGTCGCGGCCAGCGCGACCACGATCGCCCAGGCCACGGCGTACGCGATCCTCGCGGCCCCACGCGGCAGCACGAGCAGCGTCGCCGAGGACGCGGCCAACGCGAGCGGCAGACCCCACCACCAGGGGTGGACCGCGACCGCCGCGACCCCGACGACAAGACCGAGGAGAAGACCGGCCCCACCACGAGCCAGGCCGCCGCCGAGCGGCCTCACAACCCGGCGAAGAGGTCGGTCAGGGTGGTCCCGTCGACAGTCCCTTCGACGTCTCCCTTGGCGATCCGGAAGTGCTCGTGGGACCACGCGGTCGTACCGAGGCTGTTGGTCATCGCGAAGATCCCCTCCTCCATGTCCATCTGGGTGGGGTAGGCGCGCATCGCGGCGACCTTCTGGTCGGCGAATGCGGTGCCGTCGATCGCGGCGGCGATGTCGACGTCGGGGGTGGCCATCGGCAGCGGACCCTCGGGGTCCATCCCGCCGAGCGCGTCCTCGTTGCCGGCCGCGCGGGCCGCCCGCAGCCCCTCGCGGATCCAGCTCTCCGCGATCGCGGTCCAGAAGATCCGGTCGATCTCGTGGGCCTCGCCGAGCTCCTTCTTGTAGGTCGGCACGGCGGCGAGATGGGCGGCGTACGTCGCGACCCGGTGGGCCTGGATGTGGTCGGGGTGGCCGTAGTTGCCGAACTCGTCGTAGGTGACCAGCACCTGCGGGCGCACCTCGCGGATGATCGTGACGAGGTGGTCGGCGGCCTCGTTGAGGTCGGCGTACCAGAAGGCGTTCTCGCGGGCGTCGGGGTCAGGGAGCGCGTGGGTGCGGTCCTCGCTCCAGGTCATCCCGGAGTCACGGTAGTTGCCGAATCCGCCCAGCCAGCGGTGGTCGACCTGGCTGCCGTCGGGCGCCTTCAGGGCCGCCATCGCATCCTCGATCTCGCCCCGGCGGTGATCGCCCAGGGCGTCGTCCTGGTCCGCGGCGAGGTGGGCCAGCTCGGGCACCAGGATCTCGCCCATCTCCCCTGCCGTGCAGGTCACCAGGGTGACGCGGGCGCCCTCGGCGAGATACTTCGCCATCGTCGCCCCCGTCGCGATCGTCTCGTCGTCGGGGTGGGCGTGCACGAGCAGCAGGCTCTTCTGTGAGGTCACGTCCTCGATCCTAGGAGTTGCCCAAATCTGGGCGCTTGATCCGCTTCGGGTTGTCGGGGAGCTCGACGGGTTCGGGGGCGATCGAGTCGTCCGGCGCGTCCTCGGGGATGTCGAGCCAGCCGTCGTACTGGTCCACCAGCAGCTCCAGAACCATCTCCGGGGCGTCCGTCTCCACCGACCAGGGGTGGTCCTCGTCGTCGTCCTCGCCCTGGTAGCGCTCCCGGGTGACCCGGGCCGTCCAGCCCTCGCGCTCCAGCGTCGAGGCGGCCGAGCGGGCGGCCTCCTCCTCGAAGAAGATGCCACGCAGCGTGGTCCCTTCGGGCACGCCGAGTACGTGGCGGAGCGCATCGAGGAACGGACGGTCGGGCTGGAGCCAGTCGACCGAGTCGAGGTCCTCGGCCGCCAGCCAGAGGACCTGGTCGTGCTCGCGCGGCCTCGGCTCCCCCGCGACCACTCGGGCGGTGGCCGCGATCAGGCGGGCCTCCTCACCGATCGGCGCCTCGCCCTGCATCCAGTCGAGCACCTCGATCAGGCAGCCGAGCTCCTCGCCGATCTCCCGGACGAGCGCCGCCTCCGCCGTCTCCCCCTCCTCGACCTTGCCGCCGGGGAGCTCCCAGCGTCCGGCGGCCTCGGGCGGGGACGTACGCCTCGCGGCCAGCACCTGCTTGCCGTCGGCACTGAGGATCGCCGCGGCCACTACGGTCTTGGGGCTGTTCACGTGTGAGATTGTTCCCTAGACACCCGGAATGTGGTGTCACTTGGGTACGCTCCAACGCCGTGCCCCGCCGTCTTCTGCTCATCGCCTGCCTGCCCCCGTCCGGGGCCCGATCATGAGCGATCAGCAGTGGCCCCCGCGGCGCCCCGGCGAGCCTCGCCCGCCCTACCGGGGGCAGCAGCCCTTCCCCGGCCCGCGGCAGCCCCAACGACCACAGGCGCCGCCGGGACGGCCGCAGCAGCCGCAGCCCGGTCAGCAGCGGCCTCATCCGGGGCAGCACCAGCCCTACCCGGGCGGGCAGCGCTACCCCGAGCAGCGGCCGTACCCGGGTCAGCAGCAGCCCTACCCACCGGCACAGCAGCAGCCCTATCCGTCTGAGCAGCCGCCCTACGGCCAGCAGCCCTACCCGGATCAGCAGCCCTACCCGAACCAGCCGTATCCGGAGCAGCCTTACCAGGACCAGCCCTATCCGGATCAGCCTTACCAAGACCAGCCTTACCGGGACCAGCCCTACCTCGAGCAGCCCTACGGACAGCAGCCTCCCCCGGCGTACCCGCAGGGTTTCGGACCAGGCCGGTTCGGGCCGGAGCCGCCGAAGAAGCGGCGGTGGCCGAAGGTGGTCGTGGGTCTGCTGCTGCTCGCGCTGGTCGGGGTCGGCGGCTACGGGGCGTACGACTTCTACGACCAGATGCAGAAGTGGGAACAGACCACGACCGACGACCTGAACGGCGTCGGCAGCGACCTGTCGGCGGCCGTGGCGTCGCTGCGCAGCGTCGGCTGGGAGGTTACCGCCGCGGACATCGGCACCTGGCTGGAGCAGCCGGGCGCCTACGGCGACGGCCTGAGGCTGCGTACGCTGCAGGCCGACCCTGCCGGCACAGAGGGCAACAGCTTCACCGTGGCGGGCTACCGGACCTGGCAGGACACCTACGCCAAGCGCGACCACACCACGGTCGTGTGCGCGAACATCACCCTCGCGTCCGGGACCCAGAAGCCGCTGAGCGAGACGATCACGGCCTGCCCCGAGGACGTTCCGAAGACGGCCCCGGACGCCGGACAGGCCGACGCCGACGCGAACACCGGCGGGGTCACCGGTCATCTCGCCGAGCTGGCCGTAAAGGCCTCCGAGCAGCGCGCCGCCGGCGCCGCCGAGGGCAAGCTCCTCGAGGTCGCGGCACCGACGAGGCCGGTCGGCAACGTACGCGCCGACTCGACCGCGCTGGTGTGCGCGCCGGGGACGAAGGACCTCGGCGAAGGCGAGGGGTATGACGAGGGCAGGCTGATCCCCGTGCGACTCTGCGCGGTCGAGGGGCTGCCCAACACCGGCACTGAGAGCACCAAGGGCGACCCCTACTACATCGACGGCGCCGACGGCCTGACCGTCGTCAACGCACGCATCTCCGGGGCCGCGGCAGCGCTGGTCAAGAGGGCTTCGAAGCAGGGCGTCGACCTGGTCGCGGGCAGCTCGTTCCGGACGATGAAGAAGCAGAAGGCGCTGTGCCAGGAGGACGCCACCGGCGGCTGCCCGTCCGGCGACTACACGCTCACCGCGCAGCCCGGCCACTCCTCCCACCAGCTCGGCATCGCCATCGACTTCGAGCAGCCCAGCGCGACCGGCGGCAAGACCTGCGCGACGCGGGCCTCGGAGCCGGCCAGCGCGGTGTGGCGGTTCCTGAACAAGAACGCTCTGGACTTCGGGCTGAAGCAGTACTCGGCCGAGGCCTGGCACTGGGATGCGTACGGCGGGAAGGACCGCTGCGCCCCGATGTGACCCTTCGTGGCGCCGAGTCGGCGGATCTGACCCGTCAGGCGCGCGGCAGCCGAGCCAGCTGACGCGCCTGCGCGACCAGCTTGCCCTCGGAGTCCCAGACCTCGCAGTCCTCCTCGAACATGCCGCCCGAGAGGTTGCGTGAGAAGTGGGTGACCTTGAGCCAGCCCGGTGCCGGCTTGTGGCGGATGTGGCAGGTGAGCTCGAGGGTCGGCGCCCAGCCCGGCAGATCGAGCCCGAAGGTGACCGGCGGGAGCGCGTCGAGCACCTGCAGCAGCGAGAGCGGGTCGGGCTCGCGGTCGTGGTGGCGGAACCAGCCGGTGAAGACCGCCTCGCCGGTCGGCGCCGCGCCGCCCCAGACGAACTGCTCCTTCGGCACGCAGAGCTCGTAGCGGTCCAGCATCGGCACGAACTTCTTCATCTCCTCGGGCGCCGTGGTCGAGGAGAGGCACTCATCGAGCGGCGGCAGCTCCGGCTCGGTCGCGGTGACCCGCTCGAAGCCGCTGCTCTTGGCGTGGAGGCCGTCGAGGTCCGCGTACGTCGCCGTGGTGGTGATCCGCAGCTCCTCGCCCTGCCACAGCTCGGCGGTCGCGATGGCCAGCGAGCCCTTGTCGCGCTTGGTCTCGATGCGGACCTCCGCCGGCCCCGGGGTGCTCGCGCCGGCGTAGAACGCGCTCAGCACGATCGGGTCCGGGTGGTTCGGCAGGTGAGCCCGCAGCGCGTTGGCGATCACCGCGAGCAGGTAGCCGCCGTTGACCCCGCCGCCGACCACCCAGCCCGGCGCGAGGTCGGCCGCATACGTCTTCTGATCGACCCGACGGACCGCGATGTCGCGGTCGAACTCGGCCGGTTCCCTATTACCCATGGGTAATAATCTAGATCGGGACCCGATGTGGTGGACGATGGGGGCATGACCGAGACGCCATCGAAGGAGGACCCGCGGCACCCGCACTGGGTCTACCACCACGGCTCCGAGCCGGACCCGCGGTTCACGCTGGCCAACGAGCGCACCTTCCTAGCCTGGGCACGCACCGTTCTCGGCCTGCTCGCCGGAGCGGTCGCGCTGCACTCGTTCCAGGTGCCCTCCGCAGAGGGCGTACGCATCGGGGTGGTCGCCCTGCTGGTGCTCACCGCGATCCTGTGCACCGTCCTCGCGATGGTCCGTTGGGCACGGGTCGAGCGCGCGATGCGGGAACGGCGCCCGCTGCCGGCCTTCTCCACCGGGTTCATCCTCGCCGGGGCGCTGCTGCTCATCGCGGTGCTTCTCGGCGTCGCGCTCGTCTTCTGAACCGCCGGCCGATCCGCTCGTCACGAGCGTGAAACATCCGTTCCAGCTGGCCTACGTCGGCGACCCGCACTTCGCGCAGGGTGACGGCGAGGTCTCGCTGACGGCGTTGGAGGCGTCGCTCCGGGCGACGCGCCGCTTCGACCTGGTCGCTCGCGAGGAGGCCGCCACGCGGTTCGGCGAGCTCGCCGGTCCGCTGGCGGAGACCTCTGAGTTTCTGATTCCCACCGGGCTCGACGAGTCCCTCGACGTGGCCACGCAGAACTGCGTCCGTGCCGCGATCGCCCTGCTCAGCGCGCGCTTCGGGATGGAGCCGGAGGCTGCGTACGCCTATCTCTCGGCGGCCACCGACTTCCGGATCTCTCAGGTCGTCGACGTCGTCAAAGGCGTACACGCCACGATCCGCAAGGCAGACTTCGCCCTATGACCCCTCGACATGCCGGCGCCCAGCTCAAACCGGTCCCGCACGGGCTGCTGCAGGCCTTCCGGGCGTACGAGAGCGCGCTGATGTCCGACGACGTCGCCGCTCTGGACGCGCTCTTCGCCGACTCACCGACCACCCTGCGAGGCGATGCCGCCGGTCTGCTCGTCGGGCACGAGCAGATCTCCGCCTTCCGTGGGTCGCGCGGTGGCGCGCCGAAGCGGCGCATCGTGCAGACCCACGTGCAGGTGATCGACGACGACCACGCGCTGATCGTGGCCGTCACGGAGCTCGACCGCGGCGGACGCGGGCTCCAGACGCAGCTGTGGGCCCGGGACCCGGTGCGGATCGAGTACGGCGGCTGGCAGGTCACCGCGGCCCATGTCTCGGCGCCCGCACCGGCCTTCGACACCCGGATCTGGCGGGTCGTCGGCGACCCGCTGGTCTCCTCGCACACCGCCGACGGCGCGCTCTCGGGAGAGACCGTCGCGGTCAAGGACCTCTTCGCGGTCGCCGGTTTCGCGGTCGGCGCCGGGAGCCCGGCCTGGCTGGAGCAGGCGCCGACGGCACCGTCGCATGCCGCCGCCGTCGCCGCGCTGCTCGACGCCGGGGCGTCGGTGCGCGGAATCGCGCGCACCGAGGAGTTCGCCTACTCGCTGTCAGGGCTCAACGCCCACTACGGAGCGCCGCCGAACCCGAAGGCTCCCGGGCGCATCCCCGGCGGCTCGTCATCGGGGTCGGCGACCGCGGTCGCCCTCGGCCAGGCCTCGATCGGGCTCGGCACCGACACCGGTGGCTCGATCCGGGTCCCGTCCGCCTATCAGGGCCTCTACGGGATCCGTACGTCGCACGGGGCCGTCTCGCGCGAAGGCGTGCTTCCGCTCGCCAAGGCCTTCGACACCGTCGGGTGGATGACGCGGTCGGCGTTCCTGCTGCAGGCGGTCGGTGACGTACTGCTGCCGGAGGCTCCGGCGTCGACATCCGTCTCGGTGGACGAGGTCCACCTGGTGCCGTCGCTGGTCAGGCTCGCCACGGAGGACGTCGCCACCGCGGTGAACGAGGCGCTGCCCGAGGCCAAGCCGCTGGACTGGGAGGCGGCCAGGCTGGACGAGTGGCGCCAGGCCTTCGTGATCGGGCAGGCCTACCAGGCATGGCAGGCCCACGGGGCCTGGCTCGAGACCCGGCTCGACACGCTCGGTGAGGCGGTGCGCGGGCGGTTCGAGATGGCCCGGTCGGTGACCCGGGAGCAGGCCGCCGAGGCGCGCACCGTGCTCGCGCAGGCGCGTACGGAGATCCTCGACGTCGTCGGCGACCGCATCCTCGCCTACCCGAGCGCCTCGTCGGTGGCACCGACGGCGGCCGACGCTGCCGGGGCGCGCGACGACACCATGCGCCTCACCTGTGTCGCCGGGATCGCCGGCCTCCCCGCCGTCTCGATTCCGGTACGCACCTCCACCAACCTCCCGGCAGGGCTCTGTCTGGTCGCGGCACCCGGCCGCGATCACGACCTTCTCGCCCTCGCCCAGAGCTTCGCGGGGTAGCCGCCGGGGCGTTACACAAAGGCAACCTGCGTTGCGGACGCCGAAACGCTCGTTTCATAGGCTGCCCTGGTGACCATGACGCTCGCCGAGTTCCATGCGCTCCCCGCCGACGAGGCGGAGAGCGTCGTCGCCCCCTGCGTCGCGATCCCCTCGTGGGCGGCCGGGCTGGTCGCGGGGCGGCCCTACACGGACATCCCGGACCTGCTCGCCGCCGCGAGGCAGCTGGCCGCGGCCTGGACCGACGAGGAGGTCGAGGGCGCCCTGGCCGACCACCCCAGGATCGGGGAACGGCACTCCGGGGACGGGGCGAGCGCGGCACTCTCCGCCCGCGAGCAGGCCGGGGTCGACCCGGCCGACGCCGAGGTGCAGGCGCGGCTGAGGGCGGGCAATGCCGCCTACGAGGAGCGGTTCGGGCGGATCTACCTGGTGCGCGCGGCCGGCCGCAGCGCCGAGGAGATGCTCGCGCTGCTCGAGGAGCGGCTGGAGAACGACCCGGCTACCGAAATCACGGTGACCAAGGGCCAGCTCGCCGAGATCGCGCTGCTCCGGCTGCGAGGCTTGGTGGTATGACCACCGTCTCCACGCACGTCCTCGACGCCGCCCTCGGCCGGCCCGCCGCCGGGCTCGCGCTCTACCTCACCCTTCCCGACGACAGCGCGCGCACCGCGACCACCGACGCCGACGGGCGGGTGCGGTTCGACGGCGAGGTGCCGCCCGGGCCGCACATCCTGACCTTCGAGACCGGGCCGTGGTTCGCCGAGCAGGATCGCGAGACCTTCTTTCCCGAGGTGACCGTCGGGTTCACCGTCACCGCTGGCGAGCACCACCATGTCGCCCTCCTGCTCAGCCCGTTCTCCTACACGACCTATCGAGGAAGCTGATGTCGATCACTCTTGGCCCCAACCAGCACGGCAAGGCGGAGGTACGCCTGGTCAAGGTCGACCGCGAGGGCGCGCGGCACACGATCCACGACCTGAACGTGTCGACCCAGCTCAGGGGCGACTTCGCGACGGCCTTCACCGAGGGCGACAACGTGCACGTGCACGCCACCGACACCCAGAAGAATGTGGTCTACGCGAAGGCCAAGGAGCTCGGCATCACCTCGCCGGAGGCGTTCCTGCTCGACCTCACCGCCTACTGGGCCGAGCAGCCGTGGGTGACCGGGTCGGTGATGAAGGCGGAGTCCTACTCCTGGGACCGCATCCCGGCCAACGAGTTCTCGTTCGCCCGTCGCGGTCAGGAGACGCGTACGGCAGTCGTCAACAGCCACGGCGAACGAGCGTTCGTTCTCTCGGGCCTGAGCGACCTGGTGGTGCTCAAGTCGACCGGTTCGGAGTTCCACGGCTTCCCGCGCGACCGCTACACCACCCTCGCCGAGACGACCGACCGGATACTGGCGACCTCGGTCACGGCCTGGTGGCGCTGGGAGACCCATCCGGAGGACTGGGACGAGGCCTACGACCGGATCCGCGCGATCATGCTCGACACCTTCGCCGAGGTGCACTCGCTCGCGCTGCAGCAGACCATCTACGAGATGGGCAGGGCCGTGATGGAAGCCTTCGAGGGGATCGCGGAGTTCAAGATCTCCTGTCCCAACAAGCACCACTTCCTCGTCGACCTCTCCCCCTTCGACCTCGACAACCAGAACGAGGTCTTCTTCGCCGCCGACCGGCCCTACGGGCTCATCGAGGCGACCCTGCAGCGCGACGGATCGACCGAGCCGGACGCCTGGGCCTCGGTGCCGGGCTTCGCGTGATCGGCATGACCGTGAGCACGACTCGGGCGGACCAGCGGATCGACCGGCGGATCGCCGCGAACTACCAGACGCTCTCGCCCCAAGAGCGCAAGGCGGCCGACACGCTGCTGGAGCATCTCGACGACCTGGCGACCTACCGCGCGGCCGAGCTGGCCTCGCTCGCGGAGGTGTCCAAGGCGACGATGAGCCGGCTCTTCCGCTCGCTGGGATTCGACGGCTTCGACGAGGTACGCGACCACCTGCGGGGGCTGCGTACGGCCGGCGAGCCGCGACGGGTCGAGGGCGCCCCGGACCTGAGCGCCCACGCCGAGGGTGAGGCAGCCGCGATCACGCGGGTCGTGGAGCAGGCCGGCATCACCGAGGCGATCGAGGCCATCGCCAAGGCGAGCGACGTGATGGTCGCGGGCTGGCGCAACTCCTACCCGGTCGCCCTCCATCTGCGCCAGCAGCTCACCCAGACCCGTGAGCGGGTCACGCTCGCGCCCGCTCCCGGCCAGGTCATCGGCGAGGAGCTGGCCGAGCTCGGCGAGGGATCGGTGGTGGTCGCGGTCGGGCTCCGGCGCCGGCCGCCGGGCTTCGGCGAGTTCGTCGACGCCGCCGCGGCCTCCGGAAGCACCGTGATCGTGATCGCCGACCCGACCGGAACGGTTCACCTCGGCCGTGCCGACATCGCGCTGGAGTGCCCGGTCCAGGGCGCTCTCGCCTTCGACTCCTTGGCCGCGCCGATGTCGCTGGCGAGCGTGCTCGCCGACGGCGTACTCCACGAGCGGGGACGGGCCGGACGCGACCGCGTCTCGACCATCAGCGCCACCTACGACCGGCTCCACGAGGTCGAGTGATGTCGAGGAGCAGAATGACAGTAGGAACATCGATCCTCGGGCCTGTGCGAGGGGACTGGGCATGACGGACACCATGTGGCTGGAGCAGGCCGTAGCGCTGGCCGTGCGCAACGTGAACAACGGCGGCGGGCCGTTCGGCGCCATCATCCTGCGCGAGGGCATCCTGCTGGGCACGGGCCAGAACCGGGTCACCCGCGACCTGGACCCGAGCGCCCATGCCGAGATCGTCGCGATCCGTGCCGCCTGCAAGGAGGCCGACAGCTTCTCGCTAACCGGCTGCACGCTCTACACCTCGTGCGAGCCCTGCCCGATGTGCCTGGCAACCGCGCTGTGGGCGCGCCTGGACCGCGTCGTCTATGCGGCCGACCGTGACGACGCGGCCAAGGGCGGGTTCGACGACCGCGCCTTCTACGACCTGTTCGGGACCGGCCGCGCCAACGAGCACCACGACTGGCCGACCCGCGTCGACGAGCTGCGGATCCCGCAGGCGTACGACCCGTTCGACGCGTGGCTCGCGAAGCAGGACCGCACCGACTACTGACCCGTCGAGACGTCACTCCGGTCGGCCGAGTGGGCATCGGATTGCCCACTCGGCCGACCGGAGTGACGCTTCGCGCGACGTACGTGACGCCTCGGCGTTAGCGGGTCGTCATCCCCATCCGCTCCAGCGCGACCGACTCCAGGAGCTGGACGAGGTTGTAGAGCACCAACGTGACGACGGTGATGATCGCGACGGCGGCCCACAGGTCGTCGAAGCGGGCGGCGGCGGGGAACTTCTGGATGTTGCCGCCGATGCCCTTGCCGGTCGAGAGCCACTCGGCCAGGAGCGCACCGGTCACGGCGCCGGGCACCGAGACGCGGGCGGCGGCGAAGATCGACGGGAGCGCGCCGGGCAACGACACCTTGCGGATCGCGGTGAGCCGCGATCCGCCGTAGACGGCGACCAGGTCCAGCGACTGCGGCGAGGCCTGCGAGAGCCCGAACAGGACCGCGGCCAGCGCCGGGAACAGCACCACGATGATCCCGAGCACCACGACCGAGGCGGTCGAGGCCCTGCCGGTGATCAACATGACCACCGGAGCGATCGCGACCAGCGGGATCGAGCGCAGCAGCAGCGCCAGCGGCATCACGCCGGCCTCGACCGTACGCGACAGGTTGAACAGCACCGCCGCCACCACCGCGATCGCCATCCCGGCGAGGAAGCCGAGCGCGGCGTCCCTCAGGGTCACCCAGGTCAGCGGGACGAGCTCCGCCCGGTGGGCAGCCGCGTCCGGCCCGGTGAAGAGGTGGTCGACGACATCCAGCGGACCCTTCGCGACGAACTCCGAGACGCTGGAGAACGACACGAACGCCTGCCAGAGCACGACCACGATCGCCAGCGCGGCGACGGTGTGCAGCACCGGCCTCAGGACCGCCCGCGACAGACCCTTGGCACCCGACCTCATCCGGACCTCCCAGCGACCCATGGCGTCACCAGACGCGAAACCAGCCCCAGCAGCAGGTAGCCGGCCAGGGCGACTAGGGCGCAGACCAGGAAGACGGCCCAGAGCCGCTCCGGGTCGGGCTTGCCCTGCAGCACGATCAGCGTGCGCCCGACGCCACGGTCGGTGGAGCCGAGGTACTCACCGAGCACGGCACCGAGGATCGCGGTCGGCACCGCGATCTGCAGCGCGTTGAGGATCGCCGGCACGGCCGCGACGAGGCGTACCTTCACCAGCTGGGTCCACACCGACCCGCCGTAGACCCGCACCACGTCGAGCGAGGCGCGGTCGGCCGACTTGAACCCGAGCACGGCGCCGACGACGGTCGTGAAGAAGACCATCAGCGCGGCCAGGAAGATCGACGTCTTCGACGGGTCACCGGGCTGCTCGGCGCCGCCGAGGACGACGATCGAGATGCCGCCCACGGCGACGACGGGCAGGCAGTACGTCGTCACCGCGATCTGCATGATCATCGGCTCCAGCCACGGCACCAGCAGCACCAGGGAGGCCAGCAGCAGGGCGATCAGGTTGCCCCAGAGGAACCCGATCGACGCCTCCATCAGCGTCTCCCGGAGCACGCCGTCCCAGAACGCCGACGGACCCGCCGCGGCCATCTCGGAGAGGACCGTCCACGGCGGCGGCACCGGCGTGAACCCGGTGCCGGGGTCGGGCGGGAACACGGTCACCGCCACGACCGCCCACAGCACGAAGAGGGTGACCACGCCGATCAGACCGGCCATCCAGCCGGCCAGCTGTTGACTCAGTCGCATCAAGACTCCGCCTCGGCGCGCCCGTCGTCACCGAAGAGCAGCTCGGAGGCCCGGTCGGCCAGCGCGTGGAACTCCGGGGTACGCATCATGTCGGGCGTGCGTGGCCGGGGAAGGTCGACCTCGATGATCTCCTTGATCCGGCCAGGTCGTGGCGACATCACCGCGACCCGGTCGGAGAGGAAGATCGCCTCGTTCACACCGTGGGTGACCAGCAGCGTGGTCGCCGGCTTCTCGGTCCAGATCCGCAGCAGCTCCAGGTTGAGGTTCTGCCGGGTCATGTCGTCCAGCGCGCCGAACGGCTCGTCGAGCAGAAGCACCGACGGCTTCAGTGCGAGCGCGCGGGCGATCGAAACCCGCTGCCGCATCCCGCCGGAGAGCTGCGCCGGGCGCGCCTTCTCGAAGCCCTCCAGCCCCACGAGCTTGATCAGCTCGTGGATGTAGGACATGTCGGGACGGCGCCCGGCGACCTCGAAGACGAGCTTGATGTTGCCGACCACCGAGCGCCACGGCAGCAGCGCGTGGTCCTGGAACGCGATCCCCAGCTCCGAGTCACGCCGCAGCTCGGCGGGAGCCTTGCCGTCGACGTACGCCTCTCCGCTCGTCGGCGTCTCCAGGCCCGCGAGGATCCGCAGGATCGTCGACTTGCCGCAGCCGGAAGGCCCCAGCAGGGCCAGGAACGAGCCCTGGTCGGTGTGTAGCTCGGTGTCCTTGAGCGCGGTGACGGCCTTCGACCCGGAGCCGAAGACCTTGCTGATTCCGGAGATGTGGATGCCGGTGCCGCCACCGGTCTCCGCAGCGGGAGCACCGGCATCCATGAGCTTGTTCTCGGCCATGACTACTTCTGGTAGTCCTTGAGCTTGGGGTTCTCCTCGTAGATCTCGTCGATGATCGAGGTGTCGAACAGGTCCTCGGCCGAGACCTCCCAGCCGGCGGCGGCGAGCGAGTCGACGGTCTGCTGCTGGAGCTCCTCAGAGATGGTGAAGAGGCCGTTCTTCTCGGTCTCCGGCGTCGAGATCAGCTTCTGCGACTCCTCGAGACCGCGCTTGGTCTTGACCGGGTCGAGCTCACCGAAGCTGGCCTCGAGACCGTCGGAGTCGCTGGCCGCCTGGTTGTAGTGGGTGGTGATGACCTTGACGACCTCGTCGGAGGGGTTCTTGAAGGTCTCGGTCCAGCCCTTGATCTCGGCGGTCAGCAGCGCCTTGAGGAGGTCGCGGTTCTCGGCGAGGTACTGGTCGGTGACGGTGTAGGTCTCGGCGACGTACGGCACGCCGTTCTCGGCGTAGGGCAGGTTGGTGACCTCGTGACCGGCCATCTCGACGGTGATCGACTCGTTGGTCAGGTAGGCCATGAAGCCGTCGACCTGGCCCTTCATCAGCGGGGTCGGGTCGAACTCGACCGGGACGACGGTGATGTCGTCCTTCTTCTCCTCCAGGCCGTTGGCCGCGAGGATCGCCTTGAAGACGTTGACGTTGGAGTCCTGGACGCCGATCTTCTTGCCCTTGAGGTCGGCCGGCGTCGCGATGTTGCCGCCGTCCTTGAGGGAGAGGATGGTGAACGGGTTCTTCTGGAAGGTGGCGCCGATGATCTTCAGCGGCGCCTCCTGCTCGGCGATCGCGGAGCCGACCGAGGCGGCGTCGTTGATGGCGACCTGGACCTTGCCGGAGAGCAGCTTGGCCACGCCGGTGTCGGGGCCGGAGATGCCGTTGACCGCGTCGAAGCCGGCTTCCTCGTAGTAGCCCTTGTCCTCGGCGTAGAACTCGCCGGCGAACTCCTCGTTCTTGATCCAGGAGTACTGCATCGAGATGGTGCCGAAGCCCTCCTCGCTGCTGCCTTCTTCGGAGTCGGAGCCGCAGGCGGCCAGGGTGGTGGCGGCGACCAGGGTCAGCAGGGCCGCGGCGGCCCGGCGTTGAACTGACTTACGTCGCGAGGTCCGAGAGGCGGGGGTAGACATCGAAACGAGTTCCCTTCGAGGAGTGTCACGCATAGGTTTCGGGGACCGTAGCGAGCGGAGGTTTCAGGGGCTGGCACTGGCGTTTCGGCGTTGTAACGACCCTTTCAAGACGAGACTCTCGAACAGGGCCTTCGGTCCCGAGACGCGGCGTCCGCTGGACAAGAATGCCGTGGTTGTTGTCTAGTTACCCAACGCGCTCGGCCGCGTCGCGTGTGCCGTCCACCACACCGGGATTCGCCGTTATCGATTCGTGATCGCACCGAGACCATACGGTGACCGAGCGGACGCGCCGGACAACTGCAGGAGGACCTTCGATGCAGGGACCTCGGCGCCGCTCCGTGTTCGCCTCTCGCCTGGTCAGCTCTGCCGGCGACGGTGAACAGCCGCATGTCATCGAGGACCTCCGCCTGGCGATCGTGTCCGGCGAGGAGCCACCCGGGACGCTCATCCCGATCGCTTCGGTGGCGACGTTCTTCGGCGTCAGCCAGATCCCCGTACGCGAAGCGCTCAAGGTCCTCATCGGCGAGGGGCTCGTCGAGCATCGACCCCACATCGGCTATGCGGTCGCGAAGCTGACCTTCGCCGAGTTCCGCGAGCTCTACGACGTCCGCGCCGCCCTGGAGACCTCCGCGCTGCGCGTCGCCGTCCGGTCGGCGACGGAGGCCGACGACGAGCTCGTACGCAGCGCCCACTCAGCCATGGCGGCAGCCGTCGCCCGAGAGGACGAGCGCGGCTATCACGTCGAGTCACGCCGTTTCCACCGGGCGCTGATCGCACCGGCCGGGATGCAGCGACTGCTGCACATGTACGACTCCGCCTGGAACATGACCGAGCCGGCGCGGCCGATGTCACGCGTCGCCGAGGTCGACCGGGCACTCCTCCACGGCGACCACGACGTCATGGTCGCCGCCTTCTGTGCGCGCGACGCGGATCGGCTCGTCACCGAGTCGGCCGCCCACTACGAGCATCTCAAGACCGCCATCGAGGCCTTCCGGAGCGACCCGGACGTGTTCCGGCAGCCCTGAGCGCCGCCGGCTGCCCGCCGCGGACGTCGTATATCTTTCGCGTCACATTGCTCTGACACGGCATCTGATCAGGTGAAACACCTGCTCTCCACGATGGGGTGACCCCCACCCGAAGGAGACTGTGATGACCGAGGTGACAGCACCGCCTGCCTACCATCCCCGACTGTCGAACGAGGACCTCGACCCACTTCCCGAGCAGAAGTGGGGGTGGTACAACATCTTCGCCTTCTGGATGTCGGACGTGCACAGCATCGGTGGCTACGTGACGGCGGGTGCGCTGTTCGCGCTCGGCCTGACCGGCTGGCAGGTCTTCGTCTGCCTGATCGCCGGGATCGTCCTGGTCCAGGTCTTCTGCAACCTGGTCGCCAAGCCGAGCCAGCTGACCGGGACGCCCTATCCGGTGGTCTCGCGGGCGTCCTTCGGTGTGCTCGGCGCCAACATCCCCGCGATCATCCGTGGATCGATCGCGATCGCGTGGTACGGCGTGCAGACCTTCCTCGCCGCCGGGTCGCTCACCATCGTGATCCTCAAGCTCTTTCCCTCGCTGGCGGCCTACGCCACCGCCGACCAGTCCTTCCTCGGCCTTTCCTATCTCGGCTATGCGAGCTTCGCGATCCTCTGGGTTGCCCAAGCCCTGGTGTTCTGGCGGGGGATGGAGTCGATCCGCAGGTTCATCGACTTCTGCGGCCCGGCGGTCTACGTGGCGATGCTGGTGCTGTGCGTCTACATGCTCTACCGCGCCGACTGGAACGTCTCCTTCTCCCTCTCCGACAAGGAGCTGAGCCCCGGCCAGCAGGTGGCGGCGATGCTCGGCGCGATCGCCCTGGTGGTGTCGTACTTCTCCGGTCCGATGCTGAACTTCGGCGACTTCGCGCGCTACGGGAAGTCGTTCAAGGCCGTGAAGACCGGCAACTTCTGGGGCCTCCCGGTCAACTTCGTGCTCTTCTCGCTGCTGACGGTGCTCACCGCCTCCGCGACGATTCCGGTCTTCGGGGAGCTGATCACCGACCCGGTGGCCACGATCGAGCGGATCGACACCTACACCGCCGTACTGCTCGGCGGGCTGACCTTCGTGATCGCGACCGTCGGGATCAACATCGTGGCCAACTTCATCTCACCGGCGTTCGACTTCTCCAACGTCGCCCCGCAGCGGATCTCATGGCGGATGGGCGGGATGATCGCGGCCGGCGGATCGGTCCTGCTCACCCCGTGGAACTGGTACGCCAACGACGAGGCGATCTTCTGGACCCTCGGCCTCCTCGGCGCCCTGATCGGGCCGCTGTTCGGCATCCTGATCGCAGACTTCTACCTGGTCAGGCAGCAGAAGATCGTCGTCGACGACCTCTACACGCTCTCGGAGTCGGGCGCCTACCACTACACCCGGGGCACCAACCCGTCCGCCGTCTACGCGCTCGTCGTGGCCGCGGTGTTCTCCTTCGCCTCGGTGCTCGTCCCCAAGCTCGGTGGGGTGCTCACCTGGCTCCCCGACTACTCCTGGTTCGTCGGCTGCGGGGTCGGGTTCGTGGCCTACTACGCCTTCGCGTACGCCGCCGACGTCGCCGGCGTCGCCTCGCGGCGCTCGACCGACGCGACGGAAGCTGAGGCCGCCACGGAACCCGTCGCCTGATGCGGATCCTGGTCGTCAACCCGAACACCACGGCATCGATGACCACGCTGATCGGCGAGTGCGCCCGGGCGAGCGTCGGCCCGGGCGTGGTCGTCGACGCGATCGACCCGGGTGCCGGGCCGGCCTCGTTGGAGTCGCACTACGACGAGGCGATCGCGGTGCCCCACCTGCTCGACGTCCTGGAGCGCGAACGCGAGGCGTACGACGGGTTCGTGATCGCCTGCTTCGGCGACCCGGGACTGCACGCGGCCCGTGAGATCCTCACCGGTCCCGTGGTCGGGATCGCGGAGGCGGCGCTGCGAACGGCGGCGTACCTCACCCGGAGGTTCTCGGTGGTCACCACCCTGCCCCGGGTCATCACGCACACCTGGTCCATCGCGCGTGACTACGGCGTTGCCGATCTGATCGCCGGAATCCATGCCTGCGAGATCCCGGTCGTCGATCTGGAGACCGACCCCATGGCGTACGCGACGATCCGGGCCGCCTGTCGGCAGGCCCTCGTCGCGGACCGCTCGGAGGCGGTTGTCCTCGGCTGTGCGGGCATGGCCGACCTGTGTGCCCGGCTCTCCGCGGACCTCGGCGTACCCGTCGTCGACGGTGTCGCCGCCGCGACCGCGGAGGTCGAGAGGCTCGTCCGCCTCGGGCTGAGCACCAGCAAGCGCAACGAGTACGCCGCTCCCCCGGCGAAGGAGATCACGTGCCGGGCGTGACCCCGAGGGAAGCCGTACGCCGCAGCAGCGGTGGGTGCAGGTGCTCGGCGGAGCCCCGGCGGAAGAGCTGAGCCGGCCGGCCACCGTCCCGGGTCGTCGTGGCGCCCGTGGGCTCGAGGAAGGCCTCGGTCTTGGTGACCTTGCGATGGAAGTTGCGGGGGTCGAGGCGCTCACCCCAGACGATCTCGTAGACCCGGCGCAGCTCGGCGACGGTGAACTCCTCGGCGCAGAACGCCGCACCCAGCGGTGAGTACTCCAGCTTGGAGCGGGCGCGCTCGACGCCGTCACGCAGGATCGCGGCGTGGTCGAAGGCGAGGCCGCCGCCGGCCAGGAGCGAGTCGACCGGCCACCACTGCGCCTCTGCCGCGTCCGAACCCGCCGCGGGCACCGGCAGGTCGGGCGCCAGCGCAAGATAGGCGACGGTCACGACGCGTGTCCGCGGGTCCCGCCCCGGAGAGCCGTACGTCGCCAGCTGCTCGACATGCACGCTGCCCGGCCGCATGCCGGTCTCCTCCGCGAGCTCGCGCGCCGCCGCCTCCTCGAGGCCCTCGTCGTCGAGGACGAACCCACCCGGAAGCGCCCAGGCGCCTCGATAAGGCTCGATGCCGCGGCGCACGACCAGGGCGCAGAGCGCGTCGTCACGCACGGTGAGCACGACGAGATCGACGCTGACCGCGAACTTGGGGCACTCCACGTGGCAGACCCTAGAGGATCGAGCGGTGCACCCGGGCGTGCCAGGCGCCGAGGATCGTGGCGAGCCCGATCAGGATGCCGGCGAGCAGCAGGCCGCCGCCGGTGTGCCACAGCAGCATCCCGGCGCCGGCGGAGGCGCCGAGCAGGATCAGCAGCACGGTGATCGCGCGCCGCGCGGTGCCGCCACCACGGAAGGACGCCTTGCCGGATCCGATCGGCGAGTCGGCCGCGAGGCCCGTGATCGTGCTGGTGACGACGACGGTCGTCACGTCCTTGACCGCGATGTGGCGAGCAGCCGCCGCCTGGGTCCCCATGGCGACCACGGCGAGCGTGGTGGTCGTGATCATCACCGCGCTCGAGGGCTCGTCACCGGCGACGAAGAGCAGCCCGGCCAACGCCAGCATCATGACCGCGACCAGAGAGAACAGTGCGGTCGTGCGCCCGCTCCAGGCCCGCTTGTCGGCCTTCAGCACCCGCCCGCCGAGCGCGGCGCCGGCCATGAACCCGACCAGTGCCAGCGCCGGCCCGAGGACCGGCAGGTCGGTGTCGCCGACCAGCGCCATGCCGAGGATGACCACGTTGCCGGTCATGTTGCCGGTGAACACCTTGTCCAGACCGAGGTAGCCGACGGCGTCGTTGATGCCCGTGGTGAAGGTGAGCACGAGCATCAGCCACAGATGCATGCGGTCGGCGGGGACGGTCTTCAGCAGCGAGTTCACCCGCGCATTGTGCCGGACCGCCGATCAGCCCTCGGCGATCGCTCCCGCGGCCGCGGCGAGATCGGCCACACCGGCGGCGAGCTCGTCGGGCCGGTCGGTGGCCAGGTCCAGGTGGAAACCGAACAGCGACGAGTCGACGAGCGTGACGATCCGGCCGGCACGCTCGGGCGGCGCGCCACAGGCGGTGAGGTAGTCGCGCAGCGCGGCGTACCACAGCTCGTTGGTCTCCCGGACGACCGAGCGATAGGGCTCCATCCCGATCAGGCCGGTCGCGGCCGCCTGCAGGTAGATCTGCAGGCAGCTGTGCAGCGGCTCGGTGCGGTAGGCCCGCCACAGGGTCTCCACCCCGGCGCGTACGTCATCGGCCGGCTCCAGCGCCGCGATCGCTGCGACGGAGAGCTCGTTGGTGCGCGCCACCACCGCGGCGACGAGCTCGTCGCGACCGCCGAAGTGGTAGATCAGCATCCGGTCGCTGGTGCCGATCGCCGCCGCCAGCGGACGCAGGGTCAGCCCGATCAGCCCGTGCTCCAGCACGTGGTCGACCACCTGCCCGAGGAGCTCCTCCTTGCGGTCCATGAAAAGCATTATGCCCAACATGTAGCGACTGCTACATTTGGCATGATGTAGCAGTCGCTACATGCGCCTCAGGAGGACCGAAGATGTACGCCGCCATTCTGCTCGTCGCCGCCATCGCGATCGAGGTGGTCAGCACCGCGCTGCTCCCGCGCACCGAGGGCTTCCGCAACCTCGGCTGGTCGGTCGCCGTCCTGGCCGGCTACGGAGCCTCGATCTGGCTGCTCTCGGTGGTCGTGGAGCGGATGCCGGTCTCGGTGGCGTACGCCATCTGGTCAGGCCTCGGCACCGCACTGGTCGCGGGCATCGGCGTGATGTTCCTCGGTGAGCACCTCACCGCCGCCAAGGCCGGCTTCCTGGCGATGATCGTCGTCGGCGTGGTCGGGCTGAACCTCTCCGGCGCCCACTGAGCCGACCGGGTCAGATCGCGGCGGCCGCGGCCCTGCCCGCCGTACGTCCCGAGAACAGGCAGCCGCCGAGGAACGTGCCCTCGAGCGCGTTGTAGCCCATCATCCCGCCGCCGCCGAAGCCTGCGACCTCGCCGGCCGCATAGAGCCCCGGAAGCGGGGTGCCGGCGGCGGTCAGGCAGCGGCCGGACAGGTCCGTCTCGAGCCCACCCAGGGTCTTGCGGGAGAGGATGTGCAGCTTCACCGCGATCAGCGGGCCGGCCTCGGGGTCGAGGATTCGGTGGGGCTTGGCGGTGCGCTGCAGCTTGTCGCCGCGGTAGTGGCGGGCGGCGTACAGCGCAGTGATCTGGGCGTCCTTGGTGAAGTTGTTGGCGATCTCGCGGTCGCGGGCCTCGATGATCCGGCGCAGCTCGCTCTCCTTGATCTGCGGGCCGGTCGGGTCCTTGTCGGCGAGGCCGTTCATGCCGTGGACCAGGGCGGTGAGGTTCTCGGCGACCACGAAGTCCTCGCCGTGCTCCATGAAGCTCTTCACCGGGCCGGGACCCTTGCGCGCCCGCTCGGCGAGCAGCTTGATGTCCTTGCCGGTCAGGTCGGGGTTCTGCTCCGATCCGGAGAGCGCGAACTCCTTCTTGATGATCTTCTCGGTCAGCACGAACCAGGAGTAGTCGTAGCCGGTCTGGCGCAGGTGCTTGAGCGTGCCGAGGGTGTCGAAGCCGGGGAAGAACGGCGCCGGGAGACGCTTGCCGGTCGCGTCCAGCCACAGCGAGGAGGGGCCGGGCAAGATCCGGATGCCATGGTTGGCCCAGATCGAGTCCCAGTTGCGGATGCCCTCGACGTAGTGCCACATCCGGTCGTCGTTGATGATCTTGGCGCCGGTCGCTCCGGTGATGGCGAGCATCCGGCCGTCCACGTGCGCCGGGACACCGGAGACCATCGACTTCGGCGGGGTGCCGAGGCGGGCGGGCCAGTGCTTGCGGACGAGGTCGTGGTCGCCGCCGATGCCTCCGGAGGTGACGATCACGGCCTGGCCGCTGAGCTCGAAGTCCTCGACCTCCGTGCGCGAGGAGGCGTGCCCGCGCTCGATGTCGCTGGGCTCGAGCACCTTGCCGCGTACGCCGACGACGGCTCCGTCCTCGACCACGAGATGGTCGACGCGGTGCCGGAAGGCGAAGGTGATCCGGCCGCTGTCGGCGTGGGCGCGCACCCGCCGCTCGAACGGCTCGACCACGCCCGGCCCGGTCCCCCAGGTGATGTGGAAGCGCGGCACCGAGTTGCCGTGGCCGTCCGCGCGGCCGTCGCCACGCTCGGCCCAGCCGACGACCGGGAAGATCCGGTGACCCATCTGGCGCAGCCAGGACCGCTTCTCGCCCGCCGCGAAGTCGAGGTACGCCTCGGCCCAGCGCCGCGGCCACAGGTCCTCGTCACGGTCGAACTGGGCGGATCCCATCCAGTCCTGGAGCGCCAGCTCGGGTGAGTCGTGGATCCCCATCCGGCGCTGCTCGGGGCTGTCGACGAGGAAGAGCCCGCCGAGGCTCCAGAAGGCCTGGCCGCCCAGCGACTGCTCCGGCTCCTGGTCGACCAGGAGAACGCTCTTTCCCGCGTCGGCGACCTCGGCCGCTGCTGCCAGGCCGGCGAGGCCGGCTCCTACCACGATCACGTCGGCGTGCTTCGTCATGTCGGCAGATCCTGCCACCATATCTACCCGCGAGTACATGGAACCTGTCGCCCGACCGTTCCGTCAGATGGACAGTTGTCGGACTCGCACCCCGAAGCGACCGTCGATCGGTGCCCGAGCGGATAGATTTTTTGATCGTGATCGACCCCAAGGTGATGGCCAAGAGGCAGCAGAAGTGGGTCCAACGCGGCATCGACCGCACCGAGACCTGGCTGGGCCGTAGTGGCAGCAGACTCGGTCCGCTGATCCCGCACATCGCCACCGCCGGGGTGCTCACCGGAGACGAGGACCACGGCTGGATCCCCCAGGGCCTGGCGTACTCCCCCGAGGCCGAGCTGCTCCTGCAGGGCTACTACGGGGACAAGCTCGGCTCCGCGCTCGCTCTGATCGACAGGCCGTCGGGCGAGCTCATCAACGCCGTCTACCTGGGCGGGCCGAAGGGCAGCGTCAGCGGCCCGGTCAACGCCGGCGGCGTCGCGGTCATCGGCGACGAGGTCTTCGTCTGCCGCGAGGGAAATCCGCCCCGCCTCTACCGCTACTCACTGACCCAGATCGTCCACGCCGAACCACTCTCGACCGTCTCGACGGTCTCCCCGCTGGTCGCCCTCGCCGCCGGCTCCTACCTCGCCGCCGCGAAGGATCTGCTCTACGTCGGGTCGCACGCGAACAACCGCCTCTACAAGTACATCCGCAAGGACGACACCTGGCAGATCAAGACCCCGATCGGCGTACGCACCCCCGTCGGCACCCAGGGCGTCGTGGTCCGGGAGGAGGAGTACGTCTTCAGCGTCAACCGTGGCCCCGCCCGACGCAGCCAGCTGATCGTGCAGGACCGGGTCACGATCCGGCCCCGCGCTCTGCAGTGGCTCCCGAACCTGGCCGAGGGCGTCGCCGAGGTCGGGGACGAGTTCTTCGTGACCTACCAGTCGGGCGCCAGGCCCTACTCCCGCGGCTCCTCCCGGGGCCAGACCTGGCCCTCGGCCCACATGACCTGCACTCCCCTGGCCAAGCTCGGCCTGGAGCCGCGGAAGTCGGCAGACTCCCTCTGATCGAGTCTCGTTATCGGCCCGGCCAGTCGGTGATGTCGGCGTACTCCTCGCCGTGCCGCTTCAGCCACCCCGCGACGTACGGGCAATGCGGAATGATCCGCTTCCCCTTCGCCCTCACATCGGCCAACGCGAACGCCACCAGCTTCGAGGCCAGCCCCTGCCCGTTGTAGGCCTCCTTGACCTCGGTGTGCACGAAGTCCACGTGCTCGTCGTCGGGCAGCCGGTAAGCCGCCAGCCCCGCGACGGTCTCGCCGTCACGGATCTCGTAGCGATGCCTGGCCGGGTTGTCTACGTACTCGATCTCGCTCACGCGCCTATTCTGCGCAGCCGGGAGAAGCCCTGGCCCATCAACCCCGAAGAAAGATCACCCGACGAAGATGCAGAAGATGTGCCCCGCAGGATCCGCATAAGCGCGCAGCGGCTCCTCAGGATCGTCAGACCGATCAAGGCGCAGCTCAGCTCCGAGAGAGAGCGCACGGACATGCTCGGCATCGAGCTCCGCAACAGAACGTACGACGGTGTCGAGATGCATGTGCTTGACTGCCCCAGGAGCAGGCCAGTCGGATGGTGCCATCTCGGACTCGTCGACCCGGTTGAACGCAAGCGCCCGCCGCCCGTCGGGCCAGGTGAGAACGAGCCAGTCGTCATCCCCTGGTTCCTCGTCGCCCGGCCGGTAGACGAGGCCGAGGAGCTGGCGGTAGAACTCGGCGAGGCGGCGTACGTCGGTGGTGTCGAGAACGGTGTGGAGGAGCTCAGCCACGCGGGACACCCCGGACCGGACCGAGCCAGCGGGGCGTGGTGCTCCGGTAGGAGTCGTACGCCTCGCCGAAGCTCCACGACAGGGCGCGCTCCTCGGCGGGGATCTGGGTGCGGTCGATGACGGCGACGAAGGCCGCGACGGGGACGAGCGGAAGCCAGCCACCGCGGAGAACGGCGTGGGCGGTGAGGAGACCGGCCATGCCGACGTACATCGGGTTGCGGGTGTAGCGGAACGGCCCGTCGGTGACGACCGCGGTCGCCCCCTCGGGCTCGAGCGGGTTGAACGTGGTGTCCTTGTGCTTGAACGCCCGGGCGGCTCCGCCGGCGACATAGACCGAGCCGGCTGCGAGGAGCCCGGCCGCGACAGACCGCACGAGCGTCGGCCGGCGGCCCCGAGCGAGCAGATGCTGGGCGGCCAGGCCCACGGCGACGTAGACGGGCGGCGGCACCTTCGGCATGCCTTCCACCGTAGCCGGGCCGCGAAGGTCCGCACCCCTCTTTCTTGGGTAAAGAGAAGTTCAGTGCAAGAGCGCGCGAACCAGGCGCTCGGCGACGTCCGGAGCGGGCTCTGTGCGCTCGAGGGAGTGGAGCACGAAGCCACCAACGAGGGCGCGTACGAACTCCTTGACCGGCAGGTCGGCGGGCAGCTGGCCGGCCTCGACGGCTGCCTCGATACGGGTCGAGACGGTGGCGGTGATGCCGAGCGCGTCGTTGAGGCGGGTGCCGATGTCGGGGTTCTCGCAGGCGGCCGCGACGAGCGAGCGGACGAGGCTGTCGTTGCCGGGCTGGGCGACGAGGTCGATGAGGCTCTGCATCCAGGCGATCAGGTCGCCGCGGATGTCCCCGGTGTCCGGTACGACCGGGTGGTCCGGCAGCAGCAGGTCCTCGATCATGGCGTCGGCGACGACCGCGCTCTTCGAGGACCACCAGCGGTAGATCGTCTGCTTGGAGACACCGGCCTCGGCCGCGATTCCCTCGATGGTGAGGTGGTCATAGCCCTGGCTGGCGAAGAGCCGCCCGGTCGCGTCGAGGACCGCCATGCGAGCCTCCTCGCTGCGTACGGCACCCCTTCGGCGCACTCCTGCTGACGCTGGCATGAACGGCATCCTAAGAGCCCGTGGCATCTCCTGGCCACGGCACAGGTGTGACACATCACTCGCTCAGCAGCCCTTGTCCATCGGCGTACAGGTGATTAACTGGACGCACCGTTGCGTATTACCGGAGGGATGCCGTCATGGCGGAGCTGTTGTACCGATTGGGCAAGTCGGCCGCGCGCCGCGCCTGGCTTGTGATCCTCGCCTGGGTGCTGGCGCTGTCCGGCGCCGCCGGGGCGTACGTCGCCTGGTCCGGCGAGCTCACCACCAGCTTCGACATCCCGGGGCTGCCCTCGTCCGAGGTGGTCGACGAGCTCCAGGAGGGGCTGCCCGACCTGGCCGGCGGCTCCGGCACGATCGCCTTCCAGACCGAGGACGGCACCCCGCTCAGCGCGACCCAGAAGCAGGAGATCCGGGCGCTGATCGCCAGCGCCGAGGACCTCCCCGACGTCGCCGCGGTCACCGACCCGTTCCAGACCGAGGCCCAGCGCAAGGCGCAGGCCGAGAAGGTCACCCAGGGTCAGGCCAGGCTCGAGGCCGGCCGGACCCGGCTCGACAGCGCCCAGGCCAGGCTCGACAAGGCGCAGGCCGACATCGACGCGGCCCGCGCCCAGCTTCAGGCCGCCGGGATGCCGACCACCCAGATCGACGCCCAGCAGGCCGCCCTCGACAAGCAGCAGTCCAAGCTCGACGACAGTGCCGCCGACCTCGAGGCCAACACCGCCAAGGCCGAGAACGGCGCCGAGCTGCTCGACCTCTCCGAGGAGATCCGGATGGTCTCCGCGGACGGTTCGGCCGCCCTGGTCAACGTCGCCTACTCCGTCGGCCGGCTGGAGATGTCCGAGGAGACCAAGAAGGCCACGGTCGACCACTTCACCGACAACCCGATCGACGGCGTCGAGATCGGCGTCTCCTCCGACCTCTCCCAGGAGGCGCCCAACCCGATGGGTCCGGGTGAGATCGTCGGCGTCGGCGTCGCCGCGATCGTCCTCCTGGTGATGCTCGGCACGATCATCGGCGCCGGCGTCCCGCTGGTCACCGCGCTGACCGGAGTCGGCATCGGTGCGCTCGGCGCGCTCTCCCTCTCCGGCGTCGTGCAGATGGCGTCGATGACCCCGATCCTGGGTCTGATGCTCGGCCTGGCGGTCGGCATCGACTACTCGCTCTTCATCCTCAACCGGCACCGCAAGCAACTGCTCCACGGCGCCGACGTGAAGGAGTCGATCGCGCTCGCCAACGGCACCGCCGGCACGGCGGTCGTCTTCGCGGGGTCCACCGTGATCGTCGCGCTGGTCGCCCTCAACATGACCGGGATCCCGTTCCTCGGTCTGATGGGCTCGGTCGGCGCGGCCTGCGTCGCGATCGCCGTCCTGGTCGCGATCACCCTGACCCCGGCCATCCTCGGCCTCGTCGGTGGCCGCATCGTCTCCAGGCGCGCCCGGAAGAAGGTCGCCGAGCAGGACGCCGCCGAGGCCCATGCCAGGCCGATGCCCACCTGGCGTGCGCTGGTCACGGTCGTCGCCTCCGTGGTCGCCCTGCTCGCTCTCGCGGTCCCCGCCCTCGACATGCGCCTCGGCCTGCCCGACGGCGGCTCCGAGCCCGAGGGCTCGCTGGCCAAGACCGCCTACACGATCACCGAGGACAGCTTCGGCGCCGGCGCCAACGGCCCGCTGCTGGTCGCCGCCGAGCTGCCCGACGGTCTCAACGAGGCCGGCATCCAGCGATCCCAGCTGACGGTCGCCAAGGCGCTGGCGGACCTCGATGACGTACGCGCCGTGGCCCCGGTCGCGGTCTCCGAGGACGGTCGCACGGCGGCCTTCCAGGTCGTCCCCGAGGAGGGACCCAACAGCGTCTCGACCAACGAGCTGGTCAACGCGATCCGGGAGATGCCGGCGGTCAACGGCGACATCACGCTCGGCGTCGCCGGCGCCACCGCCGTCGCGATCGACGTGTCACAGGGGCTCAACGACGTACTCCTCCCCTACCTCGCCGTCGTCGTCGGCCTCTCGCTGCTGATCCTGATCCTGGTCTTCCGCTCGATCCTGGTCCCGCTCATCGCGACCGGTGGCTTCGTGCTCTCGCTGCTGGCGACGTACGGCGTCGTGGTCGCGGTCTTCCAGAAGGGCATCGGCGCGGAGTGGATCGGCCTCGACAGCACCGGCCCCATCCTGAGCTTCCTGCCGATCCTGCTGGTCGGGATCCTCTTTGGCCTGGCGATGGACTACCAGCTGTTCCTGGCCTCCGGCATGCGTGAGGCGTACGTCCACGGCGCCCCGGCCCGCGTCGCCGTCGCCCAGGGCTTCCGGGCCGGGCGTTCGGTCGTGATCGCGGCCGGTCTGATCATGGTCTCCGTCTTCGGCGGGTTCATCTTCGCCGAGTCGGTGATGATCCGCTCGATGGGCTTCGGGCTCGCGCTCGGGGTGCTGCTGGACGCATTCATCGTCCGGATGCTGCTGATGCCGGCGCTGATGCACCTGCTCGGCCGCTCCGCCTGGTGGCTGCCGAAGTGGCTCGACCGCATCCTGCCGAACGTGGACGTCGAGGGTGCCGCGCTCGAGCGCGCCCACGGCGCCGACGAAGCCGGCGGGGCCACGGTCGAGCGGGAGAAAGTCTCTGTCTGAGGAGACCGTCGGTGGCGGCCGATAGGGTCACTCGCGTGAATGCGCTGACTCCCGAACTGGATGTCCTGCGCCGCGTCTTCGGCTACGACGAGTTCCGCGGCGAGCAGGCGGAGATCATCGCGCACGTCGCCGGCGGCGGCGATGCGCTCGTCCTGATGCCGACCGGTGGCGGGAAGTCGCTGTGCTACCAGATCCCGTCCCTGGTGAGGGCCGGGACCGGGGTGGTCATCTCGCCGCTGATCGCGCTGATGCAGGACCAGGTCGACGCGCTCTCCGCGCTCGGCGTGCGCGCCGGCTTCCTCAACTCCACCCAGATGCCCCACGAGCGGCAGCAGGTGGAGAAGGCCCTGCTCGCCGGTGAGCTCGACATGCTCTATCTGGCCCCGGAGCGGCTGCGAGTGCCCGAAACCGGCCGGCTGCTCGACCAGGCGAAGATCTCGCTCTTCGCGATCGACGAGGCCCACTGTGTCTCCCAGTGGGGTCACGACTTCCGGCCCGACTACCTGCAGCTCTCCCACCTGCACGAGCGCTGGCCGGAGGTGCCGCGGATCGCGCTGACCGCGACCGCCACCGCCGAGACCCGGCGCGAGATCGCCTCCCGGCTCAACCTGGAGGACGCCCGCCACTTCGTGGCCTCCTTCGACCGGCCCAACATCCAGTACCGGATCGCCCCGAAGGACAAGCCGGCCAAGCAGCTCCTCGACCTGATCCGCACCGAGCATCCCGGCGAGGCCGGCATCGTCTACTGCCTCTCGCGCAACTCGGTCGAGCGCACGGCCGCGACCCTGGTCGGCGCCGGGATCCCGGCGCTCCCCTACCACGCGGGTCTCGACGCCAGGACGCGCGCTCAGAACCAGTCCCGCTTCCTGCGCGAGGACGGCATCGTCATGGTCGCCACGATCGCCTTCGGGATGGGGATCGACAAGCCGGACGTACGCTTCGTGGCCCATCTCGACCTGCCCAAGTCGGTCGAGGGCTACTACCAGGAGACCGGCCGGGCCGGGCGTGACGGGCAGCCGTCGACCGCGTGGCTGGCCTACGGGCTCGCCGATGTCGTGCAGCAGCGGCAGATGATCGAGACCTCCGAGGGCGACCGGGCCCACAAGCACCGGCTCGGCCAGCACCTCAACGCGATGCTGGCGCTGTGCGAGACCGTCGACTGCCGGCGGGTGCAGCTGCTGCGCTACTTCGGCCAGGCCGCCGAGCCGTGCGGAAACTGCGACACCTGCCTGGCCGCGCCGGAGTCCTGGGACGGCACCGTCCCCGCCCAGAAGGTGCTCTCCACCGTCATCCGGCTCGACCGCGAGCGCAACGGACAGCGCTTCGGGGCCGGGCAGATCGTCGACATCCTGCGCGGCAAGGAGACCGAGAAGGTCCGCCAGTTCCGCCACGACGAGCTCTCGGTCTTCGGGATCGGCACCGACATCGCCGAGAGCGACTGGCACTCCGTCATCCGGCAGCTGCTGGCCCGGGAGATGCTCGCGGTCGACACCCGCTACGGCGTCTTCTCGGTGGCCGAGCCCGCCGGCCCGGTGCTGCGCGGCGAGCAGCAGCTGATGCTCCGCAAGGAGCCGCCGCGGCAGGCCCGTCGCAGCTCCGGGGAGCGGAAGCCGAAGGTGGCCGCCGCCGACCTGTCGCCCGAGGCCGCCGAGGTCTTCGAGCGGCTGCGAGCATGGCGCGGCGAGGTCGCCAAGGAGCAGGGCGTACCTGCCTACGTCGTCTTCCACGACGCCACGCTCCGCGAGATCGCCACCCGGCTGCCGGCCAGCCGCGAGGAGCTCGGCACGATCAGCGGGATCGGCGAGGCGAAGCTGGAGAAGTACGCCGACGGCGTGCTCGCTGCTCTCTAGGTCGCCGGCTGCTCGCTCCCACACCCTCGGTAGGCTGCGCCGCGATGAGTTCTGAGGTCTGGTACGTCAGCTATGGGTCCAACATGTGCCGCGACCGTCTCCGCGCCTATCTCCTCGGTGGCCAACCGGAGGGTGCGCGGCGGTCGTACGTCGGGGCCCGTACGCCGGCCATGCCCGTCGACGACGCCGCTGTCGATCTCCCCGGGCGACTCTATTTCGCGGGTGAGTCGACGACGTGGACCGGTGGGGTGGCGTTCTACGACCACGACGCGGCCGGGTCGTGGACTGCTGCCCGGGCCTTCCGGATGACCGCCGAGCAGTTCGCCGACATCGCTGCCCAGGAGATGGACCGGCTGCCCACCGTCGGCGACCCGATCGAGAAGGTCGTCATCGACGGGCTCGAGAAGGGCCGCCACGAGGCGGGCCCGGGGCACTACGAGACCCTGATCGAGGTCGGTCGCCGCGACGGCCTCCCCATGCTCACCTTCACCGCGCCGCACGGCTTCGACGCCGTCCCGCACACCCGGCCGTCGGCTGCGTACGTCTCGATGCTCGTTCGCGGGCTCGGGGAGTCACGCGGCTGGGATCGCCGGCAGGCCGAGGCGTACGTCAGGGAGCGCTGCTGAGCGACGCCCGGCTAGCCTGCCCGCATGAAGATCGGACAGGCGGACGAGCGCGCGCTTCTCGAAGGAATGGTCGACACCCAGAGGGACGAGATCAACGCCATCCTCGAGGACCTCGACGACGAGGACGCGCGACGGCGGCTGGTGCCGTCGCTGACCACACCGTTGGCGCTGGTCAAGCATGCGACCTTCGTGGAGAAGGTGTGGTTCCACGCCAGGGTGGCGGGTGTGCCACGCAAGGAGATCGGGCTGCCCGACACCGTCGACGAGAGTTTCATGCCGGACCCCGAGGACACGGTCGAATCCGTCCGGGCGGACCACCGCGCGGCCTGCGAGCGCTCCCGCGAGATCGCCGCCGGACACGAGCTGGACGATGAGTTCGACTGGCACGGCAACCCGGTGTCGCTGCGGTTCATCTACGCGCACATGATCCAGGAGCTCGCCCGCCATGCCGGGCACGGCGACATCCTCGTCGAGCAGATCCAGGCTTCCCGCGTCGGCTAGCTGTTGCTCATACCCCGCTCGAGACGGTCGGCTCGGCACCGGGCTGCCTGGTCGGCACTCGTCGGGCGAAGAACAGGGCGACGAGAGAGATCAGCGCGAGCACCGACAGGGCGGCCCGCAGCCCGTCGAGGCGGGAGGCCGTGTTCTCCTCGATGATCGCGGCGGACGTACTGTCCGGCACGCCGGCGTCGGCCAAGGCGTCCTCCAGTTCGTCGTCAGGGACGAAGGGGATTCCTCCAGCGAGTTCGACCGCGGCGGTCGAGGAGAGGCTGTCGGGGACGTCGGGGTTGTTCTGGATTCCGGTCAGGAACGACGAGGTCAGGGCAGAGATCAGCACGGCGCCCGCAAGGGCTGTGCCGATCGACGCGCCCAGGTTGGTGACCGTGTTCTGCAACCCGCCGACTTCCGGGCTCTGCTCGTCGGGGACCGCAGAGACGGTGACGCTGCCCAGCTGCGAGGCCAGCGCTCCCACGCCGAGTCCGGCCAGCAGCATCGGCCAGGTGACGACTTCGGGCCCTACGCCGACCTCGAGCGAGACCAGCAGAGAGACGTTGCCGGCGAAGAGGGCGGCGAACCCGACCCTGACCACCCTGCGGGGCGAGGCGTCCGGAAAGAGCTTCGGGATGCCGACCGCGGCGAGCAGCAGGGTGAGGGACAGCGGAAGGATGCGCACCCCGGTCTCGACCGCGGACAGTCCGAGGGCCACCGACAGGAACAGCGGCACCGAGAAGAACAGGCCGGCCTGCAGGAGATACTGGAAGAAGAAGGACGTCAGGCCGCCACGTAGCACTCCGTTGTCGAGGATCGCTGGGTCGATCAGCGCTGACCTCCCCTCCTGTTGGCGCCGTCGCTCCCATCCCAGGAACGCCCGGAGCACGAGTCCACCGGCGATCACTAGCCAGAGGACAGGTGAGACGCCGAGCCATGACGGCGCCCCCTCCTTCGGGATCAGGAAGCCCCAGGCCCCCGCGCGCAGGATCCCGAACACGACCAGGCCGAGCCCGAGCGCCGATACCACGGTGCCCACCAGGTCGAGGCGTGCGCTCGGGTCTGCCGGCGCGTCCGTCATCCTCTTGGTGAGGAGCAGGATGCCCAACACGATCAGGACCTCTCCGGCGAACACCCACCGCCATGAGGCGTACGTGGTGAGCATTCCGCCGATCAGCGGTCCTGCGGCCACTGCGATCGCGCCTGCTGCCGCCACCAGTCCATAGGCGCGCGGTCGTTCGGCCCGAGCGAAGTTCGTGGCTACGAGCGAGACGATCGCCGGCATGATCAGCGCGGCCCCGACACCCTCCAGGAACGACCATCCGATGAGGAGCACGGTCAGGTTGGGAGCCAGTGCTGTCGTCGATGAGCCGACACCGTAGATGACACAGCCGATCGCGAAGGCCCGCTTGGTGCCCAGCAGTTGGCCCACCTTTCCGCCTGTGATCATGAGGCTGGCCATCACCAGCGTGTAGAGGGTGATGGCCGTCTGGATCCCCGTGACCGTCGTGTCGAGATCCTCGGCCACCGTTGCGATGGAGACGTTCATGACCGAGCTGTCCAGGGTCATCAGGAACTGCGCCGAGGCGAGCGTGAACAGGACGGTTCCTGATCCGGCGGTCACCGCTGCGCCTGTCACGTTGCTCATGACAGCCATTCGAGACGACCCGCGCGGCTTGCGAATCACCCATGGCGCGTGATCCGGACCGGGACCGTGCGCCCGAACCTCGTCTCGCCTGCCAGAAATGGTTCGTACGTCTGGCGGCCGTGCCGGAGAATCAGACTCGTGCCGTCCCTGAACCAGTTCGCCGCCTTCGCGCTGGCCTCTTTCGTCTTCATCCTGATCCCGGGCCCGAGCGTTCTCTTCGCCCTCGGCCGGGCTCTGACCGCCGGGCGCCGCGATGCGGTGCTGTCCGTGGGTGGCAACGCGTCCGGCCAGTTCCTCCAGGTTCTGGCGGTGGCCATCGGGCTCGGCGCGCTCGTGGCCGCGTCCGCGACGGCGTTCACGGTCGTGAAGCTGGTCGGCGCTGCGTACGTCGTCTATCTCGGGATCCAGGCGATCCGTCACCGCGGCGATGCCCGCGCGGCCCTGGACGGTGGCGACGTTGCGAGAGTGAGCGGGTGGGGCGCGGTCCGCACCGGCATCATCGTCGGCGCGACGAACCCGAAGACGATCGTCTTCCACCTCGCGTTCCTGCCCCAGTTCATCGACACCTCGGCGCCGGCCGTTCCACAGATCCTCCTGCTGGGTGCGATCTTCTCGGCGATGGCCTTTGCCTGCGACTCCGGCTGGGTCTTCGCTGCCAGCCGTGCCAAGGCCTGGTTCGCCCGCAAGCCCAAGCGTCTCGACGGCCTCGGCGCCGGTGGCGGCGTTGTGATGATCGGACTCGGCGCCACCTTGGCGACCGCATCCCACGGCGCCTGACCGAACCGCACCGAACACCGGCAGCCGGCCGCCGAATTCCGAAGACAGGAGCGCCTCGGTCATCGAGACTGGGACGCATGCGGACTCCACTCTCGGGCCTCATCGCGGCCGCACTCGCCTCACTCGCCATCACCTCGGGGGCCTTGGCGACTCCCGCCCACGCCACCGAGCCTGCTCGCGCTGAGGAGGGGGGTCCCGACCCGCTCCTGGCCTTCAACCACGCCTGGGCGATGGTCGACCGGGAGACGGCCGACGCGATCGAGCACTCCGACTACCTGGGCGAGTTCGCCGACCGTCGGATCAACACCGGCAACGACGGGACCTCGACCTGGACCGGTCGCTACCTGCTCGGCAAGGAGACCTACCTGGAGTTCTTCGGTCCGGGCGACGCTCCCGACGCGGTCGCCGGTGACACCGGGCTCGCCGTCTCGGCGGACGACGACGGCGACCTGGCCATCGCGGCGGACAACCTGCGCGACCTCGTCGCCGACCCGGTCGAGTTCACCCAGGTGACCGATCTCGGCGACGGCAACCTGATCCCGTGGTTCGACGCCGCCTACACGACCTCGACCTACGACACCTTCTTCTCCTGGGCGATGGAGTATCGCGACGAGTTCCTCGACGACCCGCGGCTCTCCTTCCCGCCCCCGGCCTACGAGGGCGACGTCAGCCGCGACCGCTACAACCGCGACCGCTATCTCGACCACCAGCTGCGCGACGTCATCGGCATCCAGATCGCCACGACCGCCGCCGACATCGAGAAGATGGTCCCGCTGTGGCGCGCTGCCGGCATCACCATCAAGGTCCTCAAGGACGGCGGCGTCCTCGCCTTCGACGGCATGACCACGATCCGCCTGCTCCCGGTCCCGGCCGAGGAAGCAGGCGTACGCCACATCATCCTCGCCCTAAACGAGGCGGCCGAGGAGCCTCACACCGAGACGATCGGCAACTCGACGCTGCACGTCGGCCCCGGGGCGTACGCGCTGTGGACCTTCGACCCGGTCGAGCCCACCGCGACCGCCCGGTCCCAGGGGTCCGGCAGGCCGCTCCACCCCGCGTTCGGCGGCTGAGGAGTAATCTCCGCAGCAATGGCAGGGAACACCCGACAGACTGGCACGAGCGTGACCAGCCGGGCACTTGCGATCCTGAGCGCTTTCGACGAGCAGCACCGGTCGATGTCGCTCAGCGACATCGCTGCCCGCGCGGACCTTCCGCTCGCCACGACCCATCGGCTCCTGGGCGAGCTCTTCCGGTGGGGTGCCCTGGAGCGTCTTCCTTCCGGCGAGTACGTCATCGGGCGGAAGATCTGGGACATCGGCCACCTGGCACCTGCCGAGACCGGGCTGCGCCAGGTCGCCGAACCGTTCCTCCACGACCTCTACGGCGCCACCCTGGCCACCGTCCATCTCGCCGTACGCGAAGAGTTCGAGGTCGTCTACCTCGACCGGCTGCGCGGCAACCAGTCCGTCCCGGTGGTGAGCAAGGTCGGCGGACGCCTGCCGCTGCACACCACCGGCGTCGGCAAGGTCCTCCTCGCCCACGCTCCGGTCGAGGTCCAGGACACGGTGCTGGGCGCCCTCACCCCGATCACCCCCTACACGATCACCCAGCCGGGCGTCCTCCGCAGACAGCTGCGGCAGGTGCTCGACAAGGGCTACGCCACCACCCGCGAGGAGATGAGCCTCGGCGCCTGCTCGATCGCCGTCCCGATCCACCACCGCGAGGAGGTGATCGCCTCCCTGGGCCTGGTGGTGCCCACGCTCAAGGGCAGCGAACAGAGGCTGTACGGCGCACTCCGTGTCGCCGCGCAGTCGATCGGACGGCGGCTCTGAAGAACGTCGGGTCGGAAAAATTTTGGCGATGCTTCCACTGAATGGAAGCTGTGTCGATGCTCACAGGGCGAGCGCTCGTAGGTTCGCCCCATGAATGTGTCCGCAACCACATCGTCCACCGTCAGCGGCGATACCCGGAGCCTGTGGCCGGTCGTCCTCTGCTGGCTCGCTGTCGCCCTCGATGGCTATGACCTCGTCGTTCTAGGAGCGGTCATCCCCACCTTGGCGGGGACCGGCGCGCTCGGGTTCACCGGGGCGTCACTGACCACGGCCGCCACCGTCGGCCTGATCGGGGTCGGCATCGGCGCCGTGGCCATCGGCCCGCTCGCCGACCGGTTCGGCCGTCGCCGGACCCTGATCAGCAGCATCGCGCTGTTCTCGCTGCTCACCCTGGCCGTCGCCTTCGCTCCGAACGCCACGGTGTTCATCGTGCTGCGCTTCCTGGCAGGCCTGGGCCTGGGCGCCTGCCTGCCGACGGCCCTGGCGTTCATGAGCGAGCATGCCCGCCAGGGCCGTTCGGGCACGGCCATGACGCGGATGATGACCGGCTACCACGTCGGAGCCGTACTCACCGCTCTGCTGGCCCTGTGGGTGATCCCGCACCTGGGCTGGGAGGCGATGTTCGTGATCGGCGGCGTCGCGGGCCTGCTGACGGTCCCCGTGATGTGGGCGAAGCTCCCGGAGTCGCAGGCCTACCTGGAGACCGTCGAGGCCGAGAAGGTACGTCCCTCGGAGGTCGTTCGCGGCCGCCTGCTGTGGGTCAGCCTGGGCCTGTGGGCGGCGTCGTTCTGCGGACGGCTGCTGGTCTACGGCCTCAACACCTGGCTGCCGACGATCATGGGCGAGGCGGGCTACTCCCTCGACGCCGGGCTCGGCCTGCTCCTCACCTTGAACGTCGGCGCAGTGATCGGACTCGTCCTGGCGGGCCTGATCTCCGACGCCAAGGGCAACAAGCCGACGGTGGTGACCTGGTTCGGCGTCGCTGCGCTGATGCTGGCCCTGCTGTCGATCAAGATGGAGAGCAGCTTCTTGGTGTACGCAGCGGTGCTGGCCGCCGGCATCTTCGTCTTCAGCGCGCAGGTGCTGGTCTACGCGTTCGTCAGCCACCTCTACCCCGCCCGGATCCGCGGCACGGCGCTCGGCATGTCCGCCGGCATCGGCCGGGTCGGCGCCATCGTCGGGCCGTTCCTCGGCGGCGCGCTCCTCACCGCCGGCATCGCCTATCCGTGGGGCTTCTACGCCTTCGCCGGCGCGGCCGTGATCGCCATGCTGGCTCTGCTGACCGTGCCGGCGCATCCCAGCAACTGACCACCCGACATTCAGGAGCACACCATGTCCGTTCTCGACTCCGTCGACTGGTCCGGAAACATCCTCAAGGCCGGCGCCTGGCAACCCGGGCGAGGAGGCGACTACGCCGTCGTCGAACCGGCCACCGGCGCCGAGCTGGGCAGGATGGGGCTGGCCACCGCGGCCGACGTGGCGGATGCCGCCGCAGCAGCCGCCGATGCCCAGCTCGAGTGGGCCGCACTCCCCCACCCGGAACGCGCCGCCGTCCTGCGTCGCGCCGGCGACCTGTGGCAGCGGCATGCCGAGGAGATCACCGGGTGGAACGTCCGCGAGGTCGGCGCCGTACCCGGTATGGCCGGGTTCGCACTCCACGTCGCGGCCGAGGAGTGCTACGAGGCTGCCAGCCTCCCGAGCCGTCCGAGCGGCGAAGTCATCCCGTCCGAACAGCCGCGTCTGTCGATGACACGCCGCATGCCCGCTGGGGTGGTCACCGTCATCGCCCCCTTCAACGTGCCGATCATCCTCGGCATCCGCTCGGTCGCCCCTGCCCTCGCCCTCGGCAACGCCGTCATCCTCAAGCCGGACCCGCGCACCGCCGTGACCGGCGGCACGCTGATGGCCCGCATCTTCGAGGAGGCCGGCCTGCCCCCGGGAGTGCTCCAGATGCTGCCCGGCGGCGCCGACGTAGGCGAAGCGCTGATCACGGATCCCCACGTCCGGGTCATCTCGTTCACCGGCTCCACCGGCGTCGGCCGCCGCATCGGTGAGCTGGCGGGCAGACACCTCAAGCGTGCCCACCTCGAGCTCGGCGGCAACTCCGCGCTGCTGGTCCTCGATGACGCCGACGTCGAGGCCGCCGTCAACCTGGCGGCGTGGGGCTCGTTCTTCCACCAAGGCCAGATCTGCATGACGACGGGCCGACACCTGGTCGCTGCCAGCATCTACGACGACTTCGTCGAGGCCCTCGCCGAGAAGGCCAGCCACCTACCGGTCGGCAATCCCGCCACCGACGAAGTCGCTCTCGGCCCCGTCATCGATGCCGGCCAGCGCGACAAGATCCACGGTCTGGTCACTGCGTCGGCGGATGCCGGAGCCGTCATCGCAGCCGGCGGCACGTACGAGGATCTCTTCTACCGGCCCACCGTCCTGGCGGGCGTCCCGATCACCGCGCCGGCGTACGCGGAAGAGGTCTTCGGCCCCGTCGCACCGGTGACCAAGGTCGAGTCCGTCGAGGACGCGATCGAGCTCGCGGCGGCCAGCGAGTACGGCCTGTCCCTCGGCATCGTCACCAAGGACGTCATGCGTGGCCTCGCGGTCGCGGAGCAGATCCCGACCGGCATCGTCCACATCAACGACCAGACCGTCAACGACGAGGCCAACGCGCCGTTCGGTGGCGTGCGCGCGTCCGGCACCGGGTCCCGGTTCGGCGGCGCCGAGGCCAACATCGAGGCGTTCACCGAGACCCGGTGGATCACCATGCGGGGTGAGCCGGCGCGCTACCCGTTCTGAGCCCGCGACCCTGACGGGTTTGCAGGTGAGGTGCGGGTAGCTCCCGGGGAGGACAAGTCGACGGTCACGCCGGCCATCTCCTCGAGCGCCTCCCACACGCGCGCGACGACGCCCGGCCCCGGGTCGATCGTGTGCGGCAGCGGGGTCAGGCGTACGGGAGGGCCGGCGATCTTCGCGGGACCGAAATAGTCGCCGCCGACCGCGTCCGGGTCGACCAGGGCGCGCACCCCGGACCAGGCCGCCGCGTCCTTGCCCTGGGCCCAGGGCGTGTACGGGTTGCGCCGATAGCCGACGCTGTCGTCCCGGATCCCGGCGCGCAGGGGTGTCTTCGCGTCGACCCCGACTCCGGGGTGGGTGAGGATCGAGGCGACGGGCAGCCCCGCTGCGCGGAGCCGGCGGTCGAGCTCGTAGCCGAAGATCTCGGTGAGCGTCTTGGCCTTGACGTACGCGGCGATGCCGGTGCGCGGCGTCGCCCGCGGGTCGGACACGTCCAGGTGGAAGCGCCGCACGAACCCGGTCGAGGCATGCACGATCCGGAGCGGGTAGGCGGTCCCGGTGGCCCGCGTGGAGAGGAGCCGAGCGACGAGGCCGAAGTTGGCGACGGTGTGCGCTCCGGTCATGAGTGGCAGGCCGTCCGTCGTCCTGGCCCGGCGGGCGAGCTGCATCGGGGCACCGTTGAGGAAGATCCCGTCGAGCCGCGGCAGCGCAGCGAGCTGCTCGGCGCCCTCCGCGACCGACGCGAGCGAGGTGAGGTCGAAGGCGACCGCGCTGGTGACCGCTTCCGGGACCTGCCCGCGGATCGCGGCCGCGGCGACGTCGATCTTCTCGGGCGAGCGCGAGGCGAGCACCACCTCGGCGCCGGCCGAGGCGAGCTGCTCGGCGGCGAAGTAGCCGATTCCTCCGGTGGCGCCGGTGACGGCATAGACGCGACCACGTAGATCGGGCAGGTGAATGGGGTCCCAGGTCATGAATGCTCCTCTAATCGGATAGATGATCCGTTTCAGGGTATACCCAAAGCGGATAACTCATCCGAATCGCGTAGACTGTGCCCATGTCCCCGCTACGTTCGGACGCAGCTCGCTCCCGCGCGAAGATCCTCGACACGGCCCGCGCGCGACCGGTGGCCGACCTGCGCCTCAACGAACTGGCGCGTGCAGCCGGCGTCGGCGTCGCGACGGTCTACCGCCACTTCGCCACGGTCGACGCCCTCGTGGAGGCACTCAACCTCGATGCGCTCGAGCAGCTGGTCGCCCGGGCGCGCACGGCGGCCGAGATGCCCGATCCCGGCGAGGCGTTCACCACCTTCGTACGCAGCGCCGCCCTGTTTCAGGTCGAGCACGAGGGTCTCCAGGCGATCCTGCTGTCCGAGGAAGTCTCACCGGCCGCACGCGCGCTCCGTGACGAGCTCTTCGGTCTCGCCGAGACCACCCTCGAGGCGGCCATCCGCGATGGCGCCGTGCGTCCCGACATCACCACCAGCCACCTGCAGCGGCTCGTCTGCGGCGTCGAGCACGCCGTCCGACTGGGCGACGGAACCGACCGCGACCTGCTCCTCGACGTGATGCTGACCGGGCTCTCTCCTCACGCCTGACGGCGGACGGCCTACCGAGCGAGGACCGGGTGGAGGTGCTCGGTCTCGATCGCGACCCTGGCTTGTTCGGCGGCGGCACGAAGGGCGACGTCCACCGGCTCCGTACGCAGCCGCGCGGCCAAGAAGCCGGCCATGAAGGCGTCGCCGGCACCGTTGGTGTCGACGACGGTGGCCGGTGTCGCCGCGACCTCGTGCCGGGTCCCGTCGGCCTCGAGCGCGATCACTCCCTTCGCGCCGAGGGTGCAGACGGCGAGGCCGGGACCGCGGTCGAGGCACGAGGCCATCAACCCCCACGGGTCCTCGGTGCCGTCGTCGTTCATGAACACGCCAGCGGCCGCGCGCAGGAAGGGCTCGTGGAAGGCGGTGGCGCCGTCGTAGTCGTGCAGATCCATCCAGAGCGGGGTGCGCGGCGACGGCACGGCCTCGAGCACCATCCGGCCGAGCTCGCTCAGGTCGATCACCGCCAGATCCGCGGCGGCGACCGCGCTCACCGCCGCCTCGACCGCTTCGGCGGATGGGGTCGACGGGGTCGAGACGTACAGCGAGACCCGGCCCCCGCCCTCGGCCATCAGGTTGACGTGCCGTTCGGTCTGCTCGCTTGCGATCGCCTCCATGACGACCCCCGCCTGCTCGAGCCGCTCCCGCAGCCGCGCGCCGTCCTCGTCGTCGCCGACGGACGCCCACAGGCGTACGTCGATGCCGAGCCCGGCCAGATGCAGCGCCTTGCCCGCGGAGGTGCCGCCGACCGTGTGCCACGCGCGGCGCGCGAACTGCATGTGTGGCACCGGCTCGGGCAGCCGGTCGAGCTCGATCAGGTGGTTCCAGGACGCGGGGCCGCAGACGACGACACGGGGAGCAGACGACATCGCCCTATTCCAGCACCATCGCGGTCAGTAGGTGGTGACGTCCACCGACACCGACGACGCCTCCCGCAGCGGTGCGATGCTCTCCGCCTCCGCGACCAGGGCGTCCTGATGGCGTCGGCTCAGCGCCTCGAACGCCTTGAGGTCGACGCGGAGCCTCCGCCCGCTCTTGCGTGCGCGCCAGGTGCCGACGATCTCGCCGTCGGCGAGCATCGTTCCGGGGTCGCCGACGGTTCTCCAGACGTCCCGGTGATGGGCCCTGCCCACGATGGCGTCTCGATCGCGCAGCTGGGTGTAGGGATCTCGCGGCGGAAGAAGCCGCACGCCCGTGGGCATCCTCGCCGTTCGGAGTGCGTCGAGATCGGCGGCGAGGGCCCAGGCCCGGCCACCGAAGTCCACCTCGACCAGCTCATCCTCGAGCTGGCTCCACCACGGATCGACATCACCGGCCCGCACGCCCAGCCACGTCGCGAAGTCGCTTCGGGTCGACGGGCCGTAGCAGCGCAGGTAGCGCCGGAGCAGCTCGCGGCGGCACGCCACTGGATCCGTCTCCTCGAGAGGACGTCCGAGCCATTCCTCGGTCAGGACGAACGGAGCCTTGTTCCCGGTGCGTGGTGCGAAGCAGACGGTCCGCTGCAGCGCGAGCAGGCGGACGCAGAAATGCACCACCGCCTCCCCGATGGGCTGCCCTTCGGCGTAAGGCCCCTCCTCGTTCCACACCGCTCGCTGCCGGTCCGTCAGCTCGGGGGTGATCCGTGCGGCCACCTCGGCTCCGAGCTCGTCGATCGCCAGCTGCTGTCCCGACAGCACCTCACGGGTGGCCGTTGCGACGAGGTCGACGGCCTCGGTGAGGGTCAGCCCGAGTCTGTCCACCGCCGGCTGGGCACCCAGCAGGAAATGACGCCGCGCATCCTCGGTCATGGGAAGCACCCCTGTCGTGAAGACGTGCGCCTCGGCGGTCGGGACATAGTAGGGAGCACCCCGCATGCTCCAGGTCAGCAACAGCTCCCGACCCTCGACGGCGTCGGCAACCATGTCAGCCGAGACACCGTCGATCCGTGCGTGGAACGCCAGCAGCGCCGACCCGGGAGGAGAGTTCTGGATACCGCACCGTCCCGCAGCCGCCACCAGGCTCTGCTCTCCGCCCCGGGCGTCGAGCTGGTGGGATGCCAGCCGGAAAGCGACCACACGCTCCCGTTCGACTCGCTCGGCCACCGACCCAGCGTACGTCTGCTCGTCTCTTTGCCTCCCTGTATTCAGGCCGGTATCTGACCTGATCCACTCCTAGAGTCATGCATGCAATCGCCGACCCGAGGAGATCGACATGACAGCCACAAGCCCTCACGTCCCAGCCGGTTACACGACCGTCGCGCCATGGGTCGTCTCCGACGACACGGGTGCGCTGCTCGACTTCATCACCGAGGTGTTCGACGGCGAGGAGATCGGTCGCGTGGCCACCGAGGACGGATCGATCGGCCACGGCGAGATCCGCATCGGCGACACCGTCGTGCTGGCCTTCGACCGGCGTCCGGAATGGCCGGTGATGCCCAGTCTTCTGCGGGTGTGGGTGGCTGATCCCGACGCCTCCTTCGCGCGGGCCGTCGAGCGGGGCGCGACGGTCGTGACCGAGATCAGCGACAACGCGTTCGGTCAGCGCGGCGGGCGGATCAAGGATCCGTTCGGAAACATCTGGTGGGTCGTCCGCCACGTCGAGGACGTACCGGAGGACGTGATCTGGCAGCGTCTCCAAGATCCGGTCCACGCCGAGCAGATGCGAGTGGCGCAGATGACGCTCGACGCCGAGCTCAGCGGTCGGGCGCAGGGACGAAGCAGCGCTCCCGTCCGCTGAGCAGGGAGGGCGCGAGGGCCTACTTCGAGTCGAGGCCCGCGATCAGCACCAGCGCGGCGAACCCGTCGTCGGTGCCCGGCCACTGGGCGCGAACCGCGTCGATCCCTGCGCGACGTACGACGCCGCGCAGGACGGCGGCGACGATGATCGCGTCGTCGGCGTAGCCCAGAACCGGGATGAAGTCGGGCACCAGGTCGATCGGCAGAGCGAGGTAGACCATGAGCAGCCCGAGCCTGATCCGTACGCCGCGAGGCATCGATCTGTCGGTCGCGAGCCGACGCAGCAGCCGCACCACATCGGGCAGGATCCGCAGTGCCTCACGCAACAGGTCGCCACGCGGGCGGACGACGAGCAGCGCGACGATGAGGCAGAGCCAGGTGAGCAGGAGCGCCGCCGCGATGCCGATCGCCAGGTCCCACCAGAACGAACCGGTCATCCTCACCCTCCGAGTCACGCCGCGCTCCGTGGTGGCGCCGCACCCCTGAATTGGATCACGGCGCCACACCGGGCCGGATGGTCAGGCCGCGACGACCGCCACGCCCGTACGTCCGCCGTCGACGTCCAGCACCGCGCCGTGGACGAACTCGGCCTCATCGGAGGCGAGGTACGCAACGGCCGCGGCGATCGCGTCCGGACCGCCCGAGCCACCCGCCGGGGTGCCGGTCATGAGTCCGTCGGCAGCCCAAGGGCCATCCAGAGCGGGGTCGCGGATGACACCGGGCGAGACCGCGTTGACCCTGATCCCGCTGTCGGCGAACTCCGCGGACCACGCGCGCGTGAGGGTCTCCATGGCCGCCTTCGTCGAGGCGTACAGGGCACCGAGCGGCAGGCTCAGCCGCGCGACCCAGCTGCCGAGGTTGATGATGACGCCTCCCCCGGCGGCCTGCATCTGCGGCGCAAGCGCCTGGGTCAGGAAGAACGGCGCCTTCACGTTGACGCCGTACACCTGGTCGAACATGTCGGCGTCGGCCGTGAGGGTGGTGGCCGGCGGGAAGATCCCGGCGTTGTTGACGAGGATGTCGAGCCGCCCGCCAAGCGCAGCGAGGGCCTGCTCGGCGAGGGTCCGGCTCGCCTCGGGGCTGCCGTCGAGGTCCGCGGCGACGAAGTCGGCGCGGCCGCCGTTCGTACGGATCGCCTCGACGACCTCGGCACCACGCTGTTCGTTGCGGCCGGACACGATCACGTGCGCGCCTTCGGCGGCGAGACGCTGAGCGATCGAGCGTCCGATGTTGCTGGTCGAGCCGGTGACGAGAGCCGTCTTCCCAGAGAATCTGTGTGTCATGTCTGCGACGGTAGAGAGCGTAAATTGGACTCACAAGTCCAGTTTTTTCGAGGAATGAGAACGGCATGGGGCTGACGCCGAAGGGCATGAGGAGACGCGCAGAGATCATCGAAGGCACGGCCGCTCACCTGCGCACCCAGGACCCCGGCGGGATCACGCTCGAGGAAATCAGAGCTGTCACCCGGACGAGCAACAGCCAGATCTTCCACTACTTCCCCGGCGGGAAGGAGGAGCTGTTCCTCGAGGTCGCCCGCTATGAGGCCGACCAGGTGATCGAGGACCAGCAGCCCTACCTCTCGGCTCTCGACACGTGGGAAGCCTGGGAACGATGGCGCGAGACCGTTCTCGCCCGCTACCGCGCCCAGGGACAGCAGTGTCCGCTGGGTTCGCTGATGAGCCAGCTCGCGGAGACGCCCGGCGCACCTGTGGTCATCTCGGCCCTCATCGGACGATGGCAGGCCGAGGTCGAGCGCGGGATCCGCACCATGCAGGCCTCCGGCTTGATCCGCGCCGCCATCGACCCGGTGCGCTGCGCGGCCGCGATGATCGCCGGGATCCAGGGCGGCGTGCTGGTGCTGCGCTCGACAGGCGACATCGGCCATCTCGAGGCGTCCATGGAGATCCTCTTCGATCACCTCCGCGGCTAAACCTCGAGCAGTACGCTCGATCAGATGCCGAGCTGACCTCGACGTCATGGTTCACGGAGGAACCCATGCCACTCACCAGAGTCCACAATCTTTCGATCTCGCTCGACGGCTTCGCGACCGGGGAGCCGCAGTCGGCCGAGGCGCCGTTCGGCCATGCCGGCGAGCGCCTTCACGAATGGATGTTCGCCACCCGCTACTGGGACTCGTCCGGCGGCGCGGGCGCGGACGACGCCTTCGCGCAGCGGCACAGCCAGGGCATCGGCGCCGAGATCATGGGCGCCAACAAGTTCGGTCCGCCGGGATGGCAGGACGACCCCGAGTGGAAGGGCTGGTGGGGCTCCAACCCGCCGTTCCACTCGCCGACCTTCGTCCTCACCCACCGGCCGCGTCCGCCCGTGGAGATGGAGGGCGGCACCACCTTCTACTTCCTGGATGCGCCCCCGGCCGAGGCGCTGGCGGCCGCGTTCGAGGCGGCCGACGGTCAGGACGTACGCCTCGGGGGCGGCGCGACCGTGGTGCGGGACTTCGTCGCCGCCGGGCTCGTCGATCTGATGCACCTGGTTCAGGTGCCGATCGTCCTCGGTCGTGGCGTACGCGTCTGGGACGGCCTGGAGGGCACCGAGAACGACTACGACATCGAGGCGGTCTCGACACCCAGCGGTGTCACCCACCTGACGTTCACGCGTAAGCCTGCCGACTCCTGACGCGGGCGAAAGGTCCGTCGAGGGCGGCCCACTGCAGGAGCATGACCGTCTTGCCGTCGATGATCCGGCCGTCCCGGGTCATCGCCAGCGCCTCGGCGAAGTCGAGCTCGAGCACCTCGATGTCCTCGCCCTCCTCGGCGACTCCTCCCCCGTCTCCGATGCGGCTTGCCTGCGTGTAGGCCGCCGCGAAGAAGTGGAGCCGTTCGGTCACCGACCCGGGGCTCATGTAGGCGTCGAAGACGTGGTCGACGTCGGTGAGGCTGATACCGAGCTCCTCGGCGCTCTCCCGGCGGATGGCGGTGACCGGGTCGTCGGCATCCAGCAGCCCCGCGGCCGCCTCGATGAGGAGCCCGTCGGGATGGTCGTTGACGTAGACCGGATATCTGAACTGCCGGGTCAGCAGGATCGTGCCGCGCTCGGTGTCGTAGGGAAGGAGCACGGCGCCGTTCCCACGGTCGTACGTCTCGCGCTGCTGCGTCTCCCAGCGCCCGTCCCGTCGCCGGTAGTCGAACGTCGTGCGCCTGAGTACGTGCCACCCCTGCGAGGTCAGCTCGACGTCTCGGACCACGACGTCGGGGTTGCGGGTCAGCTCCCGACCGGCGCGGTCGAGACCGATGCGGCCTCGATGGTCGGGGACCTCGATGCCTGGACGGCGGCTCATGCGCGCTGGGCCTCGATCGTCGGGACCTCCGCGATGTCGTAGTAGACCGGAAGCCCTCGGCGCTCGGCGATCGCCACATCCTGGTCGGCTCCGGCCGACTCCCCGGGAAGCCGGAGGACGGCGTCGCAGCGCTGAAGCAGCCGCTCGGCGGTCGGGTAGAGGACCTCCTCCGCCAGGGGGTCAGTGGGCCCGGCACCGGCCGAGCTCAGCACGGGCAGCGCGACCCACTCACCGATCATCGGGATGTGGCCGGCGGCGAAGATCGGCCAGGCGGCCGCTTCGAGCCGCTCGAGGTTGGCGGCCATGGCCGCGGGGTCACCGTCGGTGCCGGAACGATAGGGGCCGGCAATGAGGATGAGCATCGGCTTCGGTGTCGTCATGGCGTCAGACTACATGCAATACTGTGCACAAACAGAAAGGAACGTGCATGCTCGTTGGACAGCGCCGCGCTCATCTTCTGCGCATTCTGGATGAAACAGGCAAGATCGTGGCCAAGGACGTCGCCGTCGACCTGGGCGTCTCCGAGGACAGCATCCGCCGCGATCTGCGCGACCTGGCCGCGGAAGGTCTGTGCCAGCGCGTCTACGGTGGTGCGCTCCCCGTCTCCCCGGCGGTCGTCGACTACACCACCCGCCACAGCGTCGAGCCCGGCGGAAAGCGTGCGGTAGCAGCCACGGCCGCCGGCCTCGTACGTCCCGGAAGCACGCTCATCCTGGACGGAGGCACCACCGCGCTCGCCGTCGCGGAGGCACTTCCCCGAGACGTGGAGTGCACCGTCATCACCAACAGCCCGACCGTCGCCTCGGCCCTCCTGCAGCACCCGAGCGCCGACCTGTTCCTCCTCGGTGGCACGGTCTTCAAGCACTCCGCCGTCGCCTGTGGCGCCGTAGCCGTCGAAGCAGCCCAGAACGTCTCCGCCGACCTCTGCCTCATCGGCGTCACCGGCGTCCACCCCGAGGCCGGCCTCACCACCGGCGACGCCGAGGACGCCGCCATGAAACGCGCCCTCGCCGCGCGTGCGGCCGAGACGTACGTCCTCGCCTCCTCGGAGAAGATCGGCACCGCCTCCCCCTACCGGGTGCTCCCCTGGGGTCAGGTCACCGGCATCATCACCGACGCCAGCCCGACCGATGGTGTGATCAAGCAGCTGTCAGCACTCGACGTCGAGATCCTGCACGCCGGCGTTCTCTAGGAACCGTTCGACGTCCCGCCTCGAGCGGAGCCGCACGAACCGCAGGTGAGAATGGCGCGGATCGGCCATCGCGGCCTCATAACGCTTCACCTGCGGAGCATACGAGTCCCACGCCCAGCGGATCACCGAGTCGCTCGGATCCCAGAGACGAAGACCGCCCCAACCCTCGCGGTTGCCGTTCCAGAGCTCCTCACGCCTCGCGGCTCTCCGCAACGTACGCAGGATGACCTGCACCATCACCCGCCACCGCGGCGGGTTCACCCACACGACGAGCTCCGCCGGTCCCCACACCAGGGTGCCGACCTTGCTCTGATAGTTCCCGTCGATGACCCAGGCTTCACCGCGGGTCGCCTCGCGGACCCTGTCCACGAACACGTCGTGCTCTTCCTCGACCCATCCCGGCCGCCAATGAATCGCGTCGAGCTCGACGTACCGGACCCCAAGAGTCTCCGCCAGCCTCCGGGCGACCGTCGACTTACCCGAACCCGAGGATCCGACCACCGACACCCGCATCAGACTGTCTTCGTCATGAACACACGGCGGTAGCCATCCTCGACGACGTACCCGGTCTCCTCATACCCCAACCGCGCATAGAGCCGCCGGTTCTCGGTCATCGCCTCATGCGTGTAGAGCTCGACGTACGCCGCGCCGCCGGCCATCGCGCGGGACTCGACGTGAGCGATCAGTGCTCGTCCGATCCCCCGCCCCTGATGACCAGGCGCCACCGCGAGGTTCTCCAACAGCACCCCGGCATCCCCTGGATGCCTCGTGACCGCGTATCCGGCAACATCGCCATCAGCCATCGCCACCCAGACCTCGGCGGACTCGATCGCCTCTTCGTAGTCCGCCCCCATCGGCCCAGGCTCGAGCCCGATCCGCTCCACATACCTCGCGTACGCCGCCAGCGCGATCTCCTTCAGCCTTGGGGCGTCCGCCGGCTCCGCGCGTCTGATGCCTTCGGGGTTCGGCCCGATCGGGATGACGCTCATGGTGGCAACCGTACGACGCACAGGCCCTTCACACCCTCGGCTCAGCTGAGGTCGGCCGGGGTCTATGTGCGTCGGGTGAATCGGATGTCGCCGTTGGGGAGGCGTTCGTGGAGGTACTCCGGGTCGTGGGCGCGGTGGTGGTGATGGGAGCAGAGCAGGGCGGCGTTGTCGAGGTCGGTGGCCCCGCCTTGGGCCCATTCGATCCAGTGGTGGGCTTCGGCCCAGGTGCCGGGGATGTCGCAGCCCTCGGCCTCGCAGGTCGCTGACCTGAGCAGGAGCGCACGGCGTTGGGCGGCGGTGAAGAACCGTTCCTTGCGGCCGAGGTCGAGGACCTCGGAGGCGCCGCCGAGGACGGCGGGGATGATGCCTGCGGTGCAGGCCAGGCGGCGGGCTTGGGCGGCGGTGATCGGGCTGCCGCCGATGATCTGGGCGATGCCGGCCTCTTTGCGGAGCTGGTCGAGGTCGATGGTCACGATCACCGTGGTCGCATCCCCGCCGTGGATCGGCAGCCGGGCCGGGTCAATCGTCTCCAGCATCTGACAGAACGCGCGTCCCAGGCGGCGGTCGTAGGGCAGGTACTCGCCGGTCTCGGTGCGGATGCCGTCATCGCGTCGGGGTGAGGCGAAGGCCCCCAGGGTGGTGGCGAGCCGGTCCGCGGCTGCATCCGGGACCACCGCCGTGATCCGGGTGGTGCCATCTCCGAGGCGCCGCATACTGAGTCGGGTCTTCTTGCGGGCGTGGGCTTCCTCGGCCGCAAGGCGTCGGGCTTCTTCGGCTTCGGCGACCTCCGGGGCGATGACATCGAGGATCCGCCGCCCCAGGCGACGGAGTTGGGTGGGGTCGAACCGGGCCGCGTAAGCGACCAAGGCCTCTTCGGCCTTGGTCTTGATCTCGGGGTCGAGGTCGGCGGGGAGGTCGTCGAGGGCGTCGACGATCACCCGGGCTTGGGCCGGGTTGCAGTCCCCGGCCCGCATCGCGGCCGCCACCAGCCCATAGGAGCGGTCCAGTGCCTGGGCCAGTCGGAGGTCGGCGCGCAGTGCTTCGGGGCGCTGGTGGGTGTGGTGATGCAGCCACGCCGCCACATCCCGCGCCGCGCTCTCGGCGGCCACGTCATCGGCGGTGGCGAGCACCCGGAGCTCGAGCTCAGCCAACTGCGCCTTCGCGCGAGCGATCTCGAGCAGCGTGGTGGCCTTCTGATCGGCGGCCATGAACGAGGGGTTCCCTTCCGCGACGCCCTCGAGCGATGCAGTGACCGCGACCACGGCCCCCAGCACAGGGTGCTGGGGCTGCTGCAGCATGGTCATCGACACGGTCACCTCCCGACGTACGAACTCAAGGGTTTCTGCCTGTGCAGAATCCCGGTTGGTTCGCTGGTCTCGGAGGCCCGGCAGTACGGGCTATTACTTACCCTCGCAGCTCAGCGTGCACGCCCCTGGTTCCCCTGGATTACCCCACCCCCGTTGTGTCTCGGATGGATAGGGCACGCCTCTTTCGAGGTGGTCGGCCTTCACGTTTACGCCTGCGCCGAGCCTACCACACAAGACAAAACCAAGCCACGGAAAAAGTCGCAAAACCCAATCAGGGACAGATATCCCAACCAAAACCCAGACCGCTGCCGGAAGCCCGCAAGACACCCGAATGGCACCCACCCAGACACCCTGCTTCTAAATCCCCCAACCCAGACAACGTATTGGCCCCACCCACGCTGGAACCCAAGCACGAATACCCCAGCCCTCAGATAGCCTCCAACCATGACTGAGCCGCTGGACGACGGGCCGTTCTACCACGGCACAAAGGCCGATCTGCGCGAAGGAGATCTACTCACCCCCGGCTTCCGGTCGAACTACAAGCCCGAGGTGGTGATGAACCACATCTACTTCACCGCGCTCCCCGACGGCGCCGGCCTAGCCGCCGAGATCGCCCCCGGCGACGGCGAGCCACGGGTCTATCTCGTCGAGCCGACCGGAGAGTACGAGAACGACCCCAACGTCACGGACAAGAAGTTCCCCGGCAACCCGACCCGCTCCTACCGCAGCAAGGCACCGCTCCGGATCGTCTCCGAGGTCCACGACTGGACCCGGCTGACGCCTGAAGCCTTGCAGATGTGGCGCGACCGCCTCGCTGCGATCCGGACCGACGAACGGGCCGAGATCATCAACTAGGGCGACGATCAGTGCAGGGCGGCATCCGCCGCAGTCGTACGCCAGGCGTGGAAGGCGATCGTGAGCCCTGCCCGCGTGGGCGCACAGGTGAACGGCCCGGCCTCGGCGACGAACTCCGGAGCGAATGGAACGAGTCGGACGAGCTGAAGAGAGCCTCCGTCGACCGCGGCTCGGATGGTGAGCGCGTCACCGGATCGACTGACCCGCATGTGGACCTTGCGGTCGCGCCAGTCGGGCACCGGCGCCAGTGACCAGTCGGAGGTGCCGTCGGTGACGACGGCACCGAGCTGAGGACGACCGTCGGCGTACTCGACGCCCGCCTTGACCCAGTGCGTCTCGCTGACGCGTACGAAGATCCCGGCCTGGTCGAACTGCTGCGAGAACGCCGCCGTGAACTCGACCTCGAAAGCGGTGTCCTGGTCGAAGGGAGCCAGCAGGGCGTGCTCGCTGTCGTGGACGAACCCGTAGGAGGTCGTACGCCACGCGTCGCTCCCCTCGGCGGCAGTGACGAGCAGGTCGGAGCCGCGCTCGACAGCGGCGACGGGCGGATGGGTCCAGCGCCCGCTCCCCCAGCGGATCGAGGTCAAGGCGGGTCAGCCCTCGCGAATGGTCATCGTGGTGATCCGGTCGCCGTCGACGTCGAAGACGAACTTCGAGCGGCCGTTGGCATGGGTGGAGCGCCAGTCGCCGATCACGGTCACCGTGCCGTCCTCGGCCTCGACCTCCTCGACGGCGAGGGTCCCCTGAGCGCCGATGAACTCGTTGTCGCTCCACCCCTTGATCTGCTCTCGTCCGGTGAAGACGCGGCCCCAGTCGTCGACAGCTCCACCCTCGGTGAAGGCGTCGAGGAACGCGGACTCGTCATGCCTGTTGACGGCCTCGATGAAGGCGGCGACCGGCTCAGGAATCGTCTGCTCTGTCATGTGCACTCCTTCTCAGCAGGTGGTCTCGGGAGTATTCAGTGTCGCTCCTCGAGCCCCACGGCCTCGCGCAGGATCCGTACCGAGTCGGCAAGGTCCTCGTCGTCGCGGGCCCGGGACTCCATGAGATCAGAGAGGGCCGAGGCGATCACGTTGAGCTTCTCGTGGGAGGCCTCCTCCGAGCGCCGCCCGGCGTTCTGGAGCAGCACCAGCAACAGCAGCGAGAGGACCGACGAACCCGTGTGCACGGCCAGCTCCCACTTGGTGCTCGAGGACCAGAAGGGGAAGCTCACCGCCCACACCAGCAGGACGGCCACGATCACATAGAAGAAGGGAGCATGGCTGACCACAGAGGTGACCACCTCCACGAAGCGTTCGAACCCGTTCCGTCCGTCGCCTCGCTGACGAGACTTCCTGGCACTGTTCTCTACGGTCATGCGGACACCGTAGTCCCCGATCGCTGATGATCAGGCCGCGATGGCCGAGGTCATCAGAACGTACGCTGCCGTGCCGGCGAAGATGCTCAGCGTCATGCTGCCTCGCCACAGGTGCAGCCCGATCGTGATCGCGAGGGCGAGGGCGGCCGGTCCGGCAGAGGCCAGGACGGCAGGGTCGGTGTCACGGAGGGTGTACGCGGCGAGGATGACCATCACGCCGACGGGCATCCGGTCGCCGATGTAGGCCAGCAGCGCGCTGTGCCGCAGCGGAGCGAGCATCGCGAACGGAGCCGCGCGAAGGGTCCAGGTGACGGCCGCGGAGACGAGGACGGCGGACAGGACGTACCAGGGATCAGCCACGCCTGCTCCTACCGGCAGCCAGGACGTACGAGCAGACCAGCGCGGCACAGAACATGCCCATCGCGATCAGCAGCATGTTGTCGCGCGAGATCAGCGCCGCGACGATCGCGCAGCCCAGGGCAAGCACTGAGATCGGCACCGACCTCCGGACCTTGTACGCCTCGATCCCCAGCACCACGAACAGCGCGGTGACCGCGAAGTCGAGGCCGACCACCTGCGGCGGGATCAGCGATCCCAGCCCGGCGCCGGCAGCCACGCAGAGCACCCACGCCAGGTGGAAGAACGCCTGGATGCTGACGATCCTGGTCCGCGACCACTCGGCCGCCTCCGGCGTCGCGGTGAGCGCGTACGCCTCGTCGGTCAGCGCGAAGGTGCTGTAGGCCTTCCACCCACGGCCGCGCACCCGGTGCATCGGGAACGTGATGGCGTAGAAGACGTGCCGGAAGTTCACCAGCAGCGTGCTGACGGCGATCTGCGCCAGCGGCGCGGCGGCGGCAAGGAGGCCGACCAGCAGGAACTCCATGGAGCCGGCGAACACGACCGCGCCGAGCACCGGCGCCCACCACCAGGCGAGCCCGGACTGGACCACCAGTACGCCGAGCGCGAGCCCGAGCGGGACGACGGCGACACACGCGGGAAGCACTGTCCTCCACCCGGCGGCGACCTCCTCGCGGGTCCCCGCGAGCTCCCGGTGCGCCGTCTCCATCTCCATCACTTGCATGCCGCAAGCCTAGGAAAGTTCTGACGTCCTTGGGTTGCCCATTGGCGATGCTAAAGTGCCGCTGTGCGCAATGATCATGCGATTGACGACCTGGATCGAGCAATCATTGCCGAGCTCGAGGATGACGCCCGGCTGAGCAACGCCGAGCTCGCCCGACGGGTCGGGCTCACCCCGGCGCCATGCCTGCGCCGGGTGCAGCGACTGGAGCGCGACGGCGTGATCAAGGGCTACCACGCCAGCATCGACCCGAAGAGCGGCGGACGCGGGTTCGAGGTCATCGTTGCCATCGACATCGCCGTCAACGACGGCAAGACCATCGAGGACTTCGAGACCGCCGCCGTCGCCGTCCCCGAGGTCACCGAGATGCGACGCATGCTCGGCCAGCCGGACTACTACCTGCGCGTCCAGGTCGCCGACCCCGATGCGTACGAAGCCCTCATCGTCGGGACGATCTCCCGGCTGCCCGCAGTGAACAGACTGCTCTCGCACCAGACCATGCGGCTGATCAAGGGGTAGGTCAGCGTGGCAGCACGCCCACGAGCGCCGCGGTGAACGAGGTGCGCAGGGCGTCGTGCAGATCCAGATGCAGTACGCCGAGGTCCGGCTCGTCCGCATAGGCGGCGAGGACGCTGGGCGGCGGCGGGACGTACGCCGCCAGGGCGCCCGCCGAGATCAGGCTCATCATGCAGAACGTCTGGGCACCGTCGCCGAGCTCGGGCAGGTGGCGGCGTACGAGGTCGAGCATGGTCACGAGGTGCGTGTGGGTGGAGCGCTTGTGACGCTTGACGACCTCGACCGAGACGTTGTGCTCGAGGACGCCACCCTGCGCGCCGAAGAGGTCGCAGAGCACCATCCGCCCCGACAGCGACCGGCTGAGGACCTCAGCCAGCTGGTCCGCCCGCACCTCCGGTGACGCCTCGGCCTGGACACCCGCAGCCAGCTCCTCGGCCAGCTCCTCGAGCCACGCTCCCAAGAAGTCGTCCAGCAGCTCGAGCAGCACCGCCTCACGCGACTCGAAGTAGCGCAGCACGTTCGACTTGGCCAGCCCCACCCGCCGGCTGAGCTCGTTGAGACTCACCTCGGCCACCGGCATCTCGTCGAGCATCGCCGCCGCGGTGTCCAGGATCGCCCGGCGGCGGATCTCTCGTTGCTCGTCGCTTCGTGCCCGCTGGAATGTCACCGCCCCAGACTAACTTAAAGACCGCCGGTCCCTTGACATCAGACCACTGGTCTCTTAAGTTGGTTGTAACAGACCGATGGTTCTTTAGGGAGCGGACAATGAGCAACACCTGGACTGATCAGCACATCCCCGACCAGCACGGCCGAGTGGCGATCGTGACCGGCGCCAACACCGGCCTCGGCTTCGAGACCGCCCGGATGCTCGCCGAGCACGGCGCCCACGTGGTCCTGGCCGTCCGCGACGTCGAGAAGGGGAAGCAGGCCGCCGCGCGCATCGGCGGCGACGTCTCCGTTCAGGTCCTCGACCTGACCTCTCTGGAGTCGATCCGATCGGCTGCGGCCGACCTTCGCGCCGCCCATCCGCGGATCGACCTCCTGATCAACAACGCCGGCGTGATGTACACGCCGAAGCAGACCACCGAGGACGGCTTCGAACTGCAGTTCGGCACCAACCACCTGGGCCACTTCGCCTTCACCGGGCTGCTGCTGGACCGCCTCCTCCCCGTCCCCGGGTCCCGGGTCGTCACCGTCAGCAGCATCGGTCACCGCATCCGGGCCGACATCCACTTCGACGACCTTCAGTGGGAGCGCTCCTACAGCCGCGTCGCGGCGTACGGCCAGGCCAAGCTCGCCAACCTGATGTTCACCTACGAGCTTCAGCGCCGGCTCGCACCGCACGGCACCACGGTCGCGGTGGCCGCTCATCCCGGCGGGTCCAACACCGAGCTCGCCCGCAACACCCCCGCCGCGCTTCGGGTGCCCTTCACCTGGCTCGCACCGCTGATCGCCCAGCCGGCCGAGATGGGCGCCCTGCCCACGCTGCGCGCCGCCACCGACCCCGCCGTCATCGGCGGCCAGTACTACGGGCCCGGCGGCCGGGGCGAGGTCCGCGGACATCCGAAGCTGGTGACCTCCAGCCCGTTCTCCTACGACCTGCAGACCCAGCAGCGGCTCTGGACCGTCTCCGAGGAGCTCACCGGCGTACGCATGCCCCTCGACAGCTGAGCCGCACGCGCCATCCGACTGGTCACCGGCTGAGCAGCTGTCGCGTCCGGTCGTCGGCGGGGACGAAGGTCTCCAGATGGAGGCCGTTGAGAGTGACGTCCGAGGCGTTCTCGATCTGGCTGGCGACGCTGAAGAAGCGCAGCGCGTGGCCGCCCGCGTCGATCTCCAGCGGGACGACCGGGTCGGCCAGCGGCCGGACGGACGGCTCGTCGCCGGAGTGGTAGGCGGTGACCTCGTCGCGGAGAGCGACCAGGGCCGGGTCACCGCCTGTGTGGGTGATGCGGCGGCCGAGCTGGTGGAGCAGGTGGGCTCGCCAGACGGGCAGATTGCGGATACGCGGGGCGAGTCCTCGCGGATGCAGGCAGAGCCGGATCACGTTCAGCGGAGGCTCGAGCAGGCTGGCGTCACAGCCGTCGAGCAGTCCGTCGACGGGCTGGTTGGCATCGACGATGTCCCAGTGCTCGTCGAGGAGCAGAGCCGGGTACGGCGCGTGGGCGTCCAACAGGCTGCGGAGCCCGGCCATCACCGGCGCGAGCGCGTCGTCATCGGTGGCACGGTGCGGATAGCGAGGGGCGAAGCCCCCGGCGAGCAGGAGCCGGTTCTGCTCGGCCATGGGCACCCGCATCACCTCGGCCAGCCGGACGATCATCTCCGGTGTCGGCCGGGAGCGACCGTTCTCGACGTAGCTCACGTGCCGGGTGCTCACCTCGGCCTGCGTGGCGAGCGCGAGCTGGCTCAAGGACCGCAGCTCGCGCCACCGGCGCAGCTCGCTGCCGACCGACGCTGACGGTGACGTCGCGGTTGAGATCACGGCCCGAGGCTAGCCAACCCTGGATTCCGAGGGCCATGACCTCGGAGGTTATCGACCGGCGCACCGACCAGCGGCGACCCTTCTCCTGGCAACCCGATCCGAGAGAAGGAAGACACCATGAACGACATCGTGACGCGCTACCTGGACACCTGGAACGCCACCGACGAGTCGGTGCTCACCGAGCTGCTGGCCGAGCACTGGTCCGACGACTGCGTCTACGTGGACCCGCTCGCCGACGTGCAGGGCCGCGAGGCCGTCGGGGCGACCATCCAGGCCGTACGCGCGCAGTTCCCGGACTTCGTGTTCACGCCCGTGGGGACCGTCGACACCCACCACCAGCAGGCCCGGTTCCAGTGGGGTCTGGGACCGGCCGGCGCGGAGCCGGTCGTCATCGGCTTCGACGTGGTCGTCGTCGACGCCGACCAGCGGATCCGTGACGTACGCGGCTTCCTGGACAAGGTGCCCGCCTGACATCAGGCTTGGTCCGCGACCACCGGCGAGAGCGGCCGCTCGAAGAAGGTCTCCAGGACGACCGTCGCCTGCGTTCCGCTGACGCCCTCGATGGCGTAGATCCGGCGCAGCACGTCCTGCAGCTGCTCGGTGGTCGCGGTCCTCACCTTCACCAGCACGGAGGCGCTGCCCGCGATGATGTGGGCCTCCACGATCTCCGGGAGCGCGGCGAACGCTTCCGCCGACTCTCCCATCCACGACGTGGAGTCGACCATGACGTACGCCAGCACCGAGCTGCCCACGGCGGCCGGGTCCACGTCGGCGGTGGTGCGCCGGATGACGCCACTCTCACGCAGCTTGCGTACGCGCTCGTGAGCCGCGCCCGCGGAGAGGCCGACCGCTTGGCCCAGCGCAGCATAGGACTGGGTGGCGTCGCTCTGAAGCTCGGCCAGCAGCTCGCGATCGATCTGGTCCACAGGTTCTCCGTTCAGAAATGTCTTGCGCTGACCATATCTGATCTTGCAGTCTTCATCTCAGGCCGATTCAGATTCGGCGTTCTGGAAACTGAGGAGTGGACTCCATGAGCAGCGATCGCCCTGGGCTGTACGAGATGCTCGATGACCGGTTCCGCGCCGGACGGTGCATGAACGGCGACGAGGCGCTGGAGGTCCTCTTCACCGGGTGCCGTTGGGCTGAGGGGCCGATCTACGTGCCCGCCTGGCGTCAGGTGGTCTGGAGCGACATCCCCAACGACCGGATGCTGCGCTGGGACGAGGAGACCGGAGACGTGAGCGTCTTCCGCCGCACCGCCGGGCACACCAACGGCAACACCCTCGACCGCGAGGGCCGGCTGATCACCTGCGAACAGGGCAACCGCCGGGTCACCAGGACCGAGCACGACGGCACGATCGCGGTGCTGGCCGAGCACTGGCAGGGCAAGCGCCTGAACAGCCCCAACGACGCGACCGTGAAGTCAGACGGCTCGATCTGGTTCTCCGACCCAGACTTCGGCATCACCAGCGACTACGAGGGCTACCGCGCCGAGAGCGAGATCGGCTCCAACAACGTCTACCGGATCGACCCCGCAAGCGGCGAGGTCCGCCTGGTCGCGGACTGCTTCGGCGCCCCGAACGGGCTGGTCTTCTCCCCCGACGAGCGCCAGCTCTTCGTCTCCGACACCCGTGCCGGCAAGATCTGGGTCTTCGACGTACGTGATGACGGCACTCTCGCCGAGGGCGAGGTCTTCGCCGACGCCGGAGCCCGCGACGACGCCCGCTTCGACAACCTCCGCTTCGACGACGGCGGCCGCCTCTGGGTCGCCGCGATGGACGACGGCGTGCACTGCTACGACCCCGACGGCACCCTCATCGGCCGCCTGAACGTCCCCGAGACCGTCGCCAACATCTCCTGGGGCGGCGCCAAGCGCAACCGCCTCTTCATCACCGCCGAGACCAGCCTGTACTCGGTCGTCATGGGCGTCACCGGCACCCACCCGACCGGCCCCGGACGCCCGCCCTGGCTGTAGCGCGGCGACTTCATGGCTCCACGTCACTCGGGGCCGATGGAGTCGGCCGCCTCGATCCGGTGTGCGTGCCGCACCGACACCGCACCGGCGTACCCCTCGACGAAACCGACCACCACGTCGTACTCATCCCCCGCGGTGGAGCGCAGGGTGAGCATCCAGGAGTTGTCGGCCGCGTGGTGCTCCTCCGCACGGAGCGACAGGGCGTCCGGGTCCACGGCGTACGCCGTCGCGGCCGCGCGCAGTGTGCGCTGGACCGCCGACTCCCGCGAGGTCGGCGTCCGCTCCGGCTGGCCGACCACCTCCATCACGTCACGAAAGGCGCGGGCCACACCGTCGTACGATGCCTCTGAGACGGCCGTGGTCCGAGGCCCGGTGTTCACCAGCAGCCCGATCTCGAGGGCGCCCGGACTGGCGCCCCAGCTGGTGTGCCATCGGTGCTGGTGCAGCGAGTAGTGCCGTCGCGCGTCGGCTCCGGCGTACAGGACTGGCTCCAGCGCGGCGAGGATCTCCTGATCGTCGAGTACATCCTCGCCTCCCCCGCCGTCCGGCTCCGGGACCGACAGGTCGAGCAGGTACTGCCGGTCCACCTGGTCGTCCGGGCTGGCCCGATAGCCGACCTGGACCCGCACCGAGTCCACCCGGCCGAGAGTCAGCAGCGAACGCGAGTCATCGATCGCACGGTTGGTCATCTCTCCAGAATTCTCCTGGTCCCCACCAGGGTCAAGCACCATACCGTGCGCCGAGAGCTTCGCGAAGCTGTCTCGAGGCGGACCGCGGGGTAGCGCCCGCCCGCCAGATGGCGAGTAGCAGATCCGCCCGTGGCCGGCTCGGCTCGGTCCAGCTCGGCCCGAGTCCTGCCTGGCGGAGCACGTCGATCAGGTCGTCATCGGCTGCCGTACGCGCTTCGGCCCAGGCCAGTGCGTACGCCTCATCGACCCGGTTCAAGGTCGTCTCGGTCTCTACGATCGCAGGCGCCACCGCGACCACGGCCCGGGACTCCTGTCGGTGACGCAGGAACGCGATGAGGAAGTAGACCAAGGCACCTGCCCAGCTGAAGACCAGCACCATCACGATGTCGAGGACGTCCAGCCCATTCATGCGCCCCCGGGCAGAGACACTGCGGACGATCAGGACCAGCGCGACGATCGTCGGCACCCACCACATCGCCACAAGCGCGACGATCAACATCACCTCAACCTGGCCAACCATCGCAGCTCCACTCCGTCAGCCGAGACCTCGGCCGAGCCTAGCGGTGGCCAGCCGTCAGACGTCAGGCGCAGAGAGGGCGTCGACCAACCACGCGTTCCGTTGCTCCAGCAGCTTCGTCATGTACCGAGTCAGCACGAGTGCGTTCACGAACCGACCGACCGGTCCAGCAGGCGACTCGAATTCCACGACATCCGTCATCAGGGTGCCACCAGAGACTGGTTCGAATCGGTGCCCGTGCCACCACCGCCGAAACGGGCCGGACTCCTGCTCGTCCACGAATCGGTACGGAGCGTCGTACTGACTGATCACCGAGGTCATCGTGAACGGGACCCCGAAATGTCGGGCGTGCCAGGTCACCGAGTCGCCGAGACGCATCGCGCCCGAGGTGACACCGGCGATCGCGCGCTCACCCGAGTCGGACATCGACGACTGGTGCGCGTCCACGGACAAGCTCAGCTCAAAGCACCGCTCCGGCGTCGCCTGAACTTCAGTGGTGAGCTCGAGCCGTGGCACCTGAAGATCCCGGACTTCGGTCAGTCCATACCTTCGATGATGCGGAAGTCGCGCTCGACACCGTCGGAGAGGGCGGCCAGCGCCTCCTGGTACGCCGCGCTCTCGTGCGCCGCGACGGCCTGCTCGAAGCTGTCGAACTCGATCAGGACGGTGCGCTCGGCGATTCCGGAGTCGTGCGCCACGACCCGACTGCCACGGCTGAGGACCCGACCGCCCCCGGCCTTGACGGCCTGCGGGGCCAGCTTGTTGTAAGCGGCCAGCTTCTCAGGGTCTGAAATGTTGCGATAGGCGCTGACCCAGTAGCCCTTGGGCATGGAACCTCCAGTGTTGGGTTGAGGCGGCGGCATGTCGTGCCCGCTCAGTATCGCTTACGCGGACCACGCCGCCGGCCTCCGCTCATGAGGTGCGGTATTCGCCGAACCGAGCGGAGCCAGGTTCGAGGGGCAGCCGCAGGGCCCACCAGTCCACTGATCATGCGGCTGTCGCCTGATCGTTCAGCCAGGCCAGGTCAGTGGGTCGAGACGCAGATAGAAGCGCCGACGCTCGGCGTCGAGACGGAATCCATACAACTCGGCGAACTCACGATCGGCCTGGGAAGCGGTGGCCTCATCACGCCACGTTTCGCGAGCATTCTCAAGCAATAGGGCGATGTCCGCGTACGGGTCCGCACGACCGAGCCGCCCCAGATCGATCAGTCCAGATACGCGCATCGTGTCCGGGTCCACGAGGATGTTCGGAAGGCAGAGGTCGCCGTGGCACACGACAGGTGAGGTGCGTTCTTGAAACGTACGCTGCGGCAGCTCGTCCTCGATCCCGTCGAGGATCGTCGCCGGCGGCACCTGCTGCAGCGCTACCGGCAGGAACTCAGCCTGGACTCGACCCGCGGCGACCACCTCCCGTGCGAGCGGCACCATCACCCCGAGCCCCCTGTCGAAGGGACACGCCTCCACAGGCAGGCCGTGCAGCGTACGAACGATCGCGGCGATGCTCGGCCAGGCGCGTCGAAGCGCATCAGCATCCAGCTGGTCTGCCGAGACGCCGGCCACCGCACTGGTGATCAGGCACGCGCCATCGTCCGTCGCCCGCCAGTCGAGCACGGAGGCGACGGGGAGGCCTGCCTCGCCGAGCCAGGTGATCCGATCGCGTTCCGCAGCCAGGTCCTGCGCCGCCGCAGCGGGAACGACCTTCGCATAGCGCTCCGCCTCACGGTCATGAAGCACCGTGGCACCGGACTCTCCGCCGGCTACCGGCGACCACTCCGCGTCGTCGGCCGACAACAGCCCCGACGCGATCAGACGGTCGATCGTCATGACGCGAGTATCTCCGCGGAGGCTCGGTCCCGGAGGCTCAGACGTTGAAACGGAACTCGACCACGTCGCCGTCGGCCATGACGTAGTCCTTGCCCTCCATGCGGACCTTGCCGAGGTCACGGGCCTTGGCTACGGAGCCGGCGGAGATGAGGTCGTCGTAGGAGACGATCTCGGCCTTGATGAAGCCCTTCTGGAAGTCGGTGTGGATGACACCGGCTGCTTCGGGGGCGGTGGCGCCCTTGGGGATCTCCCAGGCGCGTACTTCCTTGGGGCCGGCGGTGAGGTAGGTCTGCAGGCCGAGGGTGTCGAAGCCGACGCGGGCCAGGATGTCCAGGCCGGGCTCCTCGACGCCGGCGTCGGCCAGGAACTCGCGGGCCTCGTCCTCGTCGAGCTCGACGAGTTCGGACTCGAACTTCGCGTCCAAGAAGATCGCCTCGGCGGGGGCGACCAGCTCGCGCATGGAGTCCTTCAGGGCCTCGTCGGCGAGCTCGTCGGAGTCGCAGTTGAAGACGAAGATGTAGGGCTTGGCGGTGAGCAGCATCAGGTCGCGGATCAGCGCGCGGTCGATCTTCGTGGCGATGATTGGGGTGCCGGCCTCGAGGGCCTCCTTGGCCTCGACCGCGGCGGCGAGGTTCGCCTTGAGGTCAGGAGCCTTGCGCGACTCCTTCTCCAGCCGCGGGATCGCCTTCTCGACCGTCTCCAGGTCGGCCAGGATCAGCTCGGTCTGGATGGTGGAGATGTCGTTGGCGGGCTCGACCTTGCCGTCGACGTGGGTGACGTCGTCGTCGCGGAAGACCCGGGTGACCTGGCAGATCGCGTCGGACTCACGGATGTGGGAGAGGAACTTGTTGCCCAGGCCCTCACCCTGCGAGGCGCCGCGCACGATGCCGGCGATGTCGACGAACTGCACCGTGGCCGGCAGCAGCTTCTGGGACCCGTAGATCTTCGCCAGCTCGGCCAGCCGCTCGTCGGGAACCCCGACGACACCGACGTTGGGCTCGATGGTGGCGAACGGGTAGTTCGCCGCGAGTACGTCGTTCTTGGTCAGAGCGTTGAAGAGGGTCGACTTGCCCGCGTTGGGAAGTCCCACGATGCCGATGGTGAGTGCCACGATCGACAATCCTAGGGTCGTACGCCGACCACGGCCGAAACGCGGACGGGGCTGCAGCGGCCTTCTGCGCCGAACCCGGCCGGATCGTCGACCGGTATCGCCGGCGCGCTCCCGCGACACTCCTTCGACTGAAGCCCCTCGGTCATCGCCGCGCACAAGGCGCGGCGATGACACCCGGGCGCGTCAGTCGAACGAGAAGAGGACCGGGAAGGCCACGACCACGACCGCCGCCCACAGGCCGTAGACCGGCAGATAGCGGGTCTGCCAGCGCTCCACGTCGTGGAACGTTCCGGTGCGGCGTACAAAACGCAGGGTGAGCCAACCGGTCCAGGCGAGGTGCGCCAGCAGGATCAGGTTGAGGCCGAGGGCCGCGGTCTTGTTGGCGGTCCAGCCGAACTCCGCGATCCGGGTCAGCATCGCGCTCAGCGCGATCGCATCGACAGCGAGGGCGGCCACGACCAACGCGAGCTGGATCCAGTCGAAGACGCCGGCGGGTTCCATCGGGTTGTGGGCGGAGATGGAGTAGAGCAGCAGGGCCACGACCAAGATCAGCACCGCGTCCATCAGGATGAGCAGGTTGCGGTCGACCGCGTCGAAGGAGTCGCCGAGGACCATCACCGCGAACATCGCCACCAGCATCACCAGTGCCAGCGGTGTGAAGACCTTGGTGAGCACCGGGGCGATGTTCTCGACCACGTTCATCTTCACCTCGACCAGCCAGGCCGCGACCATGATCGCGCCGGGGACACCGAAGGGAAGGATCCAGTCCTCCAGGTAGGGCTCGAGGTCGAAGCCGGCCAGGTTCCACACCCCGACGCTGAGCCCGATCAACACTCCGGCGCCGGCCTGGATGAGCGCGAGATACATCGCCAGCTCGCCGGTGAACCTCACGAAATCCATCCGACGGCCGTGGGAGCGCCAGTTGCCGCCGGCGTACGCCACCGCGGTGAGCAGCCACAGCACCACCGGCGTGTGGATGACCACGAGCACGGCGGTCATGCCCGGATCCTCGCCCGCGCCGGGCACCGGCGACATCTCGAACGGGTAGAGGTTGACCACGAGCACGAGCGCGGCAGCCACCGCCGTGAGGACTGCAGCCACGCGCCAGGAGACCCGGCGCTTGTACGCCATCCAGCCGGCCACGGCCGGGACCAGCACGAACGCGACGTTGCGGATGAACGCGAACTCGTCCAAGGACTCGATGAGGATCTTGAGCGCGACGCCGGCCAGCAGCGCCACGCCGATCACGATGCCGAGGTCGCGCCAGCGCGACCCGACGACGCCGGCACCCGGCTCCGGGATCAGCACCAGCTGTCGCCACAGCCGCTCGGAGTGCTCGCGGGCAAACTCCCGGGAGACGTCGTCGAGGTTGCCCATCCGCTTGACCGCGACCAGGAACGCCTCGTCCTCGGCGAGACCCCCGTCGGTGAGATCAGCGATCTGGTGGCGGAGATGGTCCTCCATCTCGACGACGTCGTCGGTGGCCAGGGCGGGCCGGCGAGCCACGAAGCCGCGCCACTGATCGATCTGTGCCTCCAGGTCCAGACTCATGCCAGCCCCTCCGCGACCGGGGGCGTGCCGAAGCTGCGCCACACGTTGTCCAAGGTGTCGGCGACCACCTGCCACTGACGTTGCCGGTCGGCGAGCGCTTGGTGGCCGGTGTCGGTGATCGCGTAGTGCTTGCGCCGGCGGCCGCTCTCCGATCGTCCCCAGCTTGCGTCGACGTAGCCGAGTCGCTCTAGACGATGCAGCAGCGGGTAGAGCATCCCGTCGGTCCACTCCATCCGGCCGCCGGAGAGCTCCGCGACCCGTTTGCCGATGGCATAGCCGTACGACTCGCCCTCGGCCAGGATGCCGAGCACGAGCGGGGTCGCCGAGGCGGCGACCAGATCCTTGTCGATGCGCATGCGCACCCGCCTCCCATACCTAGCTCTTCTAGGCATTAACCCTAGCTGTTCTAGGGGTGCGCTGCCGCCGTCTGCACCGAATCTGCACATATCCGACGGTAAAGACCGACCACCCAATAGGCTCGCGTCCCGTGAACGCCCCCGACGCACCACAGCGACTGCGCGAACCCGCACATCAGGTCTCCGAGCGCGCGCCGGCGTACTGGCGTACGGCGGAGGCGATCGGCGCCGTGATCTGGCTGGCGCTCGCGGTGGGTGCGATCGTGGCGGCGGTGCTCGTCCCGGCGGGCTTCTGGACGTGGATCCTCTGGCTCGTCGCCGTCGTCTTCGTCCTGGCGCCGGTGCCGGGACTGACCTTCGTGCCCTCGATCCGGTTCCGGATCCACCGGTGGGAGGTGACCGACATCGCCGTCCACGTACGCCACGGGTGGCTCACCGTCATCGACGAGATCGTGCCGCTCTCCCGGGTGCAGACGGTCGACTCGACCCAGGGGCCGCTGATGCGGCGGTTCGGGCTGCGTACGGTCAAGGTCTCCACCGCCTCCTCGGCGGGCATCGTCCAGATCGCCTGCCTCGACGACGCGCTCGCGCTCGAGGTCGTCGCGAAGCTGGTGGCGATCACTGCGGCGACGCCTGAGGACGCGACGTGAGCACACCCGAGGTCCCTGACGTCCCCGAGGCCCCCGAGGTCCCTGACGCTCCTGTCGTTCCTGATGCGGAGTGGCAGCGGCTGGCGGGGTGGACCGCGGTCGTCAGCCCGCTCTCGACGCTGCGTCAGGCGATCATCCCGGCCGCGGTCGGTGCCTTCGGTGCCGGGCAGGCGAACGTGTTCATCGGTCTGCTGGTCGCGGTCGGCATCGCGGTGGTCGCGGCCCTGGCCGGCATGGTCCCGTGGCTGACCACGAGCTATCGGGTGACACCGACGCATCTGGAGGTGCGCAAGGGGCTGCTCAACCGGACCACCCTGACCGCCCGGCTCGACCGGGTGCGGAGCGTCGATCTGAGCTCGACCCTCATCCACCGTGCGCTCGGGGTCACCAAGGTCAATGTCGGCACCGGGGTCGACGAGGGCCAGATCACCCTCGACTCGCTCACCAAGGACGCCGCCGCCCGGCTGCGGCGCGAGCTCCTGCACGTGGCCCCCGCGCCATCCGCGCCATCCACGCCTGACGTGCCCGCAGCCGAAGGCTCCTCGCCGGAGACCACGCCCGTCGCGGCCTCGCCCGAAGGCGAGATCATCGCCAAGCTCGACTGGTCCTGGATCAGGTACGCCCCGCTCAACCTCAGGAACCTCGCGATCGCGCTCGGCGGTCTGGGCGCGCTCTTCGGTGCGTTCTCCGACCTCATCCCGTGGGAGTCCTTCGGTGTCCGGGTGACCAACGGCGAGGTCAACGGCGTCCCTGTCGACGAGTTCGTACGCATGCTGTTCATCGCCGTGCCGATCGCGATCGTCGGGGCCGCCGCGGTGTGGGCGATCGGGTCGTGCGTGGGCTACGCGGTGCGCTGGTGGGACCTCCAGGTCGTACGCGAGCAGGGCCGGGAGGGCACCACGCTGCGGCGCAGCTTCGGCCTGACCAGCACCCGCGCGACGACGGTGGAAGAGGCGAAGGTACGCGGCGCCACCTCCACCGTCGGCCCGCTGATCGGCCTGGCCGGCGGGGCCGACCTGAACCTGCTGACGACCGGGCTCAACGACAACTTCCCCGCGGTCTTGCCGACGGCCCCGGAGCAGGTCGTCTCCGAGGTCGGCACCGACATCCTCGGCGAGGACGCGTTCTCGGCGGCGCTCACCGGACACGGGCCGCGGCCACGCCGGCGCTACTGGTTCCGAGCGGTCGTCGCCACCGTCGTATGGACGCTCGTCGCGCTCGTCCCGACCGTGCTGATCGGCGTCTTCGGCGACATCTGGCTCTGGTGGATCCCGGTCGCCATGCTGGTGGTGGCCCTCGTTCTCGGGCTGCTCGGTGCCGAGCTGCGCCACCGCCACCTCGGCCACGCGCTCACCGATCGCTACCTGGTCGTCCGCTCAGGCTCCTACACCGCCGTGCGCACCGCGCTGCAGACCGACGGCATCATCGGCTGGCGGGTCAGGCAGACGTTCTTCGACCGCCGCATCGGCCTGGCCCAGGTCACCGCGATGACCGCGGCCGGCCATGAGCACGTCGACATCCCGGACGTGCCGCTCGAGACGGCCGTCGCCGTGGCGACGGCGGCCACGCCGCGTACGGTCTCGGAGTTCGTCGAATAACCCGTTCCGCGTCGGGCGGGCTTCGGTGGATGATCCGGCCATGACAATCCAGATCCGCCATCTCACCTTCGACTGTGCCGACCCCCGCAAGCTCGGGGAGTTCTGGTCGGCGGTCACCGGCTGGCACCTCTTCTACGACGAGGACCCCGAGGTGATCGTCGCCCGCAGCTTCCCCTCGAAGGAGCTGATGTTCCTCTTCGTCCCGGTGCCCGAGGCGAAGTCGGCGAAGAACCGGGTCCACATCGACATCAAGCCGGAGGACACCACCCGCGACGAGCTCGTCGAGCGCGCGCTCTCGCTCGGCGCCACCGTCTTCGGCGACCACCGCAAGGAGGACGGGACCGGCTTCGTCGCGCTCCGGGACCCCGAGGGCAACGAGTTCTGCATCGAGCGCGGCGAGCACGAGATGGCCTCGAGCGGACCGATGACGATCGGGCTCAAGATCTGAGCTCAGCGAGCGAGCACCCCGACCCGCCCGCCCGCACCGGCGGCCCAGCAGACACCCTGGGCGCAGTCGACGGTGTGGAACCGGGTCTGGGTGGCGCCGAACGGCTTCCAGGAACGGCCGTTGTCATGGCTGATGTCGCTGCCGTTGGGGCCGACGGCGATCGCCGTGCGGCCACCGCTCCAGGCGACCGCTTCACGGTATCCGCCCAGGTCGGAGTCGGAGTTGGTCCAGGTGTGGCCGCCATCGGTGGAGTAGGCGGCGCGGTCGACGCCGTCGTCCTCGAGGCCGAAGTCGCCACCGACCGCGATGCCCTGGCGAGGGTTGCGGAACCCGAGCCCGAAGACACCGGCGGCCTCACCGGTCGCGATCGTGGAGTCGGCAGCGGACCAGGAACGACCGCCGTCGTGGGTGGCGTAGATCTTCGCGGCCGCGCCGCCACCGCCGATCCAGGCGTCGCGCGCCCCCGCGGTGACCAGGCAGGTCCCGCTGGCCGAGTAGCCGAACTCGCCCGGCGCCTCCAGGCCGCGCGTGTCCGCGATCGTCCAGGTGTCGCCGCCGTCGGCGGTCGTGATGATGCGCCACTCACCGTCGACCGGGTCGCTCATCGCGATCCCGCGCTTGCCGCCGGGCCAGAAGTCGACGCAGTTGTAGAACGCGGTCGGCTCCGCGGACCGGAACGTCTCGGTCCAGGTCGCTCCGCCGTCGACGGTCTTGTAGATCCGGCTCGCCTCACCCTCACCGATGGAGAGCACCACCGCCTCGCTCGCCGAGCGTGCCTCGACATCGCGGAAGAGCAGCCCGTCGGATCCCGGCGGCGAGACCTCGTCCCAGGTCCGGCCGCCATCGGTCGTACGGAACGCTCCCCCGCCGTCCCCGCCGACCCACGCGGTCTCCGCGTCGACGGCGTCCAGCGCCCGGAACCCCTGGGTCGTATCCACGTTCACAGACGTCCAGTCGTACGCACCCCCTGGCTGCACAGCCTGCGCCGCCGGCGCGAACGTGAGGGTGGTGAGAGCGAGAGTGGCCGCCGCTGCGGCTCCGACAACGATGCGCACGAAGGTTCACCCTGGCCCTGCCGGGCCGTTCTGTCCACCGATCCGGCAAAACTCGTCCGCCGAATCGGCAGCAATGGCAGGCGAATCTGCAGTTGTGGACGACGAAAGTCGAGTTTCGTCCTCCACAAGTCCAGATTCGGCGGGCCAGATGTGCGGACTCGGGAATTTTCTTCCGTGACCGGTTGGTAGCCCCTAGAGTGAATCGCCGTGCCGCGTACCAGCGGTGCAGATGGGGAGGTTGTCATGAGCAGAACGACACTGACCAGACGCGGAAGGTTGGCGGCTGCGGGACTCGCGGCCGCGGTGGCGGTTGCCACGCCGTACGCAGCAACCCACGCCGCAGAGCCGGATCCGCCCGCGACGACCACCGCCAAGACACCGACGCAGCACGGCCAGATCGTCTCCCTGATGCGCCACATGTCGCTGCAGCAGAAGATCGGCCAGCTCTTCGTGATCGAGGTCTACGGACGCGACGCCAACAACGTCAGCGACACGGCGAAGGCCGGCAACCAGAAGCTCTACGGGGTGGACACCCCGGCTCAGGCGATCACCAAGTACCAGCCCGGCGGGGTCATCTACTTCACGACCCGCGGCCCCGACAACATCGGTGACGCGGCCCAGGTGGCGACACTCTCCAACGGCCTCCAGCGAGCCGCGCTGCAGCAGCGGCCCAAGATCCCGCTCAACATCGCGGTCGACCAGGAGGGCGGCGCGCTCGTGGCCCGCTTCGGCCCGGCCAGCGGCGCGACCCAGATGCCCGGCCAGATGGCGCTCGGCGCCGGCGGCTCGACCGAGGACGCAGCCCGGTCCGCCGAGGTGATCGGCACCGAGCTGGCCGCGGTCGGGGTCACCCAGGACTACGCGCCCGTCGCCGACGTCAACCTCAACCCCAACAACCCGGTCATCGGGATCCGCAGCGCCGGGGCCGACTCGGCGGCGGTCTCCGACATCGTCGAGGCCGAGGTCGGCGGCTTCGACGACGGTGACCTCTCCTCGATCGCCAAGCACTTCCCGGGTCACGGCGACACCGGCACCGACAGCCACTACGGCCTGCCCGAGGTGACCCACAGCCGCGAGGAGCTCGAGGCGATCGACCTGCCGCCGTTCAAGGCGGCGATCGACGCCGGGATCGACGCGATCATGACCGCCCACGTGACCGTGCCCGCGATCGACCCGAGCGGCGAGCCGGCCACCATGTCCGAGCCGATCCTCACCGGCCTGCTCCGCGAGGAGATGGGCTTCGACGGCCTGATCGTGACCGATGCGCTCGACATGCAGGGCGCCAGCGCGACGTACCCGCCCGACGTCGCCCCGGTCGAGGCCTTCCTCGCCGGCGCCGACCAACTGCTGATCCCGCCGCAGATGGACACGGCGTACGCCGCGGTCCTCGACGCCGTCAAGGACGGCACCATCTCGCGCCAGCGGCTCGACGAGTCGGTCTACCGGATCTTGGAGCACAAGCTCGAGAACAAGATCTTCGAGAGTCCGTACGTCGACGTGGCGGCCGCCCCGACGGTCTTCAGCAACCCGGTGCACAAGGCCGACGCCCAGGCGATCTCCGACCGCACCACCACGCTGGTGAAGAACGACGACGACCTGCTGCCGCTGGCGCCCGGGGCGAAGAACGTCCTGGTCGCGGGCTGGGGCGTGGACACGACGGCGGGCATCGCGGCCGGGCTGCAGAAGCGCGGCGCGACGACCCAGGTGCTGCAGTCGGGCACCACCCCGACCGACGCGCAGATCGATGCCGCGGTCGCCGCTGCCGCGGGCAAGGATCTGGTGGTGGTGCCGACCAACAACGCCTGGCAGATCAACCCGGCGACCGGTCAGCCGACCCCGGCGTCCGTGGCCCAGACCAAGCTGGTCAAGGCGCTGCTCGCCACCGACACCCCGGTGATCGTGACCGCGATGCGCAACCCCTACGACGTCACCTCCTTCCCCGAGGCGGCGACGGTGCTCGACACCTACGGCTACACCTCCCACCAGCTCGAGTCGCTGGTTCGGGTGCTCTACGGCGAGGTGAACCCGAGCGGCAGGCTTCCGGTGGAGATCCCCGATCTCTTCCCGCTCGGTCACGGGCTGTCCTACTAGTCACCACATGACGGCGGCCCTCCCGGAAACCGGGAGGGCCGCCGTCGTGCGTGCGTACTGGAGGATCAGGAGCCGTACAGCGCCCGGATCCCGGCCGCGTCGGAGGCCTGGAACTCCAGGTCCTCCGAGCCACCGTTGCACTGCGGGTAGTGCATGATCGAGGAGGAGTCGTACGGGGTCAGCGCACGCCAGTTGTTGTCCTCGAAGCAGGTCGCCGCCTCCGGGCGGGTGTGCTCGTGACGGAACCCGAGGGCGTGACCGAGCTCGTGCGCGAGGATGTCACCCGGCTCCCAGTTGCCCGACGAGAAGATCGAGTCGTCGATGAGCACGTTGCGCGAGCGCTTCGAGGTCGAGGGGAAGAACGCCCGCGCGATGTACTGCGACGTGCTGACCGGCTCGACCGAGAAGAGCACGTTGGAGTTGCGGGTGTTGCACGAGCCGTCCTGGGCGGGGACGTAGGTGAACTCGACCGCCGAGCTCGCCGCCTCCCACAGGCCGGCACCCTGGTCCATCGCCGAGACGATGCCTGCCTTGTTGGTGCCGAACTTGTTCGAGACGCAGTAGGTCAGGTTGAGCGCCTGCGAGGCCGACCACTTGTCGTCCCGGCCGCTGACGGTGTTGACGATGAGGCCGTCCTCCGGGACGTGCTTCGGCGTCGAGACCATCGACTCGTAGAACTTGTGCAGGTCGCCCTGGTTGGACACGACCTCGTCGCCGTTGACGATGTACTGACCGCCGACGTCGACGTACGTGGACGCCTCGAACTCCTGGTAGCTCGGCGCCTCCTCGGCGAATGCGGGAACCATCGACGCAGTCAGCGCTGCGGCACCCGCAGCCGCGGCGATCATCATGGGAATACGAACTCGCATAGCTCTTCCTCCTGGAAATGTGAGCGGCCGCCCGAGATAGGGCACCCCGAGGGCCACAGGAGATTCAAGCGTTACGACCCCGCATACGGCATAGAAACTTCGGTCAAATTCCCGTTGAGCAGGCAAAAGTTTCGAACGAAACTCATACGTTTGCCACCGGTCGCATCACGGAGCGGGCCAGATCACCTTGTCGCTGTCGTCGACGACGGCCTCCGCGAAGGAGGTGTCGAACCAGGAGGCGGCCTGCTCGGGCGTGACGTTCTGCCCGGCGTACGCAGTGACGACCCCGGCCAGCGCTGCGACGTTGTCGGGGTCGACCGAGCCGAACTTGTCCGGGAGCGGGTTGTCGGCCGCGACCGCGACCTCGGTGCGCCAGATGGCCGTCTCGTGCTTCTCGTCGGACTCGGCCCCGGCCAGGTCGTGCTGGTAGCCGATGCACTCCTCGACGTGGTCCGCGGAGGCGCAGTAGGTGTAGGCCTTGAAGACGGCCCGGAGGAAGTCCTCGACGGCGGTGGGGTGCTTCTCGGCCCAGGCGGGGTTGACGGAGTAGGCGCCGAGGGATCCGGGCACGTCGAAGTCGGTCGGCTCCCAGACCGTGACATCCTCGCCCGCCTCCTTCAGCTGGTTGGGCTCGTTGGAGACGAACCCGACCAGTGCGTCGACCTGGCCGCGCGGCAGCACGCCGGGGTCGTAGCCGACCTTGACCTGCTTCACCTTCGCCATGTCCACGCCGGCTTCGGCGAGCATCGCCTGTACGCCGACCGGCACCCAGCCCTTGTGGCCGAGCGTCTTGCCCTCGAGCTGCTTCAGGTCGGTGATCGAGGTGCCGGTCATCAGCACGTCGAGACCCGCGTTGGAGTAGGACGAGACGCCGAGCACCTTGAGGCCGCTCGCGTTGGAGGTCATGATGTCCTGCTCGGAGAGCGGCCCGACCTGCACCTTCCCGGCGGCGATCAGCTTGGCGTTCTGGGAGACGTCGCCCGAGCCCGGTTGGAGCTCGACGTCGAGGCAGAGGTCGTTGAAGTAGCCGAGCCGATCTGCGGCGATGGCCTCCATGATCGAGGCCGACGCCTGCCAGTAGTAGCCCGACATGTAGGTGATCTTCCCGGCCTTCTCGTTCTGCTCGCAGCGCTCGGCCGAGACCGCGCTCCCCTGCTCGCCGGCGGAGTTCTGCGAGGACCCGCAGGCGGTCAGCGCACCGAGCAGGACGACCGCCGACGTGAGGGCAGCAGCGATCGGACGTACGCGAGACATGAAGGGCTCCTTCACTCGAAGATCAGGACTCGTGCCAGTGGAGCACTCGACGCTCGGCGAGCGTCACGAGCCAGAACAGCAGCGACCCGAGCGCCGCGAGGACGAAGATCGCTGCCCACACCGTAGCCAGTCTGTTCTGCGAGCTGGCCACCTGTATCACGCTGCCGAGGCCGTCCGCCGAACCCGCTGCGGAGAGCTCGGCCACGACGGCGCCGATCATCGACAGCGGGAAGACGATCCGCAGGGACGCGAAGACGTACGGCAGCGAGGCCGGCACCCGCAGGTAGCGCAGCACCTCCAGCCGGCTCGCGGCCACGGTGCGGTAGACCTGCAGCACCGGCGAGGGCACCGCCCGCAGCCCGGTCGCCACGTTGATCAGGATCGGAAAGAAGCAGACCAGCGCGGTCAGGACGACCTTCGGCCCCATCCCGAACCCGAGCGCGACCACGAGCAGCGGCGCGATCGCCACCAGCGGCGTCACCGAGAGGACGACGGCCACCGGCATCACCGCACGCCGCACCACCGCGATCTCGCTCACCACGACGGCGAGCGCGAAGGCGGCGACGAAGCCGATCCCGAGGCCCACCAGCGCCTCGCTGAGGGTGACCAGGGTGTTGCTCAGGAAGTAGCCGGGGTCCTCGGTCAGCACGCTCGCGATGTCGCCGAGCGGCGCGAACAGGTAGGGCATCCGCCGCGCGCCCAGCTCCCAGGCGAGCCCGAGCACCACGACGAGGAGGACGAACGGGAGCCAGTAGCGCGGGCGGAGCAGCCGCGTGCGGCGGCGCAGGCGGCGCGCGGCGAGCTGCTCGGGGGTGGGGACGACGAGATGTGGCCGAGGGGCCGGCTGCGTACCTGAGTCCAGGGTCACGAGACGACCTCTCCGTGGCTGAAGGCGTCCCTCAGGCTGCCCCGGAGGGCGAGCTCGTAGGCGTGGAACTCGGGCGAGGTGAGCAGCTCCTGGTGACGGGGACGGGGCAGGTCGATATCGATGACGTCGGTGATCCGGCCCGGTCGCGGGGCCATCACCACGACCTTGTCGGACAGCCTGACCGCCTCGGAGATCGAATGGGTGACGAAGACGACCGTCGCGCGGGTCTGCTCCCACAGCTCCAGCAGCTGCTCCTGGAGCGCCTCGCGGGTGAACTCGTCGAGCGCACCGAAGGGCTCGTCGAGAAGGAGTACGTCGGGGCGCAGCCCGAAGGCGCGTACGATCGCGGTCCGCTGCTTCATGCCGCCGGACAGCTCGGCCGGGAGCTTGTGGAGCGACTCCCCCAGGCCGACCTCGCGCAGCATCGCCTCGAGATCGGGCCGGCCGCGGTCGCTTCGTCGATTCACCTTGTGCGGCAGGGTCACGTTGCCGAGCACGCTCAGCCAGGGCAGCAGCGCCGGAGACTGCGGCACGAACCCGAAGGCCTTGGCCTCGGCCGCCTCCTTCGGCGTCAGACCGCACACCGTGATCTTCCCGGCGTCGGCCGACTCCTGCCCGCTGATCAGCCGCAACAGCGTCGACTTGCCGCAGCCCGAGGGCCCGATGATGCTCACGAACGTGCCGGGCTCGATCGTCAGGTCGATGTCGTCGAGGGCGATCAGCTCGGCGAGATCGGCCTGCTCATAGAGACGACGGACCCCGTGCATCTCGATCGTCGCTCTGCCCACGCCTCAAACGGTAGTCCAATACGTCCTCTGGATAGTCTGACGGGCGTGCGTATCGCCACCTGGAACATCAACTCCATCCGCTCCCGCATCGACCGCGTCGAGGCCTTCGTCGAGCGACACTCGATCGACGTGCTGGCCCTGCAGGAGACCAAGGCCAAGCCCGACCAGATCCCCACGATGGGGCTGGAGGCCCGTGGCTACGAGGTCGCCTCGGTCGGCTACGACCAGTGGAACGGCGTCGCGCTGATCTCCCGGGTCGGGCTGACCGACATCCAGGTCGGGTTCGAGGGGATGCCGTCGTTCAAGGACGTCGCCGAGGCGCGTGCGCTCACCGCGACCTGTGGTGACGTACGGGTGACGTCGGTCTACGTCCCCAACGGCCGCAAGCCGGACGATCCCCACTACGCCTACAAGCTGGAGTGGCTCGCGGCCCTGCAGAAGGCCTCGCAGGCCTGGCACGACGGCCCCTCGGCCATGGTCGGCGACTGGAACGTCTGCCCCTTCGACGAGGACTGCTTCGACCCCAAGCAGTTCGTCGGCAAGACCCACCTCACCCCCGCCGAGCGCGACGCCTTCTTCGCCATCGAGAAGGACTTCAAGGACGTCGTACGCCCCTTCGTGCCCGGTCCGGAGGCCTACACCTACTTCGACTACTACCGGCAGCGATTCGAGCGCAACCGCGGCCTGCGCATCGACTTCGTCCTCGGCTCCCCTTCCTTCGCCTCGCGGGTGACGGGCGCGTTCGTCGATCTCGACGAGCGCAACCCCGCGATCGGCACCGGCTCCCCCTCCGACCACGCTCCGGTGATCGTCGATCTCGCCGACTGACCGCGATGAGGTGAACCGGGAGGGCCGGAGCACGGTCTGGTCCCGTGGAACGGTGTGCGCGATCCTCCTGCTCGCCATCGGCGGCGCGATCGTCTTCCACGCCCATCTCCCGTCGGCGCTCGGCATCGGCAGCCTCGTGGAGACGTTCGTGCCCTGGCTCGGCGCGGTGGCGGTGCTGGTCCTGATCGTCGGGCTGGCGCGACGGTCGGCCGCCGCGGTCGTCGCGTTCCTCGTGCCCGCTGTGGCCTGGGGCTGGACGTTTCATCCCAAGCTCTCCGACGTTCCCGCGTCGCGCCACGACCTGGTCGTCGTCCAGCACAACGTGAGCGACACGAACACGGACATCACCGGGACCGTCCGCGAGATCCTCGCGGCCTCGCCCGACGTCGTGACGCTGAACGAGGTGGTTCCCGAGCGCGTCGACGACTACAGCCGGGCGTTCGGAGATGTCCTCCCGCACCACGCGACGTACGGCACCGTCGGGGTCTGGTCGGCGCGACCGCTGGAGAACGCGACACCTCTCGATCTGCGCCCGGCGGGCGTGGACGCGTCGTGGAGACGCGGGCTGCGGGTCGAGACCAGGCCTGCCGACGACGCGCCCGTCATCGCGGTCTATGCCGTGCATCTGCCCTCGATCCGGCTGGGCGTCCGCGGCCTGGACGTCAGGGCACGCAACGGGAGCATCGAGCTTCTCGCCGAGGCTCTGCGGGCCGACGACTCCGAGGTCGTGATCGTCTCCGGCGACTTCAACGCAGACGCGCGCGACCGCGCACTCCGTGCGGTCATCTCCCAGGTCAGCGAACCGCAGGACCGCTTCGGATTCACCTTCCCGGCAGCCCTCCCGGCCATCCGCATCGACCACGTCTTCGCCCGTGGCGCCGAGGTCACGGACGTACGACCGTTGGACCGGACCGGGAGCGATCACCTTCCGGTGGTGGCGCTACTTCGGTGGCAGTGACTCGGCGGTGGCGACGCCGCGCTCGACCCAGCCGGCGAGCGCGTCGCCGGTGAGCAGGTCGGCGGCGACGTTGACGTAGCCGGACATCGTCCGGCCACCCATGATCGCCGGCTCGGCACCCGCGGCGATGGCTGCCTCGAAGGCCGATCTGCCGGTGCGTACGAGCAGGTCGTCGCGGCGGATGGCGCAGGCCATGTTGCCGTTCACCATGAAGGCCAGCCCGCCGAACATCTTCACCTCGGTGGCGCCGGCGGGCACGAGGTCCCGCACTCGATCGGCGAGCTCGACGTCGTGGGCCATGCCTCCATGGAACCACGAACCGCCGACCGTGCCCATCCGAACAAATTGTCGGTGGTCCCTGCGAGGATCGATGTCATGGAGATCTGGATCCTCGTGCTCGGACTGGTGATCGGTCTTGCCCTGGGCGTCGTGCTCGGGGTGCTGTGGGCACGCGCCCGGAGCGTGGGGACGGTCGCGGCGGGGATGGTGGACCAGGCCGAGGTGATGCAGGGGCTCGACCGGCTCAGCGACCAGATGCAGCATCTCGACCGCGAGCGGGCCCGCTGGCAGGGGCAGTTCGAGACGGAGGTCGGACGACTCCAGACCGAGACCCGGTCGCTGTCGACGGCGCTGCGGAAGCCTCAGGTCCGAGGTCGCTGGGGCGAGATGCACCTGCGGCGCGCGGTGGAGCTCGCCGGCCTGGTGGACAAGTGCGACTTCTCCGAGCAGGTCCATCTCGAGGACGGGCGGCTGCGACCCGACCTGGTGGTGCACCTGTCCGGCAACAAGGAGCTGGTCGTCGACTCCAAGGTCCCCCTGGATGCCTACCTCGACGCCGCGGCGGCGGACAACGAGGACGACTACCGAGCTCATCTGCGCAGACACACCGCCCAGCTGCGTACGCATGTGGACCAGCTGGCCTCGAAGGCCTACTGGCGCTTCCTGGAGGAGTCGCCCGAGTTCGTCGTGCTCTTCGTGCCGGCGGAGTCGTTCCTCTCGGCGGCGCTGGAGACCGAGCCCGGCCTGATCGAGTACGCCGCGGAACGCCGGGTCGTGCTGGCCTCGCCGACCACGCTGATCGCGCTGCTGCGCACGGTGGCGCACGGATGGTCCCACGAGGCGCTCGCCGAACAGGCTCGGGAGATCCACCGACTCGGCCGTGACCTGCACCAGCGCCTGTCCACGATGTCCAGCCACCTGGATGGGATCGGGCGCTCCCTCAACACCGCGGTGACCCGCTACAACCAGGCGATCGGATCCCTCGACAACCGGGTCCTGGTGGCCGCCCGTCGTTTCAATGAATTATCGGTAACCGACGACGAACTCGAGACGCCGCGTCCGGTGGAGATACGCGCTGTGGAGCGGCTCAGCAGCGTAAGGGAAGATGATCGGCGCGCCGCCGAGAATGACGGTGTGCCGGGCCCTACCGTGGGTTCGGATACACAGGCTGCATACGAGAGATCGTGACCCCATGAGTCAGCGCACCATCTGGGAGGAAGGACGCGAGTCCGGCCGCCATGTTGTCGCGCTCGGATCCGCCACCTCACTGACGGTGACCTTCGTCGATCTGCTCATCGACGACCAGATCGGCCTGCTCTTCGACTTCACCTTCGTGGCGATCGCGCTGACGCTCGCGCTGATCGTCAGACCCAGCGACTTCTTCGTGGTCGGCGTGCTCCCGCCGCTGATCATGCTCGGCATCTTCATCCTGCTGGCCGCGACCCAGCCCGGGTCGATCGCCGACGCCGGGGACGGCTTCGTCCAAGCCGTGGTCAGCGGCCTCGGACACCACGCGATCAGCCTCTTCATCGGTTACGCCCTGTGCCTGGGCTGCCTGGTGATGCGCCGCCGGGTGCTGAAACAGCGCACCGAGACCCGCGACGAGGTCGAGCGCGAACGCGCCCTGGCCTCCTGATCAGTCCAGCGCCAGGAACCCGGAGACGTCGCCGGCACCCTCACGGATGACCTCGGGCTCGCCGTCGGACCAGTCAATGACAGTGGTCGGCTCGGCCGGGGTCTCACCGGCCTCGATGACGATGTCGACCTGGTGGTCGAGCGCCTCCTTGACGTTCCACCCGAAGACCTCCGGCTCGGTCTCGCCGGGCAGGATCAGCGTGGAGGACAGCAGCGGCTCACCGAGCTCCTCGAGCAGCGCCTGCACGACGGCGTGATCGGGGATGCGTACGCCGACGGTCTTCTTCTTCGGGTGCATCAGCCGTCGCGGCACCTCAGGCGTCGCCGGGAGGATGAACGTGTAGGGCCCCGGGGTCGCGTGCTTGATCGCCCGGAAGGCGCTGTTGTCGACGTGGACCATCGTGCCGAGCTGCGCGAAGTCCTTGCAGATTAACGTGAAGTGGTGGCGGTCGTCGAGACCACGGATCTTGAGGATCCGGTCGCGACCGTCCTTGTTGCCGATCCGCGAGCCGAGCGCGTAACCGGAGTCGGTCGGGTACGCGATCAGCTGGTCGTCACGCAGGGCATCGACGACCTGGCTGATCAGACGGGACTGCGGGTTGTCTGGGTGTACGTCGAGAAATCGGGCCACCCCTCGACCCTAACGCCACCTGGCGGGCTGGGATCAACCCCTCGCGGCAGCGGCTTTCAGGTCCTTGCGGAGTTCGGTCGGCAGCGCGAAGATCAGCGACTCCTCGGCGCTCTTGTGCGCCTTGGCGTCGGGGAAGCCGCGGTCCTTGAGGAACCCGACGACACCCTCGACCAGCTTCTCGGGCACGCTGGCTCCGGAGGTGACCGAGACGCTGCGCACGCCGTCGAGCCAGGACTCGTCGATCTCACTGGCGTCGTCGACGCGGTAGGCGGCCTTGGCGCCGGCCTCGAGGGCGACCTCGACCAGGCGGACCGAGTTGGAGGAGTTGCCGGAGCCGACGACGATGACCAGGTCGCTGGCCCCGCCGATCTCCTTGACCGCCTGCTGGCGGTTCTGGGTGGCGTAGCAGATGTCGTCGCTGGGCGGGTCGAGCAGCTCGGGGAACTTCGCCCGGAGCGCGGCGACCGTCTCCATCGTCTCGTCGACCGAGAGGGTGGTCTGGGAGAGCCAGACGACCTTGGACGGGTCGGCGACCTCGAGGCCAGGTACGTCACCGGGGCCCTCGACGAGCGTGGTCGCCTCCGGCGCCTCGCCCATGGTGCCCTCGACCTCCTCGTGACCGGCGTGGCCGATCAGCAGGATGCTGTAGCCCTCGCGCGCGAACCGCTTGGCCTCCAGGTGGACCTTGGTGACCAGGGGGCAGGTCGCGTCGATAGTCTTCAGCTCACGCACGGCGGCGTCGGCGTGGACCGCCGGGGAGACGCCGTGGGCGGAGAAGACGACGGTCGCACCCGAGGGCACCTCGTCGAGCTCGTTGACGAAGATCGCGCCACGGTTGCGCAGGTCGTCGACGACGTGCTTGTTGTGCACGATCTCCTTGCGCACGTAGACCGGCGCACCGTAGAGGTCCAGCGCCTCCTCGACCGTGATCACGGCCCGGTCCACACCGGCGCAGTAACCGCGCGGCTCCGCGAGGAGGACAGCCTTCTCGTCGTCGGAGATCAGGCGTGGGGTGCCGAGGTCGATGCTCATGGCTCCAGTCTAGAGACCCGGTCCGAGAACGCCGAGTCGGCTCATCCTGACCGTCGCCCGCGCCGAGTCGGCTCGTCATGACGCGCCGACTCGGCACCATTAGGGTTGCAGCCATGGCGTTGGACACCTCCCCCGAGTCGCCCGCCCCGGTGCGGCAGATCGCGAACGCGATCGGTGGCTGGATCGACAAGCTCGGTGCGGTCTGGGTGGAGGGGCAGGTGGCCCAGATGAGCCGGCGGCCGGGGATGCAGACCGTCTTCCTGACCCTGCGCGACTCGGTGGCCGACATCTCTGTGCCGGTGACGTGCACGCGGTTCCTGCTCGACAGCCTGAATCCGCCGCTGGTCGAGGGCGCCTCGGTGATCATCCATGCGAAGCCGTCCTACTACGCCAACCGCGGCACCCTCTCGCTGCAGGCCCGCGACATCCGTCCGGTCGGGCTCGGCGAGCTGCTCGCCCGGCTCGAGCAGCGCCGGCAGCTGCTGGCCGCCGAGGGCCTGTTCGCTGCCGACCTCAAGCGCCCGCTCCCCTTCCTGCCGACCAAGGTCGGGCTGCTCACCGCAGCGAACTCCGCGGCCGAGCGGGACGTGCTCGAGAACGCGAAGCGGCGGTGGCCGCAGGTGCGGTTCGAGGTGGCGTACGCCGCGATGCAGGGGGCGCGCAGCGCTGCCGACGTCGTCGAGAAGCTGCAGCGGCTCGACCGCGACCCCGAGGTCGACGTGATCGTCATCGCCCGTGGCGGCGGCTCGGTCGAGGACCTGCTGCCTTTCTCCGACGAGCACCTGATCCGTGCGGTGCATGCCGCGCGCACCCCGGTCGTCTCCGCGATCGGCCACGAGCCCGACTCGCCACTGCTGGACCTGGCCGCCGACGTACGTGCCTCGACGCCGACCGATGCCGCCAAGCTCGTCGTGCCCGACGTGGTCGAGGAGCAGCGGATCGTCGCGACCGGACGCGACCGGCTCCGCGGCGGGATCGCCGCGCTGATCCACCGCGAGCAGACGCTCCTGGACGCGTTGCGCTCCCGGCCGGTGCTGGCCGACCCGCGCTCCTTGATCGACGCCCGGCGCGACGAGGTGACCTCGCTGCGCGACCGTGCCCGCCGCACCGTCGAGCACGCCCTCGACCGGGCCGCCGACGACATCGGCCACCATCGCGCCCGCGCTCGCGCGCTCTCACCCCTGGAGACGCTGAGACGTGGGTACGCCGTCGCCCAGGATGCCGACGGACACGTCCTCACCAGCGTCGCCGACGCCGCCGAGGGCGAGGCGGTCAGCATCCGCCTCGCCGACGGCCGCCTGACAACGACCATCACCTCGATTGAGAAAGATCCTGCCGATGACTGACGACAACAACAGCGACCTGTCCTACGAGCAGGCCCGCGAGGAGCTGGTCGAGGTCGTCCGCAAGCTCGAGGCCGGCGGCATCACCCTCGAGGAGTCCCTCGCCCTGTGGGAGCGCGGCGAGAAGCTGGCCACGCTGTGCCAGGAGTGGCTCGACGGCGCCCGGAAGAAGATCGACGCCGCCATCCAGGACTGACGAGACGTCACTCCCGCCGCCCGAGACGTCACCTAGGTCGGCCGAGAAGTCACCGCGCTGCCACGTCGGCCGACGTAGGTGACGTCTCGGCCGACGCGGGTGACGTCTCGCTACTTCAGGGGCTCGGTGGTGATGAGGGCGAGGTAGTCGCGGACGTCGCCGTCCTTGGGGCCCCAGAGCATCAGCGTCTGGCCGTCGACCTCGGCAGAGTAGGCGGTGTCGCCGCCGGAGTCGGACCATTCGGTCCAGGTGTCGGCGACGTCGGTGTCGATGCTGACCTCGTCGCCCTTCTTGGCCTGGGTGTCGACGTTCTTCTGGGCCAGCGACTGCGCGGAGCGGCTCGAGAGCTCGAGGCCGACGTAGGAGGTCTCGCCCTTGACGAACGACATGGTCCAGGCCGGCTCCTCACCGCCCTGGTAAGAGGGGTCGGTGTTGGCGTACCAGCCCGAGGGCAGCTCGCGCGGGTAGACCACGTCGAGGTCGGCGACCTGGGCGCTGCGTACGGCCTCGGCCCAGTCGGCCTTGTAGGTCTCGTTGGCGCCGCTGACCTCGCGCTCGAGGTTGCCGCGCCACTGCACGATCAGCACGATCGGGACGACGAGGACGAGCAGGAAGATCATCGACCCGATCAAGGCACCGAACGTGCGTGGGTAGCTGCGCGCCGGGGTCTCCGGCTGCTCGCTCGCCGGCTCACTCGACGGCTGGGCGGGCTGCTGCTGATCGGTGTCGCTCACGCCCTCCATGGTCCCACTCGGTCGATGTTCCCTCGAATCGTGGTCACGGCGAGCTCGACCGCCGAGTCCGAACGTTCCGCAGATGAGGAGAATATACGCACGATCTCTCCGCAGATGCGATACTCCTCCGGTGACCACCTACCGTATCGCCGAAGCCGCCGGCCTCCTCGGCGTCAGCGACGACACCGTGCGCCGCTGGATCGACGCGGGACGGATCGAGGCAGGCACGGAGAACGGCCGAGCGGTCATCGACGGCATCGTCCTGGCCGAGCTGGCCTCGGAGCTGGCCGATGCCCCCGCCCCGGACCGGGCGAAGGCGGTCAGCGCCCGCAACCGGATGCTCGGGATCGTCACCAAGACCACCCTGGACACCGTGATGGCCCAGGTGGAGATGGTCTGCGGGCCCTACCGGATCGTCTCCCTGATGAGCGCCGAGGCCGCTGTCGAGCTGGGCCTCGAGCCCGGCGTCAGCGCGGTCGCATCCATCAAGTCAACCAACGTCGTCGTGGAGCGCCCATGATCAAGAACCCTGGAATCGGTGCCGCCGTCGCGATGGCGGCCACCCTCGCGCTCGCCGGCTGCGGGAGCTCGAGCGAGGGGTCGGAGGACCGGGAGCTGACCGTCTTCGCGGCGGCCTCGCTGACCGACACGTTCACCGAGCTGGCCGAGCAGTTCGAGAAGGACCACCCCGGCGTGAAGGTGACCACCAGCTTCGGCGGCTCCTCCGACCTGGTGGCCCAGATCGAGGACGGCGCCCCGGCGGACGTCTTCGCCTCGGCCGACACCAAGAACATGGACAAGCTCGGCGACCTGGCCGCCGACCCGGAGGACTTCGCTGCCAACACCCTGGAGATCGCCACGCCCCCGGGCAACCCGGCCGACATCACCGGCTTCCAGGATCTCGCCAAGGCCGGGACCAAGGTCGTCGTCTGCGCCGCCGAGGTCCCCTGCGGCAACGCGACCGCGCAGATGGAGGAGGAGACCGGCGTCGACATCGAGCCGGTCAGCGAGGAGCAGTCGGTCAGCGACGTGCTCGCCAAGGTCACCTCCGGTGACGCCGACGCCGGACTGGTCTACGTCACCGACGTCAAAGCCGCCGGCGACACCGTGACGGGCGTCGAGTTCGACGAGGCCGACCAGGTCGTGAACACCTACCCGATCAGCACCATCGACGGCTCCGACGACGCCGACCTCGCCCAGGAGTTCGTCGACCTGGTGCTGAGCGAGACCGGACAGAAGGTCCTGACCGATGCCGGCTTCAGCCAGCCCTGATCTTCTCGGGACCGCCAGGCGGACGGACCGGCAGAGGGGGGCCGGTCCGTCCGTCGGGATGCCACGCTGGCTGTGGTTCCCGGCGGCCCTCGCGGCGGCGTTCATCATCGTTCCGCTCGCCGCGATCATCCTCCGCGTCGATCTGGCGAGCTTCCCGGAGCTGATCACCTCGCCGTCCGCGCTGGAGGCACTCTGGCTGAGCCTGCGCACCGCGGTGGCGAGCACCGCGCTGTGCATCCTCCTCGGCGTACCTCTCTCCACCGTCCTCGCCCGCACCAGCTTCCGGGGCCAGGGGCTGATGCGCTCGCTGGTGCTCCTTCCGCTCGTGCTGCCACCGGTCGTCAGCGGCCTGGCGCTGCTCTACACCTTCGGCCGGCGGGGGCTGCTGGGACAGTCGCTGGACCTGGTCGGCATCCAGATCCCGTTCACCACGCTCGCCGTGGTGATGGCGCAGACGTTCGTCGCGCTGCCGTTCCTGGTGATCAGCCTCGAAGGCGCGCTGCGCACCAGCGGCACCCGCTACGAGGCGGTCGCGGCCACCCTCGGGGCCCGCCCGACCACCGTCTTCCGGCGCGTCACCCTCCCGCTGGTCGGCCCCGGCCTGCTCTCCGGGTCGGTCCTGGCCTTCGCCCGTTGCCTGGGCGAGTTCGGCGCCACGATCACCTTCGCCGGCAACCTCCCCGGGGTGACCAGCACGATGCCGCTGCAGGTCTACCTGCTCCGTGTCGACGACCCGGACGCTGCGGTCGCGCTCTCGCTGGTGCTGGTCGTCGTCGCGGTCGCCGTGATCGGCTTCGCCCGCCATGGGAGAGCTCTATGAGTGCGCTGCATCTGCGTGCGGTGATCCCCCAGCGCGGCATCGACGTCACCCTCGACGTGGCCGCGGGCGAGACGGTCGCGCTCACCGGACCCAACGGCGCCGGCAAGTCGAGCATCCTCGGCGTGATCGCCGGACTCCTACGTCCCGACGAAGGAGAGGTACGCCTCGGCGACCGCGTCCTCGACGGCACTCCCCCACACGCCCGCGGGATCGCGCTCCTCGCTCAGGACCCGCTGCTCTTCCCACATCTGTCGGTGCTGGCCAACGTCGCCTTCGCGCCCCGCGCACGTGGCGTACGCCGCCGCCAGGCCAACGAGCTCGCCACCCGCCACCTCACCGAGGTCGGCGCCGAGATGCTCGCCGGCCGCAGACCCACGCAGATCTCCGGCGGTCAGGCCCAGCGCGTGGCGGTGGCCCGGGCCCTCGCTGCCGACCCGGAGCTGCTCCTGCTCGACGAGCCGATGGCCTCGCTCGACGTCGACGTACGTCCCGCGCTGCGGCAGACCCTGCGTACCGCCCTCGAGGACAGGACCGCCATCATCGTCACCCACGACGCGGCGGACGCCCGTGCGCTCGCCGACCGGGTGGTGGTGATCGAGCATGGTCACATCGTCGAGGACGGCCCCACCGAGCAGGTTCTGAACGACCCGCAGTCGGGTTTTGCTGTGAGGCTTGTCTCTGGATCGATCAAGTGACACCGTGGCCGCTCCACCGCGCCCGGCGGATAGATTGACCCCTATGAACGACACCCAGCCGCTCGGCGTCGCCCCCACCGCTCCTGACCGCAACCTGGCCCTGGAGCTCGTGCGCGTGACGGAGGCGGCTGCGATGGCCGCGGCCCGCTGGGTGGGGCGTGGTGACAAGAACGGCGCCGATGGTGTCGCGGTCAACGCGATGCGCACGATGATCTCCACGGTCGCCATGAACGGCACCGTCGTGATCGGCGAGGGCGAGAAGGACAACGCCCCGATGCTCTACAACGGCGAGCAGGTCGGCGACGGCACCGGCCCCGAGTGCGACGTCGCGGTCGACCCGATCGACGGCACCACGCTGACGGCCAAGGGCATGAGCAACGCCGTCGCCGTGATGGCGGTCGCCCCGCGCGGCAGCATGTACGACCCCAGCGCCGTCTTCTACATGGAGAAGCTGGTCACCGGTCCCGAGGCCGCCGACGTCGTCGACATCCGCCTTCCCGTGGCCGAGAACATCGCCGCGGTGGCCAAGGCGAAGGACACCAAGGCCTCCGACATCACCGTGATCGTGCTCGACCGGCCGCGCCACGACAAGCTGGTCGAGGAGATCCGCGAGACCGGCGCCCGGATCAAGTTCATCGTCGACGGCGACGTCGCCGGCGCGATCTCGGCCGCCCGCGCCGGCTCCGGCGCCGACCTGCTGATGGGCATCGGTGGCACTCCCGAGGGCATCGTCGCCGCGTGCGCGATGAAGGCGCTCGGCGGCACCATCCAGGGCCGGCTGTGGCCCAAGGACGACGAGGAGCGCCAGCGCGCCCTCGACGCCGGCCACAACCTCGACCCCGACTTCGTGCTCCACACCGACGACCTGGTCACCGGCGACGACTGCTTCTTCGTCGCCACCGGCATCACCGACGGCGACCTGATGCGGGGCGTGCAGTACCTCCCCCACGGCGCCATCGTCACCGACTCCCTGGTGATGCGCAGCCGCTCGGGCACGATCCGCAAGGTCACCTCGGAGCACCAGCTCGCCAAGCTCCAGGCCTACAGCGCCATCGACTTCTGATCCTCGCCCGGCGCTTGCGCCGGCCAGATGCGCGGCAAGGACCTCCTGGTCCCTGCCGCGCTTCTCGTTGTCCCCCTTGTCCCCGGAGCGACCGCCCGTGGTGCCATTTTGTTGCTATCTTGTGGTGCGACACGAGCATTGATGAGCGTCTCAGGTGTAGGTCACTCGGGGAGGCATCGTTGTGACGGACCCATTCTTCGCCGCGCTGCGCGAGCGTCGTCCAGACGTCGACATCGTCATCCTGCCTCCGGCAGACCCTCCCGAGCCCTTACCCGAGGCGACGGCCGATGAGCTGAGCCGGTCGGCGCAGGTGGTCGACGCCACCGTCGTAGCCATCGCCGCACGCCTGCCGGAGCCGACCTCTGACGGGCCGAGGTGGGAGCCGTACAACAGCGAGAACGTACGCCGCTGGGCCCAGCTCGAGGCTCGAACAGCCGATGGCGACGCGATCCTGGCCGGCCTCGACCAGGGGTTCCGAGACGCGAGGTGGCACTCCAGTGTCGCGGTGAAGGCATTCCACCGTTGGACCGCTTCCCGAGCGGACGTCCAGATCGTCGGCACCTGGTCCGAGCGTCATGACCGGCTCGTGGTGACCGTGACCGGCCGGGTCCTCCGCCCCACGCCGACCGTGAGGGAGGCGCTGGTATGACGCTGCACGTCGAACCCGCCAAGGTCCAGTCCACGGCTGCCGCGTGGGATACGGAGAATCTCCATCTCACCGCTGCGGCGAAGCAGATCAACGGTGTCGGCGCAGGTGGCTTCACGCCGACCGTGGCGAGTCTGGTCGGACAGTTCATCGAGGCCTGGCAGGCGATCGCGACGAAGTCCGCCCGCTCCGCCGAGTCCCAGGCCGACGGGCTGAGGAGCGCTGCGATCGGCATCCTCGAGACCGACGCGAAGACCGACATCAACGCATCCTTGGTGCTGAGCAGCATCAGGGAGATCCGGTGACCATCACCGTCTCCCTGCCCCCGAGGCCGAGCGAGACGCCCGAGTTCACCGCGGACGGTCAGAAGGTGCAGGAGATGGGGTCCACCCTCCGCACCTCGTCGTCGATCTTCGACGACCACGGCTCCTTCGTCGGCGGGAAGGCGAGGGACTCCGGCCTCCTCGACGGCCGGGCGGCCGCCGCGTACGCCCAGGCACTCAATCCCATCGGCACGCACGCCGATGCCTGCTCGCTGGCGTTGCGCGCCGCGGCCAACGCCGTCCTGGCCCATGGGGACGAGCTGGTCGATCTCACCAGACGTCATCAGGATCTGAGGGGAGAACGGGAGCGCCTGACCCGCCTGGTCGACGCGCTCACCGCCCGAGCGACCCCGCTGCCCACCGACGAGGCCGAGCTCCGGAACCTCCAGTCGGACTGCGACCGCTGCACCGGCCAGGTCGAGACGTACGAGTCCGACCTGGTGAGGTGGACCGAGGACCTCGAGGCCAGCGAGGAGAAGGTCGCGGCTGCGCTCCGCGATGCGATGACCGAGCGGCAGATCGACCAGAAGTACGCCGGAGTCGCCGATCCCGCTGACACCGCCAGAGACTCGATGCCGTCCGGCAAGGACCCCAAGGCGGTCAAGGCGTGGTGGGACGGACTCACCGACGAGCAACGAGAGGGCATGACCGCCGCGTACCCCGAGATCGTGGGCAACACCGACGGCATCCCGGCTGCCGACCGCAGCGCGGCGAACACGATCTCGCTCGACCGCGACCTCGCCGAGCTCGGCGCCATCCCCGAGGACCAGCGCACCGACGATGAGCAGACCCGCTACGACAACGCCCGCGCCGCCGACGAGGCGCGGCGGAAGATCGACCGGAGCGTCGACCCCACCACCGGCGAGAACTACGACGCGCAGATCTACATCTACGATCCGATGGCGTTCGACGGTGACGGCGCCGTCGCGATGGCCGTCGGCGACCTGGACACGGCCGAGAACGTCTCGGTCAACGTTCCCGGCCTGACCACCGACATGGAGTCCGCCGACGGAAACGCTCAGAACGCCATCAACCTCCAGCAGGCGGCCTCGTTCGAAGGAGGTTCCAGCACGGCGACGATGTTCTGGATCGGCTACGACGCTCCCAGCGGCGCCGACTCGGGCGGCGTCGCAGGCGAGGGCATGGCTACCGCCGGCGGAGAACGTCTCGCCGACACCTTCGACGGCCTCAACGCCATGCGCACCGACGACTTCCATCTGACCGCGATCGGGCACAGCTACGGCTCGACGACCGTCGCGCACGCAATGACCGACGACGATCCTGAGGTCGACGACGTCATCCTGCTGGGCAGCCCCCGAGCCGGCGACGACGCCGACTCCGCCGACGACCTGGGCATCGGATCGGGACACGTCTTCGTCGGCACGAACAGCGAAGACCTCGTCGGCCGACTGGGACAGACAGGATGGGTCAGCCCGGCAGCCGCCGGCGCGGGTGTGCTCACCGGCCCCCTCGGTGGCGTCGTCGCCCAGATGGCCGGCGCCGGCCTCGGCCACAACCCGGCTGAGGACGACTTCGGTGCCGTACGCTTTCAGGCCGAGAGCACCAGCAGGGGGTCGATCCCCAACATCGACGACCACGTCAAGTACTACGACCACGACTCGGAGTCACTCGCCAACATGGCCCACATCGTCAACGGTCAGTACGACGAGGTGGTGCGCGCCGGGCATGTGTACGACCCGTGGTACCGCGACCCGGTCGACCCCGAGAGCGACCGCACGCCGACCAGCCCGAACACGGACGGCCGATGAGAGGGCGGACCCCGGCCGTCATGGTGGCGGCGCTGACGATCCTGATTGCCGGAGGATGTGGCGAAGTGAGCGACAGCACCTACACGCAGCTGGAGAAGCAGCGAGACGACGTACTCACCTGGGCACGCGATCTGTCATCGGTTGCCGCGACGACGCTGGCCGCGTCTCCCGAGAACGCGACGGAAGGCTACGACGGGGTGGACCGGTCCGGGCTCTCTGACCAGTTCACCTCCTACAGGTACGACGTCCAGGCCGACTTCGTCACCGAGCAGGAAGACCCACTGACCGCATTGAGTGACGACCTCGCGGAGTACGACCCGACCATCACCGGGAACGCGCTGCGCCTCTCGCACGGCGATCTGACGGCCATCTTCCAGACCTACCCGAAGGGCCCGGGACAGGTCGGCATGTTCGTCGAAGGGGCGCCGGTCGAGATCGACCACGACCAGATCCGGGACTGGAAGGGCTACGTCGTCGGCGAGCCGATCGACCTCAGTTGACGACCCGGTAAAATCGGCGCATGACCTCCGCCGCCGAGCCGACCGAGTCCACCGCCTTCCTCCCCGGAGGGGTCGAGCTGGCGTACGACACGTTCGGAAGCCCCAGCGCTGATCCGCTGCTGCTGATCATGGGGCTCGGCGGCCCGATGACCTGGTGGAACACCGAGCTGTGCGAGCAGCTCGCCCAGGCCGGGTTCTACGTGGTCCGCTACGACAACCGCGACATCGGCCACTCCTCGCCGCACCCCTCCGACGAGCGGATCACGCTCGCGAGGCTGGCGCGTGCATTCGCGGGGCTTCCGACGCCGGCGCCGTACGCCATGGACGACCTCGCTGACGACGCGGCCGCGCTGCTGACCCATCTCGGCATCGACTCCGCGCACGTGTGGGGCGTGTCGATGGGCGGGATGATCGCCCAGACCCTCGCCATCCGCCACCCCGACCGGGTGCGCTCGGTCTGCTCGACGATGTCGACCACCGGCCGTCGAGGTGTCGGCTTCCAGCACCCGACCCTGCTGCCCGCGCTGGTCATCAAGAAGCCCGGACTGGAGGGCTACATCGAGCGTCAGATCAAGGGCGGCATCCAGATCGGCTCCCCCGGCTTCCCCGAGCCCGAGGACGAGGTACGCCGCCGCGCGATCGACACCTGGAACCGCGGCGTCAGCGGTCCTGCCGTCGCGCGGCAGATGCTGGCCGTGCTCACCCAGCCCGACCGCACCGAGGACCTCGGACGCATCCAGGTCCCGTTCAGCGTGATCCACGGCCTGACCGACAAGATGGTCCACGTCTCCGGCGGCCGGGCGACCGCCGCGGCCGTCCCCGGCTCGGAGATCACCCTGTTCAAGGGCATGGGTCACGACCTGCCCCGAGCGCTGTGGCCCGCCTTCATCAAGGTCGTACGCCGCACGGCCGACCGAGCCGCCGACCACACCGTCACCGCGTAGCGGATGCACGCCACGGTCCCCGAGGGCGAGTCGGGCTCGCTGCTCGCCCGGGCGCTCGCGGACGTCGCCGAGCCCATCGAGGACGAGGCGGTGACCGCGAAGCTCCTCGACGCCGCCGCGGAGCAGTTCCGCCAGATCGGGATCAGGCGGACCACCATGGAGGAGGTCGCGAACCGCGCCGGGGTCGCCCGGATCACCGTCTACCGGCGCTTCGCCAACAAGGACGCCCTGGTCGAGCAGGTCGTACGCCGCGAGTTCCGCCGCTACTTCGACCAGTTCGTGCTCGACATCGCCGATGCCGCCGACGCGGCGGAGCGGGTGGAGATCGGCTTCGCCAGCGCGATGCGGGCGATCCGCGGCAACCCGCTGATCGGGGGCCTGCTCACCGTCGAGACCGACTCTCTGGTGCACTCCATCGTCGGTGACGGGGGCCGCACCGTGGCCACGATCGCACGCTTCGTCGCGGGCCAGCTGCGTCGCGAGCAGCGGGCCGGCAACGTACCTGCCGAGATCGAGGTCGACCTCGTCGCCGAGCTGATGGTCCGCACCTCGACCTCGTTCCTGGTCACCCCGAGCGAGGTCGTCGACATCGACGACGAGGCGCAGCTGCGCGCGCTCGCCCGGCTGTTCCTGGTGCCGCTGATCGACCCCGGCAGCCGCCCGAAATAACCTTCGGCGTGGGCCCGGAGATACCGTGAGACCATGCACGACCACGGCTCCCTGCCCCCGCTCGGTTGGTCCGAGTTCTTCACCACCTGGAGTCTCCAGCCCGGCTGGCTGCTCGCCGTGGTCATCCTCGCGGCGGGCTATCTCACGCTCCGCAACGCCGCCGGAGCGGCCTCGACGGTCAAGGGCTGGCGGGTGGCGTCGTTCCTGACCGGGCTCGGCCTGATGTACGTCGTGGTCGCCTCGGCCATCAACGGCTACGCGATGGCGCTGGCCTGGATGCACATGGTGCTCCACCTGACGCTGATCATGGTCGTGCCCACGCTCCTGGTGCTCGGTCACCCGCTCACCGTCATCGCCGAGACCGGCCCGCGGGCCGAGCGGGCGATGCGCTCGCTCCCGGTCACCATCCTGATCCACCCGGTCACCGGCACGCTGCTCTACTCGGTGGTCATCATCGGCACCCACCTGTCCGGGTTCATGGACTCGATGGCACAGAGCACGTCGCTGATGGTCGGCGAGCAGGTGCTCTACGTCGTCGCCGGCTTCCTCTTCCTCACCGGCACGATCGGCGAGGAGAAGGTACGCACCGACCTGCCCTACCTGGGCCGGATCGCGCTCCTCGTCGTCGGGATGGTGCCCGACACGATCGTGGGGATCGTGATGCTGCAGACCGAGCGCGACCTCTACCCGGTCTACTCCGGCGCCCGGCCCGAGTGGGCGCTCGACGCGGTCAAGGACATCCAGACCGCCGGCGGCCTGATGTGGGCCGGCGGCGACGGCGGCATGATGCTGCTCGCCATCGGCCTGGTGATCGCCGTCGTCTCCTCACCCGAGCGCCGGGTCAAGATGACCGGCCGCTTCCTCGATGGCGTACGCAGCAGCCGGCTCGCCGAGGAGAGCGCCCGGGGCACGACTGAGGGCCCCGCCGAGCCGGGATCCGTGGATCCCGACAGCGACGAGGCCCTCGATGCCTACAACGCGATGCTGGCCCGGATGAACCAGCAGCACTGAGTGCGTCGGTCGGCGCTCAGTTGACGCGCAGACCCGACTCGGTGTCGAAGACGTGGACGTCCTCGGGGTCGGTGGTGACGTAGATCGTGTCGCCCTTGCTGACGTGGTCCTTGGAGGAGACCCGGACGATCAGGGTCGAGGGAACACCCTCGACGTCGCTGGTGCCGTAGACGTAGGAGTCGGAGCCGAGCTCCTCGACAACGGTCACCTGGACCGGCAGCCCGCCCTGGCCCTCGCCGATGACCCGGAAGCTCTCCGGACGCACGCCGACGGTGATCTGCGTGGGCATGTCGGTGGTGCCGACGGGGACGACGTACTCCCCGATCTTCGCGCCGCCGCCGTCGGCAGCGGTGGCCTTGATGAGGTTCATCTGCGGCGAGCCGATGAAGCCGGCGACGAAGAGGTTGACCGGCTTGCGGTAGAGGTTGAGCGGGGTGTCGACCTGCTGCAGCTCACCGTTGCTCATCACCGCGACGCGGTCGCCCATCGTCATGGCCTCGACCTGGTCGTGGGTGACGTAGACGGTGGTGATGCCGAGGTCGGCCTGGAGCTTGGCGATGTCGGTGCGGGTCTGCACGCGCATCTTGGCGTCGAGGTTGGAGAGCGGCTCGTCCATGCAGAAGACCTGCGGCTGGCGGACGATCGCACGGCCCATGGCGACGCGCTGGCGCTGACCACCGGAGAGCGCCTTCGGCTTGCGGTCGAGGTAGTCGGTCAGGCCCAGGGTCTTGGCGGCCTCGGCGACGAGCTTGTCACGCTCGGCCTTCGGCACCTTGGCCATCTTCAGCGAGAACGCCATGTTCTCGGCGACGCTCATGTGCGGGTAGAGCGCGTAGTTCTGGAAGACCATCGCGATGTCGCGGTCCTTGGGGGCCACGTTGGTGACCTCGCGGTCGCCGATCCTGATGGCACCCGAGTTGACCTCCTCCAGCCCGGCGAGCATGCGCAGGGTGGTGGTCTTACCGCATCCAGACGGACCGACGAGCACCATGAACTCGCCGTCCTTGATCTCGAGGTCGATGCCCTTGACCGCGGGCTCGGCGGCGCCGGCGTACCAACGCTGCGCCTTCTCGAACGTAACTGTTGCCATGATTCCGTTGTCTCCTTCACCGGCAGGTACGTGCCGGACGATCCGTTGTGAAGTGACCGAGGACACATTTCCTCGGCGGAGACACCATAGCCCACATCGGTTATCAGCGGGTCAAAGCCCGGCACACAGCTGGTGCGCAACCCTCGTAGGCGTTCAGCCGGCGCATCAGGTCACGGGCGTACGGCTTCGCGTGGTCCTCGGCGAAGACGTTGCGGTCCTCCCACGGCCGGTCGTAGCGGTAGAGCTCGTAGGCGTAGTCGGTGCCCTTCCAGGACTTGTCCAGGTCAAACCGGACCAGCAGGCCCTGCGAGCCGCGCACCCCGATGTAGGACGGGATGATGTCGATGGTGCCGCCCGAGCCGTTGTCGAGGTCGACCTCGCCGGGATGCGACTTGGCGTAGGTGTGCTCGAAGAAGGCGTACCGCCCACCCGGCAGCCGCGGCCGACTCAGGGTCTCCGCGAACGAGGTCCCGGAGACGTAGGACGGGGTCGGAGCGCCGGCGATGTCGAGGAACGTCGGCGCGAGGTCGATGTTGTTGACGAACTGGCTGCGCTTGCCCGGCACCACGTCCGGGCCGACGACGACCATGGGCACGCGGGTGTCGGAGTCGTACGGAGCGCCCTTGCCACCGTTGAGCTGGTGCTGTCCCAGGTGGAAGCCGTTGTCGGAGGTCAGCACGATGTAGGTGTCATCGCCGGCGGCCTCCCGCACCTGGGTGATCATCCGGTCGATCGACTGCACCATCCGGGCGCGGTCGCGGTACTGGCTCAGCGCGGTCTCGTCGCTCAGCGAGACCTTGTTGGTGCGCCAGGCAGGAGCCTGCGACGTGCGTCCCCCGCGGCCGAGGTAGGTGGGCGCGTTGTCCCAGCGGTCGTCGCCGTAGCCGACCAGGTCCTTCAGCGTCAGGTCGCCGCACGCGACCCGGCCGCAGTTGCCGCCGGTCGGGTCGCCGGCCGGCGCCTGGTCGGCGAACGCGGGCGGGAACCAGGTGTCCAGGCCCGGGTAGTGGTGGCCCAGGCGCGAGTGGGGGCCGTAGGCGGCGATCTCGAGGAAGTAGGGATTCTCGTCGTCGCGGTGCTTCTCGATGAAGTCGAGGGCATAGTCACGGGTGACGTTGCCGGCGTACCCGGCGTCCTTCACGGCCGGGCCGGCCGAGGTCGGCGGCCGCGGGTGGTTGCGCAGCTGCACCGCGCCGTTGCCGTCGAGGAAGGTGCTCTGGTAGCCCCAGCCGCCGTAGGCACCGCCGAGGAGTGCGTTCCAGGAGTCCCAGCCGGGCACCTTCGGAGGCGGGACGCGCTTGCCGTCGGAGCCGACGGTGGCCTCGTAGGCGTTGATGTACTTCCCCACGAAACCGGTCGTGTAGCCGGCCTCCTGGAGCCCAATGCTGAACTGCTTCTCGACGTTGCCGTAGCGCTGGAACGCCGACCAGCCGCCGACCGGGTGCTCCGGGTCGTTCTGGGTGTTGGTGAGGACCTTGGTGTGGTGCGGGGTCTGCCCGGTCAGCAGCGCCGCCCGCGAGGGGCAGCAGAGCGAGTCGATGACGAAGGAGTTCTGGTACGTCGCGCCCTCGGCCGCCATCCTGGTCGCCTCCGGCATCGTGCGGAGCAGCTCCAGGGAGAAGTCGTCCATCAGGATCAGGACCATGTTGGGGCGCTCGTCGGTCGTCGCGGCCAGCTCCGCGGCGTCCTCGACCGGCGCGGCCGACGGGTCGGCGGCGGCAGATCCGGCGGCCACCGTCTTCGGGCCGAGGACCAGGAGTCCGGCGATCAGGGCCACGACGGCCAGGAGTGCGGCGCCCAGCAGTGCGCTCCACTTCGGCTTCATCCCGAGACTCCTTTGTCTATTATGTAACTACACAATAACTTGTTCAGGTGAGGTTAGTGCCTGATTTCCAGGCACGACAAAATCGGTCCGCGGAGCGGACCATCCCCGAGATGGTGTTGCTCAGTGCAGCTCGTGCGGCGGCGGCATCTTCAGCTGCCGCGAGCCCTTCGCTTCCTTCAGCGGCTTGCGGATGACCGTGACGCCACCCATCAGCGCCAGGCCCTTCACCCGCAGCACCGGACCGCCGGTCGGCTCGATCCCGCGCGGACCGACGTAGCCGCCCATGATCCCGACTCCCTGCATCACGACCTGGACATCGGGGCCGACGGTGATGTTGACCCCGCCCATGATCGCGTTGGCGTAGATCACGGTCTCCTGCGCGGAGAACTGCGCCTGACGCATGTCGAGCTCGGCGCCGCCCATCAGGGCGATCACGTTGCCGGTCGCCGGCACCGTCCAGACCCCGCGCCGGTCGACGCCGCTCATGATCGCGACGTAGAGCTGGCTCTCGATCGGATTGGCTGCGAAGACGGCGGGGCTGCTCGCGGTGGCGGGCTTGGACACCGGAACCGGCGGCGCCGGGGTGCCCGCGGCCGGCAGGTCGACCGTGATCGGGACCAGGTCGGCGTACGTCTTGGCCTTGAAGGTCGCCTCGAGGCGGTCGTCGAGCTCGTCGATCTCCAGGCGGCCCTCGCCTGCGGCCTCGCGCAGGATGTCGGCCACCTTGTGGCGGTCGGCATCGCTGATCCGGAGGTTCGGATCAGGATTCTGGCCGCGGAATGGCTCGGGGGTCGTTCCCATGGGGCGAATGCTAGTGGGGGCTTCGAGCCTGTGCCTCAACAATCCCCCTACACCATTCACTCCAGGCCGAGGTGTTGCCTCAGCGTGCGCTTCGGGCCGCGCGGACCCCGGCGCTTGACGGTCACGTCGCCGAGCACAGCAAGGCCCCGCACCCGCACCACCGGGGAGTCCGCGGTGAGCGCCTCGGGCACCTTCTCCGAGGGCTCCTTGAAGTCGCCGAGGACGCCGTTGCCCTCGACGATCACGTGCACGTTCGGTGGGACGGTGACCTTCACGCTGCCCAGGACGGAGGTCGCGTTGATGACCACCTCGCGCGCTGAGTAGTGCGCCTCGCGCAGGTCGATGTTGGCGTCGCCCAGCACCGCGTTGACCGAGAACTGCTGGGGAACCACCCATACGCCCTTGCGCTCGACGTTGCTCAGGAACGCGCTGGCGCTGTCGCTCGCCGCGCCCTCGCCGTAGACGACCTGCACCGCGGCCGATGGCGGTGACACCGGCGCCTGCCCCGCGACCGGCAGGTCCTGCGTGATCGGCTCCAGGTCGGCGTACGTCTTGGCCTTGTAGGTCTCCTCGAGCCGCTCCTCCAGCTCGTCGATGTCCAGGCGGCCCTCGCCGGCAGCCTCGCGCAGGATGTCGGCCACGGCGTGGCGGTCGGCATCGCTGACGCGCAGGTCGGCTCGGCGGGGCTGGCCGGGGTGCGGTTCAGGGAGTCCCATGGTCCTGAATGCTATCGGCGTACGTGTCGCCCGTCTCTCAGGTTCAACCCTGAGGCTGAGCACTGACCGATTGGTGCGTACCCCAGTAAATAGTGGGTACTCCCGCAGCCGGGCGACGTCCTTCAGCATGGATGACGTGTCAGAAACCAATGGAAACTCGATCCCTTCGACCGACGTCAGCGTGCTCGGCCTCGGCGCGATGGGCAGCGCGCTGGCCACCGCGCTGCTCGAAGCCGGTCGTTCCGTGACCGTCTGGAACCGCACGCCCGGCCGGGCCAAGGAGCTGGTGGCCCGCGGTGCCAGCGCCGCGGACTCGGTCCCGGCGGCGGTGCTGGCGAGCCCCGTGGTCATCGCCTGCCTGCTCGATCACTCCTCCGTCGAGGAGACCCTCGGCCTGGCCGCCGGCGAGCTGCGTGGCCGCACCCTGGTCAACGTCACGACCACGACGCCCAACGAGGCCCGTGCCCTGGCCTCCTGGGCGGCCGAGCACGGCATCGGCTACCTCGACGGCGCCATCATGGCCGTGCCCGCCATGATCGGGTCCCGCGCGGGCCAGATCTTCTACAGCGGCTCACGGGCGGCGTACGACGCCCTGCTGCCGACGCTCGAGGTCTGGGCCACGAGCGAGTTCCACGGCGAGGACGCCGGCCGGGCGTCGCTGGTGGACCTGGCGATGCTGTCGGGGATGTACCAGATGTTCACCGGCTTCTTCCACGGCGCAGCGATGGTCGCCTCGATGGGGATGAGCGCGGCCGGCTTCGCGGCTCGGCAGGCTCCGTTCCTGGCCGCGATGACCGAGGGGCTCGCCGGCTACGCGGAGGTCATCGACGGCGGCAACTACACCGTCGCGGGCCAGCAGAGCCTGGAGTTCTCCGACCTCTCGCACATCGTGCGTGCCAGCGAGGAGGAGGGGGTCGACCCCTCCCCCATCGCTGCCGTCCAGGCACTGATCAGCGAACAGATCGCTGCAGGGCGCGGCTCGGAGGGACTCGCGAGGGTCTACGAGAGCCTGCGGTCGGACTCGTAGCCGGCGGGTCAGTCGGCGAGCGGGAGGTAGACCCGGCTCCCTGCGGCCGCGAACTCCTTCGACTTCTCCAGCATCCCCGCCTCGATCTCCTCGGGGGACGCGCCGTTCTCGCCGCCGAAGCGGTCGCGTACGTCCTGGCTGATCTTCATCGAGCAGAACTTCGGGCCGCACATGGAGCAGAAGTGGGCGGTCTTGGCGTTCTCCGCCGGCAGGGTCTCGTCGTGGAAGCTCTCCGCGGTGACGGGGTCCAGCGAGAGGGCGAACTGGTCACGCCAGCGGAACTCGAAGCGAGCCCTGGAGAGCGCGTCGTCGTGGTCGCGGGCGCCCGGGTGGCCCTTGGCGATGTCGGCGGCATGGGCGGCGAGCTTGTAGGTGATCACGCCCGTCTTCACGTCGTCCCGGTCCGGCAGGCCGAGGTGCTCCTTGGGGGTGACGTAGCAGAGCATCGCGGTGCCGTGCATCGCGATCGTGGCCGCGCCGATGGCGCTCGTGATGTGGTCGTAGCCGGGCGCGATGTCGGTGGCGAGCGGGCCCAGCGTGTAGAACGGCGCGCCGTGGCACCACTCCTGCTGGAGTCGTACGTTCTCCTCCACGAGGTTGAGCGGGACGTGACCGGGGCCCTCGACCATGACCTGTACGTCGTGCTCCCAGGCCCTCTCGGTGAGCTCGGCCAGCGTCCGCAGCTCGCTGAGCTGCGCCTCGTCGTTGGCGTCGGCGGTGGAGCCCGGGCGGAGCCCGTCGCCGAGCGAGAAGGCGACGTCGTACTGCTTGAAGATCTCGCAGAGCTCGTCGAAGTGGGTGTAGAGGAAGCTCTCCTGGTGGTGCGCGAGACACCAGCCGGCCATGATCGAGCCGCCTCGGGACACGATGCCGGTGACGCGGTTGGCGGTGAGCGGGACGTAGCGCAGGAGTACGCCGGCGTGGATCGTCATGTAGTCGACGCCCTGCTCGGCCTGCTCGATGACGGTGTCCCGGAACACCTCCCACGTCAGCTTGTCGGCCTCGCCGTTGACCTTCTCCAGGGCCTGGTAGATCGGCACGGTGCCGATCGGGACGGGTGAGTTGCGCAGGATCCACTCGCGCGTGGTGTGGATGTCGTCCCCGGTGCTCAGGTCCATCACCGTGTCCGCACCCCAGGTGATCGCGTGGGTGAGCTTGTCGACCTCCTCCGCGATGCTGCTGGTGACCGCGGAGTTGCCGATGTTGGCGTTGATCTTCACCAGGAAGCGCTTCCCGATGATCATCGGCTCGGATTCGGGGTGGTTGACGTTGTTCGGGATGATCGCCCGGCCCGCCGCCACCTCCTCGCGGACCAGCTCAGGGTCGCAGCTCTCGCGCACCGCTACGTAGGCCATCTCCTTGGTGATGATGCCCTGGCGCGCGTAGTGCATCTGGGTGATGTTCCTGCCCTTGCGCGGCTGGCGGCGCTCGCCCTGCCACTCCTGACGGGCCTCGCCGCGGCGTACGGCTGCTTTGCCGTTGTCCACCAGCTCGGTCCGGCGGCCCTCGTAGGTCTCGGTGTCGCCTCGTTCGACGATCCACTCGTCGCGGCGCGGCGGGAGGCCCTGCTCCGGCTGCGAGCCGGGGCCCTCGGTGCAGTAGCGGTCGAAGGTCTCGCCGTTGGTGAGCGCGACCCGGGTCACCGGGACCTTCAGGTCGCCGATCTCGAGGCGGGTGTGGGCGGGGTGGACGGTCATGCGGTCTCCTTGGTGTGAGCGATCGGTCCCCGGCCACGGCCGAGGGTCCAGTGCTGGCTTCTGGTGAGCTGTCGGGTGACGTACGCAGCCGCCTGCTCAGCCGCTTCGCGCAGCGGCGCGCCGTGGGCGAGGTGGGCGGCCAGGGCCGAGCTGTAGGTGCAGCCGGTTCCGTGGTCGTTCTTCGTCGGGACGGCGGGATGGGTGAGCGGGATAGGGGGTCTCCCCGGCTCGGCGAGCCAGTCGGTGCATGTGCCGGTGGCTTCCGGGTCGCCGCCGGTGACGATCGCCGCCGACTTCGCACTTGCCAGCTCCGCGGCGATCTCCTCGGGCGATCCGTCGTGACCGGCCAGGGCTCGGGCCTCGTCGAGGTTGGGGGTGACGACGGTGGCGACGGGGAGCAGGTGGTCGAGGTAGGCGCGGCGTACGTCCTCACCGCCCAGCACCGCGCCGGAGGTGGCGACCAGGACGGGGTCGACGACGAGCGGCCGGCCGGCGCAGAGACGCGCGACGAGCGCGACCGCCTCGGCGCTGCCGAGCATCCCGGTCTTGACCGCCGCGACGGGGAGATCGTCGAAGACGGCGCGGAGCTGAGCCTCGACGGTGGCGACCGGGATGGCGTGGATATCGCTGACCCCGCTCGTGTCCTGGGCGGTGACGGCGGTGATCACGCAGGCTCCATGGACCCCGAGCGCGGCGAAGGTGGCCAGATCGGCGGCCGTACCCGCCGCTCCCCCGGAGTCGGTGCCCGCGATGGTGAGCGCGACCGGTGGGTTCATGACGCCACCGCCGTCGTGGCGAGGGCCGCCAGCAGGTCGCGTACGACCTCGGCCGGCTCCTCCGCGCGCATCACCGCGCCCATCACGGCCACCCCGTGGGCCCCGGCCGCCACCGCCGCCGCGGCGTTGTCCGGGGTGATCCCACCCAGCGCGTACGTCGGCAGCGGCAGGTCGCCGAACGCGGCCGGCCCCAGCGGCGGCCCGTAACCGGGCTTGGACTCGGTCAGCGCGTACGGGCTCAGCATCGCGTAGTCGAACCCCTCCTCGGCGGCGGTGGCGACATCGGTGGCGCTGTGGCAGCTCCGGCCGAGGTGTAACACGCTGTTACACCGACTATCCGGTCGTTCCGATAGGGCGAGTAGTGCTACGGACGACGTGTTACAGCTCGCGGAGGCGGGCAGGTGCAGGCCCTCCGCGGCCGGCAGCGGGATGTGGGCGGCGATGACGTTCAGGCCGAGTCCGGCGAGCAGCTCGGCCAGCTTGGCCCGATGCTCCAGGGGCTCGTCGAGCTCACGGAGTACGACGTGGGTCAGGCCGGCCTCGGCGCATGCTGCCATCGTCGCGAACAGGCTGCGGCCGAGCGGCAGCTGGGAGCGGTCGGTGAGGACGAGCAGTCGCGGCAATGCGGTCATGCGATCCGGCCCTCCATCGGAGACGACGCCCGGGCGACCGCCTGCCGCGGGATCCGGCCGGCGGCGCGGGCGGTGTGCCCGGCCTCGACGGCCAGACGCAGCGCGCGAGCCATCCCGACCGGGTCGTCGGCGCGGGTCACCGCGGTGGCGGCGAGGACCGCTGAGCAGCCGAGCTCCATCGCCAGGGCCGCGTCCGAGGCCGTACCGACACCGGCGTCGAGCACGACGGGCACGGACACCGCGGCGACCACCGCCTCGATCGCGTACGGGTTCAGCAGCCCGAGCCCCGACCCGATCGGCGAGCCGAGCGGCATCACCGCCGCGCAGCCGGCGTCCTCGAGCCGGCGGGCGAGGACGGGGTCGTCGGTGGCGTACGGAAGGACCGTGAAGCCCTTGCGCACCAGCTGCTCGGCGGCCTCGACGAGCTCGACGGCATCGGGCATCAGCGAGGTCTCGTCGCCGATCACCTCCAGCTTGACCCAGTCGGTCTCCAGCGCCTCGCGGGCGAGCTCAGCGGTCAGCACCGCCTCGCGTGCCGAGAGGCAGCCCGCGGTGTTGGGCAGGATCGGAACCTCCGCCGCGCGCAGCGTCTCCAGCAGCCCGCCGGAGGCCGTCGAGGACGTACGCCGCATCGAGACCGTCACCAGACCCGGCTCGGCCGCGGCGATGACGCCGGGCAGCAGGGCCAGGTTGGGCAGGCCGCCGGTGCCGAGGAAGAGGCGTGAGGAGAGCTCGCGCCCGGCGATCTTGAAGATGCTGCTCATCCGCCCTGCACCGCCGTCACGATCTCGACGACATGACCGTCCTGGAGCTGCCATCGCGCCCAGTCGTCGCGCGGCACGACCTCCTCGTCCACGGCGACGGCGATGCCGCTCGGCCGCCGGTCGCCGGTACGTGCCTCGAGCAGGTCGGCAACGGTGCCGCTGACCTCCATCGGCTCGCTGTTCACGGTGATCTTCATCCGTCCTCCTTCGTCCGGAACCGACGCGGATCGACCGCGGGCTCCACTGACCCTGTCTCGATGTGGTCGGCCACCAGCTGCGCGATGAGCGGCCCCAGCAGGACGCCGTTGCGGTAGGCGCCCGCGGCGAGCACGACTCCCGGCTCGTGGGTCGGGCCGACCAGCGGGAGGTTGTCGGCGGTGCTCGGGCGGTCGCGCGAGGTCGCCTCCACCACGCTCGCGCGGTCCAGCGCCGGCACCACCCGGCGGGCGGAGTCGAGCAGCCGCCACACGCCTTCGACGGTCGGCAGCAGCGGACCGTCGCGCTCCTCGGTGGTGGCCCCGATGACCACCTCGTCGCTGTCGATCCGCGGCACCACGTAGATCTGCTCGCCGTGCGCCCAGGCCCGCACCGTCCGCTCCACCGGCTCCTGCGTCCGCACCCGCACGACGTCCCCGCGCACCGGGCGGATGAGAGAGGAGTAGGGATCGGGGAGGTTCGCCCCCGTGGCTATGACGGTGACGTCAGCGACCGTGTTGGTCTCGACACCGGCTCGCTGGCGCTCGCCGGGCTCGACCAGCGGAGAACCGGCGGTTGCGTGGGTTGAGCCGCCGGAGCCGCTAGGCGGAGGCGTGTCGAAACCAACACGGTCCCCGACCCGTTCGAGCAGCGCGCGGACGACCGCGCGCGGGTCGACCGAATGGTCCTCGGCGAGGAACGCCCCACCGGCGACCCGGCCGAGCCCCGGCTCGCGGGCCAGCAGCTCGCGGCGTACGAGTCTCTCGTAGGAGACCCCGGCGAGATCGAGCACCGAGAGCTGCCGCTCGACCTGCTGGACGTCCCCAGCGTCGAGGCCGACGAGCAGCGTCCCGCGAGTGTGCACGGGCACCCCGAGCCGGGCGGCGAACCCGGGCCAGAGTGCCAGCGACGACAGGCACAGTCGGGTCAGCGACTCCTCGCCGTACCAGGCCTCACCGGCCGGGCTGAGCATGCCGGCCGCGGCGTACGACGCCCCCGAGCCCGGCGCCGGATCGACCACCGTGACGTCGTGCCCGCGGCGGAGCAGCTCGTCGGCCACGGACAGCCCGACGATCCCGGCACCGAGGATCCGTACCCGCATCAGCCGACGGCTTCCACGAGCTCCTTCGCGGCCTGGAGTGGGTCGGGTTGTCGCCAGAGTCCGCCGATCACGGCGACTCCGTGGGCGCCGGCGGCGCGGACGGCCCCGGCGGAGGTCGTCGAGATCCCGCCGATCGCGATCAGCGGCAGGACGCCGGCGGCGGCCGTGACCGCGTCGACGCCGAGCGGGTCGGGAAGCCCGGCCTTGGAGGTGGTGGCGAAGACCGGCCCGAACCCGGCGTAGTCCGCGCCCGCCGCGGCTGCCGCCTCGACCGCGGCACGGTCCCGGCAGGTCGCGCCGATGATCAGCCCCGGAGCGACCGCGTCGGCGATCCGCCGGGCGTCTGCCAACGGCAGATCGGACGCGCCGAGATGGACGCCGTCAGCACCGGCGGCGAGCGCTACATCGAGCCGGTCGTCGACGACGACGCACGCCTCGTACGCCGCGACGAGCTCGATGACGGACGCGGTGAGGACCACCAGCTCCCGTGTGGTCGCGCCCTTGTCGCGTACCTGGAAGCCGTCGACTCCTGCCGCGGCGAGCGCAGGCAGGAGCGTCAGGTCGTCGGTCGTGGACACGAGGCAGAACAGCCGCGGGAGAGCAGGCAACACGTCAGGTCACTTCCTTCGCCGGCATTATCCGGATCAGGTACTACGGTCGGAGCGGCTCCAGCTCCCTCTCAGCCCGCTGCCGCGGACTCCCGTGTGGGTTGGGTCTCGATCACTGTAACGGAATCGTGGGCACCCGACGCAAGGGGTTCACCCGATCATGGACGACTGACCTCCGCGCTGTGCGAGCGGCTTGAGCTCACAGGCCTCCGCGAAGCCGTCGGACTCGATGCCCAGGGCGATGTTGGTGCGGGTCGAGAAGTTGGCGAACCCGATGACCGCGGTCAGCTCGACCACCGCCGCCTCGCCGAGCTGCGCGACCAGGCCCGACACCATCTCGTCGGTGACGATCGGCTCCGCCTGGCTCATCGCCTCGGCGTACGCCATCACGTCCCGCTCCAGCGCCGTGAAGACATCGGACTCACGCCAGCGCGGCACCTCCCGAGCCTTGTCCATGTCGAGACCGCGGTTGTGCGCCTCGAAGTAGTTGAAGTCCAGGCACCAGCTGCACCCCACGGCCGAGGCGACGGCCATGTGGGCGAAGGACTTCAGCTGCTCGTCGCAGGCGTCCCACTTCTTCACCTTGGAGCCGAGGCCGGACATGCCCATCAGCACCTCCTGGTTGTGCCAGTAGACGCCGACCGAGGACGGCACCTGACCGAGCATCTTCTTGGCGAACCGCTTGATCAGCATCCCCTTGAAGCCGGTGATCTCCGCGGGCGCGATACGGGTGGCAGTCATTTCTCCTCCTGGTTCTCGGCCCCGCTCTCCGGGGGCGCTCGACATCTAGACGACGGACGCGCGCGATCTGTGACATCCCCGGCGGCGTACGATTCTCTTCCGTGGCTGACGTTGAGTTCCGGTACTCCGACCTCCTCCCGACCGGCAAGGACGACGCTCCTTACCGCTTGATCACCAGCGAGGGGGTGGAAGAGATCGAGGTCGACGGGCGCAAGTTCCTCAAGGTCGACCCCGAGGCGATCCGCCGACTGACCGCCGAGGCGATGAAGGACATCAACCAGTACCTCCGCCCGGCCCACCTCAAGCAGCTGCGGAAGATCATCGACGACCCCGAGGCCTCCGGGAACGACCGCTTCGTCGCGCTCGACCTGCTCAAGAACGTCAACATCTCCGCCGGCGGGATCCTGCCGATGTGCCAGGACACCGGCACCGCGATCGTGATGGGCAAGAAGTCCGAGGGTGTGCTGACCGGCGCCGACGACGCCGAGACCGTCAGCCGCGGTGTCTTCGACGCCTACACGAAGCTCAACCTGCGCTACTCCCAGCTGGCGCCGCTGACCACCTACGAGGAGAAGAACACCGGCTCCAACCTGCCCGCGCAGGTCGAGATCTACTCGACCACCGAGGGCGAGAACGGCCCGGAGTACAAGTTCCTCTTCATGGCCAAGGGCGGCGGCTCGGCCAACAAGTCGTTCCTGTTCCAGGAGACCAAGGCGATCCTCAACCCCGACCGGATCCTGACCTTCCTCGACGAGAAGATCCGCTCGCTCGGCACCGCGGCCTGCCCGCCGTACCACCTCGCCGTCGTCATCGGCGGGACCTCGGCGGAGTTCGCGCTCAAGACCGCGAAGTACGCGAGCGCCCACTACCTCGACAACCTCCCGACCGAGGGCTCGATGAGCGCCCACGGCTTCCGTGACACCGACCTGGAGGAGAAGGTCTTCGAGCTCACCCAGTCCTTCGGGATCGGCGCCCAGTTCGGTGGCAAGTACTTCTGCCATGACGTACGTGTCGTCCGGCTCCCCCGCCACGGCGCATCCTGCCCCGTGGCGATCGCGGTCTCCTGCTCCGCCGACCGCCAGGCGCTGGGCAAGATCACCCGCGACGGAGTGTTCCTCGAGCAGCTCGAGACCGACCCGGCGCAGTACATGCCCGACGCCGGCATGGCCGAGGAGATCTCGGCCGGCGAGGTCGTGGACATCGACCTCAACCAGCCGATGTCGGAGATCCTGGCGACGCTGTCGCAGCACCCGGTCAAGACCCGCCTGTCGCTGTCCGGGCCGATGGTCGTGGCCCGGGACATCGCGCACGCCAAGATCAAGGAGCGCCTCGACGCCGGCGAGGAGATGCCGGACTACCTGAAGAACCACCCGGTCTACTACGCCGGGCCCGCCAAGACGCCCGAGGGGATGGCGAGCGGGTCCTTCGGGCCGACCACCGCCGGCCGGATGGACTCCTACGTCGAGCAGTTCCAGGCTGCCGGCGGCTCGATGGTCATGCTGGCCAAGGGCAACCGCTCCAAGGTCGTGGCCGAGGCCTGCGGGACCTACGGCGGCTTCTACCTCGGCTCCATCGGCGGCCCCGCCGCCCGGCTGGCGCAGGACTGCATCAAGTCGGTCGAGGTGCTCGAGTACCCCGAGCTCGGCATGGAGGCGGTCTGGAAGATCGAGGTCGAGAACTTCCCGGCCTTCATCGTCGTCGACGGCGAGGGCAACGACTTCTTCACCGACCCCTCCGGCACCACCACGGTGCCGCTGACCGGCATCCGGGTGCGCTCCAAGGAGCGCTGAGCGGGGGCCTACCCAATTCGCTGTCGCACTTCGTCTATCGGTCGTAGTATTCCTGCTATGCCCGATAGCGAGAGCACAACAGCGCTCACCGACCTGGCGCTCGACGTACGCGACCTGCGGGTGCGCTACGGCAGCAACGAGGTGCTCAAGGGCGTGACCTTCTCCGCCCGTCGCGGCGAGGTCGTCGCCCTGCTCGGCCCCAACGGCGCCGGCAAGACCACGACCATCGAGGTCCTCGAAGGATTCCGGATGCCGGCCTCAGGCGACGTCTCGGTGCTGGGCTCCGACCCGGCACGGGGCGACGAGCGGTGGCGTGCGCGGGTCGGCGTGGTGCTCCAGTCATGGCGGGACCACAGCCGCTGGCGGGTGCGCGACCTGCTCGACTACCACGCGCGGTTCTACGCGCCGTACGCCACCGCTGAGGTCCCTCGCCCGTGGGACGTCGACGAGCTCCTCGCCATCGTCGGCCTCACCGCCCACGCAGACCAGAGGGTGATGCGGCTCTCCGGCGGCCAGCGCCGCCGGGTCGACGTCGCGATCGGCATCGTCGGCCGTCCCGAGCTGGTGTTCCTCGACGAACCGACGGCCGGCTTCGATCCGCACGCGCGACGAGAGTTCCACGAGCTGGTGCACCGGCTCTCCGACTTCGAGAACACGACCGTGCTGCTGACCACCCACGACCTGGCCGAGGCGGAGAAGCTCGCCGACCGGATCCTGGTGCTGGACCGCGGCACGATCATCGCCGACGGCAGTCCCGACAAGCTGGCCCTCGACCTCGCGACCAAGGCGGAGGTCCGCTGGACCGCCGGAGGCGAGCGGCACGTGCACGCGGTCGAGGACCGCGACCCGACCGAGTTCGTACGCCGCCTGCTCGCGACCGACCCCGACGTGACCGAGCTCGAGGTGAAACGGGCCAACCTCGAGGACACCTACCTCGCGCTCGTCCAGCGGGTCGAGAGCGGCCAGGCCGAGGAGCACGAGAAGCTGGAGGCGCTGTCATGATCACCACCGGGACGACAGGCACGCGCGGCGTCGCCGTACGCGCCGGGCTGCACCGCGGGTGGCTGGAGACCAAGTATTCGCTGACCGACGTCGGCGACATCTTCTGGATGCTCCTGTTCCCGGTCAGCTTCACGGTGACGCTCTTGTTCATGCGCGGCAACACCGTGCCCGGCACCGACCTAGCCCTGGGTGCGATGGTGCTGCCGAGCCTGATCGGGATGTCGATCGCCTTCGGCGGCCTCGCCGGCCCGGCGATGCAGATCGCCACCGACCGTGAGGACGGCACGCTGCTGCGGGCCAAAGCGACGCCCGACGGGATGCTCGGCTACCTGATCGGCAAGATCTGGTTCTTCGGGCTGACCACGCTGGCCAGCCTGGTGCTGCTCGCGATTCCCGCGCTGACGGTGATCGGCGACCTCCGGATCGACGGCCGCACGGCGCTGCTGCTCCCGGTCATCTTCGTCGTCGGCATGGTCGCGACCGTTCCGATCGGGTCGGCGCTCGGCTCGATCTTCAAGTCGAGCGCCCAGTCGATGCTGATCATGCTGGCCTCGATGCTGCTGATCGCGATCTCCGGCATCTTCTACCCGATCACCGCGATGCCCACCTGGCTGCAGTGGGTCGGGCAGATCTTCCCCTTCTACTGGCTCGGGCTCGGCACGCGTTCCGCGATGATGCCTGCCGGGGCAGAGGCCGCGGAGATCGGAGACTCGTGGCGCACGGTCGAGATGTTCGGGGTCCTCGGCGTCTGGGCCGTGGTCGGCCTCGTGCTGGCACCGATCGTGCTCCGCCGGATGGCTCGCCGCCAGACCGGCTCCGCGATCGCGGCGGCGCGCGACAAGGTCATGTCCAGGGGCTACTGACCTGTGGCCAACGAATCGGACACCGTCTACAACCGGATCGCGATGCTACGCGCCGAGCGCGGCATCTCCCGTCGGGAGCTCGCCGACGCCCTCGGCGTCCACTACCAGACCGTGGGCTACCTGGAGCGGGGCGAATACAGCCCCTCGTTGCATCTTGCTCTGCGGATCGCCGCCTACTTCGACGTCGCCGTCGACGTCGTCTTCGCCATCGAGCCGTTCAAGCGTCTCGGCGACTGATCCCATTCCTCCCGGAGCCGCCGAGGACCGGACGTCCGCCGACGCTGAGCCTCAGCGATGCGGGGCGACCGGCTAGGTTGATGGGCGCCGATCCCCGACGACGAGGAGACCCCCATGCAGTGCCCCATCGACGGTGCCACCCTGGTGATGAGCGAGCGCCAAGGCATCGAGATCGACTACTGCCCGCAGTGCCGTGGTGTGTGGCTGGACCGCGGCGAGATCGACAAGATCATCGAGCGGTCCGTCGGTGCCCCGCAGCCCGGCAGCTACCAGCAGCCCCGCCAGGAGCAGAAGCGCGACGAGCGACGCTATGAGAAGCGGGAGTACGAGCGGCGCGACTATGACGACGACGACCGCCGCCACGACAACCGCCGCGGCCACCACCGCGAGTCCTGGTTGGGTGACCTCTTCGGCTGATCCTGCTGGGCGTCACGAACGCACCTGATGGTCCCTGCGGCACACCGAGATTTGGTGTACCGCGGGGGCTGGACGTACGCAGAGTCCCTAGACGTCGTTGTCGCGCCGGTTCTCGGGCGGCGCCTCACCAGGCCCGGACCCGTGCGTGTCCGGGCTGCCGGACTCGGAGTCGGGGTAGCCGGCAGTCGCGTCGGACGGCGCGATCGGAGTGCCACCCTCGCCCTGGAGGTTTTCGGCCGCGGAGACCTGGCCGCCCTCCTCGTCCTCCCCCGTCTCCTCGGTGTATTCGGGATCGTCGGGGCCCTCTGCTGGTAACGGTTGCTGGCTCATGTCCTGTGCGGTACCCCGTTACTGGGAGAACCACTCCCGGCGCAGCAGCCCGAACACCCACGAGTCCGAGACGTCGCCGTTCACCACGCAGTCCTCGCGCAGCGTCCCCTCCAGCGTGAAGCCGAGCTTCTCCAGCACCCGGGCGGACGCGGCGTTACGGGTGTCGGCCTCGGCCTGGACCCGGTTCAGGTCCAGGGTGTCGAAGGCCCAGTCCAGGAGCGCGCCCGCGGCCTCGGTCGCGACGCCCTGACCCCACCCTGCCCTGGCGAGGCAGTAGCCCAGCGAGGCGCTGCGGAAGTCGGGATTCCAAGAGTTCAGGGTGCACCAGCCGGCGAAGGTGGAGTCGCGCTCGATGACCAGCCGCGCCCCGCTCCCCTCCTCGGCCATCGCATGGCTTCGGGCGATGAACTGCTCGGCACGCGCCCGCTCGGTCCAGGGAGGCGAGTCCCAGTAGCGCAGGACGTACGCGTCGCTCTGGAGGGCGAACAGCGGCTCGGCATCGGTGACGGCGAACGGCCGCAGCCGCAACCGCTCCGTCGTCAGCGTCGGGGTGGGCAGCGGCACCCGGCCATCTTGTCAGCGACCGGGTGCCCTCAGGAAACGGGTTTCTGCAACCTCCGCGGCGTCACCCGATGATGCGGTCCGCCCGGGCCGACTCCTCGTGGGCCGCCTCGACCGCCTTGGCCGCCTCGTGCTCCGCCTGCTCGATCGCCTCACGAGGCGAGGGAACCGGCGGCGTACGTCCTGCGTCGTGGCCGTTGTCCGACCCCTTCGCCGACTGCATAGAGGAGGCGTTGTCGGCGAAGGCGCCGGTGACCGTACGCATCGCCTCGGTGAGCTCGCCGGGGATGACCCAGAACGAGTTGCCGTGCGACGCGAGCGAAGGCAGCATCTCGAGGTACTTGTAGGCCAGGACCTTGGGGTCGGCGTCGTTGGCGTGGACCGCCTGGAAGACCCGCTCCAACGCCGTGGCCTCACCCTCGGCCTCGAGGATCCGAGCCTGCTGGTTGCCCTCCGCCTCCAGGATGGACTTCTGCCGGGTGCCCTCGGCCTCGAGGATCAGCGAGGCTCGCTTGCCCTCCGCGTGCAGGATGGCGGCGCGCTTGTCACGCTCGGCGCGCATCTGCTTCTCCATCGCCTCCTTGATCGAGGCCGGCGGGTCGATCGCCTTGATCTCGACCCGGTTGACCCGGATCCCCCACTTCCCGGTGGCGTCGTCGAGCACCTCACGCAGCCGCGCGTTGATCGTCTCGCGCGAGGTCAGGGTGCGCTCGAGGTCCATCGAGCCGATCAGGTTTCGCAGCGTGGTGACGGTGAGCTGGTCGATCGCCTGCAGGTAGTTCGCGACCTCGTAGGCGGCCGCCCGCGGGTCGGTGATCTGGTAGTAGAGCACCGTGTCGATGTTGACCACCAGGTTGTCCTCGGTGATCACCGGTCGCGGGTTGGAGGAGTAGACCGTCTCGCGTACGTCCAGCTTGGTGTTGACCCGGTCCACGAGCGGGATCACGAAGTTCAGCCCTGGCTGCAGCGTGATCCGGTAGCGCCCGAAGCGCTCAATGTTGTAGCGCCGGGCCTGCGGCACGATCCGCACCGTCGAGGCGACCGCCCCCACCACAAGCGCGACCATGACCAGAACGATCAGCAGAAGTTCCATCTCGTACGCCCTCCTCTAAGGGGACAGCGACAGCGGGTCGCGCGGGTGCACGAGCGCCGTCGCGCCTTCGATCTCGAGCACGTCGACCCGGCATCCGACCGGGATGACCAGGTCCTCGTCATAGGGCCGGGCGGTCCATTCCTCGCCCGCGAGCCGGACCAGCCCGTGCGCGTAGCTCACCTCCGCGAGAACGACCGCTTGGCGGCCGACCAGCGCGTCGGTGCCATCACGCGACGGCGGCGGCATGGCCAGGTGCCGACGCGCCACCGGCCGCACCAGCAGCACGCTGCCACCGCCCGCGAGGACGAAGACGAGCAGCTGCACCAGCACGGGCGCGCCGAGGGCCGCGCTGCCCGCGGCAAGCAGCGCCCCGCCGGCGACGAAAGCGAACGCCAGCGTCATCGTGAACGCCTCGGCCACTCCGAGCAGCACCGCGACGAGGATCCAGAAGATCGACCACATAAGCCCACCAAGACTCGGTTTCTCACCAGAGTACTCCCGCTGTGGTGGTCATCACATGGGATCAGTGCGAGTTGTTCTTTCCGTTCAGCAGGGGCAGTCCCGCCCACAGCGAGACGAACAGGACCAGCACGCCGACCGCGGCGACGACCCCGGCTCCGAAGGAGAGGACGACGTCGAAGACGAGCAGCACGACCAGCGCCGAGGTGATCGCGAAGCCCGCCAGTCCGGCCCGCGCACAGGCGTGCGAGGCAATGACCAGCCACGGCCGCTGGCGGCGCCTGAACAGGATCCGGTGGAAGGAGACCGGGGCGATGATCAGGGATGTGGTGATGACCGAGCCGACCAGCACGACGAGGTAGATCGTCTGCTGGTGGTCGGCCAGGTCCGGGAAGCGGGGCGAGAACGGGACGGTCAGCAGGAAACCGGTCAGAATCTGCACGCCGGTCTGCAGCACCCGCAGCTCTTGGAGGAGCTCGTTCCAGTTCCGGGTGATCCGCTCGGCCGGGTCCTCGTCCGGACCACCGCCCTCGATCTCACCGTGGTGAAAGCTGCTCGCGGCCATCAGAACACCGGCCGTCCCCCAGTCACCCCGAGAACGGTGCCGGAGACGTAGGACGCCTCGGCCGGAGAGGCCAGGAACACGAACGCGGGCGCGACCTCGGCCGGCTGGCCGGCGCGCCCCAGCGGTGTGTTGGCCCCGAACTTCTGCACCTTCTCCGGCGCCTGCGTCGCCGGCTGCAGCGGGGTCCAGATCGGTCCAGGGGCCACCGCGTTCACCCGGACCCCGGCGGGCCCGAGCTCGGCGGCGAGGTTGACCGTGAAGTTGTTGATGGCCGCCTTCGTCGCGGCGTAGTCGAGCAGGCTGGTCGAAGGTTCGTACGCCTGGATCGAGGCGTTGTTGATGACGCAGCCGTTGCTCTTCCGCAGGTGCGGGACGGCTGCACGGGTCAGCCAGAGGAGCGCGTACAGGTTCGTCTTGAACGTCCGGTCGATCCGCTCGTCGTCCATGTCCGTCAGACCCTTGTCGCGGGCGAACTGGTAGCCGGCGTTGTTGACCAGGATGTCGAGGCCGCCGAGCTCCTGCACGGTGCGTTCGACGACCTCGTCGCACGCCTCACGCTCGCGCAGGTCGATCGGGATGGCCAGCGGCGTACGTCCGGCCTCCTCGACCAGCTTCGAGGTCTCCTGGGCGTCCGGCTCCTCCTCCGGGAGGTAGGTGAAGGCCACGTCGGCCCCCTCACGGGAGTACGCGATGGCGACCGCGCGGCCGATGCCGGAGTCGGCGCCGGTGATGAGCGCGACCTTGCCATCGAGGCGGCCGTGGCCCTGGTAGCTGGACTCGCCGTGGTCGGGCAGCGGGTCCATCTCTCCGGTGAGCCCGGGAGGTTCCTGCTGCTGGGCTGGGAACTGGGTGTCGTCATCGCTCATGACGGGCCCGGTACCCACATCGGACACAATGGAACCGTGAGTGGGACTGAATCGGTGATCGTCGACGGTGGGCTGGCGCTACGGCATCGAGCGGACGGCCACCTGGAGCTGCGGGCCAACGGGATCTTCGTGATGGACACCCGGGAGACCTCGACCGAGAAGGCGCTGGCCACGCACGCCCTCGAGCTGCACCCGGCGCCGAAGCACGTGCTCATCGGTGGCCTCGGGCTCGGGTTCACTCTCGAGGCCGTGCTGACCGATCCACGGGTCGAGGCGGTCACGGTCGTCGAGATCGAGCCGCGCCTGGTCGAGTGGATGCGGACCGGCCGGATCCCCCACGGCCCCGACCTGCTCAGGGACGAGCGCGTCCACATCGAGGTGGCCGACGTGGCGGTGGTCCTGCGGGAGAGCCGGCCCGAGGCGTACGACGTCGTGCTGCTGGACGTCGACAACGGCCCCGGCTACCTGGTCCACGACGCCAACGGAGCGCTCTACGAGGCGCCCGCGCTGGCGGATGCGCGGCGGGCGACGGCCCCGGGTGGCACCGTGGTGGTGTGGTCGGCGGCGAAGGCTCCGGCGCTGATGGAGGTGATGGCGCAGGTCTTCGACGACGCCGAGGCGCTCTCCTACCCGGTCGACCTGCAGGGGCACTCCGAGACCTACTGGCTCTGTGTGGGCCGGCTCTCTGCCGACGGGGTCTCGCGTGGGAATGGCACCAACTAGTCAAAGGTTGAATCAGACATGGACGACATGAGCTTTCGCATCGAGCACGACTCCATGGGAGAGGTCCGGGTCCCGAAGGACGCGCTGTGGCGCGCCCAGACCCAGCGGGCCGTGGAGAACTTCCCCATCTCGGGCACGCCCATCGAGCCGGCGCTGATCCATGCGATCGGTCATGTGAAGGCGGCCGCCGCCAAGGCCAACTTTGACCTCGGCGTCCTGCCCGGCGACAAGGCCGAGGCGATCATCGCCGCCGCTGGTGAGGTCTCCGAGGGCCGCCACGACGACGCGTTCCCGATCGACGTCTTCCAGACCGGTTCCGGCACCTCCTCCAACATGAACGCCAACGAGGTGATCGCGTCGCTGGCGGCTCGGGCGGGCAGGGACGTACATCCCAACGACCACGTCAACGCCTCCCAGTCCTCCAACGACACCTTCCCGACCGCGATCCACGTCGCGGCCGCCGTCGCCGTCACCGAGCAGCTGCTGCCCGCGATCGACGTGCTGGCCGGCTCGCTCGAGGCGAAGGCCCAGGAGTTCTCCGGGCTGGTGAAGTCGGGACGTACGCACCTGATGGACGCCACGCCGGTCACCCTCGGCCAGGAGTTCGGAGGGTACGCAGCCACCGTCCGCTACGCGGCCGAGCGGCTCGAGTCGGTGCTCCCGAGGGTGCGCGAACTCGCGCTGGGCGGCACCGCGGTCGGGACCGGCATCAACACGCCCGCCGGGTTCCCGCAGGCCGTGATCGCCGACCTCTCCAACCGCACCGGGCAGCCGTTCACCGAGGCCCGCAACCACTTCGAGGCCCAGGGCACCCGCGACTCGCTGGTCGAGCTCTCCGGCGTCCTGAAGACGCTCGCGGTCGGCCTGATCAAGATCAACAACGACCTGCGCTGGATGTCGTCCGGCCCCACCACCGGCCTGGCCGAGATCCACCTGCCCGACCTCCAGCCGGGCTCCTCGATCATGCCCGGCAAGGTCAACCCGGTCGTGCCGGAGGCAACCTTGATGGTCGCCTTCCAGGTGATCGGCAACGACGCCGCGGTGACCGCCGCAGGCGCCTCGGGCGCCTTCGAGCTCAATGTCGCGATGCCGGTGATGGCCCGCAACATCCTGGAGTCGATCCGCCTGCTCTCCACCTCGATGACCGTGCTGGCCGAGCGCACCGTCGACGGGATCGTCCCCGTCCCCGAGCGCCTGCGCGCCTACGCCGAGTCCTCCCCCTCGATCGTCACCCCGCTCAACAAGTACATCGGCTACGAGGCCGCCGCCAAGGTCGCCAAGCAGGCCCTCGCCGAGGGTGCCACGATCAAGGACACCGTCATCAAGCTCGGCTACGTCGCCGACGGCACCCTCACCGAGGCCCAGCTGGACGAAGCCCTCGACGTCGAGTCGATGACCCACCCCTGAACCGCCGAGTCGGCTCATCTTGACCAAAAACCTCGCCGAGTCGGCGCGTTCTAACGCGCCGACTCGGCGAGGTTTCACGTCAGGATGAGCCGACTCGGCCGCCAGGCCAACAGATTCGGCCTAGTACCAGCCGACGGACTGGGAGTGGCTCCAGGCGCCGCAGGGGGAGCCGTAGCGGTCGTTGATGTAGCCGAGGCCCCACTCGATCTGGGTGGCGGGGTTGGTCTCCCAGTCGTCGCCTGCGGAGGCCATCTTGGAGCCGGGGAGGGCCTGCGGGATGCCGTAGGCGCTGGAGGAGGGGTTGGCCGCGGTCGGGTTCCAGCCCGACTCCTTCTCCCAGAGCGGCTCGAGGCAGGAGAACTGGTCCATCCCCCAGCCGAAGTCGCCGAGCATCGACTTGGCGATGTCCTTGGGGTTGCGGAGATCGATCTCGATCTCTTCGACGCCGGCGATGGCCCGTACGTCGTTGCCGGCCGACAGGGCGGCCTGCTTGCCGGGGTCGGCGACCTCGCGGCGGTCACCGGCCGAACGCGACAGGGAGGTCTCGTTGCCGCGGGCGGCGGACTCGGCCTCGATCGCGGCGCGCTGGGCGTCGGTGAGCTCGGGGATGTCGGCGGCTGCCGACTCACCGGCGCTGAGCGTCGGGTCGTCGGTGGCGGGGCCGGTGTAGGCCACCCCGCCTGCGACTGCGGCGCCCGTCCCGCCGAGGGCGAGGACGGAGAGGAGGAGGGTTGTCTTGGCGGTCGTACGCGCAGCCTTGTGCGGAACGTCGACAAGCGGATTCGCTGGCGCACCGCGATGTCGCGGGGCACGATGAACAGGCTTGGTCACGGGCTCTCATTCGGGGGCTGAGGCATTACAGACCCGCAAACAATGCATGAGCACCAACCTCGTATCAAACCGGACGCACCGTTTGTAGGTCAGAAATGACCGTCCTGAGCATCACTTCCGTAACATGAGTCACAGAAATCACAACGGCCCCAGACCTTACCGGTCCGGGGCCGTTGACGTGACAAGGATTACGGGACGACGTTCTCCAGCATCTCGGTGACGAGCGCGGCGATCGGCGAGCGCTCGGAGCGGGTCAGGGTGACATGGGAGAAGAGCGGGTGGCCCTTCAGCTTCTCGATCACCGCAACCACGCCGTCGTGGCGTCCGACCCGGAGGTTGTCGCGCTGGGCGACGTCGTGGGTGAGCACGACCTTCGAGTTGGCGCCGATGCGGGAGAGCACCGTCAGGAGCACGTTGCGCTCCAGCGACTGCGCCTCGTCGACGATCACGAACGAGTCGTGGAGCGAGCGGCCGCGGATGTGGGTCAGCGGCAGCACCTCCAGCATGCCCCGGTCGATGATCTCGTCGATCACGTCCTGCGTGGTGACCGCGGAGAGCGTGTCGAAGACCGCCTGGCCCCACGGCGACATCTTCTCGCCCTCGGTGCCGGGGAGGTAGCCGAGCTCCTGACCGCCGACGGCGAAGAGCGGGCGGAAGATCAGCACCTTCTTGTGCTGGTTGCGCTCCATGACCGCCTCCAGCCCGGCGCACAGCGCGAGCGCGGACTTCCCGGTGCCGGCCCGGCCACCGAGGGAGACGATGCCGACCTCGGGGTCGAGCAGCATCTCCAGCGCGATCCGCTGCTCCGCGGAGCGGCCATGGATCCCGAAGACCTCCCGGTCCCCGCGGACGAGGTGCACCTGCTTGTCCGGTCCGACCCGACCCAGCGCGGTGCCACGGTCCGACATCAGCACCAGACCGGTGTGGCAGGGCAGGTCGCGGGCCGCGTCGAGCTCGAGGACGCCGTCGTCGTAGAGCTCGTCGAGGGACGCGGAGGCGACGTCCAGCTCGGCCATCCCGGAGTAGCCCGGGTCGGAGTCGTTGATCCGCTCACCGCGGTAGTCCTCGGCCTTCAGCCCGACCGCGGACGCCTTGATCCGCATCGGCAGGTCCTTGGAGACCAGAGTGACGTCGAGCCCGTCGCCCTGCAGGTTGCGCGCGACCGCGAGGATCCGGGTGTCGTTGTCCCCGAGCCGGAATCCGCTCGGCAGCGAGGACGGGTCGGTGTGGTTGAGCTCGACACGGATCGTGCCGCCCTCCTCGCCGACCGGGACCGCCGTGTCGAGGCGTCCGTGGGTGACCCGCAGCCCGTCCAGCTGCCGGAGCGCGGAGCGGGCGAAGTAGCCCAGCTCCGGGTGGTGTCGCTTCCCCTCCAGCTCGGTGATGACCACCACCGGGAGGACGACCTGGTGCTCGGCGAAGCGCGTCATGGCCTTCGGGTCCGAGAGCAGGACGCTGGTGTCGAGAACGAACGTGCGCACAGAAGGCGACTCGCTCTCCGGGGAAGACTCCGACGCCGGTGTCGGAGCGGCCGACGTATCGGCCTCGGTGACATGCTCGTTCGTGGTTCGGTTGGCCACGCGGATCACCTCTCGCGACCGGCTCATACACCCATGAGTCCGGTCATTTCATCGTTAATCAGATGGACCGGACGGTGGACCGTCAGTCGGGGTGCCGACCGCCTCACACCCGTCGGGATCGATGAGATCCTGACGCAGGTTCGGTTCGTGACTACTCACGTAACGGGCCTCCAGGTGCGACGGGAATTTGTTCCCCGCCGTTGGGACAACGCTACGACGCCGGACCAACGGTCTGTGGCAACACGAACGATTTTTCTTTGTGAACTCCTGGTGACGCGACCGAATGTTCCGGCCAGTGGTCACCTTCCGAGGCGACGCTCGCGCTGAGCGTAGGCCCGCAGGGCCCGCAGGAAGTCGGTACGCCGGAAGTCGGGCCAGTAGGCCTCGCAGAAGTAGAACTCCGACTTCGCGCTCTGCCACAGCAGGAAACCGCCCAGGCGCTGCTCCCCCGACGTACGGATCACCAGGTCGGGATCGGGCTGGCCCTTGGTGTAGAGGTGATCGGCGATGTGCTCGACGTCGATGATCTGGGCGAGCTCCTCCAGCGACGTGCCCCGGATGGCGTGCTCGTTGAGCAGGGCGCGTACGGCGTCGGCGATCTCGCGGCGGCCGCCATAGCCGACGGCGACGTTGACCAGCATCCCGTCGACGTCCCGGGTCGCCTCCTCGGCGGCCTTGAGGCGCTGGGACAGCCAGTCGGGCAGGAGATCGAGCGCGCCGACCGGGTGCAGCCGCCAGCGGCGTACGTCTGCCAGCGAGTCGACCGCGTCGGCGATGATCTCGAGGAGCGGTGCCAGCTCGTCGGCGGGGCGGTTGAGGTTGTCGGTGGAGAGCAGCCACAGGGTGACCACCTCGATGCCGATCTCGTCGCACCAGGTGAGCAGCGGCTCGATGTTGGCCGCGCCGGCCCGGTGACCGTGAGCGGTCGACTGGCCGACCTCCTTGGCCCAGCGACGGTTGCCGTCGAGCATCACCCCGACGTGCTTGGGCAGCTTGGAGGCATCGAGCTTGCGGAGCATCCGCGCCTCGTAGGCTGGGTAGAGAACCCGCCGTACGCCTTCCTTCCAGTCTGCCACGTGCAGAAGGGTATCGGCGCCGCGCCCACATCTCCCAGCGGGACGGGGTTCACCCGGTCTTCAGGTCGAACCGATAGCCTTGGCCGTTATGAGCGAGATGACTGACGCGATGCGCCTCAAGGTCGGCACGATCTCCGACTCGGTCTCCTCGACCGTTCACGAGGCCCTTCCGAAGCTGCGCGGCTGGATCCATCTGGCCACCGCACCGCTCACGCTGGCGGCCGGCATCGTCCTCATCGTGCTGGCGCCCGCGGGAGCGCCACGGATCGGTGCGGCAGTGTTCACCATGGCCGCGCTCCTGCTCTTCACCGTCTCCGCGGTCTACCACCGGGTCAACGCTCTCGGTCGATGGAACGAGCGGTGGTTCACGATCATGAAGCGCTGGGACCACGCGAACATCATGCTGATGATCGCGGGCTCCTACACGCCCTTCTCGCTGCTGCTCCTCGATGGCGTCACCCAGGTCGTGCTGCTCTCAGTCGTGTGGACCGGTGCGATCCTCGGTGTGCTGTTCCGGGTCTTCTGGAACGACGCCCCGCGCTGGCTGTATGTCCCGAACTACATCGCGCTCGGCTGGGCGGCGATCTTCTTCATCCCGTCGTTCTTCACCGGCGCGGTGGCGCTCGGCGTCGGCATCGGCATCGCCACCTTCACGCTGATCTGTGTCGGCGGCGCGCTCTACACCGCCGGCGGCGTCATCTACGGCTTCAAGCGGCCCAACCCGTGGCCGCGCTGGTTCGGCTTCCACGAGGTCTTCCACACCTTCACCATCCTGGCCTTCGTCGCGCACTACACGGGCGTCTCGCTGGCGACGTACTCGCTGCGCTGAGCCTGATCCCGGGCGCGTGCCGTGGCCGCGTGCCGGGCGAGCACCGCGGTGAGGATGCCGGTGACGGCGAAGAGCGCGCCCAGCACCATCCAGCCACCGGTGCCGTGGTCGATCGCGGTGGCGGTCACCACCAGAGGCGCGAGCATGTGCGCCAGCGCGTAGCCCATCTGGCTCACGCCCTGGTAGGCACCGGCCCGCTGCTGGTCGGCGAGCTCGAAGGCCAGCCCCCAGCTGCCCGCCTCGCCACGCGTCTCGGCTGCCGAGGCGGCCAGCGCGGCGAGCAGCAACAGGCACGTGGCGAACACCGGCCCCGCATAGCCCGCCCCCGCGAAGAGCAGGCAGGCGGCGAGCAGCAGGAATCCGGCACCGCGCACGGCCCGACCCGCCGTGGCGATGTCGTGGGTGCCGCGCGAGGCCCGCACCTGGAAGAGCGCGACGTAGACGGTGTTCACCACCAGGAGGAGCGAGACCAGGACCGTCGGCGCGTCGGTGTGGTCGGCAACCCACAGCGGCACCCCGATCGAGGTCACCCCGAAGTGGATCGCCATCACTCCGCTGAGCACGGTCGCGGTCACATAGGTGCGGTCGCGCAGCGGTGAGGGGCCCGCGGCCACCGTCGGACCGGCGCCGGCGTCCATGCACCCGGCCAGGCCGGCGACCCGGCGCCTGAGCCCGATGAGCGGCACGGCCGCGAGCGTGGTGAGCACCCCGACGACCACCATCGTCGTGCGATAGGCAGTCCCGGTGTCGACCGCCAGCGCCAGTGCGGCGAGCAGGGTGCCCGCGCCGATCATCACGTTCATGACCACGCGGAGCCGGGCACGTACGGCGACCCGGTCGGGGCCGTCGAACCAGCGCGCGACCAGCGTGGACTGGGCACTCGACTGGAAGCCTCGCGAGGCCGAGACCCACGTCGCGACCAGCACGAACGCGGTCACGTCTCTGGCCAGCGCATAGGCGAGCAGGGCGATGCCGTAGCTCGCCATCGCCCACAGCTGCACCCGGTCGGCGCCCCACCGGTCGCTGAGCCGGCCACCTGCGTACGTCGCCACGACGCCGACGGCTCCGGCGACGGTCAGGCCGATGCCGACGGTCACCGCCGAGAGGCCTACCGTGCGGGTGAAGTAGAGCGCGCTGACCGCGAAGAACATGCCGCGGGCGAGCGAGAGGGCGGCGACCGCGCCGACGAGCGGGCGCTCGACCGGGTCGCTGGGGAGGCGGATCATGGGCCCAGTTGTCGCACCCCGCGCCCGCGCGCGCTAACGATGTAGCGTATTGCTTCATGATCAGGTACGAGCTGGCCGGTCCCGACCTGAGCGAGGTCCGGTTCGCCATCTCGCCGCTCAACGAGCTCACCCTCTCGTTGCGGGCGCTGCGCGACCCCGGCAGGTTCCCGCTCCACCTGCCCTGGCTCCGCGGTGTCGGCACCGCCGACCTGGATCGCGAGACCCTGCTGGCGCTGACCAACGATCGACTCTGGACGCCGGACTTCCTCAACCCGCGCCCGCGCAACCCGCTCGCCCGGCTCGAGGACGAGCTCGAGGTGATCGCGGCGACCCCGCCGGAGCGCGTAGGCGGCGACCTCGACGCGGTCCACTTCGACGGCGGACCGCCGCCGGTCCTGAGCGGACGGCCACCGGTGGTGTTGCGCCGCGTCCTCACCGCACTGCGCGGCTACTGGGACGCCTGCTTCGAACCGCACTGGCAGCGGATGCGAGCGGTGCTGGAGGCCGACATCGTCCATCGCGGCCGGACGATCGTCCACTCCGGCATGGCGTCGATGTTCGCCGGCATCTCGCCGCGAGTCACCCTCGCCGACGACCTCCTCACGATCCGGCTCACCACGTCGAAGGTCGACTATCGGCGTACGACCGCGGGCGACGGGCTCACCCTGGTGCCCACCCTGTTCACCCGCAACCCGTCGACGCCGATCTCGCCCGAGGAGCCGCCGGTCATGTTCTACCCGGCACGCGGCCTCGGCACGCTGTGGACCAGCGACCGGCCGCAGGCGCCGCGGGCGCTGCGCGACCTCATCGGCGAGACCCGCTCCGGGCTCCTCACCCTGCTGGCGGCTCCGGCCTCGTCGACCGAGCTGGCCGTACGCCTCGGGGTGACCCCCACGGCCGTCAACCAGCATCTGCGGGCGATGCGCGCCGCGGGCCTGCTGACGTCGGCCCGCCACGGTCGATCGGTGCTCTATCTCCGCTCCGACCTCGGCGACCGCCTGGTCGATGCCGTCAGGTGACGTCCAGACGAGGAAAGGGGCGCGCGGCCGGTCCGGCCACGCGCCCCTTCTCGTCTACGAGATCCTCACATGTGCAGCGGCTCGACGACGTTGTCGTCGCCGCCCTTACCGACCCGCGAGTTGCGGTAGCCGTAGAGGAAGTAGATGGCGAAGCCGATCGCCATCCAGACCAGGAACCGCAGCCAGGTCTCGACGCTCAGGTTGAGGGTCAGGTAGATGCAGATCAGCGCGGCCACGATCGGCAGCACCGGGTTGAACGGCACCTTGAAGGAGCGCGGCAGGTCCGGGCGACGCTTGCGCAGGATCGGCACGGCGATCGAGACCAGCGCGAACGCGGTCAGGGTGCCGATGTTGACCATCTCCTCGAGCTTGCCGATCGGCGTGAAGGTGGCCACGATCGCGACGAAGACGCCGACGGTGAGGGTGATCCGGACCGGGGTGCCGGTCTTCGGGTTGACGTGGGCGAACCTCACCGGGAACAGACCATCGCGGCTCATCGCGAAGATGACCCGGATGGCGCCGATCATCAGCGTCATCACGACGGTAGTCAGACCGGCGACGGCGCCCGCCGAGATCAGGGTCGCGAAGCCGCCGCGGCCGACGTCTCGGAACGCGGTGGCGAGCGCGGCCTCGGAATCGATCTCGTCGTACTTCACCATGCCGGTGATCACCAGGGCGACGGCGACGTAGAGGATCGTGCAGATCACCAGCGAGCCGATGATGCCGCGCGGCAGGTCGCGCTGGGGGTTGTTGGCCTCCTCCGCGGTCGTGGCGACCACGTCGAAGCCGATGTAGGCGAAGAAGACGACCGACGCTGCGGAGATGATGCCGAGGACACCGAAGGTCTGCGGCTCGAGGCCGAAGGCCCACTGGATCAGCGGCTGGTGGATGCCCTCACCGCTGACGGAACCGGCACGGTCGGGGATGAACGGGTCGTAGTTGGAGCCGGTGATGTAGAACATGCCGGCGACGATGACGAACAGGACGATGAACAGCTTGACCGCGACCAGCACGAGGTTGACCCGCAGCGACTCCTTGATACCGATCGCGATCAGGCCCACCAGGACGATCACGAGCAGCAGGGCGGCCAGGTTGGGCTGACCCCAGTCGGCGCTGGCGTCGGGCCCGTAGCCCTTGGGCCAGCCGAGGCCGATCTCCTCGAGGAACGTCACCAGGTAGCTGCTCCAGCCCTGCGCGACCACGGACGCACCGAGCACCATCTCCAGGATCAGGTCCCAGCCGATGATCCAGGCGAGCATCTCGCCGAGGGTGGCGTAGGAGAAGGTGTACGCCGACCCCGACACCGGCACCGTCGAGGCGAACTCGGCGTAGCACAGCGCCGCCAGGCCGCAGCAGATCGCGGCGATGACGAAGGAGAAGACCACACCCGGTCCGGCGTACTCGGCCGCGGCTCTACCGGTCAGCGTGAAGATTCCCGCTCCGATGATGACGCCGATCCCGAAGACGGTCAGGTCAACCGAAGTGAGTCGCCTTTTGAGCTTGAACTCCGGGGTCTCGGCATCGGCAAGGGATTGCTCGATGGATTTGGTGCGCCAAACAGACATGAGGGATAGGAAACCATCTCGGCTGATGGACGGGAAAGGTCGGGGGTGTAATCCGTCACATCTCGCACCGGAAGCTGCTCGCCTCCGAGGCGGGTCCTCCGACGTACGCGGGCCAGGCCGGCCATTCGCACAACGGCCGGGTTCGGGCGGCTCCGGCGTTGCCGTCGGCGACCACCTGGTTCTGCCCGGGAGCGACGCCCCGCTCGGCCCACTTCTCCAGGGTCGTGAGCGAGTCGTAGGAGGCGGAGAAGGCGACCGGGGCGAAGTTGGCGTGGTTGGCTCCGGGAACCAGATAGAACCGGGAGAACCCCTCGGTCGCCCGCTTGCCCATCACCCGCTGGACGCGCTGGTAGTAGTCGATCGTGGAGCGGTGGCTGACCAGCTCGTCGGCGGCACCGTGGACCAGGATCAGCCTGCCTCCGGACCGGGCGAACGGGCGCAGGTCGGCGTCGTTGACGTCCTGGAGCGCGGTCAGCTCGCTGATCCGGCCCTGCCACTCCCCCGGGTCGGCCGGGTCGATCGCGAACGGGCTGATCTGCGGGTCGCGAGCCACGAAGTACTTGGCCCACTGGTTCCAGAACTGCATGCCGTAGCCGGCGGTCACCGGCATCGGGTCGGCCGGCGCGGCAGTGCCGAAGCCGAGGACCGGCGTCGACATGCGTGCCCCGGACAGCAGCGGGAACCCGGGATAGCCCCACTCCCCGCTCGCCACGCGGTAGGGCAGCCGCCAGCTGCTGTCGGCCGCCACCACCGCATCCACCTGCTCACGCGAGAGGCAGGTGTCCCCCGGCGTCTCGCCGTCGCCGCACAACAGCGTCTCCGGGTCGAAGTCGCAGCCGGCCTCGTCGGAGATCACCCCGTCCGTGACCCCGTCGCCGCCGTCGCAGGCGGCCAGGACCCGCTGTGCGACGAGGTCCTGCTGCGCCTTCGACGGGAACGCGCCGGGCTTGCCGAACTCGTGGGTGATCCGGCCGAAGAAGAGGTCGAGGGTGGCGGCGTTCCAGGCCGGGTACGCGGAGATCACCCCGTCGAAGTCGCGCGGCCAGCGCTGCGCGACCGCCAGGGCCTCCCGGCCACCGGTCGAGCCGCCGGCGAAGTAGGCCGTGCCGGGCGCCCGACCGAAGGCCTTCGAGATCACGTACGTGGCGGTGTCATGCACCTTCTTGAGCGCGTCACCCGAGAAGTTGCGCACGGCCTCGTCGTTCTGGCCGAACCAGCCGTCCAGGCTGGCGATCGGGTGGCGGCTGGTGTCGGCCTGATGGCCGGAGTCGCTCGCGTAGGTGGCGTAGCCGCGGCCGAGCGGGGTGCGCTGGTCGACCGGCCCGAAGGGCACGTTCTGGGCGAGATTGGGGACGGTGCCGTTGTAGCCGCCACCGCCGAACATCATCGTCTTCCCGTTCCACCCCTGGGGAAGGGCCAGGCCCATCCGGATGTCCGGGGCGGCGGGGTCGACCGGGTGGATCGCGATGTCGGCGCGGCAGTAGGCCGGGAGCGCGGTCGGCCCGGTCCCGGAGGCCGACATCGACGTCGTCGCGGTGACCTCGGCACCGGTGGTCGGCAGGCCGATGCGGTGGGCGGGGATCTTCAGCCCGACCAGCGACGAGCAGTCGGCGGTGCCCGTCGACGGCGCGGCGCTCGCGGGCACCTGGCCGACGACCAGGGCCGCGGCGGCGAGGGCGAGCGATGAGCCGACGGTCAGGAATCTGCGTACGTGGGTGGGGGCCATTGCTCAAGGATCGCGACGCGGTGTGACCTGCGCCATGTGGCCGCCGCACACAACTCCGGTGCGCGAGATGTGGCCAGTCGGGAGCCGAGCGTCGAAGAGCCGGCATAGGGAAGAGTCACACAATGACCGGGCTCAGTGTGTCCCGAACCCCTATGGCGTACGTCTCACCACTTCCCTAGCGTCGCCCCTGTGACGAGCACCACACCGACCCCGAGGTGCGCACTACGGACCGAGGGTCTCACCAAGGACTTCCGCGGCTTCCGCGCGGTCAGCTCCGTCGACCTGGAGGTCGCCGGGGGCACCGTACACGCGCTCGTCGGCCCCAACGGCGCCGGCAAGACGACTCTCTTCAACCTGCTGACCGGGTTCCTCAAGCCCACCGGCGGACGGATCACGGTCTTCGATGACGACGTCACCGGGATGGCGCCGGAGCGGATCACCCGCCACGGGGTGGCCCGCTCCTTCCAGATCACCAGCCTCTTCGAGAACCTCACCCCGCGCGAGCACGTCGAGATCGCGCTCCAGGGGCTGACCAACCAGGGGCTGAAGTTCTGGCGCTCCGAGAAGCTGCTCGGGCGCCGCCGCGACGAGGTCGACCGGCTGCTGGCCGAGGTCGGCCTCACCGAGCTGGCCGACAAGCCGACCGGGCTGATGGCGTACGGACAGAAGCGGGCGCTCGAGCTCGCCCTCGTCCTCGCTGTCGAGCCCCGGCTGCTGCTGCTCGACGAGCCGACGGCGGGGATGGGCATCGAGGACGTGGACCGCACCATCGAGCTCGTCCGGCGCATCGCCGAGGGCCGCACGGTCGTCTTCGTCGACCACAACATGCACGTCGTCGCCCACCTCGCCGACCGGGTCACCGTCCTGCAGCAGGGCTCGGTACTCGCCGAAGGTCCCTACGACCAGGTCCGCGCGGATCCGCGGGTCATCACCGCCTACCTCGGAGAGGCTCACCGTGCTTGAGATAGAGAACCTGAGCGCCTGGTACGGCGAGGCGCAGGCACTGCGCGAGGCCACCCTGAGCGTGGCCGAGGGCGAGGTCGTCACCCTCGTCGGCCGCAACGGCGCCGGCAAGACCACGCTCGTCCGCTGCCTGATGGGCCTGCACAAGCACCTGACCGGATCGATCCGGCTCGACGGCCGCGAGATCACCTCGCTGCCCGCGCACAAGCGGGCCCGCGCCGGGCTCGGCTGGGTGCAGGACGATCGCGGCATCTTCGCCAACCTGAGCGTGGAGGAGAACCTCCTGCTGCCGCCCAAGGTCTCCGAGTCGGCGTGGACGCTGGAGCAGGTCTACGACGCCTTCCCGGCTCTCGGCAGCCGTCGGCGAGCGGGTGGGACGACGCTCTCGGGCGGTGAGCAGCAGATGCTCGCCGTTGCCCGGGTGCTCCGCACCGGCGCCCGCCTGCTGCTGCTCGACGAGCCCTCCGAAGGGCTCGCCCCCGTCATCGTCGCCCAGATCGGCGACATCGTGCGGACCGCGAAGCAGTCCGGGATCGGCGTGCTCCTGATCGAGCAGAACGTACGTTTCGCCGCCACCGTCGCCGACCGCCACTACCTGCTCGCCCAGGGCCGCCTGGTCGAGAGCCTCGACAACGACGAGTTCGTCGAACGTCAGGACGAGCTACTCGAACACCTCGGGATCTGACGTACGTCCCAGAGATCGAGCACAGCCCTACCCCACGAGGAGAGACACGATGAACAAGCGACGCACAGCTGCCGGCGCTTCGATACTGATGGCAGGTGTCCTGGCCACCGCAGGCTGCGGTGCCGGCGGGCCGAGCGCGAGCGGAGGCGACTTCACCGACGACAAGGTGGTCCTCGCCCTGCTCAACGACGCCTCCGGCGTCTACAAGGACGTCTCCGGCCCCAACTCGAAGATCGCGATCCAGATGGCGATCGACGACTACCAGGAGAAGTACGGCGAGGACGCCGTCGTCGACGACATCGAGGTGACCTCGGCCGATCACCAGAACGAGCCGGACATCGCCAACACCAAGGCCCAGGAGCTCTACGACCGCGAGGGCGCCGACGTGATCCTCGACGTGCCGACCTCCTCGGCGGCGCTGGCCGTCGCCACGCAGGCGAAGAACAAGAAGAAGCTCTACATGAACGTCGGTGCGGCCACGACCGAGCTGACCGGCGCACAGTGCAACAAGTACACCTTCCACTACGCCTACGACACCTGGATGCTGGCCAACGGCACCGGCACCGTCGTCACCGAGGAAGGCGGCAAGAACTGGCAGCTGATCTACCCCGACTACGCCTTCGGCCAGGACATGGTGAAGTCCTTCACCGGCGCCATCGAGGCCGGCGGCGGGAAGGTGGCGGGCACGATCGCGACGCCGTTCCCGAACGACAACTTCGCGACGTACATCACCAAGGCGGGAGCCGCGAAACCGCAGGTCATCGGCACCATGCACGCCGGCGGCGACCTGATCAACCTGGTCAAGCAGTACAACGAGTCCGGGCTCAAGGACCAGGGCATCGACCTGGCGGTCGGGCTGATGTTCATCTCCGACATCCACTCGCTCGGCGTCGAGGCGTTCGAGGGCACGATCTTCACCGACGCCTGGTACTGGAACCTCGACGAGAAGTCGCGGGAGTGGGCCGACCGCTTCATGGAGGAGACCGGCGACCGGCCGACGTACGCCCATGCGGGCAACTACTCCGCGGCTCTGCAGTATCTCGAGGCGGTCCAGGCGGCCGGCACCGACGACGCCGACAAGGTCGTCGCGGAGCTCGAGGGCAAGAAGGTCGAAGACATGTTCCTGCGCAACGGTGAGATCCGTGCCGAGGACCACCGGGTCATCCACGACGTCTACCTGGCTCGGGTCAAGGGCCCGGACGACGTCAAGGAGGACTGGGACTACGAGGAGATCATCAAGACCATCCCGGCCGAGGAGGCGTTCCGGCCGGCGGCCGAGTCCGGCTGCTCGATGTAGGTGCGAGGTCTAGAGGGATTGGTATGAACGCGGTTCTGCAGTACACCGTCCAAGGGCTCGCGGCCGGCAGCTTCTACGCGCTGGCCGCGCTCGGCCTGGCGGTCATCTTCGGGGTGCTGGGCGTGGTCAACTTCGCCCACGGCGCCTTCTACATGCTGGGAGCGGTCGCCGCCGCGGTGCTCCTGGACACCGTCGGGATGAGCCTGTGGCTGGCGCTGATCGTGGTGCCGCTGCTGATGCTGGTCTTCGGGATGCTGGTCGAGCGGCTGCTGGTGCAGTGGCTGCTGCCGCTCGACCCGCTCTACAACCTGCTGCTCACCTTCGGTCTGACCCTGCTGCTGGTCGACCTGGTCAAGCGCCGCTACGGGGTCTCGGGCCTGCCCTACGAGCGCCCCGAAGCGCTGACCGGGCGAGTGCAGGTGGGTGGCGTCGGGCTGCCGGTCTACCAGCTCTTCGTGATCGGTGTCGCGCTGCTCGTCTGCCTCGGCGTCTGGCTGCTGATGACGCGTACGCGGGTGGGCATGATCGTCCGGGCCGCGACCGAGCGGCCCGAGCTCGCCGGCGCGCTCGGGATCAACGTCGGGCGCTGGGTGACGCCGGTCTTCGGCTTCGGGGTCGCGCTCGCCGGTCTGGCCGGGGTGCTGGCCGCGCCGTTCCGGGCGATCACCGCCGAGATGGGCAGCGACTTCATCATCATCCTGTTCGCGGTCGTGGTGATCGGTGGGCTCGGCTCGATCGTGGGCGCCGTCGTCGGCGGCTTCCTGGTCGGGCTCGTCGAGGCCTTCGGGCAGGCGTACGCACCGACGTTCGCGCAGGTGCTCATCTTCGTGCTGATGGCTGTGGTGGTCCTGGCCCGGCCGGCCGGGCTCTTCGGCCGAGAGGAGGCGACGGCATGACGTCCATCGCGACAGCCGGTGCGAGCGTCACCGAGCAGCATGCGGCGATCGCCGGGGCGCGGCCGTGGCAGCGGCTGGTCCTGCTGGGGATCGGTCTGGTCGTCGCCCTCGGGCTCCCCTGGTTCGTCTACCCGCCGGTGGCGATGGACATCGCCGCGTGGGCGCTCTTCGCGGTGGCCCTCGACCTGCTGCTGGGCTACTGCGGGCTGCTCTCGTTCGGCCACGCCGCGTTCTGGGGCGGGTCCGCCTACGCCACCGGACTGATCGCGATCCACCTCGGTGTGCCGTTCCCCGTGGCGGTCCTCGGTGGGGCGCTCTTCGCGATGGTCCTGGCGGTACCGATCGGCTATCTGTCGGTGAAGCGGTCCGGGATCTACTTCGCGATGGTCACCCTCGCCTTCGCGCAGATGCTCTTCTTCATCGCCAACCAGGCCTCCTCGCTCACCGGCGGCGAGAACGGGCTCCAGGGCGTGCCCCGCTCGTTCTTCGGGATCGAGGCCGTCGAGACCGACGCGTTCTTCTTCTACTACGCCGCGCTGCCGATCATCCTGCTCGGGATGTGGGCCGCCTGGCGGATCGTCCACTCCCCCTTCGGGCGGGTGCTGGTCGCGATCCGTGACAACGCACCGCGGGCCCGGGCGCTGGGTTACGACGTCGAGCGCTACAAGCTGATCGTCTTCGTGCTCTCGGCCGGTCTCTCCGGGCTCGCCGGCGGCGTCTTCGCCGTCTCTCACGGCTTCGTGGCGCTGCCCGAGCTGCACTGGGCCACCTCGGGCGAGGTCGTCCTGATGACGGTGCTCGGCGGGATCGGGACCCTGTGGGGCGGCGTCATCGGCGCCGGCCTGATCGTGATGCTCGCCGACTACCTGGCCTCGTCCGGGTTCGACGGGATCGGGATCGTCACCGGCGCCGTATTCGTGACCGTGGTGCTGCTCTTCCGTCGCGGGATCTGGGGCACCGCCCGTCATCTCTGGCTGACCCGGCGCCGCTAGCCGACCAGCTGATGGAGCCGGAGCGCCAGCTGCACCTCGAGCTGGCGCTCCGGCTCCTGCCAGCCCTTGCCCAGCAGCCGGGTGACCCGCTCCAGGCGCTGGGTGACGGTGTTGACGTGCACGTGCAGCGCACCCGCGGTGCGGGTGAGGTTGCGGTCGGCGGCGAAGTAGGCCCGCAGGGTCTCCACCAGCTTCGACCCCTTCGCGGTGTCGTAGTCGATCACCGGACCCAGCCGCGAGGTGACGTACGCCGCCGGGTGGCCGTCGGAGCCGAGCAGCAGCCCCACGAAGCCGAGGTCCTCGGCGGTGACCACCTGGCCCTCACGCCCCAGCGTCATCGCGGCCGCCAGACAGCGGCGAGCCTCGTCGTAGCCCTTCACCACGGCGTCGGGACTGCTCAGCGGTCCTGGCACCGGGCCGGCGGCGCCGACCGTCACCGGGGCGCCCGCGGACAGCCGCAGCCCCTCGACGACCAGCTCGCCGGCGGCACGGGCGTCGCAGTCGGGGAAGATCAGCACGACCTGCCCCTGGCGCACGGCCGCGAACCCGTCGTGGGTGGCGGCGACGAACGTCGCCGCCTGGCCGACCCGGGCCCGGTCGCCGGGCACGTTCGCCACCACCACGGCATAGGACCGGGACAGATCCGCCTGCAGCAGCCGGCCACGCTCGCGCAGCGTCTCCGGATCCGGGGTGGTGCCGGAGAGGAGCTCGTCGAGGAGCTCGCCGCGTACGCGTCCCTCGGCCTCGGCGACGCTGCGACGGAAGAGCAGCAGCAGCGCCGTCACCAGCGCCGCGCGCTCCAGGATCCGCTGGTCGCCGTCGTCCAGGTCCCCGTCCTCGCGGTCGACCTCGCGCGGGCCGAGGAGCATCGAGCCGAGCTGCTCGGCGCCGGCGAGCACCGGGGTGGCGTAGATGTCGCCGCTGCCGGCGGTACGGCTCAGGTCGAGGCTGCGCCTGGTCACGGCGGCCTCGTAGTCGGAGACGGGCTGGTCCGGGGCGCTGCTCGCGATGGTCTCGCCGCTCAGGTCCAGCACCACCACCCGGGCGCCGAGGACCTCGGCGACGCTGCGTACGACGTCGTCGACGCCGCCGCCCTCGACGACGATCCGGGTGAGCCGGTCGTGGGCGTCCGCGGCGCGCTCGACCGCCTCGTTGCGTGCCTGCAGCTTGCGGGTCGTGACCTCGAGCTCGGCGACCGCGGCACGGGTCTCCTCCAGCAGCCGAGCCTTGTCCACGGCGATCGCTGCGTGGGCCGCCAGGGAGACGAGCAGCGCGCTCGCCTCCGCACCGAAGGGACGTACGGTGCGGTTGGCGGCGAAGAGGACGCCGATGACCTGGGTGCCGAGCAGGAGGGGTACGCCGATGATCGCGCGGATGCCCTCGCCGCTGACCGCGCCATCGATGTCGGGGGCGTGCCGGAACCTCTCGTCGGGGATGTAGTCGGCTGTCGAGTAGGGCTTCATGGTCTGGGCGACGAGGCCGCCGAGCCCGATGCCGTAAGGGATCCGGGTCGAGCGGAAGGCCGCGGTCAGGATGCCCTCGGTCACCCGCATGTACTCACCACGACGCTCGTCGTTGAGGGTCAGATAGGCGACGTCGCTGTTGAGCAGCTGCCTCGCCCGGGTCACGATCGCCTGCAGCACCGCCTCCAGGTTGGTCAGCATCGCCAGGTCGTTGGCCGACTCGAACAGCGCCCCCAGCTCGCCCTCGCGCCGGCGGCGCGCCTCCAGGGTGGCCCTGACCTGCAGCGCGAGCCTCTTGGCGTAGTCGATCCGCTCCTGCTCCCCGGCGGTCGCGCCCGCCGCTCGCGCGGCCTGCGACGGTCCCTCGAAGTCGGCCTCCGCGGCATCCCCGGCCAGCAGCTCCAGGAACGCGACCACATCGACCGTCATGTGACCGAAGTTACACTTCTACGCGCCCACCGACATAGGGGATCACCACATAGTTGCCCGGGATCAGGTATGGGTCTTCGCCAGGTCGTCCACCGTGGTGACCGGGCGCTCGCAGACGAACCCCCGACAGACGTACGCCGCCGCCCTCCCGTCCACGGGAGTGCGGCTGCTCAGCAGCGGGATGTCGTCGCGCGCCTCGTCGGCGACGACCACCACCGCACCCGGCTTGCGCCGGGCCGCGGCCTCGAGAGCGTCGCGGTCGGGTCCAGGCGGTCCGACGACCGCGATCTCGAGCGGACCGTCAGCCATCGTCGCCGCGGCCGCCAGCGACCAGCCCGCGAACCGGGGCGCCTTGGCCATCAGGTTGCTCGTGGCGGCGAGCGCCTCCTCGGCGGCAGCGCGGTAGCGGCCCTCTCCGGTGATCGCATGGGCGCTGACGAGCGCATGGACCATCGCGCTGGTGCCGCTGGGGCTGGCGTTGTCGGAGGGGTCCCTGGGCCGGGTGACCAGCGCCTCCGCGTCGTCGGCGGTGTCGTAGAAGCCGCCGTCCTCCGCGCGGAAGTGGCTCAGTGCGGTGTCGAGCAGTGCCGTCGCCCGGTCGAGCCAGGTGCTGTCACCGGTCGCCTGGGTCAGCGCCAGGAATCCCGACGCGACGCAGCCGTAGTCCTCCAGCACTCCCGCGTGGGCGCCGGCCACGCCGTCGCGGCTGACGCGGAGCAGGCGGACCGACGCTTCGCTGGTCGAGCCGCCGGAGCCGCTAGGCGGAGGCGTGTCGAGACCAACACAGTGCGTTCGCCACAGCAGCTCCGCGGCTGTGACCGCGGCGTCCACGTAGCGCCGCTCCCCCAGCAGCAGTCCGGCGTCGACCAGACCGCTGATCGCCAGCCCGTTCCAGGCCGCGACGACCTTGTCGTCGCGGGCCGGGCGTACCCGCTCCGCGCGCGCCGCCAGCAGCCGCGCCTTGACCGACTCGAGCCGCTCGGTGTCCTCGGGCCGGTGCCGCAGCTGCAGGGTCGAGGCTCCTTCCTCGAAGGTGCCGGCCTCGGTCACCTCGAAGACCTCGGCGGCCCAGGCTCCGTCGTCGGCACCGAGGACGTCGACGAGCTCGCCCGGGGTCCAGACGTAGAACTTCCCCTCGACCCCCTCGCTGTCGGCGTCGAGCGCGGAGGCGAACCCGCCCTCGGCGGTGCCGAGCTCGCGGATCATCCAGTCGGCGCTCTCCCGCGCGACCCGGTCGCCGAGCTCGGTGCCGAGGCGGGCGAAGAGGCCGATCAGCTGGGCGTTGTCATAGAGCATCTTCTCGAAGTGCGGAACGACCCAGCCGCGGTCGACGGCATAGCGGGCGAACCCACCCCCGATCTGGTCGTAGATCCCGCCACCGGCCATCGCGGCCACGGTCCGCGAGAGCATGTGCGAGACCCGCGAGTCCGCCCCGGGCGCCCCGGCTGCTCGCCGCAGGAACTCCAGCACCATCGACGGCGGGAACTTCGGAGCACCCCCGAACCCGCCCGCCATCGGGTCGAACTCCCCCGCCAGCGTCTCGACCGCGGCATCCACGTCGACCTGCCGGCTGCCCGCGGACCCGGCCGCCCCGGAGATGTTGGCCAGGTGCTGACGTACGTTCTCCGCCACCGCCCCGATCTCCGAGCGGCGCTGCGTCCACGCCTCCGAGAGCGCCTGCAGCACCTGCGTGAACGCCGGCTGCCCATGGCGCGGCATGTCCGGGAAGTACGTGCCGGCGAAGAACGGGTTGCCGTCGTGGTCGAGCACCACCGTCATCGGCCACCCACCCGACCCGGTCATCGCCGTCGTCGCCGCCATGTAGACCGCGTCCACATCCGGCCGTTCCTCCCGGTCGACCTTGATGTTGACGAAGTGCTCGTTCATGTACGCCGCCGTCGTGGCGTCCTCGAACGACTCGTGAGCCATCACGTGACACCAGTGGCAGGCGGCATAGCCGACCGAGAGAAGCACAGGAACCTCCCGCCGCTGCGCCTCCGCGAACGCGTCAGGCCCCCACTCCCACCAGTCCACCGGGTTCTCGGCGTGCTGGAGCAGGTACGGCGAGGTCGCGGACGCGAGTCGGTTAGCCACACCCCCAGCCTTGCACGTACGGGAACAAGTATCGGGCGGTGTCGTCTTCTCACCAATTGCGTCGCGACCGCACACACGGGCACGGTCGCGACGCGGTGACCCTACTGCGTGGCGACGAGACCCACTCCGAGGCGGGAGACATCGTCGGTCTGGTCAATGTGGTCTGCAGGGACAATCGACGAGATGATCGCAGTCCAGCATCCGGGGCAGCAGAGCTGGCGGAAGACGATCTGATCGTCCACGTAGTTCCCAGGGTCGGAGGTGACCTGGGGCCCGGCGTCGGTCGATGGCCCGTCGTAGACAGCGAGCCCGAGCGACACGTCCCGGGTAACGTCGGCCAGACCGTGACCGCAGTGTGCGCAGCCGACCGTGTCGCCGGCGATGACGAGGTTGTCGTCGATGCGACGCGCTCGGCTCATGTCGAGCGTCCCGCGGTCCCGGGGATCTGTTCTCGACCGCTGCCGTCGCTCGTCACGCAGCTCTGCACGCCGTGTCGTGGTCGCCGCTTGGTCGACCTCGCCATCGGCGAGAACGACACCGTAGACGGTGGTGGCAGCGGCGGGGCTGACCTTGTCCTCGACGACGTCGTGGAGGACGGCGTGCGGGTCACGCAGCAGAGGATCGCCGTATCCGCCGCCGCCCTGCCAGTTCATATAGAGGACCTCGCCGGGCGCGAGGTATGACTGGGCATAGCAGTTCCCGATCTCCACCTCGCCGCCGAACTCCTCCAGGGACTGAGGGATGCGGCCGTCGGCGAGGACCTGCCCGACGTCCGCCTGGCGGACGACAGCGTCCAGCCCGGTGTTGCCCGGATAGCCGCCCGCGAGGCCGTTGTTCTGCGAGACAGCCTTGCCTGCCGAGGCGAGTACGAGACCGGCCGGCTGCGAGGACCCGTGCAGGGTGACGGCCAACGAGGCACTCACTCCCCCGCGCTGCCGGCCGGGGCCGCCGGAGTCGGGTTCCTCGCGACGCCACAGGGTGAGCAGTGGGTAGAGGAACTCGGTCATCTCGACGTCGGGGATGCGGCCCATCGGAATGCAGAACAGTCCGCCGGTGTCCATGCCGTCCGTCTCGGGGCGGGCGCCGAAGCCGCCAGCCATCGGCTCCATCATCACGTTGAGGAAGGGCGTTGGTACGTCACCGCGCTCGTCGAGACCCGCGACGACTGCAGTGTCCCAGGTGCCACAGCAGGCCGCCTGGACGCTCTTGCCGAGGTCGGTGGAGCGGTCGAGCATCTGGGACAGGCACTGGGCGACCAGGGTGCCGGTCAACCACGCTGGTCCGATCGGGCCACGGCTGACGGCGGCGGGATAGGTGGCGTTGTTGATCGTGCCTTCCTCCGACACCAGGTCGAAGCAGCGCATCAGGCCGCCTGCAGACCAAGGGATGTCGTTGGCGAGGATCGGAAGGAGGGCGAGCATCACTCCGCCACGCATCCCGGCGTAGGTGCAGTTGATCATGCCGGCCTGCGGGTCGGTCCCGGTGAAGTCGAAGGTCAGGTGGTCGTCCTGCTTCGTCATGGCCACGGTGATCTTGTGCACCCCGCGGTCACCCTCGTGGGACTGGTCCTGGTAGCCAGTGGCCTCCCAGGTGCCGTCGGGCAGGTCGCTGAGCTTGGTGCGCATCCGGCCCTCGGCGTCAGCCATCATCCGCTTCATGACGGCCTTGACGGTGTCCGCGCCGTACTGGGCGATGACCTCCTCGAGCCGCTTGCGACCGACCGTGTTCGAGCCGACCTTGGCGCGCAGGTCGAGGTTGACGAGCATGGGCACACGCGATCGGCGGATCCACACGTCGACGACGTCGTCCTGCAGGTCGAAGTCCTTGACCACCTTGATCGGTGGTGTCGGCAGGGCCTCGGAGAATACGTCCTGCGCCGCAGGGCTAAAGGAGCCGAGCCCGACACCACCGAGGTCGGGTTCGTGGCAGATGGCGCTGGTCCAGGCGAAGAGCTTTCCGTCGTGGAAGACCGGCTGGAAGACGATGACGTCGTTCTGGTGCAGTCCGCCGCCGACCCACGGGTCGTTGCAGAGGAACATGTCGCCCTCGCGGATGCCCGGGTTGTGCGACCGGTTGCGCAGTGTCCAGTAGATCGCCAGGTCGACGGCACCGGCGAGCATCGTGTTGTAGAGCCCGACTTGAACCTCTTGGCCGAGCTCGTCGCAGATGGCGAAGTCGAAGTCGTTGGCATCGGTGACGATCGGCGACCCGGACATGCGCTTGAGCGCTTCGCCCATCTCCTCGGTCACCGACCAGAGCCGGTGCCGGACGACCTCGTACGTCAGGGGGTCCAGGTCATTGATCTGATCCTGGCTGACGGTATGGACCTTCAAGGAGTCCGGCAAGCCGGCCGCGATCTCGTCAAGGTCCGTGGGACGGCTGGAGAAATGCTCCGAGCCGGGAATCTGCATCGTCATGTCAGTTCCTCTTAGTTCCTGGTGGTGATGGTCAGGTTGCCGAGGTGGTCCACCGTGCCGGTCATCTCCGGCGGTACGACGACAGTGGTCGTGGGGACCTCGATGATCGCCGGGCCGACGATCCGGTGGCCCGCACGCAGCTCGCGGTAGTCGTAGACCGGGGTGTCGACGTATCCCACGCGCGGGTCGAGGCAGACCTTGCGGGTCGCGTGGAGCGCGGCGGACGGGTCGGGTTCGGCGGCCGAGTCCACCTTCGGCAGGGCAGGTGAGAACGGCAGTACGCCGGTGCCGCGGACGCGGAAGGTGATCGCTTGGACGCCCGCAGCGCTGAAGCCGGTGCCTTCGCCGAAGAGCTCGGCGTAGCGCTGCTCGAAGTCGGCCATCACCTGGGTCATCGCCGCCGCGTCCAGCGCGCCGGCCGGGACCTCGACGGCCACCTCAGCTAGTTGCGCGGTGTAGCGCAGGTCGAGGGAACGGACGAGCTCGATCCGCTCGAAGTCGAGGCCCTGCCGTTCGAGCGCGGCCTTGACCTGCTCCTCCAACGAAGCAAAGTTCTCCATCACGCGGGCGGGGTCGAGCGGCATCTGGCCCGGGTCCGACAGTTCGGAGGCGAGCACGATGTCGGAGGAGGCGAGGCCGTAGGCCGAGAAGGCGGAGGCCACCGGGCCGAGCGGCACGATGCACTCCTTGACCCCGACCTCGGCGGAGTAGAAACCGCAGTAGGCGGGGCCGGCCCCACCGAAGGCGTAGAGAACGAAGTCGCGGGGGTCGTGGCCGGTCTCGACCACGGTCTTGCGGAGGAGGTCGCCGGTCTGTGCGTTCTGGATCGCGTAGATCGCGGCAGCGGCGTCCTCGACGCTGAGACCGAGGGGCTCGGCGATCTTCACGCGGATGGCTTCACGCGCCGCCTCGACGTTGAGCGCTTTTCGTCCGCCCAGCAGGCCGGTCTCCGGGAGGATCCCTAGCACGAGGTTGGCGTCGGTGTTGGTCGGCTCGGTGCCACCGGCGTCGTAGCAGGCGGGTCCGGGCACCGACTGCGCGCTGCGCGGACCGACCTGCAGGTTGCCGCCCTTGTCGAGCCAGGCGATGGCGCCTCCACCGGACCCGATGGCGTGGACCTCGAGGGTCGGCACGTTGATCGGGTGGTGATTGATGATGGTGCTGCTGGTCCGCACCGGTTCACCATCGACGACCATGCCGACGAGGAAGGTGGTGCCGCCGACGTCGGTGGAGATGATGTTGCGGTGTCCCAGCTGCTCGCCGAGCGAGACAGCACCGACGACGCCACCGGTGAGCACCGACCCCACCGTGCTGATGGCGGTGGCAGGCGCCTCGGCGGCGGCGATGGCGCCACCGTTGCTCTGCATGACGAGGAGCGGGCCGACGAGGCCGTGCTCACGAAGCTGGCCCTCGAGGGAACCAAGGTAGTCGCGCAGGCCGGGGCCGATCTGGGCGCTCATCACCGTGGTGGAGCTGCGGGCGAACTCCCGGATCCGCGGGCTCACCTCAGAGGAGAGGGAGACGAACATGTCCGGGTCGATCTCGTGGACGATCTCGCGGATCCGTTGCTCGTGGGCCGGGTTCTTGAAGGACCACAGCAGGGAGACGGCGATCGCCTTGACGTCGGCGTCGAGGAGCTTGCGGACCGCCGTACGCACGGACTCCTCGTCCAGCGGGACGATGACCGTGCCGTCACGGTCGATGCGCTCGATGACCTCCAGTGCGCGCCGCTTGGGCAGAAGGCCATGGTCCTTGCTCTGCCCCAGCACGTTCTGGAGCTGGTCGGGTGATCCGCCGAGGTAACGGCCCTCGACGTTCATGATGAAGATCGAGTCTCGGTGCCCGGCTGTCGTCAGGAACCCGACGGGCGGCACATTGCCCATGACCAGCGCGTTCAGCGACGACGTCGTGCCGTGCGCGATGTGGTGGGTGTCGGCCAGCATCTTCTCCACCGGCATGCCGAGCTGTTCGGCCAGCACTCCCAGCACGTCCATCACGCCTTGGGAGTAGTCCGGGGGTGTCGACGGCGCCTTCGCCGCGACGATGTTCCCTGCGTCGTCGTCGAGTACGGCGTCCGTGAAGGTTCCGCCGACGTCGACACCGATGACGTAAGCCATGAGCATCCTCGTTTCGTTGTGTCCGTAGTCACAGACGCTAGAACGATTCGACAGTAACGTCAATAGGTTGACGCATGTGTAAATCGAAAGATACTCCACCTCCCGTTCTGGTCGGTCGCGAAGCGCGTCAGGCCCCCGCGAGATCGCGGGGACCTGACAGAGAGGGGTGAGTCGTGGGCGCTCAGCCGAGCAGATCCTCGAGGTGGTCGAGGTCGCGGCGGATCAGCCGCAGGACATCACGCGGCTCCGCGCGAGTGGTAGCGCTGCCGTCAGGGTTGACCAGTGATGCCACGGCCATCTCGGCCAGCTGCTCGCAGATCTGGTCGAGGTCGTTGCGCTCGTCGGGGTGATACCACCAGGCGACCCAGTTGTTCATGCCCAGCAGGCCGAGGGCGGCCACGCGCGGATCAACGGGCCGGAACACGCCCTGCGCGACCCCGTCCTCAATAACCCCGGCCATGGCCTTGAGCACGGCACGGCGACCGGCCGTGTGCGTAGCAGCGATGCCCTCAGGAAGGTCGGCCTCGGACCGGATCAGGAGCTGGAACCGTGCCGCACTCTCCGCCTGGCGGCGCACGCTCATGGCGACGATCTCGTGCACCTTGCGGGTGGCATCGACGTCGTCGCGACCAGCAATCGCCTGGATGCCGGCAGCGGAGTCCTGAGTGATCTCAGCGACCAGCTTCGCCAGGAGCTCGTCCTTGCTGCTCACGTAATGGTAGAGCGCCGGCCGAGTCAGCCCGACGGCGTCGGCGATGTCTTGGAAGCTGGTCCCCGCGAAGCCACGTTCAGCGAACAGGCGGGTTGCGTGATCGTAGATCTCCTGCTCGACCAGGCCGCGGCGAACTCCGGAGCGGGCCGGTTCGGCGTCCTTACCGGCCTTGGTCTTCGTGTGGGGCTTGCTGGCACTCATGACGTTGATGTTATCAATTTTACGGTCATGTCAAGCGGCACGGCGCGTCATCGCAGCTCGAAGAATCCGGCTGCGCCCATGCCGCCGCCGACGCACATGCTGACGACGACGTACCGCGCTCCGCGGCGTCGCCCTTCCAGAACCGCGTGGCCGACCATGCGGGCCCCGCTCATCCCGTATGGGTGACCGATGGCGATGGCCCCGCCGTTGACGTTGTATCGGTCGGGGTCGATCCCCAGCCGGTCTCGGCAGTACACCGCTTGAGAGGCGAACGCCTCGTTGAGCTCCCACAGGTCGATGTCGTCGACGCCCAGGCCGTGTTGGCGCAATAGTCGGGGGATCGCGAAGATCGGGCCGATTCCCATCTCGCCCGGCTCGCACCCTGCCACCGCCATCCCGCGGTAGACGCCCAGCGGATCAAGGCCGCGCCGAGACGCCTCGCCGGCCTCCATGAGGACGACAGCAGCAGCGCCGTCCGACAGTTGCGACGCGTTCCCTGCGGTAACCGACGCCGGGTGCGCCGGACGGTCTGGGAGTACGGCCGACAACCCCCGGAGACCCTCGATCGTCGTCGAGGGGCGATTGCCCTCGTCCGCGTCGAGGTGGAACGGAGCAATCTCCTCCTCGAACAGACCTGCCGCTTGCGCCGTAGCAGTACGCCGCTGGGACTCGAGGGCGTACTGGTCTTGCGTCTCCCGCGTGACGCCGTAGCGCTCCGCGACCGTCTCTGCCGTCTCCAGCATGCTCACGTAGATGGCGTGCCCTCGTTCCGCGAGCCAGGCGTCCTGTGCGCGGTAGATGTTGCGGTGATCGTTCTGCACCAAGGAGATCGACTCGACTCCACCTCCGACCGTCACCTTCATGCCGTCCACCACGATCTGCTTGGCTGCGGTCGCGATCGCCATCAGGCCCGACGCGCATTGCCGGTCAAGGCTCATGCCCGGGACGCTGGTCGGTAGCCCTGCCCGCAGGGCCGCCTGTCGTGCGACGTTATAGCTGGACGTTCCTTCCTGCATGGCGCAACCCAGAACGACATCCTCCACCTCACCGCCCTCGACCGACGTGCGACCGAGGGCTTCCGTGATGGCATGCGCCGCCATCTCGGGCGCAGAGACCCCGCTCAACGCGCCCCGGTATGCCTTTCCGATCGGCGTCCGCGCAGTGCTGACGACTACAGCCTCACGCACGGGTACCAGCCCCAGTCGTCAGGCCGGTGCGCTTAGCGGCAGGGATGGCGAGAATGACCACGCAGCCGACGAGCGCGGGTACGGCGTACGCGTAGAACTGGCCGGAGGCCGGTAGACCGGTAGCCAGCAGATAGCCGCCATAGATGGGTCCCAGGACCCCGCCCAGGCGGCCGACCCCCAGGGACAGGCCGAGCGCCGTCGCCCGACTGTCGGTCGGGTAGGAGCTTCCGACATAGGTGTTGATCAGGATCTGGGTTCCGGTGGTACCCACTCCCGCCACTGCGACAAGGAGATAGACGACAGCGGTCGGCGGATGCAGGGCGAGCAGCGATAGTGACCCCGCGGCGGCCAAGAACGCCGCGGCGACAACCGGCTTCGAGCCGAATCGATCAGCCAGAGGCGAGGCAGCCAGGGTTCCGAAGACGGCGCCAAGGTTGAGCACCAGAAGGAAGGACAACGCCGAGCCCAGCCCGTAGCCGGCCTTGACCATCAGCGCAGGCAGCCACGCGTTCGCACCGAACAGCACCAGGAGGCACAGGAACGTCGCCACCCAGAAGAGCAGCGTGGTCACCAGCAGATCCTTGCCGAAGATGGTTCGCACCTGCGCCCGGCGTCCGGTCGTATCCCCCGCGCCTACCGTGGCGACCGAACCGTCGACGCTCTCGAGGTCGACCTCTAGGCCGTGGCGCTCGATCACTTCGCGAGCCTCGTCCGCGCGGCCCTGTGCTCGAAGGTACTCAACCGATTCGGGAAGGTAGCGGAGCAAGAGAGGTAGCACGACAATCAGAGGCGCCAGCCCGACGGCGAACATCGCCCGGAAACCATAGGCGGGCACGAGGACGATGGCGAGCAGGCCCGCGAACGCGCCGCCGATGCCGACGCCGGTAAAGGCGATGGCCGTGTTGAGGCTTCGTCGGTGTCTCGGCGAATACTCGACGATGAGCGCGACGACGGTTGGCATGAGCCCGCCGGCGCCGAGACCGACGACGAACCGGAAGAACCCGAACTGGCCAGGGCTTCCGGCGACGGCGCACAAGCCCATCGCGACAGAGAACAGGGCCACGCTCAGGACCATGGTCTTGCGTCGCCCGATCCTGTCCGTCAGGGCCCCCGAGCCCAGGGCGCCCATCAGCATGCCGAAGACGGCGAGAGATCCCAGGAAGCCAGCTCGTTCAGGGGTGAGATCCCAGGCCTGGTAGCTCAGCAGGCTCGGAACCACCGTGCCGTACATGATCAGGTCGTAGCCCTCGAGGGCAAGCGCAGCGAAGCTCAGCGCGAGAACGACTCTGGGGGTTCGCCGAACGTCGAGCCCGGCTCCAGTCGCGGTCGTGGATGTCTGCATGTCGAAACTCCTTGGTGTCGTCGCAGACGGTAGATCGAGGTGACACATTCGTCAATAGTTTGACGTATGCGTTGAGGGCGCCTGAGGGAGCGCGCAGCATTGACACTTACGTTGACTTTTTGTCACATGCGTTGAATGATGATTGGAGACGAAAGGACCCCCATGAACCACGTACGAATCGGCTTGGTCGTCCCGAGCTCCAACGTGACGGTCGAGACGGAGATGCCAGCCATCCTGAACCGCCACCCGCAGGCGAGCTTCTCGTTCCACGCCAGCCGCATGCGGATGGCCAAGGTCTCCCCCGAGCAGCTCGCCGCGATGAACGCGCAGCGCGAGCGCTGCATCCTCGAGCTCGGTGACGCTTCGCCCGACGTCATCCTCTATGCATGCCTGGTCGCCCTGATGTCTGTAGGGCCGGGCGAGCACCAGCGAGTCGAGGGTCTCGTAGCCGAGCAGCTCGCGACCGGCGGTGCCGATGCGCGCGTCCGCTCGAGCGCAGGGGCCCTGGTCGAAGGACTCCAAGCGCTATCGGCGCGACGCATCGCGCTGGTCACCCCCTACATGAAGCCGCTCGCGCAGAAGGTCGTGACCTACCTCGAGGCCGAAGGCTTCGAGGTAGCCGACTGGCGTGCGCTCGAGGTCGAGGACAACCGCGAGGTCGGCTGCATCCCCGGCGACCGGGTCATGGAGGCAGCCCGAAGCCTCGACCTTGCCGACGTTGACGCGCTCGTCATCTCGGCATGCGTCCAGATGCCGTCGCTCCCGCTCGTCGAGGCGGCCGAGCAAGAGCTGGGCGTGCCGGTGCTGTCAGCCGCGACGGCCGGCGCCTACAGCATCCTGCGCGCCGCGGGACTGCCTGTGGACATCCCCGGCGCCGGTTCCTTGCTGCGCGCCGACAGCCTGCAGCCCACCACCTGACCCCCGCCCACGATCAACGCCGAAAGGAATCCGATGAGCTCGCTCTCCGACCAGCACCTGGTCCGTGGCGTCGACCACGCCGCCTTCCCCACCTTCGACCCCGTCGGCACGGTGCGCTTCTACCGGGACACTCTGGGTTTCCCGGTCGTGCATTCGATCTGTGCCGCCGGCTGGGGCCCTGACGACCACCCGGACTTCATCCACTTCTTCTTCGACATCGGCAACGACGATCGGATCGCCTTCTTCTACTACTTCGGTCTGCCTGCGCCTGAGGTATCGAAAGGCGACGTGTACGCCCAGTTCGGAGAGGAGACGCCGGAGTGGTTCGTCCGCTCGCGCCACCTCGCGATCCATGTCGACAGTGAGGACCACCTGCTGGAGTACCGCAAGCGGCTCGATGCGAGCCAGTGGCCCGTCGAGATGCAGATCCAGCATGAGACGATCGAGTCGATCTACACCCATGATCCCAACGGCTACATGGTCGAGATCACTCGTGCACTGCGCCCGGTCACCCCGCAGGAGGACTTGGACGCCAACCTGACCATTGACGCCCTCGTCGACATCGCCCAGCGTCCCGGCGCCGGCATGGACGACCTACTCGTGCGCAAGGCCGAGCTGATCGTCGAACGGGCCCAGGCCTGGCAGGAGCATCAGAAGGCCCTCGTCGAGGACGTACGCTCCGATCAGGTTGTGGGGCCGGAAGGACCGGTGGCGCGATGACGCACCGTCTCTTCATGCTCGATGTTCCCGAGAACACCGCGATCGCCGCCGTGGCCGAGGAGGTGCCCGGCGTGGAGGTCGACAAGCTCGGTCCGTACTTCGTCATCGCGTCCGAGGATCCCGTCGTCATCGATCGCCGGGCAACGGGCGCGCGGCACGCCGTCTGGTACAGCTGCGTCGGCGGCCTCGACGGCTGCCGCATCACCCAGTGGGACAAGGACGCGCTCCGGCTGGAGCAGCGATGACCAGCCCCCGAGCGGATCACGCAGGCACGGCCACGCGGCTCGGCGCCGGCCGCTACGTCGGCACGATCGACGCGCCCGACGGAGTGGTGACCTCGATCCATGAGCTCGTCACGGCTGATGACGCCAAGGTCATCGGGCTGCTGCGGATGCCTGCTGGCGCGCAGACCGTCGTGACGATCATGCACCCGCGGCAGGACGTCACCCACCACTCGCTCGTGCCGTACCTCCTCCGCTCGGGCTACGCGGTGTGGACCCAGGGTTCGCGGTCGCCCAACAACGACCTCACCCTCATCCACGAGCAGGCGATCCTCGACTTCGCAGCAGGGCACTCGTTCCTGCGGTCGCAGGGCCTCGGCGTGGTGTCTCTGGGACACTCAGGCGGCGGCACTCTCGCCGCCTTCTACTGTCAACAGGCCCGTCTCGACCCGGCGCAGCGACTCGCCACGGCGCCCTCGGGACGTCCGGTCGCTCTGTCCAGCGCCGATATGCCGCTGCCGGACGGAGTCGTCTTCCTGGCGCCCCACCCGGGCCAAGGCGCCCTTCTCCGGCGCGTGATCGACCCGTCTGTCGTGGACGAGGCAGACCCTTTGTCGGTCGATCCGAAACTCGACCCCTTCGACGCCCGTAACGGCTACCGGGCGGCCCCGCAGCCGACTCGGTACGCCGCCGAGTTCATCGAGCGTTACCGCGAGGCACAGGAGCAGCGGCTACGCAGGATCGACGCGGTGGCGCGCAGGCACGTCGAGCAGGCCCGCCTCGCGAACGAGGAGTTCCGCGAGAGCGGCGAGCCGGCCGCGCGTCGGCGCGCGCTGGCGCCGCGGCTGATCACCGTGCACCGGACCGATGCGGATCTGCGCAACGTCGACCTCACTCTCGATCCAAACGAGCGGCCATACGGCTCTCTGTTCGGGCGGCGCCCAGACCTGACGAACTACGGTCTCGTCGGCTTCGGTCGACTGAGCACGGCTGAAGCCTGGCTCTCGACGTGGTCGGCCAACACCACCAATGCCGACTTCGTCCGCTGTGCCTCGGGAGTCACCGTCCCCACCCTCCTTCTGGAGTTCACCGGGGATCAGGCGTCCTTCCCTGCGGACATCACGGCGATGAGCGATGCCCTGGCGGCGAGCGACCTGACCGTCGATGCTGTGCAGGGCACCCACTTCGGTGGGGCGATCCGTTCCGGCGCGCCGACCGGCACATCCCTGGCGGCGACGCGCATCGAGGACTGGCTCCGCCAGCGGTTCTGAACGCCGAACGCAGCCGCCGGGCCAGGGGAGTTCCCGTGGCCCGGCGGTTTCGATCTGTCTGCCGCTTGTCTTGTCTAAGGGTCAATCCAGACGACATGGGGCCCGATCTCCTTCGCAGAGATCGGGCCCATGCAGATGGGCGGCGCATCAAGTCGTTGTGCGGACCACCAGGTCGATGCGGCCACTGGCCAGCCCGGCGATGGCATGCTCGGTCCAGCGCTCATCGGCGCGCACCGCAACGACCGCGCCAGTCTCCCGGCGCAGTCGTTCGCCCAGGTCGAACATCGTGAGCGTCGATCCGAGGTCGCCCTCGGCGCGAAGGAGCACGCTGCTCGCGGAGTGGTCGATACCGGTGGCCAGGTGCTTCACCAGGGCGTCCCCTTCCGGGCCCCAGGGGTCGCGTACGTCGACGACGAGCTCGTGATGGTCGCCCAACTCCTCGAGGGAGACGGACCGCGATGACCAGGTCCGGCCGTCTCGAACCAAGGGCCGTGACAGGATCCACGGGGTGCGGTCGTCGTCGGGCACGTCGGAGACCTCGCACCCGGCGTATTGGCTCAGCCCGCGACGTACGACCTCGCCGGCGAGGGTGGCGAAGCGGTCGACGCTCACCTTCCCGGCACGCGTCATATAGGCGATGAGCAGTTGGTCGACAGGGAGATCGAGCCGGTCGGGGAACGTGTCCCACCAGCGCATGCTGCGCCGAGCGGTCTCCTGGAGATGCTCAACCGCGGGTCGGCGCTCGGTCTCGTAGCGGGCGAGCGCCGACGGCAGGTCCGGCGCGGCCGCTAGGGCGGCGTCGAGTGCGATGCCGTCCTCCATCGCGAGCTTCGTCCCGGAGCCGATCGAGTAGTGCGCCGTATGGGCCGCGTCTCCCAGCAGTACGACGTTGTGGTGGCGCCACCGCGCACAATGGACCGTGCGGAACTGAAGCCAGCGGGTGCGGTTGCCGATGAGGCGGTGACCCTGCAGCTCGTCCTGGAACGCGGCGCTGAGGTAGGCCAGCGACTCCTCGTCGGTCTGGTCGAATGGCGTGCGAGCCGTCGTCAGGTCGAAGCCGGCTCGGCGCCAGGTCTCCTCGTCTGTCTCGACGAGGAACGTGCTGCGGTCCGGGGCATAGGGATATCCATGTGCAACGAAGGTTCCGTGCTCGGTCTCGACTGGCACGAAGACGGCGCTCGAGAGAGCGAAGTCAGTGCCGCACCACAGGTAGAGGGACTCATGGATGTCGATCGTTGCCCCAAAGGCGTCGCCAGCCCCCTCCCGGGTCGCGCTGCTGACGCCGTCCGCCGCGATCACCAACTCTGCGTCGAGATCGGCCGCCGAGACGCGCTTGCCGTAGTGCAACCCGACGCCGGCCTCCTCCGCGTAGTGACGGAGGACGTCCAGCAGCGTGGAGCGGCCGATGGCGATGAGATTGTCGACGGGTAGCAGCGAGCGCTGACCGCGGACCTCCATCGCCATCTCGTGCTGGAACGATCGCTCGACGATCGCGGCGAGACTCTCCGCGTCAGCGGCCTCTAGGTTGCGCTGAGTCCGGGTCGCGAGCCCGACGCCGAAGCCGAAAGTCTGTTGCGGCGGGCTCTGCTCGTACAGGTCCACGGCGCAGTGGGGGTAGCGCAGCTTGAGGAGGCGAGCGACGTACAGACCGCCTGGACCTCCGCCCAGGACGGCGACGGAACGCAGTTCCACGGTGATGCCTTTCGGCCGACGACAGGTGTCTTTCACAGTAGTCTTGTTCGACATGCACGTCAATAAGTTGACGCATACGTCGAACTCGGCATACGGTGCAGACTGATGTCGGCGGCTACCGGGCCGTCGCGGCGAGATGCCGAGGGGCAGAGGATGGGCAGCATCGACTGGTCGGGACGAGTCGTCCCGTTCCCGCAGGAGCTCGTGTCGACGTATCGCGCCGGAGGTCTCTGGGGGACGCTCCCCATCGCGGCCGAGTTTCGCGCGGTCGCCGAGAAGTACGCCGCGCGGGACGCGGTCATCACCTCAGAGGGTCGGCTCTCCTATGCCGAGCTCGACGAGCGGGCCGACCGCGTGGCCGCTGGACTTGTCGGGCTTGGCCTCGAACCCGGGGATCGTGTCCTGTTCCAGGTCACCAACCGACTCCTGGCTGTCGTCGCCTGGTACGCCACCCTCAAGGCCGGCCTCATCCCGGTCTGCACGCTGGCCGTACACCGTGCGCACGAGATCGGAACCATCGCGGAGCGCACTGGGGCCGTCGCCCACCTGGTCGAGTCGGGAACCCGCGGCTTCGACCTCGTCGCCTTTGCCGAGGAGCAGCAGGCCGAACATCCCCAGCTACGTCATCTCCTCACGATCGCGGCAGGCGCCGACAGGGCAGGAACTCGGATCGAGGATCTAGGTCAGCACCTGGATGCCGCCACCGCCCGCAAGATCGTCGACTTCATTCAGGCCCGTGTCGATCCCGACGAAGTCGCGGTGTTCCAACTGTCTGGAGGAACGACCGGCGTCCCGAAGGTCATCCCGCGCCTGCACGCCGAGTACTGGTACAACGCGCGCGCCTACGCCGCTGCGTGGGATTGGGACGAGAGCACCCGCAACGGTCACCTGATCCCGCTGATCCACAACGCCGGGATCGTCTGCGGCCTGCACGGCCCCCACAGCGTCGGGGGCGCGCTCATCCTCGCCACCCCCGACCTCTCCGAGGCTCTTCCACTCCTCGCGGCTTCCCAGGTCACCGACGTACTCCTCGGACACGGCCACTACAACGCCATCCGCTCCCCCGAGTTCGACAAGCTCGCACCGACCCTTCGGAGGGTGGTGCTCTCAGGCGCAAAGGTGCCCCTTCCGATCTTCGAACGTCTCGAGGGACTCGGCATCTGGAGCGGTCAGCTGTTCGGGATGGGCGAGGGGTTCTTCGCGGTCACCCCGCTCGACGCACCCCGCGAGGCGCGCCTCACGACGGTCGGTTCCGGACTCTCTCCCGCGGATTCATTCGTGGTCCTGGCCCCCGGATCCGAGGATGAGATTGCCGATGGAGGGGTGGGAGAGCTCTGCTGCTCGGGGCCTTACACACTGCGGGGATACTTCGATGCCGCCGAGCACAATCTCGGCGCGTTCACCTCGACCGGGCTCTATCGGACCGGAGACCTGGTCGCGGTGCAGACCTACGGGACCGAACGATTCCTCTCGGTGGAGGGACGACTCAAGGACGTCATCAATCGCGGCGGCGAGAAGATCAATGCCGAGGAGGTCGAGGTCCTGCTGCTGCGTCACCCCGACATCATCGGCGCTGCCGTCGTAGCCATGCCCGACGAGAGGCTCGGGGAGCGGTCGTGTGCCTATCTCGTCGGGCGCGGAGAGCCGCTCTCCATGTCCGACATCCAACATCACCTCGACAGCCTCGGGGTCGCCAAATTCAAGTGGCCTGAGCGACTCGAGTGGATCGAGGAGATGCCGAAGACCGCGGTCGGCAAGATCGACAAGAAGCGCCTGCACGCACAGATCGTGGCCCGGATCGACGACGAGCGGCGCTCGCTCGCATGAGCACCCCAGCAGCACTGGTGACAGGTGGCTCAGCCGGCATCGGGATGGCGATCGCTGCCATGCTCGTCGACCAGGGCTGGTCAGTGACCCTCGTAGGCCGCGCCCGCGACAAGCTGCTGAGCGCCGCCGCCAAGCTCGGCTCCGACCATGTCCACGTCGTTGCCGCCAATTTGGCGACCGACGTTGCCAAGGATGTGGTCGCCGAACACGTACGCCGTCACGATCGGCTGGACCTCCTCGTCAACAACGCCGGCGCCGGCCTCATCGGCCCGATCCAGCAGAAGACCTCCAAGGAGCTCGACCTGGAACTCACGCTGAACCTCCGCAGCGCCGTGAGACTCATCCAGGAAGCCCTACCTCAACTGAGGGACGCCGCCAGGAGCAACGGCGCGAGCTGGATCATCAACGTCAGCTCGATGACGGCGACCGAGACGCCCCCGTACGCGTCGGTGTACTCCGCCACTAAGGCCGCCCTGGTTGCTCTATCCCGCTCGCTCCACGCGGAGCTCAGCGCCGACGGCATCCATGTCACCGCGCTGGCACCCGGACTCGTCGACACCCCCGGCACCAGCTGGGCCCCGAAGGAAACGCACGATCGCATGATCCCAGCCGAAGACGTTGCAGCGGCTGTTCGCTTCCTGCTGGGCCAGTCGCCTCGCTGCTTCGTGCCAGTCCTGCCACTCGTGACGGCGGGTGCCGGCATGCACGAGCTGGTGGACTGGCGCGCGTTGGGTTGATTCGCTCTCGCCAGACGGCAACTGCAGATCCAAGTAACGTTCAGGACGCCCAACGGTGTGCACCTCATCCACATGGATGGCACCAGGGCCGAACCCGGCGCACGCGACTGACACGAAGGCGTCCGGACCGACCTCCACCGCTCACGACTCAGACCGTAATCCGTGCCATACGTTTCTGACCGCGAGAGACCTCAATCCTGGTCACACAAGCCACTGAGACCGTCGGGACACGAATTCGGGACAGGAATCGCGTCGGAGAGCCGGGTCCCAACCACCTCGAGTTAATACGAAACGGCACCTCGCGGAGCGCGAACCCGAGGCGACCGCAGGTCTGCGGCGACATGTACATCACGGGCACCAGTGGCAGGCGGCGTAGCCGACCGAGAGAAGCACAGGAACCTCCCGCCGCTGCGCCTCCGCGGGCGCGAGTCGGTTAGCCACTCCCCCGCCCTTGCACGCTCGTGAGCGGGCCGATGAGTTGAGACAACCTGGTTAACCGCTTGACCAGTGACCCGTGTCACATCTATGGTTCCTGCGTAACCGGTTAACCAACGAATGAGGTGTCATGAGCCAGCAGGGCTTCTACCGACCGCAGGGTGCATGGGTAGGCGATGTCATCCCGTGGCAGGAGGACGGAACCTTCCACCTCTTCTACCTGCGCGAGACTCGTCGGACTCCGGCCGAGGGAATGCCGTGGCACCGGGTGGTGACGGACGACCTCGCTGGCTTCCAGGAGCTCGGCGAGGCCATCGGATCGGGTGGGACCTCGGCTGACGACTTCAACGTCTACACCGGCAGCATCGTGCTGGAGGCCGATGGCACTCATCACGCCTTCTACACCGGCCAGAACCCGGCCAAGACGGGCAAGGACGGCCGCCCGCTGCAGCTGGTCATGCATGCAACGAGCAACGACGGCATGCACACCTGGCAGCGGCGTCCCGACGACACCTTCGGCGCCACCGACGGCTACGAGACCGGCGACTGGCGCGACCCCTTCGTCTTCTGGGACGAGGAGGCGCAGCTGTGGCGGATGCTGATCACCGCACGCCGTGCGGAGGGACCGACCCGGCGGCGTGGCGTGATCGCGCAGTGCGTCTCGAGCGATCTGGTTCGCTGGGAGCCCGCGGAGCCGTTCTGGGACCCCCAGCGGTACGTCGCGATGGAATGTCCCGAGGTCTTCCAGTGGGGCGAGTGGTGGTATCTCGTCTACTCCGAGTTCAGTGACGCCTTCACCACGCGCTACCGCATGTCACGCAGCCAGCACGGCCCGTGGATCGTGCCGGAGCACGACACGCTCGACGGACGCGCCTTCTACGCCGCCAAGTCGGCCGGCCGCGACGGCCGCCGTTTCTTCTTCGGCTGGATCGCCTCGCGAGAGGGTGCCCGCGACGACGGCGCCTGGCAGTGGGCAGGGACGATGGCGGTGCTCGAGGCCGACCAGCGGCCGGACGGCACCCTCGCGTTCCATCCGACCGACGGATTGCGCGACACGCTGGACACCGAGATCGCCGACGGCGCCGGGATCGCCGCAGGAACGCTCTTGGACGCACCGAGCAGCCGTGCCGAAGTGCTGACCTCGACCGATGCACCGAGTGCGTTCCGGTCGGTCGTCAGGTTCGGCATCTCGGACGGCACGACCGAGTGCGGCGTACTGCTGCGTGCGAGCGCCGACGGTGACGAGGCCTACGTTCTTCGTCTCGAACCGAAGCGCGGGCGCCTCGTCTTCGACCGCTGGCCCCGCCGGAGCACCGGCACCGAGCAGTGGCAAATCTCGGGCGACGTACCGTTCGCGATCGAGCTGGAGCGTCCCTGCCGCCTCGAGCCCGGAGTGCACGAGCTCGAGGTCATCGTCGACGGTGACATCTGCGTGGCCACCGTCGACAACGCGACCGTACTGAGCACGCGGATCTACGACCGCCCGACGGGCCGTCTGGGCGTCTTCGTCGGCGAGGGCACGGTCACGATCGACGCCTTCTCCGTCTTCACTCGCGCCGAGCCGGGCGACGAACCCGATGCCCAGGACCACGATCTGGTCGCGGCCGCCACCTGATCCCCTCTTCATCCGCCCGACCCATCCGCCCCCTTCCGACCTAGTCAACGGAGACAACGATGCCCATCCGCAACCCCAAGACGGCTCTGTTCGCCGCCCTGACCGCCGCCGCGCTCACACTCACCAGCTGCTCGGGCACAGCTGGTAGCGCCGACCCCACGGAAGTCGATCCCGAGGGCAAGGTCGAGGCTCGCGAGATCTCCTGGCTCCTCTCGCGCCCGGCCGATGGCGGGGTGATCACCGCGATGGAGCAGATCGCCGAGGAGTACGCCAAGGACCACCCGGGGTTCTCGCTCAACCTGATCACGACCCCCGACCGCCCCTCCTACATCCAGAAGTACGAGACGCTCGCCGCAGCGAACAAGCTGCCCGAGCTGTTCGACACCGATGCGACGCCGTTCGCCCAGAAGCTCGCCGACCAGGGCCGCATGCTCGACGTCGAGCTGCTGCTGAAGGACCTCGGTCTCGATGACGACTATCGCGAGGCAGCACTGAACTACCAGCGGTTCGACGACGGCTCCCTCTACATGGTGCCGTTCGAGTTCCAGCTCGAGTTCTTCTGGTACAACTCCGCGCTCCTGGAACGCGCCAAGGTCGAGATCCCCAAGACGCTCGACGACTTCCCTCAGATCTGCAAGGACCTGCGCGCCGCAGGCATCACCCCGATCGCCCTCGACGGGCAGGACCAGTGGCCACTGGAGCGCTACATGTCCTACTACCCGTTCAGGGTGGCCGGACCGGAGTACGTCCAGGACCTCAAGAACGGCAAGGCGAAGTTCGCCGACCCCGCCGGCCGTGCGGCCGCCGAGTGGCTCTACGAGCTCGGTCAGGCCGGGTGTTTCCAGGAAGACTTCTCCTCGACCGGCTATGCCGATGCCCAGGCGCAGTTCACCTCGGGCAAGGCCGCGATCTACAACATCGGGACCTGGGAGCTCGCGAACCTCGCGACGGACGCGCTGGACCCGGGCGTACGCAAGTCTGTCGACTACTTCACGCTGCCGACGGTCGAGGACGCCGTCACCGACGACAACGCGTACGTCACCCCCTCAGGCATCGGCATGGCGGTCAACACGCAGACCTACGACCCGCTGGTCCGCGACTTCCTCGCCTACGCGCTCGAGCGCTACCCGGAGACCTACGCCTCGACCGGTGCCCTCTCTCCCACCACCAACGTGGAGACCTCGGTCCCGGACAACGCGACCGACCTCTACGCCAAGGCAGTGAAGCAGGCCGACGGGGTCGGTGCGGAGAGCGCGATGCCCTGGGACACCCAGCTCGACCCCGCGACGAACACCCGCCTGCAGCAGGAGCTGACGCTGCTCGTCCAGGGAGACATCAAGCCGGATGAGTTCATCGAGACGATGGACGCGACCCTCGCGGAGAACAGCGATGGCTGACCTCGCACGAACATCGATGCTGCCGCGCCGGTCGAGGCTGTCGGTCGCCGTCTTCCTGGTGCCACCCCTTCTGCTGTACGGCGTCGCGGTGCTGCTTCCGATCGTGCAGTCGCTGTTCCTCAGCCTGTTCAGCTGGGACGGCATCACGGAGATGGAGTTCGTCGGCCTCGACAACTACGTCAAGATGTTCGCCCGCGACGACGTCTTCTGGAGGGCGTTCGGCAACGCGCTCGGGTATCTGGTGATCTGCCTGGTGCTGCAGCTCGGCGGCGCACTCGCAGTCGCGGCGCTCCTGACGGCGCTGCCGCGGGCCCGGGAGCTCGTGAAGACGCTGTATCTGCTCCCGGCGGTCATCTCGACGGTCGCGATCGCGTTCCTCTTCCAGCGGATCTACTCCCTCGACCCGGTCGGCCCGCTCAACCAGCTGCTGGCGTGGGTCGGTCTCGACGGCGCCCAGACCGCCTGGCTCTCGAACGTGAACACGGTACTCACGGCTGTGTCCGTCCCGGAGGGCTGGCGCTTCACCGGTCTCTACATGCTCATCGTCTATGCGGCACTCATCGCCGTGCCTCGTGAGCTCGAGGAGGCGGCTCGACTCGACGGCGCATCCTGGTGGCAGACGTTCTGGAAGATCCGGTTCCCCTACATCCGGCCCGTGTGGATCACGACCACGGTGATGGCAACCACCTTCGCGCTACGCGGTTTCGACATCCCCTACCTGCTGACGAACGGTGGCCCGGGCCAGTCCTCCGAGCTGCTCACCACGTACATGTACAAGACCGCGTTCGTGCACACCGACTACGGCTACGCCAGCGCGATCTCCGTCTTCATCGTCGTGGAGTGTCTGGTCGCCGTCGGCCTCATCTTCCTGCTGCTCCGTCGAAGGGACGACTCGTGACCACGCCTGTGCTCACCCGACCGCCGAAGGCCGCCGTGCCGCACTCGCCGAAGCCCCGAGCGGCAGCGCGACCGCCACGGCTCCGCGCCCAACGCGCGCTGCTCATGATCACGATCGTGCTCATCGTCATCGTGCAGGTCTACCCGCTGCTGTGGCTCTTCGTGACTAGCTTCCGCACCGCCGCTGACTTCGCCGGTGGCAGCCCGTTCGCGCTGCCGTCGGACTACACGCTCGACAACTACACACGAGCCTTCGCGACCGGCAACCTGTGGCTGAACATCCTGAACAGCTTCATCGTCACCGCGGGTGCAAGCGTGCTGATCGTCATCGCGGGGATGATGGCGGCGTACGCGCTGCAGGTGCTCGGGTTCCGGTTCAGCGGCGTCGTACGCTCGCTGTTCCTGCTCGGGATCGTCGTTCCGGTGCAGATCGCGCTCGTGCCCCTGTTCATCGACTACTCCCGGGTCGGGCTCCTCGACACCCACCTGTCGATGATCATCCCGTTGGCCGCGTTCTCGCTCCCGATGGCCGTCTACCTGTTCTCGTCCTTCTACGAGTACATCCCCCGCGAGCTCTACGAGGCCGCGTCGCTCGACGGCGCCGGGCCGTACCGGATCTTCGCGCAGATCACCTTCCCACTCTCGGCGAACACGATCATTACGGTCGTTCTCGTGAACAGCATCTTCATCTGGAACGACTTCATCTTCGCGAACACCTTCGTGCTCTCCGACGGGCTCAAGACCATCCCGCTCGGTCTGCAGAACTACATCGGGGCCATGGGCAACACCGACTGGACGGCGACGTTCGCGGCAGTCTGCGTCACTGTGACGCCGTTGCTCCTGGTCTTCCTCGTCCTCAACAAGGCGATGATCCAGGGGCTGGAGAGCGGGGCGACCAAGGGATGAGCGGCACGGAACCCAACAAGGCTGAACCCAACAAAAGCGTGGCGAACGTGACGATGCGAGACGTGGCCAAGGCCGCGGGCGTCTCGGTCGCGACCGTGTCCCACGTCGTCAACAACAAGCCCGGGGCGCGCATCGGAGACGAGGCCAGACGCAGGGTGCAGGACGCGGTCGCGGCACTGGGCTACCGGCCGAACGCCCTGGCCAAGACCTTGTCGCGAGGAGGGTCGCGATTCATCGGCCTGGTCGCCGACGCGATCGCGACCACCCCGTTCGCAGGCCAGATCATCCACGGTGCGCAGGACGAGGCCTGGGCGCACGGATATGTCCTTCTCGTCGCCAACACCGACGGCAACGAGGCAGCAGAGAACGAGGCCATCGCGATGATGCTCGAGCATCAGGTGCAGGGCATCCTCTACTCGAGCTGGTACCACCGCGAGATCGTCGTTCCCGAGATGCTGCATCAGACCGATACGGTCCTCGTGGACTGCTTCGCCGAGGGCAGCGGTCTTCCCGCCGTCGTGCCGGACGAGGAGCAGGGCGGGAGGACGGCGACCGAAGAGCTCCTGGCTGCCGGCCACCGCCGAATCGCGTTCATCAACACGACGACACCGTCGCCGGCCCAGAGCGGTCGTCTGGCCGGCTACCGGGCTGCCCTGGAGGCAGCAGGTGTCGACTTCGACGACTCCCTCGTGTTCCCGGCCGAACCTGCCCAGGAAGGCGGGTACGCCACCGCGCCGCGAATCGTGGAGTCGGAGGTGACGGCCGTGTTCTGCCACAACGACCGCGTGGCGATGGGTCTCTATGACGGGCTGCGCGAGCTCGGGCTGAGCATCCCGACCGACGTCGCGGTCATGGGGTTCGACAACCAGGACGTGATCGCCGCGCACCTGCGTCCGCCGCTGTCGACGGTGGCGCTTCCGCACTACGAACTCGGTGCGGCCGGCGTACGAACGCTTCTCGGCATCGAGTCGTCCACCGACGAGCAGCTGATCCGCGTCGCATGCCCATCCGTCCCACGACATTCGATCTGAGGAACGCGCAGTGTCCAACCCCGTTGTCGTGCCCAGGCCCACCTTCCACTTCGCACCGCAGCGCAACTGGATGAACGACCCCAACGGTCTCGTCCACGACCGCGGCCGCTGGCACCTCTTCTACCAGTTCAACCCCGAGGGATCCGACTGGGGAAACATGAGCTGGGGCCACGCGACCAGCACCGACCTGCAGCATTGGACCGAGCACCCGGTCGCGCTGCGGTTCCGTGACAGCGAACAGATCTTCTCCGGATCGATCGTCTCCACCTCCACCGAGGATGGAACCTCACTGACGGCGTACTACACGAGCGCCTACGCCAACGGTCATCAGGCGCAATCGCGCGCCATCAGCAGGGACGGCGGCTTCACCTGGGAGCTCGACGTCGACAACCCGGTGCTCGACCGCGGCACGAGCGCGTTCCGAGATCCCAAGGTCATTCGCTACACCGACGAGGCGGGCCGCCTTCGGTGGGTCCTGCTCGCGGTCGAGGCGGAGGACCGACAGGTGCACCTCTACACCTCGGACGACCTGCGCTCGTGGGAGCACGCGAGCGTCTTCGGACCGCTGGGCCCGACCGGGGTCGTGTGGGAGTGTCCGGATCTCGTCCCGCTGCCGCTCGACGGCGATCCCGATGACCTTCGCTGGGTGCTGATCCTCAGCACCAATCCGATCGGCGACGCCCCGGATCCGGAGGGCTCCTCGATGAGCTATGTCGTCGGTCGCTTCGACGGATCCACGTTCACGGCAGACTCTCCCGAGCTCGTCCGCCTGGACGACGGCCGCGACTTCTACGCAGGAGTCACCTTCGACAGCGCGCCGCAGGGAGCCGCGGTCATGCTCGGCTGGATGAGCAACTGGCGGTATGCGGGAGCATTTCCCTCGTCGCCGTGGAGGGGCGCCATGTCGTTGCCACGACAGCTCGCCCTGCGCACCGTCGAGAGGACACCGCGCGTCATCCAGAAGCCGCCCGCCTTCCTCCTCGAACGGCTCGCTCGAGCGGCACCGGCGACGGTGTCGGTCGGCGCCCAGCCTGTCGAGCTCTCGCTCAGCGGCCACAGCGTGCTGGCGCTCACCTGGGATCCGACCGCCACAGGCTCCGTCGGTCTGCGACTGCGTGGTGACGCGGATGCCTGGGTCGAGCTGGAGCACTCCGCGCGGACCATCCGCGTCACCCGTGGCGGTCCCGCGGCCGACGCGGTGCATCCGGACTTTCCCTCGACCAGCATCACCGATCTCGAGGGCGGGCGGCGGGGCCAACTGCTCGTCAGCCTCGACGGACCCCTCCTCGAGGTCTTCGCGAACGATGGCGAGGCAACGATCTCGCACCTCGTCACGCTCGGTCCCGGACCCATCAGCGTGACCATCGACACCGAGATCGGCGGGCCGATCGCGTACACCGCCGTCGACATCGAAGACGAGAAGTCGGGGCGGCACCTCGCCCCGACGCCGATCCACGCTGATGCGCCGGGCGCATCGGTCTGAGCCGAACCCGAGTCGAAACCTGAGTCGAAGGAGTCATCATGCCCCACCCCATCTCACGACGGACCATGCTGCAGGGCGCCGGAGTCGGGTCGCTCGCGTTCTTCGCGGTCCACGCCACTCCAGTCGCCGCCCATGCCATCACGGGCCCCGCCGCCCAGACATCGCTTCGGGCGATCTACCACATGACCCCGCCCTCGGGCTGGCTCTGCGACCCGCAGCGTCCGGTCACCACCCGCGGCGCCTACCAGCTCTACTACCTCCACTCCGACCAGAACAACGGCCCCGGTGGCTGGGACCACGCGACGACGACCGACGCCGTCTCGTTCACCCACCACGGAACCGTGATGCCCCTGAGGCCCGACTTCCCCGTGTGGTCCGGATCGGCAGTCGTCGACACCGCGAACACCGCCGGATACGGCGCCGGAGCCGTCATCGCGCTCGCCACCCAGCCGACCGACGGCATCCGCAAGTACCAGGAGCAGTACCTCTACTGGTCGACCGACGGCGGCTTCACCTTCACCCCTCGGTCCGAGCCGGTGATCGTCAACACCGACGGCCGCACCGCGACAACGCCCGCCGAGATCGAGAACGCCGAATGGTTCCGGGACCCGAAGATCCACTGGGACGCGGCCCGCGGCGAATGGGTCTGCGTGATCGGGCGAGCGCGGTACGCGGCCTTCTACACCTCCACGAACCTGATCGACTGGCAGCTCAAGCGCAACTTCGACTACCCCAACCACGCGCTCGGCGGCATCGAGTGCCCCGACCTGTTCGAGATGACCGCGAACGACGGCACCCGGCACTGGGTGCTCGGCGCCAGCATGGACGCCTACGGCATCGGGCTTCCGATGACGTACGCGTACTGGATGGGCACGTGGAACGGCGAGGAGTTCATCGCCCACGACCTCACCCCACAGTGGCTCGACTGGGGCTGGGACTGGTACGCCGCCGTCACCTGGCCCTCGATGGACACGCCGGAGACCAAACGTCTCGCCATCGCCTGGATGAACAACTGGAAGTACGCCGCCCGAGACGTACCGACGGATGCCTCCGACGGCTACAACGGACAGAACTCGATCGTGCGAGAGCTACGCCTCGAGCGCCAGTCCGGCGGTTGGTACTCCCTGCTCAGCAGCCCCGTCAGCAAGCTCTCGGACTACGTGGCAGCGACCACCACGCTGCCCGACCAGACGGCCAACGGCAGCCTCGTCCTCCCCTGGACCGGACGGGCGTACGAGCTCGAGCTCGACATCTCCTGGGACGCCGCCACCAACGTCGGCGTCTCCGTCGGACGCTCGGCCGACGGCTCACGGCACACGAACATCGGCAAGTACGGAGCCGAGCTCTACGTCGACCGAGCCCCGTCCGACCTTGCCGGGTACTCCCTGGCTCCCTACACACGTGCCGCCGCACCCATCGACGCCGCCGCACGCTCCGTGCACCTGCGGATCTTCGTCGACACCCAGAGCGTCGAGGTGTTCGTCAACTCCGGCCATACCGTGCTCTCCCAGCAAGTGCACTTCACCGAGGGCGACACCGGCATCTCGCTCTACACCGATGGCGGACCGGCGAGCTTCACCGGCATCACCATCCGCGAGCTCCGAAGCATCGGCTAGCTCGGACCGACCAGCCGGGTCCTGCAGGGAACCGCCGCAGGCACCTAGGACTCTTTCCGCCTCCGCCCGAAGGGAGCCGGACGGAGGCGGAAAGAGGGGGTCTCATGCCTTCACGAAACCCAGGAGTGCCTCATTGACCTCGGCGGCGTGGGTCCACAGCAGACCGTGGGGAGCGCCTTCGATCTCGACGTACTCAGCCTCGGGGAGCGCCTCGTGGAAGGGCCGCCCGGTGGCGTCGATGGGCAGGATGTTGTCGCTGGTCCCGTGCAGGATCAGGACCGGCTTGCCGGCGGCGCGCACGGCGACGACGTCCTCACGGAAGTCCTCGATCCAGGTCGGCACCACCGAGTAGGCAGCCACCGGTGCGCTGCGGGTGGCGGTGTTCCAGCTGGCCGTGACCGCCTCCTGGCTGATCCGTGAGCCCAGCGTCTCGTCGAGGTTGTAGAAGTCGCTGAAGAACTGCGTGTACCAGGCGTACCGGTCGGCGCGGGCCGCCTTGGCGATGTCGTCGAAGACGGACTGAGGCACTCCGGTCGGGTTGTCGTCGGCCGCCAGGAGGAACGGCTCCAGGGAGGCGAGGAACGCCAGCTTCGCGACACGCTCGTGACCGTGGTTGCTCACGTAGCGTGCCAGCTCACCCGTGCCCATGGAGAAGCCGACCAGAATGACGTCACGCAGGTCCAGGGTCTCGAGGAGTGCGTTCAGATCTGCCGCGAAGGTGTCGTAGTCATAGCCGGTGCCGACCTTGCTCGACTGCCCGAACCCGCGCCGGTCGTAGGTGATGACGCGGTAGCCGGCCGCGATCAGCTCGCGCGACTGGAGCTCCCAGCTGTTGCCGTCCAGCGGATAGCCGTGGATGAGGACGACCGGCTGCCCGGTGCCGTGGTCCTCGTAGTAGATCTCGGTGGTGGTGCTGTTCTCGGTGCCCACGTTGATGTAGCCCATGATCCTCTTCCTTTGGATTCGCCCCCGGAGAACGATCGTTCTCCGCCTTGTTTGCTAGCATAGAGAATGATCGTTCTCCGCGCAAGTGCCGCGGATCCGGACAGAGGAAGAGGGCAGATGATCGACGATACGAGCGCACGGGAGCAGGTCGTCCGAGCCGCGGACGAGCTGTTCTACGCACGGGGCGTGCAGGCGGTCGGCATGGACGCGGTCCGGACTGCGGCAGGCGTATCGCTGAAACGGATCTACGCACTGTTCGCCTCCAAGGACGACCTGATCGTCGCCGTCCTACGACATCGCACCCAGATCTGGGATGCCGGCCTCGCGTCAGCCACCGAGCGCGCCACGACGGCGCGCGAGCGGATACTCGCGATCTTCGACTTCCTCGACTCCTGGTTCCGGCAGCCCGACTTCCGTGGCTGTGCCTTCATCAACACCAACGGAGAGCTGGGCGGCAGCTCGGAGGCCGTGGCTGATGCCGTACGCGAGCAGAAGGCCGCGTTCCAGGCCTACGTCGCCCGCCTGGTCGAGGAGCTGGGAGGTCCGCCCGGCCTCGCACCGCAGCTCGCGATCCTGGCCGAGGGTGCCCAGACCACAGCTGCCATCGCAGGAACGCCCGACGCCGCCGAACATGCCCGCGCCGCCGCCGAGACACTGCTCGATGCGGCGGCACGCCTGCAAACCGTGGGCGGTTCGCACTGAGGAGATGCCGCAGGTGATCCCGCAGCACTGACTGCCCTCAGTCTTCGAGTGGCCCCAGGGAGGGCCCGGCGACGAACCGGGCCGTCGGCTCGGGGAGCACGTCCAGCTCCAGTACGACCAGCTCGTTGCGGCCGGGCCGCAGCACCGGGCCCGGCACGAAGAGGGTGCGTTGCGGCCCGCGCCGCCAGTAGCGGCCCAGGCAGAAGCCGTTGATCCAGGCGATGCCCTTGCCCCAGGCGGTGGTGTCGAGGAAGAGGTCGACGTGGGGCTCGGCCGAGAAGGGTGCGCGCCACGCGGTGGGCCCGACGCCGGAGCCGCGGTCTTCGGGTGAGTCGGTCTCCCACAGGCGTGGCACCCGGTCGAGGTCGACGGCTAGGACCTCCCAGCCCATGAGCGGCACCCCGTCGAGCAGAGTCGGCCCGACCAGGCCCTTCTGCTCACCGATGCGGGCGCCGTAGTTGACCCGGCCCTGGTCCTCGACGACTAGCTCCAGTACGCCGCGCCCACGCGGTAGCGCGATCGCCCGCTCGCCGTGCTCCCGCTCGAGGATGCCGACCGGAGCGCCGTCGAGGAAGACGGCGGCCCGGTCACGGACCTCGCCGAGGGTGAGAACGCCCGGGCGGTCGCCCGGCAGCTCGGTCCGGTAGACGGCCAGACGCGTGTCTGTCTCCAGCTCATCCAGCATCGGCAGCGGCTCCCACCTGCTCCAGGAGCCCCACGCCGCCGGGTCGTCGAGCAGCCGGACCGGCTCACCCAAGGCCACCGTCTGCTCGGGGGCGGGACCGGCGGCGCCGGGGGTCTCGGTCGGCACCGGGGCGTAGCGGGCGATGACGTCGCGGAACGCGAAGTACTTCGCGGTCGGGTTCCCGGCCTCGTCCAAGGGAGCGTCGTAGTCGTACGAGGTCACCGTCGGCCGGTAGATCCCCTTGTCGTTGGCCCCGCTGGTCAGGCCGAAGTTCGTGCCGCCGTGGAACATGTAGACGTTGACCGAGGCTCCTGCGGCGAGAAGGGCATCGAGCTCCTCGGCGGCCTGATCGACGGCGGTGGTGTGGTGCCGGCCTCCCCAGTGGTCGAACCAGCCGTCCCAGAACTCCATGCACATCAGCGGCCCGGTCGGCTGGTGGTCGCGAAGGGTGCGCAAGCGGTTCACGCTGTCCGAGCCGAAGGAGCTGGTACGCAGCACCCCGTCGACTCCGCCGGCGGCGAGCATGGCATCGACGGGCTGGTCCACCGTGACCAGCGGCACCGTGATGCCGGCGCCACGGGTCATCTCCACGAGTGCCTGCAGGTAGCTCTGGTCGTCGCCGTACGCGCCGTACTCGTTCTCCACCTGGACCAGCAGCACGGGTCCGCCCTGGTCGACCTGGTGCGGGTGCACGAGCGCCAGGACCTGGTGGAGGTACTTCTCGACCTCGTCGAGGAAGCGCGGCTCGTGGCGGCGGATCCCGACGCCCGGCTCCCGGAACAGCCAGGGCGGCAGCCCGCCGTTGTCCCACTCCGCGCAGATGAACGGCCCGGGACGCACGATCGCGTACAGGCCGGCCTCGCCCACCAGACGCAGGAACCGCGGCAGGTCGAGGATGCCGTCCGTGTCGAAGACCCCCGAGCGGGGGCTGTGGGCGTTCCACGGCACGTACGTCTCGATGGTGTTGAGGCCCATCAGCCTGGCCTTCTCGATCCGGTCCGCCCAGTGATCGGGGTGAACCCGGAAGTAGTGCAGCGCGCCGGAGAGGATCCGGAACGGCTCACCGTCGAGGAGGAAGTCGGTCTCGCCGATCGTGAACTCGGGCATGCCTACCTCTCGCGAGGGACCGACGGCCGCCGCTCCGCGAGTGCGGCGGCCGTCTGTCCGTCAGTCGTGGGTCAGTTGACGCTGAAGCCCTGCTCGTCGCCGTACTTCACGAGCGCTTCCTGCCAGGCCCCCAAGCCCTCATCGAGGGCGGAGTGGGTCTGGTAGGACTTGCCGACGGTGTCGCCGTAGATCGTGTCCGCGTACAGCTGGTAGGGCAGGTACTGCCAGCCCTCGGCCACCTGGGTGGCCGCGTCGGTGAGCACCTGGTTGACCTGCTGGCCGCCGAAGTAGTCGCTCTTCTTGTCGACGAACGCGGGGTCCTGCAGGTCAGCGACCGTCGCCGGGAAGCCACCGCTCTCCAAGAACGGCTCGACTCCCTCGTCGTGGTTGAGCCAGCGCACGAACGCCGCGGCCAGCGCGGGGTTCTTGCTCTGCTCCAGCACGGACTGGGTGCTGCCGCCGTTCTCGGCGGTCACCGGCTGCCCGTCGTACGTCGGCATCGGTGCGACCCGCCACTTACCCGCACCGTCGGGCACGGACTGCTCGAACACGCCAGGCGCCCAGGCACCGAGGCCGATGGACGCGATGGTCCCGTCGCCCAGCGCCTTGTACCACTCCTCGGTCCAGCCGGGGATGGTGCAGACCAGCTCGTCCTCGACGAGCTGGTTCCACACGCCCGTCCACTTCCGCGTGCCCTCGTCCTGCAGATCGATCGTGACGTTCTCGCCGTCGGCCTCGAACGGCGTGCCACCGGCCTGCCAGATCATGCTGGTGGTGAAGCCGGCGTCACCGCTGTCGTTGGTGATGCACTGTGACGGGTCCGCCTTCTTGATGGTCCGGGCCGCCTCGACGTACTCGTCCCAGGTGGTCGGCACCTCGAGCTTGTGCTCGTCGAAGACCTGCTGGTTGTAGAAGAGCGCCATCGGGCCGGAGTCCTGCGGCAGCCCGTAGAGGCCCTCGCCGGCCTGCACCGAGGCCCAGGTCGAGGGCGTGTAGTCCGACTCGAACTCGTCGAAGCCGTACTGGCTCAGGTCGACCAGGTCCCCGGGCAGCGCGAACTGCGGCAGCGCCTTGTACTCGACCTGCGCAACGTCGGGGCCGCCGGAGCCGGCCTTGATCGCGTTCTGCAGCTTCGTGTAGTGGTCGTTGCCGGTGCCGGCGTTGACCAGCTTCACGTCGACGTTCGGGTACTGGTCCTCGAACGCCGCGACCTGGGCCTCGGCGGACGGGGTCCACGTCCAGTAGGTGATGGTGCCCCCTTCCTCGAGGGCGGCGTCGAGGTCTGCGGCCGTGCCGCCGCCTCCACTGCCGCCCCCGTCGTCCGAGCCGCAGCCGGCGAGCACGGAGGCGGCTGTGAGGGCTGCCGCGATGAGGGCGATCCGGCGGGATCTGCGCCCATTGATGATCAACATGGCGTTCCTTTCATTTCACTGTTTGACGCTTCCCGCGCTCAAGCCGGACTGCCAGAACCGCTGGAGGAGGAGGAAGGCGATGACGAGCGGGGCGATGGTCAGCAGGGAGCCGGTGACCACCAGGTTGTAGACGGGCTGCGCGTTCGCGCCCGTCGCCTGAGCGCTCCACTGGGTGAGGCCCACGGTGAGCGGATAGAGCTTCGGCTCGCTCAGCATGATCAGTGGCAGGAAGTAGTTGTTCCACGTCGAGACGACGGCGAACAGCAGCACCGTGACGATGCCGGGAGCGAGCAGGCGCAGAGCGACCGTGAAGAAGATCCGAATCTCGCCGGCACCGTCGATACGCGCCGCCTCGAGCAGCTCATCCGGTACGGCGTCCGCGGCATAGACCCACATCAGGTACAGACCGAACGGGCTGATCAACGAGGGGATGATGATCGCCCACACCGTGTTGGTGAGGCCCATGTTCGAGAACATCAGGAACGTCGGTACGGCCAGCGCGGTCCCGGGCACGGCCACCGCGCCGATGATGACGGCGAAGACCGCCCGCCGTCCGGGGAAGCGGTACTTGGCCAGGCCGTAGCCGGCCGCGGTGGCCAGCAGGGTCGCGCCGCCGGCACCCACCACGACGTAGAGAAGGGTGTTCGCCAGCCAGCGCAGGAAGATGCCGTCGCGGTAGGTCAGCGTGTCGCGGACGTTGCTGAAGAACGCGAACTCGTCGCCGACCCACAGCCCCGGGCTCGAGAACAGATCCGCCTGTGTCTTGGTGGCACTCAGGATCAGCCACGCCAGCGGCACCAGCGTATAGACGAGGAACAGCGCCATCAGCGCGGTCAGCAGCGGCGACCGTCGCGGCGCCAGCGGCGACGTGCTCACCCGGCCCATCACTTCATCGCCTCTCGTGAGCCGCGGAGCTGGACGGCGTACGCGATCACCGCGGTCAGCAGGCCCATCACGATCGCGACCGTCGCCGAGTAGTTGTACTGCTGCCCGCCGAAGGACAGGTTGTAGGCGTAGAGGTTCGGCGTGTAGTAGGTCGTGATGATGTTGGGTTCCAGCGTCCGCAGGATGTTCGGCTCGTTGAAGAGCTGGAAGGTCCCGATGATGGAGAAGATCGTGGCGATCAGGATGGCCCCGCGCAGTGCCGGGATCTTGATCGAGAGCACGGTGCGCAGCGCCCCGGCGCCGTCGAGCGCGGCGGCCTCGTAGATCTCGCCGGGCACCGTGCGCAAGGCGGAGTAGAAGATCAGCATGTTGTAGCCCACGAACTCCCAGGTCACGATGTTGGCGATCGAGGCAAGCATCCAGTTGTTGCTGAGCGGCGCGATCGAGGTGCCGAACAGGTCGTTGAGGTCGGCGGCCAGCCCGAAGTTGGTGCCGTACATGAAGCCCCACATCAGGACGGCCACGACGCCGGGCACGGCGTAGGGCAGGAAGATGAAGAGCCGGAAGAAGCTCGTGCCGTAGAGCCGGGCGCTGTCGATGGCCAGCGCGGCCACCAGGGCGAGGCCGAGCATGATCGGCACCTGTACGACGAGGAACAACAGGACCCGCAACGAGCCGTCCCAGAACTTGTCGTCGGTGAACACGTCGACGTAGTTGTCCAGGCCGACGAACTGCGTGGTGCCGAAGAACGCCTGCGCACGGAAGAGGCTGAGGTAGGCGGCGTAGCCGATCGGCGCCAGGAAGGTCAGCGCGAAGACCGCCAGGAACGGGCCGACGAAGATCCAGCCCTTCGTGTCGCTGCGGGACCACCGGCGACCGGGCACGGGCGGTCGCCCACCACCGCGGGTCTCCCGGATGCTCTCCACTTGAGTCACGCCCTGGGACACGGTCCACCTCCTTTCACCGCCTTTCCGATGGCGGCCTGTTAACGTCAACAGGTACAGTGACGTACGACACATGTTGACGTCAACAGGTTGGCGGAAGGATTATTCGGCCCATGGCGACAGACAGCACGGCCTCGGGGCCAGTGACACGGCGGGGGGCCTCTCAGGCCGACGTTGCCCGGATCGCTGGGGTATCGGGACAGACGGTCTCGCGGGTCGCGAACGGCGCCCGCTATGTCGACGCGGCCACCCGGGAGCGGGTGCTGTCCGCGATGCGCGAGGTCGGGTACCGGCCCAACCGGGCCGCCCGGGCGCTGCGAAGCGGACGGTTCCAGAGCATCGGCGTGATCGCGTTCGAGCTCTCCAGCGTCGGCACCACCCACACGCTCGACGCGATCGCGGCCGCCGCCACCCAGACCGGGTACGCCATCAACCTGCTGCCGGTGCTGGACGCCACCCAGGACGCCGTTCGAGCGGCGTTCGACCAGCTCGGCGAGCAGGCGGTGGACGGCATCATCATCCTGGTCGAGACGCACCGGCTCGACGGCGTCGCCGTACCGGAGGGGCTGCCGGTGGTCGTGGTCGACTCCAGCGCGGAGTACGACTACCCGATCGTCGACAACGACCAGGCCCTCGGAGCACGGTTGGCCACCGAGCACCTGCTCGACCTCGGTCACGAGACCGTCTGGCACGTCGCCGGGCCCGAGCTGTCCTACTCCGCGCGGCGCCGCCGGACGTCGTGGCAGGAGACGCTCGAGGCCCACGGCCGAACGGTGCCACCGGTGCTGCCGGGCGACTGGTCGACCGGAGCCGGCTACGAGGCCGGCCTCCGGCTGGCCGACAACGAGGAGGTGACCGCGGTGTTCACCGCGAACGACCAGATGGCCCTGGGACTCCTGAGAGCCCTGCACGAGCGCGGTCGCCGGGTCCCCGACGACGTCAGCGTCGTCGGCTTCGACGACATGGAGGAGGCGGCGTACTTCTGGCCGCCGCTGACCACCGTCCATCAGTCGTTCGACGAGGTCGGCCGGGGCGCGGTCGATGCCCTGATCCGGGAGATCCAGTCCGGCGAGCACGAGCACCAGGAGGCCCTGGTGCGGCCCCGGCTGGTGGTCCGGGCCAGCACCGCCGCGCCCCGCAGGACGACCGCATGAGCCGGCGCCTCCACCGGTGGGTGCGATGGCCCGAGTCGCTCACGGTCGAGAACGTTCACGGACCGCTCGGCTTCGGGGCCGACTACAACCCCGACCAGTGGGAACGGGAGGTGTGGGACGAGGACGTCCGGCTGATGCGTCAGGCCGGGGTGAACATCGTCTCCCTCGGGATCTTCTCCTGGGCCCGCCTGCAGCCGACCGCGGACACCTGGGACTTCGCGTGGCTCGACGAGGTGATGGACCTCCTGCACGCCCACGGCATCGCCGTCGACCTCGCCACCGCGACCGCCTCGCCGCCGCCCTGGTTGAGCACCGGGCACCCGGAGATCCTTCCTGTCACCCGCACCGGCGAGACCATGTGGCCGGGCGCCCGGCAGCACTGGCGACCGACGTCACCGGTGTTCCGGCAGCATGCCCTGGCGGTCGTCGAGAAGATGGCGAGCCGGTACGCCCAGCACCCGGCGCTCGCCGCCTGGCACATCTCCAACGAGCTCGGTTGCCACAACCTCTACGACTACTCCGACGACGCCGCGGCGGCGTTCCGCACCTGGCTGTCGCAGAGGTACGGCGACCTCGACGGCCTCAACCGCGCCTGGGGCACCGCGTTCTGGTCGCAGCGCTACAGCGACTGGAGCCAGGTGCTGCCGCCGCGGCTGGCGCCCACCATTCCCAACCCGACGCACCAGCTCGACTTCAAGAGATTCTCCTCCGACGCCCTCAAGGACTACCTGCGCGCCGAGCGGGAGGTCCTCGACCGGCTGACCCCCGACGTGCCGGTGACCACCAACTTCATGGTGATGGACCACTTCAACGGCATCGACTACGCCGACTGGGCGGCCGAGGTCGACTTCGTCTCCAACGACCACTACGTGCTCGTGGACGACCGCGCCCGCGACGAGCTGTCGTTCTCGGCCAACCTGACCGGCGGCATCGCCGGCGGTGAGCCGTGGTTCCTGATGGAGCACTCGACCAGCGCGGTCAACTGGCGCGCGATCAACCCGCCCAAGGCGGAGGGTGCGCTGGTGCGGGACTCGCTCACCCACGTGGCACACGGTGCGGACGCCGTCTGCTTCTTCCAGTGGCGGCAGTCCCTGGCCGGCGCGGAGAAGTACCACTCGGCGATGGTGCCCCACGCCGGCGAGGACAGCGACGTCTATCGGACGGTGGTCCGACTGGGCGGACACCTCGAGCGGCTCGCCTCCGTCGTCGGGACGCGGCGCCAGCAGGCACGTGCCGCGATCCTCTTCGACATCGAATCGTCGTGGACCCTCGATCTGGAGGCCAACCCGAGCTCCGCGGTGAGCCATCGGGCGGAGGCGCTGGACTGGTACGTCGCGTTCCTCGCGCTCGGTGTCCGGGCTGACGTCCTGCCCGTCGGCGCAGCGCTCGACGGGTACGACGTGGTGGTGGCGCCGGTGCTGCACGTGATGCCGGCCGCGACGGCCGACCTGCTGAGGAAGTTCGTCGACCGCGGCGGCCACCTGGTCACGACGTACTTCTCCGGCGTCGTGGACGAGAACAACCACGTGTGGCCGGGCGGCTACCCGGGTGCGCTGCGGGACCTGCTCGGCATCCGCATCGAGGAGTTCGGGCCGCTCCTGGACGAGAGCGAGGTCGTTCTCGACGACGGCAGTACCGGGACACGGTGGACCGACCGGATCACCACGACGACTCCCGGCACACAGGTCCTCGCGTCGTACAAGACCGGCCTGCAGGCGGGCCGTCCGGCGGTGACCCGGCGGGCCCTGGCGCACGGTTCGGCCACGTACGTCTCCACCCGGTTGGGTGCGGATGGTCTCGAGCCGCTGCTGGCCCGACTGCTCGAGGCCGCCGGGGTGGACAGCGAGCTGCCCGCGGGGCTTCGCGGCAGGGTGGAGCTCGCCATCCGCACAGACGGCGAGAAGGAGTACTGGTTCCTGGTCAACCGGACCGACGACGTGGTCGACCTCGGCGAGCTGGACGAGCTGGGCGGCCTCGGCGAGCCGATGTTCTCCTCGGGTGCCGATCGCGGCGTCGCCGAGCTGGCGGGCTCCGGGGTGGCCGTGTTCACCCGCACCGCCCGATGACCGGCGAGCGCGCCCGCGGCGCGCACCTCCGGCGCGGCGACACCAGCCTGGTCGTCCGGCTGGACTCCACCGAGCTCCCGTGCATCCTCCACTGGGGACCGGATCTCGGCGAGACCGCGGTCGAGCACCTTCCCGACCTTCTCCGCTCGCTGGAGATGCCGAGCCTCGACGGGGCGATCTACCAGCATTCGTGGGCATCGGTGCTGCCGCAGCAGACCAGTGGCTGGGTGGGTCGTCCGGGTCTGCTGGGCAGCCGCGCCGGCCAGGCCTGGGCGCTCACCTTCGACTCGGTGGACCACACGGTCACCGAGTCGACCGACTGCACCCGGCTCATCAGCGTCGCGCTGGACAGGCCGGCCGGGGTGGAGGTGACCACCGAGATCGAGCTGTTCGGGAACGGTCTGTTGCGCCTCCGTGCCTGCGTGCGGAACCTGGGGGCGACGCCGTACGAGGTGACGCTGCTCGAGCCGGCTCTGCCGGTGCCGGCCGAGGCCGACGAGCTCCTCGACATGGCGGGGCGGCACGCCCACGAGCGCACCCCGCAGCGCCACGCGTTCACCCAGGGACAGCACGTCCGCGAGGCCTGGGGCGGTCGTCCCGGCCACGACTCGGCCACCGTGCTGTGTGCCGGCCGGTCCGGGTTCGGTTTCCGTGCCGGTCGGGTGTGGGGTGTTCACCTCGGCTGGAGCGGCAACCAGGTGCTCTGCGCCGAGAACTCCTTCACCGGCTGGAAGCTGCTGCGCGGAGGCGAGCTGCTCATGCCGGGCGAGATGGTGCTGGGCCAGGACGAGACCTATGCCTCGCCCTGGCTCTACGCCTCCTGGGGCGAGGGGCTCGATGCCTTCTCCGGCCGCTTCCACGAGCACCTGAGGGCGCGGGACGTGCACCCACGGCGCGCGCGACCCGTACTCCTCAACACCTGGGAGGCGGTCTACTTCGGCATGGACCCGCAGAAGCTCGTCGAGCTCGCCGAGCGTGCTGCCGACCTCGGCGTCGAGCGGTACGTCCTCGACGACGGCTGGTTCAAGGGGCGGCGCGACGCCACGAGCTCCCTGGGTGACTGGGTCGTGGACGAGGACGTGTTCCCCGACGGGCTCACCCCGCTGGTCAAGACCGTGCGCAGCCTGGGCATGGAGTTCGGGCTGTGGTTCGAGCCCGAGATGGTCAGCCTCGACTCCGACGTGGCCCGGGAGCATCCCGAGTGGATCCTCGGCACCCACGCCGGTCCCGGCATCAGTTCGCGCAACCAGCACGTCCTCGACCTCGCCAACCCGGACGCCTGGGACCACGTGTTCGGTCAGATCTCGGCGCTGGTGGACCGCTACGACATCGCCTACATCAAGTGGGACCACAACCGTGCCCTGACCGGCGCGGGCCGCGGCCGGGACCACAGGCCTGCGGTCCACCTGCAGACACTCGCGGCCTATCGCCTGATGGACGCGCTCCGTGCCAGGCACCCCGGGCTCGAGATCGAGTCCTGCTGCGGGGGCGGCGGGCGCCTCGACCTGGGAGTCCTCGAGCGGACCGACCGGGCCTGGGTCTCCGACTGCATCGACGCACACGAGGGGCACCGCCTGGTCCGGTGGACCGGGCTGACCCTCCCGCCCGAACTGATGGGCACCCACGTGGGATCGAGCACCGACCACACCACCGGACGCCAGCACACCCTGCGCTTCCGTGCCGGCACCGCCATGTGGGGACACCTCGGCATCGAGTGGGACCTCACCGCCATGACGGACGAGGAGCGCGAGGAGCTCCGGGCCTGGATCGCGCTGCACAAGCGGTTCCGTGGCCTGCTCCACTCCGGCCGCGTCGTGCGGGCGGACACCGTGCCCGACGGCCTGCAGTTGGACGGCGTGGTCGCCCCTGACGGGCGCGAGGCGCTGTTCCGTCTCTCGGCGCTCGACCTCACCCTGGGCCAGCCGGCCGGCCGCGTTCGGTTCCCCGGCCTGGCCCCGGAGACGGCGTACCGAGTGACGCCGGTGCCTCTTGCGGTGTCGCCCACGGACCGCCCGCGACCCGCGTGGTACGACGGCGGCGCGGTGATGAGCGGCCGGCTGCTCGACGAGGTCGGCGTGGTCGCGCCTCTGTTGGGGGCCGACGACCTGGTCATCGTGCACCTGGTCGCGGAGGTGGCGTCGTGACCGTCACCGCCGATGCCGGCCACGTCACCCGGGGTTCGTCGCTCGTTCGCGCCGTGTTGGTCTGGCCAGGCTCCACCTGACGTCCGGGTCCGGTTGGCTGACTCACGCCATACTGCTCGGGCTGGCGTGCCAGCCATCGCCAGCAACAGGACCCCCACATGAACCAGATCAAGTTGGTCGTCGCCGGCGCCGTGGCCCTTCTAGGCGCGATCGCCTTCAGCGGACACTTCTCGGACCCCACACCATCCGCCAGCGGAAAGGCGAGCGCCGCGGTCAGCAGCAGCAACACCCTTCGGATCGGTGTCGACAGCACCGAACCCGTCTACTACCAGAGCGGCGGCGCGACCAAGGGCTTCGACTACGAGATGGCGCGCAGCGTCGCCGACGGCATGGGCGTCGAGCCCGAGTTCGTGGCGATGGACTTCAACGAGCTCTTCCCGGCCCTGCGAGCGGGAAAGATCGACATGATCGGGGCCCAGGTCACGAGCACCTCAGACCTCGAGCGGGAGTTCGACTTCAGCGCGCCGTACTTCTCGACGTACGTCGCCTTCCTCACCCCCGAGGGATCGACCATCCGGAAGCGCGGTGACGTCAACGGGAAGAAGATCGCGGTCGTCGACGGCGCCGTCCAAGGGTCCTACCTCGAAGAGAAGTACCACGACGTCGAGATCGTCAGGGCTCCTGACGTGGGCGCTGCCATCGGGTTGATCGAGCGAGGCGAGGCGGACGCGTTGTTCCATGGGGCTCCTTACGCTCAGTCGATCATCAAGAGCGCGCCCATAGCCCTGGAGGAGCCGATCGTCTACCCGGTCAAGGACGCCCCGATCGGCTTCGTGATCCGCTCCGGCGACCAGCGCAAGGAACAGATCGACGAGGTCCTGAAGGACATGGTCCTCGACGGCGAGTGGATGCGGATCAAGACCGCCTACTTCGAGGCGGACCCGCTCGCCGATGTGTTCCGCGACAAGGGATCCTGAGTTCATCACTCCTGGCGAACGGCGCACATCCCCCTCGGGTCCGTGATAGACGGGAGTGATACACCCACGCTGAGCCGACCGGGAGGTCCGCCCCATGGAAACCTCGGCGCTCGTCGCGGTTCTCGCGACGATCGTCGCGTGGTGCGTCCTCGCAGGTCGCCTCCAACAGCTGGGGCTCACCGCCCCCATCGTGTTCGTGGCAGGCGGCTGGGTGTTCGCGGACGTACTCGGCCTTCTCGAGCTCGAGGCCGAACCCGAGCTGGTCAAGGTCATCGCGGAGGTCACCCTCGTCTGGGTCCTCTTCGCGGATGCGTCGCGGGTCCGGCTCGCGCAGTTCCGACGCGATCTGAGCACCTACGTCCGGCTGCTCGGTGTCGGTCTGCCGCTGACGATCGCCATCGGCACCGGAGCCGCGATGATCGTGCTCGGCTTCGACCCGTGGGCAGCGCTCCTGGTCGGCGCCGCGCTCGCGCCGACGGATGCTGCCCTCGGTGCACCCGTCATGTCGAACCCTCATGTGCCCGCGAAGGTGCGAAGCGTGCTGAACGTGGAGAGCGGGCTCAACGACGGGATCGCCACTCCGATCGTGCTGGTGGCGATCGCCGGGGTCGCGGTCGAGGAGGGGGTGCTCGGTGTCGAGAGCCCCGGCGGCGCGGTCGTCTCCCTGCTGGTCGGCCTGATCGCGGGCATCGTCGTCGGCAGCGTGGGCGGCGTGGTCACCAGGCGCGCACGCAAGCGCGGCTGGCTGTCCGAGGAGCTCGGCGGCCCGGCCGTGCTCGCACTGGCCCTGTTGGCGTACGCCGTGGCACTGGTCACGGATGGGAACGGGTTCGTCGCCGCCTTCGTGGGTGGCCTGGTCTTCGGCACCGTTGCCGGGCGAAGCGGGGAGAAGGAGGTCTACTTCGTCGACCAGTCCAGCGACATGGCCTCGATGATCAGCTGGCTGATCTTCGGTGCACTGGCGATCCCGGTCATCCAGGACGCGTGGAGCTGGACGATGCTGGGCTACGCCGTGCTCAGCCTCACCGTCGTCCGCATGCTGCCGGTCGTCCTGGCACTGCTCGGCGCGGGGCTCGACCGCTACAGCGTGGTGTTCGTCGGCTGGTTCGGCCCGCGCGGCCTGGCCTCGGTCATCTTCGCGTTGATCGCGCTGGAAGATCTCCATGTCGCGGGTGAGGACGTGGTCGCGGTCATCTCGCTCACCGTCCTGCTCAGCGTGATGGCGCACGGGTTCAGCGCCGTACCCGCGGCGAACCGGTTCGCCGCGCAAGGACCGCCTGCGGATGGCTAGGAGCCGAGGAGCCCGATCGAGATGACCTGCCGGACCGCATCACTTCGCGATGTGACGCCCAGCTTCCGGTAGATCGAGGCGACCTGCGAGCTGACGGTGTTGCGGGAGACGAACAGTCGCTCGCCGATCTCGGCGATGGTGAGGTGGGTCTGGAGGTAGGGCAGAAGGCGCAGCTCGGCCGGACTCAGGGGCGGCCTGCCAGCGGTGACACGTTCTGAGGAGTTGATCCTGGCGCGCAGCCTCGCGACTTGGTCGACCAGCACCCCGAGCTCCGGTCGGCGCTGCAGCACGTCGTCGATCTCGCGCAGCAGGTGCCGGGCGGACGTCTGGTCGCCGCGTGCCCAGAACACCCTGGCCAGCTGGAGGCGACTGCGCACGGCCAGGTGCGGCAGCACGTACGTGCAGGACGGACGCGCGCGCATGGCCCGAGTCAGCTGCCGGTCGACCTCACCGAGATTCCCGTCGTGCAACCCGAGCCGGGCAGCGGCCGCGAACGCGAGGACGCTCATCGCGTAGTCGTACATCCGGTGCTTCTCGACGACGGCGAGGGCGACGGCGACCCGCTCCGTCGCCTCGTCCCATCGTCCGTATTCCATCGCCAACAGCGCGAGCTCGGCCTGCGCGTTGACGATGGTGTCGGTGTTGCCGAGCTCGGCTCCGGCGGTGGAGCTCTCGGCGAACAGGGCGGCGGCCCGTTCGACGTCCCCCAGGAGCAGCTGTGCCTCGGCGGCGTCGGCCAGGGCCGTGTCGCGCCACGGGCTCCACGGCGGTTCCTGGACCATGGCGAGGTCGGCATCACGCATCATCGCCGCAGGTCCCGCCGGGCACATGGCGGCCCGCAACATGGCGCGCGCCGACTCGAACGATGCGGTGCCGTCCATCGGCACCCAGTCGTACTCCGCAGCCTCTGCCACGGCAGCCCAGCGTTGCGCCCCGAGGGGGTCGCCACCGAGGACGTCCATCCAGGCGGCCAGGACGGCCAACGGAGGGTGCTCCTCGATGGCCGAGTCACCGAGCACGGACAGCCACCGCCGCACGGTCGACATCTGCCCGGCGCTGTAGGTCGGCAGCACCAGCTGCGTCGCGATCTGGACGCACCGGTCCCGCTCGGGCGTGTTCAGCAGGTGCTCGAGGGCCATCGCCGAAGACTCGTTGGCCTCGAACCAGTCGGCGGCCCGCAGGTGCAGCTTCGCGACGACCTCCGGTTCCACCCGACGCAGCTCTCCGAGCAGGAACTCGCGATACAGCGGGTGATAGCGGTACCACTCCCGCCGCCGGTCGAGCGGCAGCAGGAACGAGTTGGATCCCTCGAGCGCGAGAAGCCGGTCCTGACCGTCGGTGTCCCCCGACAGCGCATCGCACAGCGAACCACAGAGCCGGTCGAGCACAGCGGTACGCCGCAGGAACCGTTGCGTCGCCTCGTCCTGCTGGCTCAGCGACTCCCGGTAGAGGTAGTCGGCCACGTACCGGTCGTCGCCGGAGATGCTCGACACGTCCTGTCTCGTGTCCCGAGCGATCATCGCCGCCAGGTGCAGGCCGGCCGCCCAACCCTCCGTCCGTTCGGTCACCACCATCGCCTGGTCACGCGTGAGCGGCACCTGTGCCGCGGTGAAGATCTGCTCGGCACCCGTCACATCCAGCGCCAGGTCGGGTCCCAGCACGTCGAGGACGGCGCCGGAGGCGCGCAGCCGAGCCAGGTGGGGCTGCTCGACGCGGCTGGCCGACACCAGCTGGGAGCCGGCCGGTACACCGGAGATGACCACGCTCAGCACATCGTGGCAGGCCGAGGAGTGCAGCTCATGCAGGTCATCCACCATCAGCACGAAGGGTTCCGGGCTTCGACTGAGGGCGGCGGCCAGGTGCGGTGCGGCACGTCCCAACGGCGAGACGCCCAGACCGCTCACGTCGGCGACCACGCCCTGCTGATCCGGCACGGCCCGCGCGTACGCCGAGGCGAGCAGCACGAGGAGGGCGCTGGAGTCGTCGTCCAGGCGGTCGAGCGACACCCAACCGACCGGGCGGTCCTCGGCCTCTGCCCACTGCGCCAGGAGTGTGGACTTGCCGTAGCCGGCGGGCGCGGTGATTCCGACCGACGACGCGCCGCTGCTCCGGGCCGCCTCGATCAGAGGGGCCCTGCTCACCAGTCTGAGCGGCAGCTCGGGAACCGAAAGCTTGACGTCCAGCAGAACTTCGTCGAGCCCGGCAGCCGTTCGCGCGGCTTCGCCAGCGTCTTCCACCCTTCGCACGCTAGAGATCCGGGCAGCCCGACGTCTCATCCCTGACGGATGACTTGTGGGTAGGCCCGGCGGAGTCTCGGCCACCGTCTCAGTCCTGACGCCCTCACGTTTCACACAATGAGGATGATTCGCCGCCAGGTCCCGGCGACCAGATTGAGATCGTCCGTTCACTTCACGACCCGACATCGAGTCCCTCGCGGTCGGCGGCAATCCAAGGAGCGTCCCGTCATGACCGAACAGACCCCATTGAACGAGGAGACCACCTGGAAGGCGCAGGAACCGCCGCCCAGCAGCTGGGCGACCGGCTTCATCCTGTTCGCCGGCGTGATGATGATCATGGCCGGCAGCTTCCAGGCCTTCTCCGGCCTCGTCGCCCTCTTCGAGAACGAGTTCTACGTCACGACTCCCAACTACCTGCTCCAGCTCGACGCCACCAGCTGGGGCTGGATCCACCTGATCCTGGGACTGCTCGTGGTGTTCGCGGGCTTCGCCGTGCTCAACGGCATGGTCTGGGGTCGCATCATCGGAGTCACCCTGGCCGTGCTGAGTGCCTGCGCCAACTTCGCGTTCATCCCCTACTCGCCGTTCTGGTCGACGCTGATCATCGCTGTCGACATCTTCGTCATCTGGGCGCTGACGGCGCACGGTCGCGACATCACCCGCTGACCTGGCCCTCGACCGGATCGGGACGACCGGCTGACGGGACCTGGGTTCGCCCGCTCCGGGTGATGTCTCGGACGGACCCGCCGGACAGCCTGGGGACCGGCCTCGTTCGAAGACGGGACCTGCCGAGAGGACCACCACCATGTCGAACGACTCGCCCATCACCCGCGAACCCCGAGAACCCACCGACGACCCCGTCATCACCACCGCCGACCGACCGTCACGAGGACGATCGATCGCGGCGGTGATCTGCCTGGTGCTGGCCGGGTTGTTGACCACGCCGGCGGCGGTGGCCTACTGGGGGCAGCGCACATTGAACGACGCCGAGCGGTACGTCGAGACCGTCGGCCCCCTCGTGGAGTCGCCCGAGGTGCAGGACGTGATCGCGACCCGGGTCACCGCGGCGATCCAGCAGCAGGTCGATGTCGAGGCGATCCTCAACACCGCGTTCGCCGGCGTGATCGAGGACAGACCGCGCCTGGAGCAGCTCGTGGCGCCTCTTGCCGCGGCCATCAACGGCCTGGTGGAGCGCGAGGTACGCGCGTTCATCGCCTCCGACGAGTTCGCCGACGTCTGGGTCCTGGCCAACACCAGAGCCCAGCAGACCCTCCAGCGGATCCTGAACGGCGACGACACCGGTGCCGTGTCGCTCCAGGGCGACGAGGTCGTGCTCGACGTCGACGAGGTCATCGAACGGGTCAAGGAACGACTAGTCGCCCGGGGTCTAACCATCGTCGAGAACGTGCCCATCCCCGAGACCGACCGTCAGATCGTGCTGATGGACGCACCCCAGCTCCGGCAGGTACGCACGATCTACGCGTTCTCGAACCCGGTCGCCCAGTGGCTCCTTCCCGTGGTCGGGGTCCTGTTCCTGGCCGCCTTGGTGCTGGCCCGCCGCCGGCCACGGATGGCGGTGTGGATCGGAGCGGTCATCGCCGCCAACGCCCTGCTCCTGGCGTGGGTGCTGTCCATCGGAGAGCAGATGTTCGTCAATGCGCTCTCCGGCACCGATTTCGGGCCGGCGAGCCGGATCTTCTTCGACACCCTTCTCACGTACCTCGACCGCGGCCAGCAGGTGGTGCTGTGGCTCGGTCTGGTGATCGTGCTCGCCGGCTGGTTCGCCGGTTCCAACAGGTACGGCACCACCGCACGTACGACCATCGGCGGGGGTCTCGAGAGCGTCGGCGCTCGGCTGGGGGACGGTCCCGTCGGTGGAGCGGGCCGCTGGGTCGCCGCCAACGTGACCTGGCTTCGGGTCGCCGTGGTGGCGTTGGGCGGCGTGGTCCTGCTCTGGGGCAACGACGTCACGATGGACCGACTCTGGTGGTCCCTGGCTCTGGTGCTCGCCCTGCTGGTCGTTCTCCAGGTTCTGGTCGGAGCCGGCCGGCCCAGGGAGCCAACCGCCTCCCTGGGCTCCAGCCCGGCGACCTAGAGCATGTGGTGACCTCGGTCGGTCACCCGTTGCCCCACGCCCGCTCGATGACGTCGATCACCTTGGGCCGCAGGTCGCTGGCCGCGATGACCTCGTCGACCGAGCCGACCTCGACGGCGCGGTGGATGTCGTGCACATCGTCGAACTCGGCCGCGACCTCGGCGATCTTGTCCGCCCGCAGCTGGGCGCGGAGCTCGGCCAGCTCGACGACGAGCTCGCCGCGCTCCCCGTCCTCGGCGTGGTCGATGCGCTCTTCGAGCGCGGCGACCCGAGGGTCGGCCGCCGCCCGCTTGGAGACCTCCGCGGCGAACACGACGGCCGCCGCAGGAGCGCCACCGAGGACCGAGGCGTACGAACCCTCGATGGCGAGCACCGTCATCGACGGGTTCAGGTGCTTGGAGAACACCACGAACGCACCCCCGTGGTAGCGGGAGATGACGCAGAAGACGATCGGCCCCTGGAAGTTGACCACCGCGCGGCCGATCTCGGCGCCGTACTCGAGCTGCAGGTTGCGCATCGACTCCGGGGAGCCATCGAAGCCGGACAGGTTGGCGAGCACCACCAGCGGCCGGTTGCCCGACGCCGCGTTGATCGCGCGCGCGACCTTCTTCGACGACCGCGGGAACAGGGTGCCCGCGGTGTAGGTGTCCGGACCGTCGGTGGGAGGGAAGCCGGCGCGCGGCACCGGCTTGGACTCGATGCCGACCAGGCTGACCGGGTAGCCGCCGATCCGGGTGTCGACGACCACGGCGGTGTCGGCATCGGCCATGCCGGCCCACCGCTCGAGCATCTCGTGGTCGGCGTCGGCCAAGGCCCGCATCACCGTGCGGATGTCGAAGGGTCGCTTGCGGTCGGGGTTGTGCTCGGCCGAGAAGATCTCGCCGACCGTGGTGAAGTCACCCGCGTGCGGGAACGACGACACGTCGCGGTCGATCGGGTCGGCCGTCGGCGCGCGGCGCGGCCCGGTCTCTCCGGGAACCACGTAGCTGTGCTCGTAGTGCGCCATGAGCACCCGGAAGGCACCGGCCAGGTCGGGCACCCAGTACTGCGCCTGCCCGTTCGGGCCCATCACCCGGTCGTAGCCGCCGATCCCGTGGTTGTCCTCGGCGGAGACACCGCCGGAGAAGTCGAGCGACTGCTTGCCGGTCAGCACCATCGCGCTGTCCGGGGTCATCACCAGGATGCCCTTGGTGTGCATCAGCATCGTCGCTTCGGCGTTCCAGTACGGCTGGGCACCGACGTTGATCCCGGCGACGACGATGTTGATCTCGCCGCCGTCCTGGGTGAACTGGACGATCCGGCGCAGCGCGGCCGCGACCCAGTCCATGTTCTCGGTGCCGCTCTCCATCGAGATCCGCGCACCGGCCGACACCGCGAACCACTCGACCGGGACGTTCATCCGCTCGGCGAGGTCGATGGCGGCGATCACCCGGGCACACTCGGGCTCCGAGAGCGCACCGAGGGACTTGAGCGGGTCACCGCAGAGCACGACTCTGCTGATGCCCTCAGGGTAGAGAGGGCTCGGGGTGGTCACGACGGCGACGATGATGCCGGCACTGTTGAGCCCGGGAGCACGATCGACGGGTACGAGTACGCCGTCGGCGTCGAGGTCGTGCTCGACGACCGTGCCGCTCCCGGCCAGGGCGCGCTGGAGCTCGTAGGGGTAGACGAGGCCGCGGCGTCGGGCGCGCAGCACCTTGGCGGCGTACTCGTCCATCGGGGCGAGCGGCTCGGTGGGCGGTTCGATGACGTCGGCCACGACGCCCGCGCCCGGCTTGGCGTGGAAACGGATGGCCAGTGGGGTCGGGTCGCCGCCGTCCCGCCCGGCCACCCGGCCCTGCGCGAGCACCTCCTCGATCCCGGCGCCCTCGCTGAGCGGTGTGATCTTGCTCTGGAGCGCGGTGATCTGGTCGAGATCCGCCTCGACCACCGGCCACACGGTCACCCAGACGTGGTTGACGTCGAGCTTGGTGCCCTCACGGCCTCGGGCGGTGCGTACGCGGCGGATCGCCTCGAGGCAGTTCTCCACGGCACGCTCGACGTGCGGCAGCCCGATCACGCGGCCCTCGTCGTCGCGGATCACGGCGAGCTGGCGGGCCTGGGCGGCCGCGACGAGTCGGCGGTCGGCCGGGTTTGCCCGGGCGACGCACTCGTAGAGCAGGACGTCGTCGGGTGCAGCGAGCCGGGTGACCTCGAACTCGCTGAGGCGCCACAGGTTGAGCCTGCGACCGACCATCGGGTGCATGCCCCGGAGCAGCGTGTCCTCGACCAGCTCGGCTGTCGGGATGTGGGGGGCGCCGTCTGCGTGGTGGCGGTAGGTGAAGTAGTCGATCGGCTGTGGCGCGGCATGGCAGACCGCGACCGAGACGCGGCGGGCGCGGCGGGCGAACTCCTGCCCGGCGAGCATCTTGGCGAGCTCGGTCGAGGCGAGGTCCGGATCGGTGGGTGCGTCGGTCCAGCGCAGGTAGATCTCGACGACGTCGTCGTGGTCGGAGCTGAGCGCCGAGGTGATGGCGGCAGCGAGAGGGCCGTCAGGCTGGGCGAGCTCCGTCACGTCACCGATGGTGGACACCACACGGGTCGCGCCCTTCTCGTCCGTGGCGTACTCGGCGTGCGCGACGGGGCGTCCGCCGTCATCGTCTGTGCCAGTGCCGGTGACGGTCAGGTCGTGCAGGTGGTAGTCGCGGTAGTGGCGCCGGATCAGCACCTCCAACAGCGGCTCGCGCTCGGGAAGCCCGTCGACCAACCGGTCCCGGAGGAAGCCGACCAGCGGCTCGGGGACAGCCGCCAGAGCGTCGACGCGGGCGGCCCGGTCGGGGGCGTTCGGGTCGGTGAGGGCGGCGACCTCGGCCGGTACGCCCTCCAGCACCGCGCGGCGCTCGTCATCGACCAGCGGCTGGTCGAACCAGCCGAACCGTACGGAGCGGGCCAGGTCGCCGACCACGGCGAACCGGAGCTGCGTGGCGCGCACCATCCGCTCGAGCAGCGCGCGGACCGCGGCGGCGTCCTCCGTCGCCGGCGGCGGGTCGCCGAGCCAGCGCTGCAGCACCCCGATCGCGACGTCGACGTCGGAGGGATGCTGCTGGGCGAGGAAGATGCGGAACACCGCGCGCTCGAGCTCCGGCGTACGTTCGAGGTCGGTGACGCCGTAGTGCGCGAGCACCCGCAGCAGCTTGTCGCGGAAGTGGTCCGGGAGCGCGCCCCGGTCGGGGTCGAGGCTGCGCAGGTAGGTGTGGAAGTACTCCCGCGAGCTGTGCACGCGCAGCTCGGTGGACGGCTCGTCACCGGCCGGGCGGTTGCGGCTGAGCTCGGCGAAGTCGGTGAACAGGGCCAGCAGGTCCATCTCGGTGCGGAGGGTGTCCGCGGGCGCACCGGCGGAGCGTGAGGCGAGATGGGCGGCGAGCAGCGCCGGACGCTGATCCTCCTCGACGTCGTAGCCGAGCAGCAGGCTGCTCAGGTCGTCCAGCGCACCGTTGCTGCGGCCAATCTCGGTCGTGGGCTCGGGCAGATCGAGGTCGGCCAGGGTGGCGGTGGTCGCCTCGCCCTCGGCCTCGCCGGTCGGCTCCAGGCGCAGCAGCGGCGCCGCGGTCTCGACCTGGCTCCCGACCCGGACCAGCAGCTCCTTGACCCGGCCGGTGAACGGCGCGGTCAGCGCGGTCTCCATCTTCATCGACTCGAGCACCAGCACGGGGTGCCCGGCCGCCACCTCGTCGCCGACGGCGAGCGGGGTGGACACGACCAGCGCCGGCGCGGGGGCGCGGACCATGCCGCCCTCGTCGCGGCTGACCCGGTGCATCACGTCGTCGACCTCGACCAGGTGGACGGGGCCGTGGGTGGCGGTCACCAGCCGGTAGCGGTGGCCGTCGACGGTGAGCCGGCCGTGCACCTCGTCGATCCGGTCGAGGGTGGCGGTGAGGGTGCGCCGCTCGCCGCCGGCCGTGATGGTGACCTGGTAGCGGGCGGGTCCGGACTGCCGCACGGTCAGGGCGTACGTCGCCCCGCGCAGCTTGAGCTCGATGGTGCGGGCGGGGTCGTGCTGGATCTGGGGCCGGCCACCCTGGGCGGTCTGGAGCATGCGGGCGATCTCGCCGCGCTCGGCCTCGTCGTACCCCTCGATCGCGGCGGCGACGAGCGCGACGCCGGCGTGCCGGGCCGCTTGGAGCCGTCCCTCGCCGCGCACCCGGTCGATCCATCCGGTGTCGGCCCAGGCCGGGCTGCCGGTGGTGACCTCGGGCTGGTCGAGGAGGTCGAGGATGAAGCTCTTGTTGGTCGCGCCGCCGTCGATGATGACGGTGGTCTCCCCCATCGCCCGGCGCAGTCGCGCCAGCGCCTGCTCGCGGTCGGCGCCCCAGGCGATCACCTTGGCGATCATCGAGTCGAAGTCGGCCGGGATGGTGTCGCCCTCGGCCACGCCGGTGTCGACGCGGATGCCGGGGCCAGCGGGGAACTCGAGGCGGGTGATCCGCCCCGGAGCGGGCGCGAAGTCGCGGTCCGGGTCCTCGGCGTTGAGCCGGGCCTCGACCGCGTGGCCGCGCTCGAGCGGGCGGTCGCCGGTGAGCGGTACGCCGGAAGCGACCTGGATCTGCAGCGCGACCAGGTCGGTGCCGGTCACGGCCTCGGTGATGGGGTGCTCGACCTGGAGGCGGGTGTTGACCTCGAGGAAGGCGAACGTCTTCTCGCCCGGGTGGTAGAGGAACTCGACGGTGCCGGCTCCGGCGTAGCCCACCGCCGTGGCGAGCCGCTCGGCGGAAGCCTTGAGCTCGGCGGACTGGTCCTCGGTCAGCAGCGGGGAGGACGACTCCTCGATGACCTTCTGGTTGCGCCGCTGCACGGAGCAGTCGCGTACGCCGATCGCCCAGGCGGTGCCCTGACCGTCGGCGATGACCTGGACCTCGACATGGCGGGCGTCGGTGACCAGCTTCTCGAGGAAGACGACGCCGCTGCCGAAGGCCCGCTCCGCCTCGTCCCGGGTGCGCTGGTACGCCTCGGCGAGCTCGGCACCGGAGGTGACCTTCCGGATGCCGCGACCGCCGCCACCGGCGGTGGCCTTGAGCATGAGCGGGTAGCCGATCTCCTCGGCGCTCGAGAGCGCCTCCTCCAGCGTGTTCACGCCCCCGCGACTCCAGGGAGCGACCGGGACGCCGACCTCCTCGGCGATCAGCTTCGAGCCGATCTTGTCGCCCAGCTTCCGCATGGCCTCGGCGCTGGGGCCGATGAAGGTGACCCCCAGCCGGTCGCACAGCTCGGCGAAGGCGGGGTCCTCGGCCACGAAGCCCCAGCCGACCCAGGCGGCGTCGGCCCGGGAGGCGACGAGCGCCTGCTCGAGGACGGCGAGATCGAGGTACGGGCGATCCGCGGCGGCGCCGAGCAAGTGGGCCTCGTCGGCCTCGCGTACGAACGCCGACCCGGCGTCGACGTCGGTGTGCAGCGCGATGGTGCGGATCGTCCCTTCGGACGTATCCCGCGCGTTGAGGTCGCGGACAGCATGGATCAGACGCATCGCGGCTTCACCGCGGTTGACGATGGCAATTCGAGAGACCTGTGGCACGGTGCAGACCCTTTCATCTGCCGCCGCTCCTGTGACCGCTTAACTCTGACAGGCTTCGCCGGGATTCCTTGTGGGTCCTTCCCAAGCGAGACGGGTCGACCAGCGTCTCTACAGCGTTCGGCGGGCGCCGTTGACCTTCTGCCGAAGCCAGGCGGGGATGCGATCCTCGTCACGCGGGAAGGTCTCGAGGTCGAGGGCGTACAGCCCTGGGTGCGCAGGCCAGCGCCAGACGGGCTCGTCGTCGTAGTTGAACGCGATGTTCGTCGTGGGCGCCTCGCCGCCCTCGCACGCGATGGTCCAGCGCGCGGAGAACCAGGCCCCCTTGCCGGGCTCGTACATCACCCGCCGGAGCTCATCGGTCAGCGCGAGGATCGTGTCGGGTGGGCGGGCATGGGCGAAGCTGCCGTCCGGGCGATGGACGTCGATGCGGCCGGTGAAGAACATGGACAGGTTGCGGTGGTTGAAGACCAACGTGGACCAGTCGCCCTCTACCTCGTCCGCGAGGTGGAGGGCGATCTCGTCGATGAGCTGTTCCTGTCTGACCACAGGAGGAACGGTCATGCCCATCAACCTACTACCACTGTCGACAGCATTTCGAAACTCCGTTTCGCAGAGCAGGAACGGATGTGTTGTTTCTGACACGCGACGGAACCGTGAGTTCCTCGTGACGCGGTCAACACGGAGCGCCGTCGACGGCTAGGTTGAGCAGGTGACCCGGAATCCGCGACAGTCCCTGGATCGCTCGGTGCTACGGCTGGGCGCCCGCGTGCGGGAACTGCGCAAGGGGCGGGGGATGACACTGGTCCAGCTCGCCGAGGCGACCGACCTGTCGCACCCGTTCCTGAGCCAGATCGAGCGTGGGATGGCGCGGCCCTCGATGTCCTCGCTGTTCCGGATCGCCGAGACGCTGGGCACGACCCAGCAGGCGCTGCTCGCGGACAGCGTCGAGAGCGCCTCCGCCGGCCCCGTGACGGTCGTACGCCGCTCCGACCCCGGCACCGCGGAGGCGGCCAACGGCGCCGTGCAGGCGCTGGTCGCCGGGGCCGACCACGCGTTCATCCCGATGGAGTTCACCGGGGACAGGTCCGCCTGGGACCGCTACTGGCAGCACGAGGAGGACGAGTTCGTCTACGTGGTCGGCGGGACGCTCCGGATCGACCTGGACGGCGAGGAGCAGGTCATGGAGACGGCCGACTCGGTCTACATCCCCGGCGGCGTACGGCACCGGTGGGCCAGCGCCGACGGCGAGCTCTTCCGGCTGCTGGTGGTCAAGGAGCAGCGCGGGCGCTGAGCCGTGCCAGATCCGCGACGATCTCGCGCTCGTCGGCGGTGGTGAGCACCCCGTCGCGTACGACGACCCGGCCGGCCACGACCACGTGCCGCGGACGACGACCCGGCGAGGCCCACAGCAGGCCGGCGACCGGGTCGTGGACGCCGGCGTCGGCGACCCCGGAGACGTCCCAGACGCACAGGTCCTGGTGCTCCCCCAGCCTCGGTCGGCCGAGGCCGGCCGCCGAGCCGGTGGTCGCCATCGCGAGCACGTCGGCGGCCGCCAGCGGAGGACCCACCAGCGGTGCCACCTGCATGGCGAGACGGGCATCGGCGAGCAGGTGGCCGGCGTCGTTGCTGCCGCCACCGCTGGTGCCGAGCCCGACCTCGACTCCGGCCTCGCGGAGCGCGGCGACCGGCGCGATCCCCCACGCCATCGGCAGGTCGCAGCCGGGCGCGTGGGTGGCACTCACCCCGGCCGCGCTCAGCCTCCGGATCTCGTCCGGCGTCACGTCGCACAGATGGGCCAGGGTCACGTCGGGCGCGAGCCAGCCCCACTCCTCCAGCAGGTCGATCGGGCGGCGGCCGTAGCGCTCGGCCGCGATCGCGACGTCGACCTGCTCGTTGGCCTGGGTACGCCGCCGCAGCCCGCGCCGGGCAGCCACCTCCCCCATCAGCCGGAAAGTCGGCTCCGGATCGGAGTGCACCCCGGCCGGCCCGACCGCGACCTGCAGCATGCCGTCGGCGCTCACCCCGCCGGGTGCGTCCCCCACCAGCGCCTCCGCGATCAGGTCGGCGCTGTGCGCCGCGGTCTCGGGGTCGTCCCGGGCGGCACCGCGGACGAGGACCAGGCGGGCGCCCAGCTCGGCCGCCGCCCGCGCGGTCCCCTGCGCCAACGGCACCGTCTCCTCCGGGGTCAGGGAGCCCGGCCAGGTCAGGTGATGGTCGGCCACCGTCGTGACCCCGCAGAGCAGCGACTCGGCGAGCCCGGCCCGCGCGGCGGCGTAGGTGAGCTCGGCGTCGACCCCGACGCGGTCGTAGGCCGCCGCCATCGTGGGCAGCCAGGTCGCCATCGGGACGCCGCGCGTCCCGGGCAGGGTGCGGAACGCGGTCTGCAGCAGGTGATGGTGGGCGTTGACCAGGCCCGGCGTGACCAGGCAGCCCGAGGCGTCGAGGGTGTCGTCGGGCCCCTCGATCGAGAGGTCTCCCGTGGCTGCGCCGGTGATCCGCAGCGTCATGCCGACGGCGTGAAGCGGGAGGCCTCCACGATGACCTCCGCCAGCGTGGCGACCCCGGCCTCGAAGCGGAGCTTGCCGTCCTCGGCGGTGGCGGTGGTCGGGTCGCCGAGGTAGCCGTCGGTGCCGAAGTCGTCGGAGAGCCAGCCGAAGGAGACCGGCTTGCCGAAGCCGATGTGCCGGTAGCCGGCCAACTGCTCGGGCACCTTCCGCTCCCCTCGCTCCTGGTGCACCAGCTCGGGCCGCAGATGGAGCATCATCGAGGTCTCGCCGTGGCCGCCGTGGATGCCGAGGCCGAGCTCGTCCTCCCGTGAGGAGCGTCCTCCTTGGTCGGGTGGCACCGAGAGGTGGGCGAAGAAGGTGGCCAGCCCGAACTGCTTGCGCAGCTCACGGCTGGCGACCTGCCCGAGGGCGGAATTGCCTCCGTGCCCGTTGACGAAGAGCAGCCGGGTGATCCCGGACGTGCTCAGCGAGCGGCCGATGTCGACCAGGACCCGCATCAGGGTGTCCCAGGAGAGCCAGATGGTGCCGGGCGACCAGGAGTGCTCGTCGGACTTCGTGTAGGCCAGCGGCTCGAGCAGCACCACGGACGCGCTGCCCGCCTCGGCCACGGCCGCCACCGCTGCCGAGGCCGCCTCGGCGGCGATGACGTAGTCCGTCGAGACCGGCAGGTGAGGACCGTGCTGCTCGATCGCGCCGAGACCGAGCACCGCGACGGTGTCCTCGGGCAGAGCGGCGATCTCGGGGGCCGTGAGGTCGGCGAAACGGGGCATCAGCGGACTCCGATGTTGATACGGGTGTCGACCAGCGCGTGGTCGGTGAGCTTGCCCTGGTTGAGCAGCCCCTTGGGGTCGCGCTCGCGCGCGACCGCGGTGACGAGCTCGACGTTGCGGTCGACGTACCACTGATGGGGCGAGTGCACACCGACCCCGATCTCGTCGAAGCGCGGGATGCCGGCGAGGACCTGCTCCTCGGAGACGTACTCGGCGACCACCATCGCCAGCGGGGCGTTCCCCATCAGCTCCAGGTGCAGCCAGACGGGGCCGTCGTAGACCTTCCGCACCCGGTCGGCGTCGTTCCAGTAGAGCTCGCCCCCGGTCTCCATGTGGAACCAGCTCCGGTCGCGGTGCGCGCGCTGGAGGAAGTAGACCGGGTGGTTGTAGGACATCCCGGAGAGCAGATCGGTCGCGGCATAGTCCTCCAGACGAGCCCGTACGCTGCCTCCGGCCGCCATCACGAGCGACTCGATCTCGGCGACCGTGGACGCCTCCGCGATCACTCGCAGGCTGTGCTGGGACGGGTCGAGCTCGACGTTGGTGGTCAGGGTCGGGACCAGCGCCGGCTCGTCGCCCGAGGCCAACCTCGGCAGCACCGGCAGGTCGAGCAGGCGGCGGTGCACGGACACCATCGCGTCCCAGCTGTCGAAGGCGGCATAGACCGCCACCCAGTCCCGTGCGGGGTCGGTGCGGACGACCACCGAGGTCACCACGCCGGTCACGCCGTAGGCGTGGATGTAGGGCAGCGTCTCCTCGCCCGTCACCGTGAGCAGGCGTCCGCTGCCGTCCATCGGTGCCACCGTCAGCTCGGTGACGAAGCCGTCGGAGGTGGTGCCGTGCTCGATGGTCCCGGTGCCGGCGCTGCCGCCACCGATGAAGCCGCCGATCGTGGAGCCCTTGGTGGAGGGGAAGATCCACAGGTCGCGCCCCGCCGCCCGGGCGACCTTGTCGATGCGCGTCATCCGGGCACCGGCCCCGGTGCGCAGGTTGCCGTCGGCCAGCACCTCGATCGAGTCCAGACCACGCAGGTCGAGGATGATCCCGCCGGTGAACGGTGTCGCCTGGCCGTAGTTGCCGGTCCCGGCCCCACGTGGGACGACCGGCACGTCGTGCTCGTAGGCCACGGCCAGCACGTCGGCGACCTCCTGCTCTGTGCGCGGCCGGACGATGGCGTCGGCGACGTACCTGCCGCTCGGCACCTTCTCCTGGAGCACCGGCGACATCCGGGACCAGTCCGAGGAGAGCTTGACCAGCGCGGCCGGGTCGGTCTCGACCCGGTCCGCGCCGAGGCGGTCGGCGACCAGTGCGGTCACCTGGGACGTACGCTGCGAGATGGTCATCGACATCACTTCATCGAGATCGAGTCGTCGATGAACCGGTTGTCGTAGAGCGACTCCGGGTCGATGTCGTCGGACGGGATCGTGCCGGCCTGCTTCATGATCGGCGCGAACGTCTCGACGATCCCCTTCATCCGCTCGCCGTCGATCTGGCCGAAGACTCCGGACTTCGGGTCGTCGTGGACCAGGTCGAGGTCGGTCATCGTCTTGGCGGCGTACGCGGCGACGCCCTCGCTGTAGGTCCAGCCGGTCTGGTAGCGCTCGACGATGTCGACGATGATCCCGTTGGCCCAGTCCGGGTCGGCCAGGTAGTCGATCTCGGCCTGCTGCATCACCGGGACGAGCTTCTCGAGGCAGTCCGCCTCCTTCCGTACGTCCTCGGCACGGACCGCGATCGGCTCGGGGTAGATGGTGTATCCGACGTCGGCGAGCAGCTGGTAGCCGATCGGCTTGGACCAGCTGCTGATCTCGTTCTCGTAGATGTAGGGCTCGGCGGTGGCGAAGCCCTGCTGGAGGATCGTGGGCTCGGTGACGAAGCGCTGCGGGGTGCCCTCGTAGGAGAGGTCGGACTGCTTCTTCTCGATCATCCCCTGCGACTCGAGCAGCGCCGGGATCACGTCGCCGGCGGTGACGACCGGGTCGCCGTCGCCGGCGGCCTCGGCGATGGTCTTCGCGTCGTCCTGGCTCTTCGGGTCCCACATCAGGATCTGCGGCGAGACGGTGAGCTGTGAGGCCAGCGCGACGGTCGGCTGCTTCTCCGCGGCCGCGATCGCGGCGTCGGTGTTGACCGCTCCGATGAGGATGTCCTTGTCGAGGTACATGGTCGCGGGGACGGGCTGGAAGCCGGTCGCCGGCCCACCCGAGCGGACCTCGATCTTCACGCCCGTGTCGACGCCCCCGGAGACGAGCGGCCCGGTGACGGTCTTCTTGTCGGTGTCGACGGTGTAGCCCTCGCCGATCAGGCTGTACATGCCGCCGTGCTCGGCCTCGGGCTGCCAGTCCTGCTGCATCACCACGGTCGCGGGACAGACGTCGGAGAGGTCCTTCGCGCTGCCCTTCTCGGCCTTCGTCACCTCGCCCGCGGTGGCAGTGTTGGTGGAGCCGGCGTCGCTCCCGCAGCCGGCCAGTGCGAACGGGGCGATCGTCGAGAGCGCCACGAGAGTGGCGGCGCGCAGGGGTATGTGTCGGTTCATGCTGTGTCCCTTTTTCTTATGGGTAGAGCTTGGGGGATGGAGTGAGTTCAGCGCTCGCCGTACCACTTGCCGATGACGGCACGGTCGAGAGCTGCGAAGGCCGAGAAGACGACGACACCGAAGAGGGCGGTGAGGATGATCGCCAGGAAGAGCGGCTCCATGCTGAGCCGGAGCGTGTAGACGCGGAGCAGGCCGCCGATGCCGGGGCTGCCCTGCTGGAAGTAGAAGTCGCCGACGATCACGCCGATGACCGACAGCCCGGCGGCGTTGCGCAGGCCGGTGAAGATCGCCGGCATCGCGGCGGGCAGCTGCAGCTTGAGCAGCCGCTGCAGCCGCGTCGCCCGGTTGAGGGTGAAGAGGTCGTGCACCGGCGCCGTTGCCGACTGCAGGCCGAAGAGGGTGTTGGCGATCATCGGGAAGACCGCGATGATCACGCAGACCACGATCCGGGCCGCGATGCCGTAGCCCATCCAGATCCCGATCAGCGGGGTCAGCGCCAGGATCGGGACCGTCTGCAGGATGACCGCATAGGGGTAGAGCACCTTCTCCAGCAGCCGGGTCTGCGCCATCACCATCGCCCAGGCCATCCCGATGACCACCGCGATCGCCAGACCGGCCAGCGCGACCATGACCGACTGCCACAGCGCGGCGAGCATCGGCTGCATGATCTCCGGCCGGCCCAGCGTCTCGCCGAAGACCTGGTGCGGCGGCGGCAGCAGGAACCGCTTGTCCTCACCGAGGACGAGGTACGTCACGGCGTACCACACGGCCGCCAGGCCGGCGAGCGCCGCGATCATCGGCAGGACCTTGGCGATGATGCTGCGGAGCACCGGGGACGTACGTCTGGTGGGCGGCTCGGCGGGCGCGGCCTCGGTCACGGGCTCGACGTCCGGCTCGACGATCAGCTCGGTGCTCAGCTCGGTGCTCATGCGTGCTCCTCCAGTGCCTCGGAGACCTGGCCGACCAGGTAGGCGAAGTCGGACTCGAAACGCAGCTCGGGTGGGCGTGGGAACTCCCAGGGCACCGGGATCTCCGCGACGATCCGGCCCGGCCGGCCGCTCATCACGACGACGCGCGTCGAGAGGTAGACGGCCTCGGCCACGGAGTGGGTGATGAAGAGGCCGGCGAAGCCCAGCAGCTTGAAGAGCCGCTGCAGCTCGGTCTGCATCGCCAACCGGGTGATCTCGTCGAGCGCGCCGAACGGCTCGTCGAAGAGGGCGAGGTCGGGCTCGGCGACGAGGGCCCGTGCGATCGAGACCCGCATCCGCATGCCTCCGGAGAGCTGGCGCGGATGCTGCTTCTCGAAGCCGGTGAGGCCGACCAGGTCGAGGGCCTCCTGCGCCGCTCGGCGGCGCTGTTCCTTGGGGAGCCCGCTCAGCTCGCCGATCAGCTCGACGTTCTTCCGGGCGCTGCGCCACTCCAGCAGGGTGGGGTCCTGGAAGACGTAGCTGGTGGTGTCCGCGTCGACGTCGACCCGGCCGACGGTGGCGTCCTCGAGTCCCGAGGCGAGGCGGAGCAGGGTGGACTTGCCGCAGCCGGACGGGCCGACGACGGAGACGAACTCTCCGGCGTCGACGCTGAGGTCGACCCCGGTCAGCGCGGTGGTACCGGTCGGGAATCGCTTCGTCACCCCCGAGAGGGCGAGCGTGGCGGTGGTGGTCGTCGTGTTCATGTCACCTCGGCATGGGTTCGAGATCGAGGACGGTGCTGACGCGGGTGTCGGCGAGCACGCGGCCGCCATGGACGACGACGCGGGCGGTCTGCGCCCCGGCGACGACCTCGTCGAGAGGTACGTCGGGGACGAGCATGAAATCGGCCCGGCTGCCGGGTCCCGTGCCCGCGTCCGGGAGCCCGAGCACGGTGCGGGTGGTCGTCGTGACTGCGGCGAGGGCCTCGGCCGGCCGGAGATGACCGGCGGCGACCAGGAGCGAGGTGGTCTCGAACGGGTCGGCCCGGCCGACCGGGTTGAAGGGGTCGCGCAGGTTGTCGGCACCGGCGGCGACCGGCACGCCCGCCTCGAGCAGTGCCCGGACCGCGGTGAGACCGCGTGGCACCGCACCGTCCGCGTCGCGGCCCTGCAGGTAGAGGTTGGTGATCGGGAGCGTCACGATGCCGATCCCCGCCTTCGCCACCAGGTCCACGACGGGAGCTCGGCGGTCGTGGTCGAGCATGCCGAGACGTACGCAGTGGGACGCGGTCACCCGCTGCTGCAGCCCGCGGGCGATGACCTGCTCGGCAAGGTCGGCAAGGTCGAGGTGGCCGGTGGTGGTCTGCTCGTCGGTGTGCAGGTCGACGGGGAGACCGGACCGCTCGGCGTGGTCGAGGATGCGGCTGGTCTCCTTGGCGGGCTCGTCGGCCAGGTGCGGACACCCGCCGAGGACGTCGATCCCGCGCCCGATCGCGTCCTCGATCACCTCGTCCGGGACGTCCTGGCCGGCGAGCAGGCAGACCTGGAGCGTGACCGTTCCGCTGAGCTCCTCGCGCAGGCCGAGCAGCGCATCGACCCCGCGCAGCGGGTCGCCCGCGAGGAGGGCGTCGGCGTGCGTACGGATCGTGGTGATGCCGTTCGCGACGTAGCGGCGGACCGCCCGCCGGGCGCGATCGGCGAAGTCGTCGGAGGTGAGCGTGGGAACGAGCGAGCGCCACTGCTCGATCGCGGTCACCAGGTCGTTCCCGGCCTGCGGGCCCGGCTCGATCTGCTCCGCGCTCAGCGCCTTGTCGAGGTGCGCGTGCGGCTCGCCGGCGGCGGGGATCAGCCGCCAGCCCGTGGCATCGGTCCCGGGACCGCCCTCGAGCGGCCGGACGACGGTGATATCGCCGTCCGCGAGCTCGAGATCGGCGAGGGTGCCGTCGAGGAGACGTACGCCGCGCAGCGCTGTCAGCTCCACGCCGGCCAGCTGCGCCGGGCCGTCCACCGGACCGATCTGTCCCGCACTTCGTGCCACGGCCATCGACACCCCTTCCGGCTCAAATGTTGATGAGATGAACATTTTCGAGCGTAAGGAGCGGTTATTTCGGTGGCGTAACCGTTTCGGTCATCCTCGATGAAACCAGCGATGGCGGTCGTCCGGTCAAGCACGGGCGACGGACGATCAACGCGGGCGCTCGGATCGCGGCGACGATCGAAGGGTGACAACGACTTCGCCTGAAACGACCCCGTCCACGACCACCTCCCAGGGCCGAGCGGCGCCGGTGGTCGCCCTCGCCGCCGGGATCGCGATCCTGGTCTCGAGCGAGTTCCTGCCCGCGGGCGTACTGCCCACGATGGCGCGCGACCTCGGGATCAGCGAGGGGACGGCCGGGCTCGCGGTGGCGGCGACCGCGATCGCCGGGGCCGCGACCGCACCGACCATCGCCATGCTCCTCCCCCGGATGGACCGGCGTACGTTGCTGGTCGGCCTGCTCGTCGCCGCGGCCGTCGCCAACCTGGCCGTCGCGATCTCCCCCGGTTTCGTCGTCCTGCTCCTCGGCAGGCTCGTGCTGGGTGCGGCGATCGCCGGCTACTGGTCCTTCGCGTTCGCCGTCGGGACGTACGCCTCGCCGGGCCGCGACCACGTCATCTCGACCTCGATCGCGCTGGGCGTCACGGTGGCCACGATCGTCGGCCTGCCGCTGGGCTCGCTGCTCGCCGACGGCCCCGGCTGGCGCTGGGGGTTCGCGGCCGCGGCGGTGCTGAGCCTGGTCTCCGCCGCCGCGCTGGCCCGGGCGCTGCCGCCGGTGCCTGCCCACCCGTCGGCCGGGCTGACCATGATGCGTCAGGCCCTCCGCAACCCGCGGCTGGTCGCCGGTGTGCTGCTGGTGGTCGTGGTGGTGCTCGGCAACTTCGTGGCGTACCCGTTCATCCGGATCGCGATCTCGGAGACCTCGCCGGGCGACGGCATGTGGATGCTGGCGCTGTGGGGTCTCGGCGGGCTCTTCGGCAACCTCGCGGCCGGGCGGTTCGCCGGCCGGCTTCGGGTCGTCGTCACCGTCGCGCCGCTCCTCCTCGCGGGCGGGCTGGTGCTGACGTTCCTCGCCGAGAGCACGCCGGTCATGGCGCTGGCCATGATCGTGTGGGGCTTCGGGTTCAACCTGGTGCCGGTCGGCACCCAGCTGTGGGTCACCCGCGTCGAGCCCGAGCGCACCGAGTCGGCGCTGGCGCTCCAGGTCACCGCGTTCCAGGTCTCGATCGCCCTCGGGGCGGCGCTAGGAGGCGCGGTCCTCGATGAGTACGGCGTCGGCCGGGTGCTCCTCATCGGCGCGGTCGGTGCGGTGATCGCCGCGGCGGGGTTCGCGGCCGTTCGCGTCCCGCGTGGTTGAGGCGTCCCGCCACGCCTGCGGCCCCGTCCCGTGGACCGTGGTGAAGGCGCGGCTGAACGCCGCGCCCGACCCGTAGCCCACGGCGTACGCCACCTGCTCGACCGGACGGTCACCTCCGGCCAGCAGGTGGCGGGCCGCGCGCATCCGCACGTCCCGCAGCGCCTCGCTCGGGCTCTGCCCCAGGCTGCGCCGGAACCGCTCCCCCAGCGCCGACCTCGACAGGTGCACGGACTCCGCCATCGCCTCGACGGACCAGGCCCGTGCCGGATCCGCGATCAGTGCGGACAGCACCTGCGCCACCGTCGGGTCGAGGACGGGCGCGGGACCATCGGTGCCGCGCCCGGTGTCCTCGAGCCAGGAGGCCGTCATCGCGGCGCCGAGCAGCGACGCGTAGCCCGACGCGAACAGCGCCGTCGGCCGGCACGGCCCCGCCAGCGGACACCGCCGCACCAGCTCCGCCACCCCGCCGTGTCTGCCGACGAAGTCACGCACGACCAGCGGGTTGGCGAGCGGGTACGCCACCGCGACCGCCCGCAGATCAGCCCTGGTCACCGCGGCCCCGTCGTGGGTCGCCAGCCGGTGCCTGACCTGGCCCCCGACCAGCGCCGCGTCCCCGACGCGCAGCAGGTGCGACTGCCCGGCGGCGGTCAGCACGACCGTGCCGTCGTCGACGAGCAACCAGGTGGCGGAGCGTACGTCCTCACCGGCGGAGCCGGCGGCCAGCTCCTCCTGGTAGGCGAGCGTCATCTCCCACGACGGACGGTCCTCGTTCACATCAGCCCCAGCGTGCGACCGCAGCCCGGCTATTCCCGGGGCCTCGCCGCCACCTCATCCGTGCAGAGCGCGATAGGCAGACAAGGCGCCGGGATGGAGGGGGATCCGTCCCGTCTGGATCATCGTGGCGGGCTCCAGGTATTGAAGCCCTCGGACGAAGTCTGGGATCAGCAGGTCCGCACGGCTGACCATGACATCGACGATCTCCCGCGCCACTCGGTGCGGTAGGTCGCGGCGCGCCAGCAGCAGATTGGGAACGCCGATCGTCGTGCCACCCGAGGGAGGACCGTAGTCGACCGGTGGCACCTTCCGCGTCGAGTAGCGGTAGCCGGACTGTCGCGACATCGGGGCGGCGAGCGCCCCGATGTCGATCATCCGGAGCTGCCGCTCACGTCCCGCCTTGCTGATCGTGGGCGTCGGGATCCCGCCGGACCAGAACACGGCATCGACGTCGTCCTCGAGCAGCCGGTCCAGACCGGCAGCCAGCCCCATGTACCTCACCGTGAGATCGCGGGTCTGCAGACCGGCTGCTCCCAGGAGCACGACAGCGGTCACGGCGGCACCGGACCCGGCGGCCCCGAGCACGACGCGCCGGCCGCGAAGGTCGCCGACCTCGCGGATCGGACTGTCGTCGGTCACGAGGAGCTGCAGATAGTTCTCATAGATGCGCGCCAACGCCATCGGACGCGCTGATTCGGGCATGTCGGCGACGGTCCGGTCGAGGCCGTCCTCGAGCGCGAGCCCGAGCGCGGCCTCGCCGTCTCCGAGGAGACGTACGTTGTCGAGGCTTCCCTCCGTCGACAGGACCGTCGGTTCCAGCCCAGGGCTCACGGCGCGCAGCTGATCGGCGAGCAGGCCAGCGAAGACCGCATAGGTCCCGTACTCCGTGCCCGCCGCGATCGTGACGGGTGACGTCGCGGTGTCGCGGCATCCCGCCAAGGACGCCACGGCCGGCGCGACGGCGGCGGCGGTGACCGTCCGCACCAACGTCCGCCTGGTCAGCTGCCCACCCGGCCAGGTCACGACGCGACCCGCAGTGAGAACTCGGCGATCGTCCCGACCGGTTCGGCGGGCCGCAGGCGTACGCGACCACCGTTGGCGCTCGCGAGCTCCTCGGCGATCGCCAGTCCGAGGCCGGATCCCGTCCGCTGGCCACCGGACCGCCAGAACCGCTCGGTCGCCAGGTGCCACTCGTCGGGTTCGAGCCCCGGCCCGTCGTCACGGACCCAGCCGACGACCCCGTCGGCGGTCTCGGTCGCCGAGAGCTCGACGTGGGCGCCCGGACCGGCATAGCGGATGGCGTTGTCGATGAGGACGTCGAGGATCTGGTCGAGCACCCCGGCCACCTCCACCTCCGGCAGGTCTCCGGTGATCGCCAAGGACTGCCCCGCCGCTTCCGCGGCCGGCCGCCAGGCCTCCACGCGCTCGCGGGTGACGGTGCCCACGACCTGATTCGGGACCGTGGCGCCTCCACCGGTACGGGCCGCCCCGGCCTCCTGGGCCCGCGCGAGCGACATCAGCTGGTCGAGGAGCGTCTCCAGGCGCTCTAGCTCCTTGGTCAGACCCGCATAGGCCCGCTGGCCGGTGCTGTTCACATGTGACTCCAGTCCGTCGGCTCGCAGCCGCAGCGCCGCGAGCGGGTTGCGCAGCTGATGCGACGCGTCGGCGACCAGCTGACGCTGCTGCTCCAGGGACCTCTCGACGGCGGCACCCATGCGGTTGAACTCTGCGACCAGACCGCGAAGCTCCGCCGGGCCGGTCGCGAGCACATCCGCGCTGCGGTCCCCATGCGTGATCGTTCGCGCCGCTGCCTCGAGCGAGTGCACCGGACGCATGGTCCATCGCGACAGCCGCCTGGTCAGCGCCGCGGCCACCAGCAGGAGCGCCAGCGCCCCGACCGCGATGAGCGCCCAGTCCCGCCTGATCTGTGCGGCGGCGGCCGAGGTGTCGACGCGAGTCAGCGCGTACGACCTGACCTCGCCGTCCTCGCGCCCCGGCGCTCCGCGCAGCGGGTCCGCGGTGGTCCAGGGCAGGATCCGACGCATCGCGACGGGAGGCACGCCCACCAGTCCGATCCGCAGCGCTCCGCGGACGGAGGCGGCGCCGGCGTCGAGGTCGCCTGCGAGCGAGAGCTCTTGGCCGTCGGCATCGACGACGAGGACCGGTTCGCCGTAGACGTCGTGGTAGCGATCGACGAGCTCTGCGACCGGCTGGCCGGAGGCCGCGGCCTCCGCGATCACCGCCATCTGCCGGTCCCGCTCGGACGCGAGCCGGGCGGTCCGCCGGTCGGCGAGCGTGGTCGCCAGCGGAAACGCCAGTGCCAGGAGCGTCCCGAGCAGGAGCAGGCCGACGACGAGCTGTACCCGACGCTCCATCATCGACGTCTCCCCTTCTCGATCAGCCGAGCCGGAAGCCGTAGCCGCGCACCGTGTGCAGCGGCAGGTCCCGACCCAGCTTGCTGCGGAGCGCGGTCACGAAGAAGTCCAGCGACCGCGACTTGCCGACCGCCGGCGTACCCCACACCTGGAGCAGCAGCTCGTCGCGGCTCACCGCCTCGCCGGTGCGGGCGATCAGCGCGGCCAGCAGATCGAACTCCGTCGCGGTCACCGAGACCGGGGACCCGGCACGGTGAACCGTGCGCGCAGCGACGTCGACGCTCAGCTCGCCCAACGTGACCACACGCTCGGCCGGCCGCGGTTCGGCGGAGGCCATCCTGCTCCGCCGAACCAGCGCGTGGACACGCGCGAGCAGCACCGCCCTGCCGACCGGCTTCACCAGGTAGTCGTCGGCGCCGGCACGCAGGCCGAGGACGACAGACCCGTCACTGTCACGGGCCGTGAGCACGAGCACCGGAACCGTCGAGACCCGCCGCACCGTACGCAGGAAGTCGAGTCCATCCATGTCCGGCAGGCCGAGATCGAGCACCACCAGGTCGGCTCCGGCGATCTGATGCAGCCCGTCGTCGCCGCGGCTGCAGTGCGTCGTGGTCCACCCCACGTCCTGGAAGGCGTCCACCAACGCCTCCGCAACGCTCGGGTCGTCCTCGACCACCAGAATCCGCACGGAGCAAACCTAACGTGGTGCGGTGATCAGAGCGCGCCGGTGATGACCACGCGGACCTGATGCACTGCCAGTGCCAAGAAGGCGAGTGCGCACAGGCCCATCACCACGTTCGAGGAGATCCGGTTGCGCCATTCGCGCGGCACCCGGTCGGTGTTGAGGATCCACAGGAGCGTGATCGCGAGGAACGGCATGAAGAGCGCCCCGAGCACACCGTAGGCGAGGATCAGATAGACCGGCTGGTCCAGGAACAGGGCGATGATCGGCGGGAACGTCAGCCACAGGATGTACGCGCGGTACCAGATGCCGCCGGCCATCCGCTCGGGCGCGTCCTCGGGGGCCTTCCGCACGTGACCGGCGAAGTCGGCGAACATCAGGCTGACCCCGTGCCACACCCCCACCAGCGAGCTCAGCGCGGCGGAGAGGAAGCCGATCAGGAAGATCGTTCCGGCGGCCGGGCCGTACCGATCCTCGAGGACGTTCCCGATATCGAGCATCCCCTTGTCGCCGGTGTCGACCGCGATGCCGGCCGAATACAGCAGCTCGGCCCCGACGATGAGCGTGGAGACGACGAAGATTCCCGTCACGATGTACGCGACCGAGTTGTCGATGCGCATCACCCGCATGTACGCCGGGGTCGCCCAGCCCTTCTCCCGCAGCCAGTAGCCGTACGCGGCCAGCGTGATCGTGCCGCCGACACCACCGGCGACGCTCAGGATGTTGAGCAGCGACCCGTCCGGGATCCGAGGCACCAGGCCGGCGGCGAGCTCGGGCAGGTTGGGCACCGTGAGCGCGGCGGCGGCGACCATCGAGATGAACATCAGCAGCACCATGATGCTGAGAGCCTTCTCGAACAGTCCGTAGCGGCCGGTCCAGACCAGCGCGAGGCCGAAGATCCCGGCGATGATGCCCCAGGCCTTCACCGACAGCACCGGCACCAGGGCGTGGGCAGCGAGGCCGGTGCCCGACATGGCGGCGGCGCCGTACACGAACCCCCAGATGATGAGATACGGCCCGAAGTAGGCGTGGGTCCAGCGGCCCAGGCTGCTCCAGCCCTCGTAGATCGTGCGTCCGGTCGCCAGGCTGTAGCGGCCGGCTCCCTCCACGAGCACGACCTTCATCAGGCACCCGAGCACGACGGCCCAGAGCAGCGCATAGCCGTACTTGCTGCCCGCGATCATGGTGGCGACCAGGTCGGCGGCGCCGACACCGGTCGCGGCGACGACCAGGCCGGGTCCGATCAAGCGCCAGCGAGGGACGGCCCCTGCGGCCTTGTCATCGATGACAGTCATCAGTTGTAGCTCCTCGGTCTCTGCCGGGCTGGATCACCCGGCCGCGCTCGACTATGTGACGGTCGACACAGTCGCGTCCACGAGGAGAGGCCCTCAGAGGGATTTCCTTACACAACCCAACGAATCAGGCCCCGCCCGAGGCTCCACCGAGCGCCTGGTTGCCGACGACCGTCGCCAGCGCCAGGCGCTCGGCGTCCTCGGTGCCGGGCTCGGCGGTGTAGACCATGATCCGCAGGTCCTCGACCGCGACGGTCAGGGTGTCACAGTCGAGCGCGATCCGGCCGACGCTCGGATGGTCGATGATCTTGTGTCGCGCCGGTTCGTGGTGACGGGACGGTTCGGCACTCTCCCACAGGTCCGCGAAGCGGGAGCTCGCAGCGCGCAGGTCGGCGATGAGCCGTCGCAGCCGCTGGTCGGCGGGATAGCGAGCGGCGGTGAGCCTCAGGTCGGCGACCAGCCCCGCCTGCAGCGCCTCGGTCTCCGCCGGGGTGGCGACGGCCCGGCTGCCCGGACCGACGAAGTTGCGCCACACCGCGTTGCGCTCACGGCCCTGCCAGGTGGCGGTCGCCCCCATGAGCGCGTCGTACGCATCGTTGGCGTTCACCACGGTCCACGAGGCGTCATAGACGACGACCGGGGTGTGCGCCAGGCGGTCCAGGAGCCGCTGGACGCTCGGCGAGACTCGCGAGGACACCACCTCACGGCCGGGCGTGGCATGTCCGGCGAGGCGGAACAGCAGGTCGCGGTCGGCGTCCGGGAGCCGGAGCGCCCGGGCGAGCGCCTCGACCACCTGCACCGAGGGCGAGGTCGCTCGACCCTGCTCGAGCCGGGTCAGGTAGTCGACCGAGATGCCGGCCAGGTTCGCGACCTCCTCACGCCGCAGACCGGTCGCCCGGCGACGGCCACCGGCAGGCAGCCCGACCGCGGCGGGCGCCACGCGGTCGCGCCAGCGACGCAGCACCCGCCCGAACTCCGTTGACTCCATCTCACCAGTCTCCGCCATGGCGGAGCCGATGTCCTGGCCCTGCCAGTCCTACGAAAACCGGACCGCTTCCTGAACCCGCGCCGCCGGCGCAGCCTGGAGACATGACCACCACACTGATCACCGGGGCCAACAAGGGTCTCGGCAAGGAGACCGCCCGCCGCCTTATCGCCGCGGGGCACATCGTCTACATCGGGGCCCGCGACGAGGCCCGAGGCCGGGCCACCGCCGCCGAGCTCGGCGCCCGGTTCGTACGCATCGACGTCACCGACGACACGTCCGTCACCGCCGCGGCAGAGCAGGTCGCGGCCGAGGGCGGCATCGACGTACTCGTCAACAACGCCGGCGTCGAGCCGCGGCTGGTCGACAACGCCATCCCCACCGCAGCCGACGAGAGCGTCGAGGACGTACGCGCCACCTTCGAGACCAACCTGTTCGGTGGCCTCCGGGTAACCCAGGCCTTCGTCCCGCTACTGCTGAAGTCGCCGGCACCCGTCATCGTCAACGTCTCCAGCGGGCTCGCCTCGCTCGGCATGCTCAGCGACCCCGACGGCTTCACCCACTTCTACACGGGCCTGAGCTACCCCGCCTCCAAGGCCGCCGTCAACGCTGCCACCATCCAGCTCGCCAAGGCCTACCCGACCATCCGGGTCAACGCGGTCGAACCCGGCTTCACCGACACCGAGCTCAACGGCCACACCGGCACCCAGACCGTCGAGGAAGGCGCCGAGATCATCGTCCGGATGGCGCAGATCGGCCCCGACGGCCCGAGCGGGACGTTCGTCTCGAACCGCGGCCCGCTCCCCTACTGAACGTCGAGCTGACTCTCGAGCTGACTCTCCAGGAGCGGCAGTACGTCGGCGATGGAGGACACCGTGCGCGTCGGCCGGAACGGGAAGGTCTCGATCTGCTCGGGCCTGGTCGACCCGGTCTCGACGAGGATCGTGCGCATCCCGGCCTCGAGACCGCTGATGATGTCGGTGTCCATCCGGTCGCCGATCATCACCGTGGTCTCGGAGTGGGCCTCGAGCTGATTGAGAGCGCTGCGCATCATCAGCGGGTTCGGCTTGCCGACGTAGTAGGGCGCCCGGTTGGTCGCGGCGCTGATCAGCGCGGCGACGGAGCCGGTCGCGGGCAGCGTGCCCTGCGGGCTCGGCCCGCTCGGGTCCGGGTTGGTCGCGATGAACCGCGCGCCGGCCTCGATCAGCCGGATCGCCCGGGTGATCGACTCGAAGGAGTAGGTGCGGGTCTCCCCGAGCACCACATAGTCGGGGTCGTTCTCCGTCATCACATAGCCGACCGCGTGCATGGCGGTCGTCAGCCCCGCCTCGCCGACGACGTACGCCGAGCCGCCCGGCCGCTGGTCGGCGAGGAACTGCGCGGTCGCGAGCGCCGAGGTCCAGATCGACTTCTCGGGGACGTCGAGCCCGGAGCGGAGCAGCCTCACCCGGAGGTCCCGCGGGGTGTAGATCGAGTTGTTGGTCAGCACCATGAACGGCACCGACGCCTCGGTGAGCTTCGCCAGGAACTCGGCGGCGCCCGGGATCGGCTCCTCCTCACGTACGAGGACACCGTCCATGTCGGTCAGCCAGGTGTTGATGGGGCGCTCGTCGATCACGGGGACATCCTCGCTGATCGCGGCCCAACCGCCAACCGTTGTCGCCGACGCGTACGGCAACCGTCTTCAGCAGGGGCAGTGATCTGCACCACTCCTACTTTCCCCATCGGTCAATAGTCCTTTCGGACACCCCGGAATGGTCTGCGGCCGGATGTTCGCGCCCTCCGATCAGCGAAGACTGACACCGTCCCCGCACCATCCTCGGGAGGAAGAAATGAAACGCATCTCAATACCGCTCGCCGTCGCCGTCGTCTCGCTGGCGGCCACCCTGATCCCAGGGGTCTCGCTGGCAGGTCCGGCCGCGGCGCAGGCCGCGCCACCGGACAGCATCAAGTGGAACAAGTGCCCCGCCGAGATCTCTCCGGTGCCGATCCCGGAAGGGATGCAGTGCGGGACCCTGAAGGTCCCGCTGGACTACAGCGACCCCAACGGCCGGACGATCGATATCGCGGTCTCGCGCCTGCCGAGCAAGAAGCCCGACAAGCGGCGCGGCATCCTGGTCACCAACCCCGGCGGCCCCTCCGCCGGAGAGAGCTATCCGGCGATGCTCGTCGCGATCGGACTCCCACAGAGTGTCCGAGACAGCTACGACGTGATCGGCTTCGACCCGCGCGGGATCGGCCGCAGCACACCGGTGACGTGCGACCTCACCCCGGATCAAGTGCTCACAGGCAGCATCCCGCCGTACCCGCTCGACGCCGCCGATGTGGCCGAGCACGCGGCCGTGAGCAAGCAGATCGCCCAGCAGTGCGCGGCGTCCAAGACATCCCCGATGCTGCCGCACGTCAGCCCGGCCAACACCGCACGTGACATGGATCGGATCCGGGCCGCGCTGGGTGAGTCGAAGCTGTCGTACGCCGGTGCCTCCTGGGGAACCCACCTGGGTGCGGTCTACACCACCCTGTTCCCGCAGCGCAGCGACCGGATCGTGCTCGACAGCAACATGGGACCGGGTGGCTGGGACTACGCCGGCGACCGGCTGTGGTCGCAGGGCGTCGAGGACACCTTCCCGGCCTTCGCGAGGTTCGCTGCGGCGAACCACCGCGAGTACGACCTGGGTAAGACACCGGCGCAGGTGCGAGCGAAGTACTTCGAGCTCGCCGGGCAGCTGGAGAAGAAGCCGATCCCGACACCGGACGGCCCCTTCGACCATGTCGCGTTCCGGCTGATCAACTTCGGTCTGCTGTACGGCCCGACCCAGCTGCCGCTGCTGGCCGACATCTGGCAGGCCGTCGACGCGAACCAGCCGCCGCCACCGCTGCCCGGAGGCGGGGCCGTGACCGACGTGGACAACCTCATCTCCGGTCGCTATTACATGATCTGCAACGACGCGCGCTGGCCGTCGTCGGTTGCGACCTACCAGCGCAACGTCGCCGTCGACCGGATCAGGTACCCGCTGTTCGGTGCCGCCGGGGCCAACATCACGCCGTGCGCGTACTGGCCGGATCCCGCCGAACCGCAGGTCCGGATCACCGATCGGGGTCCGGCCAACGTACTGATGGTGCAGAACCTTCGCGACCCGGCGACACCGCTCGACGGCGCGCGGGAGATGCGGGCGGCATTGGGCAAGCGGGCCACCATGGTCACCGCCGATCAGAGTGGCCACGGCGTCTACCCGGGCGGCAGGAACCGCTGCGCGAACCACGTGGTGACGACCTATCTGACCACGGGCGAGCGGCCGTTGCGCGACTACCACTGCTCGGCCGACGCCGCACCCCGCGCCGCGACACCCTTCGGCGGCTAACTGGCCAGGTCTCCACCCGGCCAGCCATGAGATTGGCCGGGTGGAGACCGTCGACGGCGAGCCGGTGCTGGACCGGCCGGCCTGGCCGAGGTCGAGGCAGCGCGGGCCGACGGCCGCTGGGACAACCCCTGGACCTGAGCCTCAGCCGCGCTCGAGCCTCTTCCTCAACCCGTTGATCAGCGACCCCACGGCGAGCGAGAGCAGAGCCCGGACGATCGGCGCCGTGGGTCCGGCTCCCTTCGCCACCTCGACGGCAACGGTCCAGGTCAGCCGGGAGCCGGTCGGCGTCGACTCGACGACGTAGTCCTCCGCGAACCGGCGGATGCCGGGTCGGTTCGACTCGACGACCGCGAAGGTCATCCGCCGGTTCTCGTCCCAGCGGTAGAACTTCTCCCGCACCGTGGCCACACCGCCCATAGTGACCTCGCGAACCGTGCCGACGCCGTACGGTCGCGGGCCGACCCACCGCGTCTTCGTGGCACCAGGCCCCCACGAGACCACGGCGTCGTCGGCGGCCAGCGCCTCCCACAACGTCTCGACCGGAACGTCGATGTCGAGCACCTTCGTGGTGACCGCGCGTGCGGTCCCCAGGAAGTCGTCGTCGGCGGGAGCGAGGGGGTACCAGCGGGTCATGGGCCAACCTTTGTGAGCTCGAGAAGAGGACGACTACATCTTCGTCGATACACGATCGGCAGGACCGCAGCGGCGCGGCGAGACGATCAGGTCACGACGTGAGCAGGTCCATCAACGCCTCAGCCTCTTCGGCGCAGGCGCCGCAGGCCTTCAGATGCACCTGCATCGGAAGGTCCACGTGGCCCGGATCGGCCAGCAACTGCTCGACGTAGGTGTCGATCTGGTCGAAGCAGTCGTCGCAGGACAAGTAGGGATTGGTGTCGAGCAGCAGGCCGTCGAGAGCGGGAGCGGGCAGACGGCGGTTTCTGTCGGTCATGGCGCGCTCCGCAGGGACGATTCATCGAGATGGCCGCTGGCCAGCAGGGACGTACGTAGTCGCTGGCGGGCGTCGTGGAGTGTCTTGTACAGGGCGTTGCGATTGGTGTTGAGCCGCTCGGCGAGCACGTCGATCGGCACCTGATCGATCAGCAGCGCCAGTGTGACCCGCCGCTGGTGGGGTGTCAGGACGGTGGCGATCGCGGCCTGGACGGCCCGCGAGAGATCATCCGCCTGCACGTATCCCTCGGGAGCGCTGCCGTCGTCCGGGACCTCGAACGAGTCCGGAAGCGCGACCTCCCGATGCCGCCATGCCTGCCGCCGGACGGCGACGCCGGCGTGCAGGACGCCGAACTTGTAGACCCAGGTGCTGAACCGGCTTCGCCCCTCGAAGGTGGCGAGCTTGCCGAGCACCGCGACCAAGGCGTCGTCGGCAGCCTGCTGAGCCAGGTCCTCCAGGTCCGCCGGCCCCGCACCAGGCAGCTGACTCCGCAGGCGCCACACCTGATGCCGGGTTGCCCGCAGCAGCAGGTCATGGAGACTGCGCTGGGCGACATGCCCCGGAGTCCCGGGGTCGTTCAGGTCATTCACCCAGGGCTCGTCCGACGCTACGCCGATCTCAGCCATGCCACCCTGCACGATGTTCATGATCCCACCTCGCCCGGCGACGGATCCACGATCCTGACAGCCAGCTCCGGCGGGCACCCGCGATCCACCAGCTGCAGCAGCGCGTGCAGGTCGAGGCGTACGTCCGCGGCCACCTTCGAGGCCACGTCGTCCGGAAAGCCGGCGCCGAGCAGGCTTCGCCGACGCCACGCCACCGCCTCCTCGAAAGCTTGGCGTGAGCGCAGCGCGCGGTCCCGCTTCTGCAGCTTCATGACTGATTGGTGTCGCGTGCAGCGAGGTTCTTACCGGGCGAACCGAACTTCTTGGACGGCGGTAAGACGCGGACGAGTCGATGACACACATGAAGCAAAGGCACCCGGGATGTCCCGAACATCGCCTTCATCCGCCTCTCCGAAAGGGAGCACTCATGACCAGCCACACATCCGAGACCTCGATCACGAAGTCGATCGCCGAATCCTCCGGCAGCGACCGCGCCTTCTTCCTGCTGCGTACGGTCTTTGTCATCGCCCCGATCGCATTCGGACTCGACAAGTTCGCCGAGGTTCTCACCGATTGGGACCGCTACCTCGCGCCCTGGATCGACGACATCGTTCCCGGCAACGCGCACCAGGCGATGCTGGCGGTCGGCATCATCGAGATCATGGCCGGCGTCGTCGTCGCGATCATCCCTCGCTACGGCGCACTGCTGGTCGCTGCCTGGCTGGCCGGGATCATCGTCAACCTCGTCTCGATGGGCGAGTTCTACGACGTCGCTCTGCGCGACTTCGGCCTGCTGGTCGGGGCGCTCGCCCTCGCCGCCCTTGCCTTCGGCCGCAAGCGGAACGCTGCCTGATCGACCAGTGCGTCCCGGGCTCAGTCAGCCAGACGCAGGTCGCCCTCGGCCCGGGGCGGCAGGTTGGAGAGGGCGGCCTGGACGAGCGCGACGCGTGCCTTGACCGTGACCGCCCGGCGGAGCCGGCCGACGTCATCACCGATGTTGCGCTCGACGGATTCGCGGATCTGCTCCTCCGGGAACGTCGGGCGACCACCGACAGGGACATCGATGTCGGGGAGATCGGTGAGCACCGGGAAGATCTGGGTGCCGATGCTGTCCAGGAGCTTGAAGCGCTGGAAGCGGTCGGTCTCGTCCCAGACCTTGTCGATGTCGGCGCCGCCCTTGCGGAACCTCCGGCCGGAGGCCAGGACGGTCTTGGCCGTCCCGGTCAGGGCCACGGTGAGCTCATGCTCGGTCAATCGCATGACGCCAAGCATGCCCTCAACCGGTCCGGACATCTGCCCCGGGCTGATCACCGATCGATAACACCTGCTCCAGATAGTCAGACGCAGATGGTCAGGCGGCGTTGAAGGTCGCCGGGTCCGGCCCGGTGCGACCCTCGCTCTCCAGGTCGTCGATCGCGGCCAGGTCGGCGGCGGTGAGGTCGAACCCGAACACGTCGAGGTTCTGCGCGATCCGCGACGGGGTCACCGACTTGGGGATGACGATCCTGCCCTGCTGGAGGTGCCAGCGCAGGATCACCTGCGCAGGAGTACGACCGAGGCGGTCGGCGATCGCGGTGACCGCCGGGTTCTCGAGCATCGCGCCCTGTGCGAGCGGGCTCCAAGCCTCGGTCGCGATCCCGAGCCTGTCGTTCGCAGCGACCGTAGTGCGCTGCTGCAGCGCCGGGTGCAGCTCGATCTGGTTGACGGCCGGCACCGTGCCGCCGAGCGCGACGATCCGGTCGAGGTGCTCGGGCAGGAAGTTGGAGACGCCGATCGCGCGGACTCGCCCCGCGGCGTACAGCTCCTCGAGGCCCTGCCAGGCACCGACGTAGAGGTCACGCGCGGGAGTGGGCCAGTGGATCAGGTAGAGGTCGACCTGGTCGAGACCGAGGAGCTCGAGGCTCTTCTCGTACGCCTCGACCGGGCGCTCGTGGTCGGCGTTCCAGAGCTTCGTGGTGATGAAGAGGTCCTCGCGGGCGATGCCCGACTTCGCGAGCGCACGGCCCACGCCGGCCTCGTTGCCGTAGACCGCCGCGGTGTCGATGCTGCGGTAGCCGGCCGCGAGCGCGGCGGTCACGGCCGCCTCGGTCTCGTCCTCCGGCACCTGGAAGACGCCGTAGCCGAGCTGCGGCATCGCGATGCCGTTGTTCAGGGTGATGGTCGGAATGGTCATGAGGCTTCCTTCTCTGGGATGGGTGAGGTTCAGGCAGGGACGGGGACGGACGTACGCCGCTCGCCCCCGGGCGCGCGGACGGCGACCAGCAGGACGAGGAGACCGAGTGCGGTGACTCCCGCGCCCGCCCACAGCGGCGAGGTGTAGCCGAGCCCGGCGGCGAGGGTGAGGCCGCCGATCCAGGCGCCGAGCGCGTTGCCGACGTTGAAGGCGGCGATGTTGGCGCCGGAGGCGAGGGTGGGGGCCCGGTCGGCGTACCCCATGACCCGCATCTGCAGGGCCGGCACCGTGCCGAAGCCGACCGCGCCCATCAGGACCAGCGCGACGACGGTCAGCACCTGGCTGGTCGCGACGAGGGCGAAGCCGGCCAGGACGACGGTCAGGGCGGCCAGGAGCACGCCGAGGGTCTTCACCACGTCGCGGTCGGCGGCGCGGCCGCCGACGATGTTGCCGAAGAAGAGGCCGACACCGAAGAGGACGAGCAGCAGCGGGACCGTGCCGGAGGAGAAGCCGCTGACCTCGGTCAGGGTGAAGGCGATGTAGGTGAACCCGCCGAACATCCCGCCGTAGCCGAGCACGGTCAGGGCGATCGAGAACCAGACCTGCGGGCTGGCGAAGGCGGCCAGCTCGGTGCGTACGGCCGGGGTGGCCGCCTCGCTGCGACCGGTGTGGGCCGGGACCAGGAGGGCGATACCGATGAAGGCGATGATGCCGATGACGGTGATCGCCCAGAAGGTCGAGCGCCAGCCGGCGGCCTGGCCGAGCAGGGTGCCGAGGGGTACCCCGAGGACGTTGGCGAGCGTGAGGCCACCGAACATGAAGGCGATCGCGCTGGCCTTGCGCTCCGGGGCGACCAGCTGCGCGGCGACGACGGCGCCGATGCCGAAGAAGGCGCCGTGGCACAGCGCGGCGATGATCCGGCCGACCATCATCGTGGCGTAGTCGGGCGAGATCGCGGAGATCAGGTTGCCGAGGATGAACAGCACCATCAGGCCGAGCAGGGCGACCTTGCGGGGCACCCGGGTGAGCAGGAGGGTCAGGCCGACGGCGCCGATCGCGACGCTGAGGGCGTAGCCGGAGATGAGGTAGCCGGCGGTGGTCTCGCTGACCCCGAAGTCGGTGGAGACCTCGGGCAGCAGGCCCATGATGACGAACTCGGTGAGGCCGATGCCGAACCCTCCGATCGCGAGGGCTAGCAGTGCGACGGGCATGGATGACTCCTGAACGTGGACGGGTTGCGTCTGTCGATAGTCCGCGTGCGCAGTAGTTGCACACGCTTCGTATTTATAGTTGCACGCGCGCACTATCCGCGCAACTCGGGTATGCTGGAGGCGTCCACGAAGGAGGACCCCATGGGAATCGCTGACGACGCCGTCGAGATCCGCGCGCAGGGCTGGCGCACGCTGGCCGCCGTGCACGGCCTGATCGAGGCCGCGCTCGAGAAGGCGCTGCAGCGCGAGCACGGGCTGTCGGTCGTCGAGTTCACCGTCCTCGACGCGCTCAGTCGTCAGGACGGCTGGCACATGCGCATGCAACAGCTGGCACGCGCGGCGGCCCTCTCCTCCTCGGCCACGACCCGGTTGGTCACGCGCCTGGAGAACCGCGACCTCCTCACCCGGATCCTGTGCGCCGACGACCGCCGCGGGATCTACACCGAGCTCACGCCCGCCGGACGCGACCTGCTGAAGAAGGCCCGTCCGTTGCACGACGAGGTGCTGCGTACGGCACTGGACGAGGCCGCCGAGATCCCCGAGCTCGCGCCGCTCGTGCACGCGCTCGGGTCGTTGTCGCCGGCCCCGGCCTGATCGCGCGGCGTCAGGCCAGCCAGCCGTTGCGCCGAGCGGTGAGGGCCGCCTCGGTCTTGTTGCGGGTGCCGGTCTTGCCGATGGCCGCAGAGAGATAGTTGCGCACCGTGCTCGGCGAGAGGAAGAGCCGAGCGGCGATGTCGGCGATGCTCGCCCCGTCCTCGGAGGCCACGAGCACATCGCGCTCGCGCGCGGTCAGCGGGTTCGGGGCGGCGCGGAGCGTGGCCGCGGCCAGGCCGGGGTCGAGGACCGTCTCGCCGTGCAGCACCCGGCGGATCGCGTCGGCCAGCTCCTCGACCGGCCCGTCCTTGACCAGGAAGCCGACCGCGCCCGCGGCCATCGCCTGGCGCACGTAGCCGGGTCGGGAGAACGTCGTCAGGATCATCACCCGGCACTCCGGGAGCCGCGCGGTCAGCTCGCGCGCGGCCTCGAGCCCGCTGATCCCTGGCAGCTCGATGTCGAGCAGGGCCACGTCAGGGCGCACCTCGAGCGCCGTCGGCACGATCTCGGTGCCGGTCCCGACCTGGGCGACCACCTCGAGGTCGTCCTCGAGCCCGAGCAGCACGGCGAGCGCGCCGCGCATCATCGCCTGGTCCTCGGCGAGCAGGATGCGGATCACGATGCCGGCACCCTCGCCTCGAGGCGGAACCCGTCGGCCCCGGGACGTACGTCGAGGCGACCGTCGACCGCACGCAACCGCTGCCGCAGGCCCTCGAGTCCGCCTGATCTCTCGCTGGTGTCCACCGGACCGCCGACGCCGTCGTCGACGACGGCGAGCCGGAGCTCGCCGCCGTCCTCGGTGAGCTCGAAGCGGCAGCTCGCCGCCCCGGAGTGGCGGATCACGTTGGTCGCCCCCTCGCGTACGACCCAGGCGAGCGCCTGTCCGGCGATGTCGGGCACCTCGGTCCGGGCGGCGGCGATCGACGTACGGATCCCGGCGGCGTCGAGCGCGCGGCGCGCGCCGTCGAGCTCCTCGGCCAGGGAGAGCGTCTTCATCTGGTCGACGGCGGCCCGGACGTCGGCCAGGGCGGCGCGCCCGACCTCCTCGATGTCGGCCGCGTGCGCGGCGGCTGCCTCGGGGTCACGGGCCGCCAGGCGGCGTACGGCCTCGGCCTTGACGACCATCACGCTCAAGGTGTGGCCGAGCAGGTCGTGGAGGTCACGCGACATCCGGGCGCGCTCCTCTGCGACCGCCGCCCGGGCCAGCTCCTCGCGGGTGCGGCGGAGCTGCTCGACGGCCTCGACGAGGCGGAGGAAGGAGGTCGTGGTGACGCCGCTGAGGAAGGTGCCGCCGACGCTGAGCAGGTAGGCGTCGCCGATGCCCTCGATCACCGCGATCGACACCGCGACGCCGACCGTGGCCGCGACGATGGCGACCAGCAGGCGCCAGCCCCGCAGGACCGCCGGGGAGACGATGGCCAGCACGCCCCAGACCGTCTGCCAGCCCTCCCCCTGCATCGCGGCGAGCACGATCAGCGCGACGAGGACGGGCAGCAGGACCCGGACCCGGCCGCTGACCACGAGAGCGACGGCGGCCGCGGCGAGGGCCAGCACCAGGACCACCTGGCCGACGGCCGGAAGCACCTCGCCGGAGAGGTTGAGGAGCGGGAAGAGGAGCAGCACCGGCAGCCACACCAGCACCACGCCGTGGCGCTGGAGGTGACACCTCAGGCCGGACACGCGCGTCACTTTACCGTCGCCGCAGGCCGGCGATGACCACAACGGCCACGACGACGTGCAGGCTCGCGAGCCCCAGCCCGGCGGCTATGGTGAGCGCGCTGGTCGGTGTGATCAGCGAGAGCACGGCGATCCCGACGGCGAGCATCGTCCATCGCCGCGTCCCGCGCTCGGAACGGCCCTCCCACCAGCGCAGCAGCACACCCCCGGCCAGCGCGATGATCAGGCTGCTGACGATCACCGAACCGATCCCGATCTGCTGGCTGCCGCCACCCGACTTCACCTCGAAGTCCACGCCCCCGGCCTGGGTCCACAGCAGCCATACGACCGTCGCTGCCACGGCCGCGGTGGCCGCTATCCCGCCGATCCGCAGCCACCCGACCCGGGTGCGCTGCACGGTCTCGTTCGTCACGGTTGTCATCGCGATTCCTCCGTCTCCACCACCCACCGTGGGTGGTGTCTCCAGACTCGCGTTCGGAGGCACCCGGGCGTCAGATCTGATTGTCCGGACCCGACGGTGACAATTGTCAGTGGCCTCGTATGCCTAGGGTGGGAGCATGCGCATCGCCATCGTCGGCGGCCACGGCAAGGTCGCCCTGCAGCTCCATCCGATCCTCGCGGCCGCGGGCCACACCCCGGTCGCGCTCGTACGCAACGAGAGCTACCGCGCCGAACTCGAAGCGCTCGGGGCGGAGGTGGGCCTGCTCGACATCGAGAACCAGGACGCCGACGGGTTCGCCGCCGCCTTCGCGGGCTGCGACGCGGTGGTCTTCGCCGCCGGCGGCGGCCCCGACGGCAACATCGAGCGCAAGCGCACCGTCGACCTGGAGGGCTCGACCAAGTCGATCGCGGGCGCCAAGGCCGCCGGCATCCGGCGCTTCGTGCAGGTCTCGGCGATCAGCGTCGACGAGCCGGTCCCGGCCGATGCGGGCGAGGTGTGGAAGGCCTACGTCGAGGCCAAGCGCGACGCCGACATCGCCCTGCGCGACAGCGACCTCGCCTGGACCATCCTGCGTCCCGGTGGCCTCACCGACGAGCCCGCCACCGGGCGGGTCAAGCTGGCCGAGAAGGTCGACCGCGACACCATCCCGCGTGCCGACGTGGCCGCGGTCATCGCCGCCGTGATCGACGACGACGCCACCGTCGGCAAGCAGTGGGAGCTGGTCTCCGGCGACGCCTCGATCGACGAGGCCATCGCCGCCGTCCTCTGACCCCGGCGCTGACTCAGCGGAGACCCAGCAAGCCCTTGACGTACGCCGCCTGGCCGATGTGCTGGGCGGCGTCGTCGACGACGCTGACCAGCCTCACCGCGAGGGTGACGGGCGGGTCCCAGCGCTCATCGATGACGCGGGCGAGGTCGTCCTCGCTCAACGAGTCGACCAGCTCGATCGTGGCCGCGTGGACCGCCTGGTAGTAGCCCGTCAGCAGCTTCGGGTCCTCGAGCCGGAACGCCGCGACCTCCTCGGCACTCTGCCCGTATCCCATCGCTCTGGGCCGGTACGGCAGCCCGAACCGCTCCACCCAGCCCTCGCGCGCCCACACCTCGTCGGTGCCGGCGAGCGGCGCGATCTGGGCGTCCTCCATCCGGGCGATGTGCCACAGGATCCAGGCGATCGAGTTGGCGCGGTCGTAGGGCCGCCACAGCAGGTCGTCGACCGAGAGCCCGTCGACGATCGAAGGAAGGGTCTCCGCGATCCGGCCGAAGCCGTCCACGAGCAGTCGCTGGGGCCAGGTTTCGCTCATGCCTTCCGTTCTACACCGTCGAACTAGACCGTGTCCGGGAGGAGGCTCCGTGCCTCGCTCCACATCCGGGTCACGATGTCGGCGGCCGGCTCGGCCACCGCGCGCGCTGCGGCCTGTCCGGCCCAGTGGTTGGCCCGGTCGAGCGCCACCTCGGCGACGGGTTCGGGCGTTCCCTTGCGCCACCTGGCGACCAGCCTGCGCTGATGAGGGTAGGGCGCGGGCGACGGCGCGTCCGGAGCCTCCCAGGAGCGGACATAGCCCGTCGGGGCGGCGCGGCCGAGTCGGCCGGAGTAGGCCCGGGTGGCGACCGTGTCCTCCGGCGCGAGCCCGTCGAGCGAGGCCGCCCAGGCGTCGGCGATCGCGGTCTCCGGCGACCGCAGCAGCGCGGTGCCGACCTGCACGGCGCTCGCCCCGAGGGTCAGCGCGGCGGCGACCGCACGCCCGTCGGCGATTGCGCCCGTGGCGATGACCGGCACGTCGACCCCGTCGACGATGTGCGGCAGCAGAGCGAACAGCCCGACGGCCGTACGCTCCGCCGTCTCCGGCTCGAAGACCCCTCGGTGCCCGCCGGCCTCGAGACCCTGCGCCACGATGGCGTCGGCACCGGCCTCCTGCGCGGCGACTGCCTCGGCCAGGGTCGTGGCGCACGCGAACCAGGCGATCCCGGCCGCGTGCAGGCGGTCGACGTACTCCGGCGAGAAGAGCCCCATGATCGAGGAGACGGCCCTCGGTCGGGCGGCGAGCATCGCCTCGCACTGCTCCTCGAACGACGGCGCGGGCGGCTGCTCGGGGCCCGGCGTACCGAACCGGGCCAGGAACTCCTCTGCCGCCGAGATCCTGGCGGGGTCGTCATCGGCCGGGTCGGGGATCCAGATGTTCAGCTGGAACGGCCCCGCCGACAGCGACCGGAACTCGGCGGCCCACTCCGCGATCCGCTCCGGCGCGTCGAGCACCACCCCCGCCGCGCCCATCCCACCGGCGGCGGCGACCGCGGCCGCCGCCGCGGGCGGACAGGCACCCGCCATCGGCGCCTGAAGGATCGGCATCGAGAGGCCGTACGCCTCACAGAACTCCTGAGCACGTCGTCGAGCGGTCACGCCGGCCACGTTAGCGCGATCAGGTGGTCCCCAATCCGTGGCCGGCCAGGTTGATCAGGTCCACCGTGGTGAACTCGCCCGGAGTGGCCGCGGGGAGCGTCGGGCGCCAGGACGGGTCGTTGCGCAGGTAGGAGGTCGGGTCCATGGCGAGCAGCCCGAGGAACACCTCGGCGACGATACGGCCACCGACCGGCCCCAGGCGACGGCCGCCGGCGAGCAGCTCGGCCTCCTTGAGGATGTAGAACCACAACGGAGCAGGACCGCCACCGGGCAACCCCAGCTCGTCGCCGATCGGCGTGATCCCCATCTTGCGCGCCACCGCCCGCCCCGACGGCAGGCCCATGCGGGCACCACGAGTCAGGTTGCGCACCACGATCGAGCTCGGGTCCGCGGCGATCTCGGGAGGAAGGTCGGTCATCGGCGGCACCACCATGGTGTCGATGGCCCGCGTGGCCTGCGGCTGGACGCCACCGGGCCCGTCGAGGTCGAAGAACCGGTTCCACTCGACGGTCCAGAACGGCGGCAGGATCCGGAACCCGACGAAGTGCTTCAGCCTCAGGTCCTCCCCCGGAGTGGTCGCCTTGGTGAAGGTCGGCAGCGGCGGCACGGTGGTGTTGAGCTTGTAACGACCCCGCACCTGCGAGTGACCGAAGCGGTAGGCCGCGACGGAGAACTCGACCGGCATGAACGCCTTCCCCGACTTCGCCTCGTAGTGGTCGAGGCGGAGCCTCGGAACCGCACCGGTCTCGTCGAGCACGTCGCCGAGCATCGCCTGGCCGACCGTACGCCGCAGGAAGTCGTGCACGACCAGCCACTGGTAGTGCCAGCGGACCGTGCGCTGCGCCGCCTCGAACACCGTCTCGCTGTCCCGCTGCATCCGCGGGTCGGCGAGGACCATGTCCATTACGGCGTTGTGGAACTTCATCATGGTCAGCTGGAGCTGGCTGACGAAGGTGTTCTCGTCGTTGCGCGGGTCACCGATGATCGCGATGTCCTGCGCGTTGCGCGGCAGGTCGTCCTCGTTGTCGTGGCGGCCGATGAGCAGGTAGCCGGCGCGGCCGGGAGCCTTGTCGTACATGAACGCGTCGTCGGCGGGTCCCCGACCGTAGACGTTGTCGAGGTCGAAGGCCGGGGAACGGAAGGTGGTGAGCGCGTCCGGGTCGTTCCGCCTGGTCAGGCTGGAGACCGGGTCGAAGGTGATGTCATGGTCGATGAACTGGCCGAGGTAGGTGTAGCCGGCCGGGATGTCCGGGTTGTCCTTGGCGGCATCGCCAGGAGCGTTGTCGGTCATCATCTGGGCGATCTCCAGGATCCGCCCCTCGGAGGGTACGTAGGGGTTCAACCGGAACATCCGGCCGAACCTCCCCTCGAACAGCTGGGATCCGGGAAGGTAGGCGAGCCCCCGCTGCTCGCGGCCGTGGCCGCGGGCGTGCTGGTGCGGCGTACCGAATCCATGGGCGGAGCCGATCCGGTTGACGAGGTCCTCGGGTGCTCTGCCGTCCTGGTCTGCGACCTCGTCGGGCTTCTTCGGGCTCTTCTCGGTAGGTGGCTTGACTGGTGTGGACATGCGATCCCCATATGGGTTTCCGTGCACGAAGGTGGGCAAACAGGCGCGCCGCGCCCCGAGACCGGCGGTCATGGAATGAATGCCCTTCCACCGTGTCATGTGACCACATGGGCCGCATCCCCAGTATCTAGGGCAAGCCCTGGAGAATCCGCGTGCTGCGACCCCGCTCGTGCGGCAGGATCGGCCCATGCGCACACTCATCTACTCCGCGTTCGTGTCCATCGACGGCGTCGTCGACTCCCCCGGCGGCGGCTCCCCCTCCGAGCAGCACCGCAGCGGCGGCTGGACCTTCAAGGACATCGAGTTCCTGCCCGAGGCCTATGCGATCAAGGGCAGCGAGATGGAGGAGGCCGGCGCGCTGATGTTCGGCCGGCGCAGCTACGAGGCCTTCGCACCGATCTGGCCCGACATCGAGGACTTCACGGTGGTCAAGGAGATCCCCAAGTACGTCGTCTCGACCTCCCTCGGCGACGACGCCCTGGTCGACAACTGGGGCCCGCAGAACATCCTGAGGTCGCTCGACGAGGTCGAGAAGCTCAAGCAGGGCGACGGCGCCCCGATCCTGATCGCCGGCAGCGCCGAGCTCGCCCGCAACCTCTCCGACGCCGGCCTGATCGACCGCTACCACCTGCTCGTCTTCCCCGTCGTCCTCGGCGCCGGCAAGTCGATGTGGAGCGAGACCGACAAGGACAAGCAGCGCCTCGAGCTGGTCGAGTCGGAGACCTACGCCAACGGCATCATCAAGCTCGTCTACGACGTCCTCCGCTGACCTCGGTCAGGGGCAGCGCGCGTAGAGACGACGCGAGCCGCTTCCGTATGCCGTGGGATCGGTGAACGCGCAGCCGTAGTCGGGTGCGGCGACGGCTGCCCGGTCGAGCACGTCGTCGCCGGCCGGACGGTCACCGTGCTCGACCCAGTCGACGAGGTCGCCCCAGGCGGCCGAGGCCTCGGCGGGGCTGAACTCGCAGTGCCCGGCCGAGCGGATCGCCCGCTGCACGAGCAGACCGTCGCGGTGGTGGCGGGCCACCTCACGGGCATAGATCTGCTCCAGGGAGAACGGCACGAACATGTCGCCGAGGTTGTGCAGGCTCACCACCGGGGCGGTGGGACGGCCGGAGATCCGCGACGGGGCGTTGAGCCGGTGGCTGTAGCGCCCGGCCGGATCGGTGGGGTCCGCCCGCTCGATCTCGGTGTTGAGGTCGACCGGCGAGCTCGGGGTGTAGACGGTGTCCCGGTTGGTCGCCACCCGGCCGATGTTGAAGCCCAGCGTGCCACCGTCGTCCACCGACGGCAGCGTGAAGAGGAAGTCCTTCCACTGCCCGAAGGCCGCCACCGCGCCGGGCCGCGGACCGCCGCTGCGCTCGATGGTCATCGCCCGCAGCTGCTCGCCCTCCGGGGTCAGCGTGCCGCCGAGCCCGAGCCGCTCCTTGATCACCGGGACGTCGACGCTCTGGTAGTCCTTCGTGTAGGGGTAGGCGTCGTGGCCCGCGAGCGCCTGCGCGCCGAGGTTGTAGTCGACGAAGAAGTCGAAGAGCTCCACATCCCCCAGCTGCCCGCACATCGGCATCGCACCGTCGTAGAAGCCCGGATACTGCTCCAGCGACCGCCCGATCACATGGCCGCCCATCGACACCCCGGTCACATAGGTGCGGGTGGCCTTCCGCGGCAGCAGCTCGGAGGCGTACGTCGCCAGATCCCGGGTCGAGCGCACCCCGGCGCCCACGTCGTAGCCGTTGGTCGAGTAGCTCGACGCCGCCCAGGCGTACCCCTGCTCGAGGAACGTACGCCGCAGCCCGAACCCCGGTGTCTCGGGCGTCAGCGTGTAGCTGAGCCCGCGGTAGCCGTGGGCCCACATCACCAGCTCGCCGTTCCAGTCTGCCGGCACCTCGAGGATGTACGCGGCGTGCTCGTGCACGCCCTGGCGCACCGTCGTCTCCTGGCCATCGACGACGATCGGCGCGACCGGCGGGTTGCTGATCGTGTAGCCGGGAAGCGGCTGGTCACCGGGTGGTTCGGGGTCAGCGAGCGCCGTGCCGGTCGAGGCGACCAGAGCGGAAGCGGTCAGGAGCAGGGCGAGGAGAGCGGCTGACGCACGAGGCATGTCTCCGAGAGTAGGGCTCGCTGTGACTGGCGTCACAAGAACAGCGCACGATGTGCCTCGTGCACTGCGCACAACGACTCAGCGGCCGACGGCCTTCCGGATCGCGCCGAACGCCGCCCGGCCGACGCCCTTGACGCCCGCCGCGATGAAGGTCGTCCAGTCGAAGTAGTCGCGCCAGAGCACGATCTTGCCGTCACGCACCTCGAATGTGCCGCAGACCCAGAAATCGGCGGAGACCGAGCCGCGACTGAGCACGTCGATGCGCTCGGTGAGCACCACCGGGCCGTTGGCCGCGATGTTGATCATCCGGACCTCGAAGCCGGTGGCGTACTTCCCCATGACCCGCAGCTGGCGCCCGACGTCGGAGAGGCCACGCGCGGGCGGGAGGGGCACGTTCTGGTAGGTGACGTCGTCCGCACACAGCAGCAGCGCCGCGTCGACGTCGCCCGTCTCGAGGGCGGCCAGAAACTGCTCGACGATCTGGATCTCGGTCATGCCGCCACGTTATCGCTGTTCAGCCGCCAGCGGCGGGCTCAGGACCAGACAGTCCTGCCGGTGCAGCGCCGGGTCGTCGAGAAGCTCCTCGACGGCGACCCGTCCGCCTGGCACCCGACGCAGCGTGGTCGAGTCCTTCTCCTTCACGAACACGTCGCGCGTCCTGGCCAGCTCGGCGAGGTAGCCACGGTCCATGTGCTCGATCTCGAGCATCAGCGCCCAGTGCTCCGTGCCCTCCAGCGACCTCGCCGCGCCGTCGACGACCTCCCGCTCGAAGCCCTCCACGTCCACCTTCACGCAGAACGGACGCCGCTGGTCGCCGAGCACCTCGTCGAGCGTGGTGACCTCGACCTCCCGCAGCTGCCAACGGGCCGAGCCGTCGTGGCGCTCGTCGTAGAGCGACGACGTCCCCGACCAGGTCCGATCCACCGCGAACCGCGCGGCTCCGGGCTTGTCGGCGACGGCCTGCGCGCGCAGGTCGATGCTGATCCCGCGGGTCTCGAGCGTCTTGCGCAGGACCTTGTGCAGCGAGGTGTTCGGCTCGAACCCGATCAGCTCCACACCCTCGGGGATCTCCACCCCGACGAGCATCTCGCCGTAGTTCACACCGATGTCGATCACTGTCTGCCAGGGGTGCAGGCCGAGCGCCACCCGCCACAGCTCGAGCGAGCCCCGGATGATCCGCCCCTTGTTCGCGATCAGGCCCAGAGCCCGCGGATCCGTCGGCTTCACATAGATCCGATGCCCGTCTTCGGTCGTCGCGTACGCCATCTCGAGCACCTTCGCCTAGGGATCCAGCCGCCGTCGGCCGTCGCCGAACCCTAAAGTGCCTACGGAAACGCCAGCCGAACCTTTGGCAACGCGGATCAGGCCGCAAGCCTGTAGTCGACGAGTACGGCGCGCAGCATGTCCCTGCCTTGGCCCGATTGAACCACTTATAAACTCTTTGGACGCTCGGCCCTAGTTTCCCGCCATAGGAGTGCGCCACCTGTGACCCAATCGCCGAGTACGTCGCAGGAGCGCGACCTCTCGATGATCAAGAAACGGGGCCGCCGTGGAAAACCTGAGCCAAAGTACGGCACCGTCACGAGGTTCCCGTGCGCGGCGCACAAACACGACCTTCGGGCAGGTCTCCGGATCGGGAGACCTGCCCACCCTGCCTGCAGACGGATCCTTGCTAGGACTGCGCGAGCGCCAGCACGACAGTCACCAGGCCAGCAGCAGCAAAGTAGGTCATGAGAAGGATCCCGACGAAACTGAAGAAGAATTGAATCTGTCGAGTCATGAGCTAGAGCCTACCCCGCCGACCAGCGCTTCTTATTACAGGACTTACCTAGACACAACTGCGTGTACGCCGGATACACGCGGTAGTAGAACACAAACTCCTGCACTGGGGCACCCTTGATTCCCTGCTCGACAGTGAACCGCCACGTAATTCGGCAAGGGTGGCCAACGCAGTTCTTCTTGGAGTAGATGAAGGGTTTCTGCTTCACCTTGACACTCTCCAAGGGAGCAGCTGGGTTAGGGCGGCTTGGGAACGATATTCTCGGATTCGTTGCCCACTTCATGAAAGTACCGTTGTGGCAGGCGCGCTCACTAATCTCCACATGGTGGCCGGCGAACGCCGTTAGGCGAGTCGTGTTGTGGACGCGGCCCGAAGAGCCACACGCCGACTCCGTCTTGTACGCCTCCGCATGAACAGGCGAGGCAAGCGAAAAGACACCTAGAACCGTCGCAACAACTACGACGATGACCCTAGCAGTTGAACGCAAAATTCCCCCTGGATCTCTGAAGCAAGCAAACCCGAAACCTGACCAATGGGCATCGATAGCGGCTCCTCTAGCCACTTCGCCACGGTACGTGGATGCCAACCCGGCTTCGCAGAGAATAGCTCTGCATCTATTCGCATTGCAGGAACATCCCCAAGTGGCGGCGCTCGACGTCGATGCCTGATCGGCGCGGCTGCTTGGCAGTCTCCAATCGAACCTGATACGAGAACCGTTCGGTCAAGAACTACGCAGAACCGCGAAGCGGTTCGAGACCAGATTCCAGTCTACGTCACCCGGCCCTCGGGTCTTCATGCACTCACGATCCCGCGCAAGCCTCTCTTGCGCTCCGCACCTAGCGCTTCCAGCAGATCAGGAAATCTGCTCAACCAACGCATCGGCGATGTCCTCCATCGTGTTGCCCTCTTGGAACTGCTTCCCGTCGAGGAGGATGGTGGGAGTGCCGTTGACTCCGCTGTCGGCGGCCGCCCGTGTGGCAGCATCAGCCCACGCCTTGCCGTCAAGACTCTCGATACGGTCCTTGACAGCGGCCTCGGACGCACCCGCTTCGACGGCGAGGTCGACGAGGTTGGCGGCTTCAGGAAAGGGGCCAGACTCGCTGGGCTGGTTCTCGAAGAGCAAGTCGTGGAACTTCTTGGCGACCTCGCTACCGGCCTCCTCCTGGACGACCGCGAATGCCGAGGTGGCGAGCTCGGAGTAAGGGCCAAGCCTCGAGAGGAGCACGAACGGGCGGTAGTCGACCTGCACCTTGCCGTCGGCCGCGAGCTCGGCGAGGTCCTCGCGGGTGGCAGCCTCGAACTCAGCGCAGTAGGGGCACAGGAAGTCCTCGTAGATGACGACCTTGTGAGGCGCATCGTCGGGACCGATCACCAGGCCGTGCTCGCTGCTACCGGCCTCGACGGCGGTGACCTTGTCGTCGCCGGAGCGGTTCACGCTGAACCAGACGAGCCCACCGATGATCACCGCGATGGCGACGACGACCGCCGCGACGGTGAGGATCGACTTGCGGGCCTGCTTCTTGCGCAGAGCCTCCAGCTCCGCGGCGGCCTTGGCAGCGCGGGCCTCACGCTTCTCCTTGCGCGAGGGGCTGCTGGCTGAATCCGTGCTCATGGAACCAACATAGGGCGGTCTCCTGAGCGCAGGCTGAAACCACGCCATGGGAACCGTTATCACATCGTCTCCTAACCCTCCGCGAAGCCGCTGAGCAGCAGCGTTATGGTGCTGCGGTGGCTTCACTGAACGAACGTCTGGTCTGGATCGACTGCGAGATGACCGGGCTGTCCCTCGAGCACGATGCGCTCATCGAGGTGGCAGCCCTCGTCACCGACTTCGATCTCAACGTGCTCGGCGACGGGGTCGACATCATCATCAAGCCCCCGGCCGAGGCGCTGGAGCAGATGGACGACTTCGTACGCGACATGCACACCAAGTCCGGCCTGCTGGTCGAGCTCGAGAACGGTGTGCCGATGCGCGAGGCGGAGGAGCAGGTCCTGGCGTACGTCTGGGAGCACTGCGGCAAGGACTCCCGGCCGCCGCTGGGCGGCAACACGGTGGCCACCGACCGCAACTTCCTGGCCCGCGACATGCCCGAACTGGAGGGCTTCCTCCACTACCGCAACGTCGACGTCTCCTCGATCAAGGAGCTGTCGCGCCGCTGGTTCCCGCGGGCCTACTTCTCGGCGCCTCCCAAGCGCGGCAACCACCGCGCCCTGGCCGACATCCAGGAGTCGATCGAGGAGCTTCGCTACTACCGCGAGGCGGTCTTCGTGCCGATGCCCGGCCCGGACTCCGAGGCGGCGAAGGAGATCGCCGGCCGGCACGGAGCCTCGATCACCGGCCTCGGCGACCCGGTGGCCACCCCCGATTCCACAGATCCGGCCTGATTCCCCTATGATTCTTGCTGGCTCGAACATGCGCTGTCCGAGCCGATGGTGGGCGTAGCTCAGCTGGTAGAGCATCGCGTTGTGGTCGCGAGGGTCGCGGGTTCAAGCCCCGTCGCTCACCCCATATGGCGAGGTTCAAACCTCCACCAGAGGGAAACCTCTGGTCGGGTTTGAACCTCGCCCTTCATCATTTTCTCTCGCTGATGCCGAGCGAGACGCGGGCGAGCGCGCCGTGCTCCAGAGCGACCCAGAGGGCACCGTCGGGCCCGATGGTGAGTCCATGAGGCTCGGAGTTCGGGGTCGGCAGCGCGACGGACTCGATCACGCCGGCCGCGGTGATCGAGCCGACCCGGTTGCCGCCCCACTCGGAGAACCAGAGTTCGTCGGCGCCGGCGACGACGGCGTGCGGGCGCGCGCCACGGTCGGGCAGGGGATGCTCGGCGATCTCTCCGTCGACGGTGATGCGGCCGATCTGGCCGGCCGCGATCTCGACGAACCACAGCGCAGCATCGGGGCCGAGCGTGATGCCGACCGGCGCCGCGTCGGGAGTGGGTAGGTCGTGCACGGTGACCTCGCCGCGCAGGTCGATTCGGCCGATCGCGTTGGCTCGGTTCATGGTGAACCACAGCGCCTGGTCCGGACCGGCGACGATCGCCGACGGGAACGCCTCGGTGATCGGGAGCGGAAACTCGGTGACCGTGCCGTCGGTGGTGATGCGTCCGATGCAGTCGGTCGTCATCTCCGTGAACCACAGCGCATCGTCGGGACCGGCGGCGAGCCCGTACGGCCCGCACTCCCGCAGTGCGTACTCGATCACCACGCCGTCGACGGTGATCCGGCCGATCCTGTGGGCGCGAGTCTCGGTGAACCAGAGCGCGCCGTCCGGCCCGGGCGCGATGATCGTCGGACCGCAGTCGGCCGCCAGCGAGAAAGTGGCAGGAGACTCCCCCGGGACGAGGCGGCCGATCTCGCCACTGCCCTCCAGGGTGAACCACAGCGCATCATCCGGACCTGGGGCGATGGCGTACGGGCCACGGCCGGGCACTGGGTGCTCGGTGATGCGGCCGGGCTGCTCGGATGTCATACGTACCTCTCTCCGTTCGGCTTCGGCGCTCCCACTCTCGCCGCGCAGCGAGGCCCGAACAACCAGTTTTCGGACCATCCTTGGAATCCAGGAATTACCTGACTAAAGTCAGGTATATGACAGTGGACACCTCGGTGATGCGCAAGTTCAACATGAGCTACGTCCGTCGGGTGGGAGCGCTCGAAGACTCCTTCCTCGGCAGTGGTCTCCCCTATGGCACGGCTCGGATCCTCTACGAGATCGGGCTCGCCGCCTCGGACTCCGATTCCGCCCCCACGGTGCAGGACCTCAGGACCCGGCTCGGCGGCCTCGACTCCGGCTACGTCAGCCGGATGCTGCGGACGCTGGAGACCAAGGGGTACGTCGCGACGGACCGCGACCCCTCCGACGGCCGGCGCCGGCTGGTGGCGCTCACCGAGGACGGCCTCAAGCAGTGGGACGACCTCGAGCGCCGCTCCGAGGAGCGCGCCCACCTGCTGCTCGATCCGCTCACCCAGCGGCAGCGCGACCGTCTCAACGAGGCGCTGGCGACAGCCGACCTCCTGGTCCGCGCGGCCACGATCACCATCGAGCAGGTGGACCCGCGCGACCCGATGGCCCAGGAGGCGGTGGGCCACTACTTCGCCGAGATCGGCGACCGCTTCGGGTTCACCGTCGGCGACGAGGGCTTCGGCGACGACCCCTCCCTGCGACCGCCCCACGGCACGTTCTTCGTGGCCGCCAGCGACGGCGCCCCGGTCGCCTGCGGTGGCGTGCGCGAGTTCGACGGCACCGGCGAGATCAAGCGGATGTGGGTCGACCCCGCCTGGCGCGGCGCGGGTCTCGGCTCACGCCTGTTGCGCCACCTCGAGGCCGAGGCGCTGCGGCTGGGCCACACGGTCGTACGCCTGGACACGCGCGACGTCCTCAGCGAGGCGATCGGGATGTACGAGCGGGCCGGCTACGAGCGCATCGACCGCTACAACGACAACCCCCACGCCACCCACTTCTTCCGGAAGGAGCTGGCCTAGGCGTACGTCTCCAGCCGCGCCAGCGGCGGTTGGGCGCTGGGGTGCGCGACCGCGGCGGCGCCGACCGCGCAGGCCGTACGCAGCGCCTGCTCGTCCGGTGCGCCGGCCCGGATCGCGAGGGTGAGCGCCGCGGAGAACGCGTCGCCGGCGCCGACGGTGTTGACCACGTCCGGCGCCGGCGCGGCGGGCACGCGAGCGGTCTCGACACCGTCGGCGATCATCGCCGCGCCTGAGGCGCCGTAGGTCACCGCGACCCGCCGGGCCGCGCGCAGCTCGGGCATCGCGGCGTACTCGGTCTCGTTGACGATGAACAGGTCCACCCGCTCGACGAGGTCGGCCGGGAGCGGCTGGGCCGGAGCGGCGTTGAGCGCGACGAAGCCCGACGCCCGGGCGGCGACGGCGCGGACCACCTCCAAGGAGAGCTCGAGCTGCATCAGCACCGCCTCGTCCGCCCCGACCGAGATCCCGTCGGCGCCGACCGACGCGTTGGCGCCGGAGCACACCACGATCTGGTTCTCCCCCGCCGCGTCGACCGCGATCAGCGCCGTCCCGGTCGGCGAGTCGGTGACGCACACGCCGGCGACGTCGACCCCGGCGGCCCGGATCGTCTCGACCGCCCAGGCACCGTCGGCATCGGAGCCGACGGCGCCGACCATCCGCACCCCCGCTCCCAGCCGACTCGCCGCGACCGCCTGGTTGGCACCCTTCCCGCCGACGTCGCGGCGCAGCCGACCACCACCGACGGTCTCTCCGGCACCGGGCAACCGCTCGACGAGCGCCGTCAGGTCGACGTTGATGCTCCCGACGACGACCAGGTCCTGTGGCGGGCGCACCGGCATCAGGGACGTACGAGACCGATGCAGGAGTAGGGCAGGCCGGAGATGCGCTCCACCGGCACGTCGCGCGCCTCGGCGAGCTTCTTCACCTGACTCACGTCGGCGTCATGGGCCGGGTCCACCAGGATCTTCGCCGGCTTGCCATGAAGCAGCAGCCGGAGGGTCTCATCGACGCCGGCCTGGACGAGGCTGACGTCGCCGTCCGCGAACTTCTCCGCGACCTCCTCGACCGCGTCCCAGCCCACCCAGGTGGGGGTGTGGTCGCCACCGAGGTGGGCACCGAGGTCGAGCATCACCTTGGTGCGCACGATCGGGAAGCGGGCCGCGACCGTGTCGATGAACTTCTTGGACACGTCGGCCGGCGCCAGCTCGGCGTGGAACACCGCGCCGTGGAAGTCGTTGGGGCCGACCCGGTCGTCGTCGATGATGGGGCGCGAGACGAGGCCGGAGACCGTGGACCCGAGGGACGCCGACGGGATCAGATAGTCCTCGCGGGTGCCGTAGACCGCCACGCTCCGGCCCGGGTCGGCGAGGACCGCGAGCTCCGGGGAGAACGGCGAGGCCAGATGGGCGTCGAGCGTCGAGTTGGCCTTCTCGACCGACGCGGCCAGCTCGCGGGCGATCGCGCCCGTGCCGGTCCACCCGTCCACGAACATCACCTGAGCGGGGTCGTGGTGGGCGGCCAGATAGGCGAGCGCGGTCTGGTCGATGCCGCGACCGCGGATCATCGAGATCGCGTAGTGGGGCAGGTCGAGCCCGTGCACGCGCTGGACCCAGCGCCGCATCAGCACCCCGATCGGGATGCCGGCACGCACCAGGGAGACCAGCACGGCATCCTGCCCGCGTCTGGCGAGCACCTGCTCGGTGACCAGGCCGATGGCGTACGCGACCCGCTGGGCCGATGCGCTCAAGGCCTCGTCGAAGAGCTCCCGGTGAGCCTCCGCATGCTCCTCCGCCGGTGCCTCGGCCGTGTCCGCGGACAGGTCCTTGAGCAGCCAGGCGACGTCGTCGCGGTCGTAGGAGCCGAAGGCCGGCCCGTGGAGAGGAGCAGGCAGCTGCCGGGCCGGCTGGTCGTGGCGCGGCTCCGGGGCGTACGCCGGGATGGTCACGACCACGACCCGCGGCGCGAGCCGGGCGAGCTGGTCGACCAGGCCGCCCTCCTCGTGCAACGCGGGGGTGTCGGCCGGCTCGTCGACCACCAGCACGATCGTCTCGAACACGCCCTCACGCAGGTTGTAGGCGAAGCGCGGTCCGTCGCCGTCGGCCGGGGCGTCGTGGGACGGGAAGGTGATCGCGGTGCGGATCGCATAGCCCGGGTCGTCGACGTCGAGCACCGGCGACCGCGTGGTCGTGGAGTAGGTGATCTCGTGGCGGCGGCCCTCGGCCGCGCGCCGGTCCGCCAGCGCAGAGGCGATCCGCAGCGGTGCGTACATCAGCTCTTCGGTGCCGAGAACGTGCACCGGGCCGTCGGGGATGCGGCCGGCGACGGCCGCGGCGGTCACCGTGACGGCCGACTCGTAGGAGCCGGCGGCGCTGGGCGCGAAGCCGTGGCGGCCACCCTCCTGGACGGCGCGTGGCCAGGTTGCGACGACCTGGACGACCTCGCCGCGCGGACGCTGGCTCGTCTCGACGCCGGCCAGCTGACGGAGGTTCTCGACGGTGTCGATGAGCCGGTTGCCGTTGTCGGCGAGGTCCTCGGGCAGCTCGATCTCGCCGCTCGCGAGGGAGACCACGTCCAAGGTCGCGCGCAGCCGCTTGATCGAGCGCTCCATGCGGCCGCGGTCGGCCTCCGAGCGCAGGTCGACGAGCGCGGCCACGACGTAGTGCTTGTGCGGGAACTTCTTGTGCAGCGCCCGGATGGTGCTGACGACGGTCTTGCCGGTGATGACCTCGTCGTCGACCAGCACCAGGGTGTCGGCGCGGGCGAGGAAGGCGGGGTCGGCGGGGAGCAGCCGGTGGGCGGTCGCGTGCGAGTGCTCCTCGTAGAAGTCCGCGACGGACTCGATGCCGTCGACGACCCGGCGGGTGGAGTGCAGGTAGGGCGCCCCGAGGGCGTCGGCGACGAGATGGCCGAGTGCGGTCGCGGTCTCGGCGTAGCCGAGGACCACCGCGTCACCCGTGACCGCAGCGCGCGCCTTGGCGCCCAGACGCAGACCGGCGTCGGTCACCAGACGCGGGTCGGTCGGAACGTGCTTGCCGAGGACGGAGGAGACGAGGAGCTGCGCCCGGCGTGGGTTGCGTCGCACCGCCAGGCCCACCAGATCGGTGAGCATCATCCCGCTCGGCGCGTCGGTCGTCCGCAGACGCACGCCCAGACGTTCGGCCACCCAGGTGCCTGACCAGCCGCTCGCTTCGTCTCTCACAGGTGACATTCTCCCCCAATGCTCCTCACCTGACTCAACCGCAGAGAGGCCGCCCCTGTCCACTGCGGGTCTCTCCCCAACAGCCCCGACGGCCGGACCGCCGTCCGGAATGAGAACATGTTCTTGCCGGATGTGATGGAGAGCACTAGGTTCCGCACATGTCACGTCGCTCGGGAAGCTTCGCCATCGTTGCCGCTGCGGCGGCTGTGCTCGCCTTCGGAACCTCGCTGCTGAGCCCCGTCGGCCCGGCCGCCGCCGACCCTTCTGCCGACCCGGCGGAGACGCCGCGGCTGTCCCGCGAGGGGCGCTGGCTGGTCGACCAGCACGGCCGGATCGTGCTGGTGCACGGGCAGAACCTGGTCTGGAAGCACGATCCGTACGTCCCGCCCGACTCCCCCGAGGGCTTCACCGCGGCCGACGCGGAATGGCTCGCGGAGCACGGGTTCAACGGCGCCCGGATCGGCACCCTGTGGGCCGGCGTGACCCCGGACGCCCCCGGGCAGGTCGACGAGGACTACCTCGACGACTGGCAGCGGGTGATCGACCTGCTCGCCGACGAGGGCATCTGGATGCAGTACGACTTCCACCAGGACATGTGGCACGAGACCTACGGCGGCGAGGGCGTGCCCGACTGGGCAGCGAAGCGACCGGCGCCCTACAACCTGCACCCGCCGATCAAGCTGTCCTTCCCGGCGACGTACATCACGCCCGAGCTGGCCACCGTCTACGACAACTTCTGGGCCAACAAGAACGGCGTCCAGGACGGCTGGGCCGCGGCCTGGGGCGCGGTCGCACAGCGGTGGGGCGACCAGCCCTACTCGATGGGCTACGACCTCATCAACGAGCCGTGGGCGGGCCGGGAGTGGCTGACCTGCCCGATCACCGGGTGCGCGAGCTCCTACCGGGACGAGTTCCAGCCGGCGTACGAGAGGGCGACGGCGGCGATCCGCCGGTCCGACCCCGACGGGATCGTCTGGTACGAGTCGCAGCTGCTCGCCAACCAGGTCCCCAACTCGAGCTTCGGGCCGGCCGACGACGACCAGGTCGGCTACTCCTGGCACAGCTACTGCCCCTACGGCTATCTCGACTCCCAGGGCATCCCGACCGGGGTCAGCGGCTGCCAGGACTACGACGAGACGCACAACCGCAAGGCGCTCGAGCAGGCCGAGACGATGGGTGCGACCAACCTGATGTCGGAGTTCGGCGCGACCGACAACACCGAGCTGCTGGCCATCGACACCGCCTCGGCCGACGACCACTTCACCTCCTGGATGCACTGGGCCTACAAGCACTGGGACGACCCGACCACCGCCGACGGACGCCAGGGCATGTTCACCGACGACGCCGATCTCTCGACGGTGAAGTCCGAGAAGCTGCGTACGCTGGTCCGCACCTACCCGCAGGCCACGGCCGGGACGCCGATGGACCTCTCCTTCGACCCGGAGACCGGTGCGTTCAGCTACACCTACGAGCCCGCCGCCGACGTCGACGAGCCGACCGAGATCTTCGTCAGCCCCCTCCACTACCAGTCCGGGCCGGACATCTCGGTCGAGGGCGGCCGGGTGGTCGGTGAGGCCGAGCACCACCGGATCCTGGTCGAGGCGACCGGAACCGAGCCGGTGACCGTCACGATTGACTAGTGGCCTGAGCCGAGAGTTCGTCCCGGTTCCGTCGTCAGGGTGCGTGCTGGGCAAGGCGCCCCCGCGAAGGCATACCGGGGTCTTTCGAGCGGGGGCAACGCCGCCCGGTGCGTGCCATGACGGCGGAACCGGGACGAGATCGAGGCGATGGCCACTAGGCTGGTCGCGTCCGCGTCGGTCCAGCCATCGGAGGATCAGTTGTCCGTCTCGCTCGCCAAGGGACAGTCGGTCTCGCTCACCACCGGTGACGGCAGCAGCATGACGCACGTACGGATAGCGCTCGGCTGGGACGCGGTCAGAAAGGGCCTCTTCGGCGGGTTCCGCGGGGCCGACGTCGACATGGACGCCTCCGCGATCCTCTACGACGCGGCCGGCGCCCACCTCGACCAGGCCTGGTTCCGGCAGCTGAAGTCGAGGGACGGCGCCGTCGTCCACACCGGCGACAACCGCACCGGTGCCGGCGAGGGCGATGACGAGTCGATCATCGTCCACCTCGACCGAATGCCCGCGGAGGTCGCGCAGATCGTGTTCACGATCAACTCCTTCACCGGGCAGAGCTTCGCCCAGATCCAGAACGCGTTCTGCCGACTGGTCGACGAGAACACCCACACCGAGATCGCCCGCTTCGACGTGAGCCAGACCGGCCCGCACACCGCGGAGATCATGGCCAAGGTCAGCCGTCAGGACGGTGGCTGGGCGATGACCGCGCTGGGCGAGATCGGCAACGGACGTACGTTCCAGGACCTGCTGCCTTCGATCGCCCCGACACTCTGACCGCTCAGACTGCGTGGATCGCGGTCAGCCGAGTGCGCCGACGCCGACGACGGTGAGGCCTGCACCGAGGACCGTGACGCCGAGCGCGGCCAGGATCGGGGTGACCTTCGCCGCGACCTGGAGGTAGGCCTTCGACTCGGCGACGCGGACGACGAGGTTGTTGCCGGCCAGGGCCAGCAGGCCGACGCCGAACAGGATCGTCGCCATGCCCAGGCCGAAGGTGATCACCAGCAGCAGCGCGAACGCCGAGCGGCCGGCGAACAGGCCGGTCACCAGGACCAGGAAGGCCCCCGGGGACGGGGTCAGGCCGCCGGAGATACCGAGCAGGACGATGCCGGGGCGGCGTACGCCTGGCTGACCGTGGCCATGCCCATGTCCGTGCCCGTGCTCGGCGGAGTGCCCGTGGGAGTGCCCGTGTCCGGTCCCCGAGCGGGCAGCACGCCAGTGCCGGCGTAGCAGCCAGAGCCCGGTGCCGATGATCAGCACCCCGGCGACGATCTGCAGCCCGGCGGTGAGGTTCTCCAGGCGTACGAGATCCGAGAGCGAGAAGAACGCCCACGCCACCGCGATGACCAGCACCGAGAAGGTGTGCATCACCGCCACCGAGCCGCCCAGCCAGGCCGCGTCGCGCACCCGGCCCTCCGCGCCGATCAGGTACGCCGCCGCCAGGGTCTTGCCGTGGCCCGGCGCGATCGCATGCGCAGCGCCGGCGGCGAAGGCGAGCACGAAGGCGGCCGCAGCGATGCCGGGCTCGTCCAGATAGCCCTGCACGCGCTCGACCAGAGCCGCCGCGCCGAACCAGTCACCCGTGAAGAAGTCGTCCATGTCAGACGCAAACGATGGCACAGAGTTCCGCCGCCGGATACGGCTGCGGCAAGCGTTTACCCACCGGACAGACGGGCGTCGACAACGCCGCTCGGCCACGTTCACCAGATCTCAGGATCCTCATCCAATGGCCGGGCGTGTGCCTCGGCCGTTCGGCACCTCGGGCGATGCCGCACGTCATGCCGCACGACCCCAAGGAGCATCGTGTTCGCACCAACGAGTGCCAGCTTCGCCAGACCCGGACGTAGGCGACTGGTCGCCGTAGCCGCCGGTCTGGCCCTCGCCGGGGGTGTCATCGCCGCCCTGCCCGGTGACGCCGTCACCTCCGCCAGCGCGTCGACCTACACTGCCGTCGGCGCACCGCTGACCGGCCCGCCGCGCGCCGCGCTGGCGACCGTGGACGCGCCGACACCCGACGTACTCGACATCGACTTCGAGGGCGGCGCCCCGCACGAGCGCGCCCAGGCGCTCGAGCCGCGCACCTGGGGTGCGCCGACGTACGGCACCGACGACACCCTCGCCGAGACGCCGACCGATGTCATGACTGTCGACGGCACCGACGACGCGGTCTCCGTCGAGCACGACCCGTGGGCCGGCCTGCAGCAGGGCTTCACCATCGAGTGCGTCTTCCGGGTCGAGACCACGCTGCCCACCACCAACGAGAAGGACCTCTGCTCCAACAAGGAGGCGGGCGGCTACTCGATCTACGTGACCGGCTCCAACCTCGGCACGATGGCCCACATCGGCGGCGGCTACAAGACGGTGCTGACCCCGATCACCGCCCACCGCTGGTATCACGTGCTCTCGGTCTGGGACGGCCAGAGGCTGAACCTGTACGTCAACGGCACCAAGGCCGGCTCGACCGCCGCCACCGGCGCGCTGCAGGCCCCGGCCGCGACCTCGCGCCGCTTCGTGGTCGGCGCCGACTCGGCTCCCACCGGGATCGGCCAGCCGGCCCCGCCCGCCTCGTTCGCCGCGGCCTCCCTCTTCGCCCGCGCGGTGACCGACGCCGAGGCCGCGGCGCTGGCCGGCGCCTACGACACCGCTCCCCCGGTGCCGGCCGCGGACGTGCTCGACGTCGACTTCGACGACGGCACCCCGGCCGACGACACCGGCCGGGCCGTGACCACGGTGGGTGAGCCGGTGATCTCCGACGACACCGCGCTGGACGCCAAGGTCGCCTCCTTCGACGGCGCCAACGACGCGTACGCCTATGCGATGGGCTCCGCGGCCTGGGACCAGATCGACGAGCAGGTCTCGATCGAGTGCACGTTCAAGGACAACGGCACCTTCCCCAACGGGACCGAGCACTCGATCTGCTCGGAGAAGGAGGGCGGCGGCTACTCGATCGTCGTCTACAGCGGCAAGCTGACCTTCGCGGTCCACGCCGGCGGTGCCTACCGCAACGCCCAGGTCGAGATCGAGACCGGCCGCTGGTACCACGCCGTCGGCACCTGGGACGGCTCGACCGCGCGGCTCTACGTCGACGGCGCGCTGGCCGCGTCGATCGCGGCGCCCGCGCCGCTGACCCGTCCCGGTGGCAGCGCCCTCAACTCCTTCTACGTCGGGGCCGACTCGGTCAACCAGTTCTGGTCGCCGGTCACCGTGCGCACCGCGCGGATCTTCACCGACGTGCTCACCGCGGACGAGGCCAACGCCCTCAGCGTGGCCGCGCTCGGTGACGTACGCGACGCCGGCGTGGTCGTCAACGGCACCACCCCCGCGGCCGGCTCGCACATCACCACACCGACCGAGTTCGCCGTCGACATCACCAATCAGGGCAACGCCTCCGGCTGGACCTACACGCTCGACGGCGACCCGATCCGGCCCGGCCAGGAGATCGGCGCCGGCCTCGCTCGCGGCGAGCACACCATCGAGATCGCGGCGAAGGACGTCTTCGGACGTCCGGTCGCGCACACCTCGACGTTCACCTCCGACGCCATCCCGACCGGCGGCGGCACCGACACCGGTCAGGGCAAGGGGAAGGTGACGCTCTCCGCGATCGCCAACAGCCCCGACGGCTCGGACGTGACCACCACCTTCAAGGCGGCTTCCGCCTCCGTCGCCGACGGCGGCTTCCAGGGGGTCGTGCCAGTGCTCCCGAGCGCGCTCGAGTTCGACTACTCCTCCCCCGAGACGATCGACGGGAGCCAGAAGCCGGACGGGCAGACCACCGACAGCGCCTCGAGCAAGTTGATCCCGTTCCAGCGCTACGACGTCTCCGTCCCGGCCTCCGACTCGCGTCGCCACGTGGTCTGGACCGGCACGGCCGACCCGGCCCGCTCGGTCTCGCTGCGGGTGTGGAATGCGGTCGAGAGCCGCTGGGACGAGCTCGCCTCCGCGCGCGGCATCGCCGACGGCGACACCACGCTGCAGGGCCGGGCGCTGGCCGCCCACGTCGACAGCGGCGTCGTGCACGTCCTGGTGACCGGCATCGACCCGTTCGCCGACGACCTCTCGCCGCGCGACGAGTCGGCCGCCGCCGACAAGGACCACTTCGAGAACCCCGACGACTACGACTTCTCCTTCGCCCACTTCACCGACACCCAGTACATCGCCGAGGGCGCGGCCGGTGGGACGTACGAGAACTTCAACGGGATCGAGGAGCCCTCGGACGTGCAGCTGGTCGAGGAGCAGGCGGTGTGGCAGCGCGCCTACCGCGCCGAGACCGAGTGGATCCGCGACAACGCCGACCAGCGCAAGATCGCGTTCACCTCGCACACCGGTGACGTCACCGAGAACGACACCAAGGACCCGCTGGCGACCGACGCCAACGGCAACCTGCTCTACCCGGGGCTCGACGAGCAGATCACCCGCGAGTTCGAGTTCACCTCGGACGCTCAGGGGATCCTCGACGAGGCGGGCGTGGTCAACCAGGTCGTCGCCGGCAACCACGACAACCAGGGTGGCCGCGAGACCGGGGCGCAGTCGCGGTTCAGCCGCTACTTCAGCCCGGAGCGCTACTACCAGGCGGCGCAGGGATGGCCCGAGGGCGCGTCCTACCACGCCTGGGACGAGGTGACCGACGGCTCCGGCAACGTGGTCACGCCGGGCACGGACAACCAGAACAACTACGTGCTCTTCTCCGCCGGCGGGCTCGACTTCGTCGCCGTCGGCCTCTCCTACGGCGTCACCCCGGAGGAGGCGGCCTGGGCGAGCGAGATCTTCGCCCGCTTCCCCGACCGCAACGGCATCCTGAGCACCCACGCCTACCTGGCGCCCTCCTCGGCGCCCGACGGCCGTGGGGCCAACTTCTCCACCGACGGGTCCCGGCTCTTCGACCAGGTCGTGGAAGCCAATCCCAACGTGTTCCTGGTCCTCGCCGGCCACGAGCACGGCGTCGGCACCAACCTCAAGCGCGGCATCGGCGCCACGGTCTCGCACAACGTCGTGGAGCTGCTCGCCGACTACCAGTTCTACAAGGTGACCGCCGGTGAGCTCTTCCCCGACTCGGTCGACGCGGCCGGCAACATCGACCTGAACGGTGACGGGACGGTCGACCACAAAGCGACCGACCTGCTGCAGTTCGGCGCCTCCTACCTGCGCCTGCTGCAGTTCGACACCGAACGCGCCGAGATGTCGATCGACACCTACTCCCCGCACCTGGACGACTTCGGGGCGACCGAGTACGACGACCGGCACCGCTACAACGGGGCCGAGGACAACCTCACGCTTCCGGTGGACCTCTCCACCAGGCGTACGTCCTTCACGACAGACGCGCTGACGGTGGTCACCCCGACCGACACCGTGATCGGCACCGACACCGCGCGTTCGGGCTGGCCTGCAACGGTGGAGTGGGCCGGGCTGACCGAGGGCCAGGTGTACGCCTGGACCTCGACCTCACGCACCGGTGAGGCCCAGACGCTCGGCTCGATCGACCAGTTCGGCGGCGTCTTCCTGGCCACCGCGGCCGGCACCGACGCGACGCCTCCGGTGCTGACGGTCCCGGCCTCGACGACGATCGAGGTGGGCGCGGAGTTCGACCCGCTGGACGGGGTCAGCGCGACAGACAACACCGACGGTGACCTCACCTCGGCGATCCAGGTCTCCGGGAGCGTCGACACGACCAAGGCTGGCGCCTACCCGCTGACCTACACGGTCACCGACTCCAACGGCAACCAGGCCGTCGCCTCGCGCGCGGTCGTCGTGGAGGAGCCCGACGTGCCCGAGCTGACCCCGGTCACGCTCACCGCGAAGGACGTCACGGTCCGCTTCGGACGGGACCTGGTGTTGCGTACGTCGGTCGCGCCGCGCAGCGCCACCGGCACGGTGCAGTTCCTCATCGGTGAGGACGTCCTGTGCGAGGCGCGCGTCCGACGCGGCGTCGCCGAGTGTGAGGTCGACGTGCTGCCGCCGCCGGGACGTCACCAGGTGCAGGTCTTCTACCCGGGTGACGACACGCACGCCCCGGCCACGACGAACCTCACCCTGACGGTCAGGCAGCGTTAGTGGCTCGTCCTCTCCTGGCACTCGCGGTGGTCGCCGGCCTCGTGCTGGCGGCCACCGCGGCCGTGCCCGCCTCCGCTCACCCGTTCGGCGCCCCGCAGACCGCGACGATCGCCGGCACCACCGGCGCTCCGGAGGTGACCTGGCGGTTCGGGGCCACCGACGACATCGCCTACCTCGCGGTGCAGGTCGGGGCTCTACCGCCGGACCGGATGACGCTCGACGGCGTCGTCCTCTACGAGCCCGGCGACGAGACCGCGCTCGCGCAGTCGGAGGCGTACGCCGACTACGTCCTCGACCACATCCGGATCGAGGGCTGCGGAGGGTCGGTCGAGGCGGGTGAGGATCTGATCGCCGACGGCACCACGGTCACCTTCGACTGCCCGTCCCCGGCCTCGGCCACGAAGATCGAGATCGACATGATGACCGACCTGCATCCGGCGTACCAGACCCTCGCCTCGGGGCCGAACGGTCAGAAGGCGGCGTACGCAGGGACCACCCGCTCCCACGGCTGGTTCCTCGACGAGTCCCGGGGCGCGGCGACCGGGCTCAGCGCACTTCTCCAACTCGGCGGCACCCTCGGCGCGATCGCGCTGGTCGGTGCCGGCGGGTGGTGGTTCGTGCGACGCCGTCGGCGCGTAGAAGCTAGCGCTTCAGCTTCTTGATCTCGTCCTTGGCGGCCTGCTGGGCGATCGCCTCGGCCTGGGCCTCCTCGCCGAAGACACCCTCGACCTTGGCCTTCTCGACCTTCTTGAACTGACGCAGCATGCTCCACGCGATCACCGCGACGGCCACGCAGAGCGCGATGAAGATGCCGAAGGCGGTCCAGCCCGCGACCACGTCCTCGTCCTGCGGCGGGGTGGGCTCAGGAGCTGGCTGAGAGGTGTGCAGCGTGTGCGTCGTCATCGGGAGGCCGGACATACCGACATTGTCTCACCCTTGTCTGAGGAAAGCTCAGGCGGTGACGACCTTGCCGAAGCTGATCTCGCGTCCGACGGCGGCCTTGCCCTCGTCGTCGGCGGTGGAGACGTCGAGACCGGCGAAGAGATCGGTCTCCTCGCGCTTCTCGGCCTCGGGCACCGGCACGTAGGAGGTCACCAGCTCGTAGTCCTCGGTCGGCCAGGCCTCTTTCTCGATCTCCCGGGGCACCGCGAACCAGGGGCCGTCGGGGTCGATCTGGGTGGCGTGCGCGAGCAGGGCCTGGTCACGTACGCCGAAGAACTCGGCGCACTCCACCTTCGTGGTGACCCGCTCGTCCCAGCCCGGATCCGGCTTCCACTCCTCGAGGCGCTCCTCGTACGGCGAGGCGAGGCCGTGACTCTTGATCGCCTCGTGCAGCGCGATCATCCGGGGATAGTTGAAGGTGTGACTGTAGTAGAGCTTCAGCGGCTGCCACGGCTCACCCGCGTCCGGGAACAGGTCGGGGTCGCCCGCCGCGCGGAACGCCTCCACCGAGACCCGGTGGCACATGATGTGGTCCGGGTGCGGGTAGCCCCCGTTCTCGTCGTACGTCGTGACCACGTGCGGCCGGAAGGAGCGGATGATCTCGACGAGCCGGCGCGTGCTCACCTCGAGCGGCGTCCGGCCGAAGCAGCCCTCGGGGAGCAGCGACCAGTCCTTGGCCCCCATCTCCTTGACCAGCATGAACTCCTCGACCCAACCGGAGTCGACGAAGCCGAGCCAGTCCTGCTTGATGCCGAGGATGTCGCGGGCTCGATGCATCTCCTCGCGGCGGATCTCGTGGATGTTCTCCAGGATCCCGGGGCGCTCCATCTTCGGGTTGAGGATGTCGCCCCGCTCGCCGCCCGTACACGTCGCGACATGGACGTCGACCCCTTCGGCGACGTACTTCGCGGTGATCCCCGCGCCCTTGCTCGACTCGTCGTCGGGGTGCGCGTGCACGTGCATCAGGCGGAACGCCTGCTGGAGCTGCTCTGGCATGAGTTCAATCCTAACCACGCCCCGTCTCACCACTCGGTTACCCGCTCCCACTCCGCGGACAACTTTGGTGGTAGGCGGCCGGGGACGGATGTGCGGTCTCCTTCGCCGGGGTGGGACCATGTTTCCCGTGAGCACGCCGTCATCTGCCGAAGCGGAGCCCGAAGCCGTGAGTTCTGAAGAGTCCCGCATCGCGGCCCGCTACGGCCGCGGCCCGCGCCGTCGCCCGGGCGTACTCATGATCGCGCTGATCCTCGCCCTGGTGGCGATCGTCGGCTGGTTCGGCTGGGCGCTGTGGATGGCCCTGCATCCCGAGGTCTCCTCCGGGCTGGAGAAGTGGGAGGCGGTCAGCGAGAACGAGGTCGAGGTGACCTTCGTCGTACGCCTCCACGACAAGGACGCCAAGCCGGTCTGCACCGTCGAGGCCGAGGACGACCAGGAGGAGAAGGTCGGCCACGCCGAGTTCACCGCCACCGAGGGGCGTCAGACGATCACCATCCCGACCGAGCGCCGTGCGCTGCGGGTCGAGTGGGGTGAGTGCACGGTCGAGTGACCGTACTTCTCAGGCAATCCCTGCACTTCTCTGGCATTGCAACGCCAGAGAAGTGCAGGGATACCCGGTTAACCGGGTATCCCTGCGCAGGTCAGCCGGTGAAAACCTCGGTCTTCATGATCTCGACCTTGAGCGGCCCGCGAGGACCCTCGTAGGTCACGGTGTCGCCGACGCTGGCACCGATGAGGGCAGCGCCGATGGGCGAGGCGGCAGAGGAGATCTCGACACCGCCCGCGTAGTCCTTCATTTCGATCGAGGCGATGAGGCGGGTCTCGGCCTCGTCGTCGTCATCGCCCTCGAACTTGAACGTGACCAGCTTGCCGACCGAGACGACACCGTCGTCCTCGGGGACGGTGGTGTCGGCCTTGCGCAGCAGTGCCTCGAGCTGCTGAATCTGACCCTCGAGCTTGCCCTGCTCCTCGCGAGCGGCGTGGTAGCCGCCATTCTCCTTGAGGTCACCTTCGTCGCGCGCGGAGCTGATCTCGGCAAGGATCTCCTGGCGTCGCGGGCCCTTCAGGTACTCCAACTCCGCGGTGAGCTTGTCGAATGCACCCTTGCTGAGCCAGATCGTGGCAGCCGTGGTCTCGGTCGACTGAGTCATAGCGAGTTACTCCTGATGGGTAGTGAATAGGTAAGGGGCGCCGGTCAACCCCCATCAACCGGCGCCTTTTCTCCCTGCTGAGCGGGCGTGTTTCACCCAGCTGAACGTTCCGCGGGAGATTGTCAGAAGGTTCAGTTTAACAAGGCAACCACACCCGAAGACAGTTCGCGACCGAAACGTCGCGCAATCTGACCTCGGGACCGTTCCCCGGAACGTCCGGTGCAACCGTCAGGGCGTGGTCGCTGGATATCCCTTGCTGCGCAGCTGTTCGAGTACTCGCTCGGCGTGGGTCTGACCCCGGGTCTCCAGCTGGAGCTGCACACCGACCTCGGCGAGCCGCAGTCCGGGGTTGGTGCGCGAGTGCACGACTTCCATGACGTTGGCGCCGGTGTCGCCGATCACCGACAGCAGGGTGGCCAGCGCCCCGGGCTGGTCGGGGATCGTCACCGCGACCGGCAGGTAGCGCCCGGCCAGCGTCATGCCGTGCTGGATCACCTTACCGAGCAGGAGCGGGTCGATGTTGCCGCCGGAGAGCACCACCACGACGGGGCCCTCGAAGGCCTCGGGCGCGTCCATCAGGGCGGCCACCCCGACCGCGCCGGCGGGCTCGACGACCAGCTTGGCCCTCTCGGCGAGCGCCAGCAGCGCGCTCGAGATCGCCTCCTCCGAGACCGTACGGATCTCGTCGACGTAGGTCTGGATCATCGGGAAGTTGGTCTCCCCCGGCAGGCCGACCGCGATGCCGTCGGCCATCGTCGGCATCTTGTCGAGCCGGATCGGACGGCCCTCGCGCAGCGAGACCGGGTAGGCGGCGGCCGTCTCGGCCTGCACGCCGACCACCTTCACGTCGGGGTGCTTCGCCTTGATCGCGAGTGCCGCGCCGGCGAGCAGGCCACCGCCGCCGAGCGGGATGACGACGGTCTTCACGTCCGGGGCCTGCTCGAGGATCTCGAGCCCGATCGTGCCCTGGCCGGCGACGACGTCGGGGTGGTCGAACGGGTGGATCATCACGGCACCGGTGCGCTCGGCGAACGCCATCGCGGCCTGGAGGCACTGGTCGACGTACTGCCCCTCGAAGATCACCTCGGCGCCGTACGCCCGGGTGGCCTTCTCCTTCGGGATCGGCGCGCCTTCGGGCATGAACACGGTGGACGGGATGCCGAGGGTGGTCGCCGCCAGCGCGACGCCCTGGGCGTGGTTGCCCGCGCTCGCCGCCACCACGCCGTTCTTGCGCTCCTCCTCGGTCAGCCGGGCGATGCGTACGAAGGCACCGCGGGCCTTGAAGGAGCCCGTACGCTGCAGGTTCTCGCACTTGAGGATGACCGTGTCGCCGATCATGTCGGTGAGCCAGCGGGCTCCCTGGACAGGCGTCTCGGTGATGTGGTCGCGCAGCAGCTCGCGGGCCTCGAGGATGTCCTCGTACGTCGGCTGACCATGCATCTCAGGCACTGCCTGCTCCTGGGCTCGGCGGGGGTGGGGAGGTCGGCCCGTTGGCCGGCAGCGGGGGCGGCGACGTCGGCGCCTGAGCCTGGGCCAGCGCCTGGGCCGGGGCGGTGGCGGTCAGATGATTGGCGACCGCGTTGAGGGCGGCCACCAGCGGCACGGCCACGAGGGCACCGGCCACGCCACCGAGCACGATGCCGGTGGCGACCGCCAGGATCACGCCGAGCGGGTGGACCCGGACCCAGCGGCCGAGCAGGAACGGCTGCAGGCCGTGGGCCTCGAGCTGCTGGACCAGGATCACGCCACCGAGCATCAGCAGCGCCGTCACCGGTCCCTGGGAGACGAGCGCGACGAGCACGGCGACCGCGCCGGCGACGGTGGCACCGATCAGGGGCACGAACGAGCTCAGGAAGACGAGCACGCCGATCGCCGCGACGAACGGGACCTGCAGGGCGCTGGCGATGATCATGATGCCGACCGCGTCGACCGCGGCCACGATGACCGTCGCCCGGGTGAACTGGGTCAGCGACACCCAGGCGACCCGACCCGAGCTGTCCATCCGGCTGCGCGCGGCCCGCGGCGCGAGCCGGACCAGCCAGCCCCAGATCCGCTCGCCCTCGGCGCAGAAGAAGTAGGTGGAGAAGAGCACGATGAACAGGCCGGCGAAGACGTCGAGAGCGACCCCGCCGACCTCGCTGACCCGGGAGAACGGGTTGGAGGCGTACGCCGCCGCCCACTCCTCCAGGGTGGTCTGCACCGTGTTGAGCCAGGTGTCGATCTGGGTCTCGCTCGCGTTGAACGGGCCGTTGATCAGCCAGTCGCGGATCTCGTCGAGCGCCTTGACGGTCTGCCCGGCCAGGTCGTTGAAGCCGTTGGCGACCTGAGTGCCGGCGAAGCTCAGCATGGCGATGACCGCCACGAGCACGCCGAGCACCACGAAGAGCGCCGAGATGCTCCGCTTCAGCCCTATCCGGGCGAGTCCGTTGACGACCGGGGAGACCAGCGCGGCGATCAGCAGCGCGATGACCACCGGGACCACGACGATGCTGAGGAAGCCGAGAGCGCGGACGATGAGGTAGCCGGCGGCGACGATCACCAGGAACCGCCAGGCCCACTGCGCGGAGAGCTCGACGCCGTAGGGGACGTCGGTGCGGCTGACGGCCTTGGGCGCGGTCACCGGCTCCGGCGCGGCCAGCTGCTCCTGGCGCTCCTCGCGCAGACGCTCGAACTGGTTGACGAGGCGAAGCGCGAAGTTCTCGGCCGACTCACGGGCCTCCGCGGCGGCCTCCTTGGCGACCTCGGCGGACTCGCGCGCGTCGGCCTCCTCCTGGGCGAAGCGGTGCGCCTCACGTGTCTCTCGGCTGCGCCTGAACGCGCCCTTCATCCGCTCGAAGCCATCCTTGGCGGTCCGCTTCTCGCCCCCGGGAACATCCCCCTGATCTGTCACCTGACAGAGGCTACCGGGAGGGTGAGAGATGGGTCGCAAGGTGCCGTGCGGTCGTGGGGTGCGACCGCGCGAGCAGGCCCACCGCGGCGAGCACGTAGTCGCTGTCGACCGCCCGCAGCGGCGCCTCCGGGAGCTGCCATCCGCCGCGACCCGACCACCGCATCACCCGCTCCGCGATGCCCCGGCGTCCGTGCCTGAGTACGCCGCCGGAGCCGATCACCACACCGACCCGGCGCAGGTCGGTGCCGGTGCGCTCGATGACCTTGCCGCTCGGGGACAGCACGACCCGGGAGCGACCCGCGTGCCGCTGCAGGGCCGTGGAGATCGCGATCCTCGCCAGGAGCTCGTCGATGTCCTTGTCCTGCTCGGTGCGCGGCAGCCAGCCGGGATGGTGGCGCCGATGCTCGACCTCGCCGGAGAGGTCCGACTCGGCGAGGCTCGGGTCGGAGTGATCGGCCGCCTCGAGGGTCGTGGTCGCCGACCAGCGCATGCCCAGATCGCCTTCGACGGTCCGGGTCACCGGGGTGACGGCGACGACCTCCTCGCGCACGTGCTCCGCCTCGGGGTCGGGACGGACCACGCTGTGCACGTCGGTCGTGGCGCCGCCGACGTCGACGACGACCACGTCCTCGCCGAGCACCTCGGCCAGCGTCTCGACTCCCTGAAGCACGACGTCAGGGGTCGCCCCTTGGACGATCCGCCGGAAGTCGGCCCGGCTGCTGAGGTTCTTGCCGCCGATCACGTGCTCGAGGAACATCTCCCGGACCGCCGCGCGGGCGCTCTCGGGTGCCAGCACGCCGATCTTCGGAACGACATTCTCGGCGACAATGACGTCGAGGCCCGCCTTGGTGTTTGCCATGTACCCGGCTGCCTGATCAACAACCGCGCTATTGCCGGCAACTACTACCGGGCCGCGCCATACGCCGGCGCGTGTTGCTGCTGCCAGTTCCTCCGCGCCATGGAGCAACGCCTCACCGTTGCCCCCGTCCGTTCCTCCCGTAAGCAGCACAAGGTCAGGCTTTGTCGTGCCGAGGGTATGTCGAAGGGCGCCTCTGGCGTCAGGGGAGGCCATCGCGATCACCGCGACGACCTTGCCCCCGCTGGACAGCGCCACCCGGCGCCCGGCCTCGGCGGTCACCAGCTCCTCGTTGCCGACCACGGCGATCCGGAGGCCGCCACCGGCCGAGGAGCAGGCGAGGATCTCAGCCTCGGCCGACCGGGAGTCCTGTTCGGTGAGCGCGGTCAGGCAGGCGTCGTACGCCTCCATGACCTCGTGCAGCGACGTCGGTGCGCTCGCGGTGCCGAGGATCTCGCCGGAGACGAGGTCGACGTGGAGCGCCTTGGTCCAGGTGGAGCCGAAGTCGACGCAGACGGCGGTCTGTGGCGAGTCAGCTCTGGTCAAGGGCCTGCTCGAGGTCCGCGACGAGGTCCTCGGCGTACTCGATCCCGACGGAGAGCCGGACCAGGTCGGCCGGCACCTCGAGGTCGGTGCCCGCGACGCTCGCGTGAGTCATGCGTCCCGGGTGCTCGATCAGGCTCTCGACACCGCCGAGCGACTCGCCCAGCGTGAAGATCTTGGTGCGCTCGCACACCGCGAGCGCAGCTGCCTCGCCGCCCTCGACGCGGAAGGAGATCATGCCGCCGAACCGCTTCATCTGCTTCTGGGCGGTCGTGTGGCCGGGGTGCGTCTCCAGGCCCGGGTAGATGACCTCGCCGACCTTCGGGTGCGAGGTCAGGAAGTCGGCGACGCGCTCGGCGTTGTCGCAGTGGCGGTCCATGCGTACGGCCAGGGTCTTGAGGCCGCGCAGTGTCAGCCAGGCCCCGAACGGGTCGGCGATCGCGCCAGCGGCGTTCTGGAGGTAGCCGATCTTCTCGGCGATCCCGAGGTCGCGGACGACCACGGCGCCGCCGACGACGTCGGAGTGGCCACCGACGTACTTCGTCGTGGAGTGCACCACGACGTCGGCGCCGAGGGTGAGCGGCTGCTGCAGGTAGGGGCTGGCGAAGGTGTTGTCGACGACCAGACGGGCGCCGGCCTCGTGGGCGACCGTGGCAAGGCCTGCGATGTCGGCGATGTTGAGCAGCGGGTTGGTCGGCGTCTCGACCCAGACGACCTTGGTCTTGCCCGGCTGGATCGCGGCCGCGACCGCGTCGATGTCGGCGACCTGGGCCGGGGTGTGCGCGATCCCCCACTGGCTCTCGACCTTGTCGATCAGCCGGTGGGTGCCGCCGTAGGCGTCGTCGGGGATGACCATGTGGTCACCGGGCCGCATCAGGCTGCGGATCAGGGTGTCCTCGGCGGCCAGGCCGGAGGCGAAGGCGAACCCCTTCTCACCGTCCTCGACCGCGGCCAGCGCGCCCTCGAGCGCGGTGCGGGTCGGGTTGGCGGAGCGGCTGTACTCATAGCCGTTTCGCAGGCCACCGACGCCGTCCTGCTTGTAGGTCGTGGTGGCGTAGATCGGCGGGATCACCGCACCCGTCGTCGGGTCGGGCTCGTAGCCCGCGTGGATCGCCTTGGTCTCGAAACCGGCCTTGCCGAGGTGCTGCTGCTCGCTCACACAGCCGAGCCTACGTCCGATCCCACCTCGCGGCCCATCCGGGAACGTTCGCGCGTCGAACTGTGTTGGAGACTGGTAGCAACCCTGACTTTCTGGAGGTCACTCATGTTCGGTCGGCCAACACAGCTCTTCCCCGAGGACCGCACCCTCGCCGGGCGCGACCAGGCCCTCTTCGACCTGCCCGCGAAGCACCGCGTCCTGGGCACTCTGCTGCTCGCCTCCCCCGAGGACGGCACCGCGCCCGAGGGGTCCGAGGTGGCGTACTTCGGTCTCGGCTGTTTCTGGGGCGCCGAGGAGATCTTCTGGCAGACGCCGGGGGTCTACTCGACCGCTGTCGGGTATCAGGGCGGCACCACGGCCAACCCGACCTACGAGGAGGTCTGCAGCGGTCAGACCAACCACACCGAGGCGGTCCGGGTCGTCTTCGACCCGACCGTGGTCTCCTACGCGGACCTCGTCAAGAAGTTCTTCGAGGTGCACGACCCGACGCAGGGGATGCGGCAGGGCAACGACGTCGGGACCCAGTACCGCTCGGCGCTCTACTACGTCTCCGACGCGCAGCGGGAGACCGCTGAGGAGCTGACCAAGGTCTACGGCGACGAGATCGCCCGGCGGGGCTACGGCGAGATCACCACCGAGATCCGCGAGGTCCCGACCTTCTACGCCGCCGAGCCCGCGCACCAGCAGTACCTGGACCGCGTGCCCAACGGCTACCGCTGCCACGCCAACACGGGCATCGCCTTCCCCGCGACCGCCTGAGGTCAGGTCAGCGGCAGATACATCACATGGAGGCCGACCCGGCCGTGCGACGTCGAGTCGAACGCGTCCGGGACGGTCCCGATGATCTGGAACCCGAGGGACTTCCACAGGCGTACGGCGGTGGTGTTGGTCTCCACGACCGCGTTGAACTGGATGCCGTGGAAGCCGCTGTCCTTGTGCCACTGCACGCAGTAGTCGCCGAGGGCCCGGCCCACGCCCTTGCCGCGGGCGGCCGGCGAGACCATGAACGAGGCGGTGCCGATGTGGCTGCCGCGGCCCGGGCGGTTGGGGCCCATCTTGGCGCTGCCCAGGATCTGGTCGCCCTCGACCGCGACGACCACGTGGTCGTACATCCACAGGTCCTTGGCCTCATCGGACGTGAGGCCCTCGGGGTAGGCGTAGGTCTCCCCCGCCGCCACGATCTCGGCCCAGAACGGGTAGATCTGCGGCCAGTCCTCGGCCGTCGCTTCGCGGATCTCCATCAGAGGTCAACCTTTCCGTCGATGGCCTCGCGCATGAGGTCGGCGTGGCCGCAGTGGCGGGCGTACTCCTCGATCATGTGGACCAGGATCCAGCGCAGGCTGATCTCCTGGCCGTCCCGTGTCCTGCCGACCGCGATGCGGCCGAGGGAGCCGGCGGCGTCGGTGAGCTCGTTGGAGCGAGCGATCGCGTCGCGGAGCAGGGTGCGCAGCGCCTCGGGGTCGTCGGCGGCGGCGCTGTTGAACTCCCAGTCCTGGTCGTCGCCCCAGGGAGCCGTGTCGAAGGGCGGGAACGGATCGTTGCCGGCCAGGCGTACGCCGAACCAGATGTCCTCCACGTACGCCATGTGCTTGACGAGCCCGGCCAGCGTCATGGTGCTGGGCGGGAAGGGACGGTTGAGCTGCTCGTGGTCGAGGCCCGCGACCTGCCTGAGCAGGGTCGCCCGGTGGAAGTCGAGGAACGTACGCAGGGTCGTGGACTCGTCTGCGACATAGGGGGCACCGGTCGGATGGCGGGTGTCCTCGAAGAGTGCCTCGGTCATGGGCGCCAACGTAGCGGCGGGGAGTTTCCTCAGCGAATCACTTTCGCGAAACTGAAACGCGTTCTAGATTTGGGCCATGCCCCACGCGCCCAGAGGTCCCCAGAGTCCGGAGAAGCCGCTCAGAGTCGTCGTCTGGTCCACCGGGACGGTCGGTCGGCACGCGATCGCGGGAGTCGATGCCCATCCCGACCTGGAGCTGGTCGGGGTCTGGACCTCGACGCCGGCGAAGGCAGGGGTCGATGCCGGGGAGCTGGCCGGACTGGGCCGGAACCTCGGGGTGGCGGCGACCACGTCGCGCGATGAGCTGCTCGCGCTCGCCCCGGACTGCGTCGTCCACGCCGCGATGACCGACGACCGGGTCTTCGAGGCGATCGAGGACCTGACCGGGCTGATCCGGGACGGGGTCAACGTCGTCTCCTCCGGGCCCGTGATCCTGGTCCACCCGCAGGGGACGCTGCCGGACGAGATGATCGCGGGCATCGACGACGCCGGCCGCGAGGGCGGTGCGTCGTTGCACGTCAACGGCATCGACCCGGGCTTCGCCAACGACGTGCTGCCGCTCGCGATGACGTCCCTGTCCCAGCGGATCGACCACCTTCGGGTCAGCGAGATCGCCGACTACTCGACGTACTTCCAGCCGGTCGTGATGAAGGATCTCTTCGGCTTCGGGGGCTCGCTGGAGGACAAGCCGTTCCTGTGGGAGCCGGGGGTGCTGAGCACCGCGTGGGGCCCCGTCGTGCGGGTCTTGGCCGCCGGGCTCGGGGTGACCCTCGACGAACCGCTCGTCGAGTCGGTCGAGCGCCGGGCGGCAACGAAGGACACCAAGACGGTGTCGGTGGACATCGCGGAGGGCACCCAGGGCTCCGTACGCTTCACCGTCACCGGCACCGTCGACGGAGTCCCCCGCATCACTCTCGAGCACGTCACCCGGACCGACGCGGAGTCCGACCCCGACTGGCCCACCCCGGCCACCGGCGATGGCTGCTACCGCATCGAGATCACCGGCGAGCCGTCGATGACCGTCGAGTTCAGCCACCACGGCGAGCACGGCGACCACAACGTCTCCGGGATGATCGTCACCGCCCAGCGCCTGGTCAACGCCATCCCCGCCGTCGTCGCTGCCGAACCGGGCCTCGTCTCCCCTCTCGACCTCCCGCTGATCACCGGCCGCGGCCTGGTCTCCCCATGAGCGAGACGTCACTCCGGTCGGCCGAGGCGTCACGTACGTCGGTCGAGACGTCACCGGCGACATCTCGACCGACGCGAGTGACGTCTCGGCCGACGCGGCTGACGTCTCGGCCGACGCAAGCGACGTCTCGGCCGACCAGGCTGACGTCTCGACATGAAGGAAGCGCATGAGCATTCTTGAACGATTCGAGCTGACCGACCACGTTGCGATCGTGACGGGAGCGGGGCGTGGGATCGGGGCGGCCACCGCGGTGGCGCTGGCCGAGGCGGGGGCGGATGTGGTGATCGCCTCGCGCACCGAGAAGCAGCTTCGGGAGGTCGCCGAGAAGGTCGAGGCGGCGGGTCGGCGGGCGCTGGTGGTGCCCGCGGACCTGGCCGACACGGACGCGACTGCGGGGCTGGCAGCGAGGGCGTACGAGGAGTTCGGGCGCCTCGACATCGTGGTCAACAACGTGGGCGGGACGATCCCGAACACGTTCCTCGACACCGACGAGGGCTACCTCGAGGAGGCGTTCCACTTCAACGTGACCACCGCGCACGCACTGACGCGGGCGGCGGTGCCGTACCTGGTGAAGAGCCCGGACGGGCAGCAGTCGGTGGTGTCGATCAGCTCGATGATGGGACGTACCGCAGGGCGCGGCTATCTCGCCTACGGCACCGCGAAGGCGGCGCTGGCGCACTGGACGCGGCTGGCCGCGACCGACCTGGCGCCGCGGATCCGGGTCAACGGCATCTTCGTCGGCTCGGTGCGTACCAGTGCCCTCGAGTTCGTGGCGGGCGACGACACCATGCGCGGCGAGATCGAGTCGAAGACGCCGCTCGGACGCATCGGCGAGGCGGAGGACATCGCCGCCGCGGTGGTGTACCTGACCTCCCGGGCCGGGCAGTTCGTCACCGGGAAGATGCTCGAGGTCGACGGCGGCACCGAGGCGCCGACGCTCGACCTCAAGCTCCCCGACGTCGGCGCCTGATCCTCGATCAGACCGTGACGTCCTTGTGCCAGGACTCGGTGACGTAGTCGGTCACCCAGCCCATCGACTTGTAGAGCCCGTCGGCGCCGGTGGGGCTGTCGGCGTCGACCTCGAGCGAGACCCGGTCACGGCCGCGCTCGAGGGCGTCGCCGATGACGGCGTAGAGCAGTCCCTTGGCCACCCCGCGGCCGCGGGCGTTGCGGTTGACGCCGATGTATTCGACGTACGTCCCCTCGACCCCGGCCGCGTTGGCGGGCAGCACGGAGGCCACCAGTGAGCCGGCGGGCAGGAGGGTGTCCGGCTCGTCGGGAACGTCCACGTAGGCCAGCCACCAGTGGTCCCAGCGGTGGCCCGGGTCCTCGCGGAGGCGCTGCACGAACTCCGGGAAGCTCTCCCGGTAGGAGTTGAAGTGGTCCTGGAAGGACTCCTCCAGGGTCTGGTGGACCGTCTGCAGGTCGGCTGCGACGGGCATGCCGTTCTCGTGGGTCTCGACCGGTCGGATCGTCACCCCTTCGCGGAGCGTGGGCACCTTCTCGTCGGGCAGCACCGGCCGGCTCATGTGCAGCCAGGTGCGCTTGTTGGTGAACTCCGCCGCGGCCAGCCACTCGCGCTGCACGGTGTCGTCGGCGAACGGGCTGGCGTCGAGGTGGGACTCGGTGATGCCGCGCAGCTCGGCCATCGATCGGGCCTGGTCCTCGAGCCAGGCGTAGAGCCCGGCGGCGACCTCGGCGGCCTGGGCGATGGTGCGGTCGACGTAGAGGTAGACGAGCGTACGGCCGGCGGCGCGGTCGTGGGCGATGGCCCAGGCGCGGATGTCGCCACCGGGGTCGATCGCGACGAGCTGCTGGCGGGTCCAGGAAGCAGGCCCTGCGATCTCACCGGTGATGGCGTCGGCATCGACCTTTCCGGAGCCCTCGAACGGCGTCTTGTCGGCCGCCCGAAGCCTCAGCAGGGCGGGCAGATCGTCGAGGTCAGGGACCTTCGCCGTCCATCCGGAAGGGAGTTCCACGGGCGTCTCGCTATGGTCGCTCACCCGGCCATTCTCCCAAATGGTGTCAGCGGTCGACCCAGCGGTCCGTGCCTGGGACCAGCGAAGATGCACCCGCGGTGAGCTCGGCGAGCAACGATTCGAGCCGTTTCTCGTCCTCCGGAGGCGCTCCGATCCGCAGCGTCACGGCAGTCCCGTAGGAGGTGTCGAGGACGGTCACTCCGGAGGATCGCAGGTCGGTCTCGAGGCGGCCGGCGGCGTCGTACGGGACCTCGATCTCGTACTCCCGGACCAGCTCGCGCCGGCGCGTGCCGACCTCGTCGAGCGCGGTCCGGACGGCGTCGGAATAGGCCCGGACGAGGCCGCCCGCGCCGAGCAGGGTTCCACCGAACCAGCGGGTCACGACGGCGACCGTGTCGGAGACTCCCGCGCCGCGGAGCACCTCGAGCATCGGCGCCCCGGCGGTGCCGGCCGGCTCGCCGTCGTCGTTGGAGCGCTCGACAGGCTGTGGCGGCGGGCCGATCACGAAGGCGGAACAGGTGTGGCGGGCGTCCCAGTGCTGCTTGCGCAGCCGCTCGACCACCGCCCGCGCGCCCGCCTCATCCTCCACCCGGGCGAGCGTGCACAGGAACCGGGACCGCTTCTCCTCGATCTCGGCGGCACCGTCGCGGCCGATGGTCAGGTAGTGCACGTCACCAGACTCCCAGGACGCTGCCACCGAGACGGATGATGAACCCGGCGACGACGACGATGAAGAAGACACGTACGAACCCGGCTCCCTTGGCCACCGCCGTCCGCGCCCCGAGGTAGCCGCCGATCAGGTTGCACACGCCCATCACCAGGCCGGTCTTCCACAGCACCGCGCCCTGCGGGATGAAGACGACCAGGGCGGCGAGGTTGGTGGCGACGTTGGCCATCTTCGCCTTCGCGCTCGCCTCCAGGAAGGAGTAGCCCAGGAGACCGACGAGCCCGATCACCAGGAAGCTGCCGGTCCCGGGGCCCAGGGCACCGTCGTAGAAGCCGACCGCGAACCCGACAGCCATCGCACCGATCAGGTGCCGGTGACCGTCGTACCTCAGCTCGGTCGCCTCGCCCAGGGACGGCTTGAAGAGCACCCACGCGCCGACCAGGATCAGCGCGATCAGGACGATGGGCTCGAAGACGGACTCGGGCAGGTACGACGCCACCCCCGCCCCCAGCGCAGAGCCCGCGAACGCGAGGATCATGAGCGGGATGAACGTCTTCGGGTCCGGACCCACCCGCCGGTAGTAGGTCGCCGCGCTGATCGAGGTGCCGAAGATCGAGGCCAGCTTGTTGGTCGCCAGGATCTGCACCGGTGCGGCACCGGGGAGGAACAGCAGCAGCGCCGGCAGCTGGATCAGCCCGCCTCCGCCGACCACCGCGTCCACGTATCCGGCGGCCAGGGCCGCGAGGGCGAGAAGGGCAAGTACGTTCAGCGTCTCCTCGGGCACGAGCGCAGGCTACGCGGCGGGATGCCCCCGAGTTAACTCGGTGAGCAGGTCTATTCGACCGGCGCGATGGCGGGGACTCTGCCAGACTCCCGCCATGATCGACGACCCCGGCAGCTTAGAGCGCTACGCCTGGGCGAACGGTGACACTGGGATGTACTGCATCACCGTTGCCCGCGGCCTCCGCGCACAGGACTTCCTAGCTCGCTGGCGGGCCGAGGTCGTGGACGGGACACATACGTCCGCCACCATCTACGACGAAGAAGACTGGGAGTCTGGACGCTATGGCGTGCGAGTCGCGGAGGTGGGCGACTACGCCGTCGGTATCGAGTTCATGAGCTGGTACGGCTGGGAGAGTCAGTGGCTCGAAGAGCTCTCCCGGGACACCGAGGTCTGGAGCTTCTACAACCTCGATGGCAAGCCCCTCTATCTCTTCGCTCACTACCGGAACGGTCGAAGGGTCACCACCCTGGACCTCTTCGGACCTGACCACTACGGCGGCGAGGACCCACACGGACTCGACGAGCACATGGCCCGCGCCGGCATTCTGACGCAGCCGGAAGACGGTCCAATCCCGAATTTCAAGGTCGCTGCTCTCCGGATGATCGAGCAGATCTCCGGCGTCCAGATGACTGAGCATCTGATGTACAACGCCGCTCTGACAGCGGGCATCCTCGGCGGTGACCCGATTTCCGCCTGAGGTGCCACGAACAGAGGCGGACGAGAACCGCCTCAGGTAGCCCACCAGCCGCGGCCACCGAACGCGTCCGGATAGCCGCCGTAGGTGTTCGACGTACGCCGCGCCGTCCGGTCGCCGAGATAGGACCCGACCACGGCCGCGCCGAGGTCGTCGAGCTCGGGGGCGACGACGCGGCCCTCGACGCGGCGGGCCATGGAGTCAATGAAGCGGGCCAGGCCGGGATCGTCGCCGAGGCGGAAGAAGGTCGTCTGGGCGCCGAGGCGGCGGGAGTTCTCCAGCTCCTCGACGGACCGGGCGATCGTCACCGGGTGAGGCGGGTAGGAGAACCAGACGTCGCCGCCCGCCTCCAGGTGGGCGGTGGGCTCGCCGTCGGTCACGATCAGGAGCACCGGCTGGGCGCCGGGGTGTTTGCGGAAGTGCCGGTTGGCGAGCAGCAGCGCGTGGTGCAGGTTGGTGCCCTTGTCCCAGATCGCGTCGAGCGCGGTGAGCTTCTCGATCTCCATCGTCTGGGCATAGCGGCCGAACGAGATCAGCTGCAGGTCGTCGTTGCGGAACCGGCTCTTGATCAGCGTGTGCAGCGCCAGCGCGGTGCGCTTCATCGGCACCCAACGGCCGTCCATCGCCATCGAGAAGCTGGTGTCGACCAGGAGGGCGACCGCTGCCTGCGTACGGGCCTCTGTCTCCTGCACCTCGATGTCGTCGACGCTCAGCCGCACTCCGGGGCCGCGTCGGCCTTCGCCGACCTCCCGGATGACGGCGTTCGTGATCGTGCGAGGTACGTCCCAGGGCTCGGTGTCGCCGAAGGCCCAAGGCCGCGAGGAGCCGGAGAGGTCGCCCGCCGCACCGGCGCGCTGCAGGTCGCGTTCGCCCTGCCGTCCGGAGAGCCGCTGCGCGACGTCGCGGAGCAGGGCCTTGCCGAGCTGGCGCATCGCCTTCGGGGTCAGCCGGAGGTCGCCGTCGGAGCCGCGCTCGAGCTGGCCGGAGTCGCGCAACGCCTGCTCGAGCTCCTGCAGCGTGCGCGCGTCGACCGCGGCCTGGTCACCGAGCTGACGGGAGAGGGCGTCGAGGTCGATGTCGTCGAGCCGCGAGCCGGCGTAGGACTGCTGGAGCTGCTCGGAGAGCTGGTCGAGCTCGGCGATGTCCTGCAGTACGCCGGTGCCGTCACCGAGGCCCAGGCCCTCGCCACCGTCGAACTCCTCGGAGCCGTACCAGTCCTCGCCGGGCCGCGCTGCCTGCAGGTTGGCGTCGAGCTGTGCCATCTGCTCCATCAGCGCGGGCGATCCGAAGGCCTGCTGGGAGAGCTCCATCAACTCGCGTCGCTGCTCCGCCGACATCGAGTTGAGCATCCGCTGCGCGGCCGCCGAACGCTGCGCGAGGGTGTCGAGCAGCTCGTCGATGTTCTGCGGGTTCTCGGGGAAGTACTGGCCGTGCTTGGCCATGAACTCGTCGAAGTCCTCGGGGGTGTCCTCCCCGCGGTTGTGCTTGTCGAGGAGCTCGTTGAGATCGCGCAGCATCTCCGCGATCGCCTCGCGGTCCTCGTCGGTGGCCCCTTCGAGCGCCTGCTTCATCCCGGCGAACCGCTGGTCGAGGAGCTCGCGGCCGAGCAGGTCCTTGATCTCCTCGTAGGCCTCGCGGGCCTCGCGTGAGGTCCAGTCGTAGGAGGCGAGCTCGCTGACCGCGGCGGCGGTGTTCGGCGAGAGGTTGTCGATCTGCATCTCCCGGAACGCGCGGTCGCCGTCGTCCATCGTGACGTCGCGGGCCAGCTGCTTGCGCTCCTCGAGGACCGCCTTGTCCAGCAGTTCACGCACCTGCTCGAGCGTGCCGTCGAGGTTGTGGCGCTGCAGCAGCTCACGGCGCCTCTCCGCGACCTGCCGGGCGAGGTCGTCGAGCCCTCGCTGGTCCTGTCCCCCGCGCCGCAGGAACTCCCGCATCGCCCGCTCGGGCGAGTAGCCGGACATCACGTCCTCGCCGATCGCGTCCAGCGCCTCGGCGATGTCGACCGGCGGCGCGAGCGGGTCACCCCCGGCGTACTTCTTGTAGCGGCTCATGGTTGGTGCTCCTTCACGCATGTAACACGCTGTTCGTAGGTCTATCCGGTCGTTCTGATAGGGCGAGTAGTCCTACGAACGACGTGTTACCCCCGGCCGATGCCTCCCGGCTCAGCCATAGATCGTCTCCCCGTCGGCCGTGTCCTTGCCGATCTTTCTGGCCAGGAAGAGGCCTTCCAGAGCCAGCTCGATGGCGCTGGCCAGCTGGCCGTCGTTCTTCGGGCCGCCGGTGGACTCGTAGACGCGGTCGCCGATCTGGTCGTAGAGGTCGGACTCGCCCAGGACGGGGAGGCCGGCCAGGAAGTCACCGGCAGCGACCTTGGTGCCGGTGGTGACCATGCGGCCGTCCTCGATGGCGTCGATGAGGAGCGCGAAGTCGAGGCCTCGGAAGGACTTGCGGACGGTCTCGGCGATGGCCGTACGCAGCAGGTGGGTGAGGATCTCGGCCTCGCGGCCCTCCTCGCCGGACTCGAACTCGATCTTGCCGGAGAGCACCTCGACGGCGGTCTCCAGGTCGACGATGCGGGCGACCGCGTCGGCCTCGCCCAGGACGGTGGCGCGGTGCAGCGCCGAGGCGGCGACGGTCTCGGCGCCGGCGATCGAGAAGCGCGCCGAGACCCCGGAGCGCTGGTCCACCGCGGAGGATGCCCGCAGATGACGGGTGAAGACGGCGAGGATCTCGAGCAGGTGGTCGGGTACGTCGGCGACCAGCGCGGCCTCCTGCCGGATGACCGCCATCTCCGCGGCGAGCTCGCGCGGGTAGTGGGTGCGGATCTCGGCACCGAAGCGGTCCTTCAGCGGCGTGATGATCCGGCCACGGTTGGTGTAGTCCTCCGGGTTCGCGGAGGCGACCACGAGCAGATCGAGCGGCAGCCGCAGCACGTAGCCGCGGATCTGGATGTCGCGCTCCTCCATCACGTTGAGCATCGCGACCTGGATCCGCTCGGCGAGGTCGGGCAGCTCGTTGATCGCGACGATGCCGCGGTGGGAGCGTGGGATCAGGCCGAAGTGGATCGTCTCCGGGTCGCCCAGCGAGCGTCCCTCGGCGACCTTCATCGGGTCGACGTCGCCGATCAGGTCGGCCACGGAGGTGTCGGGGGTGGCCAGCTTCTCCGAGTAGCGCTCGGAGCGGTGCTTCCACGCGACCGGGAGCGCCTCGCCGGCGGTCGCTGCCAACCGCTGCGACCCGACCGAGACCGGCTCGTAGGGGTGCTCGCCGAGCTCGGACCCCTCGATGACCGGGGTCCACTCGTCGAGCAGCCCCACCAAGGTACGCAGCAGCCTGGTCTTTCCCTGACCACGCTCGCCCAGCAGGACGACGTCGTGCCCGGCGATCAGGGCACGCTCGAGCTGTGGGATGACGGTGTCCTCCAGCCCGTGCAGCCCGGGCCAGGGGTCCTCTCCGGCTGCCAGCTTCGCCAGCAGGTTGTCGCGGATCTCCTCGCGGAGCGACTTGAACACATGGCCACTCGCGCGAAGCTGGCCGAGGGTGCTGATCGTGGGTGCGGCAGTCACGGACGCAACGCTACGCCGCCACCCAACCCCTGGGCGGCCTCGGCGTCGACGTCCCGATCCGCGGATGCAGACGACCCGACGCTGGCGAGCAGCTCCTCGACCCGCTCCCGGGTCAGCGCGGTGCGGTCGAGCTCCCCCACCTCGTCCAGGATCGCGACGACCTCGTGGAGCGTCGCCCGGGCCTGCGCGACACGCTCGGTCTCGCGCTCGACCACGGCCCGGCGGACGAGGACGTTGGCCTCACCCCACCGGTTGCGCTCCTCGAGGCGGTGGGCCAGCTCCAGCCGCAGATGGTTCTCGGCCTCGGCGTAGCGCCGCAGGCCGATCAGGGCATCGACCAGGGTCATCCGCGGCGAGGCGGAGGAGTCGACGTCGACGGACGCGTAGCCGATCTCCTCCTCGACCAGCCGCACCGCATCCTCGTAGCGCTCCATCCGGACGTAGACCTCGGCCAGCCCGATCAGGCTGGCGCGGGCACGGTCGTCCATCCCGGCCGCATCCGCGACCGCGTACGCCTCCTCGAGGACCGCGACGGCCTCGTCGAGCGAGCCGATCATGCTGAGCGCCTGGCCGCAGTTGGACAGCGCCATCTCCAGTCCGGCGGCGGTCCCGGCCTCACGGAACACCTCGGCGGCACCACGGAACTCCGTGATCGCGCGAGGCAGGTCACCGACCCGCGCCCGACTGATCCCGAACTGGTTGCGGATGTAGGCCGCGTCGATGTGCTGACCGGCGCGGAGGGCGGCGTCGAGGCCGAGCTCCTGGAGGGGAATGGTCTCGGCGGGTGGGTGCCGCATCGAGAGGCTGAACATCTTGTTGACCAGCTGATACGCAGGGCTCAGCAGCCCCGCGCGCACGGCGAGGCGTACGGCACTGCCCATGGTCGGCCACTCCCGGTCGCCCCAGGCGCGGGCCTGCTGCGAGGTGGCGAAGCTCAGCGGCGTCACCCCGTCGACGACGGGGTCGAGGCTCATCAGCCGGAAGGACCGGCCGTCGGCCTCAGAGGCCGCGACCAGGGAGTGGGTGTACCAGCTCACCAGCCGCAGCAGCGCCTCGCCGGACTCCTTCTCGGAGCCCATCTCCAGGGCGTAGTCGCGGATCAGGTCGTGGAGCACGAAGCGTCCGGGGCGGTGCTCGCGGACGAGGTTGGCGTCGACCAGCTTGTCGACCAGACGCCGGGCGGCGGCGATGTCGACGGCGAAGAGCGCCGCCATCGCGGGCATCCCGATCTCATGACCCGGGCGGAGGCCGAGGAGGCGGAAGGCACGCCGCGACTCCTCGTCGAGAGAGTCGTAGGACCAGGAGAAGACCGCGCGCAGGTCGGAGATGGGGTCGAGCGGTGCCTCCAGAGCCGCCAGCCGGCTGGTCTCGCCGTCCAGCTCGGCGATCAGGTCGGTCAGCGGGAGATCGGGGTAGCGGCTGCAGCGCTCGGCCGCGACGGCGAGAGCCAGCGGAAGGTGTCCACACCTGTCCGCCAGGGCGCGGATGTCCGCCTCGTCGGCCGTCCGGTCGATGAGCCGCTGCCTCAGGAAGGCGGCCGACTCGGCCGGGGCGAGCGTGTCCAGTGCGAGCCGGCGGGCACCCTCGCGGGTGGCCAGGCCACGCAGCTGGCTCCGGCTGGTCACCAGCACCAGCGAGTCACCACCCGGCAGCAGGGGCCGCACCTGGGTGGAGTCGCGAGCGTTGTCGAGCACCAGGAGCATGCGTCGCTGCGCGAGTGTCGTACGCAGCAGGGCCGACGCCGCGTCCACCTCGGCCGGCACCGAGGCGGCGTCGACGCCGAGCCCGATCAGCAGGGTCGTGAGCGCCTGGGCGTGCGAGAGCGGCTCGCCCGGGCCGAAGCCGCGCAGGTCGATGAAGAGCTGACCGTCGGGGAAGTGCTCGGTCCGGGCCCGGGCCCAGTGCACCGCGAACGCGGTCTTGCCCACCGCCCCGATGCCGTGCACGGCGATCACGCTCGGCCAGCCGGCGTCGTGGGAGATGGTCACGGCGTCGAGCAGCCGAAGCTCGGCCTCACGCCCGGAGAAGCTGGGGATGTCGGCCGGGAGCTGTCTCGGGACCATGTCCTCCTCCGAGACGCGCTGCGCGGGCACGGTCGCCTGGCCCTGGGAGGCCTCGACCTCCGGGGCCGGCGAGGAGCCGGTCAGCAGCCGGGTGAACGTGGCACGCAGCTCCGCGCCGGGGTCGGCGCCGAGCTCGTCGGCCAACCGCGCCCGGACCTCCTCATAGGCCTCCAACGCCTCGGCCGTACGCCCCGCCGCGTCCAGCGCGTCCAGGAGCACCACCCACAGGGACTCGCGCAGCGGATGGTCGCCCACCACCCGGCGCACGTCGGCGACCGCCTTCGCGGCCCGGCCGGCGGCGATGTCGAGCGCAGCACGATGCTCCAGCGCGGCCAGATAGCGGTCGACCAGCCACGGACGGGTGCGCTCGGCCAGCGAGTCCCCGGACGGCTCATCGAACGGCTCGGCACGCCACAGCGCGATGGCCTCCTCGAGCCGGTCGTAGGCCTCCGGGCCCTCGGCCGCGTCGAGCAGGTCGATGAAGGTGAGCGCGTCCACCGAGGAGCGCGGCAGGTCGAGGATGTAGCCGCCGGCGGCGCGGCGTACGACCTCCTTGCCGAGCACCCGACGCAGCCGCCCGATGTAGGTGTGCAGGCTGCCGCGCGGGTTGTCGGGGAGCTCCTCGCCCCAGATCCGGTCGGCGAGCAGGTCGGCGGAGACCGGGGTGCCGGCCTCCAGGGCCAGCAACGACAGCAACGTGCGCGGGCGTCGTCCCGGGACCTCCACGGGCTCGCCTGCGCGCGTGACGATCAGGGGGCCCAGCAGACAGATGCTCACATCCGTCACCGATGCACCCCCGCCGTCCCGAGCCGATCGCGCCTGAGAGCCACCCTCACACAATAGACGGGGCGCTCCGGGCCTACGACGAGAATGCGCCCTTTCCAGTACACAATGGGGCGCATGTCTCCCTTCGGCCGCACCGCCACCGGTTCGCCCCTGCCCCAGGAGTGCCCGTGCGGCAGCGGGCGACGCTATGCGATGTGCTGCCACCGGCTGCACCGCGGCGGCGCCCTGGCCGAGACTCCGGAGGAGCTGATGCGCAGCCGCTACGCGGCGTACGCCCTCGGGGACTGGGACTACATCTTCCGCACCTGGCATCCGGGGACCCGCCCCGACGACCTGGGCGTGGCCGCACCCGACTCGCGACTGACGTGGACGGGGCTGGAGATCGAGGGCTCCGGGCTCGATGACGACACCCACGGCTGGGTGGCGTTCCGGGCGTCCTACCAGGCACCGTCGGGCGACGGGGTGCTCGCCGAGCACAGCCGGTTCGAGGTGCGTGCCGGACGGTGGCTCTACGTCGACGGGGAGATCGCGAGTCAGTGACCAAACGCAAGCATCCACGTGAGTTTGAGGCAGACAGTGGAGAAACTGTTGCCGATATGTGGACGCGACTGGGTCCAGCACGACAGACTCTGACGAGTGACCACTGACGCGACCGAGGACCTGACCGGTCTGGAGCCATCGGCGCGCTCGCTCTTGGACGCGGTCATCGCGATGTCGAGCGAGCTCGACCTGAGCGCCATGCTGGAGAGAATCACCCGCTCCGCCTGCGAGCTCACCGGGGCGAGCTACGGCGCCCTCGGCGTCCTCAGCCCCGACGGCGACCTGCAGGACCTGATCACCTACGGGCACCAGCAGGAGCCGACGCTGCAGGTCGTGGGCAAGAGCCGGGGCCGCCGGGCCCGCGTCGATGACGACGGCGACGACGATGAGCCGGCTTCGACGACCCGGCCACGAGGGATCACCGCTCCCGAGCCTCTCCTGCTGGTCTCACCTCGCACGCATGATGGCGGCGGCAGCCACGCGCTGCGTACCGGCGACCCCGGCAAGCGCAAGTTCATCGAGGTGCCACTGCGCATCGGTGGCCGTGACTTCGGCCACCTGCTGCTGTCGGAGAAGGTCGGCGGTGCCGAGTTCACCAGCCACGACGAGCAGCTCGTCGTCGCTCTGGCCCGGGCCGCCGGCGCCCAGATCGACAAGGTGCGCGAGCTGGAGCTCAGCGAGCAGCGCCGCAGGTGGCTCGAGGCGAGCGCCGAGCTCAGCCGCGCCCTGACCCCGCCGCTGGACCACCTGGTCGCGCTCGAGCGGATGTGCGAGACCGCGCTGCCGCTGATGCGCGCGATCGGGGTCGGCGCCGGCACCCGCATCGAGCACGGCATCGTCTCCGGAGTCGCTGCCGCGCCCGGCCAGGAGGAACGGGTCCGGGCAGTCACCGAGAAGGTCCCGCACCTGATCGACCGCCGCATCGTCGAGCCACTGGACCTCGAGGTCGACGGGCTCCATGTCGTGGTCGCCCCGGTGCGGTCCACGCTCGCCGGCCGCGGCGCGCTGCTGGCGATCTACGACAAGGCCAGCGCCGCCCACGACGAGCACGAACGCGAGCTCTTCTTCGGCTTCGCCGGCCAGGCCGCGCTCGCCCTGGACCGCCTCCGTGCGGTCGAGGACCGGGCCGACCTCGCCGTCATCACCGACCGCGACCGGATCGCCCGTGACCTGCACGACGTGGTCATCCAGCGCCTCTTCGCCATCGGCATCCAGCTCGAGGCCCTGGGCCGGAACCCGCAGCGGGTCGAGGACCTGCCCCAGCGGCTCTCCGAGCAGGTCGACGCACTGGACCAGACCATCAAGGACATCCGCGGATCCATCTTCGACCTCAGCAACCACGATCCCTCCTCGCTGCGGGCGCAAGTGCGCGGGGTCGTCCGGGAGTACGCGGGCGTCATGGACTTCACCCCGGAGATCAAGATCACCGGGCCGGTCGACACCGCGGTGCCCGACTCGGTACGCAACCACCTGCTGCCGGTCCTGCGCGAGGCGGTCTCCAACCTCGCCCGGCACGCCCAGGCCCACAGCGCTCAGATCGAGCTGACCCTTCAGGACGACGAGATCAAGCTGGTCGTACGCGACGACGGCAGCGGCGTCCCCGACGAGGCCGAGGAGAGCGGGCTGAAGAACGCCCGCTGTCGCGCGGTCCAGCTCGGCGGTCAGCTCGAGATCGGCCCGCGCTCACCCAGCGGCACCGAGCTCGTCTGGCAGGTGCCGATCACCGCTGGGGTCTGACTCAGTTTCCCTTGCGGGGGTGGAGCAGCTCCTTGGCCATCAGCGCCGCTTGGGTGCGTCGCTGCACGCCGAGCTTGGCCAGGATGCTGGAGACGTAGTTCTTCACCGTCTTCTCGGCCAGGAACATCCGGCCGGCGATCTCGCGGTTGGTCAGGCCCTCGCCGATGAGCGCCAGCAGACGCTTCTCCTGAGGCGTGAGCGCCTGCATCTGCGGCGACTCCCCATCAGGGTTGCGCATCTTCTCCATGACCTTCGCGGTCATCAGCGGGTCGAGCAGGGAGCCGCCACCGGAGACGGTGCGGATCGCCTCGACCAGGTCGTTGCCGCGGATGTCCTTGAGGACGTACCCCTTGGCGCCGGCCATGATCGCCGAGAAGAGCGCCTCGTCGTCGTCATAGGAGGTCAGGATGAGCGCGAGCATCTCCGGGTAGGCCGCACGGACCTCACGGCACACCTCGATCCCCGAGCCGTCGGGCAGGCGGGCGTCGAGCACGCACACGTCCGGCTGGAGGCGGTCGATGTCCTCGCGTGCCTGGGCGGTGGTGCCACCCTGGCCGACGACGGCGATGTCGTCATGACTGTCGAGCAGTGTCGTCAACCCTTGGCGCACGACCTCGTGGTCGTCGAGCAGGTAGACCCGGATCGTCCTTGTCTCGGTCAACACCGTCTCACTTCCCCCATTCGTTGAAGGGAGACCACGGTATCGGTCAGCCCCAGTCCGGTCGATGTGTGAGTCATCCACAATACGGTTTTCGTGCCGCCATGCGGACCAGGCTCTGCGCCAGCCGTCGAGCCATCCTCCCGCGCGAGCACCTCACGCGCCAGCGACGCGGCGGTCGCGGTGTCGAGATGAGCCAAAGGTTCATCCAGGACCAGGACCTTGTGCCCTGCCAGCAGCGACCTCGCCACCGCCAGCCTGGCCCGCTCTCCGCCGGAGACCTCGGCGGCACCGTCGCCGAGCCTGGTCTGCATCCCTGCGGGGAGGGCATCGAGCCAGTCGCCGAGGTGTGCGCGCCGGATCGCCTGCTCGACCTCCTCGTCGGTGGCTCCGGGCCTGGCCAGGCGGACGTTCTCGACGAGGCTCGAGGCGAAGACGTGCGGGTCGTCGTCGACGAGACCCACGATCTTCCGTACGTCCTGTGGGTCCATGTCACGCGTCGACCGGCCGCCGAGGGTGATGGTGCCGGTGTCCGGGTCGAGGAAGCGCAACAGCAGCGCGGCCAGGGTGCTCTTGCCGGAGCCGGACGGGCCGACGATGCCGATCCGCGCGCCCGGCTCGACGTGCAGATCGGGGAGCTCGACGCTCTGGCCGTCGCCCGGGCGGGCGGTGACGCCGGTGATCGTGATCGTGGTGTCGTGGGTGGGCCGCTCGGGGTGCTCCGGGGCTCTGACCGCCGGCGGGCGACTGGTGAGGTCGTCGAGACGGCGCTGCGCGGCACGGGTGCGTGCCCGGGCCGCACCGGCGTCGGCGAGCGTCGCCGCGGGCTCGGCCAGCGCCAGCGGGACCAGGGTGAGCAGAGCGAGCATCGGGCCGTCGCCGACGGTGGTGTAGGCGGCGGTCGCGGCAACCGCCGCGCCGGCGGTCACCAGCACGATGGCCTTGGCCAGCGAAGAGGCCGACGCCGCCGTCGTGGTCGCCCTGGTGGCTGCGCCGGCCAGGTCGTCGAGGGTGTCGAGCACGGGCTCGCTCGCCTGCCACATCCGGCGCTCGGTCGCCGTCTGAGTCGCCTCGACCACCTGCTCGGACACCCTCGCCCGCACCGTGACCGAGATGTTCTCGGCGCGTGCTGCTCCGGCGTACGCGATCCCGAAGGCGGCGCCCGCCGCCAGCACCGTGGCCAGGGTGAAGGCCCCGGCGACCGGGTCGATGAGCGCTGTCGCCAGAACCGCGAGGGCAGCCACAACGGCGTACTCCCGGATCGGCAGCCGCACCCGCAGCTCCTCGTCGAGCACCGCGTCGACGTCGTCGACGACGCTCGCCAGCACGTCGCCCCGTCGGCCGGGGAGCGCACCCGGCACCAACGGGATCAGCGCGTCGTAGATCTGCACCCGTCGCCTGGCCAGCAGCCGCAGCGCACTGTCGTGCGACCACAACCTCTCCAGGTAGCGCAGCACCGGCCGCGCGATCCCGAACGTACGCACCCCCACCATCGCGGCCACCAGCGTCAGGATCACCGGATGGTAGGAGGCCTTGATGATCAGCCATCCCGCCAGCGCCGTCAGCGCCACTCCCGACGCCCAGCTCAGCCCGCCGACCACCGCCGACCCCCACAGCGCCCTCCGCGCCGAGCCCTCACTTCTGGCAGCCGAATCGGTAGTAGTGGCGGGCGAATCGGTAGTTGTGGGCGCCGAAACTCCACTTTCGTCCGCCACTTCTGCAGTCTCGGCCGCCGCTTCTACGGTCTCGGCGGGCGGGGTCTCGGCGGAGAGGGTGATGACCTGGTCGGCGATGTCGATCAGCGCCTCGCGGTGGGCGACGAGGACGACGGCGCGGTCGCGGGCGAGGTCGGCGACGGTGTCGGCGATGATCCGCTCGGTGTCGGGGTCGAGGTGGGCGGTCGGCTCGTCGAGGAGGATCCAGGAACGATCGGAGAGTACGACGCGGGCCAGCGCCAGCCGGGCCCGCTCACCCGCAGAGAGGGAGCGGCCGTCCTCGGCCAGGTCGGCGCCGAGACCGCCGGGGAGGTCGGCGATCCTGTCGGCGAGGGCGACCCGCTTGAGTACGCGCCACAGGTCGCTCTCGGTCGCCTCGGACGACCCCAGCCGCAGGTTGTCGGCGATCGTCCCGCTGACGAACACCGGACGCTGAGGCAGGTAGGCGAACCGCCGTCGCCACTCGTCGCCCGCGGCCGGCGTCTGTCCGTCGAGCTCCACCGAGCCCGCGTACGTCTCGTGGAGGCCCGCGATCGTCGCCAGCAGCGTGGACTTTCCGCAACCGCTCGGGCCGACGATCGCGGTGATCCCCCGAGCGGGGACCGTCGCGGAGACCGGCGCCAGCGCCGGCCGCTCGCGCCCCGGATAGGTCACCCCCACCTCATCGAGAGACATGCCGAGGCGTCGCTCCGGTCGGTCGAGATGGCAGTCGGTGACGTCTCGTCCGACGCGGGTGACGTCTCGGGAGAGGTCCGCGGTGGCCTCGAGAGTCGCCGTACCCTCGGCGGCCGCGTGGAACTCGGTGCCGACGCGACGCAGCGGCCAGTAGGCCTCGGGGGCGAGCAGCAGGACCACGAGAGCCGTCTGCAGGTCGACCGAGCCGGCGGCGAGCCGGACCCCGATGATCACCGCCACCAGGGCGACCGAGATGGTCGCGACGAGCTCGAGCACGGCCGAGGAGGCGAACGCGATCTTCAGGGTCTCGAGGGTGCGGCGGCGGTAGCGGTCGGTGATCGAGGCGATGACACGGGACTGGGCCGTGGCGCGACCGAAGGCGACCAGGGTCGGCAGCCCCTTCATCACGTCGAGGAAGTGACCGGCCAGGGCCGACATCGCCCGCCACTGGCTGGCCGCCTGGTCACGCGTGGCCAGCCCGACCAGCACACCGAAGATCGGGATCAGCGGCAGCGTGAGTCCCACGATCAGACCGCTGAGCGGGTCGGTCCAGACGATCACCGCGAGCACCATGACCGGCAGGACGCACGCCAGCACCAGCGCCGGCACATAGCGGGTCAGGTACGGCTCGGCCGCCGAGACCCCGCGGGTGGCCAGCGCCGAGAGCGAGCCCGAGCTCTCCGACCGGCCGCGCAGGATCGCGCCGACCACCCGGCGTCGCAGGTCCGCGCCGACGACACCGGCAGCCCGCGCACCGGCCACGTCGGAGACCACCCCGACGAGGGCGCGCCCGGCGAAGACGGCCACGACCGCCAGGGCCCAGCCGCTCACTGACCCGGTGTCGCGGATCGCGGAGATGAGCAGTCCGGTGACGGCGTACGTCTGGGCGATCAGCAGCACCGCACCCAGCACGCCGGCCGCCACCACGACGGCGAGCGGCCGCCGGGCTACCGACAGCTGGGCTCGCAGTCGCGGGTCGTTCGGACGCATGTCAATGAGCGGCGGGGATGTGGTGGATCGAGATCCGCTTGCGGAAGACCCAGTAGGTCCAGGCCTGGTAACCGAGCACGAGCGGCGCGAACACTGCTGCAGTGATGGTCATCAGCTTCAGCGTGTAGGGCGTCGCCGCGGCGTTCGTCGTCGTCAGCGAGTTGGCGACGTCGGTGGTCGAGGGCATCACGTCGGGGAAGAGCCCGGCGAAGAGCCCGGCCACGGCGAGCCCGATCGCGAGAAAGGTGCCGGCGAAGGCGAACCCCTCACGACCGACGTACGCAGCAGCCAGCCCGCCCACGAGCGCGAGCGCAGCCAGGACGAAGAGGATCGCGGTGCCGAGATTGCCGGTCAGCACCTGCGTCCAGACCAGGAACACGACGGCGAGCACGGCCGCGACCACCCCGACCTTGAGCGCCAGCGCACGAGCCCGGCCGCGGATCTCGCCGTCGGTCTTGAGCGCGATGAACAGTGCACCGTGGGTCACGAAGAGCGACAGCGTGACGAGTCCGCCGAGGATGCCGTACGGGTTCAGCAGCGTCAGCACCGTCCCCGTGAACTCGAAGTCGGCGTCGATCGGCACCCCGCGCACGATGTTGGCGAAGGCCACGCCCCACAGGAACGCGGGGACGTAGGAGCCGAAGATCACCGCGCGATCCCACCAGCCGGCCCAGGTGACCGATGGCCGCTGGTGGCGATACTCGAAGGCGACGCCACGCACGATCAGGGCGATCAGGATGACGAAGAGCGGCAGGTAGAAACCGGAGAACAGGGTGGCGTACCACTCCGGGAACGCCGCGAACGTCGCTGCGCCCGCAGTGATCAGCCAGACCTCGTTGCCGTCCCAGACCGGGCCGATCGTGTTGATCATGACCCGTCGCTCGCGGTCGTCGCGGGCCAGCACCGGAAGCAGCATCCCGACGCCGAAGTCGAAGCCCTCCAGAACGAAGTAGCCGATCCACATGGCGCCGATGAGGCAGAACCAAACAGTCGTGAGTTCCATCGCAGGCTCCTCAGTACGCGAAGTTCATCGGCTCGTCGGCATCCGAGTCGGAGCCGCGCAGGGAGGGGTCGGGTGGCTCCACGAACGGGTCCGGAGCCTTCTTCACATACTTGATGAGCAGCCCGACCTCGACGACGGCGAGCACCGCGTAGAGCGCGGTGAACCCGAGGAGCGACATCCACACCTCCCAGGGCTCGACGCCCGGCGAGACGCCGTTGGCGGTCGTCAGCACCCCGAAGACCACCCATGGCTGACGCCCCATCTCGGTGAAGATCCAGCCCATCGAGTTGCCCAGCAGCACCATCACCGGCGCCGAGATCGCCAGCGCGGGCAGGAAGCGCCCGACCAGCCCTGTCGGCGTACGTCCTCGGCGGGTGAACCACAGCACCGCCAGCCCGATGAGGCCACCGACGACGCCCAGGCCCATCATCCAGCGGAAGGTCCAGTAGGTGACCGGGATGTTGGGGGTGTAGTCGCCGGGTGAGTAGTAGGTCGCGCCCGGCGTCGAGCCGTACGTCTCCCGATACTTCTCCTGCAGGTCGTAGATGCCCTCGACCTTGCCGTCGAAGGTGCCGGTGCCGAGGAAGGAGAGCACGCAGGGCACCTCGAGCGCCCACTTCTCGTGCTTCCCGTCGCGGGTGCCGATGGTCAGGATCGAGAACGGCGCGCACGAGTCGGAGGTCTCCCACAGCGCCTCCGCGGCCGCCATCTTCATCGGCTGCACCTCGGTCATGATCTTGCCCTGGACGTCGCCCGAGACCGCCACGCCGATGCCGGAGAAGACCATGACCCAGGCCGCCAGCACCATCCCGCGCCGGTACATCGGCCGCTCAGACCCGTCACGTCCCGGCCGGCGCAGGTAGAGCCAGCCCAGGATGCCGAGCATGAAGGCGGCCGAGGTCAGGTAGGCGGCGAGGATGACGTGCGGGAACGTGCCCAGCTGCACCTTGTTGAACATCACCGCCCAGAAGTCGGTGAGCTCGGCGCGGCCGGTGACCTCGTTGAACTTGTAGCCGACCGGGTGCTGCATCCAGGAGTTGGCCGCCAGGATGAACCACGACGACGCCAGGGTGCCGAGGTGGACGATCCACATGCACGCGTTGTGCAACGCTCGCGGCAGCTTGTCCCAGCCGAAGATCCACAGGCCGAGGAAGGTCGACTCCAGGAAGAAGGCGAGCAGCGCCTCGATCGCCAGCGGGGCCCCGAAGACGTCCCCCACGAAGCGGGAGTAGTCCGACCAGGTCATCCCGAACTGGAACTCCTGCACGATCCCGGTGACCACACCGAGCGCGAAGTTGATCAGGAAGAGCTTCGCGAAGAACTTGGTCAGCCGAAGCCACTCAGGGTTCTTCGTACGCAGCCAGATCGTCTCCAGCACGGCGACGAGCATGGTGAGTCCCACCGTGAGCGGGACGAACAGGAAGTGGTAGACGGTCACGATGCCGAACTGCCACCTGGCTAACTCCAGGACGCTGTCCACGCCAGTCACTATGTCACTGCCGCAACACCGGCCACACCACCCCCTCCCCTAGGCATACGTCCCTTGTGTCGTGGCTTACGTCCCTTGTGAACCACGCCACCGTTCACGCTCGCCAACGCCAAAGAACCCGGCCGCCCTGGGCTCGAGGTCACGACCGCGGGGGGATGATCGCGACCTCGAGTCCGGGACGGCCGGGCTCTGTAGGTCTTCGTGCCACCAGGGCCGCATACAGATGGGGGAGCTGATGCGGCACCCTGGTGTCACTCAGTGGTGCAGGCCGAGGAGAACCTCAGCCCGTGAGATCACTATCTCATCATCTGCGCCCAGAGGTTGCGGTCGCGGACGGACTGTTTACGTACTGTAAACAGGTAACCTGCGTATCAGTAGACCTAATACGCGGGCGATACAGCGTCCCCACAGAAAATCCGGTATGCATTTGGATGTACCTTGAGGTAGGGGGTGAGCATGTCGGATCGCGAAGGTGTCCTCGCGCGGGTGGTCGACGAGGTCATCGACTACGTCGGCGCGGGCCTGAGCGTCCATCTGGTGGGGCCCCGCGGATCCGGACGCAGCGAGATCTGCTCCCTGGTCGCCAACCGGCTCGAGGACGAAGGCCGGTCCGTGCTGCAGATCAGTGGTCACCGCGCCTGGCAGAACGAGCCGTTCGCCGCGTTGACCGCCGCCGGCATCGGCAGCGCGACACCCACCGGTCCCCGTCGCACCATCGGCGAGATGACCACGGCGCTGAGCAAGCAGCTCGGCAACGGCACCGTCCTGGTGATCGACGACGCCGACGCGCTCGACACCTACTCGGTCGGCGCCCTGCGCAACATCCACCGCCAACGACGTCTCCTGGCCGTGACCAGCAGCCGCCACCAGCACCCCGTCGCCGAGAACACGCTGATGCTCGGCATCGCCCCCTCGGTCCAGGTCCGCTCCCCCGCGCTCGAGGTCGACGAGGTGCACGAGGTGTGCCGCGGGATCCTCGGCGGCCCGGTGGAGGCCGGGTCCCTGGCCCGGATCGCGATGGCGACCGGCGGCCTGCTCGGCCTGGTCCGCGCGATCGCCACCGTCGGGCCGCGGGCAGGAGTGCTGGAGCAGCTCGACGGACTGTGGCGGCTGCCGCGGCGTACGGGCTGGGCTCCTGAGCTCGCCTCAGCGGTCGAGCCGCTGGTCGCCGGGCTCGACCAGGACGCCTGGGACGGCGCGACCGCGCTCGCGGTGACGGGACCGGTGCCGCTGGACGAGGCCGAGAAGATGATCGAGCGCAACGTGCTCGACGCGCTCTTCGCGCACGGCCTGGCACGGCACAGCGAGGACGGCCCGGGTAGCGGCGTCGTCGGCCTCTACCCGCCGCTCATCGGCGACTACCTGATCACCGAGGGCTCGGCGTTCGGGCTGGTGATCGCGCGCAACCACCTGGCCACCGAACAACCGCTCCTCGACTACACCACCCACCGGCCCCGCGGCGCCGACGCCGCCCTGCTCCACCAGCGCTCGCTGCGCCAGATGGCCGACGAGGTCACCCGTGCGCGCCGCTCCTGGACCGAGATGCCCTCACCCGAGACGGCGCTGCCGCTGCTCGTGGCGCTCCGCAACACCGCGGCGCCCAGCGACCAGATCGAGGAGGTCGAGCGGCGTACGCCCCTGACCGACACCCAGGAGTCCGCCTGGATGCTGGCCTGGTTCGCCACCTGGAAGGCGGTCGAGCTCGGCGACCTGAACGCCGCCAAGGCCGTGCTCGACGACGGGCTGAAGCGGCTGCCCACCTTCGCCGCGACGCTCGAGGCCTCCCGCGCCCACCTGCAGTTCCAGACGGAGTACGTCCCCGAGGTGCCCACGGTCGAGCCCGACCCGCGCGACACGGTCGGCCCCGAGATGCTCGGCGTCGTCGCCGCCGAACGCCTCCTCGCCGCCGGGATGGTCGAGCAGGCGCGCAACCTGCTGGAGAGCCAGCGCCCGGAGAACCCGCTGCCCGCCGGTCTGCACGCCTTCCTCGTCGGGCTCGCCGACATGCTCGGCGGCGACCTCGAGCGCGGCATCGACTTCGCCCGCGAGCAGCTCGAGGCGGCCAACCAGAGCTCGAGCGCCATGCTCATCCAGGCCCATGCCTATCTCTGCGTGCTCGGTCTGAGCATCGCCGGCCGGCTGACCGAGGCGAGCCAGGCGGCCTTCCAGAGCCTCTCCTCCTCCAGCGTCGCGGCCTACCGCGACGTCGCCCACACCGGCATCCTGACCCTCGGCGCCGAGATCGCGATGGCGCAGGGCCGCCCGGAGTACGCCCGCAGCCTCGCCTCCCAGATCGGCGGCGTGAAGGTCGCCTTCGGCCCCTGGCCCGGGATGGTGGCCAGCATCATGGCGCCGGCCAGCGGCCGGATGCCCAGTCTCAAGGAGCTGTGCGAGCTCGTCGGCCAGCGCCTGGACGCCGGCTACATCACCGGCGGCATCTTCCTCGCCGTCGAGGCGGTCGAGCGCGGCGCCAACGAGAACAAGCACATCACCCGGGCCGCCAGCCTGGCGGCCGGCACCGAGAGCCCGCTGCTGCAGGGCATGGGAGCGTACGCCGCGACCACCGCGGCCGGTGACGTCGACGGCCTCCGCGAGGCGATCGTGAAGCTCGCCGATGCCGGAGCCCTCGTGTTCGTGACCAGGGCCGCGATCTCGCTGGCGATCCTGCAGCGCGAGGCCGGGGACCTGGCCGGCGCCGCCGAGACCCTCGACACCGCGTGGGAGCGCTCCGAGATCTCCGGCAGCCGAGCCGGCATGTTCCGTCGCGCGGCCGCCCACATCGGGCTCTCCGGACGCGAGAGCGAGGTGCTGCGGCTGCTCCCGGAGGGACCCACGACCGCCTCGCTGGCCGCGGACCTGGAGATGAGCACCCGCACCGTCGAGACCCACCTGCACAACATCAGCCGCAAGACCGGGGTCTCGGGTCGCGAGGACCTCGCCCGGGTGGCCGACACCTGGCTCCGGCCGGCGCCGAACGGCGACTACTCAGCCGGCGCCAGGCACTTCACCAGCGGCTCGTAGAGCTCCTTGCTGGCCTTCTGGTCCGCCTCCGAGAGATCCTCCGGGCTGATCTTGGAGACGTCCTCGGCCTCGACCAGAAGGCGTACCGCCTCGTCGGAGAGGTCCGACTCGTAGTAGGTCTTCGCCAGGCACGCGGCCTGCTTCTCGGTCACCTGGTTGCCGCTGCTCTGGGTGATCTGGCCCTCGATGTCCTCGGCGCTGGGCCGATCACCCCCGCCGCCGCTGCCCTCGCCGCCGCCACACGCAGTCAGCGAGAAGACGGTGAGCAGAGCTGCCGCAGCGAGCGCCGATCGGCGATGCTGTCGGCCTCGGCGGGTGTGGGGGTAGGCGGTCATGAGCACGCATCATGGCGTACCCGACCCTCCCCCGCCAGGGGGAGGGTCGCCCGCCTCAGGAGCTGGTCAGGAAGAAGAGCAGGTCCTGGCGGGTGAGGACACCGACGGGCTTGCCGTCCTCGTGCACCAGCAGCGCGTCGGAGGAGCCCAGGGTGTGGGCGGCGTCGTGCGCGTCGGCGCCGGAGCCGATCGAGGGCAGCGGCGGGGACATGTGCTCCTCGACGGAGTCGGTGAGCTTGGCCTTGCCGGTGAACAGCGCCTCCAGCAGGGTGCGCTCCGAGACCGAGCCCGCGACCTCGGCGGCCACGATCGGCGGCTCGGCGCGGACGACGGGCATCTGCGAGACGCCGTACTCCTGCAGGATGTGCACCGCCTCGGCGATCGTCTCGCCGGGGTGGGTGTGGACCAGGTCGGGCAGCCGGCCGGACTTGCCGCGGAGCACGTCGCCGACGGTCTGCTTGGCGGCCTCGCCGGTCGCGAAGCCGTACTGTGCCAGCCACTCGTCGTTGAACACCTTGGTCAGGTAGCCGCGCCCGGAGTCGGGCAGCAGCACGACGATCACGGCGTTCTCGCCCTCCGGCGTGCCGGCCAGCTCCGCGGCGAGCTGCTTGGCGGCGTACGCAGCCATGCCGGCGCTGCCGCCGACGAGCAGCTGCTCCTCACGGGCGAGCCTGCGCGTGTAGGCGAAGGAGTCGGCGTCGGAGACCTCGATGATCCGGTCGGCGACATCGCGGTCGTACGTCTCCGGCCAGAAGTCCTCCCCGACGCCCTCGACCAGGTAGGGCCGCCCGCTGCCACCGGAGTAGACGCTCCCGGCGGGGTCGGCACCGATCACCTGGACGTCAGGGTTCTGCTCCTTGAGGTAGCGGCCGATCCCGGAGATCGTGCCGCCGGTGCCGACACCGGCCACGAAGTGGGTGATCTTCCCCTCCGTCTGGCGCCAGATCTCGGGGCCGGTCTCCTCGTAGTGGGAGCGCGGGTTGTTGGGGTTGGCGTACTGGTTCGGCTTCCAGGCCCCGGGCTGCGAGGCGAGCCGGTCACTGACGTTGTAGTAGGAGTCAGGGTGCTCCGGCGGCACGGCCGTGGGCGCGACGACGACCTCGGCGCCGTAGGCCTTGAGCACGTTGCGCTTGTCCTCGCTGACCTTGTCGGGGCAGACGAAGATGCACTTGTAACCCTTCTGCTGGGCCACCATCGCCAGTCCGACACCGGTGTTGCCGGAGGTGGGCTCCACGATCGTCCCGCCCGGCTTCAGCTCACCGGACGCCTCGGCCGCCTCGATCATCCGGGTGGCGATGCGGTCCTTCACGGAACCGCCCGGGTTGAGGTATTCCACCTTGGCCAGAACCAGCGGTCCAGCACCGGGTTCGGACGCCCCGGCGCCGTCCAACGCACGCCCCAGCCGCACGAGCGGAGTGTTGCCAATAAGGTCGAGAAGCGAGTCCACGTACTCCATGCCGACAGCGTATGTCCACTAGGTGAGATCCCCTATATCCCGATACTGAGTGCCCGGTAATGGGCCGAAGACTTTAGAGTGGTCCCCGTGGCGAAGAAGAGTCTGGCACGCAAGACCGCGTACGCCGGCGGGGGTGTTCTGGCCGCGACGGCCGCGTTCGCCGGGGTCCTCGTCGCGGAAGCGGCGCTTGCCGTCAAAGCGACGCATCAGGTCAAGATGCCGGTGGCACCCTCCCCGACCGGGTGGTACGGAGCACGGCAACCGGGGCGACCGATCAGCATCGCGCTGCTCGGCGACTCGAGCGCCGCGGGCTATGGGATGACCGAGGTCGAGGACACGCCCGGCGCCGTCCTCGCCTCCGGCGTCTCCGAGAAGGCACACCGGCCGGTGCGCCTGCACGACCTCTCCGAGATCGGTGCCAAGTCCTCCGACCTGCACCCGCAGGTCGAGAAGGCGATCGCCGCCGACGCCGACATCGCGGTCATCCTGGTCGGCTCCAACGACGTGATCCGCCGGGTGCGCCCGCGGGTCGCCGTGAGCCACCTCGCCCAGGCCGTCATCCGGCTCCAGGAGGCCGGGGTGACCGTGCTCGTCGGCACCGTCCCCGACCTCAGCACCGCCACCCCGATCCTGCCGCCGCTGCGGTCGATCATGCGGGCCTGGTCGATCCGTATCGCCGCCGGCCAGATCTTCCACGTCATCCGCGCCGGTGGCCACACGGTGTCCCTGGGTGACGTCCTTGGTCCGGCCTTCAAGGCGACCCCGGCGTTCTGGTTCGGCGCCGACCAGTTCCACCCCTCCGCCGCCGGCTACCACGCCCTCGGCGAGGTGCTGGTGCCGCCGACGCTCTCGGTGCTCGGCCTCGTCGGCGACGAGAACGCCATCCTGGAGACCTACAACGGCAAGCAGGTGATGCCGCTGGCGGCCGCCTCGCTCCGCGCCGTCATCCGGCCAGGAACCGAGATCGACCCGGCCCCGCGCCCCCGTGGCCGCTTCGGCCGCAACTGGGCCCGCGCCCGTTCCTTCGAGAACGAGCAGCGCGAGCCTCGTCGGGGCGAGCGTCCCGACGAGACTCCCCCGGTGGCCGAGCGCCACCACGCCCAGCGCTGACGACGAACAAACCGCCCCGCTCCATTCCGGAGCGGGGCGGTTCTGTTGGTTCGATCAGTCCTGCTGGAAGATCGCCAGCAGGCGGAGCAGGTTGGTGTAGATCCAGACGAGGCTGACGGTCAGACCGAAGACGGCCCGCCACGACTCACGCTCAGGGAGCTGGGCACGGATGCCGTACTCGATCTGGTCGAAGTCGAGGATCAGCATGAACACACCGAGCGCGAGGCCGGCGATGGCGGTGATCATGCCGAGCGTGCCGAAGCCGAACAGGCCGAAGCTGGCGCCGAACATGCCGAGCACGAGCTCCATCAGGCTCAGGCCCACCATGCCGAACATGGCCGCGATCACGAAGGTGCGGAACTTGTTGCCGACCTTGATGTTGAAGAACTTGTACGCAGCCAGGGTGCCCGCGAACGCGGCGAACGTGCCGATCACGGCCTGGACGACGATGCCACCGCCGAACAGGGCGTCGAAGGTCTTGCTGAGCGCGCCCAGGGCGATGCCCTCGGCGAGGGCGAAGGCCAGGACCAGCGCCGGGCTGACCACGCGCTTGAACGAGTTGACCAGCGACAGGATGAACGCCGCACCGGCACCGATGGTCGCGGCCAGGTAGAGCGGCGCGAGGTTGGCGTCGGAGCTGATGTCGGGAGTCATGACCCACGTCGCGATGGCGGCGAGGAAGACCACGCCGAGCGTGATCGCACCCTTCTGCACCACCGAGTCGATCGTCATGGGGGCGCCCGTGGTGGGCGCCTCGGGGCCGCCGGTCGACCACTGGCTCGGGTCCTGCCCGTAGCCGGCGTAGGACGCGCCGTTGCCACCGTAGGTCGCGTTGCCGTAGGCGTTCTGCGACGGCTGCCCGAAGCCCTCTGCCCGACGGAACACCGGGTTGTTGCTCTGCATCTGGGGGTCACTCCTCGAAAGCGACTGGAAGGTTCCGCCACGGTGGCGGCTCCTGTGGCCAGCGTACCGGCCCTGTGTCTCACTCAACGTCCGGGACAACCCTGATGTTCCGCGGATCGCGGGAGTGCCCCGGGTGGGACTCGAACCCACACTGAAGCGTTTTTAAGACGCCTTCCTCTGGCCGATTGGGATACCGGGGCGCGCGGCCGACCTTAGCGTCATAAGTACGTCTGGCGCTGGTGCAGCGCGTGTGCGCCGGCGACGCGGTCGATGAAGAGCAGGCCGTTGGTGTGGTCGATCTCGTGCTGCAGGCAGCGAGCCTCGAAGGCGTCGGTGACGATCTCGACGGTCTCGCCGGTGACCGGGAGCTGGCCGCGCACCTTCAGCCGGGAGGCTCGCTTCACGTCGCCGGTCAGGTCGGGGACGGACATGCAGCCCTCGCGCGCCTTCTCGTTGCGGCTGGCCTCGACGACCTCCGCGTTGCACAGGACGTACGTCCCGTGGTGGGTCTTGGTCTTGACGTGGGTGGAGACGTCGACGCAGAAGACCCGGGCCGAGACGCCGACCTGGTCGGCGGCCAGACCGACGCAGCCGGGCGAGACCCGCATGGTGGCGATCAGGTCGGCGGCGAGCTGGACGGTCTCGGGGGCGGTGGGGTCGACGTCCTTGCCTGGCACGGAGAGGACATGTGCGGGAGCGCGTACGACCTCGAGGACCTTGCCCTCGACGCCCAACTCCGCCTCGGTCCAGGCCAGCACCCGCTCATTGACGCCGCTCACAGGTCGTCGGCCTCGATCGGCCGCAGGGTGGCATCGACACCGAGCTCCTGGGTGACCCGCTTGATCGACGCCTCGAGCACGGCGACGTCGGCGTCCGCCGGCAGCTCGAGCTCGGCGACGACGACATAGAGGTCCCCGGAGAGACGGGTGGTCAGGTCGGTGATGTTGCCGCCGACGGCGGCGATCTCGGCGGTCACCGTGGAAACGATGCCCGGGCGGTCACCTCCGTGGACGGAGAGCACGAAGAGCTGGCCAGCGCCGGCCGGCGCCTGCTCCTCGGGGAGCTCGTAGACCGTGACCGTCAGGGTGCCGTCGGCCGCGATCGGCTCGAGATCTGCCTGGATGGCCTGGGTCGTCGCCTCGCCCGCGCAGAGCAGCGTCATCGCGAAGTGACCGCGGAGCCGGGTCATCGTCGAGTCCTCGATGTTGAGTCCGAGTCCGGCCAGGCAGGCGGTGGTGTCGGCGATGATCCCCGGGCGGTCGTGTCCCAGGACGGTGATGGCGTGGATGGTCACCAAACCATTGTCACCCGCGGTCCACCTGTGGCGGACCGCGGGTGACGCAGATGGCCCCGCTATGACAGATCAGCTGTCAGCCGCAGCTCAGCCGCGGAACCACTTGTCCTTCTCCTCCTCGGGAGGGTCGACCGGCTCGGGAGCGAACTCGGGCGTGCCCTCCGAGGTGGGCTTGACCGCGGTGTCGCCACCGCCCAGGTCGTCGTAGGACGCCTTGTCGGGGTCGGCCGGCGGGGGCGGCGGGACCTCAGCGGCGTACGGGTCGGCCGGGGCGATCGGGTCGGTGAGCGGGTCACCGGTGACGCCGGCCTGCGGAGCAGAAGGCGACGGCGGAACCGGCGGAGCCGGCGGGTAGCCGCCGTACTCGCTGCTCGAGGACGAGCCCGTGGTCGGTTCCGGGGCCTCCGGAGCGGACGTCGGGGTGGTGGGCTCCGGGACGGAGCCGTTGCGGTGCAGCTTGTCGGAGGCGACCCCGGCAGCAGCCGAGACCTTCTCCTTGGCCTGCTCCGCGTAGGGACCGGCCTTCTCCTTCACCGTGGCGGCGTAGGGACCGGCCTTGGCCTTGGCGGCCTCGGCATAGGGAGCAGCCTTCTCCTTGAGGGGCGCCGCCTTCTCCGAGGCGGTCGCGAGGGCCGACTGGACGCGCGGGTCATGGGTGACCTTGTTCGCGCCGGCCTTCAGCTGCTCAGACTTGTTCTTGACCAGCACGCCGACACCAGCGGCGGCGATGGCAAGCAGGATGAGCTTTTTCACTTCTTGACCTTCCGAGAGACAGCATTTGGTTCTGTTTGATGGGTACGCCGGTGAACCCAAAACTAGGCGTCAAACACAAGATCAAGTCCCCCGACATGCCTAGTCTCTAACGGACCACGCGATTCCGTCGAGGATGTCGGCCTCGGAAACCAGCAGAGACTCGACGCGCGAGCGCTTCAGAATCCGGCTGAGGATGACTCCACCGGCCGCGATCACGTCGGCTCGGCCGGGGTGCATCCAGGGCAGCGCCAGGCGCTCGTCGACGGTCATCGCGAGCAGGCGGTCGACGAGCCGGTAGACGTCGTCGGGCGCGACCTCGGCGTGATCGGTGGCGGTGCGGTCGTACGCAGCCAGCTCGAGCAGCCCCATGGTCAGCTGGATCATGGTGCCTCCGACGGCGACCACGGTGTTGGCGGTCGCCGGGTCGACGGGGCAGGCGTCGAGGTGGGCGTCGATGTCGCGTACGCAAGCCTCGATCTCGTCCCGCGTCGGCGGGTCGGAGCGCAGGTGACGCTCGTGCAGACGCACCGAGCCGATGTCCATGCTGTCCGCCTCGCCGACGCTCTGCGTCGGCCCGTCGCCGAGGATCAGCTCGGTCGACCCGCCGCCGATGTCGATCACGAGCACCGGCGGCTCCGGGGTGCCGCGCAGGTTTCGGACCGCGCCGCCGAAGGAGAGCGCCGCCTCCTCCGCCCCGGTGACGACCTCGGGCGTGACCCCGAGCCGAGCGCGTACGCCGTCGATGAAGGTCGCCGCGTTGGCGGCGTCCCGGGTGGCCGAGGTGGCCACGAAGCGCACCTTCTCGACACCGTGCTCGCGGATCAGCGCCGCGTACTCGTCGATGGCCCCGAAGGCGCGCTGCAGGGCCTCCTCCGCGAGAACACCGGTGCGGTCGACACCCTGGCCCAGGCGGACCATGCGGGCCTCGCGTACGTCCTCGTTCAGGCCGTCGGCCGTGACCGTCGCGATCAGGAGCTTGATGGTGTTGGTGCCGCAATCGATGGCAGCGACCTTCGTCACTGCTCCTCGTCCTCCAGCTCGAGATCCACGCACGGACCCGACTTCCACCACTCGCCGAGGCGCTCGAGCACCTCGTCGCCGAGCGGGTTGACGCCCGGGCCCTGGGCGAGCGCCTGGCCGGCGAGAACGTGCAGGCACTTGACCCGGTTGGGCATCCCACCTGCGGAGATACCGTGGATCTCGGGCGGGTCACCGAGCTCGTAGCGCGCCTCGAGATAGGCCTCGTGGGCCATGGCGTAGGCGGCGGCGAGCTCCTCGTCGGTGGCCAGCCGCGCCTCCATGTCCTTCATCACGTGGGTGCCCTCGAGGGTGCCGATCTTCGAGGCGGCACGCGGGCAGGTGAGGTAGAAGGTCGTCGGGAACGGGGTGCCGTTGGGCAGCCGCGGCTCGGTGGTCACCACATCGGGCAGCGAGCACGGGCAGCGGTGCCCGACCTCGTGGATCCCCCGTGGCTCGCGTCCCAGCTGTGCCGTGATCGCGGACACGTCCTTGGGATCGATCGCCATGTCTTCAGTCTTTCTTCTGCTTGGGCGGGTCGATCTCCGACTCCGGCCCGTCTCCTGTCTGCTCCGGCGGGTCACCGGCCAGCAGCACGGAACCCCACGCATCGTCCCACCACGCCTTCGGCTGCTCCGCACTGCCCACCTTGCCGGGGTCGGTGAGCTCCGGCTCGGTCTGGATGCGCTCGCCGTTCTCGTCGAGGGCGACGTACGCCGTCTCGCCCGGCATCACGAATCCGAACCGCTCCCGGGCCTGCTGCTGGACGTAGGCGGGGTCCTCCCAGCGACGGGTCTGCTCCTCGAGCTGCTTGATGTGTTCCTTGCGCTCGGCGATCTCGGTCTGGAGGGCGTTGATGTCGTGGCGCTGCTGGATGTAGGCGCGCAACGAGGAGGCGTAGGAGATCACCATCACGGCGGCCACGACGATGATCATCATCGCCCGGCCGGTGAGCTTGGGCCGGCGCAGCCGCTTGCGCAGTGCGTCGATCCCGCCGATCCCGCCGATCGATGCCGGGCGGGCGGGGATCGGGGCGCGCGGCCGTCGTCCCGGACCCTGTTGGGCCCGAGGACCGCGTACGCGCTTGCTCTGACCGGGTCCCTGCGTTGCCACGTCGCTCATCCTCCCATCCACGACCTACCTCCTGGCGGCAGACGCGCGGCGGGGGGGGGGGGGGGGGGGGGCCCCCGCCCCCCCCCCCCCCGCCCCCCCCCCCCCCCCCCCCCCCCCCCCCCCCCCCCCCCCCCCCCCCCCCCCCCCGGCCCCCCCCCCCCCCCCCCGCCCCCGCCGCCCCCCCCCCCCCCCCCCCGCGCCCCCCCCGCCCCCCCCCCCCCCCCCCCCCCCCCCCCACGGGAGTGACGCCTCGGCTTGCGCGGGTGACGCTTCGGCCGACGGGGGTGACGCTTCGATCAGAAGCGGCGGGAGGAGTACGTCGGGGTCAGGGCGTCCTTGATCTCGCGAAGCCAGGCGTCGAGACGGTCGCCGGTGAAGTCGCCCTTCCGCACGATGACGATCGTCCAGCCGTGATCGATCAGCCAGCCTCGTCGCTCTTCGTCGTAGATTCGTTGGTCGGGGTCGTCGTGGTCCTCGCCGTCGTACTCGATGGCGACCTTGGCGAGCCGGTAGGCGAAGTCGAGGCGGTAGGTCGGGATTCCTTCGACATCGACCCAGACCTGTGCCTCGGGAAGAGGAAGTCCGGCGTCACTGATCGCGAGCAAGGTCCAGGATTCACGCTGGGACTCGAGGCGACGGTTCAGGAGCGGGACGAGCTCGCGGAGCTGGACGACACCGCGGCGCCCGCGAAAGCGGGGCAACTCCTTGTCGAGGGAGTCCCGAGTGATCCCGTGGTGTCTGGCGAACTCGTTGAGCGCGGCCATCGCCTCCCGCCGCTTCAGGTTGCAGCCGAGGTCGAGCGCGGTGCGTAGTGGCGTCGTCACACGTACGCCGCCGATGACCGCGATGTCCTCGGGCAGGAGGTCGCGCGAGCGGCCGTCGGTGCCCGGGCGCCGGGTGCGCGTGTGCCCACGGAGGGCGCACGTCTCCACGGCCGGGAGCTGTGCCATCTCGGTCTGGGTGAAGGTGTTGATGCCGTGCACCCAGGCGGCGGTTCGATCGCTGATCACCTGGTGCTCGGACACCACCTGCACGAGCGCCTCGGCCCGCTTCACCGGATCGTCCTCTGCCTGCGCGGCGAGATAGACGCCCCGGAATGGGCGGCGCACATCCCCATGGCTGATCGCCTGGGCGAGGGCGTATCGGCTGGTCGCGACCGACTCGATGTCGGACGTGGTGAAGGGACGCTCTGGCAGGTGGCTGTCGGTCTTGACGAGTGAGAGATTCATGGCCGCAGCGTGCGACAGGTTGCGTACGAAGTCATCCGTCTTCTCAGAGGCTGTGGATAACTCCGGACTCAGCGTGCCCTGTGGACGAAACCTGGCCCGTCACCGTGACGCCTCGGCCGACGGGAGTGACGCCTCGGCGGGGTGGGTCAGCGGTGGCCCTTGAGAGCCCGGGGGATCTCCTTGCCCTGGGCGATGGCCTTCTCGGGAGCCTTGACCTTCTTCACCTTGAGTACGCCAACGAAGCCGAGCAGGGCGGCGAGGAGGACGTAGAAACCGAAGACGATGAGGAAGGACCACTGCAGGCCGAGGCCGGTCCAGTGGATGAAGTAGGCAGCCGAGACGGACAGCATGATCACGGCGAGGACCAGCAGGAACGCGGCGGCGGCGAAGAGACCGACGCCGACGCCGGCGTTGGTCACCGAGACCTTGAGCTCCTGTTTGGCGAGCGTGATCTCCTTGTTGACGAGCTCGGAGATGTCGCGGGTGGCGTCGACGACGAGCTTGCCGATCGTCGGGTCCTCGCCGCCCGGGGACTTCACGATGTCGACTGCCATGGGAATCCTTCGCTGAACGTGTGTTGGGGAGCGCCCACGACCTTACCGGTCGCGACCCTGATCATCCTCGAACACGTCCGGCACGCCGTCCTTGTTGGCGTCGAGAGTCTCGATCTCCTCGATGCGGCGGTAGACCCGGTTGCGGGCCCGCAGCACCACCGTCGCCAGGGCAGCGGCCAGCACGGACCCGAACAGAACGCCCACCTTCATGTGGTCGTGGGCGGACGGATCGGACTCGAAGGCGAGCTCGCCGATCAGCAGCGACACCGTGAACCCGATGCCGGCCAGCATCGCCATCCCGATCACGTCCGTCCAGGCGAGGTCGTCGTCCAGCGAGGCACGGGTGAACCGGGCCAGCAGCCAGGTCGACCCCGAGATCCCGATGGTCTTGCCGACGACCAGACCGAGGATGATGCCGAGCGTGATCGGGTCGCGCAGCGCGCTGGTCACCCCGTCCCAGCCGCCGAGGGAGACGCCGGCGGCGAAGAAGGCGAAGATCGGCACCGCGACGCCGGCCGAGATCGGCCGGACCAGGTGCTCGAAGTGCTCGGCGAGCCCGCGCTTGGCCTCCGGGTTGCGGGCGATGACCGGCACGGTGAACCCGAGCAGCACCCCGGCGACGGTGGCGTGGACACCGCTGGAGTGGACGAGGGCCCAGGCGATCAGGGCGAGCGGGAGGAGCAGCCAGGGGCTGCGTACGCGACGCTGCACGAGCACCGCGAAGAGTCCGATCGGGATGAGCGCGAGCAGCAGGTAGCCGATGTGCAGCTCGGAGGTGAAGAAGACCGCGATGACGATGATGCCGAGCAGGTCGTCGACGACGGCGAGGGTCAGCAGGAACGTACGCAGTCCCACAGGCAGATGCGTCGAGATGACCGCCAGGATGGCGACAGCGAAGGCGATGTCGGTGGCCACCGGTGTCGCCCAGCCGGCCAGCGAGCCGTCGCCGATCAGGTTGACGGCCACGTAGACCAGCGCCGGTACGACCATGCCGCCGACCGCGGCCGCGATCGGCAGTGCGGCACGCCGGGGGTCGCGGAGGTCGCCGGAGACGAACTCGCGCTTGAGCTCCAGGCCGGCGACGAAGAAGAAGATCGCGAGCAGGCCGTCGGCCGCCCAGGCTCCGATGGTCAGGTCGAGATGAAGGGCCTCGGGACCGATCCGGAAGTCGCGGACCGCCTCGTACGCCTCCTGCCAGGGGCTGTTGGCCAGGATGACCGCGATGATCGCGGCGATGATGAGGAGTACGCCGCCGGTCGTCTCGGCTCGCAGGATCTCGGCCGTCCGCGAGGTCTCCAGCCAGGAGCCGCGGGTGAAGAGGCGGTTGCGGGTGTCGGACACGGATGGGCCTCCAAGGGCTCAGGGGTCGATGAACTCACGCCGACCAGACTTCCCGGCACACCTGATGACGACCCTAGCAAGCACCGCTGCCAGAGGTAGGAAGGTGGCCAACTCGGGGCCACCTTCATCCAAGAATTGAATGAAAACGATGGCAAACGTATACAAAACCATCAATTAGAGAGTGAGTTGCTGCACAAATGCCCCGACCGGCACCGGGTTCCGTTGCATAGTGGATGAGCCCTACGGAACGGTGGGGCCGCTCCGGTCGCGCCGAGGCCCGTCACAACCGGAGGAGAGTCGATCCGACCACGGTGGCGGGCACGGGGGAGCCGAGCAGTACGCCGGGAGCCAGAGACAAGGCAGACCGGCTTGGGGTGAAGGCGTAGACGGAACACATCCAGCGCCCGGGCAACAGCAGCCCGAATCCGACAGGTCAACCTTCGCAGGCGTCGCTGCAACAGGGGAACCTCGAATGACCGGATCGTGTGTCCGTGCGCTTTCGCGCGCCCACAGAACGATGACCGTCGGCCTCGCGACCGCCCTGGTGGTCGGTCTCGCGCTCGTCGCCGCTCCCACCCAGTCCGCCACGGCAGCCTCCTCGCCGGGCGCACGTGCCCAGACCAGTGCAAGCACCAGCGCTCAGACGGGCACCACCACCAAGAAAAAGAAGAAGTCGCGCGGGCTGCGAGCGCTGCGTCGCGTCAAGAGCCAGGCCGGCGACCCCTACTCCTACGGCGCCAACGGCCCCCGCGCCTACGACTGCTCGGGCTTGACCCAATGGGTCTACAAGAAGCTCGGCCGCAAGCTGCCGCACAGCTCGTCGGCACAGGTCAGCCACACCTTCAAGGTCAAGAAGCCACGCAAGGGCGACCTGGTCTTCTTCTACGGCAGTGGCGGGGTCTACCACGTCGGCATCTACGCCGGGAAGCGCGACGGCCGTCGCTGGGTCTGGCACGCGCCCGGGTCGGGTGAGGCCGTCACGAAGGACCCGATCTGGACCGACAGCCACTTCATCCGCCGGGTGAAGTACGGCAAGAAGGGCTAGAGGCCGTACAGGAACGCCGAGTCGGCGCATCCGCCCCCTCTCGCTCGCTTCGCTCGCGAGACACGGGGTCAGATGCGCCGACTCGGCAGAGGCTTACTCGTCCGTGGCGGTCGTCTTCCCGGCGGCGATGAGGTCCATGATCGTCTGATCGGCGAGCGTGGTCGTGTCGCCGACGCCGCGACCCTCGGCGAGGTCGCGGAGGAGTCGCCGCATGATCTTCCCCGAGCGCGTCTTCGGCAGCTCGGGCACGATCATGATCTGCCGCGGCTTGGCGATCGGGCCGATCTCCTTGCGGACGTGGTCGGAGAGCTCCTTGTGGCAGTCCTCGGGCGACCCGTCGCGCAGGATGACGTACGCCACCACGGCCTGCCCCGTGTCGGGGTCGGTCGCGCCGACGACCGCCGCCTCCGCGACGTAGGGGTGCGAGACCAGCGCCGACTCGATCTCGGTGGTGGAGAGCCGGTGTCCGGACACGTTCATCACGTCGTCGACGCGGCCCAGGACCCAGACGTCGCCGTCCTCGTCCTTCTTCGCGCCGTCACCGGCGAAGTAGAACCCCTGGTCCTTGAAGCGCGACCAGTAGGTGTCGATGTAGCGCTGGTCGTCGCCCCAGATCGTACGCAGCATCGATGGCCACGGCTGGGTCAGCACGAGGTAGCCCCCGGCACCGTTCGGGACGGAGACGCCGTTGTCGTCGACCACGTCGGCGCCCACGCCCGGCAGTGCCTTCATCGCAGATCCCGGCTTCCCAGCCGTCACCCCGGGGAGCGGCGAGATCATGATCGCGCCGGTCTCGGTCTGCCACCAGGTGTCGACGACGGGCACCGAGGAGCCACCGATGACGTCGCGGTACCAGATGTAGGCCTCGGGGTTGATCGGCTCACCGACGGACCCGAGCAGGCGGACCGAGGAGAGGTCGCGGCCGTCCGGGATGGCGCGCCCCTGCTTCATGAACGTCCGGATCGCGGTCGGCGCGGTGTAGAAGATGGTGACGCCGTACTCCTCGATGATCTGCCACCAGCGACCCTTCTCGGGGAAGTCCGGGGTGCCTTCGTAGAGCACCTGGGTCGCGCCGTTGGCCAGCGGCCCGTAGACGATGTAGGAGTGGCCGGTGATCCAGCCGATGTCGGCGGTGCACCAGTAGACGTCGGTCTCGGGCTTGAGGTCGAAGACCTCCCAGTGCGTGAACGCCGCCTGGGTGAGGTAGCCGCCGGTGGTGTGCAGGATGCCCTTCGGCTTCCCGGTGGTCCCGCTCGTGTACATGACGAAGAGCGGGTGCTCGGCGTCATGCCCCACCGGAGTGTGCTCGGTCGACGCCGACGACACGACATCCGACCACCACTTGTCGACCGAGTCGTTCCAGTCGACGTCCTGGCCGGTGCGCTTGACCACGAGTACGTTCTCGACCAGGCCCGGCTGAGTCGCCTCGACCTTGGTGACCGCCTCGTCCACGGCGGGCTTGAGCGCCGAGGGTGCGCCACGGCGGTATCCGCCGTCGGAGGTGACGATCAGCTTCGCGCCGCAGTCGACGACGCGGGTGGCGAGAGCGTCGGCGGAGAAGCCACCGAAGATGACGGTGTGGATCGCCCCGATCCGCGCGCAGGCGAGCATCGCGAAGACGGCCTCGGGGATCATCGGCATGTAGATCGCCACCCGGTCGCCCTTGCCGACGCCGAGCGCCTCGAAGGCGTTCGCGGCCCGGGAGACCTCGTCCTTGAGCTCGGCATAGGTGATGGTGCGCTTGTCATCGGCAGGCTCGCCTACCCAGTGGATCGCGACCCGGTCGCCGAGCCCGGCCTCGACGTGGCGGTCGACGGCGTTGTACGCGACGTTGATCTCGCCACCCTCGTACCACTTCGCGAAGGGCGGGTTGTCCCAGTTCAGGACGCGATCGAACGGCTTGGTCCAGGTGAGCCGTTCCGCGGCGGCCGCCCAGAACGCGTCGCGGTCCGCGGCAGCGGCGTCGTACGCATCGGCCTTGACGTTGGCAGCGGCGGCAAGCTCGGCCGGGGGCTCGAACCGGCGCTTCTCGTGCAGCAGGTTGGACAGGGTCTCGTCGCTCACAGTGACTCCTACGTACGAAAAATGTGTGGCTCAAGCCACAGGGTAGTGCGGGGGAAAGAATGATGGCGGGCCGTCGTACAACACCTGTGTACGACGGCCCGCCGCGATGGATCAGTGCGTGATCGCCTTCTCCGAGCCGGCGCCGGTGAGGGCGCGCACCTCGAGCTCGACGTAACGCTCAGCGGTCTCCGGCTCCTTCGACGTCACCGTGCCCAGCCAGCCCAGGAAGAACCCGAGCGGGATGGAGATGATGCCGGGGTTCTCCAGGGGGAACCAGGAGAAGTCCACGCCGAGCGGGAAGAGCGAGGCGGAGATCGTCTCGCCCGTCACCGCGTCCACGGCCGTCTTGCCGGACACGACCGGCGAGAAGAAGACCAGGCCGACGCAGGAGATCAGGCCGCCGTAGATCGACCAGATCGCGCCGCGGGTGTTGAACCGCGCCCAGAACATGTTGTAGATGATCGCCGGCAGGTTCGCCGAGGCGGCGACCGCGAAGGCCAGTGCCACCAGGAACGCGATGTTCAGCGACTGCGCCGGGATGGCCAGCAGGATCGCGACCAGGCCGATGCCCGCCGCGGCCCAGCGCGAGACCTTCATCTCCTCCTTCTCGGTGGCCGTGCCACGCTTGATCACCGAGTTGTAGATGTCGTGGGCGACGGAGACCGAGGAGGTCAACGTCAGACCCGCGACCACGGCGAGGATCGTGGCGAAGGCGACCGCGGCGATGAGTGCCAGCAGTACGGCGCCGCCGACGGAGCCTTCACCGCCACCGACCTCCTGCGCGAGCAGTGGTGCCGCCAGGTTGCCGGCCTTGTCCAGGGTGGTCGGGTCGACCAGCGCGGCCGCACCGAAGCCCAGGACCAGGGTGAACAGGTAGAAGACACCGATCAGGCCGATCGCCCACAGCACCGACTTGCGAGCGTCTGCCGAGGTCGGGACCGTGTAGAAGCGGATCAGGATGTGCGGCAGGCCGGCGGTGCCGAGCACCAGGGCGAGCCCGAGCGAGACGAAGTCCAGCTCGCTGGTGAAGCTCAGGCCGTACTTCAGCCCGGGCTGGAGGAAGGCGTCGCCCTTGCCCGAGGCGTCGGCGGCCGAGCCGAGCAGCTCGGAGAGGTTGAAGCCGAACTGGGCGAGCACCAGGATGACGATCAGCGCCGAGCCGGTCATCAGCAGGACTGCCTTGACGATCTGGACCCAGGTCGTGCCCTTCATCCCGCCGACGGTGACGTAGAAGATCATCAGCGCGCCGACGAACAGGATCACGACGTTCTTGACCGCCTGGTCCTCGACGCCGAGCAGCAGGGCCACCAGGGCACCCGCACCGACCATCTGGGCCAGCAGGTAGAAGATCGAGACGACGACCGTGGAGGTCGCGGCTGCCAGGCGGACCGGGCGCTGCTTCATCCGGTACGCCAGCTGGTCGGCCATCGTGTAGCGACCCGAGTTACGCAGCACCTCCGCGACCAGCAGCAGCGCCACCAGCCAGGCGACGAGGAAGCCGATCGAGTAGAGGAAGCCGTCGTAGCCGGACAGGGCGATGGCGCCGGAGATGCCGAGGAACGACGCCGCCGACATGTAGTCGCCGCCGATGGCGAGACCGTTCTGGAAACCGGAGAAGCCGCGGCCACCGGCGTAGTAGTCGGCCGCGGTCTTCGTCTGCCGGCTCGCCCAGAAGGTGATGCCGATCGTGACCGCGACGACCGCGAGGAAGAGGACCGTGGTGAGGATCTGGCTACCGTCCATCAGAGCTGCCTCTTCTCGATCTCGTATTCCTCGTCGAGCTTCCGAGCCAGCGGATCGAGGTGCTTGTTGGAGTAGTTGGCGTAGAGGTAGGCGATGCCGAACGTGGTCGCGAACTGGAGGAGCCCGAAGACCAGCGCGACATTGATGTTGCCGACGAGCTTGGTGTTCATGAAGTCCTCTGCCCAGTTGGAGCAGAACACGTAGAGGAGATACCAAGCCAGGAATGCCACCGTGGCCGGGAATACGAACTTCCGGTACGCCGACCGCAGAGCGCGGAACTCTGCCGTGGCGTGCAGTCTGTCGTAGACCGGGTCGTGCCGGTGGGCTTGGTCGTGCGCTTCTTCGCTCACGGTCTAACCCTTTCGTTGACGAGGCCGTCAACCGTGGGGGTGGATGACGGACGACGTGTGATCGCAGTCACATTAGGGGTCGGTCGAACCGCTCGTCGCGGGGGAACGCCCGGTCCCTCGGTAGACGGCGTCGTCGCGCGACGAGCGGTCGATTTCGTACGCTGAATGGCTGCTGTCGCAGGCCGGTCAGCGCTTCTGCAGAGCCGCTTTCATGGACGACACAGCCGGCTCGCTCACCGGCTCAGGGGAGTGCAGGCGGACCAGCAGCCGGGTGGTGTGGGCCGGGACGTGGGCGGCGGAGGCGAGGCTGACGAGGATCATGACGGCGAAGGAGAGCGGCACCGCCCACAGTGCGGGCTGGGTGAGCGCGACATCCGCCCAGGTGCCCGTACGCGACCCGCTGATCGTGAACACCACGGCCGACCCCGTGGTGACCAGGCCGGTGACCAGCCCGGTGGCGGCGCCGTAGGCGGTCAGCCGTCGCCACCAGATGCCGAGCAGGAGCAGCGGGCAGAAGGTGGCCGCCGCGAGTGCGAAGGCCAGGGCGACCCCGCGGGCGACCCCGACGCTGGGGGTCAGCAGGGCGACGGCGACCGGGACGATGACAGCGACCAGAGAGGCGATCCGGAAGGCGGCCACGCCACCGAAGCGGCTGCCCCTTCGGCGCAGCAGCGGTACGACAACGTCCTGGGAGAGCACGCCGGAGACGGCGATCGCCAGGCCCGACGACGTGGAGAGGAAGGCCGCGAACGCGCCCGCGCAGACCAGTCCGGTCAGGGCGTCGCCCGCCCAGCCGGGGACCATCAGCCGAGGCAGCTCGAGCACCAGGGTGTCGGCGGAGGCGGGGGAGGCTGCGTACACGCGTCCGAGGAGGCCGAGGATCGGCGGCAGCAGGTAGAAGACGCCGAGGAGGGCGAGCACGACCAGGGTCGTGCGACGGGCGGCGCGGCCGTCGGGGTTGGTGTAGAAGCGGACGCCGACGTGCGGCAGGCCCATCGTGCCGAGGAAGGTCGCGGCGATCAGCGAGTAGGTGGCGTAGAGGCCGGTGGTGGTGTCGGTGCCGATGGGCAGCGACCAGGCCTGGCTGAGATCGGCGCGGGGTGCGCCGTCGTTGGCCCAGACCGCGACCAGTACCCCGACGGGTACCAGCAGGGCGGTCAGCTTGAGCCAGTACTGGAAGGCCTGGACGAACGTGATCGAGCGCATCCCGCCCGAGAAGACGCTGACCAGCACGACCGTTCCGACCAGCACCGGACCCACCCAGCGAGGTGCGCCCGCGACCAACTCCAGGGTCAGCCCGGCGCCCTGCAGCTGGGGCAGCAGGTAGAGCCAGCCGATGCTCACGACCAGCAGCGAGCAGAGCCGCCGCACCCCTGTGGAGGCGAGCCGCTCCTCGGCGAAGTCGGGAAGGGTGTACGCCCCTGACCTGCGCAGAGGTGCCGCGACCAAGGTCAGCAGCACGAGATAGCCGGCGGTCCAGCCGATCGGATACCAGAGCATCTCCGCGCCCGAGGTGAACACCAGCCCGGCGACGCCCAGGAATGAGGCGGCTGAGAGATACTCCCCACCGATCGCGCTGGCGTTGAGGCCTGGGCGTACCGACCGCGAGGCGACGTAGAAGTCGCTCGTGGTCCGGCTGAACCGTAGCCCCCAGGTGCCGATGGTCAGCGTCGCCAGGGTGACCAGGGTGACCGCGACGATCGCCGGGGCGGAGTCGAAGGTCATGGCGCCTCGTCGTCCGAGCGGAGCAGGTCCGCATAGCTGGCCTCGTTGCGCTCCGCGCCGCGCAGGTACCAGCGGCCGAGGAAGAACAGGAACGGGTAGACCAGCACCCCGAGGAGCAGCCACGGGATCGGGACGCCGAACGGCGCGGTGCGCACCAGACCCGGGGCCAGCCAGAACAGCAGCGGGAGCGAGCCGACGCCGAGGAAGAGCACCGCCAGGGTTCGGAACGCGATCGAGAGCTGGGCGCGCATCAGCGAGCCGAGGTAGACCTCGCCGAGGCGGGTGTCCTCGTCGACGTCGACCCGGCGGACGGCCGGGCGTCGCCGGGGCGGTCCGGTGACGCGTACGCGTTGAGGTTCGGTCATGTCAGCTTCGCCGGGCGAGCAGGTCCTTGAGCTGGCGCGTGTGCCGGCGGCTGACCTGCAGCTCGGTCCCGCGGGCGGAGCCGCCGACGACGACCGAGCAGCGTCCGGCCTCCGAGCGCACCTCCGTCACGTGGGCGAGGTTGACGAGGAGAGAGCGGTGGATGCGTACGAACCGGGCGGAGGCCCACTCCTGCTCCAGCTGGGTCAGTGGGACCCGCACCAGGTGGGAGGCGTCGGCGGTGTGCAGCCGGGCGTAGTCACCCTGCGCCTCCACGTGGGTGATCTGGGAGCGCCACACGAAGCGGGTGATGCCGCCGAGCTCGACCGGGATCTGGATGTCGCCGCTCGGCTCCTCCTCCGGCATGCTGCCCATCAGCCGGGTGACCGTCTCCGCCAGCCGCTCGGCGCGGACCGGCTTGAGCACGTAGTCGACCGCGCGCAGGTCGAAGGCCTCCAGCGCGTGCTCCTCGTGGGCGGTCACGAACACGACCGCCGGCGGCGTCTTGAACCGGGCCAGCAGCCGGGCCAGCTCGAGCCCGTTGAGACCGGGCATCTGGATGTCGAGGAAGACCGCGTCCACCCCCGACCCCTGCAGCTGCTGCAGCCCGTCGGTCGCGTTCAGGCAGGTGCGCACCTCCGCCACCCGCGCGTCCTGGGTGAGCAGGTAGGAGAGCTCGTCGGCCGCCGGCGGCTCGTCGTCGACGACCAGGATTCTCAGCCGGCCACCAGGCGCTCCCTGTCGCGCGGCGACTGCCTGAGTGGTGCGGTTCATGGGTGCACTCCTGGGGCGAACTTCGGGATTCTGAGGATGACCTTCGTGCCTGCGCCGGGGGCGGTCTCGACCACCAGGCCGTAGTCGTCGCCGTAGGCGTTGCGGAGTCGGGCGTCGACGTTGCCGAGTCCGACGGAGTCGTTGCCGCCGGCCAGCGCGTTGCGTACCTTCTCCGGATCCTCGCCGGCGCCGTCGTCCTCGACCTCGATCACGCACTCGGTGCCGCTGTCGGCGGCCCGGATCGAGATGTGGCCGGTCTGCGCGTCGGCCAGACCGTGGCGTACGGCATTCTCGACCAGCGGCTGCAGGCACAGGAACGGCACCGCGATCGGCAGCACCTCGGGCGCGACCGAGAGCCTCACCGAGAGCCGCTCGCCGAACCGAGCCTGCTCCAGCAGCAGGTAGCGCTCCACGGAACGGAGCTCCTCGGACAGCGTGGTGTACTCGCCGTGGGTCCGGAAGGAGTAGCGGGTGAAGTCCGCGAACTCCAGCAGCAGCTCGCGCGCACGCTCCGGATCGGTGCGTACGAAGCTGGCGATCGCCCCGAGCGAGTTGTAGATGAAGTGCGGGCTGATCTGAGCGCGGAGCGCGCGCACCTCGGCCTCCATCAGACGTCGCCGCGATGCGTCGAGCTCGGCGAGCTCGAGCTGGCCGGAGACCCAGGTCGCGACCTCGTCGGTGGCGCGGACCATCATCGCGGAGGTGTCCGGGGCGTACGCCTGCAGCGTGCCGACCAGGTGGTCGTCGACGACCAACGGGCTGACCACGGCGGAGTGCAGCGGGCAGCCCGCCTGGCCGCACTCCAGATCGACCCGGTCGTAGAACCGGGTCGCGCCGCGCTCCAGCGTCCCCTCCGCCAGCTTGGTCACGTGTTCCTGGTGGTGGGTGCCGATGCCTTCCCAGGCGAGCAGGCCGTCGGTGTCGGTGATCGCGAGCGCGGGGGCGGCCAGGAGCGCCTGCAGGTGTGGAGCAGCCCGCTCGGCGCTGTCGACGGTCAGGCCGCCACGCAGCGCCGGGCTCGCCAGCGATGCATTGTGGAGGGTGCGGAAGGTCGCCCGATCGGCTTCTGTGCCCAGGTGGGTACGCATGGGAGAGCGCAGCCAACGCCGCATCCGCACTCCTCTCGTCCGCTTCTCACAATTGTGACGGCGCCCACGGTATCTGTCACCCGAGCCGCTGTACGGGTGCGAGGTAGGTTTGCCGCATGCGTCTGAGTCGAGTGATCCCGGGTCTGCTGGCTGTCGGTGTAGCGGGCGCGGGCGCCGCCTTCGTGATCGGCATGCGCAACAAGTCGCCGTGGTTGCAGGACCGCATCCGCGCCTTCTCGAAGCGCTTCGCCTCCGAGGCCCTGAAGACCGCCGGGACGGAAGGCGCGAGCAACGGCGTCGTCCTCCATGTCGGCCGCGCGAGCGGACGGGAGTACGCCACCCCGATCACCCCGCTCCCCACCCCTGACGGCTTCGTCGTCTTCCTGCCCTACACCTCGAAGGTCGACTGGGCCCAGAACGTCCTGGCCGCCAAGTCGGCCACGATCGTCCACGACGGCGTCGATCACCGCGTCACCGACCCGCGGATCGTCTCGTACGACGAGGTCGCACCCTTGATCCCGAAGTCCGAACGCGTCGTCCGCGCCGTCTTCGACGTCCAGGAGTTCCTCCGCGTCACCAACGCGGACTGACATCGCCGTCGGGTTGGCGGGACTCGAACCCGCGATCGCCTGGACCCAACCCAGGAGGGATAGCCGCTTCCCCACAACCCGTGCAGTGTCTTCACGGGCGCGGTCGCTGCTGCATGTCGTCCACCGTAGGCAGGCCCAGACCCGGAACGCACACGATTTATCGATTCATCGACGGTAGGTTGCGACGCGTGGGATACGAGCTGAGGGACCGGTTGGTGGTCGGGATCGCGTCGAGCGCGCTCTTCGACCTCACCGAGTCGGATGCGTACTTCCGCGAGCACGGGGAGAAGGCGTACCGCCTCTACCAGGACGAGCGCATCGACGAACCGCTCCGGCCGGGGGTCGCGTTCCCGTTCATCAAGCGGCTGCTGAGCCTCAACGACCTGGCGGCTGACGCCGACGACGGGCTCGTCGAGGTGATCGTGGTCTCCCGCAACGACCCCAACACCGGTCTGCGGGTGATGCGCTCGATCGAGGACCACGGCCTGCCGATGACCCGCGCGGTCTTCACCCAGGGCCGCTCGCCCCACCCCTACATCGGCGCGCTCGGGATGTCGCTGTTCCTCAGCGGCAACCGCGAGGACGTCATCGCCGCCAGCCGCGAGGGATTCCCGGCCGGTCACGTGCTGCCGTCGGCAGCGACGTACGACGAGACAGACCGCTCAGTCGTCGTCGCCTTCGACTTCGACGGTGTGCTCGCCGACGACGGCTCCGAGCGGGTCTTCCGCGAGGAGGGCATCGAGAAGTACAGGGCCTACGAGGCCAGCCGGAAGACCGAGCCGCTCGAGCCCGGGCCGCTGCAGCCGCTCCTGCGCGACCTCAACCGGATCCAGCAGATCGAGGAGCAGCGCCGCCTGGAGGATCCGGGCTACGAGCCACGGCTGCGGATCGCGCTCGTCACCGCCCGCGGCGCGCCCGCCCACGAGCGGGCGATCCGGTCGCTGCAGTCCTGGGATGTCTACGTCAACGAGGCCTTCTTCCTCGGTGGCGTGGAGAAGGTGCGCGTGCTCGAGGTGCTCCGTCCGCTGATCTTCTTCGACGATCAGACGACGCACCTGGATGAGGCGGTCGGGTCGATCGCCGGGGTCCACATCCCCTACGGCGTGGCCAACGCCGACGACGTTCCCGCTGGTCAATAGCGCTTTACAGTTCACCCACAGGAAGTTCTCATCTGGTGGATGGACCCTCGTATATGTCACCCTGGGCAGAGTTGTACAGATTCTGTTCACTTGAGAAGTGCGAGGAGTTCACTCGATGACTTCGGCTATGTGTGCCAAGTGCACCGAAGACGAGGAGATCCGGGTTCTCTCGCGTTCGGCGGGGGGCCGCCGGCGGCTGATGTGCTGCAGGTGCGGGTACGCGTGGGAGAGCGGGCGCTCCGGCCCCGCCCGGAGGACCGGCCTGAACGGCCTGTTCGGAGCGGCCTGAGGCGCCGTCGGCGTACGTTTCACGCCGCCGTCGCCTGAGGTTCATCTCGCGCGGGCGCGCAGGTGTTGCGGAGTGGCTTGGGTAGAGGGCTGAGACCTGTCTCGGGATCCCCTACCACGCTCCGAGGAGTACCAACCCATGTCCGCAACTCGACGCTCCCTGCTCACCGGAGGAGCCGCGGCCGGGGTCGGCCTGGCCGTCGCCGGCGCCGTTCCCGCTCTTGCCGAGGCGAAGCCGGCGCGGCCCGGCGCCCCGGGACGCAAGCGCGCCCGCGAGCCGTTCCCGGCGCTCGTGGACGACCCCAAGGGGATCCTCGCGCTGGCCGAGGGGTTCACGTACGCCATCGTCACCTCCGCCGGGGAGACGACCCTGAAGACGGGCGAGAAGACGCCGTCCAACCACGACGGGATGATGGTGCTCGGCGGCAGGCGCGGGCGCTACACGCTGATCCAGAACCACGAGATCGAGCCCGGTGAGGGCATCCCGGTGCCGCTCGTCGAGGGCACCGTCTACGACCCGGGCGCGCCGTCGGGCGGCTGCACCGTGATCACCACCGACGCGGGCGGCGCCAACTTCGGTGAGTTCGTCGCGATCTCCGGCACCTCCACCAACTGCGCCGGCGGCCCGACGCCGTGGGGGACCTGGCTGACCTGCGAGGAGACCGTCAACGACGCCGGCGAGGAGTGGGAGGGCGAGGACGGCACCACGGGCGTCTACGAGAAGGACCACGGCTACGTCTTCGAGGTCTGGGCCGACGGCTCGGCCGACCCCCGCCCGATCAAGGCCTTCGGCCGCTACGACCACGAGGCCCTCGCGATCGACAAGACCCGCACGAAGGTCTACCTCTCCGAGGACGCCGACGAGCCCAACGGGCTCTTCTACCGCTGGACCGCCCCGGCCGGGGTGAGGCTCGGCCCGGGCGTGCTCACCGAGCTGGCCGACGACGCCGGCACGCTCGCCGCGATGCAGATCATCCTTCCCGACGGCTCGGTGCTGCCCGACGTGGCCTACCTGACCTCCGCGCAGATGGGTCAGCCCTTCCCGGTGAAGTGGAAGACCGTGCCTGAGCGTGACGCCCAGGAGACGCCGTGCCGCGAGCAGTTCGCCGACGGCGAGGTCACCCGCGGGCGCAAGTTCGAGGGCGTGTGGGGCACCGACGAGGGCGTCTACGTGGTCAACTCCTACGCGTGGGAGGAGGGCGACATGCCCGCCGACGCGTCGCCGCACGACGGCATGGTCTGGTTCTACGACTACGCGGCCGAGACCATCCAGCTGGTGACGTACTTCCCGCACCAGACGCAGTCCGAGGACGATGCCCCGGCACCGAAGTACGGCGACCTCACCTTCGACGGTCCCGACAACGTCACCGTCACCCCCTGGGGTTCGCTGGTGCTCGCCGAGGACGGCTCCGGCGCCTCGCACGTGCTCGGCGCGTTCCCGGGCGGCCCGGCGTACGCCATCGCCCGCAACGACCTCAACGACTCCGAGTTCTGCGGGCCGTGCTTCTCGCCCGACGGCAAGGTCCTCTTCGTCAACATGCAGGACCCCGGCTACACCCTGGCCATCACCGGCCCGTGGGAGCGCTACCTCGGCTGATTCCCTGGCGGATCGGCGACACGACGTACGTGGCGGGCGGCTCGGGCCGCCCGCCACGTACTTTCTCAGCAGTGAGGTCGTGAGCACTGTGAGGTCGTGAGAGGAAGTTGACGGGCTTGCGCGCGAGGGTTGGCTCCGGTTGAAACGTGGGCTGGCGATGGTGAGTGGCATCTCGCCGACTGCCCGCATCTGAGGAGCCCACCATGAGCCGCCGTTACTGGATCGACGACTGGCGTCCGGAGGACGCCACCTTCTGGGAGGAGACCGGGGCCAAGACCGCCCGCCGCAACCTGATCTGGTCGATCTTCGCCGAGCACCTCGGCTTCTCGGTCTGGCTGATCTGGTCGGTCTCCTCGGCCTTCCTGGTCGCCCAGGGCTTCGAGTTCACCCCGAGCCAGCTGTTCTTCCTGATCGCCATCCCGAACCTGGTCGGCTCGCTGCTGCGGGTGCCCTACACCCTCGCGGTGCCGAAGTTCGGTGGCCGCAACTGGACGATGATGTCGGCCGCGCTGCTGCTCGTGCCGACCCTCGGCTTCGCGTACGCCGTCACCCAGCCGTCCACCCCCTACTGGGTCTTCTGCGTCATCGCCGCCACCGCCGGTCTCGGCGGCGGAAACTTCGCCTCCTCGATGGCGAACATCAACTTCTTCTACCCCTCCGACAAGAAGGGCGCCGCGCTCGGCCTCAACGCCGCCGGCGGCAACCTCGGCGTCGCACTCATCCAGTTCCTGCTGCCGGTCATCGTCGGTGGTGCCGGCATCTTCGGGCTGATCAAGGCCTCCGACGGCGGCATCCACCTCGAGCGGGCCGCGTTCGTCTACGCGGCGCTGGCCGTCATCGCGATCCTCGCCGCCTTCTTCTTCATGGACAACATCAGCTCCGCGAAGTCGTCCGCGCGTGAGCAGCTCTCGGTCGTGAAGTCGAAGCAGACCTGGATCATGTCGTTCCTCTACATCGGCACCTTCGGGTCCTTCATCGGCTACTCCGCCGCGATGCCGCTGCTGATCAAGCTCAACTTCTGGGTCCCCGAGCCTGCCCCGCTCGGCACCGGCATCTACTTCGCCTACTTCGCTTTCCTTGGCGCCCTGATCGGCTCCGCGACCCGCCCGCTGGGCGGCTGGCTGGCCGACCGCTGGGGCGGCGCGAAGGTCACCCTCGGCGCGTTCAGCGGGATGGTCGTCTTCACCCTCGGGGTGCTGTGGACGCTCATGCAGCTCACCCCGAACCCGGACGCGACCCCCGCGATCGCGTTCGAGAACCAGTCCTGGTTCCCGGTCTTCCTGGGCTTCTTCATGCTCGTCTTCGCCTCGACCGGCATCGGCAACGGCTCGACCTACAAGATGATCCCGTCGATCTTCCGTCGTGAGGCCGAGCTGGCCACCACGCCGGGCACCGCCGAGCGGGACGCCGCACTCATCGGCGCGACCAAGAAGTCCTCCGCCGCGGTCGGCATCATCGGCGCCGTCGGTGCGGTCGGCGGCTTCCTCATCCCGATCGCCTTCAACAGCCCGTGGGTCGACAACCCCCTCGACGCCACCAAGTCGGCGTTCATCGCCTTCACGGTCTTCTACGCCATCTGCGCCCTGGTCACCTTCACCGTCTACCTGCGACCGCAGAGCGCGCGGGTCGGGGAGCTGGCCGACGTACGAATCTGAGCGTCGGCCCCCTGTAACACGTCGTTCGTAGTACTTCTCGCCCGTTCGGATAGGGCGAGTAGTACTACGAACAGCGTGTTACAGGGGGTCAGGCGCCTTCAGGCCAGACCGATCGCCGCCTCCGCCGCGGCCAGGACCGGGGCGGTCGCTTCGCGGCAGCGCTCCGCCCCGGCGGCGTACACCTGCGTCACGTACGCCCGGTCGGCGGCTAGCTCGCGGTAGCGCTTCTGGATCGGCTCGAGCTCGGCGACGACCGCGTCGGTGACCGCGGCCTTCAGGCCGCCATAGTTCGACAGCCGGGCCGCAGATCCGCCGCAGGCCTCGAGGATGTCGATCAGGTTGGTGACCCCCGGCCGCTCCTCGTCGCGGGAGACGTCCCCGGCGGAGTCGGTGACCGCACGGGCCACCTTGCGACGTACGACATCGGCATCGTCCAGCAGGAAGATCGAGCCCGGGTGCGCGTCGCCGGACGACTTCGACATCTTGCGCGTCGGCTCGGCCAGATCCATGATCCGGGCCCCGGCCTCGGGATGTACCGCCTGGGGCACCGAGAAGACCCGGCCGTACGTCGTGTTGAACCGGATCGCGATGTCCCGTGCCAGCTCGACGTGCTGGCGCTGGTCGTCTCCGACGGGCACCTCGGTCGCCCCGTAGAGCAGGATGTCTGCCGCCATCAGCACCGGATAGGTGAACAGCGAGGCGCGCACCGATGCCCCGACCCGGCGCGACTTCTCCTTGAACTGGATCATCCGGCCCAGCTCACCGGTGTGCGCGACGCACTCGAGCAGGTAGCTGAGCGACCTGTGCGCTGGGACGTGGGACTGGATGAACAACGTGGCCGGTTCGAGCCCGGACGCCATCAGGAGGAGAGCCATCTCCTCCGTCCGCGTACGCAGCACCGACGGTTCGTGCGGCAGCGTCAGTGCGTGCAGGTCGGAGAGCCCGTAGAAGGCGTCCGAGTCGGCCGTGGCGGCCATCGGCCGCAGCGCACCGAGCAGGTTGCCGATGGTGAGTCGGCCGGAGGGTGTGATGAGAGAGAGTCGCCTGGTCATGGTGGACCTTTCGGGGTGGTGAGGCCCACGGGTCAGCGACGATCAACGAGAAAGGCCGCCCGTGGGCGGCCTGATGTGAGTGCTCAACAATCGGGTGGACCGCCTAGGAGGCGGACCACCACTGGGTGGAACGAATGCTGAACACCTCTCCAGTGTCGCACACGTCACGGATACCGTGTGGCCCATGACGACTCCGCCGACCACGTGGCCGACCTCGTGCCAGGGGCACTCGACGGTCGTCTTCGACGAGAGTCTGGCCGACTACGACTTCGGCCCGACCCACCCGATGGCGCCGATCCGGGTGGACCTGACGATGCGCCTGGCCGACGAGCTCGGCGTACTCGACCATCTGAAGGTCGTCGAGGCGCCGATGGGCACTCCGGAGCAGCTGCTCACCATCCACGACGAGAGCTACATCGAGGCGGTCATCAAGGCCGGCCGGAGCGGCGAGTCGGACCTGGCCCATGGTCTCGGCACCGAGGACGACCCGGTCTTCGCGCACATCCACGACGCCAGCGCCCACATCGTCGGCGCGAGCATCGAGGCCTGCCGCCAGGTCTACTCCGGCGAGAGCCTGCACAGCGCCAACATCATGGGCGGCCTCCACCACGCGATGCGCGGACGGGCCGCCGGGTTCTGCATCTACAACGACGTCGCCGCCGGCATCCAGTGGCTCCTCGACCAGGGCGTGAAGAAGGTCGCCTACGTCGACGTGGACGTGCACCACGGGGACGGCGTCGAGCGGGCCTTCTGGAACGATCCGCGCGTCCTGACGATCTCCCTTCACGAGACCGGCCAGCTGCTCTTCCCCGGGACCGGCTTCGCCGAGGAGGTCGGCGGGCCCGAGGCCGAGGGGAGCGCGGTCAACGTCGCGCTGCCGCCCGGCACCGCCGACCACGGCTGGCTGCGTGCCTTCCATGCCGTCGTGCCGGAGCTGATCCGGGAGTTCCAGCCGGAGATCCTGGTGACCCAGCAGGGCTGCGACTCGCACACCGACGACCCCCTGGCCGACCTGGCGCTCAGCGTGGACGGCCAGCGGGCGGCGTACGTCGCGCTCCACGAGCTCGCCCACGAGGTGTGCGGGGGCAAATGGGTAGCGTTCGGTGGCGGCGGTTATGCGGTCGTAGACGTCGTGCCACGCGCATGGACGCACCTTCTTGCGCTAGTCTCGGGGAATCCCTTGGAGCCGACGCTCGACGTGCCAGGTGGCTGGCGTGAGCACGTGCAGACGCGCCTGGGGAGGGTCGCACCGTTGCGCATGACGGACGGGCGTGAACCGGCCTACCGCGACTGGGGGAGCGGATATGACCCCGGCACGTGGCTGGACCGGCAGGTCCACGCGACTCGCACAGCGGTGTTCCCGCTGCACGGGCTCGACCCGATGCCGTAGGCAGTCGGATAGTTTCGGGACGGCCTAGAAACGGCAGTTCGTCGCGCCCAATTGCAACTCGACACGCCGGTGGTATGTGAGATTCTCAGGGGTGTCCCCTTCCCCATCAGTCACATCAGGCCCTATTCTCACTTTGGGATCGCGTTTTGGACCGGCGGTGGGGAAGCCGCCGGCGTCGCGATCACTCGAGAGAGAACGGTGGAAGCAGATGGTTACTCCTTCTGGAGACATCTCTGACAGCAAGTTCCTGACCGTTGCCGAGGTTGCGTCGATGATGCGCGTATCCAAGATGACGGTCTACCGGTTGGTTCATTCGGGCGAGCTGCCTGCGGTGCGTGTCGGTCGTTCCTTCCGGGTTCGGGAGGACGACGCGAACGAATACCTCAAGAGCTCGTTCTACAACGCGGGCTAGTTGTCGGACCCCGCGCCCGGGCACGATGGGCGCGGGGGCAACACCGGTCCCATCGGGGTCACCGATTCTCTCTGGGTGCCCTGGCTTCGTTAGTCTTACCCCCTAGGTCTGTTTGCCGCGCGCTGCGGTGAGTGGCCGCGTCGGCACCGGGCCGGCATTCTCTGCAACGATCGTGAAGGGTTCCCCGTGGGTTCTGTCATCAAGAAGCGTCGCAAGCGCATGGCGAAGAAGAAGCACCGCAAGCTGCTCAAGAAGACTCGCGTCCAGCGCCGCAAGCTCGGCAAGTGACGTTCGTGGCGTAGGTGGCGGAACGCACTGGGCCCGGTCGGGTCCTCCTGGTCACCGGGGTCTCGCGTGACCTCGGTCGCCGTTTCGCGCGCGCTGCCGCCCGCCACCCGAACGTCGAGCGGGTGATCGGCGTCGATGTCGCACCGCCTCGCGGTGACATCGGCAAGGTCGGATTCGTCCGAGCCGACATCCGTAACCCGGTGATCGCCAAGGTGATCGCCAAGGAGGAGGTCGACACCGTCGTCCACCTCAGCGTCATCGCGACCCCCGGCACCACCGGGGGTCGTTCGACGATGAAGGAGCTCAACGTCATCGGGACGATGCAGCTCCTCGCGGCCTGTCAGACCGCGCCGTCCCTGCGTCAGGTCGTGGTGAAGTCGACGACCCAGGTCTACGGGGCGAGCAGCCGCGACCCGGCGATGTTCACCGAGTCGATGGAGCCGCGGCGCACCCCGTCCTCCGGCTATGCCCGCGACGTGGCCGACATCGAGTCCTACGTACGCGGCTTCGCCCGTCGTCGCCCGGACATCGCCGTCACGGTGCTGCGCTGTGCCAACGTCCTCGGGCCGAGCGTGGTCAGCCCGATCGCGTCCCACTTCCGGCGTGCGGTCGTGCCCAACGTGCTCGGCTTCGACCCGCGCCTTCAGTTCCTCCACGAGCAGGACCTCTACGGCGTCCTCGAGCATGCCGTACGCACCGGGGTCCCCGGGACGTTCAACGTCGCCGGCGACGGCGTGCTGACCCATTCGCAGGTCGCCCGTCGCCTGCAGCGGGTCACCGTGCCGATCCCCGAGCCTCTGTTCGGCCTGGCGAGGTTCGGCGGCGGCGAGTATCCCGCGGAGCTGAGGGCGCTGCTGACCTACGGTCGTGGCGTCGACACCACCCGGATGCGCACGATGTTGGGCTTCGAACCCCGATACACCACCGAGGGCACGGTCGTAGACTTCGCGGACAGCGTGATGCCGTCCGCGAACCGTGCCGACCGTGCGCTGGCCGCCTTGGAGAGCCGACTGACAGGAGCGCCCGGTGACTGAGTCCCCCGCCCAGGGTTTCACCGGCACCACGGCGCGCGAGCGCCACCCGCTGCGGGCGATCCCGGCGGCCGACTGGGCCGCGGCTCTGGAGAGCGCCGCCAAAGAGGTCTTCGGCACCGAGTGGGAGGAACAGCTCGCCCGGTTCATCGTGTTCCTGCGCCGCCGGATCTCCGGCGAGTACTCCGTCGACGAATACGGCTTCGACCGCGAGCTCACCCAACGCTTCATGCTGGCCGTGCTGCGGCCGATCAAGGAGAAGTGGTTCCGGGTCGAGGTGCGCGGCATCGAGAACATCCCGACCGACGGCGGCGCTCTGATCGTCTCCAACCACTCGGGCACCATCCCGATGGACGGCCTGATGACGATGGTCTCGATCCACGACGCGCTCGGTCGCAACCTGCGCCCGCTCGGAGCCGACCTGGTCTTCCGGATGCCGATCGTCGGCAACATCGCCCGCAAGGCGGGCGCGACGCTGGCGTGCAGCGAGGACGCCGAGCGGATGCTGCGCAACGGTGAGCTGGTCGGCGTGTGGCCCGAGGGCTTCAAGGGCATCGGCAAGCCCTACAGCGAGCGCTACAAGCTCCAGCGCTTCGGCCGCGGCGGCTTCGTCTCCTCCGCGCTGCGCACCGGCGTCCCGATCGTTCCGCTCTCCGTCGTCGGCGCAGAGGAGATCTACCCGCTGGTCGGCAACATCCCGGCCCTCGCCAAGGTCATCGGCGTGCCCTACCTGCCGATCACACCGTTCTTCCCGCTCCTCGGGCCGCTGGGCCTCATCCCGCTCCCGTCCAAGTGGCTGATCGAGTTCGGCGAGCCGATCCGCACCGATGCGTACGACGCCTCGGAGGCCGACGACCCGATGCTGGTCTTTAACGTCACCGACCAGGTGCGCGAGACGATCCAGCAGACCCTCTACCGTCTGCTGGGCGAGCGCGCCTCCGTCTTCGGCTGATCCCGAGAGGTCACCCCCGCCGGCCGAGAAGTCAGCTGCGCCGGCCGAGACGGCACGCCTGTGCCAACTCGACCAGCGCCAGTGACGCCTCGGCCCGGGTTACGGGGTGAGGAGGCCGGTGGCGCCGGCGAGCACGTCGCCGACCAGGCCGGTGACGCCGGTGACCAGGCCGGTGACGGGGTCCGTCACGGTGCCGGGGTCGGTGTCGGGCTCCTCGGAGGGATCGCCGTCGGAAGGAGTGGTGGGGGTCGGCAGGATGCTGCCGTCCTCCTCCGGCTCCTCGGAGGGCTTCTCCGGGTCGTCCTTCTCGCCCTTGGGGTCGGTCACCGAGCCGGGACCGATCTTGTCGGGGTCGATGGAGGGCAGGTCGAGGGCGTTGTCGTCCTGGGTGAGCGGCGGCAGCGCCTCGGCCTCGACGACGGTGTCGGCCGGAAGCAGCCCGTCGATGTCGGAGGTGAGACTGGAGACCAGCGTCGCGGGAAGCTCGGTGATGCCGCCCTCGCAGGTGGGGCAGAGCTGGGCGGCGGCCTGATCGATCAGCACGAGAGTCTGAGCGGCATCGGAGACGGCCGGCTCGGCCCGCTCGGGCACCTTCGGGCTCAGCTCGGCCAGCTCCTCGACACCATCGGCCGCGAACGTACGCAGCTGGGCGAGCGAGTCGTTGTCCTGAGACTTCTCGAAGTCGCTGATCAGCAGGTCGGAGCCGTGCGCAGCCTGACGCGAGAAGGTCTCGAGCGTCGTGGTGACCCGCTCGGAGTCGGTCATCGGCGCGTCGGCGACCAGCGACTTGGCCTCGCGCAGGCGGGTGCCGGCGTCCTCGAGGATCCGGATGCCACGGGCCTGGGTGCTGACGGTGAAGCCGGCGGAGACGTTCTCCACGGCACGCTTGACCGGGTAGAGCGAGTCGCCGGGCAGCGCGGTCTGGGACGCGGCCGCGGCACCTGCGGTGCCGCCGACGATCGCCATCGCGGCGAAGGCTACGGCGAGCTTGCGCTGCCGGCGCGGCCTGCGCACGGGGCCGACGGTGAGCTTGCGCTCGACTGTCTTCTCGGTGCGCGGCGCGGGCACGAGTTCGGTGTCGGCGGCCGCCATGAGGCGCTCGCGCAGGGAGACGGAGAAGTCGCGACTGGGGACGGCGGAGTCGCTGAGAGTGGAGAGCGACGAAGCGAAGACGGCCAGATCACGAAGCTCGTCGGCAGACTGCGAGGCACGCCGATCCGTCGCGGCAGCAGCCGCGACCATTCGGTCGAACTCGTCGGCACGCTTTCGCGCCGGGAATGCCGGGCTCATCGGGGGGTTCCTACTCGGTGTCGGCTGTCAGGGATTCGTCGAAACAGCTGCGCACAAGGCGCTGCCATGTCGGACAACGAGTCGCCCCGGCCGCGGGTTACGGCAACCGGTCGAGCATTCATGGTGGTGCGGAACACAGTCATCAGCGGATCCCGTCAGGCATCTGCTTGGCGAGATTGCGGATCCCGCGCAGCTGGAGCTGTTTCACGGCTCCGTCGCTGCGCCCGAGGATAGCCGCTGTCTCGGCGATTGACAGCCCTTGGAGGAAACGCATGATGATGCAGTCGCGCTGTTCGTCGGGCAGCTTGGAGAGAGCCCCGAGCAGCATCTCGTTGGTGATCCCGGCCATCACGATCTTCTCCGGCCCGTCCGACGACGAGTCGTGCTGACCCATGTCCTCGGTGGTCATCTCCAGGCGCGTACGTCCCGCCTTGAAGTGGTCGGTGGCCAGGTTGCGAGCGATGGTCATCAGCCAGGCGCCGAAGTCCTTGCCCTGCCAGCGGAAGCCGGTCATCGAGCGGAGCGCCCGGAAGAACGTCTCCGAGGTCAGGTCCTCGGCGACCTGGGTGGAGCGGGTCCGGTAGAAGAGGAAGCGGTAGACCGCGCCATGGTAGTGGTCGTAGAGGAGGCCGAACGCCTCCTTGTCACCCTTGCGGGCGAGCTCGACGAGCGCGATCAGCCGGGTGCGGTCGGCCTCGCTCTCCTCCGAAGAGGTGGCGAGCTCGGCGTCGTCGTCCGGCTCGTTGTCGGAGCGGGGCTTGGACTCGTGGGTGCCGCCCGAGCCGCGACGCTCGGGCTCGGCGAGCGGGCCGGACGCACCGGCGACGCCGGCATAGGCGGGTTCGTAGCCCTCGTTCATCAAGAGCTCGACCGCAGCGCGCAGCGCATCCAAGCGACGATGGACGTCATTGGCGCGGCGCGACATGTGGGTCCCTCCCGAAGACTCCCCCTGAGCGAGCCCAACCTTACGGGTTAGGGCATCCCGATGTCAGGTCCCGAGCCGAAGTTGCCTCGGCGTGTGTTGGCAATTTCCTGACAGAGCGGCGAATACCCGGCACTGCATACAGGTCGCCAACGGCGCGATCAGTCCCGCCGTCCGCGGAGCGCGATCGCCACCGCGATCGCCCCGGTGGCCGCCCCGCCCAGCGCCGCGGTCACCACGCCGGCCCGGGCGGCCTTGCGCCCGGTGCGGTAGTCACGGATCGGCCAGCCCTTCACGCGCGCGTGGGCGCGTAGGCGCGCATCCGGATTGATCGCGCACGGATGCCCGACCAGCGAGAGCATCGGCAGGTCGTTGTAGGAGTCCGAGTAGGCGGCGCAGCGAGAAAGGTCGAGGCCCTCCCGGGCGGCGATCGCCTTGACCGCCTCCGCCTTGGCCGGCCCGTGGAGCATCTCGCCGACCAGCTCACCGGTGTAGACGCCGTCCTCGGTGGCCGCCACCGTCCCGAGCGCGCCGGTGAGCCCGAGCCGCCGGGCGATGACCCGCGCGGCCTCGACGGGTGCCGCGGTCACCAGCCACACCCGCTGCCCCTGGTCGATATGGGTCTGCGCGAGGGCCCTGGTGCCGGGCCAGATCCGGTGGGCCATGCCCTCGTCGAAGATCTCCTCCATCAGGCTCTCGACCTCCTCGGCGCGATGGCCGCGGATGAACGACAGCGCCGACGAACGCGCCGACTCCATGTGAGCCGGGTCCTCGACCCCGGCCACGCGGAAATAGGCCTGCTTGTACGCGGCCGAGGCGATGTCCCGCGTACGGAAGAACTTGCGCCGGTGCAGGCCGCGGGCCAGATGGAAGATCGTCGCGCCCTGCATGATCGTGTTGTCCACGTCGAAGAAGGCTGCGGCGGTCGGGTCTCCGGTCGCCGGATAGAGCCAGGCCTCGATCTCCGCGGCCGCAGCCGATGCCTCGCCGGCGAGAGCCGAGCGGCGTTTGAGGTCTTTTCGCCGCAGCTCGGCACGGCGGCGGTCGCTGGCGCTGCTCATTTCGCCAACAGTAGTGGTCTGGACGCCGTGAGGGGACCCAGGTGTCAAGATGGTCGGATGGAACCGCGTGTGACCTTTTACTCCCGTCAGGGCTGCCATCTGTGCGACGAGGCTCGGCTGGTCCTTGAGAAGGTGGTCGGGGACGACTACACCGAGGTCGACATCGACGCCGACGAAGAACTGCGCGAGCGATTCACGAACGAGGTGCCCGTGACGTACGTCGACGGGAAGCAGCACGACTTCTGGCGTGTCTCCGAGGACCGGCTGAGGGCAGCGCTCGCGCGCTCCCCAGAATAACTGTCGATCGGCCCATTACCGCGAACAACCCCCCTCTGCCAACTCCGCAAACACGTGTGCTAGCCGACGCTCTGCGAGTTTGTTCTCGCGGTCACAAACTCCGTATGGTGGCTGAGCCGCAGGGCGATCCCGGGCTAAAAAGCCCCCGTCTGTGGCGCCGGCATTGAAAGAGCAGAGCGTGACGGCACGGAGTACGAATACGGGCGAGGGCAGCGGTGCCCAGGACCCCCACCGGGAGATCCCCGAGGCGACTGTCGCCCGGCTTCCGGTCTACCTCCGGGCGCTGACCTCGCTCGCCGAGCGCAACATCGCCTCCTGCTCCTCCGAGGAGCTCGCGACGGCCGCCGGGGTGAACTCGGCCAAGCTGCGCAAGGACCTCTCCTACCTGGGCTCCTACGGCACCCGTGGGGTCGGCTACGACGTCGACTACCTGAGCTACCAGATCGCCCGCGAGATCGGCGTCACCCACGACTGGCCGGTCATCATCGTCGGTATCGGAAACCTGGGTCAGGCACTCGCCAACTTCTCCGGCTTCAGCAGCCGCGGGTTCCGCACCGTCGCGCTCCTGGACGCGGCCGCGCCGATGCAGGGCCGCACGGTCGCCGGGCTCGAGGTCCGGCCGTTCGCCGACCTGGCCGAGATCGTCGCGGCCGAGCAGGTCTCGATCGGAGTCATCTCCGTGCCGGCGACCGCTGCCCAGGACGTCGCCGACGCGATGGTCGCGGCCGGCATCAGCAGCATCCTCAACTTCGCGCCCGCCGTCCTGAACGTGCCGCCGGGTGTCGACGTACGCAAGGTCGATCTCTCGATCGAGCTGCAGATCCTCGCGTATCACGAGTCGCGCAAGGCTGCAGAAGCTGACGAGACGGTGGACAATGGTTCCGAGGAAGGGATCACCGCATGAGTGTCCTTGTTGTCGGCATCTCACATAACTCTGCGCCGGTCTCGCTGCTCGAGGCGGCGTCGGTGGACGCGGACGGCCTGCAGAAGCTCCTCACCGACGTGGCCGGTTGTGAACATGTCAGCGAGGCAGCGGTCATCGCGACCTGCAACCGTCTCGAGATCTACACCGAGGTCGAGCGCTTCCACGGGTCCGTCGAGGAGCTCTCCCGCCGCATCATCGAGGGCGCCGGTCAGACGCTCGAGACGATGCTGCCGCACCTGTACGTCCACTACGACGACGGTGCCGTCTCCCACCTGTTCAAGGTGGCTGCCGGGCTCGACTCGATGGCCGTGGGCGAGGGCCAGATCCTCGGGCAGGCCCGCGCGGCCCTTCAGCTCGGCCAGGAGGTGGGCACGGTCGGACCGGCGCTCAACAGCCTGTTCCAGCAGGCGCTGCGGGTCGGGAAGCGCTCGCGCGCGGAGACCGACATCGACCAGGCCGCCCCGTCGCTGGTCACCGCGTCGCTGGACCGCGCCGCGCGAGCCGTGGGTGACGTACGCGGCAAGCGGGTCGCCGTCGTCGGCGCCGGTGCGATGGCCGGGCTGGCCACCGCGACCGTCTCCCGGCTGGGGGCCGCCGACGTGGTCGTGGTCAACCGCACCACGGCCAACGCCGAGCGCCTCGCCAGGGAGTACTCCGCGCGTTCCGCCTCGCTCGACACGCTGGCCGACGAGATCGCGGCCGCCGACATCGTGATCACCTGCGCGGGCGCCAGCGGTCTGCTCGTCCCGGCGGACATGGTCGGTGACCGCAGCAGCCGCCCGATCGCGCTGATCGACCTGGCCCTGCCCCACGACATCGACCCCGCCGCGGGGTCGCTCCCGGGTGCCACCCTGATCGACCTGGCCGCCCTCGCCGACGAGCTGCACGCCTCGCCCGCAGGCAAGGAGGTGCTCGCGGTCCGCGACATCGTCACCCAGGAGGTCGCGGCGTTCCTGAGCGCTCGTCGTCAGTCCGCGGTGACCCCGACGGTGGTCGCGCTGCGGAGCATGGCCACCGGTGTCGTCGCCGCCGAGATGGAGCGTCTCGACAACAAGCTGCCGGGCCTCGACGAGGTGACTCGTGCCGAGGTCCTCCGGACCGTACGCCGCGTGGCCGACAAGCTGCTCCACGAACCGACCGTCCGGGTCAAGGAGCTCGCCAACGAGACCGGCGCGGTGTCCTACGCCGCTGCGCTCGCCGAGCTCTTCGCGCTCGACCCCGAGGCCGTCTCCGCAGTGACCCGGGCCGACGTCCCAGGAGACCACTCATGAGAACTCTTCGTCTCGGCACCCGCCGTTCCCAGCTCGCCGTCACCCAGTCGACCCTCGTCGCGGAGATGCTCCGCGCCCAGGGCCACATCGTCGAGCTGGTCGAGATCGTCTCCGACGGCGACCGCACCCAGGCGGCGAACACCCCGCTGACCAGCGCGAACTCGACGGGCGTTTTCGTCAGTGCGCTGCGCGACGCGCTCCACGCCAAGGAGATCGACCTCGCGGTCCACTCCCTCAAGGACCTGCCGACCTACCCCGAGGACGGCATCGAGCTGGTCGCGATCCTGCCGCGCGAGGACCCGCGCGACGTGATCGTCGCCCGCGACGGCCTGACCCTCGGTGAGCTCCCGCAGGGCTCGCGGGTCGGCACCGGCTCGCCGCGACGCGTCGCCCAGATCAAGGCCCTCGGCCTCGGCCTGGAGCTGGCCGGCATCCGCGGCAACGTGGACACCCGCATCGGCAAGGTCCGCTCGGGCGAGTTCGACGCGGTCGTCCTCGCGCGTGCCGGCCTGGCCCGCATCGACCGGCTCGACGAGGTCACCGAGGTCCTCGACCCGATCCAGGTGCTGCCCGCTCCTGGTCAGGGGGCCCTGGCGGTCGAGTGCCGTGCAGGCGACGCCGATGCCGACGTACGCAAGATTCTGGCTTCCCTCGACGACTCGTCCACCCGAGCGGCTGTCGAGGCGGAACGCGCGGTGCTCGCCACCCTCGAAGGTGGCTGCGCCGCGCCCATCGGGACCCTCGCCGACGTGGTTGAGGGTGAGGAAGGACCAGAGCTGTGGGTGCGGGCAGTCGCGCTCTCACTCGATGGCTCGCTCTCGATCCGACTCTCCGCATCCGGGCCGCTCGACGACGCCGCAGGCGTCGGGCGCCGGCTCGCTGAGGAGATGCTCGCCGAGGGTGCAGCAGACCTGACCGACGACCCCACCACTGACCCCGGACAGGCTGTCATGGACACGGGCGGTTCCCCCCAGACCGCTCCCGAGCAGGACAAGGTGCACAACGCATGACCCGAGCAAAGACCACCGAGCAGACGGCCGAGCACAGCTCGGCCACCCCACTGGGCTGGGTGTCCTTCGTCGGCAGCGGTCCTGGTGACCCTGAGCTGCTGACGGTACGGGCGATCGACCTGTTGAAGCAGGCCGATGTTGTCGTGACCGAGGCCCCCGAGCACGCCTCGATGGTGCGCGGCGTTCTCGGCATCCCCGAGCCGGTCGAGCCCGCGGAGGGTGACGAGACTCCGGAACCGGTCGGACCCGAGTTCATCGACGGCGGGTTCGGCGTCGACGGCCAGCCCCTGGCCAACGCCGCCCGTGCCAAGGCCGTCGTCAAGCAGGCGAAGCTGGGCAAGCGCGTCGTGCGCCTGATGACCGGCGACCCCTTCCTCTACGCCTCCGGCCCCGAGGAGGCGCAGTCCTGCGCCAAGGCGGGCATCGGCTTCGAGATCGTCCCCGGCGTCTCGTCCGTGTCGGCCGTTCCCGCTTACGCCGGCATCCCGCTGACGACCAAGGACCACCAAGAGGTCGCGGTCGTCACCTGCAACGAGAAGATCGACTGGAGCCAGTACGCCGACAACCGCACCCTGGTTCTCCTCTCCGGCGTCGGCATGATCGGTGACATCGCCAAGGAGCTCGTCGCGGCGGGCCGCCCGGCCAAGACCCCGGTCGCGATCACCCGCGTCGGCACCACGACCGAGCAGTCGACGGTAGAGTCGACGCTGGAGAACATCGCTGTCGACGCTCGTGCCGCACGGATGGCGCCGCCGGCGATCGTGGTGATCGGCAAGGTGGTCAACTTGCGTGAGACGCTCTCGTGGTTCGAGACGAAGCCGCTGTTCGGCTGGCGCGTGCTGGTGCCCCGCACCAAGGAGCAGGCGCCTGCGCTGTCGCTGAAGCTGAAGGGCTTCGGCGCCGTGCCCGAGGAGGTGCCGACGATCTCCGTCGAGCCCCCGCGCAACCCGCAGCAGATGGACAAGGCCGTACGCGGTCTGGTCGAGGGCCGTTACAACTGGATCGCCTTCACCTCCATCAACGCGGTGCGCGCCGTACGCGAGAAGTTCGACGAGTACGGACTGGACTGCCGCGCCTTCTCCGGTCTGAAGATCGCCGCCGTCGGCGAGAAGACCGGGCAGGCGCTCGAGGCCTGGGGCCTGCGCCCCGACCTGGTGCCGAACACCGACAACCAGTCGGCGGCCGGTCTGCTCGAGGTGTGGCCGGAGTACGACGAGGACCTCGACCCGATCAACCGGGTCTTCCTCCCGCGCGCCGACATCGCCACCGAGAACCTCATCGCCGGCCTGGTCGACCTCGGCTGGGAGTGCGACGACGTGACCGCCTACCGCACCGTCCGGGCGGCCCCGCCGCCCGCGCCGACCCGCGACGCGATCAAGACGGGCAAGTTCGACGCGGTGGTCTTCACCTCCTCGTCCACGGTCCGCAACCTGGTCGGCATCGCGGGCAAGCCGCACACCTCCACGGTGATCGCGGCGATCGGTCCGGCCACCGCCAAGACCGCCGAGGAGCACGGCCTGCGGGTCGACGTGATGTCGCCCGAGCCGTCGATCGAGGCGCTCACCGAGGCGCTCGCCGCCTTCGGTGCCGCGCGTCGTGCCTCGCTGGTCGAGCAGGGCCTGCCGGTCACCAAGCCGTCCGACCGACGCCCCGCCTCGCGCCGCCGTTCGCGTACCTCCTGAACCGACCGTTCGACGGCAACAGCCGCGTGCTCCCGAGTGTGGGTGCACGCGGCTGTTGCACTACCGTGGAACGTACCCTTTTGCGATGGAGTGCCGATGAGCATCGAGAAGCCCGTGATCCGTCCCCGCCGGCTGCGCCGCACGCCGATCATGCGCCGGATGGTCGCGGAGACGGCCGTACGTCCCGCCAACCTCGTCCTGCCCGCGTTCGTGCGCGAGGGGATCGATGAGCCCGTCCCGCTCTCGACCATGCCCGGCGTGGTCCAGCACAGCCGGGAGTCGCTGCGGAAGGCCGCGGCCGAGGCCGCGTCCACCGGTATCGGCGGCATCATGCTCTTCGGTGTCCCGGAGACCAAGGACGCCGTGGGCTCGGGCGCGCTGGACCCGGACGGCATCCTCAACGTCGCCATCGCCGACGTCGTCTCCGAGGTCGGCGACGCGCTCACCGTGATGAGCGACCTGTGCCTGGACGAGTTCACCGACCACGGCCACTGCGGCGTGCTCGCCGAGGACGGCTCGGTCGACAACGACGCCACCCTCGAGATCTACGCCCAGATGGCGATCGCCCACGCCGAGGCCGGCGTCCACATGGTCGGCCCGTCCGGGATGATGGACGGCCAGGTCGCGGTGACCCGCGACGCTCTCGACGGCGCGGGCCACACCGACGTCTCGATCCTCGCCTACTCCGCGAAGTACGCCTCGGCCTTCTACGGCCCGTTCCGCGAGGCCGTCGACTCCGCCCTCACGGGCGACCGGCGCACCTACCAGCAGGATCCGGCCAACGCGCTGGAGGGCGTCCGCGAGGCGCTCCTTGACGTCGCCGAGGGTGCCGATATCGTGATGGTCAAGCCCGGGCTCCCGTATCTCGACGTCCTGCAGCGAGTGCGTGAGTCTGTCGATGTTCCGGTGGCTGCCTACAACATCTCCGGGGAGTACTCGATGTTGGAAGCCGCCGCCGCGAACGGCTGGATCGACCGCGAACCGGCGATCCTGGAGACACTCACCGCCTTCAAGAGGGCGGGCGCGGACGTCATTCTGACCTACTGGGCCACCGAAGCAGCTGGCTGGCTGCGAGGCTGACGTTCTCGCTTGATCAGCCGAGCACCTCTGTGACGTGGAACATATCCTGAGAGTAGACTCGAGCCTGTGACCAATCGAGAGTTGGGCAGCACAAAGCGCACCGGTCGGCCGCGCAACAGTGGACGGAATTCGGCGAACCCGCGGGAAGAGATTCTCAAAGAGGCGTCCCGCCTCTTCACCGCTCAAGGGGTCGCGGCGACGACGATCAGCCAGATCGCCGAGTGTGTCGGACTGCGCCAGTCCTCGATGTACTACTACTACAAATCCAAGGAGGAGATCCTCTCCGCCTTGATGGAGAAGAACCGCGAGTCGCTCACGCTCGCGGAGAAGCTTCTCGAGGAGGACGGCCCGGCTGCTCCGCGGCTCTACGCCTTCCTCTACACCGACGTCCGCCAGCTGTGCACCGCCCCGCTCGACTTCTACGAGCTGGAGGTGGCCGCCCTGGCGCAGCCGCAGGTCTTCGCGGGCTTCGAGGAGGACGGCGACAAGCTGCGTGACGCGGCCGCCCAGCTCCTCGAGCTCGGCGTCGACAGCGGTGAGCTGCGTCAGACCGACCCCGCCGCCACCGCGCTGATGCTGCTCTCGCTCAACGAAGGCGCCCAGCACCGGCTCTGGCACGGCCGGCGCGACGACGAGAAGGCTATGGCGAGCCCGGACGCTTTGGCCGAGTCGGTCGCCGACTACCACCTCAGCTCCTTGCTGGCGGACGCGTCCTCGCTGGATGCGGTCCGCGAGCTCGGGCGCGCCTTCGTCACCGAGTACGAGGACGACGAGCCCGCCGCCTGAGGCGCTCCGCTGCGCCTCCTGACACGACGAAGGGGCCCCGCCGGATGGCGGGGCCCCTTCGTCGTGTCGGATCAGTTGCCGGTGAGGGCGCCGAACAGGCCGCCGAGGATGCCCTTGAGGATCAGCGTGAGCACGTTGCCGATGGTTGCGTTGACCTGCTCGAGCGTCTTGCCGGCCATGGCGTTCACGCACTGGGTCAGCGCCTGGCCAGACTGGGTCGCGCTCAGCAGCGGATACTTCGCCAGCTCACGCTGGCACGCGGAAAGAATCTGAGAGGGCGTGGCGACGATCGTCTCGACAGTCTCCTCGAGCGGCTTGGTCACCGTCTCGGCAGGACCTTCGGTGGCACCGCCGCCACCGCCGCCTGTGCCACCACCGGTGCTCCCGCCGGGAGTCTCCCCGGAAGGAGCCTCGCTGGAGGGGCCGGAGGGAGACTGCGAGGAGCCGCCGCGCGGGCCGGCCTGCTGGCCGCCTGCCCGGAACTCACGGTCCTTCTGCTTCGAAGACTTGGGAGCATCCATCCGCGGGATCGCGTAGTCGACCGGGACCGTGCTGTTCGGGATCGAGGTGAAGTCGCCGGAGCGGTAGGCCTCGGCGACACCGAGCACGGTCGTGACGTACGACTGGCTGTGGTTGTAGCGGAAGACCGCTGCCCGCGCGCCCTGGTCGGTGGAGAGGTCGTCGTCGCCGGAGCAGAGGTAGACGGCGGAGGCGAGGGCGGCGTCGTTGATGTCCTGGGGGTTGCGCTTGCCGTCGCCGTCGGCGTCCACGCCGACCATCGCCCAGGTGGAGGGGATGAACTGCATCGGGCCGACCGCGCGGTCGTAGCTGGTGTCGCCGTCGTACTGCCCACCGTCGGTGTCGGTGATCTGGGAGACGTTGCCCTTGCCGTTGAGCGGCACCCCGTAGATGCCGGGAGTGGAGACGCCCTCGGCGCTGAGCCGGTTGTCGTTGGCGCGACCGTGGTTGGACTCGACCCGCCCGATAGCGGCGATCAGCGGCCAGTCGATCTTGCAGGCGGCGTCCGCGGCGTTGATGACGGTGGCCGCGCGCTGGTAGGCGGCGAGCGCGGCGGACGGGATCCCGGCGGCGCTGGCCGTCCCGGGCAGCGACTTGTCGCCCCCGTTGGTCGAGGCCGACACGCTGGCCGGCGCCTCGATCGCCTCGGCCGGGACCGACGTCCCGTCGGGCAGGCTGAACGCGTCGTCGTATCTCGGCCCTGATGCGGTGGCACTCGACTGCGTCAGACCGGTGACGTTGACCGTCCAGGCTGCGCTCAGCAGCGCGAGCGGAACGAGCGCGGTCGCCTTCTGAAGGCGGCTGTAGCGCGAAGCGGACATCGAATCTCCCCTGGTGATCACCGCACTGAAAACGTACGGAGGTCGTGCTCCCTCATGCAACGTTCAAACGAACCGTCTCACGTCAAAGTTACGCGCGTCACGTTTTACGTGAACATAGCGTTCCACTAAACGAGACGCCTGTGAGACGGATGAAAGCTCCCGTTCATGACGCCGAACCCGGATCCGAAATATTTTGGTCCCAATATGTGGGTCAAGTGTCCAGGACGATTGACCGAGCGGGTGAAAAAGGTAATCCTCATCACACTGCCGGGCCACGGGAGGGCCGGGTGGAACTCCTCGAGAGGATCCGATCGAATGCGCCACCAGCGTTCAACCACGATGTGTGTCCGCCTGCTCGTCGCCTCAGTCGTCGCCACCGGGCTCTTGTTCGGGCCCTCGCCGGGATCGGCCATGAACAGTGCGAGTGCCGCGCCCGAGTCGGCGTACCTCGTCGGCCGTGGGATCGCCGACGTCACCGGCGAGCCGGGGGAGAACGGCATGATGGGATATGCCGACATCGCGCAGAGCACCACCGGCATCCACATGCGTCAGCGCGCCCGCGCCTTCGTGATCGCCGACGCGGCGAGCGGTGAGCGCGTGGTCCATGTCGTGGCCGACGTCGGGATGATCTTCCAGGGCGTGCGCGACGCGGTCCTCACCAAGCTCGAGCAGCGGTACGGCGACCGCTACAGCGAGCGCAACGTCATGCTCACCGCGACCCACACCCACGCCGGTCCGGGCGGGTTCTCGCACCACAATCTCTACAACATCACGACCCTCGGCTACCACGAGAAGACCTTCCGGGCGCTCGTCGACGGCATCGTCGCCGCGATCGGACGCGCCGACGCCGACCTCGCACCGGCGGACCTCAGCCTCTCGACCAGCCAGCTCACCAACGCCAACGTCAACCGCTCCAAGCAGGCGTTCGACCGCAACCCGGAGGCCGACAAGGCGTACTTCCCCGACGGCGCCGACACCCGCAGCACCACGCTTCAGGTACGCCGCAAGGCCCCTGACGGGTCGACCAGTCTCGACGGGGTCATCAACTGGTTCCCCGTCCACGCCACGAGCATGTCGACCAACAACACGCTGATCAGCCCCGACAACAAGGGCTACGCGGAGTACGCCTGGGAGCGGCAGGTGCGCAGCGTCGACTACATCGACGACACCGACCCCGACTTCGTGGCGTCGTTCGCGCAGTCCAACGCCGGCGACATGTCGCCCAACCTCAACCTGCAGCCGACCGACGGCCCGACCAGGGACGAGTTCGAGAACACCCGCATCATCGGCACCCGGATGTTCGACGCGGCCCGCGAGGGGCTCGGGTCCGACAAGCGGTCGCTCGAGGGCAGCATCGACTCACGCATCGTGTACGTCGACTTCTCCGAGGTCGCCGTACGGCCGGAGTTCGCACCCGACGGCAAGCCGCACCACACCTGCTCGGCCGCGCTCGGCGCCTCCTTCGCCGCAGGCAGCACCGAGGACGGCGGTGGCGGACTGCCGATCTTCAAGGAGGGCAAGGACGGCGGCAACCCGCTGGTCGGGCTGATCGCCGAGGCGCTCTACACCGCGTCGCCCGAGCTGAAGGCCTGCCAGGCGCCCAAGGAGGTGCTGCTCCCCGTCGGCGACCTCGACCTGGTGCAGCAGAAGCTGCCGGTGCAGCTGATGAAGATCGGCGACTTCTACCTGGTCGGGATGCCGGCAGAGGTCACCGTGGTGTCGGGTCTACGGATCCGACGGGCCGTCGCCGAGGCGGTCGGCACCGATCTCGAGAACGTCCTGGTCCAGGGCTACGCCAACGCCTACGCCCACTACCTGACGACGCCGGAGGAGTACGACTCCAAGGAGTACGAGGGTGCGAGCACCCTGTTCGGTCGCTATGAGCTGCCGGCGTTCATGCAGGTGGCCTCCGACCTCGGTACGGCGATGCGCGCCGGGGTCGACGTACCGCAGGGGGAGAAGGAGGCCGACCGCAGCGTCTGGCAGATGCCGTCGCCCAGTGGCGCCGTGCTCGTCGATGCGCCGCAGATCGGCCGGAGGTTCGGCGACGTGCTGACTGCGCCGGGCTCGATCTACCGTCCCGGCCAGCAGGTCAGCGTGGTCTTCGCCGGGGCGCACCCCAACAACGACCTCCATCTCGGCGGCAGCTACCTGGCCGTCGAGCGCAAGGTGGGTACGACCTGGCGGCGGGTCGCCGACGACGGCGACTGGTCGACGAAGTTCCGCTGGGCGCGCGACGGCATCGCGGCCTCCGAGGTGACGATCACGTGGGACGTCCCACCTGGCACAGCGTCAGGGAGCTACCGGATCCGCTACTTCGGCGATGCGCGCAACCTGCTCGGGACGGTCTCGTCGTTCACCGGCACCTCGCCCGTCTTCGGGGTCAGCTCGTGAGCCGGGTCGCGGGTCGGGTGGTGGGCGTCGCTCTGCTGGCGGCGTCGGGGCTCGCGCTCCCGGGGACCGCCACGGCCGCACCCGACGCGGCGCCCGCCACGCCGCGCGTGCGAGTGCTCACCCACAACGTGCAGATGTTGCCGCCGATCATCGGTGGCAAGGCCAACGCCACCCGGGCCGAGCTGATCGCGAAGGCCGACTACGTGAAGGGCTATGACGTGGTCGTCTTCGACGAGGCCTTCGACAACGGTCCGTCGGAGACCCTCAAGAGCCGGCTCGCAGCGCAGTATCCCCACCAGACGCCTGTGCTCGGGCGCTCGAGGTCGGGCTGGGACGAGACCCTCGGCGCCTACTCCTGGCTGACCCCCGAGGACGGCGGTGTGACGATCCTGAGCAAGTGGCCGATCACCCACAAGATCCAGTACGTCTACAGCGGCGGGTGCGGCGCCGACGCGCTCTCCAACAAGGGCTTCGTCTACGTGAGGCTGGATGTCGACGGCACTCCCGTCCACGTCGTCGGCACCCACGTCCAGGCGGAGGACCCGCTCTGCTTCGGTGGCGGGGCCGCCGTCCGCGCCGAGCAGTTCGCGGCGATCGACGACTTCCTGGACGGCCTGGCGATCCCGGCCGACGAACAGGTCATCGTGACCGGCGACCTCAACGTCGACAAGGCCTCGCCCGAGTACGCCGACCTGCTCGCGGCCACCGACACCGTCGCCCCGACGTCGTACGCCGGGCACTCGTTCAGCTGGGACCCGACGACGAACCCGCTGGCCACGGGCGCGCAGGAGCACCTCGACTACGTGCTGCATCGCCGCGGCCACGTACGCCCGCGGACGTGGACCAACACGGTGCTCACGCCCACGTCGCCGCCCTGGGAGTACGCCGGGACGACCTACACCGACTACTCCGACCACTATCCCGTCGCAGGCAGCTGAGGAGCTCCGATGACTGTCACGTCGAACCTTCTGGCCGCCGAGCGGGAGGCGGTCGCCGATGCCTGCCGGGCGTTGGCTGCCGAAGGGCTCGTCATCGGTACGGCGGGCAACGTCAGCGTCCGCTCCGGTGACCTGGTCGCGATCACCGCGACCGGGGCGTCGTTCGCCACGATGACCGCAGACCAGGTGACCGTCCTCGACCTCGACGGGCAGGTCGTCGCGGGTGAGCTCGCGCCGACCTCCGAGGTCGACCTGCACCTCGGGCTCTACCGACGCCGGGAGACCGGCGCGATCGTCCACACGCACGCTCCGATGGCCACCGCGCTGTCATGCGTCCTGACCGAGCTGCCGTGCGTTCACTACGGTCTGCTGGCACTTGGCGGCACGGTCCGCGTGGCTCCGTACGCGACCTTCGGCACGCCGGAGCTCGCCGAGCTGGTCATCAAGGCTCTCGAGGGGCGCGGCGGCGCGCTCATGGCCAACCACGGGGCGATCACTCATGCGGCCGACCTGGTCAAGGCGGTCGAGCTGGCCCTGCTCCTGGAGTGGGGCTGCACCGTCTACTGGCGAGCCGCCGCCATCGGCACCCCGCGTGTCCTCGACGAAGACCAACAGGCCGCGGTGATCCATGCCGCCCTGACCCGCAGCTACGGCACCACCCGCCCCTCATCACAGGAGAACTCGTGACCACTTCCCCCACCGTCGTCACCCTCGGCGCACACGTGCTCGACACACTGGTACGCCACGTCGAGTCGATCCCCGAAGGACAGGCCGGCCAGCTGGTCGACGAGATCCGGGTCACCGCGGCCGGGCCTGCCGGTGGCACCGCGCTGGTGCTCTCCAAGCTCGGTGCGACCGTGGTCAGCGCGGGCGCCATCGGGACCGACGCGGTCGGCGACCAGCTGCTCTCGCTGCTGCGGCGCGACGGCGTGGACACCGAGCATCTGGTACGCCGAGAGGACCACCAGACCTCCGCGAGCGTGCTCCCGATCCGCCCCGACGGGTCGCGGCCGGCGTTCCACGTGATCGGGGCCAACGGCGCCTACGGTGCCGACGACGCGCCGCTGGACGTGATCGCCGCGGCGGACCACCTGCACCTCGGGGGCCCGGAGTTCATGGGCGGCGACGCGGCCGCGAAGATCCTCGCCCATGCGCGCGACAACGGTGTGACCACGTCGCTCGACTCCCTCGCGCCCGGCGACCCGGGCATGTTCGAGTGGATCGCGGCCGCGTTCCCCTATGTCGACCACCTGCTGGTCAACGACGAGCAGGCCCTCGGCTGGACCGGTGCCGCCGACCTGGAGGCGGCCTGCCGCGCGCTGGTCGAGGCCGGCGCCGGCTGCGTGGCCGTGACAGCCGGCGCCCAGGGCGCGGTCGTGGTGACCGCGGACGACACGGTCCGGGTGCCGGCGTACGACATCGAGGTCGTCGACACCACCGGTTGCGGCGACGCGTTCTCGGCGGGCTACATCCGGGGTCTCGCGCTCGGCCGGACGCCCGTCGAGGCGGCCGCGCTGGGCTGCGCGACCGCCGCCCAGGTCGCCGGCGGGCTCGGCTCCGACTTCGGCAGCTTCGACCTCGCCTCGGTCGAGAGATTCGCCGCCGACGCGGCGCTCAAGGAGGTCTGAGCGGTGCCGCGCCCCGCTCGGGTCGACGTGGCGATCGTCGGCGCAGGGCTGGCCGGGCTGACCGCCGCTCGTGCCCTGGTCGCCGCGGGCCTCAGCGTCGTCGTGCTCGAGGCGCGCGACCGGGTGGGCGGTCGCACCCTCAACCACGACCTCGGCGACGGCCAGGTCGTGGAGGCCGGCGGGCAGTTCGTCGGGCCGACCCAGAACCACATCCTCGGGCTGGCCGCCGAGCTGGACGTCAAGACCTTCCCGGCGTACACCGAGGGCGAGTCGGTCTACGTCCGCGGCGGCCGCGCCAAGCGCTACGCAGGCGACGTACCTCCGGACCCGACGGCCCTGGCGGACGTCGCGGTGACGATGGCTCGTATCGACCGGCTCGCCAGGCGGATCCCCTTGGGCGCACCATGGCGGGCACGCAACGCCGCCCGGCTGGACGCGGTCACCTTCGACTCGTGGATCCGCGACACCACGGTCAGCGCCGCCGGCGTCGACCTGGTCAACATCTTCTTCGGGTCGGCCTACGGCGGCACCGCGGCGGATGCCTCGGCCCTGTTCAGCCTCCACTACGTCGCCGGCATGGGCGACGAGGACAACCCCGGCTCCATCACCCGGGGGATCGGTGTGGAGGGCGGAGCCCAGCAGGATCGCTTCGTCGGCGGCTCGCAGGCGGTCTCGCTGGCGATGGCCGAGCAGCTGGGGGACCGGGTGGTGCCGAACGCTCCGGTGCGCGCGATCGAGCAGAACGGCCGCACCGTGAAGCTGCGTACCGACGCGGGTGTGTGGCAGGCCGGGCATGCGATCGTGGCCGTCCCGCCCCCGCTCGCCGGCAAGATCTCGTGGTCGCCGTTGCTGCCCGCGCCGCAGGCGGCTCTCTTCGACCGGATGCCGATGGGCAACCTGATGAAGTGCGAGGCGGTGTACGACGAGCCGTTCTGGCGCGCGGACGGGCTCTCCGGCCAGGCCACGTTCCGCTCGCCCGACTCCGCGATCTGCTCGATGTTCGACAACACCCCGCCGAGCGGCGGACCCGGTGTGCTGATGGGTTTCCTCGGTGGCCGCGCCTGGCGGGCGCTGGCCCACCGGCCGCCCCGCGAACGCCGGGCCGCCGTGCTGCGTACCTTCGCCCGGGCCGTCGGGCGGGAGGCGCTGCGGCCGCGCGACTACTTCGAGCAGGACTGGTCGAGCGAGGAGTGGACCCGGGGCGGGCCGACCTCGGTCCTGGCGCCCGGCGTGCTCACCGCGCTCGGCGCCTGGCGGGACCGCCCCTTCGGGCTCGTGCACTGGGCCGGCGCGGAGCACGCCGACTACTGGAACGGCTACATGGACGGCGCCGTCCGCTCCGGCCGCGACGCCGCGGCCGCCGTGATCGACGTACTGGAAGGAACTGAGAGATGAGCATGACCGAGCTGAGCGAGACCGCTGTGCTGGCCGTCCCTGTGGAGCGGGTCTGGCAGGTGGTGTCGGCGACGAACCGGTACGCCGAGTGGGTGGACGGCGTCTTCGAGGTGACCGACCATCACGGCGAGGCCGAGGTCGGCCGCACCTACGCTGAGCGCAACCGCACCATCGGACCGCTGTCCACGCGGTCGACCTGGACGGTCCGGGAGATCGAGCCCCTGACGACCCGCATCGACACCGGTGAGGGCTTCGCCCCGCTGCACGAGATGACCAACGTCTTCCGGTTCCGGCCGGTCGCTGTCGACGGTGTCGACAATGCCGGCACCGAGATGACGTACGCCGTCCGTTACCGCGTCGGTCTCGGCCCGCTCGGCGCGGTGATCGACAAGGTCACCCAGCCTGGGTTGCGGAAGGCGTTCCAGCAGTCGATGCGCAACCTGGAGGACCTGATCGTCGCCGAGGGTGCGGACTGACCGCCCCACCGTCGAGGGATCAGTGCCGGATCGGCGACGCTTGATTCTTGGTGAGGCCGAGGACCCGGTCGAGGTACGGATTGGCGAAGACGCCGGTCGGGTCGAGCTCGTCGCGTAGCGCGGTGAAGTCGCCGAATCGCGGGTATCGCTCGGCGAGGTCGGCCGCGGTGAGCCGGTGCATCTTGCCCCAGTGCGGACGCCCGTCGGCGGCGCCGAGGATGTCCTCGCAGACGGAGAACCAGCGCTCGTGGGGCATCCGGTGGTACTGGTGGAAGGCGACGTACGCGACGTCGCGGTCGTACGCCGGCGAGAGCCAGATGTCGTCGCTCCTCACGAAGCGGACCTCGAGCGGGAACGACACCTTCTCGTCATGGGTGTCGACCCATCGCCGGAGCTCGCGGAGCACGTCTGCGACCGCGGCCCGCGGGACGGCGTACTCACCCTCGCGGAAGCGCACATCGCGGTGGGAGGCGAACACGTTCGGGGCCAGGTCGGTGAAGTCCCGGGACGACACCGCGCGGGTCACGAACCGGCTGATCCCGGGCACCAGGCCGGGGAATCGGGTGCCGAGGCGCAGCATCGCCTCGAAGCCGATGTTGGTGACGATCCTGTCGTCGATCGTCCTGGCGAGCGTGCTCATCGGGTTGAGCTCGACATCGCCCGGAAGCCGTTGGAACTGGCGCGTCAGCGCGGTGGTGGTGTGCGGGAACCAGAAGAACTCGAAGTGGTCGTTGCCCGCCACCAGCTCGTCGAGCCCGTCGAGGGTCTCGTCGAGCGGCATCGGCGCGTCGACAGCGCGCAGGGCGTAGAGCGGCACGCACTGGAGGGTGACCGTGGTGATGACGCCGAGGGATCCGATCGACACCCGTGCGGCTTCGAAGAGCTCCGGCCGCTCCTCGCGTGAGCACGTCACGACCGAGCCGTCGGCGAGCACCAGCTCGAGCGCGCGGATCTGGTTGGAGATGCTCCGAAACCTCTCGCCGCTGCCGTGGGTGCCGGTCGAGACCGCGCCGGCGACGGTCTGCCGGTCGATGTCTCCGAGGATCTCCATCGCCAGGCCGTGCTGGGCGAGCATCGGGTTGAGCCGGTGCAGCGGGAGTCCGGCCCCGACGGTGACCAGGCCCGAGTCCGCGTCGACGGCGAGCACGCCGTCCAGCCGGTCCGGCCGGAGCTGCAGCCCGGGCGCGACGGCCGCGCCGGTGAAGGAGTGCCCGGATCCGATGGCGCGCACGGTCAGGCCGTCGGCGACGGCAGCCTTCACCGCGGCCGCGACCTCATCGGTCGTCCCGGGCGTGGCCACGCGTGCCGGGGTCACCTCTTCGGTACCGGACCAGTTGCGCCATCGAGTGCTCATGGATGGGTCCCTTCTGTGGGCAGTCGGGCCTCAGGATGACCCAGGTCACAGCAAAGGTCAATAGTCTTGGACACTTGACCTAATTCGGTGGTCGGTCCATGCTCGACGAATGCTGGATCTCACCGTCCCGACGCGCGTACGTGCCTCCTTCGACGACCTCGAAGCCGCCACCGCCGACCTCCCCACGCCGTACGCCGTGGTGGACGTGGCCGCGCTGCGCACCAATGCGGCCGACCTGGTTCGCCGTGCCGGCGGCACGCCGATCCGCGTCGCGAGCAAGTCCGTGCGCTGCCGTGCCCTGATGCGGAGCACCCTGGCGATGCCGGGCTTCCAGGGTGTGCTCGCCTACACCCTGCCCGAGGCTCTCTGGCTCGCGGGTGAGGTCGAGGACGTCGTGGTCGGCTACCCGACCGCGGACACGGCCGCCATCCGGCGGCTCGCCGCCGACGACCTGCTGGCCTCTCGGGTGACCCTGATGATCGACAGCGTCGAGCATCTGGAGCTGATCGCCGCCGCGGCCGGCGCCAGCGGTCCGCGGATCCGGATCTGCATCGAGCTCGACGCCTCGCTCCGCCTGGCGTCCGGTCGAGTGCACCTCGGCGCCCGGCGCTCGCCCGTGCACGCGCCCGAGCAGGCGGCCGCGCTCGCCCGGGCCGTCGTGGCGCATCCGCGCTGCGAGCTCGTCGGCGTGATGGCGTACGAAGGCCAGATCGCGGGAATGGGCGACAACCAGCCGGGCCTGTCCAAGCACGTCGTCCGGGCGCTGCAGCGGAGGTCCGTCGACGAGCTGGCCGAACGACGGGCCGCCGCCGTGGCCGCTGTGCGCCGCGTGGCGCCGCTGGAGTTCGTCAACGGCGGCGGCACCGGCAGCATCGAGACGACCGTCGCCGAGGACGCCGTGACCGAGGTGGCCGCCGGGTCGGGACTGCTCGCTCCGCACCAGTTCGACCACTACACCCGCTTCCGCCCCCAGCCCGCGGCGTACTTCGTCCTGTCGGTGGTACGCCGCCCCTCACCGCGTCACGCGACGGTTCTCGGCGGTGGGTGGATCGCCTCCGGAGCCGCCGGCAAGGATCGGCTCCCGATCCCCGTGTGGCCGCGCGGCCTCGGTCTGGTGCCGTCCGAGGGGGCGGGCGAGGTGCAGACGCCGCTGACCGGTGCTGCGGCCGCCCGGCTCGGGATCGGCGACCGGGTGTGGTTCCGGCACACCAAGGCCGGCGAGCTCTGCGAGCACGTCGACGAGCTGGTGCTCGTCGACGGCGGCAGCGTCGTCGACACCGTCCCGACCTACCGAGGAGAAGGAAGGACGTTCCTGTGACCACGACCGTCACCACCGCGCCGCCACGGGCGGCCCGCCGGGCCTGTTTCGCGGCCTTCGGGATCCAGGGCTTCACCTTCGCGTCCCTGATCAGCCGGCTGCCCACGATCAAGGCCGAGCACGACCTGAGCGACTACCAGGTGCTCCTGCTGTTGGGTGGCGTGGCGATCGCGTCGGCCGTCGGCAGCGTCATCACCGGGTACGCCGCCGCACGCTTCGGCAGCGCCCGGGTCCTCAGGGCCGCGCTCGTCGGCGCGTCGGTGGCGACACTGCTGGTCGCCCTCCCGGACGGCGTTGCGGGCCTGGTAGTCGCGGTGTGTGCGTACGGGCTCTTCGTCGGTCAGATCGATGCGGCGATGAACATGCAGGGCGTCGGCATCGAGGACCTCTACGGCCGCAGCATCATGGTCGGCTTCCACGGTATGTGGAGCCTCGGCGCGGTCATCGGCGGCGGCTACGCGGCGCTGACCCTGGAGCTGGGCTGGTCGCTCCTGCTGTCGTTCGCGATCGTCTGCGCGGTCGGACTCGTGCTCAACGCCGCGCTGCTGGGCGACCTGCTGGTGGTCGACCCCATCGACGGCCATGTCGACGCCGATGACCACACGCCGCACCCACCGCAGGTGCCGTGGCTGCCGGTCCTGCTGCTCGCCGTACCCACCTTCGTGATGTGGTTCCTCGACTCGTCGATCTCGGCCTGGGGTGGCATCTACCTGGTCGACGGGCTGTCGTCGACGCAGAGCGCGGCGGCCCTGGCGTTCACGGCGTACCAGGCCGTGCTGCTGCTCACCCGGCTGGTCGGTGACACGGTCGTACGCCGCATCGGGCCGGTGCGCACCGTGCGCATCAGCGGTCTCGTCGCGATCGTCTCGATGGCGCTGGTCGTCGCCGCGCCGTCGGTGTGGGTCGCGATCGTGGGCTTCGGCCTGCTCGGAGCCGGCCTGGCGATGATCCCGCCGCTGTCGTTCGTCGCGGCCGGCCACCTCGACGCCGACGGCGGCGGTCAGGCCGTCGCCCGAGTCAACGTGTCCAACTACGTCGGCTACCTCGTGGCCGCCGTCGCCATCGCCACCGTCGCCGAGCAGGTCAGTCACCGCGCGATGTTCGTGCTGCCGCTGCTGCTGAGCCCGGTCCTGTTGCTGATGGCATCCCGATTCGCCCCCCAGTTAAGGAGCAAGGCATGAGTGCTGTCATCGAGGTCGAGAACCCGTCGACAGGCAAGACGATCGAGAGCGTTCCCGACCTCGGTCCGGTCGAGGTCGAGGCGCTCGTCGCCACCGCCAGGGCCGCGCAGCCGGCCTGGGCCGCCCTCGGGTACGCCGGCCGCGGCCGCTACCTGCGCCGCATGCAGAAGTGGTTCCTGGACAACGCCGACCAGATCGCCGAGACGATCCACGCCGAGAACGGCAAGTCGCTCGACGAGGCCAACATCGAGGTGATGTACGGCGCTGTCGCGAGCGCGTTCTGGGCCAAGCACGCCTCGGCGTACCTCGCCGACGAGAAGATCACCAGCCGGTCGCCGCTCGTGCTCGGGCGCAAGCTGGTCGTCCGCTACCAGCCGGTGGGCGTCGTCGGCGTGATCGGGCCGTGGAACAACCCGCTCCTCAACAACTTCGGCGACGTGATCCCGGCGCTCGCGGCCGGCAACACCGCCGTGCTCAAGCCGTCGGAGATCACTCCGCTCACGTCGGTGCTGATGGCCGAGATGGCCCGCGAGATCGGGCTTCCCGACGGCGTCTTCAGCGTCGCGACCGGGACCGGGGCGGCGGGCGCGGCGCTCGTGGAGCACGTGGATGCGGTGATGTTCACCGGCTCCACCCGGACCGGAAAGAAGGTCGCCGGGCGCTGCGGCGAGCGGCTGATCCCGTGCAGCCTCGAGCTCGGCGGCAAGGACCCGGTGATCGTGCTGGCCGATGCCGATCTCGAACGTGCGGCGAACGTGACGCTCTTCAGCGCGATGCACAACTCCGGCCAGACCTGCACCTCCTCGGAGCGCGTGTACGTCGAGGCGCCGGTCTACGACGAGTTCGTGGCCTTGATGACCGAGCGCTTCGAGTCGCTGCGCGTGGGTGAGTCGACCGGCTTCGGCACGTCGGAGTCGGGGTCGCTGACCTTCCCGCCGCAGCTCGACACCGTCACCCGGCATGTCGAGGACGCGGTGGCCGGCGGTGCGAAGGCCCTCACCGGAGGCGGTGTACGCCAGGGCGAGGGGCGGTTCTTCGAGCCGACGCTGCTGGTCGATGTCGACCAGGACATGGCGTGCATGCGCGAGGAGACGTTCGGTCCGACGCTGCCGATCATGAAGGTCGCCGACGCGGCCGAGGCCGTGCGGCTGGCCAACGACTCGGCGTACGGCCTGCAGGCGGCGGTCTACACCAAGGACCTCGCCAAGGGGCAGCGCATCGCGCGCGAGCTCCAGGCCGGCACCGTCACCGTCAACGACGCACTCGCCAACTACTTCGCTCTCGAGCTGCCGATGGGCGGGTGGAAGGACTCCGGTCTCGGCGCCCGGCACGGGCGGGACGGCATCCGGAAGTTCACCAAGCGGCAGTCGATCCTGGTGACCCGCTTCGGCATGAAGAACGAGCTCCACGGCATGCCGTTCAAGGCCACGAACATCCGGACGCTGACCCGGCTCATCAAGACGCTCTACGGCCACCCCCGCAACACGAAGGACTGAGCCCTGCGAGGCCCGGCGGTCAGTCCGTCGGACCGGGTGAGGGCGGGGCGAGGAGAGGTAGTGCCTCGAGCAGGATGTCGAAGGCTCCGAGCACGTCCGCGTCCGGGTCGAGCAGGGCCTGCAGTTGCAGGCCGTCCATCGCCGCCATCACCAGGCGCGCAACGCCCGCCAGGTCTGTAGTGGGTGCCGCGTCCGGCTCGGCCGGTGCGGCCTCGGTCAGCGCTGCGGTGAACTCGGCGACGGTACGCCGGTAGCGGGCCACGGTGAAGTCGTGGGCCGGGTGGCTCGGGACGATCGACTCGGCGGTGACGGTGGTGAACAGCTGGGTCAGCCCGCGGTCGGCGATGGCCCGCTCGAACATGCTCCGCGCCACCTGGGCCTGCTCGTCCCAGGTGGTGCCGGCGTCCGACTGCTGGCGCGAGGCCTGGTCACGCTCCTCCAGCACGGCCATCAGCAGGCCCGTCTTGGAGCCGAAGTGATGCAGCACCCCGGCCTGGCTCATGCCGGCCAGGTCGGCGATCTCGCGCAGCGACGCCCCGTGGCTGCCGCGGCGCCCGAACACGTCCTGCGCCACGTCGAGGATCCGGCGCCGCTGCTCGGCGGACTTGGCGTAAGGACCACGGGCTCGGCTGGACATGCTCGCAGTCTAGGTGGCCCGAACGAAAACCTAGCGGCCATTCGGTATTGGCGTTATGGTCATGGCCATGACCCGGCCGCTGCCCCGATTCCCCGCTGGCTTCGAGTGGGGTGTCGGCGCCTCGGCGTACCAGACCGAAGGTGCGCTCGACGCCGACGGGCGGGGACGGTCCACGTGGGACGTGTTCTGCGAGCAGCCCGGGCGGATCGCCGACGGATCGACGCCGACGACCAGCGCCGGCTTCTACGACCGCTACCCCGAGGACATCGCGCTGGTACGCGACCTCGGCGCCGACGTCTACCGGTTCTCGATCGCCTGGCCACGGATCCTGCCGACCGGGTCGGGCGAGGTCAACGCGAAGGGCCTGGACTTCTACGACCGGGTCGTCGACGAGATGCTGGCGGCCGGCCTCAAGCCGGCGCCGACCCTCTACCACTGGGACACCCCGCTGCCGATCGAGGAGGCCGGCGGCTGGATGAACCGAGACACCGCGCTCCGCTTCGGCGAGTACGCCGCGGTCGTGGCCGAGCGGCTGGCCGACCGCGCGGCGTACTGGATCCCGCTCAACGAGCCGGTCGTGCTCTCGTTGCTCGGCTACGCGATCGGCGGCTTCGCCCCCGGGCAGGAGCTGCTCTTCGAGTCGCTGCCGACCGTCCACCACCAGCTGCTCGCCCACGGGCTCAGCGTCCAGGCGATCCGTGCGGCCGGCGGCCGCAGCATCGGGACGGCCAACCCGCACGCACCGACCTGGCCCGCCTCCGACAGTCCGGAGGACCTCGCCGCCGCTGCGTTCAGCGCCGACCTCACCGACTGGATCTGGGGCGACCCGATCCTCCTCGGAAGCTACCCTGAGGGGTATGCCGAGGGGATGCCCGGTCCGGTCGCCGAAGACCTCGCGGTCATCTCGACCCCGCTCGACTTCTACGGCGTCAACTACTACAGCCCGCAGCGAGTCGCAGCCCCGACCGGTGAGCCGTCGTTGATCCAGGAGCACGAGATCCCGGCGGAGATGCCGTTCCGGGCGGTCGAGGTCGACGGGCCCAAGACCGGGCTCGGCGGCGAGATCAGCCCCGACGGCCTGCGCGAGATCCTGCTGACGCTGACCGAGCGGTACGGCGAGAGCCTGCCGCCACTGATCGTCACCGAGAACGGCACCTCCCAGCAGCCCGGCACCGAGGAACCCGGTCCGGACGGCAGGATCCACGACGACGGCCGGATCGACTACCTCGACGCGCACGTGCGCGCCGTACGCCAGGCGATCGAGGAGGGCGCGGACGTCCGCGGCTACTGGGTCTGGTCGCCGACCGACAACTTCGAGTGGACCCAGGGCTTCACCCAGCGCTTCGGCCTCGTGCACGTCGACTACGACACCCTGGTGCGTACGCCGAAGGACTCCTACTCCTGGTATCAGCAGCTGATCGGCGCCCAACGTGACCAGTTCTGAGCTCACTCTGTCGGCGCTGGATGAGCCGGCCAAGCCGGCCCCGATGTCATGGGTGGCCGCGATCTCGCTGGCCAACGTCGGACTGTTCACCGCATGGTTCGGCCCGATCCTGACCCTGCTCGGGATGCAGGCGGAGCGGTTCGCCGGTGACGACAAGGAGGCCGCGCTCGCCTGGGTCGTCGGCATCGGCGCGCTCTGCTCGACGGTCGCCAACCCGGTCTTCGGCGCGCTCTCGGACCGGACGACGTCGCGCTACGGCCGCCGCCTGCCGTGGACGGTCCTCGGCATCTGCGGCGGCGTGGCCAGCCTGGTGCTGCTGGCCTTCGCGCCGAACCTCGTCGTGGTGGCCATCGGATGGTGCCTGGCCCAGATCGCCCTCAACGCGAACTTCGCGGCGATCACCGCCGCCGTACCCGACCATGCGCCGCACCAGCAGCGCGGCACCATCGGCGGCTTCCTCGGCCTCGCCCAGACCCTCGGTGCCGTCGTCGGCGCCGGGCTCGCGGCTGCTGCGGGTGGGATCGTCGGTGGCTATCTCGCGTGCGCGGTCTTCCTGGTGATCGCGAGCGCGCCGTACGTCGCGATGCGCCGCGACCTGGTCCTCGACCCCGCCGACCGGCCATCGTTCTCGTGGGGAACGTTCCTCCGCGGCTTCTGGATCAGCCCTCGCCTGCACCCCGACTTCGCCTGGGCGTGGCTCACTCGCTTCCTGATGAACCTCGGGTTCGCGATCGGGCTGGTCTACCTGCTCTTCTACCTCGACGACGCGGTTCACCACGAGAACCCCGAAGCCGGCGTCTTCCTGCTCTCGGCGGTCAACTCCCTCGCTCTGCTGGTCACGGTCGTCGCCGGCGGATGGCTGTCGGACCGGTTCGACCGCCGCCGGATCTTCGTGACCGTCGCCGGCGTCGTGATGGCTGCCGGCACCCTCTCGCTGGCCGGCTTCCACTCCTGGACGGCCGCGATCATCGGCGTGGCCGTCCTCGGTCTCGGCATGGGCGTGTTCACCTCGGTCGACCTCGCGCTGATGATCGACGTACTTCCCGAGGCGATCGACCGCGGCAAGGACCTCGGCGTCGTCAACATCGCCAACTCGCTTCCGCAGGTGCTCGCCCCCATCGTGGCTGCGCCGATCGTGAGCGTGCTCGGCGGCTACTCCACCCTGTACGCCGTCGCCGCCGGAGTGACGCTGATCGGCGCCGTCCTGGTCTACCGGATCAAGTCCGTTCGATAGGAGACAACTCGTGACCACCCACCCTGATCTGCCCAGCCTGCGGCTCCCCACCGACTTCGTGTACGGCGTCTCCACCGCGTCGTACCAGATCGAAGGTGCCGTCGAGGAGGGCGGCCGCGGGCCGTCGATCTGGGACAGATTCTGCGCAGAGCCGGGCCGGATCAAAAACGGCGACACCGGGGCGGTCGCGTGCGACCACTACCACCGGTACCCCGAGGACATCGCGCTCATGAAGGACCTCGGCGTGGACGCCTACCGGTTCTCGATCGCCTGGCCGCGGATCCAGCCGACCGGCTCCGGGCCGGCCAACGCCGAGGGGCTGGCCTTCTACGACCGGCTCGTCGACGGGCTGCTGGAGGCGGGCATCAAGCCGGCCGCGACGCTCTACCACTGGGACCTGCCGCAGGCTCTGCAGGACGCCGGCGGCTGGCTCAACCGCGACACCTCGCTCCGTCTCGCCGAGTACGCCGCGATCGTCGGCGAGCGGCTCGGTGACCGGGTCTCGATGTGGATGCCGCTGAACGAGCCGGTCGTGGTCACCATGTTCGGGCACGCGCTCGGCACCCACGCCCCCGGCCAGGCGCTCGGCTTCGACGCGCTGCCGGTGGCCCATCACCTGCTGCTCGGCCACGGCCTGTCCGTCTCCGCGCTGCGGGCGGCCGGAGCGAGCAACATCGGCATCGCGTCCAACCACCAGCCCGCCCGGCCGGCGTCGGACTCGGCCGAGGACCGGGAGGCGGCCGAGATGTTCGGCACGCTGACCAACTGGCTGTTCTCCGACCCGATCCTGCGCGGCGAGTACCCCGACGAGCTGATCACCTCGATGATGCCGGGACCTGTGGCGGAGGACCTGAAGGTGATCTCGGCGCCGCTCGACTGGTACGGCATCAACTACTACCAGCCGGTGCTGGTCGGCGCCCCCGGATCTGGTGGCGACCACGGCCCGGCCCTCGAGGGCGCGATCATGCCGGAGGGGCTTCCGTTCGAGCCGCGCCAGCTCGTCGGCGTACCCACCACCGACTTCGGGTGGGCGATCGTCCCCGACGGGCTCACCGAGATCCTGACCCGGTTCCACGAGCGGTACGCCGACGCGCTGCCGCCGGTCTACGTCACCGAGAGCGGATGCTCGTTCCACGACACCGTCGCCGCCGACGGAGGAGTGCACGACCAGCGCCGGATCGACTACCACGACGCGCACCTGCGGGCCGTTGCCGACGCGATCGCCGCGGGTGTGGACGTACGCGGCTACTTCGCCTGGTCGCTGCTCGACAACTTCGAGTGGGCGGAGGGGTACGCCGAGCGCTTCGGGCTCGTGCACGTCGACTACGACACGCTGCGGCGTACTCCCAAGGACTCGTTCCGCTGGTACCAGGAGCTGATCGCCGCCCGGGCGGGTCAGCGGTCGTAGACGCCGACCTCCCACAGGGAGTAGCCGTAGCGGGTGGCGCGGCTGACGCCGTGGATGCGTACGTAGCGAGCGGTGGTCGGCTCGAAGGTCGCCGTCTCGACCCCGCCCTTCCCGGTGTCGGTCGACCACACCGTGCGCCACGTCGTGCCGTCCGAGGAGACCTCGACCTTCCACGCCGCCGCGTGGGCGCTCTCCCAGTCGGCGACCACGCGGCCCACGGTCCGCTCGCTGCGCAGGTCGAGGCCGAGCCACTGGTCGTCGCTCCAGTCGCTGGCCCAGCGGGTGCCGGTGTCGCCGTCGATGGCGCGGCCCGGGGCGAAGCTGGTGAAGGCGCTCCACTCCGACGAGCTCGCCGTGGCGCGCGATCCTGCCGCGAGGTTGCCCGGCGGCGTGTAGCCGGATGCGGCACCCCAGGTGTCGAGGTAGGACTGGGCTCCGCCCATCAGGTCCTGGACGGCCTCCGTGCCGCCGAGGCGGCGGATCTGCTCGATCCAGTCCGGGACCAGGCCGACGTGGGCTCCGCCGTCGGTGTTCACGTCCCAGACCCGTTCGCCGGTGACCTGCCGGTCGATCATCGACCCGCCGTCGACACTGCGGAACGGATAGGCCACCGGGCTCGGTCCGTCGGCACCCAGGGGAGCGGGGTGGGAGCCGAGGCCGTTGAAGTCGGTGCCGATGCCGAGGCCCTTGTCGTACTCGGTGCGCAGCGCCTCGGTCCGCCCGGCGGCACCGATGAACTCCTCGGGCCCGAACATGTACTCACCGATGAAGCCGCCGAGCCCGTAGACGCGTTCGGCCCAGCCGAGGTCGGCCCAGCTGTGGCTGGAGATGACACCGGGGTAGTCGGCCGACTCGAGGATGTCGAGCGCGCGGCCGGTGGCCTTCACGCTCATGTGGTCGAGCTCGACGAGCATGCCGCGCTGCATCATCCCGCGCATCGCGTACTCGCCGAGTCGGGAGAGGCCGCGGGTGTTGCACTGCGCGTCGCCGTCGTACGTCGGCACCTCGGTGCCCGCGGGCAGCTTCTCCTCGATCTCGGGGACGGCTGCGTTGCCGATCGGGTTGTCGTGCTGCGGCCCGCGGCACTTCTCGGTCTGCCAGAAGGTGCCCGTCGAGAGGAACTGGCCGACGTTGATGATCGTCCCGGTCGTGCCCGAGTCGAAGCGCGCGCCGCAGAGCGCGTTGTCGAACTTGTGGCACAGGAACATGCTGCGTACGCCGAGGGCGTGCAGCTCGTCGAGGCCCTGGTCGATACCCGCCTTGCTGCACTGCGGGACGTCGAGCACCTGCTTGCAGCCGAACGGCTCGGAGGTCTCCACGCCGAGGATCACGGCGAGCTTGCCGTCCTCGATGACCTGCTTGGCCTGGGCGGGGTCGGTGACGATCCGGAACCAACCCTTGCCCTCGCCGCCGTACATCCTGTCGACGAAGTCCTGCAGGTCGTAGGTCTTCTCCGCCTGCAGCCGGATCGACTCCATCTCGTTGCAGCCGCGGTCACGGTTGGGGTTGATCGAGCAGATCACGCCGTTGCTGGTCAGGTCGGTGACCAGGACCCGCTGTCCGGCTCGCCACGACCGCTCCAGCCAGGCGTAGTAGTTCTGCTGGTGCGACATCGTGCGGTACGAGGGCCAGTCCTTGAAGGTCGGCCAGCCCAGCGGGTCGTGCTTGCCGTCCGGCTCCGCGCCGGTCAGGTTCTCCAGCAGCGCGCCGGAGCCGTCGGGGTAGTGCGCCGCGCAGTCCTCGAGCGCGTCGGCGACCCCGGCGTCGGAGAACGGCTTGCCGCAGACCAGCTCGCCCCCGAACGCCTCGTTGGTCATCAGGTGGTTGTGGACGTCGGCGAAGCCGCGTACGTCACCCGCGGCGTCGGTGCCGGTGAACGGCTTGCCGGTGACGTTGACCTGGGAATCGGGCGTCGGCCGGTCGGCAGGCTCCCACCACCGGTCCGGCGGCGACGACCAGCCCGGCGGGGCGAACGCCACGAAGCCGATGAGGACGAGACAGAGCAGCGAGCGGACGGCGTTCACAGTGCCTCCAGGGTGCGTGACGTACGCCGCATCCTAGAGTTGGACGCATGACCCGGTCAACGGTCCAGATGCCGGTGACTACGCCGATCTGGCCATGGACGCGACGTGCGCCGCGGCGAAGTCGAGCGCGGCCCCGGCGGCCTCGGCGTCGCCCTCGTTGAGGAACAGCAGGGTGAGGCCGTCGATGTTGGCGGTGAGGTATCTCGCGAGCATGGGGATCGGCTGGTCCCACGTCACCCCGGTGGACTCGGCGAGCACGGTGAGGACCTGGGTGTTGGCCTCGAGGTAGGTCTCGTACTGACGGCGAGCGACCGTGGCCAGGCCCGGCTGACGAAGGGCGTACTGCGTCAGCTCGTAGGTCACCTGGTGCTCGTCGGGGTTGGCGATGACGTGCTGCCAGTACGCCCTGAGCGCCGCCTGGAGCTTCTCCTCGAACGACTCCTCCCCGCGCATCTCCACCAGGGCCAGCTGGAGCGTGTGCCCGGTGATCGCCTCGATGACGTTCTCCAGGAGCTCCTGCTTGGAGCGGAAGCAGTAGTGGAAGGCCCCGAGCGGCATGTCGGCCTCCGCCACGATCGAGCGTGTCGTGGTCTTGGCGACGCCGTCACGGACCATCACCCGGATCGCGGCCTCGACCAGGCGTTCGCGGCGTACGTCGGCTGAGACGCGCGCCATCAGAGGTCTCTCGTCATCGGGAAGCGCATGTCGTGAGCGTACGCGACCAAGACGATTGACCAGGACGCCAGGCCCGGGATCGTCCGGATGGGTAACCGTGGTGTCACGGATCGGAAACAGCAGGACCAAAGCAAAGAACTTCGGCTTGGGCGTTGGTACGTTCCATGCGCTGCGCCGCCTCGGGACCGGTTCGCCCCTTTCGTTTCTCTGGAGTCAGGAGTTCCCATGCGTCGCGCGTCGTCGCTCTTCGTCGCTGCTCTCGGTGCGGCACTGGTCACCGCCTCGTTCGGTCCGGGAGCCGCGATGGCAGCGCCCCTCGACCCCGCTCCGCTGGCTCCGGTCGTGTCCAGCCTCGACTTCCCCGAATGCGACTCGGTGTGTCCCCACACCGGCAACCACGTAGGCGAGACGGGCAGCTTCCGGTTCGAAGCCGCCAAGGGCGACGTCGATGTGGATGCGTACCGATGGTCCGTCGTCGGCGCCGCCGAAGGTGAGCCGTCGGGGTGGAGCGAGCCCGTCGCGACCAGGGCCGGCCAGCCTCGTTCGATCTCGTTCACGCCGGCCGCGTCCGGACTTCGGACGGTGAGCGTCCAGGCCCACGACAAGGCAGACGTGTGGGGCTCCGTGGCGACCTATACCTTCTATGTGCCTCGCAACACTCCCCAGGTGGACTGGTCCTTCGACGACCCGAACGCCCCCGGCGCCAACACCGGCCGGGATCCCGCCGTCGCTGACCTCAGCCTCGGAGGCGCGGCGACGTCGCCGCTCGGTCGCAACGACATCGGCCTGCGGTTCGACGCTGGAGAGCCTGCGACTGCGACATCAGAGATCTCGACCGCCGCAGACTTCACCGTTGCGCTGTGGGCGCACGTCGATGCCGCCGAGTCGATGACCCTGGTCTCGGCGACCTCTCCGGAGGGCAACGCGCTCGAGATCGGGTACGACGCGATCAGCCGCAGCTGGGTCGCCGGACGGCGCTCGGCCACGAGCGCCGAGCTCGCATCGGCTGCGGGTGGCCAGGGCACCTGGACGCACCTCGCGGCCACGTATCGGGCCTCTCTCGACGAGCTCACGCTCTGGGTGAACGGGGTGGCGCGGTCCAGCGTGACGTACGCCTCGGAGGCCTGGGGCAGCGCCAGTTGGACGCTGGGCTGCGGTAGCGCGTCGACCACCGGGGCAGGTTGCGCGACGGCGATGGTGGACGAGGTCGGGATCTGGGACAACGCGGCCTCCGGTTCCGTGATCGCCGAGCGTGTGGCCCTCGAGACGAACACGGGGTACGCGACCAGCATGGCCGCCGAATGGAATCTCGGCGTGAGCGACGACACCGTCGAGTCGGGCGTGCTGACCGATCGCTCCTTCGACGCCCAGCTTCAGGTCGACGGCGCCGGCGACCAGTACCTTCCCGGTGGGGTCCTGGCACTGCCGGGCACGCCCGAGCAGCGCCTCACGCTGAGTCATCCAGTGACGGACTCGGCCGTTTCGTTCTCGGTCGCCTCCTCCGTACGCCTCACCGATCCGACGCGACCGGGAGTGATCGCCCAGCAAGCGGGCGAGAACGCGGCTGCCTGGACCCTCGGCTATCGCGTCAAGAGCGACGGTACGGGTGGGCAGTTCTACTTCCGTATGGCCGCGGGCGACAGCACCGACGCCGAGTTCGCCGAGGTGCGTGCGGACGTCTGGACGCCGGAGGAGGTCAATGTCGTGATCGGCGTCTACAACGCCGAACGTCGGCAGATCGAGATCTATCTCAACGGGTTCCCGCCGGCCCCGGGCGACGGCAGCACCGAGGGTGAGATGCCGGAAGCGTCGTTCAGCGCTCCGTGGACTGCTCGGGGCGGGTTCGAGGTCGGCAACGGCTCCACGACAGCTGATCTCGCCGGGCCGACTGCGCCGCTTGCCGGCGACCTCGTCGGGGTGTGGCAGTACGCCGGCGCGCTCGATGCCAACGACATCTTCAACGCCGATCCGGGGCTGCCCCCGGGGGCTGCGACTGCCGTCGGCTGAGGCCGAAATGGGGATTCGGAGGCGCCTCGGAGAGAATGACCGGGTGCCTCACGACATCTCACCCCGGTCCGCAGCGGCATCCGAAGCGCTCTTCGCCCGCGCGAAGGCCGTGACGCCGGGCGGCGTGAACTCGCCCGTACGCGCCTTCAACGCGGTGGGCGGGACGCCGCGCTTCATCCGGGAGGCGAAGGGGGCGTGGCTGACCGACGTCGACGGGAACGAGTACGTCGACCTGATCTGCTCCTGGGGCCCGATGCTCCTGGGTCACGCCCATCCGGAGGTCCAGGCCGCGGTCCTGGAGGCCGTCACTCGGGGCACCTCCTACGGGACCCCGACCACCCCCGAGGTCGAGCTGGCCGAGGCGATCGTCGAGCGGGCGCCGGTCGAGAAGGTGCGGTTCGTGAGCAGCGGCACCGAGGCGACGATGTCGGCCATCCGGCTGGCACGCGGGTTCACCGGGCGCGACGTGATCCTGAAGTTCGCCGGCAACTACCACGGCCATGTGGACTCGCTGCTCGCCAGCGCCGGCTCCGGGCTGGTCACCCACGCGATCCCCGGCACCCCGGGCGTCCCGGAGAGCAGCACCGAGCTCACCGTCGTGCTGCCGTACAACGACCGAGCCGCGGTCACCGCGGCGTTCGAGGAGTACGCCGGCCGGGTGGCCTGCCTGATCACCGAGGCCTCGCCCGGCAACATGGGCATCGTGCCGCCGGAGCCCGGGTTCAACCAGTTCCTGAGCGAGACCTGCACGAGGAACGGCGCCCTGTTCATCTCCGACGAGGTGATGACCGGGTTCCGGGCCAGCAAGCAGGGGCAGTGGGGTCTGGACGGCAAGCCCGAGGGCTGGACGCCCGACCTGGTCACCTTCGGCAAGGTGATGGGTGGCGGCTTCCCGGCGGCTGCCTTCGGCGGCCGCGCCGACGTGATGGGCTCGCTCAGCCCCGACGGGCCGGTCTACCAGGCCGGCACGCTCTCCGGGAACCCGGTCGCGACCACCGCCGGCCTGACCACGCTGCGGCTGGCGACGGACGAGGTCTACGACCACATCACCAGGGCCGCCGACGTCGTGAAGGCGGCGATCGAGGAGAGCTTCACCAAGGTCGGTCTCCCGCACGTCATCCAGTCCACCGGCACGATGTTCTCGGTCTTCTTCACGGACAAGCCGGTGCGCAACTTCGACGAGGCCAAGACCACCGACGAGGCGGCGTACAAGGCCTTCTTCCACGCCATGCTCGACCAGGGCGTCTACCTGCCGCCGAGCGCGTACGAGGCCTGGTTCCTCTCCTCCGCCCACGACGAGCGGGCGATCTCCCAGATCACGGAGGCGCTTCCGTACGCCGCCGAGGCTGCTGTAAAGGTGAAGGCATGACGTCCCAGGGAAATGGCATCGAGACCACGGTCCACCTGCTGCGCCACGGTGAGGTGCACAACCCGGAGGGGATCCTCTACGGGCGCCGGCCAGGGTTCAACCTCTCCGATCTGGGCCTGCGGATGGCCGAGCGGGTCGCCGACCGGATCGGCGGGCAGGACATCACCCACGTCATCTCCAGCCCGCTCGAGCGCGCTCAGCAGACCGCCGGGCCGCTGGCGAAGGCGCTCGGCGTCGACATCTCGCTCGACGAGCGGGTGCTCGAGTCGGAGAACCTCTTCGTCGGCAAGAGCTTCAAGGACGGCATGGGGCCGCTGAAGGATCCCAAGGTCTGGCCGAAGCTGCTCAACCCGCTCAAGCCGTCGTGGGGCGAGCCCTACCTGGAGATCGTGGCCAGGATGATGGCCGCGATCCACGACGCCCGGGACCAGGCGAAGGGGCACGAGGCGGTCATCGTCTCCCACCAGCTGCCGATCTGGACCACCCGGCTCCACATCGAGGGCCGCAGCTTCCTGCACGACCCGCGCCGCCGCCAGTGCGCGCTGTGCTCGCTGACCTCGCTGCACTTCGTCGACGACGAGTTCGTCGCGCTCTCCTACGGCGAGCCGGCCGGCGACATGCTGCCGGCGAAGGACAAGTACGCGCCGTTCTCGGCGGGCGACTCGGAAGATTAGAAGTCTCTCAGTTTTGTTAGGCAGGCTCAGGGGCATGCGTTGGCTGCTCGCTCTCCCACTGGTGGTGATGCTCGCTGCCTGCGGGCAGACCGGCACGAACGAAGCCGGCTACATCTCCGGTGACGGCCGCACCCAGGAGATCCCGGTCGCCGATCGCCGGGAGCCGGTCGAGCTCACCGGCGAGACCCTCGAGGGCAAGCCCTTCGACCTGGCCGACACCCGGGGCAAGGTCACGGTGCTCAACGTGTGGTGGACCGGCTGCGCGCCGTGCCGCAAGGAGATGCCGATGCTCCAGGCCGCCTACGAGGAGCTGGGCGACGAGGTCGCGTTCGTGGGGCTCAACACCCGCGACGCCTCGGCTGCGCAGGGGCTGGCCTTCGAGCGGCACTACGGCGTGGAGTACCCCTCGGTCTACTCGCCCGACGGAGCCGCCGTGCTCGCGCTGAAGGGCTCGCTGGCGCCGCGCGCCATCCCGGCCACCGCGATCCTCGACACCGAGGGGCGCGTAGCGGCGCTGATCCGCGGCGAGATCCCCTCGGCACGTACGCTCGACGAGCTGATCTCCGCGGCGGGGAAGTCAGGAGAGGGCTCCGCATGACGGACTGGTTCGCGAGCACCGCCGGGAGCGGGTCGCTGATGCTGGCCATCCCGGTCGCGCTGCTCGCCGGGTTCCTCTCGTTCGTCTCGCCGTGCACGCTGCCGATGCTCCCGGGCTACCTCTCCTACGCCACCGGCCTGTCGGGCGCCGACCTCGCCTCCGGAGACGTACGCCGCGGCCGCATGCTCGCGGGCGCCCTGCTCTTCGTCGCCGGGTTCTCGGTGGTCTTCGTCCTGATGGGCATCACCGTGGGCGGGATCGCCTACAAGCTGCTCGAGTTCCAGCAGACCGGCACCAAGGTCCTCGGCGTGCTCTCGATCATCATGGGGATCGCGTTCATGGGCTTCATCCCGCTGCTGCAGCGCGACCTGAAGTTCCACAAGGTGCCGGCGGTCGGCCTGGCCGCGGCGCCCCTGCTCGGCTTCCTCTTCGGGCTGGCCTGGACCCCGTGCACCGGACCGACGCTGGGCGTCATCGCCGGCCTCGCCTGGGACCAGGGCACTGCCGCCCGCGGTGGCCTGCTGCTCGCCGTCTACGCGCTCGGGCTCGGCATCCCGTTCATCCTCGTCGCGGTGATGTGGCGCAAGGCCACCGTCGCGCTCAGCTGGTTCCGCCGGCACACCCGCGCGATCACGATCATCGGCGGCGTACTGATGATCCTGATCGGTGTCGCCATGCTCACCGGATGGTGGGACAACGGTGTCCAGTGGCTGCAGGTTCAGCTCGTTCAGCGTTGGGAGGGCATCGCACTGTGAGCACCACCTCGGCTCCCGACCAGGAGAAGAAAGATTCCGTACGCCGCCCGGGCGAGCTGAACGCCCGCGAGCTGGCACGCTGGGGATGGCGTCAGCTGACCTCGATGCGTACCGCACTGATCCTGCTGCTGCTCCTCGCGCTCGCGGCGGTCCCGGGGTCGCTGATCCCGCAGGACGGGGTCGACTCGCTCAAGGCGGACCAGTGGCGCGAGGCGCACACGACGCTGACGCCGATCTACGAGAAGCTCGGGCTCTTCAACGTCTACTCGACCCCGTGGTTCGCGGCGATCTACCTGCTGCTGATGGTCTCGTTGGTCGGCTGCATCATCCCGCGGTGCCTCGTCTACGCGCGGGCGATGCGGGCCGAGCCGCCGGCGACGCCGTCCAAGCTGACCCGGCTGCCCGACTCCACGACGTACGTCACCGACGAGGAGCCCGCCGAGGTGCTCGCCGCGGCGCGGAAGCAGCTGCGCGGCTACCGCATCCGCAAGGACGAAGACGACGAGTCCGTCTCCGCCGAGAAGGGCTATCTGCGCGAGGCCGGCAACCTGATCTTCCACATGTCGCTGATCATCGTGCTGGTCGCGTTCGCGACCGGGAGCCTGTTTGGCTACAAGGGCGGCGTGATCGTGCTGGTGGGGGAGGAGTACGGCTTCGCCAACGAGCTGTCGCAGTACGACGACTTCAAGCCGGGCTCGCTCTTCGCTCCCGAGGACCTCGACGACTTCTCCTTCAAGATCGAGGACTTCAAGGCCGAGTGGCTGAGCACCGGCGCGGGCGCCGGGACCGCGCGCGGGTTCAACTCGAAGATCCGCTACACCGCGGGGTCGAGCGAGGAGAAGAGCTATGACCTCAGGGTCAACCACCCGCTGACCATCGGCGGCACCGACGTCTTCCTGCTCGCCCACGGCTACGCGCCGGTGATCACCGTGCGCGACGGCAACGGCGACGTGGCCTACTCCGGCCCCACGATCTTCCTCCCGCAGAGCCAGAACCTGCTCTCCTTCGGCGTCGTGAAGGCGCCGTACGCCTCACCCGAGGAGCTCGGCTTCCAGGGGCTGTTCTACCCGTTCGAGGGCACGGTCGACGGCGAGCCGGTCAACCTGATGGGCGACATCGGGGACGGGTCGCACGCGATGCTCTCGCTGCAGGGCTTCCGGGGCGACCTCAACCTCGACGCGGGGCCCCAGTCGGTCTACGCGCTCGACACCTCCAAGGCCAACATGATGTCGCCCGACGAGACCGGCAAGGCGTTCAACCTGCGCCTCGGGGAGACGGCCGAGCTCCCCGACGGACTGGGGTCGATCTCCTTCGACGACGTCCAGCAGTGGAACCGGGTGCAGATCTCGAAGTCGCCCGGCAAGGAGTGGGCGCTCCTCGGCGTCTCCCTCGCCCTCGTGGGGCTGCTCGGGTCCCTCTTCATCCGCCCGCGACGGGTGTGGGTTCGCGCCCGCCGAGTCGATGGGCGCACACTGGTCGAGATCGCCGCCCTCGACCGCTCCGGCGGTGGAGACACCGCAGCCGTCGTCACCGGCCTTGCGGAGACCTTACGAGGCGCGCGAACACAGGAGGAGAACCGATGACTGACCACACCTGGGGCGTACTCAGCAACCAGGCCATCACGGCCGCCGGCGTCGTCTACTTCCTGGCGCTGCTCTGCGCGCTGGTCGAGTGGTCGGCCTGGCAGTCGCGCGCCCGGGCCGCCGTCGCGGAGAAGGAGCTCGTCGGCGCCGGTGCCCCGGCCGACGAGACCGACGCCTCAGAGAACCCCGCCGCTGCCGTACGCGAGCAGCGCGCCGCGCTCTTCGGACGCCTCAGCCTGCTGCTGACCGCGATCGCGGTGGTGTGTCACCTGCTGGCGCTGGTCGGCCGTGGGATGGCCGCCGACCCCAACCGGGTGCCGTGGGGCAACATGTACGAGTTCACGATCTCCGGCTCGTTCGTGGTGGCCGCCGCGTACGTCGCTCTGTATCGGCGGCTCAAGCTGTCCTGGATGGCGCCGTGGGTGCTCGGCTTCACCGTCGTGGTGCTGATGCTGGCCGTGGTCGGGCTCTACGAGCCGGTCGCGCCGCTCACCGAGGCGCTCAACTCCTACTGGCTCGTCATCCACGTCATCGCGGCCATCATCGCCACCGGCGGGTTCACGCTGGGCGGCATCGCCTCGGCGGCGTACCTCCTCAAGGCGCGCTTCCCCGACGCAGCTCTGCTGGCGCGGGTGCCCGAACTCGACAACCTCGACCGGGTCTCCTACCGGATCCACGCCTTCGCGTTCCCGGTGTGGACCTTCGGGGTGCTGATCTCCGGTCCGATCTGGGCGCACGAGGCCTGGGGCTCCTACTGGAACTGGGACCCCAAGGAGGTCTGGGCGTTCATCACCTGGGTCGTCTACGCCGGCTACCTGCACGCCCGCGCGACCGCCGGGTGGAAGGGCAAGAAGGCCGCGATCGTCGCGCTGATCGGGCTGGCCACGCTGTGGTTCAACTTCATCGGCATCAACTACTTCTCCTCGACCTCGCAGCATTCGTACGCTGCGCCCGCAGCCCCGGCGGTCGTCGAGCTCACCGAGGGAGCCTCACGATGAAAGAGTTCTGGATCTACACCGGCTTGCGGCTGCTGTCGCTGGTCGCCACCTTCGGGATCGTCGCGGGCATCTGGTCGCTCGTCGCGGGCGAGGTCGACATCTTCTTCTCGGTGATCCTGGCGTTCGTGATCAGCGGCGTGCTCTCCTTCTTCGTGCTCGACCCGCAGCGGCGGGCCTTCGCCGAGAAGGTCGAGGCCCGGGCCGCGAAGGCGGTCGAGGCCGCTCGCGCCAAGGAGGACGCCGAGATCGACTCCGAGGCCGACACCACCTCGAACGGCGAAGGCGATAGCCACAAGGTGTCCTGAACTGGTAGATAACGGTCATGTCGATCGTTCACAAGGCCACGCTCACCCCGTCGAAGAAAGAGATCTTCGGTGCCTGGCTCGCCACCCGGACGTGGTGCGGGGGTGACCTGACCGGCACGATCGGCTCCTACCGGTTCGACGACCCGGCCGGACGGGTCGGGATCGAGTGTGTCCTCCTCGAGGTCGGCGAGTCCGTCGTTCACCTCCCGGTCTCCTACCGCGAGGCGCCCCTCGACGGCGCCGAGGACTTCCTGATGGCGACCACCGAACACTCGGCGCTGGGCACGCGCTACGTCTACGACGCTACCGCCGACGCGGTGGCGGTCCGGGCCCTGCTGACGGCCGCGCTCACCGGCGCCACCCAGGAGCCGATGGACGTCTACGACCGGGGACGCCTGGTGGATCGTCGCGAGAGCGTCGTCACCGCGACCGGCACCGGCTCGTGGTCGCGCAACGCGGTGCCGCACTTCGACGGGGTCACCATCCGCTCCCACGGTGCCGACACCCGCGTGGACGCGGGCAGCTTCGCGATCGTCGTGAAGCGGGTCGTCGACGGCTCCGACGCCGACGGCGCGGAGTCGATCCAGGTCACCTGGCCGGACGGCGCCGGGGCGCTGGTCGGCGTACGTCACCTGTGACGGGACGGGCTCCGGGCTTGTCTGTGAGTCCGCTGTGTAGCGCAGATGATCAACGGAGCCTCCCGTAAGTCACGAGTCGGAAACATCCTCGTCCCGCACTTGACGCATTCGGACATGAAGAGGCAGCCTGTCCCAATGTGAGCGTTCACATCTGTGATGTGGCTCACCTGGGAACCGGTCCGTGCACCGGTTTCCGGCACCCCCCGAGAGCGGCCGCGTCGGCCTACCGACATGGCCGTAGATGAAATGGAGCAGGTAAGTGCGCAAGGTACTCACCACGATCACCGCGGCAGCGCTTGCGCTCGGTCTGGCGGCATGCGGCGGCGGCGACGGCGGCGAGGGCGGCGACAAGGGCACCGTCGGTGTAGCCATGCCGACCAAGTCCTCGGAACGCTGGATCGCAGACGGCAACAACATCAAGAAGCAGCTCGAGGCCGAGGGCTACGACGTCGACCTGCAGTACGCCGAGGACGACATCCCGACCCAGGTCTCCCAGGTCGAGAACATGGTCACCAAGGGCGTCGACGTCCTGGTGGTCGCGGCCATCGACGGCACCGCGCTCGGCGAGGTCCTCGAGACCGCTGAGTCGCAGGACATCCCGGTGATCAGCTACGACCGCCTCATCCGCGACACCGAGGCCGTCGACTACTACTCGACCTTCGACAACTTCCAGGTCGGCGTGCAGCAGGCCACCTCGCTCGTCGAGGGCCTGAAGGCCAAGGGCGAGGGCCCCTACAACGTCGAGCTCTTCGGTGGTTCGCCGGACGACAACAACGCCACCTTCTTCTGGGACGGCGCCATGTCGGTGCTCGAGCCGCTGATCAAGTCCGGCGAGATCGTCATCCCCTCCGGTCAGACGGACTTCAAGCAGGCCGCGATCCTGCGCTGGGACCCCGCCACCGCGCAGAAGCGCATGGAGGACATCCTCACCAAGACGTACGCCTCCAAGAAGGTTCAGGGCGTGCTCTCGCCCTACGATGGCCTCTCGCTCGGCATCATCGCCGCCCTCAAGGGCAACGGCTACACCACCGCCGACCTCCCGGTCGTGACCGGTCAGGACGCCGAGGTGCAGTCGGTGAAGTCGATCAACGCCGGTGAGCAGTACTCCACGATCTTCAAGGACACCCGCGAGCTCGCGAAGGTGACCGTCGACATGATCGTCGCCGTCGGCGCGGGCGAGGAGCCCGAGGTCAACGACACCGAGACCTACGACAACGGCAAGAAGGTCGTTCCGTCCTACCTCCTCGACCCGGTCGTGGTCACCAAGGACGACGTCACCAAGGTGCTCGTCGACTCCGAGTACTACACCGCCGACGAGATCAAGTAGCGCCCACGTACACGGCGTGGGCCCGGGTCCCTCCGGACCGGGCCCACGCCGTCACCTGGCCAGATAGCAGGAACCACCACATGACCTCACCGATCCTGGAGATGCGCGGCATCACCAAGGAGTTCCCCGGCGTCAAGGCGCTCGCCGACGTCAACCTCGTCGTCAACCGCGGTGAAATCCACGCGATCTGCGGTGAGAACGGCGCCGGCAAGAGCACCCTGATGAAGGTGCTCAGCGGGGTCTACCCCCACGGCACCTACAGCGGCGAAATCGTCTTCGAGGGCGAGACCGCGAAGTTCGCCAACATCCGGCAGAGCGAAGCCGCCGGCATCGTGATCATCCACCAGGAGCTCGCCCTCATCCCCGAGCTCTCCATCGCGGAGAACATCTTCCTCGGCAACGAGACCGCCAAGCGCGGCATCATCGACTGGGGCCGCGCCAACCGCGAGGCGATCGACCTGCTCGCGCGGGTCGGCCTGCGGGAGAACCCGCTGACGCCGGTGAAGAACCTCGGCATCGGCAAGCAGCAGCTGGTCGAGATCGCCAAGGCGCTCTCGAAGGAGGTCAAGCTGCTCATCCTCGACGAGCCGACCGCCGCCCTCAACGACGACGACTCCCAGCACCTCCTCGCGCTCCTGGAGGGGCTGAAGGAGAAGGGGATCACCTCGATCATGATCAGCCACAAGCTGAACGAGATCGAGCAGATCGCCGACGAGATCACCATCATCCGTGACGGCCAGAGCATCGAGACCCTGTCCGTCGCCAGCGGTGGCGTCGACGAGGACCGGATCATCCGCGGGATGGTCGGCCGTGACCTCGAGAACCGCTTCCCCGATCACACCCCGTCCATCGGGGACGTCCTCTTCGAGGTGCGCGACTGGACCGTCATGCATCCGCAGGACAGCCACCGTGAGGTCATCCGCCAGGCCAACCTGTCCGTGCGGGCCGGCGAGATCGTCGGCATCGCGGGGATGATGGGCGCGGGACGTACGGAGCTCGCGCGGTCGATCTTCGGACGCTCCTACGGATCCCGGACCTCCGGATCGCTGATCCTGGACGGCGCCGAGCTGCAGCTCAACACGGTCACCCAGGCGATCGATGCGGGCATCGCGTACGTCTCGGAGGACCGCAAGGGCCTCGGGCTCAACCTCATCGACGACATCAAGACCTCGGTCACCGCGGCGGCGCTGAAGAAGCTGCGCTCCGGGCTCGTCGTCGACGAGCACAAGGAGGTCGTGGTCGCCGAGGGCTACCGCAAGAACCTGAACATCAAGGCGCCCTCGATCACCGCCGGGGTCGGCAAGCTCTCCGGCGGCAACCAGCAGAAGGTGGTGCTGTCCAAGTGGATGTACACCGACCCGAAGCTGCTGATCCTCGACGAGCCGACCCGAGGCATCGACGTCGGCGCCAAGTACGAGATCTACGGGATCATCCAGGAGCTCGCCCGCAGCGGTCGCGGCGTACTGGTGATCTCCTCCGAGCTGCCCGAGCTGCTCGGACTGTGTGATCGCATCTACACGCTCGCCGAGGGCGTGATCACCCATGAGTTCGACCGCTCAGAGGCCACCCAGGAGTCCCTGATGCGCTACATGACCGCGGACGCGAGGAAGTAACCCCCGATGAATGCCCTGCTCAACACGCTGCGCGGGAACGTCCGCCAGTACGGGATGATCATCGCTCTGGCGGCGATCGTCATCCTCTTCCAGATCTCGACCGAGGGCGTGCTGCTCAAGCCGCTCAACGTCTCCAACCTGGTGGTCCAGAACGCCCAGATCCTGATCCTCGCCATCGGCATGGTGATCGTGATCGTGGCGCGACACATCGACCTCTCGGTAGGCTCCGTGGCCGCCTTCGTGGGCGCCGCCGCGGCGATCATGATGACCCAGTACGACTTCCCGTGGTGGGTCGCCGTCTTCCTGGGGCTCTTGATCGGCACTGCCATCGGTGCCTGGCACGGTTTCTGGGTGGCCTACGTCGGGATCCCGGCGTTCATCGTCACGCTGGCCTCGATGCTGCTCTTCCGCGGTCTGACGCTGGTCGTGCTCAAGGGCGCGACCGTCGGCGGTCTGCCCGAGCAGTTCAAGGCCATCGGCAACGGCTTCCTGCCCGAGATCGGGCCGGACACCGGGTTCCACAACCTGACGCTCCTCATCGCGGTGGCCGCCGTCGGTGTGCTGATCTTCCTCGAGGTGCGCCGCCGCAACGCCCAGATGGCGTACAACTTCGACGTCCTGCCCTTCCCGCTCTTCGTGGTGAAGCTGGCGCTGCTGACGATCGTGATCATGTACTTCGCCTACCTGCTCGCCGACGCGCGCGGGCTGCCGATCGTCGGGCTGATCCTGGCCGGGCTGATCGTGGTCTACACGTTCATCATGAACAAGACCGTCTTCGGCCGGCACGTCTACGCGATCGGCGGCAACGTCGACGCGGCCACGATGTCCGGCGTCAACACCAAGCGTGTCGACTTCCTGGTCATGATGAACATGGGGCTGCTGTCGGGTCTCGCGGGCCTGGTCACGACCGCCCGCCTGACCGCGGCCAACCCGAAGGCCGGCGTCAACTTCGAGCTCGACGCGATCGCCGCCGCCTTCATCGGTGGCGCGGCCGTCACCGGTGGTGTCGGCACCGTCGTCGGCGCGATCATCGGTGGTCTCGTCATGGGTGTCCTCAACAACGGCATGTCGCTGCTCGGTGTCTCCATCGACTGGCAGCAGGCCATCAAGGGCCTCGTGCTCCTGCTTGCCGTTGCCTTCGACGTGTGGAACAAGCGCCGCACGGCCGGCTCCGGTGGTGCCGGTGCCGAGGCCGCCGAGCCCAGCGCTCCGCCGCCCGACAAGCTGGCCGAGGAGATCGAGGCCATGGAGGCCGAGCTGAGCGTCGACTCCAACGACCCTCCGAAGACCTGATCCATCCCCCACACCCCCACCCCGCGACCCCTGCCTCCCCCCGGGCAGGGGTCGTTGGGTTTCAGGGGCGGGGTGGGGTCGTGTAACACGCTGTTCGTAGTACTACTCGCCCTATTGGAACGACCGGATAGTGCTACGAACGACGTGTTACATCCCCGCGGCACCCACTCCGAGCCGTCGGTGTTGAATAGCGGGGTGGCAAACACCGCTCAGTGGCTCCAGGGAGCCCGTCCTCGCACCCTCCCCGCGGCGCTCGCGCCGGTCATCGCTGGCACCGGGGTGGCTGCGTACGCCGGTGGGTTGGTCTGGTGGAAGGCGCTGCTCGCTCTCGTGGTGGCGATGTCGCTGCAGGTCGCGGTCAACTACGCCAACGACTACTCCGACGGCATCCGTGGGACCGACGACGAGCGCGTTGGCCCGCTGCGGCTGACCGGCTCCGGCCTCGCGGCGCCGGCCGCGGTCAAGCGCGCCGCGTTCATCGCGTTCGGGATCGCCGCGGTCGCCGGCCTGGTGCTGGCGGTGACGTCGGCATGGTGGCTGGTCGTCGTGGGCCTGGTCTGCATGATCGCGGCCTGGTACTACACCGGCGGCTCCCACCCCTACGGCTATGCCGGCCTCGGCGAGGTCATGGTCTTCGTCTTCTTCGGACTCGTCGCGGTCATCGGCACGACCTTCGTCCAGACGCAGACCTGGGAGTGGGGCGCGTTGTGGGCCGGTGTCGGGATCGGCGCGATCACCTCCGCCCTCCTCGTCGCCAACAACCTCCGCGACATCCCCGGCGACACCGAGTCGGGGAAGATCACCCTCGCCGTACGCCTCGGCGACGCGCGCACCCGCTGGCTCTACGTCGCCCTCGTGGCCGTCGCCGCAGTCTCGGTCGTGCTCGTGGCCCTGACGACGTCCTGGTGGGCGCTGCTCGGTCTCGGGTTCGTCGCCGTCGCCGCCCAGGGCGTACGCACGGTCCTCGACCGCGCCAACCTCGGCCCGCGCCTCATCCCCGTCCTCCAGCAGACCGGGCTGGCCACGCTGGTGTGGGGCCTGCTCGTCGGCGTACCTCTGCTGTTCGTCTGAGCACTGGGCGTGTGTAACACGCTGTTCGTAGCACTATCCGGTCGTTCTGATAGGGCGAATAGTGCTGCGAACGACGTGTTACACGAGTGGTGGCCGGCCTCACGCCGCCTTCGGGCGACGTACTCGGAATCGCTCCAGGTCGGAGATGTCGGTGCCGAAGGCTCGGCATGTGGTCAGGTACTCCCGGCGCAGGCGATCCTTCAGATAGGTGCGGTTGCGGCCGAAGAGATCGTCCCACTCCACTCGTGACATGCCGAGATGGAAGCCGTGGGCCCAGTCCTGTCTGGTCTTCTCCTCGGCCAGGATGTCGTCGACCGATCGGAGTGCCAGACCTCCAGCTGCGGCGGGTGTGTACTTGCTCCGGCCGTCGAACTCGAAGAGGTGACGGCCCACCCGGAGGTCGAACCTGGCGGTACGTACGCCGTCCGTGATCTCGAACTGGGTCTCGATCCCGGTCAGCCCGATCTCTTCGAGTACGTCGCGGGTGAGGGACTCGCCGACCGACTCGGCCCCCGCGTACGAGAGCTCGATGGCCTCCCGCGCCAGACGGCGGTTGGGCCAATGCCTCATGTGGTCGAGAATCTCCCAGAGCTCGTTGACGGACGCCCCCATCCGCCTGGCGGAGTCGACGGCCACAACCCCGTACGGCCGGCCGTGCTCCCGAGCGATGTCGATCGCCGTCCGGGCAGGACCCAGCACGTCGAACCCGTTCGCTCGGGTCACCTGATCGTCCGAGTAGGGCGCCAGGTGATGCTTCACGCCCCACTTGTTGTGGGTGCCGACCACAGGTTGGCGAGTGACGTGCGTCTGAGGCTTCATGGGTAGCAGGATGCCCATCTCGAGCTCGAGGGCCGCCGTTTCGTGGCTACGTACGAACGGAACCGTGATCGCCGCGCAGGCGGCCCGGTCGCGAAGGCGTCGCTTTTCTGTGGGCAGGGTGATGCTCTCGACGTACGTCCGTTCGGCATAGACCCCGCGGCGGACCACGGTCCACGTGTCGCTCTCGAGGTATCGATGGATCGCGTTCAGATCGAGGCCGGCGGTGAGCGCCTGGTCGCGGGTGATGAGGCCATGATTGGCCGCCATGATCGCCTGGATGCGTGGGTTCATAGGCCTTAGCCTGTGGTCTCGCGCCGACACCTGCCGACCTCTCAGAGCTGCGCTGTGGATAACTCCGGCACGGCCTGGGCCTGTGGATGGTTGGTGGCCCCGTGGCGGCTTCGGGCGCGGGTGTAACACGCTGTTCGTAGCACTATCCGGTCGTTCTGATAGGGCGAGTAGTACTACGAACGACGTGTTACACCGGGACTGCCCCGACCGCGAAGGCGCTACGCCGGCGCGGGGACGGGCTGGGTCTGTCGGGCGAGGTAGCGCTCGGCGGCGCGGGCGGAGGGGTGGACGCCGATCGCGGCGATGACGATGATCCCGGCGATGATGGCCCAGCCGAGGTGGCCGAGCTCCATGGCCAGGAAGGTGTACGCCGCGGGGGCCCAGACGGTGCCGAGGGTGTAGCCGACCTGAGCGGCACCCTGGTAGTCGCCACGGTGCTCCGGATCGGAGAGGTCGGCGATCAGACCCCACTCGCCGGCTGACTGGAAGAGCTCGGCGCCGGTGACGGTCACGTGGCCGATCCAGACGAGGGCGATCGTGATCAGGCCGACGGTGTCGTGGGTGACCGCGATGATCGCGCAGGAGGCCAGGAAGCAGAGTGCGCCGCGGCGCTGGGCCTTGAGGGACGTCGTCACGTCGGTGACGCCACGGGCGGCGATGACCTGCAGCCCGACGGCCATGACGGTGTTGGTGCCGAACAGCCACGCCAGCAGCACCCGTGGGGCGTCGGTCTCCTGGACCAGCCACAGCGGGATGACGACGTTGAGCAGGACCTGATGGGTGCCGAGCACGCCGTCGAAGAAGGTCGTCGCGAGGAACGCGCGGTTGCGCAGGGCGCCGAGGCGGTCGCGTACGTCCGGCTTCAGGTCGCCGGGCGAGGCAGCGGTGGCGAGGCGGGGGAGGCGCGAGATCCAGTAGGCGTTGACCAGCAGCACCACGGCGGTCAGCACTGGGATGGCCTTGATCAGGGTGTTCGAGTCGGCGGCCAGGGCGAGACCGCTGGCCAGCGCGCCGAGCGTGTAGCCGACGTTGCGGGCAGCACGCATGTAGGCGAACGAGCGCACCCGGGTCGCTGCGGGGAAGACCGAGATCCGGTAGGCGTCACGACCCGACTTCTGCCAGGAGGACGCGAGCGCGAGGAGCACCTCGACGGCGACGTACGCGGCGAAGTTGCCGACCAGCACCCAGGCGCCGAACAGCAGCGCCTGGAGGACGGCACCGGCGATCCAGCTGAACCGGGTGCCGAGACGATCCGCGAGTCGGCCCAGGGGGACGGCGAACAAGAAGGTTGCAGCGCCCGCGATCGTGAGACCGAGGCCGACCTGTGCGGCGGAGAGGCCGACGATCTGGGTGAAGAAGACCGCCGAACCGGTGAGAAAGGTGCCTTCGGCGAAGGCCGAGAGCACCGACTGGTACGACATCGCCCGGATGAGCGGGTCGTCTGAGAGGACCTTGTCCCTCAACCGGATGAAGTGAGGGGACAAGACGACTCCAAACTATCTTGACATCGAGACAAGCGCAGTCTTGTCATCGCCTGGTTCGACGTCAAACAGTTTTCTGTGCTGAACGGTCCCCAAACCGGGCAGCGAGGAAAAAGGAGTCCATCGCGCCGACGCCCGTGCGTCGGCGTAGGTTGCGGCCGAGGTCAGCGGGTGGAGCCCTCGATCGTGCCGATCACGCCGCCGAAGACGTCGGTGGTGACGCCCCAGATGCCGCCGGCGATTGCGGAGATCGTGCTGGTCAGCCCTTGCGGATCGGTGAACAGCCAGAACCCGACGAACAGGGCGCCGATGACGATGAAGATCTTCTTCTTGTCCATGTGAGCTCGTCCTCCCGAGAAATCCGATTGAATGTGGAGTGAATTCGCGAATCCGGACGCAAGCGCGCGAAACTCGCGAGGTTGCTCCGGGATATAGATTCCCCGAAGTTAGCCTCCCCTCGCAAGAATACGGCGAAGGAGACCGCTGAGCGGGACAGTGTCGTGCGCAGCGGTCCGGTGGGCGGCATGACGTCCGGGTGACGCGGTCCATCGAGTGCTGGTACGCGCGCGGTGTGCACGTGTCGTCAGGTGGAACGAGGTGCGCTACGGCGGTCTGGCGACTACGCTCGTCTCACATGGCGGTGGCGTTTGTCCAGAATGCCGATGCCCGGGAGTTTGCGTCAGCCCGCGGGAGGGGCAAGGCGCCCCCACCCACCGGTGCCGCATGGGGCTGCGCCGGCCGGGACAACCGAATACTTCCGGACGGATCCGGCAACCACACCTCACCTCGGGAAAGGGAGCAGAACAATGGCACCGCACCAGTTGATTCAGACACAAGCCGCCGAGTATGGCACCGGCGGCCTGGCAGAGTGGATCACCGACAACATCATCACGCTGGTCGTCCTGATCTTGGGCGTCACGGTCCTGTGGGCTGCCCGCAGCGGCAACATCTCGAAGGCCGTCACGATCGTCGGTGGCCTGATCATCGGTCTCGGCGTCCTCGGCCTGGCCGTGGGCAACAACGCCACGGACCTCGGTCAGTGGATGGCTGGTCTCTTCAAGGGGTGAACCCGGTCCCGTTAGCTAACCCAGGGAGGGATCTCGGGGATGAGGCTGCCTGACGACGACGAGCTGTACGAGGTCGACCAGACCTATCTCGGTCCCCCTCGTCGCTACATCGGGGAGATGCGTTATCGCACCATCTTCCTCTTTCTGGTGATCGCACCATTGACGCTTGTGCTGCTGCGCAAGCTCGGCATGCCGGTGACGCTGCTCAGCATGGGGCTGTGGCTGATCGGCGCCTCCTACCTCTCGATGAAGGCCTCCGACTACATCAGCTCGGAGAGCTCGGCCGGCGCCTGGCTGATGACCTTCTGGCACGAGCTGACCACGCCGCGCGTGGAGACCAGCGCCCAGTACGCAGGCGGCGCGGCGGTCGCCTTCCGGCACGCCACGAGCCCCCGCGGCGGCTGGGCGAAGGCCATGCGGCGGCCCGGCCGGCGGTTCGCGCAGCAGCCGGGCGCCACACCCTCGCCGAGGTTGCTGGAGGCGACGGTCGTCGCCTCGACCCCGAGCGTCCAGACCCGCGTCCAGCCCCAGCCGGTGCGCGGCAAGGCCGCGCCCGTGCGGCCGGTGATCGAGGCGAAGGTCGTCGAGGAGCCGCTCCCGGCCCATCTCTCGGTCCAGCCCGAGGCTCAGCCTGCGAGGCAGCAGCACGCCACCGGCGTACGTCCGGCGAAGGGTGGCTGGTCGAGCCGGCCGTCCTCCTCGCCGCGTGAGCCGCGCGACGTTCCGTGGAAGGGCGGTGCGCCGTGGCAGGCCCGGCAGGAGCCGGAGCAGCCCGTGTCGCGCCCGCAGCCGTCCGCCGAGCCGACCGAGCCGACCGAGCCGAAGACTCAGGCCGCTCCGCCCGCGCCGCCCGCGCCGGCCGCTCCGCCCGCGCCCCCGGCTCCGGCTGCTGAGACCTCCGCTGCACCGCCGCCTCCGCCCCCGGCCCAGTCGGCACCGCCCACTGCGCCACCCCCGCCACCTCCTCCGCCACCGCCTGCGACGGCCCCGGCGGCCCAACAGCCTGCCCCGACGACCGAACCGAAGACCGAACCGGAGCCTGCGCCTGAGCCGGCACCCAAGCCCGCCCGGCTGCCGCTCTCGCACGCGGTCAGGCCGGCAGTGGTGATCGCACCGGAGCCACGGTTCGACAACGTCGACGAGTGGGACGACGCCGACGAATGGGACGACTTCGACGATGCGCCCTCGGGAGGTACCCGTCCCAGGGACAATCAGGACGAGCGGGCGGTGCCTGACGGGCGCCCGCAGAGTGTGGACGACTACCGCAAGCGCCTCGACGGCGACGACGCACCCAACGACGGAGGAACCGCATGAGGCGGCCGCGAACGGAGCGGGCCTACGGGCCTGGCTTCGAGAAGCCCAAGCCGGGACGCAAGAGCGTCTTCGGCCGGGGCGGCGACGACTCGAAGGGCGTCCGTGAGCCCAGAGGCGACAAGTGGGCGCTGGAGGAGGTGCGCGGTCACCTGACCTTCACCAGCGACCGCATCATCGCCTGGTACCTCGCCGAGCCGCAGACCTGGTCGTTCCGCGCCCACTCCGACCTCGAGGCCCTGATCACCGACCAGGCGAGCCAGCTGGCCGACCTGGTCGGCAACACGGTCCACGGCCGGGTCACCACCCGCCCCTATCCCGTACGTCACTGGGCGCACGCCGCGTTCGCCAACGCTCCCGACCCGCAGCCCGGGTTCGAGGAGATGATGGCGCGCAACCAGGCCCACATGGCCGCCCACAGCCAGGCCGACAAGCTCGTCTACTACGGCGTCGACCTCGGCCGCCGCGACGCGACGGTGAGGACGCTGGCAAAGTTCTCCGCGAGCGCCGCCGAGCGTGAGATGGCTGCGATCAGCGAGCGCCTCGACACGGTCAACCGAGTGATGTCGCGCCCGGGCTTCTCGGCGCGGCCTGCGGTCGGTCACGACATGGAGTGGATGATCGCCCGTTCGCTCTCCCTGGGCGCCAAGATCCCGGTGCCCGAGCCGGGCGAGGCCCAGCAGAACTTCCTCGACACCGACGACATGGCCGAGTGGTTCGAGTCGGTCGCCTGGTCGGCAGAGCCGCTGGCGCCGACCGTGCAGGTCACCAGCAGCATCGGCGGCCGCCAGGAGACCAGCCACGTGTGCGTGCTGACGGTCTCCCGGATCGGCGACATCGAGGTCCCGGAGACCCACGCGCCGTGGATGGCGAAGACCGACGCCCTCGGCTTCCCGGTGGAGTGGTCGTTCCGGGTCGAGCCCCGCTCGCCGGAGGACGTCTCCCGCGAGATGGCGTCCCTGACTCGCCGCATCGACGGCCAGGTCAGCCACTGGTCCGAGGACCACGGCAAGCGGCCTCCCAAACAGCTCTCCCGTCAGGCCGGCAGGGCCGCCGACGTCGAGGACGAGATGCGCTCGGAGTTCACGGGCCTGTCCACCCGGACCAGGGGCTGGTACCGGATCGCCGTCACCGGCCGCAGCGAGGCGGAGGCGCTCGACAAGGCGCAGAAGGTGGTCGACCTCTATCGGCCCCAGATCAAGATCACCCGCCAGCTGGGGCAGTATCACCTGGCTCGCGAGTTCGTCCCGGGCGAGCCGCTCGCCTCGACCGCGCATGCCCGGAAGTTCCCGGTGCTCAAGGTCGCCGCCGGGCTGCCGGCGGTCACCGCCGAGGTCGGCGACAAGCGCGGCTTCTACCTCGGCGAGACCTCAGCGATGGCGTCCCGAGCCGTCCTGATGGACCCGTGGTACCTCACCGAGGTCATGGAGCAGGCCGGCCTGATCCCGCTCGTCGGCACGCCCGGTTCCGGAAAGTCGACCCTGATGGGCGTCGTCATCTACATGTCGATCCTGTCAGGCATCCACGGCGTCGCCATGGACCCGGCCGGACGACTGCAGCGGCTGATGACGCTGCCCGAGATCGGCGGCGGCATCTTCAACGGCCAGCAGGTGCCCGCCCGCGCCCGCAGCGTGGACGTCCTCGGCGGTCGGCCGGGAAGCCTGTCGCCGTACGCAGTCGTCCCCGACCCCAACCCGGAGCTGATCCGGGCCGAGGCGATGTCGGACCACGAGTTCGCCGAGCGGCTCCACCGGGAGCGATCGGCTGCCGTGCAGCAGCGCCGCGACCTGACCGTCTCGGTGCTCCGCTCCTGCCTCCCGGTCGGACTGGCCAACAACGAAGAGGTGCTCAAGCGCATCCGCGCCCGCGTCATGGAGGCGCAGGCCGACCGTGGCGCCGACACCTCGACGATCGTGAAGATGCTCTTCGAGGGCGACGGTGGCGACCACGAGATCGGCCGCGAGCTCGCCGCCGCCCGCGAGCGCGAGCTCGGCCGCCTCTTCTTCGGCAACGACTTCCTCCAGTCCGACGAGGAGCTGAAGGGCACGCCGTTCACCTTCTACAACCTCAAGGGACTCAACACCCCGCCCGAGCACGTGCCGCGCGAGGAGTGGAGCGCCGAGGAGCAGATGGCGCGCCCGATCATGACGCTCGCCGCCTGGTCCGCGCTGCACCTGATCTACCGCAGCGACCCCAACGAGCGGAAGCTGTTCGCGCTCGACGAGGCCCACGAGGTCACCCAGGCCTCCGGCGGCACCGGTCGCGCCCTCGTCCACAAGCTCTCCAGCGACTCCCGCAAGAACAACTGTGCCGCGCTGGTCTCGACCCAGAACGCCTCCGCGATCCTGGGCTCCGACATCAACAACTTCGTCGGGGCGGCCTTCGTGGGACGTACGCAGGACGAGAGCGCCCAGCGTGACGCGCTCAAGCTGCTCGGCAAGCCCGAGGGGCTCGGCTACGAGTCGATCCTGGCGCGACTCTCGCCGCGCACCAGGCGCGGCGACGAGCAGCTCGGCTACCGCGAGTTCATCTACCGCGATGGCCTCGGTGGCGACACCGGTCACGGCGGCATGGAGATCATCAAGGTCACCCTCAACCACCACCCGGGTCTGCAGGAGGCGCTCAACACCACCGCCGACCCCACCCGCCGCGTCAGTCGAGCCATCGGCGGCGACCCGGTCGATCTCCCCACGTCTGAGCTTTCCGGGGATGGGATCGGCTGATGCAGCCGCGCCCCGCTCACCACAGGACACCCCTGCGCCGTAGGGCGGCTGCCCTCGTCGTACTCGTGGTTGCTCTGCTGTCCGTCGCCGGGCCGGCGGCGGCAGCGGGGCCGAAGGGGATCGACATCCCGATCCCGTTCGATCCGACGGGTGGCCTCTCGGGTGTGAGCGATGCGTGCAACAACCTGGACGCGCCGATGCCGGCCTCTCCCTACGGGGATGGCAGCTTCATCGTGCGGATGACGGCGTTGGGGGCGGCGTCGAAGGCGGGTACGCAGCTGAACGACCCGAAGGAGATCAACGACGAGCTGGATCCGTTCCGTAACAAGGACGAGGTCTCGCTGGAGTCGGCCTACGGGACCACGCCGCAGTGGTGGACCTATGACAACGGGTGCACGGGGCAGTTCGTCGCGGGGGCGGGGACCTCGATCGGCAACATCATGTTGGAGATCTCGGGGATCCTGCCGAACTGGTCGCATGCGTTGTTGAACGCGGTGATCGGTGAGAACTCCTTCCTCAAGGCGTTGGACGACCCGATCGTGGCGGCCTCGGAGGCGGTCACCAATGGGGTGTGGGCGCCGTGGGTGAGCGTGGTGTTGTTGCTGGTGGCGGCGACGGTGATGATCCGGGCGCGTGATGGCCGGTTCGCGCGGGCGGTCACGGCGGCGGGTTGGGCGCTGGGTGTGCTGGTGGTGACCTCGTGGTTGATCCAGTATCCGGTGGAGTCGACCAAGCTGGTCGATGACGGGGTCCGGTCGGCGACGGGGATGATCGCGACCGGGTTCAACGACGGTCGTACGGTGCCCGGGGTCAACGACGACAAGTTCGGTGAGACCGATGCGGTCGAGGCCGTGGATGGCCAGATGGACGAGGTGGTGCGGTCGACGCAGTACCGCACCTGGCTGGCCGGTGCCTTCGGTGACCCGGACTCGGCTACCGCGAAGACGTACGGGCCGCGGGTGTTCCGGTCCACGCACTTCTCCTGGCAGGAGTACGACACCTACCGCAAGGATCCCAACGGCGAGGGCAAGAAGGTCCTCGAGGCCAAGCAGGACGCCTTCAAGGAGCATGCCGAGGCGGTCAAGAAGTCCGATCCGGTGGCGTACGAGTACTTCAAGGGCGAGCACTGGTCGCAGCGGGCGACCACGGCGTTGGTGAACCTGGCCGTGGTCGTGGTGGTGTGTGGGTTCTTGCTGGTGGCCGGGCTGGCGATCTTGTTGTCGTTCGCGTTGATCCGGTTGATCGTGCCGTTCGCGCCGGCGGCGGGGGTGTTGTTCATGCTGGACCACACCCGGGACGCGGCGGTGGCGATGCTGAAGCGGGTGGTGGGTCCGTTGGTGATGGGCCCGATCTACTTCCTGGTCGCGTTGTTGTTGCTGCGGCTGGACTCGGCGATCTTGACCTCGACGATGTGGTTCGTGCTGAAGCTGGGGCTGATCGCGGTGCTGACCGTGCTGGCCTGGCGCCTGACCCGACCGGCCGCCTACGGGATCCCACTGCCGGGTATGGGCCGGCTCACCTCGATGCTCTCCTCGTACGTCGGCACCCGGGCGGGCGCCGAGGCCGGGGTCAGCGACGCGAACGCCGACCGACCGCCCGTCCCGGGCGGTGGCCCGGCAGGCACCGGATCGGTCTCGAGCCCCGGCGGTGTCTACATGCCCGGACACGAGCTGACCGGCAGGCGACCGACGATGGTCGCCGAGCAGGTACCCAACCAGGCTCCGGTGTCGGCCGCCGGAGCGCTGGGCGCCGGGGCGAGCGCGAGCGCCACACCGACGTACGCCCTGGGGTCCTCGATGAGCGGCGAGGAAGGCGAGCGGGTGGCCGGCCAGTGGTTCGACTCGCGCTCCGTCGAGCGCGACGAGCCGTCCTTCCGCGACGAGGCCCGCCCTGGGTTCGCCGCCGGGCAGGTCTACAACAACGACCGTCCCGAGGCGCCGAGCCCGGTCGACTACACCGCAGGCGCCTACGCCGACCGCGAGCCGGAGCCACCGCGACAGTCGCCGGTGGCGGAGGCCAACGTGGACTACGACGCCGACGGCAACGCGGTCTTCGTCATCTACTCACCGAACGGGAACCGCTCGGTGCCCGTCGACAACGGTCCGAGCTGGTCTGAAGGAGGAGCCCGTTAGTGCGGTCGACAACGACGCGTGGTGTGCTGTGGGAGGTCATCGCGCCGGTGCTGAGGTGGCCCATGAGGTCACCGTTCCGGTTCTTCTCGGTGGTTGTCGGCATCGTCTTCGTCATCTGGCTCATCGCCCAGTGGAGCGACGCTCCCGACGCCGAGCCGGCCGCCCAGCCCGAGCGGGGTTCCGCGTCGGCGCAGCAGAGCGCCTCCGCGACCGGCTCGCCGGCACCCGTCCCGGACCCGACACCTTTGGCGACCAAGTTCGTCGCCGCCTGGGCCCGTCCCGACCTGACCACCGACGAATGGTGGGCCGGGATCAACGCCGCCCGCCCCGACGAGTCGCTGGCCCAGGCCCTGGGCACCACCGACCCGGCGACCGTGCCGGCGACCAAGGTGGTCGGCCCCGCGAAGGTGCTCGAGCAGACCGACGGTGAGGCACGCGTCGAGGTCACCACGGATGGTCCCAAGGTCATCGTCTACCTGACGCTGGTCGACAACGTCTGGTACGTCGCGAACATTCTTCCGGGGGGATGAGACCGATGTGGATCTTCAAGGCGCGTCTGATCTGGGGGATCGTGGCCGGGGCGGCCACGCTCGTCCTGGTGGTCACGGGTGCCTTGGTGATCCTCATCGGTGGTCTGGCGAGCACGGAGCAGAGCACCCAGGACCAGGCCGAGTCGGGCTGTGTCGGCGGGACCAACGCGATCCAGGCCGGCAACCTCGGGCCGGACGGTGAGATCCCGGAGGGCAGCATCGCCGGGTTCAACACCGAGCAGATCCAGAACGCCCGGACCATCGTGGCGGTCGGCAAGCAGTCCGGTGTGCCCGCCTACGGGTGGGTGATCGCGCTCGCGACCGCCATGCAGGAGAGCACCCTGCGCAACCTCAGCTACGGCGACCGCGACTCGCAGGGTCTCTTCCAGCAGCGTCCGGTCTCCGGATGGGGTTCGGTCGCCGACATCACTAACCCGGTCAAGTCCGCCCAGGCGTTCTACGGGGTGGCCGCCCACACCGGCAACACCGGCCTCCTCGACATCCCGGGCTGGCGCAAGATGCAGGTCACCGCGGCGGCGCAGGCGGTGCAGCGCTCGGCGTTCCCGCTGGCGTACGCCCAGCACGAGGACGAGGCGCGTGCGCTCGTCGCAGCGCTCGCCGACGGGGTCTCGGCCGCCGACCTGACGGCCACCGCGACCGACGTGTCCTGCACCATCGGCATGGCCGGGATCAGCACCAGCGTCGTACGTCCCATCCAGGCCGGCCTCGCGGTCGACAACGACAACTACGGCAACTCCGGCTCCAACTGGGCCAACATGCACACCGGCAACGACTACTCCTCGCCGTGCGGCACGCCCGTGCAGGCGGCCCACGGCGGCACCATCGTGATCGAGTCGGGCGGCAGCTGGGGCTGGTCGGGACGCTGGCTGGTGAAGGTGCAGACGGCGCCCGGCAACCTGACCACGTGGTACGGCCACATGCAGTCGCTCTCGGTGGCCGCGGGGCAGACGGTGAAGGCCGGGCAGGTCATCGGGCAGGTCGGCAGCGAGGGCAACTCGACCGGCTGCCACCTCCACTTCGAGGTGCACCCGCACGGCGGCGGCTACCTGCAGGACCAGGTGGACCCGGCGGCCTGGCTGGACAAGAACATCGGCAAGACCCTCGAGACGACCAAGCAGGTCGCCGGGCTGCCCGGTGCGGGGCAGGTCGGCGCCTCCCCGGCCGCCGTCTCCGGCCCGCAGGTGCGCCTGGCGCAGGCCAACATCAAGGTCTCGATGTCCAGCTCGAGATACCGCTCCGACCTGGCCAAGGTCATGAAGCACGGACCCGACTTCGTCTCCCTGAACGAGGCCCAGTCACGGTCGGTCTCCGACCTCTCGGTGCGCGGCTACGGCACCTATCGCGCCTCGGCGGACGAGTACGGCACCCGGAGCCAGGCTCTCAGTCCGGTCGTCATGTGGCGTACCGACCGCTGGGTGGCGGTCGACAAGGGCACCGTCCAGCTCACCAAGCCGGTCACCGGCGTCAAGAACGACAACAGGTACGCCACCTGGGTGGTTCTCGCCAGCAGCGACGGCTCCGGGCGCATCTCGGTGATCTCGACCCACACGATGACCTCGCCCGCCAAGAGCCCGCAGGCGCGTAAGAACGAGGCCCAGCGCGGCTTCGCGAAGCTCGCCGGACTGGCCCAGGGGCTGCAGAAGTACGGCCCGGTCCTCGTCGCCGGCGACCTCAACTCGCCCTACCCGCGCAACGGCGGTGACGGGGATCCGTGGGGCCCGAAGCCGTTGATGACCAAGGCCGGGATGACCTCCTCCTTCGAGACGCTGGGCGCGCCTCCGCAGGGCTGGGCCACCCACGACGGCGGCGGCACCATCGACTGGCTCCTCGGCTCGAGCGCCACCGCCACTCCCACCCGCCACGCCACGTTCAAGCTGGAGTCCGACCACCACGGCCTCGTCGGCGACTTCAACATCCGCGGCCAGTAGCGCGCCGACGCGAGGTGTAACACGCTGTTCGTTGTACTACTCGCCCTATCGGAACGACCGGATAGTGCTACGAACAGCGTGTTACAGCCGACGGCCGCCCGCGAACCCCCGCACCGCAGGAGATAGCGTTGGGGTGTGGACGACGCGGTGGTACGGGCTGAGAAGACCGTCGCCGCGATGGCCGAGTGGCTCGCCGGAGGCGGCCCGGAGCACTGGGTCGTGGAGACCTCGGGATCGACGGGCAAGCCCAAGCGGGTGATGCTCTCCCGAGAGGCCGTGACGGCGTCGGCAGCAGCGTCGGCGCGGCGCGTCGGGGCGAGCGGGCAGTGGCTGCTGACGCTGCCGGAGTCGTACGTCGCCGGGGCCAATGTGATCGCCCGCTCGCTGCTTGCCGGGTTCGAGCCGGTGATCGCCGCTGCCCACGAGTCCTTCGCCGAGGCCGCCGCGGCGATGGCCGACGGGCCTCGGTTCGTGTCGATGGTGCCGACCCAGCTGCACCGGATCATCGAGTCGGGCGGCGACGACCTCGCAGCGCTGGCCGGCTTCCACACGCTGCTGCTCGGAGGTGGTCCGATCGACCCGTCGCTGCGCGCCCGAGCCGAGAGCGCCGGGGTCGACGTCGTCGCCACCTATGGCTCGGCCGAGACCTGTGGCGGGTGTGTCTACGACGCGATGCCGCTGGACGGGGTCGGGATCGCGATCGGCACCGACGGCCGGGTCCGGATCAGCGGCCCGACGCTCTTCGACGGCTATCAGGACGACCCCGAGCAGACCGCGAACTCCCTGGTGGGCGGCTGGTTCCTCACCTCCGACGCCGGCACCCTGGACGAGGACGGCCGGCTCCGGATCCTCGGTCGCATCGACGACATGGTCATCACCGGCGGCGTGAAGGTCCCGGCGGCGCTCGTCGCCAGAAGGCTCCGCGAGCATCCTGACGTCGATGCCGCGGAGGCTCTCGGCACCCCCGACGAGGAGTGGGGACAGCGCCTGGTCGCCTTCGTCGTCGGCGACATCGACGCCGGCGCCGTCCGCGAGTGGGTCGCCGCTGAGCATCCCCGCTCCTGGGCGCCGCGACAGGTCGTCGCGCTCGACGAGATCCCGCTCCTCGGCAACGGCAAGCCCGACCGGCAGGCTCTGCTCGCGCTGGCCACGACCGACGACGCGGAGGCACGATGACCGACCAGGGCCACGTCTTCGCCCTGCCGATGACGACTCGCTTCCGGGGGATCACCGAGCGCGAGGGCCTCGTCTTCGAGGGCGCCGGCGGATGGGGTGAGTGGTCGCCGTTCCTCGACTACGACACCCCCGAGATCGAGCCCTGGCTGCGCTGCGCCGAGGAGGCGGCCGCGGGGGACTGGCCGACGCCCGTACGTGAGACGGTGCCCGTCAACGCCACCGTGCCGGCGATCGGCCCGGAGCGCGCCCACGAGATCGTGACCCGCTCCGGGTGTGCGACCGCCAAGGTCAAGGTCGCCGACCCGGGCCAGAGCCTGGCCGACGACATCGCCCGCGTCGAGGCCGTCCGGGATGCCCTCGGACCCGCCGGCAAGGTGCGGATCGATGTCAACGGACTCTGGACGGTCGACGAGGCGCTCGCCGCGATCGGCGTGCTCGACAGGGCCGCGGGCGGGCTCGAGTACGTCGAGCAGCCCTGCCCCACGGTCGAGGAGCTCGCTGACGTACGCCGCAAGGTGGATGTCCGGATCGCCGCGGACGAGTCGATCCGGCGGGCCGCGGACCCCTATCGCGTGCGCGACCTCGAGGCCGCCGACGTGGCGGTGCTGAAGGTGCAGCCGCTCGGCGGCGTACGCGCCTGTCTGCGGATCGCCGAGGACATCGGGCTGCCATGCGTGGTCTCCTCGGCGCTGGAGACCTCGGTCGGGATGGCCGCCGGGATCGCCCTCGCCGCGGCGCTGCCTGAGCTGCCCTACGCCTGTGGGCTCGGCACGGTCTCGATGTTCACCGAGGACATCGCCGCGTCGCCGCTCCTCCCGTCCGGCGGCGTCCTGCCCGTACTGACGACCTCGCCCGCACCCGAGCGCCTGCTCGCCGATCGGGCGCTGCACGCGACCTCGGAGCGCGCGGAGTTCTGGCGCAAGCGTCTGGCGGACGTGCGTGCCTACCGGGGAACGCTTCGGTGAGTCGACCACTTTCCCGCCATGGCGGGATTCTGCGCGGTACCCGTCGCCCTGGTTGCCGCATTTCCCCGCCATGGCGGGGAAATGCCCCGAGGAGGATGAATGCCAACAGCTACTGAGCTCGCCCGGGCGGTCGTCACCGCGCTGCTCGAGGCGCGTGTCACCGACATCGTCATCGCACCCGGATCGCGCAACGCACCGCTGTCGTTCGCCGTTCTCGACGCGTCGCGAGCGGGGCTGGTACGTCTGCACACCCGGATCGACGAGCGCTCTGCCGGCTTCTTCGCGCTCGGCCTGACCAAGGTCGGCTCGCGCGCGGCGGTGATGTGCACCTCCGGCACCGCGGTCGCCAACCTGCATCCGTCGGTGCTCGAGGCCGCTCACGCCGGGGTGCCCCTGGCCGTCGTCACGGCCGACCGGCCGGCGCGGCTCCGGGAGACGGGCGCCAACCAGGTCACCGACCAGGTCGGCATCTTCGGCCGGCTCGTGGAGACCCGCGACCTGGCCGACGTGCCCGCCGAGAACGACATCGCGGCGCTCGACTCCGCCCGCGGCCCAGTCCACTGGAACATCCAGCTCGACGACCCGCTGACCCCGCCCGACCGCTGGCAGCCGGGAACCATCGACCCCCGACCGGCTCCGCCGCGCCCCGAGCTGATGATCCACGAGTCGATCCCGACCGGCCCCGGGACGCCGCGGACGGTCGTCGTCGCGGGTGACGACGCCGGCCCGCCGTCGCGGATCCTCGCCCAGGACGGCGGCTGGCCGCTGCTCGCCGAGCCCTCCTCGGGCGCGCGCACCGGCGACAACGCGCTGCGTTCCTACCGGCTGCTGCTCGAGTCACCGCTCGCCGAACGGATCGAGCGGGTCGTCGTCTACGGCCACCCGACCCTCTCCCGGCCGGTCACCAACCTGCTCGCCCGCGCCGACATCGAGGTCATCGCGGCTCCGGTCGAGGGGGTCTGGCCCGCGCGCCCGTTCCGGGTCGACCGCACGATCCGCACCCGGCTCCACGTCGAGGGCGAGCCCGATCCGGCGTGGCTGGAGGAGTGGCGCGAGGCCGACCGCACGATCAGCCGCCAGTTGGATCGGCTGCTCCACGAGCAGCAGGAGATGACGGCGTACGACGTCGCCGGATGCGTTGCCCGCGCCCTGCCCGACGGTGGGCTGCTGATGCTCGGCCCGTCGAATCCCGTACGCGACCTCGACCTGATGATGCGGCCCAACCGTGTCGGCGGGCGCCGGAAGGTGCTGGCCAACCGTGGCCTGGCCGGCATCGACGGCATCGCCTCCACCGCGATCGGTGCCGCCGTCGGCCGCGAGTCCTCGACGCGCGCGCTCGCGCTGATGGGCGACGTCACCTTCCTGCATGACGCCGGCGGTCTCCTGCTCGGTCCCGAGGAGGTCCGCCCGGACCTCACCATCGTCGTCGCCAACGACGACGGCGGCTCGATCTTCGCCTCTCTCGAGCAGGGTGCCGACGACTACGCCGACAGCTTCGAGCGCCTCTTCGGCACCCCGCACGGGACATCGCTGGAGGCGCTCTGCGCCGCCCACCGCATCCCGCACCTCGCGGTCACCTCCGTGCCCGAGCTCGAGGCCGCCCTCGCCTCCCCGAACGGCGGCATCGAGGTCGTCGAGGCAGTGGTCTCCCGGGACGGCCGTCGAGAGCTCGACCTGGCGATCCGCGCGCTCGCCCGTTCCTGAGCCGCTGACCCGATCGGCCATGGCACAGTGTGCCCGTGACCGAACAGCCACAGTGGCCGGGCGTGGTGCCCTACGTCGAGTACTACACCGGCGCGAAGCGCATCCTGGTGCTCCACCTGACCAGCGGAAACAAGATGCTGGCGAACAACCCCGGCAAGCTGCCGCCGATCGCGAGCATCGACGGCCGGCAGTACGTCGTCTACTGGGGCACCGTCTCCTTCGAGATCCCCGCCGAGCGGGCCTGCCACGTCAGCGTCCACGTCGAGGGCGACTACATCCAGCAGGCCGCCACGATCCTGCTCTCACCCGGCGCGGAGCCGGTCCAGCTGACGTACGCGACCCACTACACCTCCGGCGTCGGCTCGCTGACGCTGTCCTGACTCAGGCCCGCCAGTACGGATCCCGGCCGATGAAGCCGAGGAGCTGCTCCTGCGGAGTCGCATCAGCCGGGACGTCGACGCGAGGGCCGAACTGACCCGAGGCGCGCATCGCGTCCTCCATGGTTGCAGCGGCGGCCAGCATCGCCGCGGCACGCTCGGTGCCGAGGTCGAAGTCGCGCCCCAGGGCGCGGGACAGGTCCCAGGAGTGCATCCAGATGTCGGGGGTGTAGATCTCCGAGAGCGCCACGTCGAGCGGCTTGTCGCCCATGTGCGGGTTGGAGACCATCCGGCCGGCGGGGTCGTCGAAGAGATCCTGTATGTCGGCAGTGTGGGCCTTCCAGGCGGCGACCGGGTCCGCAGCGATGTCGAGCGGCGCAAGTTCCACCCCGGCCGACCCGCGGAGGAAGTCGCGCGGCCACTCGACCAGGTGAGTGACGACATCGAGCGCGGTCCACGCCGCCACCGGGCTGGGGCGGGCCCAGTCCTCGGGGGCGGCGGAGCCGACGATCTCGGCGAACCGGGCAGCGTCGTACGCGTGCTGCTCGCGCCTGCTCAGATCGGGGGAGCTCACGAGAGCTCCGCGAGGAGCTCGTCGAGCTGCTCGTAGCCCTGGAGGACACCCTTCTCCATGCCGCTGGCCATGATCGCGGCCTGGGTCTCGAAGGACTCCACGACGCTGAGGCCGGTCAGTCGGGTGCGGCCGCCGGGGAGCGGCTCGAGGGTGAGGAACTCCAGCGAGGCCCCGTCGGGCGCGCCGCGCCAGGTGAAGGTCTGCACGATGCGCTCGTTCTCGCGCACCTCGTGGAAGCTGCCGAAGAACTGGGTGAACTCGTCACCGTCGCGCTCTGCGGAGTAGGCCCAGGAGCCGCCGGTGCGGAAGTCCCACTCGGTGATGTTCATCTCGACGTCGCGCGGGCCGAGCCACTTGGCGTACAGCTCCTTCTCGGCGTGGGCGCGGAAGACGAGCTCCGGGGGAGCGTCGAACTCGCGGACGATGGTGATCGTCGGGGTCTCCTTGGAGGCCTCGATCGTGGTCTCGTGCTTCGTGGTGGTCATGATGCGTCCTCTGCTCGTGATGATTCTCGTGATGGCGTGCTTTCCTGCATCTCGGCGAGCAGTGCGTCCAAGCGCTGGTAGCGCTCCTCGGCCTGCTGCTGATATCTCTCGATCCACTTGGTCATGAGGTCGAACACCTCCGCTTCGAGACGTACGGGGGCGCGGCGCGACTCCCGGCTCACCAGGCCGGCGTCCTCGAGCACCTTGAGGTGCTTGGAGACCGCCTGGAGGCTGACGTCATAGGGCGCCGCCAGCTCGCCGACCGTTGCGTCGGCGGACGAGAGCCGGGCGACCAGGTCGCGCCGGGTCGGGTCCGCCAGGGCCGCAAAGACTCGGGAGAGTCTGTCCTCGCTCATCTCGTACTCCTCAACCATTTGGTTGATAACGAGGCTAGACTCCCCGCTCGACGGTTGTCAACCGTTTGGTTGAGTAACTTGCTTACCGGAAAACATTCCCCGGGGGACATCGGTTGCGGCACCATGTTTCCCAGTCACGACGCTTCTCAGTGCAAGTCTCCTCCTCGGGAAAGGCCCAGCCAATGAGTCCTTCGCGCCGCAGATCCATGAGAGTGACCGCGATTGCCGCCGGTCTCCTCCTCGCCCTCTCCCTCTCCCCGACCCAGTCCGCCGGCGCCGCCGAGAAGGACGACCGCCACCTCACTCAGAAGGCGAGGTCGCACGGCGTCACGCTGAAGCACGGCGCGTACGTCGGCTGGTCGACGCCCGGCTCGAACGCCACGGGCGGCACCTCCAACGACACCCCGATCACCGCGCAGGCGACCGTGAGCGGCATCGACGTCTCCGGCCACCAGGGCAATGTCGACTGGGCCTACTGGTGGGGTCAGGGAAAGCGGTTCGCCTACATCAAGGCGACCGAGGGCACCTACTACCGGAACAGCACCTACTTCCCGCAGCAGTACAACGGCTCCTACAACCAGGGCTTCATCCGCGGCGCCTACCACTTCGCCAACCCGTCCGACTCGGGCGGCGCGGCGCAGGCCGACTACTTCGTCAACAACGGCGGCGGCTGGTCGGCCGACGGGAAGACCCTTCCCGGGGTGCTCGACATCGAGTACAACCCCTACAGCGGCGGCACCTGCTACGGCCTCTCCCAGGCGTCGATGCGCTCGTGGATCGCGGCGTTCCTGGACCGCTACCGCGCCCGCACCGGGCGTGACGCGGTCATCTACACGACCACCGACTGGTGGACGACCTGCACCGGCAACACCTCGCAGTTCGCCAGCGCCCACCCGCTCTGGATCGCGCGCTACGCCAGCACGCCGGGCACCCTGCCCGCAGGCTGGGGCTACTACACGTTCTGGCAGTACACCTCGTCACCGCTGGACCAGAACACCTTCAACGGCGCGTACGACCGCCTGCAGACGCTCGCCCTGGGGTGAATCCTCGTCGGGCGGACCCCCGGTCCTCACAGGCCCAGCTGGGTCTTCCAGGAACCGACGACCGGGGTCCACTCGAAGACGCGACGCTCCTTGATCAGCCCGACCGCGAGGAACGGGTCCTCGTCCACGGCCGCCTCGACCGCGGCGGTGTCGCCCTCGAAGACGAGCAGGCCGCCGCCGTCGGAGGTCGGGCCGGAGAGGACCAGGTTGTCCTGGCTCGCCAGGAACCCACGATGTGCGTCGAGATGCTCGGCGCGTACGTCAGGAAGGTCGTTGTAGGCGTACAGGACTGCGACGAGAGCCATCAGAGGTCGGCCTCGTCCGCGAGACGTACGTAGCCGCGCTCGGCCGGGATCAGCGCTGCCGCCTGGGTGTCGAAGATGCCTGAGCCGGCCTCGGAGTAGACCCGGTCGTGGATCGCGACGGTCTGGGAGGCACCGACGGAGCGGGCGAAGTCGATCAACTCGGCCGAGCGCGCCCACGGTGCGGAGACCGGCAGGAAGAGTACGTCCACGGCCTGGCCGGGGCCGTCGAGCGCGTCGCCCGGGTGGAAGATCTTCGTGTCTCCGGCCTGGATCAGGTAGCCCGAGTTGTCGAAGTGGGGCAGGTCGGCGTGGATGACCGCGTGCTTCTCGTTGATCGCGGTGACCGGGAGCCCGGCGTCGAACGACTCGCCCGGCTTCACCACCGTGGTCCGCTCATGCACCGCGGGAGCGCCCTTCTGGATCTGCGCCGCGACCGCGCCGATGGTGTAGACCGGGGCGTCGCTGCCCTCCAGGAGGGCCGGGTTGTAGTGGTCGGGGTGCTCGTGGGTGATCAGCACCGCCGTCGCGCCATCCAGCGCCTCGGGCTGGGTGAACACACCGGGGTCGACGACGACCACCGCCCCGTCGTGCTCGATCCGGACACAGGCATGGCCGAACTTCGTGATCCTCATGCCGCCGAATCTATCGCGGCTGGGTTAGACGTCGGAGCGGACCATGTTGGCCAGCCACAGGCCGAGAAAGACCGGAAGGAGTACGCCCCAGCCCATCCGCACCGCGGAGCCGTCCGGCAGGGCCACGACGCCGATCATCGCGATGGCGCTCGGCAGCGCCCCCGCCACGATCGCGATCCCCGTCTCGATCCCGGGATGGTTGCTCCGGGAGTAGGCGAGGTAGAGGCCCATCGCCGCGGCTGCCACGGCGAAGAGGATCGTCAGCACCGCCGCGACGATCAGCAGCTTGTAGGCGCCCGGGGCGTCGTCGGGGCGGTCGCCCAACCACGCGATCGCCGACCAGAAGCCGTAGCTGTCGCCGTCCTCGCCGTCGTCGTGGACGATCCGGAAGGCCGGCACCGAGATCATCGCGACGATCAGGAACGGAATCGTGAGCAGCTGCGTACGTGCCAGCCGGTCGGCGGTCTCCTCTCCTTCACGCAGGGCTGTGCGGATGAGGCCGTCCGAGTTCTCCATGAACGGAGGTTAAGACAGCGCGTCCCGAATCGGGACGAACTTGGCCTGGGTCTCGGCCAGCTCGGTCTCCGGGTCGGAGCTCGCCACGATGCCGCAGCCGGCGAAGAGGCGGGCGGTGCGGTCGTCGATCAACTCGGCGGTACGCAGCGCGATGCCCCACTCGCCGTCGCCGGTGGCGTCCATCCAGCCGACCGGACCGGCGTAGCGGGCGCGCTCCATCGACTCGATCTCGGCGATGAGCGCGACGGCGTCCTCACGCGGGGTGCCACCGACGGCGGCCGAGGGGTGCAATGCGGCGGCCAGATCGAGCGAGCTGACACCGTCGCTGGCCACGCCGGTGATGTCGGTGGCCAGGTGCATCACGTTGGGGAGCTTGAGCACGAAGGGCGCGTCGGGCACGTTCATCGAGGAGCAGTGCGGCTCCAGTGCGTCGGCGACCGACCTGGCGGCGTACTCGTGCTCCTCGAGGTTCTTCGAGGACTCCGCCAGCGACGCGGCGAGGGCGTGGTCGAGGTTCTCCTCGCCGGTGGGCCAGATCGTGCCGGCGAGCACGCGGGAGGTGACCAGGCCGCGCTCGCGGCGTACGAGCAGCTCAGGGGTCGCGCCGAAGAGGTCGTCGACGTGGAACGTCCAGCAGGTCGGGTACGCAGCGGCCAACCGCCGCAGCACGGCGCGGATGTCGATCGGGGCGCTGGCCGCGGCCAGCAGATCGCGGGCCAGGACGACCTTGTCGAGGTCTCCGTCCTGGAGCCGGGCGACGGCGTCGGCGACGATCCGCATCCAGTGCTCGCCATCGACGTACGCATCGGCGAAGACGACGTCGCGCGGCGCCTCCGGCTCCGGCGTCGGAGTCAGGTCGGGGGGTGGTGTGGCGGCCGGGCCGACGGTGGTCACCCAGGCCGTGTCGCCGCGCTTGCCCACGACGACCGCGGGCACCTTGAGGACGGAGAATCCCGGCAGGTCCGAGAAGGCGAAGGAGCCGAAGCCGACCAGGCCGGTGCCGGGCTCGCGCACGGGATCGGAGACCGTGGAGACCGCCGCCAGCTCCTCGAACCACTTGGTCGCGTGTGCGAACCGCTCCGGTCCGGACGTACGGATCTCGGCGGCGGTGCCCCAGCCGACCAGGCCCTCGCCGTGGCGGACCCAGGACAGAACGCGCCGGCGGGCGGGCAGCAGCGCGAGCAGGTCGTCGAGCGTCTCCGACCCGGCATCGAGTGCCACGGTGGTGGCTACCAGGGACGGCTGCTCAGACTCGTTCACACGCCCAGGGTATCGGCGTGGTGTCGGCGAGGACGAGTCGAAGTGATGTATGGCATCCGCCCCGGGTTGCCATATATGACCATGTGGGTTGTAGCGTGCGCTGGCGTGAGTACCAACAAAGAGCAGTCGTTCATCGCAGAGAACGGCATCACCCTCGGCATCATCGCCTTGGCCCTCTTCGTCGTGCTGGGCGTTGGCCTGCCACGGTGGGTTGGCGACTCCGAATCCCACTCGGGCGTGAAGATCACGCTTCCGGAGACGCTGTCGGGCGGCTACAAGCCGGCGGACCAGAAGTCCTCCTACGACCTCGACGTGATCAAGAAGCAGGGCGCGTCCGAGGAGCAGCTGGACCTGTTCATCAAGCAGAACGCCGCCAGCTCGAAGACGGAGGACCGCAACGTGTCCGACGCCCTCGGGTTCTCGATGGCTTCGCGCACCTACATCACCAAGGACATGAAGAAATCCGTGATGATCCGCGCCTTCGCCGGTGACGGCAGCGCCTACTACGGCGGTGGCGAGGTCTCCAAGGTGGGCGACAACGTCTGCTACTCCAGCGCCGACCAGCAGACCGGTCAGACCCAGGCGACGTGCTCGCACGCGTCCAACGACCTGACCGTCCAGGCGACCGCTGCCTCGAAGAAGGACGCGGCGAAGTACGCCGACGAGATCTTCGAGAAGCTCGCCTGAGTTCGGTCCCGGACGCAGACCGAGACAGAATCAGCCCGTGACCCGAGCAGATCTGGACAAGCAGCCCGGCGAGGTACGTCGGATGTTCGACGCCGTGGCCAAGCGCTACGACGTGACCAACGACGTGCTCTCCCTCGGCCAGGACCGACGCTGGCGACGCGAGGTCATCAAGGCCGTCGACCCGAAGCCGGGCGAGCTCGTGCTCGACCTCGCCGCCGGCACCGGCACCTCGTCCCAGCCGTTCCTGGACGCGGGTGCCGAGGTGGTCCCGACCGACTTCTCCATCGGGATGCTCCAGGTCGGCAAGAAGGCCAAGCCCCACCTGCCGTTCACGGCCGGCGACGGCACCAAGCTGCCCTACCGCGACTCGACCTTCGACGCAGTGACGATCTCATTCGGCCTGCGCAACATCGTCGACCCGGCGGCGGGCCTGCGTGAGCTGCGCCGGGTGACCCGCCCCGGCGGCCGGATCGTGGTCTGCGAGTTCTCGCACCCGACCTGGAAGCCCTTCCGGACGGTCTACGTGGAATACCTGATGAAGGCCTTGCCGCCGGTCGCTCGGGCGGTATCGTCCTCCCCTGACGCCTACGTCTACCTCGCCGAGTCCATCCGCGCATGGCCCGACCAGGCAGGCCTCGCCGCCATGCTCTCCGCAGCGGGTTGGCAGGCTCCGACCTGGACGAACCTCTCGGGTGGAATCGTCGCACTTCATCACGCAACCGCTTGATCTCTGCGAAAGTTCAACTATGACCACGACGTTGCCATGGGACGGCATCTTGATGCCTCGCGAGGCCTACGGGCCCGCAGCGGTCAAGGCCAGGGACTCACTCACCGACGCGGCCGCACAGGGTGACTGGCGTCGCGCGCTCTCGCAGGTGCGCAACGACTACACCGTCGGCGTCAACACCTGGAAGATCGGCGGCGAGTCGATGTTCACGCCGCTCCACCACGCCGCCTACCTCGGTGCCCCGCGGGAGACCGTCCAGGAGCTGCTCTCGCTGGGTGGGGTTCGTTCGCTCCCCACTGCCCATGGCGAGACGCCCTACCAGCTCGCCCAGCGACGCGGTCACGACCACCTGCTCGACATGCTCGACCCCTACTTCCGCCCCGGCACCCCGCTCGGCGACAACCTCGAGAACGTCAACCTCCACGTGAACACGACGCTCGCGGAGCTGACCGCCGAGTTCCGCGGCGAGCACCAGCTGCGTACGTTCGACGTACGGCTCATCTCCGAGGAGGGCGGCCCCGACGAGGCCTGGTTCACCGCCCCGGGGATGTACGGCGGCATCCGGATCGGGATGTTCTGGGGCCGCGCCCACCTGGAGTACAACTCCCGGCTGGGCGACTCCTACGTCGTCGTCGGCCCGGAGGGATCGGCTTACGTGAGCCGCTCCAAGCGCGCCGTTCCCGCCCTCCCCGCTCGCTGACCCCTAGCCTGTCGACCCGTGCAGCGTTACGGCATGATGCGCCGTCATGACTGACACGATCGACGTCCCGGATGCCACCTGGACGGTGACCTCCGAGGAGCGGCGCAGGTTCCTCCGCGCGTACTGGTTGTGGTGGTGGCGGCAGCCCTCGATCTGGCTGGTGCTGTGCGGGGCTGTGGGAGTCGTCATCGGTGCGGTGGTGGTTCTTGACGTCTATCCGGCCGTGGTGATCGTCTTCCTGCTCGTGGATCTGGCCGTGTTCGCCGCCTTCTCGGTGTGGCGGGTGCGGAGGATCTATCCCCTTGGAGAGACCTTTCGCTCCTGGGCAGATGTCACCGCGTACCGGCTCGAAGGCCCCGGGGGCGGTATGGAGATCAACTGGGGTCGCATCACCGCTGTGAACGTCGGACCGGTCGCGACGCATCTAAGGACGCGGACGCCGAAGCAGAACCTCTTGGTCGCTGGGCAGGTGCTGGGTGAGCAGGCGAGAGCGCGCCTGGCTCTGGGGGTCGGGGAAGGTGACTCCGAGCCGGTCGTTCGCGAGGACGTGCCCGGTGAGCGCTCCGTGGTAGTCGACCGACAGCTGCAGATAGCGCTTGGCTTGGCGGCAGCACGGCAGTTCCGCGTGACGGGCTGGTTCCTGGTCACGGTCATGGTGCTCATGGTCCTTCTCGCGATGGCTGGTTCCGACCCCTGGCCGACCATGTGGATGGTGGGCGTGCTGATGCTTGGCTTGGGTGCTGTCGTTCTCACAGTGGTTGCTCCGACGATCGGCAGCTATCCGGTCGGGTCGACCATCCGTGGTCATATGGGGGAGAGCCTGGTCGTCCACGGTCCCTGGGGCCGTACGTCGATCCACCGGTCCAAGCTCAAGCTGGTCGCCACAACGAAGCACGCGATCGCCTTCAAGTCGGGTCCGACCTGGGTGGTCGTGCCGCGGGCGATTCTCGACGAGAAGTGAGTTTCTCCAGACGTACGCAGCATGCGAAGGTCGACGCATGGATGACTCGACCGACGACCTGATCACCGACCTGAACCCCCTCCCGGACGAGATCGGCGCCCGGCTGAGGGCTCAGTTGGAGTTCATCGCCGAGGCCGACAAGCTCAAGACGATCCTGCGTGCCTCGCCGCTGGCCGCGGCCGACCGGCGTGAGAACGACGCCGAGCACTCCTGGCACCTGGCGCTGATGGTGCTGCTCCTCGCCGAGTACGCCGACGAGCCGATCGACGTCGGGCACGCGATCAAGCTCGTGATCATCCACGACATGGTCGAGATCTACGCCGGCGACAGCCCCGTCTTCGACGCCGCCGCGGTCGTCGACCAGGTCGAGCGCGAGGTCGCTGCCGCCGAGCGGCTCTTCACGATGCTGCCGCCGGATCAGGCCGGTGAGATCCGCGCCCTCTGGGACGAGTTCGAGGCCGCTCAGACCCCCGAGGCACGCTTCTGCAAGGCCATGGACCGCCTCGAGCCGATGCTCCTCAACTGGCTCAACCGCGGCGGCACCTGGAGCATGCCCGGTGCCACCGAGTCCAGGGTCCGGGCCCGTGAGGCCGGCGTCGTCGCGGCGAGCACGACTCTCGGCGAAGCCACCGACGCCATCGTCCGCGCGGGCCTCGCCAAGGGCTGGATCCGCCCGGATCCCGACTGACCCCGATCCCGCCGAGTCGGCGCATCCTGACGCGAAATCAGGCCGAGTCGGCTCGTCATGACGAGCCGACTCGGCGGCCTGAGCGGGTCAATGGAAAGCTCGGAATCCCCTCCTGGGTATCCGGTACGCTGCGCTCGACCTTGGAGACCGGGACGCTGTGGAGGGCCGCTCGTGGACGCGGATGTGGTGCCGGGATCCGTGACGGTCTGGACGGTCACGCTCGACGATCAGCGTCGGCTCAAGCGGGCGATGGTGGGGGTGCGGCTGCGGAGCTGGGCACACTGGGTCCTGGCGTTGGGTCTGCCCGTGTTGCTGACCGGCGCCTTCTGGTCCGGCATGCATGATCCGGGTCTTGGTCCGGGACTCGTTAGCGAGGCCGTCGAACTCGGGATGATGGTCGTTGTCGGAGTCGTCTTCCTAGGGTTTTCGCTGACGACGCCGCTGTGGACAGTCTCTCGCCGAGTGGAGCGCGAGTTTCCTGTTGGCCACTCTCGTCGCATGGGCGACCGAGAGCGGATTGGGCATGCGTACGCTCAGGCGACTCGCCTTTTATCCCTGGTCGAGACTGACGCAGATCGAGGCGGGGCCGGTGCTCGTCCGGTGTCTGCAGGACGGTCCGAGGACGCTGGCCGTACCGGCGTATCTTCCGGCCGGGCCTGATGAGGTGGCGCGGTCGATCGACTTTCCGGCCCAGCTCATCGGGCCGGCGATCAGACGTGAGCTGGCGGCGAGGGCACGCCGGGGATCGGTGGAGACTCCGATGCTCGGGGAGCCGATCGTCGTCGACGGCGCCCTGCGGTGGCGCCTCGTCCGGGCGTGGCTGCGGGCGCAGCTCGGCATCACGGCGTGGCTGGTTTCGGCTGTGTTCGCTCTCAACATCCTGCTCTCACTGGCCGGTGGTTCTTACCGGATGGCGACCGTCTGGATGGTGCTGGTGTTGTTCAACCCCCTCATCTGGCTGCTCTCCGGGGAGGGCCGGATGTCCGGGATGTACCCCGTCGGTGCCAGAGTCGTCGGCTCGATGGGCCAGTGGCTCGAAATCCAGGGATCGTGGGGAAGCGTTGCCTGGCCCCCAGGATGGTTGAAGCTGCGCCGGATAAACAAGCACATCGTGACGTACGAGATGGTGCAGGTCGGCCCCGATGGAAGGTTGATCGCACCGACCAACCTCGAGAAGCGGATCGTCGTGATCCCCCGGGCCTTCCTCGACACGCCGGCGCCGGCCGTCAGCACCGAAGTCTGACCCGCCACAACCCTGCAACATCCGCGCACATGTGGAGTTCTGGCACGACCTGGGCCCAGGGCGTACGAGACTTTCGCTCATATGTGGGGTTCTGACCGAGGTCTCCAGATCCCTTCGCAGACCTCCAGTACGCTGCCGCGGCCGAGCTGCGGCGATGTCGAGGAGGCCGTTGGTGGACATGGATGTGGTGCCGGGTTCGGTGACGCACTGGACCGTCACGATCGACGATCAGCGTCGGCTGCGGCGGACCCTCGTGGGCCTGCGACTGCGGAGTGCTGCCTACTGGGTCGCGGCGCTGGTGCTGCCGGCGGTGATGGTGGGGGCTCTCTGGTTCGCGTGGCCGTTCTCGCTGTCGAGCCCCATCAATGACCCTTTCCGGATAGCGACGCCGGCGATCCTCGGAGGCACGGTCCTCGTGCTCCAGTTGGCGATGCCGCTGTGGACCGTGCGCCGCGCCGTGCGGCGTGACTACCCGGTCGGGGCTGTGCTCACGGCATGGGCGACGGGGAGCGGCCTGGGGATACGCACGCCCAGTCGGATGGTCTTCTACCCCTGGTCGCGACTCACCCAGGCCGAGGTCGGTCCGGTGCTGGTGAGATGTCGGCAGCCGTACCTCAGGCATCTGGTCCCGTCCTATCTCCCGGCAGGGCCGGACGAGCTGACAGGATCGATCGACCTTCCGGCTGCGCTCATCGGCCCGGTGATCCGACACGAGCTGGAGGCGGGCGCCCGAGGACCTGTGGAGCCGCCGCTGCCGGGCGTACGCATCGACGTTGACCGGGCCATGCGACGACGGCTCGTCTACGCCTGGCTGTGGGAACGGGTCGGGCTCTCGCCCTTCCTGATGTCGGTTGTCGTCGGTGTCGTCCTCGTGGTCTTCGCGGCCACAGGTTTCTATCGAGGCGCGGTCTACGTCGCGGCGCTCGTCGGCATGGGACCGCTGTCCCAATTGTTCGTTGGAGGGCGCGGGATGACGGGGATGTACCCGCTCGGCGCCACAGTCGTCGGGTCGGCTGGGGAGTCGCTGGAGATCCAGGGACCGTGGGGGAGCGTCGCCTGGCACCACGGGTGGCTCAAGCAGCGGCGGATGACCGCGCACACCGTGACGTACGAAGTGAGGCAGGCGAACGCCGACGGAAGTCCCGCCCAGCTGATCGACGTCGAGAAGCGGATCGTCGTGATCCCCCGGGCCTTCCTCGACACGCCGACGCCGGCCGTCAGCACCGAAGTCTGACCCGCCACAACCCCGCCATGGCGTGGTTCTGCAAGCGTTTGCCGCCGGATGCTGAGGCACTTTCCCGCCATGGCGAGAAAGTGCGCGCGCCATTTCGGCAACCCACTTGCATTCCGTCACAGGAGTGGCAGGATGTGAGTTGGCCCACATTGTGATTCTATTCACAAAGTCTCAAGAAGGGGTGGGCCGCTCAGGGTAGGAGGCGAGATGGAGCTCTACGTGCCGGTGCTCGCGTTGGCGGGACTGGCGACGCTCTTCGCGGTCGGTTCGGTGATCATGAGCTCGGTCGTCGGACCGAGCCGCGCCAACCAGGCCAAGGCGGATCCCTACGAGTGTGGGATCGAGGCCACGCCACAGGCGTTGGGCGGTCGCTTCCCGGTGAAGTACTACATCACCGCGATGCTCTTCATCATCTTCGACATCGAGATCATCTTTCTCTACCCGTGGGCCGTCAGGTTCGACGCGATGGGATGGTTCGGCCTCGCGGAGATGGGCCTGTTCCTGCTGACGGTGTTCGTGGCGTACGCCTATGTGTGGCGCCGCGGCGGATTGGACTGGGACTGACATGGGTCTCGAAGAAAAGCTCCCGAGCGGGGTTCTGCTCACGACCGTCGAGGGCCTGGCGGGCTACTTCCGTAAGGCGAGCCTGTGGCCGGCGACGTTCGGACTGGCCTGCTGCGCCATCGAGATGATGACGAGCGGCGGCCCGAAGTACGACCTGGCCAGATACGGCATGGAGGTCTTCCGCGCGAGTCCGCGGCAGGCCGACCTGATGATCGTGGCGGGCCGGGTGAGCCAGAAGATGGCGCCGGTGCTCCGCCAGATCTACGACCAGATGCCCGAGCCGAAGTGGGTGCTCGCGATGGGCGTCTGCGCCAGCAGCGGCGGGATGTTCAACAACTACGCGATCGTCCAGGGTGTCGACCACATCGTGCCCGTCGACATGTATCTCCCCGGCTGTCCGCCGCGCCCGGAGATGCTGATCGACGCGATCCTCAAGCTCCACGACAAGATCCAGGGCGGCTCGCTGGGCGTCAACGCCGAGCGCGAGGAGGTCGCCAACGAGACCGCGGCGCTGCGCCAGCTGCCGCTGATCGACCAGACGGGACTCCTGCGATGAGCGAGCGTCAGCGAGCGACCATCCAGTCTTTCACCGGGCCGCGTCCGTATTCTGGCGCTTGCGCTACGGAGGTGGCCCGGTGAGCGACCAGAACAGCGGCCAGAACAGCGGCATGTTCGGGGTGGCGGACACCGGCGACACCAGCGGCTACGGCGGTCTCACCCGCCAGCACGCGATGCCGAGCCGCACCAGCGACGTCGGCGTACAGCCCTACGGCGGCTGGTTCAAGGAGATCGCCGACGCCCTCGCCTTCACCGAGGCGGAGGCGGTCATCCACCGCGGTGAGCTGACTTTCCACGTACGCCGCGAGCGGCTGCTCGAGGCCCTGCAGGTGCTCCGCGACGAGCTGCGGTTCGAGCTCTGCTCGGGTGTCTCCGGGGTGCATTACCCCGCTGACCAAGGCCAAGAAAATAGGGGTAGCGAGCTTCACGCCGTCTATCACCTGCTCTCGATGACGTACAACCGCCGGGTGCGGGTGGAGACCTCCGCTCCTGACGAGGATCCGCACGTGCCGAGCGCGGTGGCCATCTACCCGACGCTCGACTGGCACGAGCGCGAGACCTACGACATGTTCGGGATCGTCTTCGACGGCCACCCCGGACTGACCCGGATCCTGATGCCCGACGACTGGCCGGGCCACCCGCAGCGCAAGGACTACCCGCTGGGTGGGATCCCGGTGGAATACAAGGGCGCGACGATCCCGCCGCCGGACACCCGCAGGAGCTACTCATGACGACCACGGAAGACGAAGGACGTACGTTCACCGTCACCGGCCAGGACTGGGACGAGCTGACCGACGCCCTCAAGGACGTCAAGGACGAGCGGATCGTCGTCAACATGGGCCCGCAGCACCCCTCGACGCACGGGGTGCTCCGGCTGATCCTCGAGCTCGAGGGCGAGACGGTCACCGAGGCGCGTGCCGGGATCGGCTACCTGCACACGGGCATCGAGAAGAACATGGAGTTCCGGTCCTGGACCCAGGGGACCACGTTCGTCACCCGGATGGACTACCTGTCGCCGATCTTCAACGAGACGGCGTACGTCCTCGGGGTGGAGAAGCTGCTCGGCATCGGCGCCGAGGTGCCGGAGAAGGCCGACGTCATCCGGGTCCTGCTGATGGAGCTCAACCGGATCTCCTCCCACCTGGTGGCGATCGCGACCGGCGGCATGGAGCTCGGCGCGCTTACCGTGATGACGATCGGGTTCCGCGAGCGTGAGCTGTGCCTGGACCTGTTCGAGTTCATCACCGGCCTGCGGATGAACCACGCCTACATCCGTCCCGGCGGTGTCGCCCAGGACGTGCCGGACGGCACCGTCGCGCGGGTGAGTGAGTTCATCGAGCTGATGAAGAAGCGCCTGACCGAGTACGCGGCGCTGTGCAACGCCAACCCGATCTTCAAGGGTCGCCTGGAGCAGGTCGGCTACCTCGACCTGGAAGGCTGCCTCGCGCTCGGTCTGACCGGCCCGATCCTGCGGAGCACGGGCTATCCGTGGGACCTGCGCAAGACCCAGCCCTACTGCGGCTACCAGGACTACGACTTCGAGGTCATCACCTGGGACACCTGCGACTCCTACGGGCGGTTCCGGATCCGGCTGGCCGAGATGTGGGAGTCGCTGCGGATCATGGAGCAGGCTCTCAAGCGGCTGAAGGATCTCGACGGCGCTCCCGTCATGGTGGCCGACAAGAAGATCGCGTGGCCCTCGCAGCTCTCCGTCGGTCCCGACGGCCAGGGCAACTCCCTCGACCACATCCGCCACATCATGGGCGAGTCGATGGAGGCGCTGATCCACCACTTCAAGCTGGTCACCGAGGGCTTCCGGGTGCCGGCCGGCCAGGCGTACGCCGCGATCGAGTCGCCGCGCGGAGAGCTCGGCGCCCATGTGGTCAGCGACGGCGGTACCAAGCCCTACCGGGTCCACTTCCGGGACCCGTCGTTCACCAACCTTCAAGCCACGAGCGTGATGTCCGAGGGCGGCATGGTTGCCGACGTGATCGTGGCGATCGCGTCCATCGACCCGGTGATGGGAGGCGTCGACCGATGACGCTTGCTGCTGAGACCTACGACGAGCTGCGCGAGATCGCGGCTCGCTACCCCCAGGCCCGCTCGGGCCTGCTGCCGATGCTCCATCTGGTGCAGTCGGTCGAGGGCCGGGTCACGCCCGAAGGGATCCAGGCCTGCGCCGAGGTCCTGGGCCTCACCCCGGCCGAGGTGAGCGGGGTGGCGACGTTCTACACGATGTACAAGCGCCATCCCGTCGGCACCCACCACGTCGGTGTCTGCACCAACACGCTGTGCGCGGTCATGGGCGGCGACGAGATCTTCGCCTGCCTGCGCGAGAAGCTCGAGGTGGGCAACGACGAGACCACCGCCGACGGCGCGATCACGCTCGAGCACATCGAGTGCAACGCGGCCTGCGACTACGCGCCGGTGGTGATGGTCAACTGGGAGTTCTTCGACAACCAGACGCCGGAGTCGGCCTCGCAGCTGGTCGACGACCTGCGTGAGGGCCGCGAGGTCGTGGCCTCCCGCGGCGCGCGGATCACGAGCTGGCGCGAGGCCGAGCGGGTCCTCGCCGGCTTCGAGGACGGGCTCGTCGACGAGGGTCCCGCGGCCGGGCCGGCGTCGCTCGTCGGGCTGGAGATCGCCCGCGAGCGCGGCTGGGCCGCACCTTCCGACACCCACGGCTCCGCCGACGTACCGGAGGAGCTGCCCGAGGCCGTCGAGGTGGCCGACACCCGTCGCGCCGAGTCGGAGACGATCGCCGAGGAGGCGTCCGATGACTGACACCCTGACCCCGGTGCTGACCGCCAACTGGGCCGACGAGCAGGCCTGGACCCTGCCCGCCTACGCCGAGCAGGGCGGCTACGACGCGCTCGACGTCGCGCTCGGGATAGCGCCCGAGGACGTACAGACGATGGTCAAGGACTCCGGGCTCCGCGGTCGCGGTGGCGCCGGGTTCCCGACCGGGGTGAAGTGGGGCTTCCTGCCGGCGCCCGACCCCGAGAACCCCAAGCCGCGTTACCTGGTGGTCAACGCCGACGAGTCCGAGCCGGGCACCTGCAAGGACATCCCGCTCATGATGGCGAGTCCGCACACCCTCGTCGAGGGCGTGATCATCTCCTCCTACGCCATCCGCGCGGAGCGTGCCTTCATCTACGTACGCGGCGAGGTGCTGCACGTGATCCGGCGGCTGCAGGCAGCCGTCCGTGAGGCCTACGCCGCCGGCCACCTCGGCACCGACATCCATGGCTCCGGCTACGACCTGGAGCTGGTCGTGCATGCGGGTGCCGGGGCCTACATCTGTGGCGAGGAGACCGCGCTGCTCGACTCGCTCGAGGGGCGCCGCGGTCAACCGCGGCTGCGGCCGCCGTTCCCGGCTGTCGCCGGTCTCTACGCCAGCCCGACCGTGATCAACAACGCCGAATCGATCGCCTCGGTGCCGGCCATCGTGAAGAACGGCGCCGACTGGTTCGCCGGCATGGGCACGGAGAAGTCAGCCGGTGTCGGCATCTTCTCGCTCTCCGGTCACGTCAAGAAGCCGGGGCAGTACGAGGCACCGCTCGGCATCACGCTGCGCAAGCTGATCGAGCTGGCCGGCGGCGTACGCGAGGGTCATGAGCTGAAGTTCTGGACCCCCGGTGGCTCCTCGACCCCGTTGTTCACCCAGGAGCACCTGGACGTGACGCTGGACTTCGAGGGGGTGGCCGCGGCCGGCTCGATGCTCGGCACCCGCGCCCTGCAGATCTTCGACGACTCCGTCTGTGTGGTGCGCGCGGTGCTGCGGTGGACGGAGTTCTACAAGCACGAGTCCTGTGGCAAGTGCACGCCGTGCCGTGAGGGCACCTGGTGGCTGGTGCAGGTGCTGGAGCGGCTGGAGAAGGGCCAGGGTTCGCCTGAGGATCTCGATCTGCTGCTCGACCAGTGCGACAACATCCTCGGCCGCTCGTTCTGCGCGCTCGGTGATGGCGCGACGAGCCCGATCACGAGCTCGATCAAGTATTTCCGGGACGAATACCTCGCCCATCTGGAGCAGGGTGGCTGTCCCTTCGACGCCAAGAAGTCGACCGCATGGGCGGAGGCAGTTCAGTGACCGATGTGACGCTCAAGATCGACGGCGCCGATGTGACGGTGCCCGAGGGCACGCTGGTGATCCGGGCCGCCGAGGAGGCCGGGATCGAGATCCCGCGCTTCTGTGACCACCCGCTGCTCGCGCCCGTCGGCGCCTGTCGGCAGTGCCTGGTCGACATCCCCGACGCCGGCAACGGCCGCGGCTTCCCGAAGCCGCAGGCCTCCTGCACCATCCCGGTCGCCGAGGGCATGGTGGTGGAGACGCAGAACTCCACGGCCGTGAAGGCCCAGCACGGAATCATGGAGTTTCTCCTGGTCAACCACCCGTTGGACTGCCCGGTGTGCGACAAGGGCGGCGAGTGCCCGCTGCAGAACCAGGCGATGTCCCACGGCCAGGGCGAGACCCGCTTCGAGGGGACCAAGCGGACCTTCCCGAAGCCGATCAACCTCTCGCCCAACGTGCTGCTCGACCGTGAGCGGTGCATCGTCTGCCAGCGCTGCACCCGCTTCGCCGCCGAGATCCCGGGCGACCCGGGGATCGCGCTGATCCAGCGCGGCGCACAGCAGCAGATCGGTATCGCCGAGGACAAGCCGTTCTCGTCCTACTTCTCCGGCAACGTCATCCAGATCTGCCCGGTGGGCGCGCTGACCTCGGACGACTACCGCTTCCGGGCACGGCCGTTCGACCTGGTCTCCACCCCGAGCGTGGCCGAGCACGACGCCTGCGGCGCCGCGATCCGCATCGACCACCGCCGAGGCAAGGTCATGCGCCGCCTCGCGGGCAACGACCCGGAGGTCAACGAGGAGTGGATCTCTGACAAGGACCGCTTCGGCTTCCGCTACGCCGTCCGCGACCGGCTCACCTCGCCGATGATCCGTGAGGACGGCGAGCTCCGGCCGGCGTCCTGGCTGGAGGCCGTCGCCGTCGCCGCTGCCGGGTTAGCCGAGGCGGGCTCGGTGGGCGTGCTGCCCGGCGGGCGCCTGACGCTGGAGGACGCGAAGGCGTACGCCACCTTCGCCCGTGACACCCTGCGCACTCCCCACATCGACTTCCGCGCGCGCCCACTCTCGGAGGAGGAGACCGGCTTCCTGCGCTCACGCGTGGCCGGGACGAGCCTCACCTATGCCGACCTCGACGCGGCCGACCACGTCGTGCTGGCCGGCCTCGAGCCCGAGGACGAGGCCGGCACGCTCTTCCTGCGGCTGCGCAAGGCCAACAAGAGCGGTCTGCGGATCACCACCCTGAGTCCGTACGCCTCGGAGGGCTCGCGCAAGCTCGGAGCCGAGGTCGTCCTGACCGCTCCCGGTGCCGAGAAGGACGCGTTGTCCCAGGTCAGCAGGGTCACCGAGGCTTCGGTGATCCTGGTCGGCGAGCGGCTGGCGACCAGCCCGGGCGCCTACTCCGCTGCTGCGGAGCTCGCCGATCGCACCGGCGCCAGGCTCGCCTGGGTGCCGCGTCGTGCCGGTGACCGGGGTGCGGTCGAGGCAGACCTGCTGCCCGGTGCGGGCGGCCTCGACGCCGAGGCCATGGTCCGCGCCGGACTCGACGCCCTCGTGGTCGCCGGCGTCGACCCCGACGACACCGCCGACCCGGCCGCCTTCCTGGCCGCCCTCGACGAGGCCGGCTTCGTGGTCAGCCTCGAGCAGCGGGTCACCGCCGTGACCGAGCGCGCCGACGTCGTACTCCCTGTCGCCACCGCCTCGGAGAAGGTCGGCACCTTCGTCACCTGGGAAGGTCGCCGCCGCCCGTTCCCGAAGGTCTTCGACAAGCCCGCCGCCTACTCCGACGCCGAGGTCCTCGGCCACATCACCGCCGAGTTCGCACTTGTGGACGCCGAGTCCGCAGAAGTGACGGACGAGAGTGTCGAGTCGTCGCCCACAACTACCGATTCGGCCGCCACAGCTACCGATTCGACGGGGCTTCGGCTGGCGACCTGGCATCTCATGCTCGACAACGGGACGCTCCAGAGCGGCGACAAGGCGCTGGCCGCGACCGCGCGACCGGCGTTCGTACGCATCCCGGCAGCGCTCCACGAGAAAGTCGGCGACGTCGTGACGATCACCGGCGACCGGGGGAGCTGGACGCTCCCGGCGCTCCCGGCCGAGCTGGCCGACAACACCGTGTGGGTGCCGACGAACAGCTTCGGACGAGGCGTCTGGGCGGACCTGGCGTCCCCGGGATCGACGGTGACCGTGGTCTCGACAAGCTCGACCGCCGAGGGGGAGCAGTGAACGGGCTGGAGCAGTTCGGCCAGGACCCCTGGTGGATCATCGCGATCAAGGTCCTGCTGGTCTTCGTGGTCTGCGTCGTGCTGACGCTGTTCAACATCTGGTGGGAGCGCAAGGTCGTGGCCCGGATGCAGCACCGCATCGGGCCCAACCGGCACGGACCGTTCGGTCTGCTCCAATCCCTGGCCGACGGTGTGAAGCTGGCGCTCAAGGAGGACCTGACGCCGGAGAAGGCCGACAAGATCGTCTTCATCACGGCCCCGATCCTGGCCACGGTGCCGGCGTTCGTGACGTTCTCGGTGATCCCGTTCGGGCCCGAGGTCAACCTCTTCGGCGTGCAGACGCCGCTGCAGCTGACCGACATGCCGGTCGCGGTGCTGTTCGTGATGGCGATCGCCAGCATCGGCATCTACGGGATCGTGCTGGGCGGCTGGGCGTCGGGCTCGACCTACTCGCTGCTGGGAGGGCTGAGAAGCAGCGCCCAGATGATCTCGTACGAGGTCTCGATGGGTCTGGCGCTCGTCACCGTCTTCCTGATGGCGGGCAGCCTGTCCACGAGCCAGATCGTCGAGGCGCAGACGGACTGGTGGTTCGGCGCCCTGCTGCTGCCGTCCTTCCTGATCTACTGCATCTCGATGGTCGGCGAGACCAACCGCGCGCCGTTCGACCTCCCCGAGGCCGAGGGTGAGCTGGTCGGTGGTTTCCACACCGAATACTCCAGCCTGAAGTTCGCGCTCTTCTTCCTGGCCGAATACATCAACATGGCCACCGTCAGCGCCCTCGCGACGACGCTGTTCCTCGGGGGCTGGCGAGCCCCGCTCGGCCTCGGCACGCTCTGGGCCGGCGCCAACGAGGGCTACTGGCCGGTGCTGTGGTTCTTCCTGAAGATGTTCTTCTTCATCTGGGTCTTCATCTGGCTGCGCGGCACGCTGCCGCGGCTGCGCTACGACCAGTTCATGTCGCTCGGCTGGAAGGTCCTGCTGCCGGCGAGCCTCGCCTGGATCGTCGTCGTCGCGGTGATCAAGATGGCCGCGATCCAGGGCGGCTTCAGCCCCAACTGGGTCCTCTTCGGCTTCGGCCTGGCCGTGACGGTGGTCGTGGTGCTCGGCTTCCTCAACCGGCTTCCGGAGAAGGAGGCCCAGGTCACCACGCCGACCGGAGGCTTCCCCACCCCCGCCCTGCCGCTGGGCGGGGCCGTACGGGGTGCGGCCCAGCCGCTGGTGTTCGGACCGCCGGCTGTGCCGACAGCCACCAACGGCGTACGCATTCTTCCCTCTCCTGAGGAGGCCAAGTGAGCAACGACGACCGCTCGTTCAAGGAGCGTTTCTGGGACCCGGTGAGCGGGTTCGCGGTGACGTTCGGGACGCAGTTCAAGAAGCCGGTCACCGAGCAGTACCCACAGCAGAAGGAGCCGACCGAGGAGCGCTTCCACGGCCGGCACCAGCTCAACCGGCACGCCGACGGCCTGGAGAAGTGCGTCGGGTGCGAGCTGTGCGCGTGGGCGTGCCCTGCTGACGCCATCTACGTCGAGGGTGCGGAGAACACCGAGGAGGAGCGCTACTCGCCCGGTGAGCGCTACGGCCGCGTCTACCAGATCAACTACCTGCGCTGCATCCTGTGCGGGCTGTGCATCGAAGCATGCCCGACGCGGGCGCTGACGATGACCAACGAGTACGAGCTCGCCGACACCTCGCGCGAGAGCCTGATCTACGAGAAGCAGGATCTGCTCGCACCGCTCGAGGAGGGGATGGAGGCGCCGCCGCACCCGATGTTCCTCGGCAACGACGACACCTCCTACTACGCGCCGGAGCCCAAGGAGCCCATCCGATGAGCTTCGTGATCCTCGCCTCGATCATGGTGATCGCGGCGATGGGCCTCCTGTTTGCACGCAAGCCGGTGCACGCCGCGCTGTCGCTGGCGGTCGTGATGATCGGGCTGGCGATGATGTACGCGACGCTGGAGGCGCCGTTCCTGTTCGCGGTGCAGATCGTGGTCTACACCGGCGCGATCCTGATGCTGTTCCTGTTCGTGATCATGCTGGTCGGCGTCGACACCTCCGACAGGCTCAAGGAGACGATCGCGGGGCAGAAGGTGCTCGCCGTCATCCTCGGGGTCGGGCTGGGCGCGACGCTGATCGCGGGCGTCGGTCAGGCGAGCATCGCCACGATGCGCGGGCTGGCCAGCGCCAACGAGGGCGGCAACGTACAACGCCTCGCCGACCTCCTCTTCTCGCGCTACGTGATCGCCTTCGAGGCGACCAGCGCGCTGCTGATCACCGCCGCGATCGGCGCGATGGTGCTGGCCCACCGCGAGCGGATCGACCCGAAGCAGAGCCAGACCGATCTGGCCCAGAAGCGGGTCGCCGACTACGCGAAGAGCGGCAAGCACCTCGGTCCGCTGCCCCCACCGGGCACCTTCGCGCGGCACAACAGCAACGACACCCCGGCCCTGCTGCCGGACGGGTCGCAGAGCACGAAGTCGGTCCCGGCCATCCTCGCCGGCGGTCGCACTGACCAGGGAGAGGACGAATGACAGACAACACCACGGCGTACGTCATATTGTCCGCCATCCTCTTCACGATCGGCACGATCGGCGTGCTGACCAGGCGAAACGCCATCGTCGTCTTCATGTGCGTCGAGCTGATGCTCAACGCGGCCAACCTGGCCCTGGTGGCCTTCAGTCGGATGCACGGAAACCTCGACGGGCAGGTGACCGCGTTCTTCGTGATGGTCGTCGCGGCCGCTGAGGTGGTCGTCGGGCTGGCGATCATCATGACCATCTTCCGCACCAGAAACACGGCTTCGGTCGACGAGCCAAGGATGCTCAAGTGGTGAATCCTGTCGAGGCCAGCGGCGTCTTCTCGCTGATCTGGCTGGTCATCGCGCTGCCCCTGGCCGGCGCTGCTCTGATCCTGATCGGCCGGCCGTTCGCGCCGGCGCTCTTCGACCGGATCGGGCACTGGCTCGCGGTCGGGCTCGCGGGTGCGTCCTTCGTGCTGTCGCTCGTCCTCTTCATCGCCGCCCTCGGTCGCGACGAGGAGAGCAGGCAGGTCGTCCAGCATCTCTACACCTGGTTCGACACCGGCGACCTCAGCGTCGGCTTCGACCTACTCTACGACCAGCTCTCCAGCCTGTTCCTGCTGCTCATCACCGGCGTCGGCACCCTGATCCACGTCTACTCGGTCGGCTACATGGCCGACGACGAGCGGCGCACCCGGTTCTTCGGCTACCTCAACCTCTTCCTCGCCGCGATGCTGATGCTGGTGCTGGCGGAGAACTACGTCGGCCTCTTCCTCGGCTGGGAGGGCGTCGGCCTGGCGTCCTACCTGCTGATCGGCTTCTGGCAGTACAAGCCGTCGGCAGCGGCGGCCGCCAAGAAGGCGTTCGTGATGAACCGGGTCGGCGACATGGGTCTCTCGCTGGCGATCGCGCTCTGCTTCGTCACCTTCGGGTCGACGTCGTTCTCGGCGATCGACATCGGCGAGACGACGACGACCACCCTCAACTGGCTCGGCATCCTGCTGCTCGTCGGTGCCTGCGGTAAGTCCGCCCAGGTGCCGCTGCAGGGCTGGCTGCTCGACGCCATGGAGGGCCCGACCCCGGTCTCGGCGCTGATCCACGCGGCGACGATGGTGACCGCGGGTGTCTACCTCATCGTCCGCAGCAGCGCGATCTTCGATGCCGCCGAGGCCGCCTCGACCGCCGTCGTGGTCGTCGCCCTGGTGACGATCATCTGGGGTGCCGCGGTGAGCTGCGTGAAGGACGACATCAAGAAGGTCCTGGCCGGTTCGACGATGAGCCAGATCGGCTACATGATGCTGGCGGCCGGGCTCGGCGGGCCGGGATATGCGTTCGCGATCTTCCACCTGCTCACCCACGGCTTCTTCAAGGCCAACATGTTCCTCGGCGCCGGGTCTCTGATGCACGGCATGAACGACGACGTGAACCTCAAGCACTACGGCGCGCTGAGCCGGGCGCTCCCGGTCACGTTCCTGACCTTCTCGATGGGCTACCTGGCCATCATCGGCTTCCCCGGGTTCGCCGGCTTCTGGTCCAAGGACAAGATCCTCGAGGTCGCCTTCGCCGAGAGCTGGCTGGTCGGCATCATCGCCCTCCTGGCCGCCGGTGTGACCGCCTTCTACATGACCCGCCTGATGATGCTCGCCTTCTTCGGCCGCAAGCGCTGGCCCGAGGGCGTACATCCGCACGAGTCGCCGCGGATCATGACCGGTCCGCTCGTCGTCCTCGCCGCGCTGTCGGTCCTTGGTGGCGTCTTCGCGCTCGGCGGCTGGATCGAGCACTGGCTCGAGCCGGTGGTCGCGATCGGCCACGCCGAGCACCACGGTCCGCTCCCGGTCTGGGCGACCTCCGTCCTCGCGGTGCTGGTCGTCGCGATCGGGGTCGCGGCCGCCGGGTTCGTCTTCGGGCGCCGCCCGATCACGACCGAGCCGACTCCCTACCTGCACGTCCCGCACGTCGAGGACGTGGTGGTGCCGCCGGGGATGGCGATCACCCGCGGTGCCCTCGCGACCGACAAGTACGCCGTCGACGGCCTGATGAGCGGTGGCCCGATCGCCCTCGCGGCGATCGCCGGTGAGCTCCGCAAGGCACAGACCGGCTACGTACGTTCCTACGCCCTCTCCGTCCTCGGCGGCACTGTGCTGGTGACCCTCGCGATCCTGGTGGTCAACTGATGCTGACAATCCTCGTCCTCGTCCCGTTCGCGGGTGCGCTGATCACCGCGGTGATGCCGGCGCGGCCCAAGGCGTGGGCCTTCGGCTTCGCGCTCGCCACCCTGATCGCCGGCATCGTCACGATGTTCACGGCTCCCGACACCGATCTCGTCTGGATCGAGCCGCTCGGCGTCCACTGGGCGCTGGAGATGGACGGCTTCGGCAAGCTGATGGTGATGCTGACCGTCGTCCTGGTCCCGCTCGTGATGGTCGCGGCCGTCAAGGACCACGACAAGCGGTGGTACGCCTGGGCGCTGGCCCTGGAGGCCTTCGCGCTGCTCACCTTCACCGCCGGCGATCTCTTCCTCTTCTACATCGCCTTCGAGGCGACGCTGATCCCGGCGTACTTCATGATCGGCCAGCACGGCGGCCCCAACCGGGCCCGAGCCGCGCTCAAGTTCCTGATGTTCCAGCTCGGCGGCGGACTGGTGCTGCTCGGTGCGCTGATCGGCTTCTTCGTTGTCTCCTCGGAGGCCGGCTCGCCGTCGTACCTGATCAGCGACCTCGCCCAGCTCGACATCGGCACCACCGCCGAGCGCTGGATCTTCGTGGCGATGTTCATCGCGTTCGCGGTCAAGGCGCCGCTGTTCCCGGTGCACACCTGGCTGGCCGACACCACCGAGCAGGCCACCACACCGACCTCGGTGCTCCTGGTGTGCGTCCTCGACAAGATCGGCACCTTCGGCATGATCCGGCTCTGCCTGGGCCTGGTGCCGGAGGCGTCCGCCTGGGCGACGCCCGTCGTCGTGGTGCTGGCGCTGATCTCGATCGTCTACGGCGCCGTGCTGGCGATCGGGCAGGACGACCTGCTCCGCCTGATCGGTCTGACCTCCCTGTCGCACTTCGGGCTGATCACCCTCGGCATCTTCGCGGCCACCCGTGAGGGCCTGGTCGGGGCGATCCTCTACATGGTCAACCACGGTGTCGCCACCGCGGCGATGTTCCTGATCGCCGGGTTCCTGATCGCCCGCAAGGGGACCGCCTCGATCTCCTCGATGCGAGGGATGGAGAAGGCGACGCCGGTGCTCGCCGGCACGTTCCTGATCGCCGGTCTGGCGACCGCCGGCCTGCCGGGTCTGAGCCAGTTCGTCTCCGAGATCCTGGTCCTGATCAGCGCCTTCGACTACCACTGGCTGGTCGGTGTCATCGCGGTCACCGCGATCGTGCTCGCCGCCATCTACGTGCTGTGGGCCTACCAGCGGATCTTCACCGGACCTGCTCAGCTGTCCACACCGGTCCCCGATCTCAATCGGCGAGAGGTCGGCGTACTCGTTCCGCTGCTGGTCGCCCTTCTCTTCTTCGGCTTCGTCCCCGGACCGCTGATCTCGGCGGCCCAACCGGTCGTGGCTCCTCTTGTTGATGTCATCCAGGCAGGTGAGTGACGCGATGTTCGAGTCCCCCGGAATTTCGTACGCCACCCTCTGGCCCGTCCTGCTGGTGCTGGCCGTGGCGTGCGCCGGCGTCGTGGTGGAGGCCTTCGCGCCGCGTGCCGCGCGGTTCAACACCCAGGTGTCGCTGGCGTTGGCGGGCCTGGTCGCCGCACTCGCCGGGACCGTCGCCGTTGGCGCCGGATCCAGTCTCGGCGCCTCGACCGGTGAGGGTGCCCTCATCGTCGACGGCCCCGGGGTCTTCTCCCAGGGACTGGTGCTGCTGGTCTCGCTCGGCGGCGTCGCGCTCTTTGCCGAGCGACGTCTCGACAACGGCGTGAGCGCCTTCGCCGGTCAGGCCGCGGCCCTGCCGGGCACACCTGCCGAGCGCACCGCCTCCCAGCGAGGGCTCGAGCACACCGAGGTCTACCCGCTGATGATGTTCGCGGTCGGCGGGATGATGCTCTTCTGCATCTCCGGCGACCTGCTGATGCTCTTCGTGGCGCTCGAGGTGCTGTCCCTGCCGCTCTACCTGCTGACCGGGCTGGCGCGCCGTCGCCGGCTGCTCTCCCAGGAAGCGGCACTGAAGTACTTCCTCCTCGGCGCGTTCTCCTCCGGCATCTTCCTCTACGGTCTCGCGCTGGTCTACGGCTTCGCCGGGTCGATGTCGCTGGCCGAGATCGGTGAGGTGGCGGCCGAGGACGGCTCCAGCCCGCTCCTGCTCCTCGGCATCGGCCTGATGGCCGTCGGCCTGCTCTTCAAGACCGGTGCCGTGCCCTTCCACTCCTGGACCCCCGACGTCTACCAAGGCGCCCCGACGCCGGTCACGGCGTGGATGAGCGCGGCCACCAAGATCGCCGCCTTCGCCGCGATGCTCCGGCTCTTCTACGTCGCCTTCGGTGCCGAGGGCGACATCTGGCGCCCGGCGATCGGCGTGATCGCGGTGCTGACGATGCTGCTGGGCGCCTCCTTCGCCGTGGTCCAGACCGATGTGAAGCGGATGCTCGGCTACTCCGCCATCGCCCACACCGGGTTCCTGCTGACCGGGCTCCTCGGCGTACAGACTGACGCCTTCGGCTCCACCCAGGCGGTGCTCTTCTACCTGACCGCCTACGGGTTCGCCACGCTCGGCGCCTTCGCGATCGTCTCCCTGGTGCGAGGGCCCAACGGCGAGGTCAACTCGTTGGACCGCTGGGCCGGTCTGGGCCGTTCCAACCCGTGGGTCGCGGCGACCTTCGCCGTCTTCCTGCTCTCGATGGCCGGGCTGCCGCTGACCGCCGGTTTCATCGGCAAGTGGGGTGTCTTCGCCGCCGCGCTGGGCGCCGGCCAGTGGCCCGTCGTCGTGGTCGCGATCTGCTCGAGCATCATCGCGATCTTCTTCTACGTACGCGTGATGATGCTGATGTTCTTCACCGACCCGCGCGAGGACGCAGCCACGGTGATGACCCCGTCGTACGCCACCACCGTCGTGATCGCACTGAGCGCTGTCGCCACCGTCTTGTTGGGTGTAATTCCGGGCCCTGTGCTCAGCCTGTTGGTGGATGCGGGAGGATTCATCGGGTGAGCACCAGCGCACCCACCGACCGAGCCCCTGAACTCGCCCTCCCGATCACCGATCCCGAGCTCGAGCAGCGGCTGCGCGCTCGGCTGGCGATCGTGGAGGAGAAGCTGGCGGGCTACGCCCGCAGCAGCTCCCCGTTCGTCACGGAAGCGGCCTCCCATCTGCTGGAGGCCGGCGGCAAGCGGTTCCGGCCGTTGCTGGTGCTGCTGGCCGCCGAGTACGGCCCGGACAAGCTCGCCGACGAGGTCATCACCGCCGCCTGCGTCGTCGAGCTCACCCACCAGGCCTCGCTCTACCACGACGACGTCATGGACGAGGCGCTCGTGCGCCGCGGTGAGGACACCGCCAACGCCCGCTTCGACAACCACGTCGCCATCCTGACCGGCGACTTCCTCTTCGCCCGCTCCTCGGAGCTGACCGCCCAGCTGGGGCCGGAGGCCGTACGCATCCAGGCGGCCACCTTCGCCAAGCTCGTCGAGGGTCAGATCCTCGAGGGCGTCGCGCCGCCCGAGGGTGTCGACCCGGTCGACCACCACCTCGAGGTGCTGGCCGGGAAGACCGGCGTCCTGATCGCCACCTCGGCTCTCTACGGTGCGCTCTTCGCCGGTGCGGACAAGGAGATCCAGGACGCCCTGCTCGCCTACGGCGACATCGTCGGCGTCGCCTTCCAGCTCTCCGACGACATCCTCGACATCGCCTCCGACGAGTCCGGCAAGACGCCCGGGACCGATCTCCGTGAGGGCGTACCGACGCTTCCGGTGCTGCTGGCCCGCCGGTCCACCGACGCGTCCGACGCCAGGCTCCTGGAGCTGCTCGACAGCGACCTCACCGACGACGCGGCCCTGGCCGAGTGCGTCGGCCTCCTCCGCGCCCACCCGGCGCTGGCGGAGGCCCGCGCCTACGTCCAGTCCCGCGCCGAGGAGGCCAAGGCCGCTCTCGCGCCGCTCCCCGAGGGTCCCGTCCGCAAGGCCCTCGAGGCCTTCGCCGACATCGTCGCCGTCCGCTCCGTCTGACGTCTCACGCGCTGGTCGAGCCGCCGGAGCCGCTAGGCGGAGGCGTGTCGAGACCAACACAGTCACATATGGGCTGTGTTGGTCTCGACACCGCTCGCTGGCGCTCGCGGGCTCGACCAGCGTGGCAGGTCTGGTGGGGTGGGAATCCAGGGCGCGATATTCGGTAAAGGGATTCGGCGACATGGCAGTACCGTGGCGACGTGAATGAGCAACGGCGTGGAGTGATGTTCGGCGCCGCGGCCTACATCATGTGGGGAGCGTTCCCGCTCTACTTCCCACTCATGGAGCCCGCCGGGGCCTGGGAGATCCTGGGACACCGGATCGTGTGGTCGCTGGTCGTGGCCGGAGCGCTGGTGCTGATCGTGGGGCGCCGCCAGCAGGTGGCCGCGATCCTGCGCGACCGGCGCAAGCTCATGCTGCTGACTGCGGCCGCGGCGGTGATCTCGATCAACTGGGTGACGTACATCTGGGGCGTCAACAACGGGCGGATCGTGGAGACGAGCCTGGGCTACTTCACCAACCCGCTGGTCACGATGTTGATGGGCGTGATCATCCTGCGTGAGCGGATGCGGAAGCTGCAGTGGGTCGCGCTCGGGATCGCGTTCGTGGCCACCGTCGTGCTCACCGTCGACTACGGCCGGCTGCCGTGGGTCGCGCTGATCCTGGCCTTCTCGTTCGGCACCTACGGGCTGCTCAAGAAGAGCGCGGGGGTAGGGCCGTTCGAGTCGCTGGCCGTCGAGACCGCCGTGACGGCGCCGTTCGCGCTGGCCCTGATCATCGCCCTCCAGGCGACCGGCAACGGCACGCTCTTCGGGCACGGTGTCCTCCACGTACTCCTCCTGATCAGCCTCGGCATCATCACCGTCGTGCCGCTGGCCTGCTTCGGCGCGGCTGCCATCCGGGTGCCGATGGTCACGATCGGGCTGCTCCAGTACCTCGCCCCGATCCTGCAGTTCGCCGTCGGCGTCTTCATCGCCCACGAGGCGATGCCTCCCGGCCGCTGGGCCGGCTTCGCGATCGTCTGGATCGCCCTGGTCATCTTCAGCGCCGAGGCCGTACACCATCGGCGCAAGGTCCTGCGCGAGAGCGTCGCCCCGCTGAGCACCACCGGCGCATAGCCGAGACGTCACTCCCGCCGGCCGAGACGTCACTCAGGTCGGTCGAGCTGGCACCCCGGTGCCATCTCGACCGACCTAGCTGACGTCTCGGCGACTGGTTGCCGTCCAAGGAGCGGACCGTTCGGGTGTTTTCACATCCACTCGACTAACTCGAGTATTGTCCTCGACATTCGTAACCCGATCGACCTTGACTCGGCAGGGCAGAAGTGAGGAACCAGATGAAGAAGATCAAGGTTGCAGTGGCCTTGGCCGCTGCGAGCATCCTGACCTTGACCGCGTGCGGTGGCTCCGGCGGCGACAGCGACGCGGAGTCGATCTCCATCGTCGGCTTCGCCGTCCCCGAGACGGCCAACAAGGCGATCGCCAAGGAGTTCAACAAGACACCTGAGGGCGAGGGCGTCACCTTCCAGACCTCGTACGGCGCCTCGGGCGACCAGAGCCGAGCGGTCGAGTCCGGCCTCAAGGCCGACTACGTCCACCTGTCCGTCGGCACCGACGTACAGCGCCTGGAGAAGGCCGGCCTCGTGGACGCGTCGTGGGACGACGGCGACAACAAGGGCATCGTGTCCAGCTCGGTCGTCGTGCTGGGTGTCCGTGAGGGCAACCCGAAGAACATCCAGGGCTGGGAGGACCTGGTCAAGCCCGGCGTCGGTGTGGTCACGGCCAACCCGGCCTCCTCCGGCGCCGCCCGCTGGAACGCGCTGGCCGCGTGGGGCTCCGTCGTGAAGAACGGTGGCACCGAGGAGGAGGGCAAGGCGTACCTCGACAAGCTCTTCAAGAACGTCGTCACCCTGACCAACTCCGGCCGCGACGCCACCACCGCCTTCCTCGGCGGCACCGGTGACGTGCTGCTCGCCTACGAGAACGAGGCGATCCTCGCGGCCCAGCAGGGTGAGGGCTTCGAGTACATCATCCCGGACTCCACCGTGCTGATCGAGAACCCCGGCGCCATCCTCAAGGACTCCTCCAAGCCGTCTCAGGACTGGCTCGACTTCGTCCTCGACCCGCAGGGCGGTCAGAAGCAGTTCGCGCTGACCGGCTTCCGCCCGGTCAACATCGCCGAGCCCGGCGTCGTCGACTGGGACGCGATCGGGCTCAAGCCGGAGGACATCAAGGGTGCCAAGGACCCGGCCGACCCGTTCCCGGCGCCGAAGCAGCTGCTCACCCTGGAGAACGACTTCGGCGGCCGCGACTGGTCGGGCGTCAAGGAGAAGCTCTTCGGCACCGGTGAGGACGGCGAGGCCCTCGGCATCGTGACCGACTCCATCGCCAAGTCCGGCAAGGCCTCGCAGTAGTCCGGTCATGACGACAACCATCCCTACGGCCCGGCCGGCTGCCCGTCGCAGCCGGCCGGGCAACACTCTGACAAGGACCAGCGGCATCGGGCTCGGTATCACGATGCTCTGGTTCAGCCTGCTCGTCCTCATCCCGCTGGTGGCGGTGATCATCACCGCCTCCAGCGGCGGCTGGTCCGCCTTCGCGGACCAGCTCGCCAACGAGCAGACCGCGTCGGCGATCCTGCTGACGATCCGTGCGGCCATCGTGGTCACCCTGATCAACGTCGTCATCGGCACCGTGATCGCCTGGGTCCTGGTCCGCGACAAGTTCTGGGGCAAGGGCCTGCTCGAGGTCATCATCGACATCCCGTTCGCACTGCCGACGATCGTCGCGGGCCTCGTGCTGCTCTCCCTCTACGGCGCCGAGTCGCCCCTCGGCCTGCACTGGGCGAACACGTCGACCTCGGTCTACCTCGCCCTCGCCTTCGTGACGCTGCCCTTCGTCGTACGCATGGTGCAGCCCGTCCTCGAGGAGCTCGACACCGACGTGGAGGAGGCCGCTGCCTCCCTGGGGGCCTCCCGGTTCACCACGTTCTGGCGGATCATCCTGCCGTCGCTGGCCCCGGCCATCGCGGCGGGCGCGGCGCTCTCCTTCGCGCGCGGGATGGGGGAGTACGGCTCCCTGGTCCTGCTCTCGGGCAACCTGCCGTTCAAGTCCGAGGTCGCCTCGGTGCGGATCCTGTCCGCGATCGAGAACGACAACCCGGAGGGCGCGGCGGCGATCGCGGCGTTGCTGCTGGGCGTCTCCCTTCTCGTCATCGTGATCCTCGACCTGGTCCAGAGGAGGATGGTCCGCCGTGGCTGAGACCCGTCGTGCTCCCCGCACCCCACTGACGTACGTCCTTCGCGTCATCGTCATCGCCTACCTCGGGCTCCTGGTGGCCTGGCCGGTGGTCCTGGTCGCCTGGAACGCCTTCTACGTGCCCGACATCGGGTTCACGACCGAGGCGTTCACCGCGATCTTCAACGACCCGCAGATGATGCACGCGATCCAGCTGACCTGCGTGGCCGCAGTGGTCGCGACGCTGATCAACCTGCTCTTCGGCGTCTCGATCTCGCTGCTGCTGGTGCGTACCGAATTTCCTGGCAAGCGCATCCTGAGCGCGATGATCGACCTGCCGTTGTCGGTCTCGCCGATCGTCGTCGGCCTGGCGCTAGTGCTGGTCTACGGCGGCCGCGACGGCTGGTTCGGGCCGACGCTCGAGTCGGCCGGTATCCAGATCATCTTCTCGACGCCGGGCATCATCATGGCGACCGCGTTCGTCTCGCTGCCGCTGGTGATCCGCGAGGTCATCCCGGTGCTGGAGGAGATCGGCACCGAGCAGGAGCAGGCCGCCGCGTCGCTCGGCGCGAGCAGCTGGCAGACGTTCTGGCGGATCACGCTCCCGGGCATCAAGTGGGCCGTCATCTACGGCGTCGTGCTCACCCTGGCCCGCTCGCTCGGCGAGTTCGGCGCGGTCAAGGTCGTCTCCGGCAACGTGCTCGGCCAGACCCGCACCGCCACCCTCGCGGTCGAGGAGAAGTACCTCAACTTCGACCAGCAGGGCGCGTACGCCGTCGCCTTCCTCCTCGCCAGCGTCTCGGTCATCTGCATCCTCATCGTCTTCGTGCTGCGCGCCCGCGGTGCGCGCGTGCGGTGAAAGGACACATCCCATGAGCATCGAAGTAAGTGGTGTCAACAAGCGTTACGGCGACTTCGTCGCCCTGGAGGACATCAACCTGACCATCCCGACCGGGCAGCTGACCGCCCTGCTCGGGCCCTCCGGCGGCGGAAAGACCACGCTGCTGCGGGTCATCGCCGGGCTGGAGACACCCGACACCGGATCGGTCGTGATCGAGGGCAAGGACGCGACGTCACTGCCGGTCCAGAAGCGCAACGTCGGTTTCGTCTTCCAGCACTACGCCGCGTTCAAGCACCTCTCGGTCGCCAAGAACGTCGCCTTCGGCCTGGAGATCCGCAAGCGCCCCAAGGCGGAGGTCGCCAAGAAGGTCGAGGAGCTGCTCGAGCTCGTCCACCTCTCGCAGTTCGCCAACCGGCTGCCCTCGCAGCTCTCCGGCGGCCAGCGGCAGCGGATGGCACTGGCCCGGGCCCTGGCGATCGAGCCGTCCGTGCTGCTGCTCGACGAGCCGTTCGGCGCCCTGGACGCGAAGGTACGCAAGGAGCTGCGTGACTGGCTGCGACGGCTCCACGACGAGGTGCACGTGACTACCGTCTTCGTGACCCACGACCAGGAGGAGGCCCTCGAGGTCGCCGACGAGATCGTGGTCGTCAACCAGGGTGGCATCGAGCAGATCGGCACCCCTGAGCAGCTCTACGACGAGCCCGCCAACGACTTCGTGATGTCGTTCCTCGGCGACGTCACCACCCTGGGCGGGTCTTTGATCCGGCCCCATGATGTCGAGGTCACCCCCTCGCCGATCTCCGAGCACTCGCTCGAGGGCACCGTCTCGCGCGTCCTGCGGATCGGGTTCGAGGTGCGCCTGACGGTCCTCACCGACGACGGTGAGGTCGTGACCGCCGAGCTGACGCGTACGCATGCCCGAGCGCTGCAGCTCGAGGAGGGCGTCAACGTCTTCGTCACGCCGTCGCCGGGGGCTTACACGATGCCGGCGCCGGCGGCGTAGCGGCGGTGACGGGATACCCGGTTAACCGGTAAAACTGGCACTTCTCTGGTGTTGCAATGCCTGAGAAGTGCAGGGATACCCGGTTAACCGGGTATCCCAACGGCTCAGTGAGGCAGCCAGGCCTCGTCGCGCGCGGTGCGGGTGGTGACCTCGTCGGGCAGCTCGCGGGAGGCGAGCTCGGCGATGGAGACCTTCTCGAAGACCTCGCGCAGCGAGTCGCGGGCGGCGATCCACACGTGCTGGAGGACGTCGGCGCGCTCGTTGTAGGTGACCCCCTCGGGGCGCAGCCCGTAGACCGAGACCAGCGGACCGTCGACGGCGCGGATCACGTCGGCGACGGAGACGTCCTCGGCCTTCCGGGCCAGACGCCAGCCGCCTGACTGGCCGCGCTGTGAGATGACCACGCCGGCCTTGCGGAGGTCGGCGAGGATCGCCTGCAGGAACCCGTGAGGGATCTCCTGGGCGCGGCCGAGCTCCTCGGCGCTGACAGCTTTTCCGTCCTCGCGCGCGGCCATCTCGATGAGGGCGCGGAGGGCGTAGTCGGACTTGGCAGATACTCGCACGGCCACATTCTTGCAGATGAATGCAGAATTTCGCTCAATCTAGTGGTCAAGTCCACTTTCATTCACGAGCGTCTCGGATCGCACCTTGAGTGCCGCGGCATGCCGCCGGAACCCGTCGGCAACTCGCTCGGGCCCGGCCAGCCCGACCAGCGGACCGGAGAACTCCTCGACCGTCTCGTAACGCGTCGGCCCGCCGGGCCGCTGGGTCAGCCGCTGGTGACGTACGCCCCGCACCAGGCCGAGCCGCGCCGGCCAGCCCTCATAGACATAGGCCAGGTACGCAGCCGCGACCCCGTCCTCGCCGACCATCGGTGGCTCGAGCGCCGAGATCCGCTCCGGCGAGCGCGAGCGGCCGCCGTTCGCCCAGGTCACATGCAGCACGATCGGGTTGCCGACCGCCGCCGGCTGCGCGGTCTCGGCCCAGACGACGAACGGGTTCCATGCGGCGTACGACTCGGTCTCGACCATCACCCGCCACACCACCTCGATCGGAGCGTCGATCTCGACCGAGGCTCGCGGGTGCTCGTAGGCCACGCGCTCAGCGGTAGTTGATGAACTGCACCGCGAAGTCGTAGTCCTGCCCCTTGACCAGCGAGATCACGGTCTGCAGGTCGTCGCGCTTCTTGGAGGAGACGCGGAGCTCGTCGCCCTGGATCTGCGCCTTGACGCCCTTGGGGCCCTCGTCACGGATCAGCTTGGAGATCTTCTTGGCGTCCTCGGAGGAGATGCCCTCCTTGAGGGTGATCGAGATCTTCGACTGCTGCCCGGACTGACGCGGCTCGCTCGCGTCGAGGATCTTCAGCGACTGCTTGCGCTTGATCAGCTTGTCCTGGAAGACCGAGAGCACCGCGCTGGCGCGGTCGTCGGCGGAGGCCGAGATCTCGATCCCCTGCTCGCCGCTCCACTCGATGGTCGCGTTGGTCCCCTTGAAGTCGAACCGCGTCGCGATCTCCCGCGCGGTCTGGCTCAGCGCGTTGTCGACCTCCTGGCGATCGATCTTGCTCACGATGTCGAACGACGAGTCCGCCATGACTCTCTCCTCTAGCTTCTGACCAGGACTGTGCGCCCCGGGAACGTACCTGTCTCACCCTAGGACCTCGTGCCGTTTTCGTACGCCGCCAGCCCCTGCGCTATTGTTTATTGCTGTCGCGATCCCCTTAACCGGGGCGCGCGCACAACCCAGGCAGATTGCCCGAGCGGCCAATGGGAGCGGACTGTAAATCCGTCGGCTTTGCCTTCGAAGGTTCGAATCCTTCATCTGCCACGCCTGGGAGAACACCCCGGTGACCAGCGGAAACGTTGGCCACCGGGGTGTTTCGCTTGTCCGTGCCAGTCGTGACACGACAGAGCCGTTCGGCTACGGTGACCAGCGTGCGCGACAGTCGAGCAGAGATTGTGAGCGACCTGCTCGACCTGCTCCGTTCGGTTGAGCTCGAGACGGTCTGGACCTCGTTCGACACGGGTGTGGACCTGAGGGCAGAGGTCGAGCGCATCGAGTCATCTCTCTCGGACGGAAGCGCGTCGGCGGAGGAGCAACTGGCCCTGCTCTTCGCCCCCACCGGCGCGCTCCAGGAAGTTGCCATGAGCAGCGGCTTTCACGACGAGTACCTGCGCCTGGCCAACAGACACGACAAGTTCGCGACCAGACCAAGGAGCAACATGGCAGTCGAGGCAACTCCAGCCCCCGCTGGGAACGATGAGTTCTGGCGGGAGCGGCGGGTCTGCTTCCTGACCACGAGCCGCCCGGATGGCAGCCCGCATCTCGTCCCGGTGGGGGTGACGTTCGATCCGGAGGCCGGGGTCGCGCGCGTCATCAGCAGCGCGGGCAGCAAGAAGGTCCGCAACGTACGCGCGGCCGGGCCCGACGGCGCCCAGGCGGCGGTCAGTCAGGTGGATGGGCGTCGTTGGTGCACGTTGGAGGGCAGGGCGGTCGTCAAGGACGACGCGGAGTCGGTGGCCGAGGCCGAGCGGCGGTACGCGGAGCGCTACCGGCAGCCCCGGCCCAACCCGGAGCGCGTGGTCATCGAGATCACGGTGACCCGGGTGCTTGGTAACACCCGTCCTTCGGGCTGGTGAGCGCTCTTACGGGGAGCGGACTGTAAATCCGTCGGCTTTGCCGGGGTTCGCATCCCACGAGGTCAGGATGCGAAGGCGGTCGTCCGACGGGCTGCCGGCGGGGGCGGTCAGCACCATCAACCGCTGTCCGGAGCCGTCCGGGCTCTGCCAGGTGTCGCAGTCCAGGGTCAGGTCGCCGACCACGGGGTGGTGGTACTGCTTCGTCCCGAAGCTCGCGGAGTTCACGTGCCGCTCGGCCCACCACGTACGGAAGTCGGCGTCTCGCACGGAGAGCTCGCCGACGAGCACGGCCAGCTCGGGATCGTCGGGGTCTGTGGCAGCCTCCATCCGGAGGGCGGCTACGGCGTCGCGAGCGTCGTGTTCCCAGGTGGCATGCAGGGCGCGCACGATCGGGTGGGTGAACATCAGGCGGATGTAGTTGCGCTCTGGTTCGGGAATCGTCGAGAAGTCGGTGAACAGGGCCGCGGCGGCCCGGTTCCAGTCGAGGACGTGGAGCCTCCGTCCGAGGACCAGCGCCGGCGTATCGACCAGCTGATCGAGGAGTCGGCGCGCGGCGGGCCGGATCTTCTGCACGGTCCGTCGTCTTCTGGGGAGCGCGTCGACCTTGCCCGCGATCTCGTACATGTAAGCCTGCTGGTCCTCGTCCAGCCGAAGTGCGCGAGCCAGCGTCTCCAGAACCGATGCGGACGCCTTCACCCGCCCCTGCTCGAGGCGGGTGTAGTAGTCCACGCTGATCACGGCGAGGGCTGCGACCTCTTCCCGGCGCAGGCCGCGTACCTTCCGGTGATTTCCCAGGTCAGGCAGGCCTACCTGACCTGGGGTCAGGCGCGCTCGGCAGGCTTTTAGGAACGCTCCGAGCTCATTGGGCACCGCTGGATTGCTCATACGTCAATTGTGGCCTCGGGGGACGAAGCCTGGGAGGGAAGGAACGTTCCCAGGCAAGAGCTCGCCGCTTTTGCGCTCCTTCGAAGCGGTGGAAGTTGGGGTGTGCCGGATGGACCGGCCCAGCAAGAAGGAGAGAACTCGTGGTCACCAAGTTGGACGTCACTTTCGACAGCGCGGGGATTCAGATCGCCGCCCACCTCTATGTCCCCGCCGGCGCCAGCGACGCGCCTGCCATCGTCGTCGGTCACCCGGGGACGGGAGTCAAAGAACAGGCGTCGGGACTGTACGCCGCACGGCTGGCCGAGCAGGGCTTCGTCACCGTCGCCTATGACGCCGCGTACCAGGGCGCGAGCGGTGGTCTTCCCCGAGGGCTGGAGGACCCGGCTCAGCGCATCGAGGACATCAAGGCGGCGGTCTCGTTCCTGACCACCCGACCCGAGGTGGACAGCGAGCGCATCGGGGCCCTCGGCATCTGCGCGTCGGGTGGCTACTCGCTGCCGGCGACCGCCGGCGACCACCGGATCAAGGCGCTCGGGACGGTCTGTGCCGTCGATGTCGCTCGCCAGTTCCGGCTCGGTTCCAACGGCACCCAGGATCCGGCCGTGTTCCAGGCGATGCTCGATGGGGCCGCGGCTGCCCGTACGGCCCGCGCCAATGGCGACGATCCCGGGGTCCTGCCGCTCTTCCCCGCAACCGCGGACGAGGCGCGAGCCATGGGCGGCGAGCACGCGGCCGAGGGGTTCGACTACTACTGCACCCCGCGCGCCGAGCACGAGCGGGCCGCCAAGGCGTTCGACTGGACGAGCGTCGACAAGATGGCCACGTTCGACGCCTTTGCGCAGGTGCCGCTTATCGGGCAGCGACCGCTGTTCATGGTGGTCGGCACCCGTGCGGAGACCGCCTGGATGTCGATCGACGCCTTCCAGCGAGCGGTCGGGCCGAAGGAGGTCTTCTGGGTCGAGGGCGCCAGCCACGTCGACCTCTACGACCGGGAGCCCTACGTCGGCGCGGCCGTGGAGAGGCTGGGCGCCTTCTTCACGCAGAACCTCGGCGTTCCGGCCAGCTGATCAGACTCAGAGGAGCCCTCGGTCGCTCAGGACGACGCGGTCGTTGATGTCCTGGACGTCGCGCCGGTTGCCGGTCGGGAACATGGTGCGGAACCGGTCGATCTGGCGGGATGAGGCGGTGATCGGGTCGGTGAGCATGACCCACTGGACGTGCTCGGTGTAGGGCGCGGTCGTCAGGGAGCCGTCGTAGCGGTAGGAGGTGTGCCGGCGGGGTAGGAGGGCGCCGACGTCGATGTGGCCGACGTGGTCGGCGGTCGAGCACTCCGAGACCAGGTGGTCGTAGAGGCGGCCGAGGGTCGGGTTGACGAGGCCCGGGCGGACCCAGACACCGACGACGAGGGTGTGGCCGGATGCGTCCTGGTGCACGAAGTGCATCTCGATCGGGTAGTCCCGGGCGGAGAGCAGATGCTCGCTCGGGGTGTGCCAGTGGAACTGCACCAGGCCGTACGTCACGCCGGCCATCTCGAGCGAGCCGACGCCGGGCGGGAGCTCGGCGCGTACGGTCTCCTCGTCGCCGCGGACGGTGCAGCCGTCGGGCTCGTCGGCGTCCTCGCGGATGTACTTCATCGTGACGGTCGCGTCGTGGGGATAGTGGACGTGCAGAGCGGGTAGGTGCTCATGCTGGGTGTCGCCGCGGTAGATGCGGATGGGGCTCTGGTGCGGTGGGCCGGCGGAGGTCGCGGATGCGGCCGCCGACGAGGACAGAGCGGTCAGCCCCGCGATGGCGGCGGCTCCCTGGAGCAGTGCGCGACGGTTCAGCCCGACGGTGGTGCGCTTCATGGAGATCTCCCGAGATCTACCGGGTCGATGTGACCCGTGGACCGCAATACGTACCACGAATTGCGGTCGGCGGCGTCGTATCCGCGACCTAGAGTCGTCATGACGCGAGAGGAGAATCCGATGAGCGTCCAGCTGAACCACACGATCGTCCACGCCTCCGACCGGGACGCGATGGCGACCCATCTGACCGAGATCCTCGGGCTTCCGGAGGCCCAGGTCTTCGGCCCGTTCCGGGTCGTCGAGCTCACCAACCAGGTCAGCCTCGACGTGGTCGAGGACCAGGACTTCCGGCCGCAGCACTACGCGTTCAAGGTCTCCGAGACCGAGTTCGATGAGATCTTCGGGCGGATCAAGGAGCGCGGCATCACCTACTGGGCCGACCCCTTCCACCGGCGGGAGGGCCAGATCAACCACAACGACGGCGGTCGCGGCGTCTACTGGGAGAGCCCCGACGGACACAACCTCGAGATCATCACGGTGCCGTACGGCGGCTGACCGTCGACGCAGGTCAGGCCAGGTCTGCGGCGAGCTGCTTGCCGGCCTCGGTGAGCAGCGGGACGGCGCGCTCGATGAGCTCGTCGCTCATCCGGCCGGTGGGTCCGCTTATCGACATCGCCAGGCGCGGGGCGTAGTCGGGGACGGCGACGGCGACGCAGCGTACGCCTGCCTCCTGCTCGCCCTCGTCGATGGCGTAGCGGCGCTCGCGGACCTGCTCGAGCTGGTCGAGGTAGTCGTCGCGCGAGGTGATCGTGGTCGAGGTGTAGGGGACCATGTCGGTGCGCCGGAGGATGTCGCGGACCTGGTCGGGAGCCATGTCGGCGAGGATGGCCTTGCCGACGGCGGTGCAGTGCGGGGACACCCGGCGGCCGACCTCGGTGAACATACGCATCGACTGGCGCGACTCGGTGTGGGCGACATAGACGATCTGGTCGCCGTCGAGCATCGCCAGGTTGGCCGACTCGCCGACCTCGTCCACGAGCCGGGTGAGGTGCGGGCGGGCCCAGGTGCTGAGCATGCGCGAGGAGCTCTCGCCGAGCCGGATCAGCTTGGGCCCGAGGACGTACTGCCGGTTGGCCTCCTGGCGGAGGTAGCCCAGGTCGACGAGGGTGCGTACCAGCCGGTGGATGGTCGGCAGCGGCAGGCCGGAGGCGGCGGCGAGCTGGGAGAGCCCCATGGTCCCGCCGGCGTCGGCCATCGTCTCCAGCAGTGCGAAGGCACGCTCGATCGACTGCACGGCCCCGGTGCGGGCCTTCGGCGCCTTCTCGTTCTCGCTCACCTGAGCTCCCCGTTCTATGGGTACTGTCTTCCGGATGACGGAAGTCTAGCCTCGTGTAGAGGAAATCCGGCTGGTTGCGTCCCTTGTCTGGTCGGATTAATATCCGCAATGCGGAAAGAAGAATCCATTCAAAGGAAAACTGAAGCCCTGGGAGGGTGGAGCTCGTGAACATTCAGATCACCGGTGGCGAGGTCGAGCGAGGAGCCGAGATCCTCACCCCCGAGGCCCTCGACTTCGTCGCGGAGCTGCAGCGACGGTTCGGGGCCCGCCGTGACGAGCTCCTGGCCGCCCGCCGCGTGCGCCGCGAGGAGGTCGCCCGCACCGGCCGGCTCGATTTCCTGCCCGAGACGGCCGACGTACGCGCCGGCGACTGGACTGTGGCGCCGGTGCCCGAGGACCTCCAGGACCGCCGCGTCGAGATCACCGGCCCGACGGACCGGAAGATGACGATCAACGCCCTCAACTCCGGGGCGCGGGTCTGGCTGGCCGACATGGAGGACGCCAGCACGCCGCACTGGAACAACGTGGTCGGCGGCCAGGTGAACCTGTACGACGCCGTGCGGCGCCAGATCTCGGCGATGTCCCCGCAGGGCAAGCTCTACGAGCTCAAGGAGGACCAGCGGCTGGCCACGATCGTGATGCGCCCGCGCGGCTGGCACTTCGACGACCTGCACGTCCTGGTCGACGGCAAGCCGGTCGTCGGCGCCCTGGTCGACTTCGGGCTCTACTTCTTCCACAACGCCCACGAGCTCGTGGAGCGTGGCAGCGGGCCGTACTTCTACCTTCCCAAGATGGAGAGCCACCTCGAGGCGCGGCTGTGGAACGACGTGTTCACCTTCGCCCAGGCCGAGCTCGGGATCCCGCACGGCACCGTGCGCGCGACCGTCCTCATCGAGACGATCCCGGCCGCGTTCGAGATGGACGAGATCCTCTACGAGCTGCGCGACCACGCCTCGGGGCTCAACGCCGGCCGGTGGGACTACCTGTTCAGCCTGATCAAGTACTTCCGCGACGCCGGGCCCTCGTTCGTGCTGCCCGACCGGGCGACGGTGGGGATGACCTCGCCGTTCATGCGTGCGTACGCCCAGCTGCTGGTGAAGACCTGCCATCGCCGCAACGCCCACGCGATCGGCGGCATGGCCGCCTTCATCCCGAGCCGCCGGGACCAGGAGGTCAACGCCATCGCCTTCGCCAAGGTCCGGGAGGACAAGGAGCGCGAGGCCGGCGACGGCTTCGACGGCTCCTGGGTGGCCCACCCCGACCTGGTCCCGATCTGCCGCGAGATCTTCGATGGTGTCCTGGGCGACCGGCCGAACCAGGTCGACCGGCAGCGCGACGACGTCTCGGTCGGGGCCGATGACCTGCTCGACGTCGCCTCGGCGGGCGGCACGATCACTCTCGCCGGGCTGCACGACAACGTCGAGGTCTCGCTGGTCTACCTCGACGCCTGGCTGCGCGGCGCCGGTGCGGTCGCGATTCACAACCTGATGGAGGACGCCGCCACGGTCGAGATCTCCCGCTCGCAGATCTGGCAGTGGGTGCACAACGGATCGAAGCTCGACGACGGGACCCAGGTGACCGCAGAGCTCGTACGCCGGGTGCTGGACGAGGAGATGACGAAGCTGCTCGGGGCGGCCGACGGCATCGAGCACCACCTGAAGCAGGCCCGCACCATCTTCGAGGAGGTCGCGCTCGCCGACGACTACGTCGACTTCCTGACCCTGCCCGCCTACGAGCAGGTGGTGGGTGCATGAGCCGTCTCGAGGAGCTCGCTGCCCGGCTCGACCGCGCGCTGGCCGGCGCCGACGCGGCGCTGGCCGCCAGCTATCCGGGGGACCGTGGCGTACGTCAGCCGGTGCACACCGTCTACGTCCCGGGCGACCGCTACGACGAGAAGACCGTCTCGGAGTGGTCGGCCGAGTCCGGTCGGGTGCTGGCTGAGCATGCGGGTTCGGCTGCAGACGTCGCAGACTCCTTCGAGCTGGAGCCCGGTTTGGCGGAGGAGATCTACGACCGGGTGACGGCCAAGCTGGCCGCCGAGCCGATCGAGGACCTGCGGATCGACTTCGAGGACGGCTACGGCGCTCGGCCCGACGCGGACGAGGATGCCGCGGTGGTGGCGGCCGCCCGGGCTCTCGCCGCCACCGTCCGTGACGGCTCGGCGACGCCGTTCCACGGCATCCGGATCAAGTCGTTCGAGGCTCCGACGCGGCGCCGCGGGCTGCGTACGCTCGACCTCTTCCTCGGCGAACTCGTCCGCGAGGGCGGCCTGGGCGACGGCTTCGTCATCACGCTGCCCAAGGTGACCTCCGTCGAGCAGGTGACCGCGATGGTCACCGCGCTGTCCGCGCTCGAGACCGCCCACGGGATCGAGGCCGGGAGCCTGCGGTTCGAGATCCAGGTCGAGACGCCGCAGGCGATCCTCGGCTCCGACGGCACGGCACTGATCGCGCGGATGATCGCCGCCGGCGCCGGCCGGGTCACCGGCCTGCACTACGGGACGTACGACTACTCCGCCTCGCTCGGGGTCGCGGCCGCTTTCCAGAGCATGGAGCACCCGGTCGCAGACCATGCCAAGGACGTGATGCAGGTGGCCGCCGCCGGCACCGGTGTCTTCGTCTCGGACGGCTCGACCAACGTGCTCCCGGTCGGCGACCCGGAGGCCGTACGCGCCGCCTGGCGGCTCCACTCCCGACTGGTGAGTCGGTCGCTGGCCCGCGGGATCTACCAGGGCTGGGACCTGCATCCGGCCCAGCTCCCCAGCCGCTACATCGCGACGTACGCGTTCTTCCGAGACGGGCTCGAGGTCGCCTCGGCTCGGCTGCGCGCGTACGTCCATGGCGGCGACTCCAGCTATCTCGACGAGCCCGCCACCGCTGCCGCGCTCGCCGCGTTCGTGCTGCGTGGCGTGGAGTGCGGTGCTGTCGCGGCCGACGAGGTCGAGGCGCTCGCGGGGATCGACCAGGCCAAGCTGGCCGAGCTGGCTCGCCGGCGGATCACCGCCTGAGCATCCCGATCGCATGGCGGCAGGCTGGGTAGCCTGCCGCCATGCGCGTCGAAGCCGAGTTCACCACCGAACCGTTCCGTGGCGAGGGCGAGCCTCCCGAGCACGCCACGGCGGCGCTCGCGGCCGCCCGCGAGGCCGGCCTGGAATGTGACTTCGGGCCGCTGGGCACGTCGGTGCGCGGCGAGCGGGACGCGGTGCTGGCCACGCTGGCTTCGGTGGTGGCCGCGGGCCTGGACCACGGCGCCGATCAGATCACCTTCCAGGTACGGGTCGAAGGACACAGCGCGCCGCGGCGTACGGCGAGCGGGTTGGATGCGCTGCTCGCCGAGGTTGCCGAGAGCCTCGGTGGCGACCTGGCGGCCTTGGACCGCCAGGGGAAGCAGCGCGCCGTGCGGCTGCTGGAGGAGCGCGGCGCCTTCGACTATCGCAAGAGCGCCGAGATCGTGGCGGCCGCGCTCGGCGTCACCCGGTTCACGGTCTACAACTACCTGAACCGCGAACGGGAGTAGTCCCCAGACTTTTCAACAAACTGTTGACTGTGATGAGCGACACATGCAATCGTTGTTGCTGTACGGAAATTAGTTTCCGCATAGCGAGAGAGAACGGTTCATGGATCTCCAGAGCTTCAACACCTCACCGGCGGACGTCGTACGGCCCGTGCTGCGGGCCTGCTGCGACGCTCCGAGCTGGGTCGCCGCCGTCCTGGCCGGACGTCCCTATGCCGCAGAGGCCGACCTCTTCCGGGCCGCCGACGAGGCGGCCCGACGGTTCACCGCGGCCGACGTCGACCAGGCGCTGGCCGCCCACCCCAGGATCGGGGAGCGCGCCGAGGGCGAGCACCCCGAGGCCGCCTGGTCGCGACGCGAGCAGGCCGCGGTCGGCACCGACCAGGCCACGGCAGAGGCCCTCGCCGAAGGCAACCGGGCCTACGAGGAGCGCTTCGGCCGGGTCTTCCTGATCTGCGCCTCGGGCCTCTCGGCAGACCAGGTGCTCGGCGCCCTCCGCGAGAGACTGGGGCACGAGCACGACGAGGAGGCGGCTGTGGTCGCCGACGAGCTGCGCCGGATCGCGCTGCTCCGCCTCGAGCGGGTCCTGTCGGCCGAGGTGTCGGCATGACCAGTGCCATCACCACCCACGTACTCGACACCGCGCTCGGCCGACCGGCCGCCGGTGTCCCGGTCCGGCTCAGCCGGATCGATGCCAACGAGTCATCCGTCGTACTCGCCGACGCCGTCACCGACGACGACGGCCGGGTGACCGACCTGGGACCCGATCAGGTCCCGGCCGGCACCTATCAGCTCCGGTTCGGCACCGCCGCCTACTACGCGGCGACCGGTCAGGAGTGCTTCTACCCGCAGGTCTCCGTCACCTTCGCGGTCACCGACCGGCGGCACCACCACGTGCCACTTCTGCTGAGCCCGTTCGCCTACTCCACCTACCGAGGGAGCTGACATGCCCATTCGTCTTGGACCCAACCAGTACGGCAAGGCCGAGAACCGCGTCGTACGCATCTACCGCGACACTCCTCGCCACCAGATCCGTGACCTCAACGTCTCCACCGCGCTACGCGGCAGCTTCGACGACGCCCACACCACCGGCGACCAGCAGGACGTACTGCCGACAGACACCCAGAAGAACACCGTCTTCGCCTACGCGAAGAAGATCGGCGTCGCCTCGATCGAGGAGTTCGCGCTGGCTCTCGCCGACCGCTACCTCGAGGCCTGCCCGGCCGCCGAGGGGGCGCGGGTCGAGATCGATGAGTACGCCTGGGATCGGATCGAGGTCGACGGGGCGGGTCACGACCACTCCTTCGTCCGCTCGGGTGGTGGCGTACGGACCGCTGTGGTGAACGTCGACGGTCGCGGGTCGGATCGGGTGGCGCACGTCGTCTCCGGCATCAAGGACCTGGTCGTGCTCAAGTCGACCGGCTCGGAGTTCCACGGCTTCCTCAAGGACGAGTACACGACCCTGCAGGAGACCACCGACCGGATCCTGGCGACCTCGCTCGTCGCCCGCTGGCGCTATTCCACCACCGAGGTGGACTGGGACAAGTCGTACGACTCGATCCGGGCGCTGCTGCTGCAGCGGTTCGCGGAGATCCACAGTCTTGCGCTGCAGCAGACCCTCCACGGGATGGGCACGTCGGTGCTCGAGCAGCACGGTGACGTCGCCGAGATCAAGTTCTCCGCGCCCAACAAGCACCACTTCCTCTCCGATCTCTCGCCGTTCGGCCTGGACAACCCCGGCGAGGTCTTCTTCGCCGCGGACCGGCCCTACGGCCTGATCGAAGCCTCGGTCGTACGCGACGAGGCGCCAGACGCCGGCAACGCCTGGCACGCCATCCCCGGATTCTGCTGAGGCCCGGCCATGTTAGGTCGCAGGAGGCAGGCCACCGCGCCGATCACGACCCGACCTGAGGACGAGCGGCATCCGCCGGGCCAGCTCCTCGCCTACGGCACGCAGCACATCCTGACGATGTACGGCGGCGTGATCGCGCCGCCGCTCATCGTCGGGGGTGCCGCGGGTCTCTCGGGCACGGACCTCGCGCTGCTGGTGACAGCGGGGCTCTTCGTCTCGGGCTTCGCCACGCTGCTCCAGACACTGGGTCTCGGGCCCTTCGGCAGCCGGCTGCCGATCGTGCAGGGCATCTCGTTCGCCAGCGTGTCGACGATGGTCACCATCGCCAGCGAGGACGGGCTGCGCCCCGTCTTCGGCGCGATCATCGTCGCCGGCCTGATCGGGCTGGTGCTCTCCTCGTTCTTCGCTCAGCTGGTCAGGCTGTTCCCGGCGGTCGTCACCGGCACGATCATCACGGTCATCGGGCTCTCGCTGATGCCGGTGGCGTTCCGCTGGGCGATGGGCAACGACGCCTCCGCGCCGGACTACGGCTCGATGACCAACATCGCGTACGCCGGGCTGACGCTGCTCATCATCCTGGTGATCAGCCGGGTGTTCCAGGGTGCGATCTCCCGGCTCTCGATCCTCATCGGGCTGGTCATCGGGACCTTGGTCGCGGTGATCGCGGGACAGGCGGACTTCTCCTCCGTGGGCAAGGCCGACGTGGTCGCGCTGCCGCCGCTGCTGCACTTCGGCAGCCCGACCTTCGAGGTCGGCGCGATCGTCTCGATGACGATCGTCGTCCTGGTGATCATGACCGAGACGACCGCCGACATCCTGGCGATCGGCGAGATCGTGGAGACCGACGTGGACGCTCGACGGGTCGCTCGCGGTCTCCGCGCTGACATGGCCGCCACCACGGTCGCCCCGCTGTTCGGCACCTTCCCGTGCAGCGCGTTCGCCCAGAACGTCGGCCTCGTGGCTTTGACCGGCATCCGGAGTCGGTACGTCGTCGCCACCGGCGGTCTCGTCCTGCTGCTCCTCGGTCTGCTGCCGGTGGTCGGCGCGGTGGTGGCGGCGATCCCGTACCCCGTGCTCGGCGGCGCCGGCATCGTGCTCTTCGGCTCCGTCGCGGCCTCCGGGATCCGCACGCTGTCCCGCGTCGACTACGAGGACAACCTCAACATGGTGATCGTCTCCGTAGCTCTCGCCGTCGGGATCCTGCCGATCGCCGCACCGACCTTCTGGGACGCCTTCCCGGAGTGGCTGGGGGTCATCATGCACTCCGGCATCAGCGCCACCGCCCTGGTCGCCGTCGTGCTCAACCTGCTGTTCAACGAGATCACCGTCGGCAACCGCTCCGGCGCCTCGGTCTTCGCCGCCTCCCAGGACTCTCGCGAGGGCTTCGGGGACCGGCTCGACGACGACATCGACCGGTCGTGACCGGCTGAGGAGTGGCGTACGTCGGGCCTGTCGAGTCGGCTCGTCCTCACCCGAAATCATGCCGAGTCGGCTCGTTATGACGAGCCGACTCGGCGCGATTTCGCGTCATGATGCGCCGGCTCGACCTTGGGAAGAAAGGCGGCGAGCTGACGTCTCACGCCGCCCCGGACACGCGTGTTGTACGTGTTGTCGGCATCGGGCTGTTCAGCCTTGCGCACGAGCGACCGACCCGAACGGCGGCACCGTGTCGTTGGGCCGAGACCTGATCGTCTTCCCTGTCGACAACCGGACCGTCGCCAGCCGCTCGAGCGGAGCGTCGGCTGGAAGTTTGCCGATCGGGAACCAGACCTCGTGAGTCTCGTCAGGTCGGATCCTCACCGGCAGCGCGAAGCGGGACAGATCGAGCTCACGGACAGGATCAGTCGCGAGCCAGACATGGGTGACTTCCACGTCACGGGTCGATCGGTTGACGATCTTCACATGGAGGTTCGCGCCTGCTGTCGCACCGTCAACGGGGAAGTCGACCGGGAGGAAGCCACTCGCCGGCGGGTCGACGAGGCTCTCCTCCGGCTCGAGCCAACGCGCGCGATGCGCCCTGACCTGGACCCGTCGCCACCGGATGGTGGCAGCCAGCGTCGTCAGACCCGAGCCGACGGCGGCGCCGACGACTGCCGAGACGATCGCAACGAACAGGTCCGACACCCTGGAGATGGTACGCAGCCGGGACGTTCCAGATCGGTGAACCGGTCTTTCGAACGTGTCGAGACGTCACTCCCGCCGGCCGAGTTGGCAGCGAGGTGACCACTCGACCGACCGGGGTGACGTCTCGGTCGTCCGGGGTGACGGCTCGGCGTTCTAACCCACGAGGTGGGGGTCGGGGGCGTTGACGAGCTCGCCTTCGATCCAGACGCTGCGTACGTCGGCGGGGGTGCCGAGGGCGAACATCTTGGCAAGGGCGTCGCCGGCATCCGCGGCGTGGGTGAGGCCGACGTCGAGGGGTGTGCTCGCGGCCGGCTTGATCCACTGGGCGTCGAAGCGGCGGCCTACGGAGAAGTCGCCGACCGAGGCCCCGAGGCCGAGGGCTTCGGCTCCCGCGACCGTGGCGAGGTGGAGGAGGTGGGTGGGGGTCAAGGGGTGGCCAGCCTCGCCGAGGAGCTGCTGGGCGACGTACGCACTCAGGCCCTCCTTGAGCAGGGAGAACCCGGTGCCGGCGCCGACGTCGGAGCCCATCGCGACGCGTACGCCGTGGGCTCGGTGGCGGGCGAGCGGGAAGAGACCGCTGCCGAGGGCGGCGTTGCTGGAGGGGCAGTGCGCGACGGCGGCACCGCGGGCGGCCAACAGAGCGAGCTCGGGGTCGGTCGGGTGCACGTTGTGCGCCAGGACGGTGCCGGGGCCGACCAGGCCGTGCCGGTCGTAGGAGGTCACGTAGTCGCAGCCGAAAAGCGCCTCGACGGTCTCGATCTCGCGGGTGTTCTCGTTGACGTGGGAGGTCAGCATCGCGCCCGGCACGGCACGGAGGACGTCGGCGCAGGCCGCCAGCAGCGGGTCAGAGCACGACAGCGAGAACCGCGGCGTCACGGCGTAGCGGGCGCGGCCGACGCCGTGCCAGCGGGCCGCGAGCGCGAGAGACTCCTCGCGGGCCCGGTCCGGGTCGGTGAACAGGTCCTCGCGGATGAGCCGGTCGCTGACCACGAGGCCGCTGGTGATCCGCAGCCCGACGCGGGCGGCCTCGGCGAAGACGGTGTCGACCGCGGGCGCGAAGTGGCTGCCGAAGACGAGTGCCGTGGTGGTGCCGGCACCGACCAGGCCGCGGACGAAGTCGCCGGCCACGCCCTCGGCGTAGGCCGGGTCGGCCAGGCGCGCCTCCTCGGGGAGGGCAGTCTGGTCGAGCCAGTCGAGCAGCGGCATGCCGAGTCCGCCGATGACGCGTACCTGCGGGAAGTGCACGTGGGTGTCGACGAATCCGGGCAGCACGAAGCCGCCGGAGAGGTCGACGACCTCCTCCTGGGGGTGCTGGCCGCGAAGGTCGGCGAAGGACCCTCGGGCGCGGATCACGCCGTCGCGCACGAGCAGCGCGCCGTCCTGCTCGGTGCGGAGCCGGCCGCCGGTGAAGGGGTCGTCGGGAGTGTCGAGGAAGGTTCCTCGATAGAGCGTCATGCGGGATGTCACCTTGCTTGTTGTTCGGTCTGCGCGGGGTCGCCCGCGAAGAGTTGCAGCAGCCGGGCTGCGACGCTGACAGCGATCGTGGCCGGCTCCTTGCCGCCGAGATCGGGAAGTCCGATGGGTGTGGTGATGCGGTCGATCGCCTCGGGGGCGTGGCCCTCGTCGGCGAGCTTGGCCCGGAACCGGCTCCACTTGGCGCTCGAGCCGATCAGCCCGATCGACGCCAGCTGTCCGGCGCGCAGAGCCGCGTCGCAAAGCGCGGCGTCCTCGGCGTGGTCGTGGGTCATGACCAGGACATGGGTGCCCTCGGGCAGCTCGCCGATGACGAGCTCGGGCAGCACCGGCACCTGGTGGACATGGATGCCGGCGACGGCGTCGTCCAGCCCCCGCAGCTGCTCCGGCTCGAGCTGGGCGGTGCGGGAGTCGACCAGGTGCAGCTCGAGATCGTGGCGGGCCAGGATGCGCGCCAGCTCGAGCCCGACGTGTCCCATCCCGAAGATGGCCACGGACGGTACGACGGGCAGCGGCTCGAGCAGCAGCTCGACCTCACCACCACAGCACTGCACGCCGTGCTGATAGGGCGCCTTGTCGGAGAGCGACACCTTCAGGCTCTCCGGCACCGCGAGGCCCTCGGTCAGCATCGCGCGGGCGCGCTCGATCGCGACCGCCTCCAGGTTGCCACCACCGACGGTGGCCCAGGTGCGCTCGGCCGAGACGACCATCTTCGCCCCGGCCTCGCGCGGCGAGTGGCCGCGTACGGACGTCAGGGTCACGAGTACGCCGGGCAACCGCCGCTCGCGCAGCCGCTGGACGGCCTTCAGCCACTCCATGTCATCACCTCTCTCCGGCCATGACCGGCTCGGGCTCGCCGCCCGACTCGGCGGCCTGCGGCGTACGAGCCTTGTCGAGGGCCCAGTAGACCGCCTCCGGGGTGGCGGGACAGCCGAGCACGACGCTGGTGCCGGCCGGACCGAACGCGGCGGCCGCCTCACGCAGCGCCTCGCGTACGGAGAAGGCGAGCATCAGCGGGGGCTCGCCGACGGCCTTGGAGCCGTAGACGGCGCCCTCCTCGTGGGCCTTCTCGAGCAGCTTCACCCGGAAGTCCTCGGGCATCTCGGAGAAGCTCGGCACCTTGTAGGTGCTCGCCGCCTGCGTCGCCAGCTGGCCCCGGTTCGGTCCGTCGGAGGTGTCCCAGCGCAGGTCCTCCAGGGTCAGCCAGCCGGCACCCTGCACGAAGCCGCCCTCGATCTGACCGATGTCGATCAGCGGGCTCAGGCTGTCACCGACGTCGTGGACGATGTCGACCCGTCGCAGGGTGTAGGCACCGGTGAAGCCGTCGACCTCCACCTCGGACGCGGCCACCCCGTTGGCGAAGTACTTGAACGGCTCGCCCTGCATCACGTTGGGGTCCCAGTGCAGACCCTCGGTGCGGTAGAAGCCGGCCGCCCACAGCTGCACTCGCTGGTGGTAGGCCGTGTTCACGAGCTCGTTCCACCCGATCGAGCCCGAGGAGGGGGAGAGGCCGCGGACGACACCGTCGTCGAAACGCACGTCGTTCGGGCTGATCCCGAGATGGCCGCCGGCGACCTGGGCGAGCCGCTCGCGGATCTGCTCGCAGGCGTTCTTGATCGCGGCCCCGTTGAGGTCGGCGCCGGAGCTGGCCGCGGTCGCCGAGGTGTTGGGGACCTTGTCGGTGCGGGTAGGGGCGAGGCGTACGCGGGACAGGGGCAGGCCCAGTGCGGTGGCGGCCACCTGGAGCATCTTGGTGTGCAGGCCCTGGCCCATCTCGGTGCCACCGTGGTTGATCAGCACCGAGCCGTCCTTGTAGACGTGGACGAGGGCGCCGGCCTGGTTGAAGGCGGTGAGGTTGAACGAGATGCCGAACTTCACCGGCGTCATCGCCAGGCCACGCTTGGTGTGCGGGTGGCGAGCGTTGAAGTCGGCGATCTCCGCGCGGCGGCGGGCCACCTCACCGGACTCGGCGACCTGGTCCCAGCAGGCCGCCAGCCGGTCGGCCTGGCGGACCTGCTGACCGTACGGCGTGGTCTGGTTCTGCTGATAGAAGTTGCGGCGGCGCAGCTCGAGCGGGTCGATGCCGAGCAGCGGTGCGCACCGGCCGAGCAGGTCCTCCATGACGAGCATGCCCTGCGGTCCGCCGAAGCCGCGGAAGGCGGTCTGCGAGGTCTTGTTGGTGCGCGCGACCCGGCCGTCGACACGGATGTCGGGCACCCAGTAGGCGTTGTCGATGTGGCAGAGCGCGCGGGCCAGCACCGGCTCGGAGAGGTCGAGGCTCCAGCCGCCGTCGGCGGTGAGGGTGGCCTCGAGGCCGAGGATGTGGCCCTCGTTGTCGAATCCGACGCGCCAGGTGCTGTGGAAGCCGTGGCGCTTGCCGGACATGGTGATGTCCTGGGTGCGGTTGAGGCGCAGCCGCACCGGGCGCCCGGTCAGGGTGGCGCCCAGCGCGGCGATGGCCGCGTAGCCGTGCGGCTGCATCTCCTTGCCGCCGAACGCGCCACCCATCCGCAGGCACTGGACGGTGACCTCGTGGCTCGGGACGCCGAGCACGTGGGCGACGATCTCCTGGGTCTCGGAGGGGTGCTGGGTGCTGCTGTGCACCAGCACCTGGCCACCCTCGTCGACCAGGGCGAGGGAGACGTGGGTCTCGAGATAGAAGTGCTCCTGGCCGGCGAACTCGAACTCGCCCTCGAAGACGTGGGCGGCGTTCTGCAGGGCCGCCGTGACGTCACCGCGCTCGAGGTTGCGCGGGGTGCCCTGGAAGCTCTCCGCCGCGATCGCCTCGGTCACGGTGACCAGGGCAGGCAGCGGCTCGTAGTCGACCTCGATCGCGGCCGCGCCCAGCCGAGCGGCCTCCTGGGTCTCGCCGAGGACCCAGCACACCGCGTGGCCGTGGAACATCACCTCGGTCGGGAAGAGCGGCTCGTCGTGCTTGACGCCGGCATCGTTGACGCCGGGTACGTCCTCGGCGGTCAGCACCCGGATGACGCCGGGCACGTCGTAGGCAGGGGCGGTCCGGAGCGCGGTGACGAGGGCGTGCGTGTGCGGGGCCTGGACCGGCCAGGCGTGCAGCACGCCGGTCATCCGTCCGACCAGGTCGTCGGTGTAGAGCGCCTCGCCGGTGACGTGCAGCGCGGCGCTCTCGTGGGGCAGCGGGATCCCGACGATCGGGTTGTCGGGACGTTCGGACAGGGCGCTCATGCCGGCACCTCCTGGGTCTCCGGGTTGGTGTGGAACAGGCGCAGCAGGGACTGGCCCAGCATCGCCGAGCGGTAGGACGCGCTGGCGCGGTGGTCGTCCATCGGTGTGCCCTCGCCGGCCAGGACGGCCGCGGCGCGGCGTACGGTCTCCGCGGTCCAGGGCCGGCCGACCAGGGCATCCTCGGTGGCGACGGCACGCAGCGGGGTGGCCGCGACGCCGCCCAGACCGATCCGGGCGCGGACCACGGTGCCGTCGACGACCTCGACCGCGTAGCCGACGGCCACGCTGGAGATGTCGTCGAAGCGGCGCTTGGCGATCTTGTGGAAGCCGACGAGCGGGGCCAGCGGCAGCGGGATCCGTACGCTGCGGATCAGCTCGTCGGCGGCCCGGACCGTCTCGCGGTAGCCGGTGAAGTAGTCGGCCAGCGGGACGACCCGCTCGCCGCGCGGCGAGGCCAGGACGACCTCGGCGTCGAGCGCGAGGAGCGCCGGCGGGGCGTCGCCGATGGGCGAGGCGGTGCCGATGTTGCCGCCGAGCGTCGCGCCGTTGCGGATCAGCCGCGAGGCGAACTGCGGGAACATCTCGGCCAGCAGCGGGATCCGGCCGTTGAGCTTGCGCTCGATCTCGGTCAGGGTGAGGGCCGCGCCGATCTCGACGTGGCCGGTCCGGAAGGAGAGCTCGCGCAGCTCGGGCAGCCGGTCCACCGCCACGACCAGCGGTGCGCGGCGGCCGCGGATGTTGACCTCGACGCCCCAGTCGGTCGAGCCGGCGACGACCTGCGCCTGGGGCCACTCGGTGATCAGGTCGAGGGCCTCGGTGAGCGTCTCCGGGCGTACGAACTCGGCGCCGTCGACCGCGATCCGGGTCGGTCGCGGCTCGGGCGGAGGCTGCTGCTGGCGCGCGGCGAAGGCGTCGTCGGCCTCGGGCGCACCGAGGGCGTAGGCGGCATCGCGGATCGGGCGGTAGCCGGTGCAGCGGCACAGGTTGCCGCTCAGCGCGTGCAGGTCGACGCCGTTCGGGCCGTGCTCGTGGTCGCAGGTCTCGGCGGCCGCCTCGCGGCTCGGGCGGTAGTACTCCGCGGCGAGGCTGCAGACGAAGCCCGGCGTGCAGTAGCCGCACTGCGACCCGCCGCGTACGGCCAGCTCCTGCTGGACCGGGTGCAGGTCGTCGCTGGACCCGAGGCCCTCGCTGGTCACGAGCTCCTGGCCGTCGAGCGCGGCGACGGGGACGAGGCAGGCGTTGACCGCGGTCCACTCGGTCGGCGAGGTGGTGCCGGGCCGGGCGACCAGCACCGAGCAGGCACCGCACTCGCCCTCGGCACAGCCCTCCTTGGCACCGGTCAGGCCACGTCCGCGTAGCCAGTCGAGGGCGGTGGTGTGGGTGGCGACCCCGGTCAGGGGCACGTGGTCCCCGTTGACGGTGACAGAGGGATCGGTCATGGCTGGCTCCGGATCGGGTTGCGGGTGCGGGCGCTGTGGATCGGGTTGGCATCGCGCAGGAAGTCGTCGAAGCGGTGGCCGGCGATCTTGGCGATCTCGATCAGCGCTGCGGCGTGCTCCTGCCGTTCGCAGTTGCCGAGCCGCGACCGGCCCTCGGCGAGGATCCGGTCGAGCGAGTCGGAGTCGCGCACGGAGATGACCAGCGGGAAGCCGAACCGCTCATGGTAGGCGTCGGTGAGCGTGGACAGTGTCTCCTGGTCCGGCTCGGCCAGGTGGGTCAGGCCGCGCGAGGACTGGTCGCGCAGCGACTCCTCGCCGACCAGTCCCTCCGAGACCAGGCGCGAACCGAGCTCGGGGTAGGCCTCGATCAGCTCGCGCTGCTCCTCGACGGAGCCGCTGAAGAGGGCGTCCTGGAAGGCGCGTCGCAGGGCGTGCGTGTCGGCGAACGGACGCTGCTCCCAGGCCCGCTCCACCATCCACCGCGGCCCTTGGAAGAGACCGTCGAACGTCTCCACGAACTCCGTACGCCCCATCTGGTTGACCTGGTCGAGCCGGACGCCCTCGCCGGGCTGGCCGGCGACCGCGGGGCCGTAGTCAGGGCCGACGTGGTGGAACAGGATGTTGAGCAGGATCGCGGTGAGGCTGCCGAGGGTGATGCCGCTGCCGAAGATGATCTCGGCCCAGCCCGGGACGGCCTGGGCGACCTCGGGCTGCGCGGTGACGTACATCGCCAGACCGACGCTGGTCGCCACGATCACCACGTTGCGGTGGTCGTGGAAGTCGACCTTGCTGAGCGTCTGGAAGCCGACGACCGCGACCGTCGCGAACATCGCCAGGGCGGCGCCGCCGAGGACCGGGTGCGGGATGCCGGCGACGATCGCGCCGACCTTCGGGAGCAGCCCGATGAACACCATGATCAGGCCGGCCGTGGCGACGACCCAGCGGCTCTTGACCCGGGTCAGCCGGACCAGGCCGACGTTCTCGGCGAAGCAGGTGTACGGGAACGAGTTGAAGACGCCGCCGATGGTGGTGGCCAGGCCGTCGGCGCGCAGGGCGCGGGCGATGTCGTTGCGGCCGATCCGCTTCTCGACGATCTCGCCGGTGGCGAAGACGTCACCGGTGGTCTCGACGGCGGTGATCAGCATGACGACGATCATCGACACGATCGCGGCCGCGGAGAACTGTGGCCAGCCGAAGTGGAACGGCGTGGTGACGCCCACCCAGTCGGAGCTGGCGACGGCGTCGAAGTGGGCATCCCCGAGCGCCCAGGCGACCAGGGTGCCGACGACCAGGCCGACGAGCACGGCGACGGTGGCCATGAAGCCCTTGAACACCCGCTGGATGACCACGATCAGGGCCAGGGTGCCCAGGGCGTACGCCAGGTTGCGGCCGCTGGTGGGGTCCGAGGTCGGGCCGGCGCCACCGGTCGCGTCCGCGGCGGCGACGGGCAGCAGTGCGATGCCGATGATGGTGATCACCGAGCCGGTCACGACCGGCGGGAAGAACCGGATCAGCCGGCTGAAGTAGGGGGCGATGAAGAACGTCGCGAGCCCGGCGACGATCACCGCGCCGTAGATGACGAGCAGCCCGTCCGTGCCACCGCCCGCCGCGAGCCCGATCGCGATCATCGGCGAGACCGCGGTGAAGGTGACGCCCTGCAGCAGCGGCAGGCGTACGCCGACCTTCCAGAAGCCGACCGACTGGATGATCGAGGCGATGCCGCAGGTGAACAGGTCGGCGTTGATCAGGTGGATCAGCTCCTCCTGGCTCAACCCGATGGAGTTGGCGAGCAGGATCGGGACGATCACCGCCCCGGCGTAGAACGCGAGCACGTGCTGGAGGCCGTAGACGGCGAGCTTGCCCGCCGGGAGCACCTCGTCGACGGGGTGGGTGGGGCGGCCACCGTCCTTCTTCTGGGGCCGTATCGACCTCAGGACTGCTCTCGCGTTCATCCTCACACCTTTCTCGGGGGCGCCCTGGTGGGCAGGTGAGCTGTGACTTACCCCACAGCCTGGTCTCTCGGGGCCCCGAGCGGCACCCGCCGATCATCCGAAGATGGGGTCTGCGCGGATCTGGCCTTTGTGTGATTCTCCAGAATGGGGCGCGGCCGGTTTCGTAGCCGTTTCTGCGGAGTGAATCTCCGCGCCGGGATCGCGTGTAACACGCTGTTCGTAGCACTATCCGGTCGTTCCAATAGGGCGAGTAGTACTACGAACGACGTGTTACAGCGCCGACCGGCCAGCGCGCGTCTCGATCAGGTAGGTCACAGCGATCTGAGGGCGAGGAAGACGTCGACGCGGTCCTCCATCGTGGTCAGATCACGCCCGGTCAGCTCCTCGACCCGGGAGATCCGGTAGCGCACGCTGTTGACGTGGAGATGGAGCGACTCCGCCGTACGCGTCCACGAGCCGGCGTACGTCAGGAACCGGTCGAGCGTCGGCACCAGATCGCTGCCGGTGCGCTGGTCGTGCTCGAGGACGGGACCGAGGACGCGCTGCGCGTAGGTGCGGCGGATGTCGTCGGGGACCGTGGCCAGCAGCAGTACGTGAGAGGTGACCTCCTCCGAGCTGGACAGCGCCACCGCGCCGCCGCCGGAGCGGGCGACCCGGTGCGCGAACCGGGCCTCCTCGAGCGCTCCGGCCAGTGCGTCGATGGCGCTCTCGCCGCTCAGTCCGACCGACAGCGACCCGCGGACCAGCGCCGGCGCCAGCCGCGTCAGCGAGCGGCGCAGCTGGTCGGTGAGGTCCGGACGGGACGGGAGGAAGGCGACGGCACAGCCGTCCCGCGCGCTCGCGACCACGGACGGCCCCAGGCCGAGGGCCACATCCTCGAGCACCGCGGCCACCGCGTCCGGCGGGCCACCTGGCCCGAGCTCGGCCACGGCGAGCACCAGCGGACGCTCGGGATCGAGCCCGGACTGGCGTAGGCCGGTCGCGATCTCGGCGGGTGAGGCACCGGCCTCCAGGTGGGCGAGGGTGGCGGCCGCGAGTGGTCGCCGGACACGGAATCCCTCGTCGCGCCGCGAGCGGTCCAGGGCTGTGATGGCGCCGAACTCGTGGACCATGTCGAGGTCCTCCCGCGGCCAGGTGGTGTGGTCGCCCTCGACCGCCACGGTCCATCCGGTGAGGCGGTCGGCCAGGCCCGATCCGATGGGGAACAGCGAGTAGCTGCGGTCGCCTACCTCGGCCACGGCGGGCAGCAGGTCAGCGGTCAGGAAGCGGCGGGTCAGCGCGTCGACCGTCTCGGGATCGAGCTCTCCGGGGCCGGGTACGACATGGCGCCCGCTTGCGGTGAGGACCCGGCACGCGTGGCCGATCTCGGAGGCCACCCGGGCGGCCAGCTCGTCGAGGCTGCGGCCCGAGGCGATGGCGGAGAGGAGCTGACGCTGGCGGGCCAGGCTGGCCGACATCCGGGCGCTCGCGCCGGCGGCGCCAGCGGCCGCGACGTACTCGGTCACGTCGGCGAACGCCACGTCGCCGGGCACCTCGACCAGGGCGACCTGATGGCGGTGACAGGCCTCGACGAGGTCGTCGGGAACCGCGCCGAGCAGGGCCGCTCCGGCCAGCAGACAGGTCGCGCCACCGTCGGCGATCGAGGACACGAACGTCTCGCTGTCCTCCGGTCCGCGGCGCCAGACGAGGCCGGTGAGCACGAGCTCTCCGCCGTTCAGATAGCGGCCCGGCTCGAGCAGGTCGATCGTGATCGTGCGCCCCACCGGACGCTCCAGCGAGCCGTCGGGCGCGTGCAGGAGTCGCAGGCCCAGGCTGGGCTGCTCCAACAGCTCTGCAAGTAGCACGGTGCCTCCACCGGTCCGCCGGTCCATATCGGCCGCGTCTTGGAGGAACGTACAACGCCCGCGCATGTGCACGGGAGGCCCGTTGTCGTTTCTTCACCACTTTGCGGCCGAGTTCGAGACGCGGGTTGACGTGACTCCGCTCACATCCTTATATTTCGAATGTCAGAAATCAAATTCCGCAATACGGAAGGAACGGTGTGATGACCCACCAGCTCCGGTACGAGGTGAACTGCTCGATCCTGTTCACCGAGCTCCCGCTGCTCGAGCGCCCCGCGGCGGTGAAGGCCGCCGGCTTCGACGCGGTGGAGTTCTGGTGGCCGTTCGCCGAGGCGGTGCCGTCCGACCAGGACGTCGACGCCTTCGTGACCGCCGTGCAGGACGCCGGGGTGCACCTGGTCGGCCTCAACTTCTTCGCCGGCGACATGCCCGCCGGTGACCGCGGTCTGGTCTCGTGGCCGGCGCGGTCGGCGGAGTTCCGCGACAACATCGACGTCACGATCGGCATCGGTGAACGGCTCGGCTGCACGGCGTTCAACGCCCTCTACGGCAACCGCGTCGACGGTGTCGCCCCCGAGGCGCAGGACGAGCTCGGCGCCGAGAACCTCGCGCTGGCCGCCCGCGCGGCGGCCCGCATCGGTGGCACCGTGCTGGTCGAGCCGGTCAGCGGTGCCGACCGCTATCCGCTGCTCACCGCCGCCGACGCGATCGCGGCGATCGACCGCGCCGGCGAGGCCAACATCGGGCTGCTCGCCGACCTCTACCACCTCGCCGTGAACGGCGACGACGTCGACGCGGTGATCGCTGCGTACGCCGCTCGCATCGCTCACGTCCAGATCGCCGACGCCCCGGGCCGCAACGAGCCCGGCACCGGCGAGCTCCCGCTCGAGCGGCAGCTCGCCGCCCTCGAGGCGGCCGGATACTCCGGCTGGGTCGGGCTGGAGTACAAGCCCGCCACGACCTCGACCGAGAGCTTCGACTGGCTGCCGCGCGAGCGCCGCAGCGCCGCGACCGCCACCCACTGACCACCCCGTAGGAGGAACATCATGACCAACATCGCCTTCATCGGCCTCGGCATCATGGGCAGCCCGATGGCCGCCCACCTCGTCGAGGCGGGCCACACCGTCGCCGGCTTCGACCACAGCCCCGAGCGCACCCGGGCCCTGGCCGCGGCGGGCGGCCGCGCCGCCGCCTCGACCGCCGACGCCTGCCGCGACGCCGAGGTCGTCTGCGTCATGGTCCCGGACTCGCCTCACGTCGAGGAGGTCCTCGCCGCCGAGGACGGCGTCTTCGCGTCCGCCCCCGCCGGCGCGCTGATCATCGACTTCTCCAGCATCCGGCCCGACGTGAGCGCGACGCTCGCCGAGCAGGCCACGGCGCGTGGCTTCCGCATCCTCGACGCCCCGGTCTCCGGCGGCGAGGCCGGCGCGAAGAACGCGGCCCTCTCGATCATGGTCGGCGGCTCGGCCGACGACTTCGCGACCGCGAAGCCGCTCTTCGACGTCGTGGGCAAGACCATCGTCCACGTCGGTCCGAGCGGGGCCGGCCAGACGGTCAAGGCGGCCAACCAGCTCATCGTCGCGGCCAACATCCAGGCGCTCTCGGAGGCGGTCGTCTTCCTCGAGGCGTACGGCGTGGACACGAAGGCCGCCCTCGAGGTGCTCGGCGGCGGGCTCGCCGGCTCGAGCGTGCTCAACCAGAAGAAGGAGAACATGCTCACCCGCTCCTTCCAGCCCGGCTTCCGCATCGACCTGCACCACAAGGACATGGGCATCGTCACCGCCGCCGCCCGCGAGGCTGGCGTCGTGGTCCCGCTCGGCTCGCTGGTTGCCCAGCTGATGGCGAGCGCCCGGGCCAACGACGACGGCGGCCTGGACCACTCCGCACTGCTGCGCGGGGTCGAGCGCCTGAGCGGCTCTGTCACCAAGGGAGAGAACTGAGATGGCACGCATGCGCGCGGTCGACGCCGCTGTCCTGATCCTGGAGAAGGAGGGCGCGACCCAGCTGTTCGGCCTCCCGGGTGCCGCGATCAACCCGTTCTACAGCGCGATGCGCAAGCACGGCGGGCTCCAGCACGTGCTCGCCCGCCACGTCGAGGCGGCCTCGCACATGGCCGAGGGCTACACCCGGGCGAAGGCCGGCAACATCGGCGTCTGCATCGGCACCTCCGGCCCGGCCGGCACCGACATGATCACCGGGCTCTACTCGGCCTCCGCCGACTCGATCCCGATCCTGTGCATCACGGGCCAGGCACCGGTCGCGAAGCTCCACAAGGAGGACTTCCAAGCGGTCGACATCGCCTCCGTCGCCGGACCGCTCACCAAGATGGCGGTCACCGTGATGGAGCCCGCCCAGGTCCCGGGCACCTTCCAGAAGGCCTTCCGGCTGATGCGCGAGGGGCGTCCCGGCCCGGTCCTGATCGACCTGCCGCTCGACGTCCAGCTGGCCGAGATCGACTTCGACATCGAGACGTACGAGCCCTTGCCGATCGCCAGGCCGGCGGCCAGCCGTGCTCAGGCGGAGAAGACGCTGGCGATGATGCTCGAGGCGGAGCGTCCGCTGATCGTCGCGGGCGGTGGCGTCATCAACGCCGACGCCTCCGACCTGCTCGTCGAGCTCGCCGAGGTCACCGGGGTTCCCGTCGTCCCCACGCTCATGGGTTGGGGCACGATCCCGGACGACCACACGCTCAACGCGGGCATGGTCGGCCTGCAGACCTCCCACCGCTACGGCAACGCGACCATGCTGGCCAGCGACTTCGTGCTCGGCATCGGCAACCGGTGGGCCAACCGCCACACCGGCTCGGTCGAGACCTACACCCGCGGACGTACGTTCGTGCACATCGACATCGAGCCGACCCAGATCGGCCGGGTCTTCGCGGCGGACTACTCGATCGTCTCCGACGCTCGCGCGGCGCTCGAGGTGCTCGTCGAGGTCGCGAAGGAGTGGGCGGCCGACGGCCGCGTCACCGACCGTGCGGCCTGGGCCGAGGAGTGTGCCGAGCGCAAGCGGACCCTGCAGCGCAAGACCCACTTCGACAACGTCCCGATCAAGCCGCAGCGGGTGTACGAGGAGATGAACCGCGCCTTCGGGCCGGCGACCCGGTACGTCACGACGATCGGCCTGTCCCAGATCCAGGCCGCGCAGCTGCTGCACGTCTACCAGCCGCGGCACTGGATCAACGCCGGCCAGGCCGGCCCGCTCGGCTGGACCCTGCCGGCCGCGCTGGGGGTCGCGACAGCCGTCCCCGACGGCCAGGTCGTCGCGCTCTCGGGCGACTACGACTTCCAGTTCCTGATCGAGGAGCTGGCCGTCGGCGCCCAGTTCAACATCCCCTACATCCACGTGGTCGTGAACAACTCCTACCTCGGCCTGATCCGCCAGGCCCAGCGCGGGTTCGAGATGGACTACTGCGTGGAGCTGGCCTTCGACAACGTCAACAGCCCTGAGGTCGAGGGCTACGGTGTCGACCACCTCAAGGTCGCGGAGGGCCTGGGCTGCAAGGCGATCCGGGTGACCGACCCGGCCGATCTCGGTGCCGCCTTCGAGAAGGCCAAGGCCCTGATGGCCGAATACCGCGTGCCGGTGCTGGTCGAGGTCATCCTCGAGCGCGTCACCAACGTCTCGATGGGCGTCGAGATCGACGGCGTCGTCGAGTTCGAGGAGCTGGCCGAGCGTGGTGAGCACGCCCCGACCGCGCTCGTCCCGCTGGACTGAGGCGGGCCATGTCTCCCGCTTCCACCTGTGCCGAGTCGGCGCGTCCTGACGCACATCCGCCGAGTCGGCGCGTCATGACGAGCCGACTCGACGGAGATCTCGGTCAGGATGAGCCGACTCGGCCTGCGCAGCGGGTACTGGTCGCCTCCGACAAGTTCAAGGGATCGCTCACCGCTGCCGAGGTCGCGGCGGCGGTGAGCGCCGGGATGCGCCGGGGGAGTCCCGGCGTGGTCGTCGACGCGATCCCGGTCGCCGATGGTGGCGACGGCACCCTGGCGGCGGCCGAGTCCGCCGGGTTCGCCCTCGTGCCGGTCACCGTGGCCGGGCCGACCGGGGAGCCGGTGCGGACAGCGTACGCCCGGCGGGACGACGTCGCGGTCATCGAGCTCGCCGACGCTTCCGGGTTGGCGCGGCTGCCGGGTCTGCCGGATCCGCTGCGCTCCTCCAGCCTCGGGGCCGGGCAGGCGATGGCGGCCGCGATCGATGCGGGCTGTCGCCGGATCGTGCTCGGGATCGGCGGCAGCGCCAGTACCGACGGCGGAGCGGGGCTGCTCTGCGGGCTCGGCGCCAGGCTGTTCACCGCCTCCGGCGCGCCGGTGCCCGATGGCGGAGTCGGCCTGGAGCAGGTGGCCCGGCTCGACCTCGCCGAGCTCCGCCGCCGGATCGAGGGGGTCGAGATCACCGTCGCTTGCGACGTCGACAACCCCCTCACCGGACCCCGCGGCGCGGCTGCGGTCTACGGGCCGCAGAAGGGCGCCGATCCCGATCAGGTGCGGCGCCTGGACGCCGCGCTCGCTCACTGGGCCAACGTCGTCGCGGCCACGACGGGTGCCGATCACCGGGACCACCCGGGTGCCGGTGCTGCTGGGGGTGTGGGTTTCGCTGCGGTCGCGCTCCTGGGCGCCGAGCTCCGCTCGGGCATCAAGCTCGTGCTCGAGCTGGTCGACTTCGCCGCCGGGCTGGACGGCGCGCACCTCGTCGTCACCGGCGAGGGCGCGCTCGACGAGCAGACCCTCAACGGAAAGGCCCCGGCCGGCGTCGCCGCCGCGGCCGCCCGCGCCGGTGTCCCGGTCGTGGCGGTCTGCGGGGTCAACCATCTCGACCACGACCGGCTGCAGGCGGCCGGGATCGGAGCGGCGTACGCCTTGACGGACATCGAGCCCGACCTGCAGCGCTGCCTGACCGAGGGCGCCGCCCTGCTCGAGCAGATCGCCGAGCGGATCGCCGCCGACCATCTCATCAAGGAGGACGCATGAGCGAGCGGTGGAATGTTCACCGAGGTAACTCGGTGAGCGCCCACCTCCTTCGTGGAGTTCCACGAGGGAAGTGCAACCAGACCGAGGTACCTCGGTCAGCATCCGAGGAGGCGGCATGAGACTGCTGAGTGTGGGCCCGCCGGGCCAGGAGCGCCCCGCAGCCCTCGACGACCAGGACGTACTGCGTGACCTGTCGGCCGTCGTGCCGGCGATCGACGGCGACCTGCTCGGCGACCCGGAGCGGCTCGGACTGGTGCGAGGCGCGATCGCCTCGGGCAGCCTTCCCGTCATCCCCGACGGCACCCGGATCGGACCGCCGGTGGCCCGGCCGGGCAAGGTCGTCGGGATCGGGCTCAACTACGAGGACCACGCCGAGGAGGCCGGCGTCGCGATCCCGGACGAGCCGGTCGTCTTCCTCAAGCCCTCGACGTCGATCGTGGGTCCTCACGACGCGATCGAGCTGCCGCCGAGGTCGACGATGACCGACTACGAGGTCGAGCTGGGTGTGGTGATCGGCCGCCGACTGACCCGGTGTGCCGACCCGCAGCAGGCTCTGGCCGCGGTCGGCGGCTACCTCACCGCCGACGACGTCAGCGAGCGGGCGCGGATCGCGGCCGGGCCGACGTGGGCGAAGGGGAAGTGTGCCGACACCTTCACCCCCATCGGCCCGTGGCTGGTCACGCCCGACGCCGTGGGCGACCCGCAGGCCCTCGGTCTGGAGCTCTGGGTCGACGGAGAGCACCGGCAGCGGGGGACGACCGCCCGGATGGCCTACGGCGTCGGTGAGCTCCTCGCCTTCCTCAGTACGCTGATGACACTCGAGCCCGGCGACCTGGTGCTGACCGGGACGCCTGGCGGGGTCGCAGCGTTGCGGCCCGAGCCCCGGCCCTTCCTGCGGGAGGGGCACGTGGTGGAGGCCGAGGTGACCGGTCTCGGTCGCCAGCGGACCCGGGTGGTGGCAGTCGATGAGGTGGAGGTGAGGGTGTGAGTCGAGATCTCGATGTCGTCATCCGGGCGGCACGGATGGTGACCCCCGAGGGCGAGCGAGCCGGAGCCGTCGGAGTTCGCGACGGCGCGATCGTCGCGGTGGCGCCGATCGCAGAGGACCTGACCGCGGCCCGAGTGGTCGAGCTCGCCGACGACGAGGTGCTGATGCCCGGCGTCGTCGACGCGCACGTGCACGTCAACGACCCCGGCAGGACCGAGTGGGAGGGCTTCGCCTCCGCGACCCGTGCCGCGGCCGCCGGCGGGGTCACCACGATCGTGGACATGCCGCTCAACAGCATCCCGCCCACCTGCGACCTCCCGGCTCTCGACCTCAAGCGCAAGACGGCGGCGAGCCAGGCCTTCGTCGACGTCGGCTTCTGGGGCGGAGCCATCCCGGGCAACGTCGCGGAGCTGCGTACGCTGCACGAGGCCGGGGTCTCCGGCTTCAAGTGCTTCCTACTGCACTCAGGCGTCGACGAGTTCCCGCCGCTCGACAGCGCACAGCTCGAGCTCGCGATGCGCGAGATCGCGTCCTTCGACGGTCTGCTGATCGTCCACGCCGAGGACGCCCACGCGATCGAGCACGCGCCGGAGGCCGGGGGCGCGGCGTACGAAAGATTCCTGCACAGCCGTCCCCGCGGCGCCGAGAACCTCGCCATCGCCCAGGTGATCGAGCTGGCCCGGTGGACAGGCTGCCGCGTCCACATCCTTCACGTCTCCAGCTCCGACGTGCTCGCGATGCTGGCCTCGGCCCGGCGCGACGGGGTCCCGATCACGGCCGAGACCTGCCCCCACTACCTGACGTTCGCCGCGGAGGAGATCCCCGACGGCGCGACGCAGTACAAGTGCTGCCCGCCGATCCGGGAGGCCGCCAACCGCGAGCTGCTCTGGCAGGGCCTGCGTGACGGCGTCATCGACATGGTCGTCACCGACCACTCGCCCTCGACTCCCGACCTGAAGGCTCTCGACACCGGCGATTTCGGGGTCGCGTGGGGTGGCATCTCGTCGCTCCAGCTGGGCCTGTCGGCAGTTTGGACCGAGGCAAGGAGCCGCGGCTTCACCCTCGCCGACGTCGCCCGCTGGATGTCCGAGGCTCCCGCACGTCATGCCGGGCTGAGCCGCAAGGGGCAGATCGAGGTCGGCCACGACGCCGACTTCGCGGTCCTCGCCCCCGACGCCTCCTACGTGGTCGATGCCGCGAGGCTCCATCACAAGAACGCCGTCACGCCCTACCACGGTCGATCGCTCGCAGGTGTTGTCCGCGCGACCTGGCTGCGTGGCGAGAAGATCGACATCGAGGCCGCGCCCCAGGGCCGGCTGCTCAGCAGAGTCACCACAGAAGGAGCCCGACCATGAGCGAACCCCGCTACTACGCCCCGACCGGCGGCCACCCGTCGCAGCGTGAGCTGACCACCGACCGGGCCGTCTTCACCGAGGCGTACGCCGTGCTCCCCCGTGGCACCATGCGCGACATCGTCACCAGCAAGCTCCCGTTCTGGGAGGGCACGCGGCTGTGGGTGATCGCCCGTCCGCTCTCGGGGTTCGCGGAGACCTTCTCGCAGTACATCGTCGAGGTCTCGCCCGGCGGCGGCAGCGACAAGCCCGAGCTCGACCCGGGCGCGGAGGGTGTGCTGTTCGTGGTCGAGGGCGCGCTGACGCTCTCGGTCGAGGGCGAGAAGCACGATCTCACCCCGGGCGGCTACGCCTTCCTCCCGCCCGGCTCCACCTGGACGCTGCACAACACCAGCGACCAGGTCGCCCGGTTCCACTGGATCCGCAAGGCCTACCAGGCGGTCGAGGGCATCGACGTTCCCGAACCGTTCGTCACCAACGAGGTCGACGTGCCCGGTGGCGAGATGCCGGGCACCAACGGCGCCTGGAAGACCCAGCGCTTCGTCGACCCCGATGACGTACGCCACGACATGCACGTCAACATCGTCAGCTTCGAGCCCGGCGGCGCGATCCCGTTCCCGGAGACGCACGTGATGGAGCACGGGCTCTACGTCCTCGAGGGCAAGGCCGTCTACCTGCTCAACAAGGACTGGGTGGAGGTGCAGGAGGGCGACTTCATGTGGCTGCGGGCGTTCTGTCCGCAGGCCTGCTACGCCGGTGGACCCGACCGGTTCCGCTACCTGCTCTACAAGGACGTCAACCGGCACGCCGTCCTGTCGAGGCAGTTCACCTGATGCCGGTCGCGGTCGTCACCGGTGCCGGCTCCGGGCTGGGGAGGGTGATCGCGCAGGCGCTGGACGGTGCCGGCTTCCAGGTCGCGCTCCTCGGCCGCACGCGGAGATCGCTCGAGGAGACCGCGTCGGTGATGGCGCGGTCCCTCGTGGTGCCCACCGACGTCGCTTCCGCCGCTGAGGTGTCGGCGGCGTTCGCCGCGGTCGTCGGAATGTGGGGCCGCGTGGACCTGCTGGTCAACAACGCCGGCACCTTCGGGCCGAGCGGCGAGGTCGACGAGGTCCCGCCCGAGGAGTTCGCCGCGACGCTGGCCGTCAACGTCACCGGCTCCTTCCTCTGCGCCCGCGAGGCGGTCGCCCAGATGAAGCGTCAGGACCCGCGCGGCGGTCGGATCATCAACAACGGCTCGATCTCCGCACACGTGCCGCGACCGGGCAGCGCCGCCTACACGACCTCCAAGCACGCGATCACCGGTCTCACCCGTTCGCTGGCCCTCGACGGCCGCACCCACGACATCGCGGTCGGCCAGATCGACATCGGCAACGCGGCCACCGAGATGACCGCCGGGATCGCCGTCGGCGCCCGTCAGGCCGACGGCACCGTACGCCCCGAGCCGACCTTCGACCCGCAGCACGTCGCCGACGCAGTCGTCGCGACGGCCCAGCTGCCGCTCGGTGTCAGCGTGCCTGCGATGACCATCCTCGCGACCGGGATGCCGTACGCCGGCCGCGGCTGACGCTCCCCGGGCCGTCCCGAGAAAAGCTGACGGCCCGGAACCAATCCGATTCGCCCCGGTGACCGAAGACCGGGTGGCGGCGCCTCTGCGCCGACCGCCCACTTCGACCCGAGGAGCCCGATGAGCAGCGCCGACCACGAACGCCGTCGGATCGCCGTGGTGGGCAGCGGGGTGGCCGGCCTGACCGCGGCCTACGTCGCCTCCGGCGACAGCGCGGTGACGCTCTTCGAGGCCGATGACCGGCTGGGCGGCCATGCCGACACCCACCGCGTCACCGCGCCGGACGGGAGCGAGCTGGCGATCGACACCGGGTTCATCGTGCACAACCGGCGTACGTATCCGACGCTTCTCCGGCTCTTCGCCGAGCTCGACGTGCCGACGCAGGTCTCCGAGATGTCGATGTCGGTGCGTTCGGAGAGCGCCGAGGTGGAGTACGCAGGGGCGCGCGGGCTGCGCGGGGTGCTGCCCGACCGCCGCGCGTGGCGCCCGGCGCACCTGCGGATGCTCACCGAGATCCCGCGGTTCCACCGGGCGGCGCGGGCACTGCTCGCCGGCGGTGAGCCCGACGATCGCACCCTCGAGGCGTTCCTGGACGAGCACGGGTTCACGCCGCACTTCCGCCGCCACTTCATGGCACCGCTGGTCGCCGCGGTGTGGTCCTGCGACCCGGCCACGGCGCTGAGCTACCCGGCTCGCTACCTCTTCGAGTTCCTCAGCCACCACGGGATGCTGCAGATCTTCGGCTCGCCGCGCTGGCGCACGGTCACCGGCGGGTCGGCGACGTACGTCGAGGGGGTCGCCGCCGCGATCCGCGACCGCGGCGGCCGGGTGCTGACCTCGACGAAGGTGGTGAACGTGGTCGAGACCGGTGCGGGTGTCGAGATCACCGACGGCAACGGGCGCACCGAGCTCTTCGACGCGGCCGTGCTCGCGACCCATCCCGGACAGTCGCTGGCGATGCTTGGCGAGCCGACGGCGGCCCAGCGGGAGATCCTGGGTGGGTTCCCGTACTCCGCCAACCAGGCTCAGCTGCACACCGACACCAGCCTGCTGCCGGACAGCGAGCACGTCCGGTCCTCGTGGAACTACCTGGAGCGCCCGTGCCGCGGCCAGGTCACGGTCACCTACGACCTGACCAGGTTGATGCGGCTGCCGGCTCCCGGAGGCGTACGTCATCTGGTCACGCTCGGTGGGGCCGACCTGATCGACCCGGAGAAGGTCATCGCCACCATGGAGTACGAGCACCCGCTCTACACCCCGGAGTCGGTCGCCGCTCAACAGCGGGCCGACGAGCTGGACTCCGACGCGTTGGTCTTCGCCGGCGCCTGGCGTGGCTGGGGGTTCCATGAGGACGGCGCCCGCTCCGGTGCCCGTGCGGCCGAGCGGCTGGGACTGTCCTGGACGGCCCCGGCGGAGCGGCCCGACGACGCGACCGGGGTGTATCGCACCACGATCAGCCACACCCGGCGGGGGCCGCTGCGGAACCGGTTCGTGCACCGCTCCCACTGGCAGGTGGTCGACCTGGACCGGCTGCCCGACCGCGGGCCCCTCGGCCGCTTCGAGGCCCGCGACCATCTGGGCGACCCCGGGCTCTCGATCCGGGAGAACCTCGCCGCGTTCCTGAAGCTCCACGACATCAACCTGGCCGACGCGCGGGTGCTGATGGCGGCTCAGCCGAGAGCCCTCGGGTTCAGCTTCAACCCGATCAGCGTCTACTGGTGCACGGCTGCCTCCGGGGAGCCGCTGGCCACCGTCGTCGAGGTGCACAACACCTACGGCGACCGGCACGCGTACCTCGTCCACCCCGACGAACGGCACCGGGCGCAGGTCGCGAAGGCGATGTACGTCTCACCGTTCCACGGTGTGGACGGCCACTACGAGCTGACCGTGCCGCCACCCGACGGGCGACTCCGGGTCGCCGTCCGGCTGACCACCGAGGACGGGACCGTCTTCGACGCCTCCGTCCGCGGATCCCGGGTCGAAGGGCGGTTCGGGGACACGCTCCGTTCCGCGCCCGCCGCGATTCTCGGCGTGGTCTGGATCCGCATCCACGGCGTGGCGCTGTGGCTACGACGCCTGCCGGTCCACAGACGGCCGTTGCACCACCAAGAAGGAGTCCGATGAAGACCATCGAAGCCCCCACCGCCCAGCCCCTGGTGGGTGAGCGTTGGCCGATGCTGCAGGAAGCACCCAGCGGCCTGGTTGCCCGGGGCACCGCGGCTGCCGCGGCGGCCGTGTTCCGGGCCGCCACGAAGCGGCTCGGCATCAGCGTGAGCGAGGACGGCAGCCCCGCCGACATCGTGCTGCACCGGCCCGAGGACTTCTACGCCAGGCTCAGCCGGCACGGGCTGATCGGCTTCGGCGAGGCGTACCTGACCGGTGCCTGGGACGCGCCGGAGCTCGGGGAGACGCTGACCGTGCTGTGCCGGGATCTCGACGGTCTCCTGCCCGGGTGGGCACAGCGGCTGCGCGGCGTCTACGAGCGGCGCCGCGGTGCGAAGGACCTGAACACGCCGGAGAACGCGCGCGAGCACATCGGGCACCACTACGACCTGTCGAACGACTTCTTCGCGCTCTTCCTGGACCCGACGATGAGCTACTCGGCGGGCCTCTTCTCCACGCTGCCCTCCACCGAGGACCTGGCGCTCGCCCAGCACCGCAAGATCGACCGGATCCTCGACGAGGCGGGAGTCGGAGCGGGGACCCGTCTGCTCGAGATCGGGACCGGCTGGGGAGAGCTGGCCCTGCGGGCCGCCGCCCGGGGCGCCCAGGTCACCTCGGTGACCCTCTCCGTCGAGCAGGCCGAGCTGGCCCGGCGCCGGATCGGCGCGGCCGGTCTGGACCATCGCGTGGACATCGAGCTGCGCGACTACCGAGCCGTGGACGGAACGTACGACGCGGTGGTCTCGGTCGAGATGATCGAGGCCGTCGGAGAACGGTTCTGGCCGGTCTACTTCGCGAAGATCGACGAGGTCCTGGCCCCGGGCGGCACTGCGGTGATCCAGGCGATCACCATGCCTCACGACCGGATGCTCGCGACCCGTCACACCGAGACCTGGATCACCAAGTACATCTTCCCCGGCGGCCTGCTCCCTTCGAACGAGGCGATCACCGCTGCCACCGAGGCGCACACCCGGCTCCGGGTCCGCAGCCGGCTCTCGTTCGGCCCCCACTACGCCGAGACCCTGCGGCGCTGGGACCTCGCGCTGTGGGAGCACGCCGACGAGGCCAGGTCCCTCGGCTTCGACGAGACCTTCCTGCGGATGTGGCACTTCTACCTGGAGTACTCCCGCGCCGGGTTCGCAGCCGACTACATCGATGTCCAGCAGCTCACGTTCACCCGGGACGAGGCCCCGACCGGCGGCCGATCAGCGGGGTGATCGCGAGTGCTCAGACGGTCGGGACGGTGCCACCGTCGATCACGTACTCGGCGCCGACGATCGCCGAGGCGCGGTCTGAGACGAGGAATCCGACCAGGTCCGCGATCTCCTCCGTGTTCGCGAACCGTCCCAGGGGTACTCCTCCGAGGGAGTCGTAGATCGTCTGCTTGGCGGCTTCACGGGTGAGTCCGTTGCCCTCGGCGATCCGGTCCACGAATCGTTCGTAGGCTTCGGTCTCGATTCCTCCGGGGCTGATCGCGTTGACCCGTACGCCGCGTGGCGCGAGCTCGTTGGCAAGCCCCTTGCTGTACGTGCGCAGCGCGGCCTTCGCTGCTGCGTAGGCCAAGGACGCGTCGTACAGGGGCAGCTCACGCTGGATCGAGGTGACGTGCAGGACCACGCCCGACCCGGACTCGATCATCGCCGGGAGAAGGGCTCGATCCAGCCGTACTGCTCCCAGGAAGTTGAGGTTCAGCTCGGTGAGCCACTGGTCGTCGGTGATGACCGCGAATCCACCCGACGGCGTCGACGCCCCTCCGGCGACGTGCACCAGGATGTCGAGTGCGCCGGCCTCTGCGATGCGAGCGGCCACGGCGTCGGTGCCTGCTGCCGTCAGGATGTCTGCTTCGATGAACCGGTCAGGGTGCTCGTACCCGTCGGGCATGGTGCGCGCCGTCACGTACACGTCGGCACCCATCTCTCGCAGTCTCTCCACGACGGCCTTGCCCGAGCCCTTCGAGCCGCCCGTGACCAAGGCCCGGCGACCATCGAGACGATCGCGATCTGAGATAGACATTTCTCTCCTGTGAAGATCGAGGTGGTGTGGGTTCGGTCAGGCTGGGTGGTTGGCGATGACGAGTTCGGCGACGAGGCCATCCCGCAGCGCGAACCGGTAGTCGAGCTCGGCGACGCCTCCCGGGAAGGTGCCCTCGAGCCGCACGGTGACCACCCAGTGGGCGTCATCGACGCGGCGAGCGCCGATCTGCTCGGTCGTGTACTCGAACTCGGACCCGGCGTCCCGCAGGAACGCGTGGACGTCCTCTCGACCGCGGAAGGTCTCGCCCTGGTCGACGACCACCGCGTCCTCGGTGAGGAACGACGAGGCGGTGTCGGCGTCGTGGACGACGTGGGCGGCGAAGAAATCGCGCACGGTGGTCGGGAGCAGGTCGGACGGAAGATCAGTGTGCTGTGTCATGAGCCCACCATCTGGCCTCTCGGCGTGGGAGGGTCAAGCGGTGGACTCTCCCCCAGGGGGAGCGTTCACAATGAGGGGGTGCTGACCATCGGGGAGTTCTCGCGGTTGACCCACTTGAGTGTGCGGACCCTGCGCCGGTATCACGAGGCCGCCTTACTGGATCCGGCTGTGGTGGACGAGACCACCGGTTACCGCTACTACAGCGTCGACCAGATCCCGACCGCGCAGGTCATCCACCGGCTTCGCGAGCTCGACGTCCCCCTGGGCGATGTGCAGCGGATCCTGCGGACCCCCGACCCGGGTGTCCGGGCGGCCCTGATCGCGGACCACCTGCAACGCCTCGAGGACGAGCTCGACCGCACGCGGGCTGCGGTCGTGTCACTGCGCCGTCTGCTCCGGCCCGACCCCGCGCCGATCGACGTCGAGCTGCGTGCGGAGCCCGCCCGGACGGTCGCCGCGGTGGAGGCCGTCGTCGGGCATCGCGACGTCGAGACCTGGTACGCAGGCGCGATGGCCGAGCTGCAGGCGGCCGTCGGGACAGCCGTGACCGGTCCGCCGGGCGGCAGCTACGACAACGCCCTCTTCGAGCAGGAGCGCGGTCACGCGCTCGTCTACCTGCCGACCGATGCGCCACCTCGCACCGGACGCGTGCACCCCGCGACCCTTCCTGCCGCGGAACTGGCAGTCACCACCCACGTCGGCGAGCACGACGGCATCGAGGTGACGTACGGCGAACTCGGAACCTGGGTCGTGGAGAACGCGATGTCGGTGGCCGGGCCGGTGCGGGAGGTCTACGTCGTCGGCCCTCGCGACACAAGTGATCCCGCTGCGTGGCGCACCGAGATCGGCTGGCCGGTCTTTCGTGTCACCTGAGACGAACGGGACGAACGAGGCCCCGACCGGCGGGGGAACCGGTCAGGGCCTCGGGCTCTGAGCCGGCGGCTGATCAGCCGCGGCGCTGCTCGATGCTGTGCCGTTCAATGATGTGCGCGATCTCGGTGAAGCCGCGGTTTCGGGCATGCTCGAGCGGGGTCACGCCGTCGCGGTCGGCGATGCTCGGGTCGGCGCCGTTCTCGAGCAGGCTGCGGACGACCCGCTGCCAGCGGTCGGACCCCTCGCCGAGGATCACGGCCTCGAGGAGGGCGGTCCAGCCGAGGTCGTTGACGTGGTCGAGGTCGATCGCGGTCTTCGCGACGTGTTCGACGTAGTCCGCGTGGCCGCGCTCGCTGGCAGGGATGATCGAGAGACCGCCGTAGCGGTTGCGTACGGTCAGGTCCGGATCGACGCTGAGCAGCAGCTCGGCCATCGGGACGCTCCCGGTGACGCCGGTGACCAGCCAGGGGGTGTCGTGCTGGCCGTCGAGGGCGTCCGCGTCGGCACCCAGGTATACGAGCAGACGGGCCGTCTCGAGGTGGTCGTCGGTGACCGCGAGCAGGAGAGGCGTACGCCGGTTGCCGTCCCTGGTCTCCAGATCGGCGCCGCCACGGAGTGCCGCCGCGGCCGAGTCGGTGTCACCCGAAGCCGCCGCCCGCAGGAGCTGCTGGTCACCGTCGGCGACCTCGGCAGAAGCAGTACGCAGCGTCGACACGATCGCGTCGAATCCACGCTCCTCGGCGTGCTCCAGGGCGGTCTTCCCGTCCCGGCCCGCCTCGATCGAGATGTCCACGCCGGCCGCGACGAGCACCCGTACGGTGTCGGCCGCGTCCGGGCCGTCGTCACCAAGAACGACCGCCTCGTGCAGCGCGGTCCAGCCCAGGTTGTTGACGTGGTCGAGGTCGATCCCGGCCTGCACCAGACGCCCCACGATGTCGGCGTGGCCGCGCTCGGCGGCCCGGATGAGCGCGGTCCCGTTGTAGGAGTCCTTGGCGTTGATCTCGGCGCCGTTGCGGAGGGTCAGGTCGAGCAGGTCCACGTAGCCCTCGCTCGCGGCGATGAGGTAGGCGCTCTGCTGGGTCTCGTCCTCGTAGTTGACGTCGGCCCCGGCCTGGACCAGCTGACGGGCACGGGCCACGTCGTTGTCCCAGGCGGCCTTGATCAGCTCCTCGTTCATGCGCTTTCGCTCCTCGGGCTCCAGGGTCTTGCGCGCCGGCGCGGAGGTCGCGGCGGACGCGGACGGGGCGGGGGAGGCCGGCTCGGCGGCCTCCTCCGGCGCCGAGGCGCAGCCTGCCAGAAGCATGGCCAGCACCGCGGACGCCGTGACGGAGGCTGCCGCCGACCGCCGCAGGCGCGGACCGGTCATCGCGGCATCCTGGCGGTGACGATCTCGTACGGCCCCTGCGCGGTCTGCTCGTCGAAGTGGCTGTCGACCAGCAGCAGCCTGCCGTCGAGCAGCTTGCCGGTAGTGAAGACGCGGTCCGGGTCGGTGGCGCGCGACGAGACGAGCTCGGCGGAGGTCGCCGACGGGTTCAGCTCGAGGTGCACGAGCTGCTTGTCGAAGTTGCGGACCACGGCGAGGTCGCGGCCCTGCGCGATCAGGCCGTCGGCGTTGCGCAGGTTCGCGCCGTCGGTGTCGATCTCGCTGACCTCGCCGGTCGGGACGGAGAAGCGCCACAGCTGCCCGGTGGTGCCCTGGGCGACCACGAACGCGGAGCGGTCCTGGCTGAGCACGATGCCGCCGAGGTTGAAGCCCTCCTGCCGGGTGATCAGGTCGCTGCCGTCGGCCCACTCGGTCGCCTGCCAGCCGGAGGCGCCCTCGGCGACGCGGATGATCGTCGGGTCGTTGGAGTTGGTGAAGTACGCAGCGCCATCCGGCCCGATCGCGACATCGTTGAGGAACGCATTGTTGTCGGGGACGCGGAGGGCGGCGAGCAGCTCGCCCTCGGGGCTGTAGACCCACAGGTCGGGGCGGTCGTTGCCGGTGCCGTTCGGGCCACCGGCGATGTAGATGCGGCCCTCGTCGTCGACGGTGATGCCGCGAGCGGTGTAGCGGCCGTCGGTGCCGTCACCGGCCAGCCACTCCTCGGCCTGGGCACGGTCGGCCGAGCCGCGCTGGATCTCACCGCCGGTGACCTCGCTGACGTAGAACCTCCCGGACTCCTGGTCCACGCCGATGCCCTCGAACTTCGAGCCGCCCTGCGCGGACGGGTCGCCCTCGAGCAGGTAGCTCGCCGGGCGGCCGTTGTCCTCGGCGGCGTTGGCCGCGGTGCCCATGCCGAGGGCGGTGAAGGACAGGGTGGCCGAGGCGGCGATGCCGCCCAGGCCGGCGAGGGCGGCGATTCGGGACGTACGCATGGTGGTGCTCCTCCGGTGTTCGGTGCTGTTGGTCGAGCTGATGCATCAACCATCGCCGTCGGGGAGGGGTCGAGACATCGGGTGACCGGCGACGTCTGGATAGCCGTTCGGCGACACCCCGGATAGCCGATCGGATGATGCCGCAGCCGCGCGACCGGCCTAGCCTGGAACGACCATGTCGACCGAAACCGTGCCAACCTCGGGGCCCAGCCCGCGCACCGGTGGGATCCTGGCCGGCCAGACGCTCCTCGACCGCTGGCTCCACATCTCGCTGGTGGTGCTCGTCATCGCCTCGGTCGCCCGCTATCTGCAGGGCCACGGCCTCGGCGACCAGGCCGAGGTGGTCCTGCCCGGCGCCGCCGTACTCCTGATCGCGTACGCCGCGGGCCGCCGCCTCGCCGGCACCGCCGCGGTCGTCTGGGTGGCCGCGGTGGTCGCCTGCTGGACGGTGCTGGCGCTGATCGCGCCGTCGTTCTCGTGGGCGGCGGTGCCGCTGGTCTTCCTGGCGCTGCGGGTGCTGCCGTTCCGCTGGGCCGTGGCCGTCACGGTGTTCCTCGTCGCGGTCGTCGCGGTCGCGTGGAGCCGGATGACCGGCCTGGCCGACCCGACGGTCCTTCTCGGCCCGGTCTGTGTCGCCGTGCTCGCGGTGACCGCCTACCGCGCCCTCGAGCGCGACGCGGCGACCCGTCGCCAACTCCTCAACGAGCTGGAGGCGGCCCAGGACGAGGTCGCCGACGCCGAGCGTCGTGCCGGTGTCGTGGCCGAGCGCGCGCGGCTGAGCCGGGAGATCCACGACAGCGTCGCCCAGGGCCTGACCAGCATCAACCTGCTGCTCCAGGCGGCCGACCAGGAGTGGGAGTCGCGCCCGGCCGACGCCCGCGGCCATGTCGACCAGGCGGCCACGATGGCCCGCTCCTCGCTCGACGAGGCGCGACGGGTCGTCCGCGACCTCGCCCCCACCGAGCTGACCGGCGGATCGGCGCTGGCCACCGCCGTACGCCAGGTCGCCGACGACGTCGCCGCCACCACCGGGCTCAGCGTCCCGGTCCACGTGCACGGCGACCCGCACGAGGTCGGCGGGCGAGTGGCGACGGCCGTCGTACGCACCCTGCGGGGTGCGCTCGCCAACGTCGCCGAGCACGCCGGCGCGACCACGGCGGTCGTCTCCCTCACCTTCCACGAGGGCGGGGTCGCCCTGGACGTACGCGACGACGGAGCCGGGTTTGACCCGGCCGCGCTCCGGGAGACGGACGGGCTGCGCGGACACGGCCTGGCCGGAATGCGGGCTCGCGCCCGCCTGCTGGGTGGAGACTTGGTCATCGAGAGCGCCCCGGGCGAGGGCACGGTGGTCGCGGCCTCGTTCGCGGCCGGACAGGCAGCATCTCAGGGGGAGGAACGTCGTGGCTGAGCAACGCATCCGGGTGGTGCTGGTGGACGACCATCCGGTCGTCCGGGCAGGCGTACGCGCCCTGGTGGACGCCCAGGAGGACCTGGACGTGGTCGGCGAGGCCGCCGACTCGGCACAGGCCGTCGCTGTGGTCGGCCAGACCAAGCCGGACGTGGTGCTGATGGACCTCAGCCTCGGCGACGGGCCGGGCGGCGCGGAGACCACCCGGCTGGTCCGCGACCTGCCGGAGCCGCCGCACGTGCTGGTGCTGACGACCTACGACACCGAGGCCGACGTCCTCGAGGCGGTCGACGCCGGTGCGGCGGGCTACCTGTTGAAGGACGCGCCGCCCGACGAGCTGTTCCGCGCCATCCGCGGCACCGCACGAGGCGAGACCGTGCTGGCGCCCTCGGTCGCGACCCGGCTGCTGCAGCGGGCCGCCTCGCCGGCGCCGAAGGTGAGCCCGCGCGAGGTCGAGATCCTGCGGCTGCTCGCCCGGGGGCTGGGCAACAAGGAGATGGCCCGCGAGCTCCTGGTCAGCGAGGCGACGGTCAAGTCGCACCTCTCCCACATCTACACCAAGCTCGGCGTCGACACCCGCGCCGGCGCCGTGGCCACGGCCATCGAGCGCCGCATCCTGCGACCCTGACGTCAGCCCTGGCGTCACGAACGATCTGCGACGTCCGGCGGAGGGGTTCGGCGGCGTCGTCGTGCGACGACGTAAGCGACGACAGCCAGCGCGGCCGTGGCGAGTCCGATCGCGAGGTAGACCATCCATGGGGCGGACGGGCGCTCGACGGTGCCGTTCTCCGCGGCGGCTGCAGTGGGCTCTGCAGTGGAGAGCAGGACGCGGCGGTCGGTGTAGGTGATCTCGTACGCGGTGCCTCCAACGTCGACCCGATCGCTCTGGTCGAGGCCCGCGAAAGTCCCGGTGATCTTCCCCCGGGAGGTGATGATCGGAATCTCCTGCGGCAGCGCGGCGCCGGGCTCGTGGCCGACGGAGAGCTTGGCGCCCGTCAAGGTGACGTCGCCGGCGACCTCCAGGTGGCTGTCCGTACCCGCTTGAAGGGTGGACGTCTGACGCAGCGTCACGTCGCCGCCCACCGCGACTCGGCCGCTGACGCCGAGCGCCGTGTCGACGACCAGGTCCCCAGCGAGCTTCGCATGCTTCAGTACCAGCGTCCCGGCGGCGACCTCCCAGGGGCCGCGAGCGTTGCTGGTGCCCGAGTACGTCAGCCGTGCCGTACCGGCCTTCACCAGGCCGCCGGCTCCCTGGGCAGCGCCGCCGAACGTCGTGTCCTTGGTGCTCTTGACGGTCAGGGTGGAGTCGCCGAGCCGTACGGCGCTGCCCGCGACACCACTGAGGTTCTTGACGGTCTGGTCGCCAGCCCTGCCGATGTCGAGGGTCGCCCGCGGTTTGGTGAGGCGTACGCCGGACGAGCTGGCCAGGCTCCCGCCTGCGAGGACGAGCTTCCCTCCCGACACCGTGGTGCGACCGGTGTAGGTGACATCGCCCGTGAACCTCACCGGCGCCGGGCCGGCCTGCTGGAAGGAGCCCGTCCCGGAGATCTTGGAGAGCTCGACGGCCCGCTTCGCGTTGTGGACGACGAGCTTGCCGTTGTCGACGATCCGCGAGCCTGCGGTCCCGGTGATCAGCCAGGAGTCCTGGCCCGGCTTGCCGGTCCCCAGCCGCAGCTTCGCCTTGCGCTCGATCGTGGTGGTGCCGTCGTAGTTCTGCTGGTCGGCGAAGGTGACGTCGTTGCCCGGCGTGCCGGCGACGGTGACGTCCCCGACCGCGACGGCGGCCATGGTGTCGTGGAAGACGCCGCCCGAGATCGGCGCACCGAGCGTGACGGGCCCGTTGTAGTCGAAGATGAGGTGGCCGCGGGCCCGCCGCGAGTACAGGTTGATGTAGATGGTGTCGCGTGTTCCGGGCAGGAAGAACCGGTTGTGCGTGCCGTCGCCCCACTGGACGATCGCGCCCTGGATGTTCACGCCGCGCTTGTTGATGTTCTTCGGCACCGGCCGCCAGTTCAAGCCCGGGTCGGAGAGCCGCGGGTCCGTCTCGGTGCCCTGGTCGCTCCACGAGTAGACGCCGGACATGATCACCCGGCTGCCGTCCGGGGCGCCGTAGAAGTTGATGTCGTTCCCCCACTCGCGGGACCAGACGTCGAACCCGAGGACGGTGTCGTAGTCGTGCGGCGTGTCCACCTGGAACGTGCCGTAGTTGACGAACTTCGCGTTCGGGAGGGACGTGCGGTACTGCTCCCGGCTGCTGGCCTTGGCAAAGGTGCCGTCGACGATGGTGCCCGAGAACGGGTGGTCCCCGGCCAGCTCGACACCGTCCCAGATGAAACGGGGCTGCTTCAGGACGCCGCCGCCGGAGAGGATGCCCGGGTGGTACGACGGCCCGGCGACCGCGACGATCAGCGTGCCGTCGACGCGGTGGTTGAGGGCGTTCCAGGCGAAGTTCGGATAGTCGTACGGGTAGTGGCCGATCCGGCCGATCGTGCCGCCGGTTCCGTCGCCGTACTGGAGCGTCGCGCCCTGTTCGACCGTGACGGCCGGTGGATCGGGATCGCGCACCGTGGCGTACGGGTGGTTCTGCTCGCCCAGGATCTCTAGCCGCTGCCGCCGGCGGCTCTCCGGGATCTGGAAGTCGCTGTCCGCCGTGACCGTGAGCTTGCCGCGCCCGGTGATCGTCAGCGTGCCGACACCGGAGATGACGCCGCCGTAGACGATCTCCTCGCCCTCGCCGAGCGTGATGGTCGCATCGCCCGCCAGCTCGATGTTCTCGTTCGCCCGAACTCTGTCGGTGATGTTCGTCGCCGCCCCGGCAGGGGCATCGGCGAGCGGTACGGCGACCGAGGCGAGTGTCGCGACGGCGAACGCCCGCAGGAGCAGATGGCGTACGGCCGGCATGGCGGGGAATGTTAGCGCTAACGTCCTTGGCGGGCCACCGTCCATCGAAACTTCACCAAGCTCGGTGTCGACACCGGCGCCCGGCAGCTCAGCAGGTCGCGAGCAGCATCGGCTCGAGGAGCAGGCCGAGGTCGTAGATCGGGTCGGTGCTGTCCCAGTTGCGGCCGGTCCAGCCGAGCGTGATCTGGCGGGTGCCGTCCGGTGAGCCCCAGCTGATCGACTGCGCACCCATGTGGGCGCCGTCATGGCCATAGAGGTACTCGCCGGGATTGCACGGGTCGGCGACCCGGTAGATCCCGAACCCGTACTCCGGGTCGGCGCTGCCCGCGATCGGAGGCAGCATCTTCTCGACCGATGCCGGGCTGACCAGCTTTCCGGTGAGGAGCGACTCGTTGAGGTCGGCGAGGTCCTCGGTGGTGCTCGTCGCGGCCCCGGCGGCGTGGAAGATGCTCGGGTGCAGGTCGGTCATCGGCCGCCAGCGGCCCTCGTAGTGGCCGGCGTCCTCGACGAACGGGCCGCGGTTGCGGGCATCGGTCGGGTAGTCGCTCTGACGCATGCCAGCGGGTTCGAGCACCCGGTCGCGTACGAGATCCTCGATCCGCTCCCCGGTCTCCTTCTCGAGCATGACCCCGAGCGCGACGTAGCCGTAGTTGGAGTAGGAGAAGTCGGTGCCGGGCTCGAAGAGCCAGCCGGCGCCGCGCATGAAGGCGAGGTGCTCGGCCTCGGAGTAGTACTGGCCGAGGGCGTCGGTCAGCTGGTTCCACGAGGTCGGGTCCTCCACGCGGTCGAAGAGGATCTCCTCAGGTCCGCGTGGGGCACCGGAGGTGTGGTTGAGCAGGTGCTTGATCGTGACGCCCTCGGGGAAGGTGCCGGGGAGCAGGTCGTTGGCGGGCGTGTCCAGGGTCCAGCCGCCGCGCTCGACCTCCTGCATCACCAGGGTCGCGATCAGGGTCTTGGTGTTGCTGGCGACATGGAACCGGTCGCCGGCCCTGACCGCCTTCTTCTTCCCGACCTCGCGTACGCCACCCGCCCCCGACCACTCCAGGCCCGGCGTCTCCACCCGGGCGGTCACGCCCACGGCACCATCGGCGATGAACGCGTCGACGGCATCGTCGAGGTCGGCGGCGTTCGGAGTCGCCGACCGCGCCCGCAGACCCTTCCGTTCGGCGGCCGCCCGCTCGGCGATCGCGGTCGCCTCCCGGGTCAGCGCGGTCGGGTCCGGCGCGAAGGCCGCAGGCCCGCGATCAGGATCGGGATCAGGCTGGGCGTACGCGGCCGGCACGGCCGTCAGGGGAAGGAGCACCGCGGCGATCGCTGCCGTGCCCGTGCGGACGAGGGTCCGAGACATGGCTGCTCCTGTCGTCGTCGACGTGTCACAGCCATCGTTCCGGGACCGGACGTACGCCCACATCAGCCTCGAGTCGGAGATCGGGGCCGTCCTTGGTCAGTCTCGAAGCTGACGCCGCAGGGCGCGAGCGGCCTTGCCCTTGCGCGAGAAGAGGTCGCGGCGCTCGGCCGGGGTCATCGGACCGAGCTTCTCGAGGACCGAGGAGGGGAAGCCGGCGACCTCGGGGGCCTCGCCGATCGGCACGGTGGTATGGACGACCGGGGCGCCCGGGACGCCGCCGACGCCCTCGTCGTAGAGGTGGACCAGCGAGATCGCCTGGTGGCCGTCGACGGAGGCGGAGTAGCGGTCGAGGGTCGCCGGCGCCGCGGTGTAGCAGCTCGCGGAGGCGACCGAGACCGGGATCCCGGCGAAGGTGGTGAAGGTCGAGTAGTGCAGGTGACCTGCGAGAACAGCGCGTACGTCGGTCCCCGCCAGCACCTGAGCGAGCCGGTCCTGGCCGTCGAGCTCGATGATCACGCTGGCCTCGTTGAGGGGGAGCGGGACCGGCGGATGATGCATCGTGAGCAGGGTGCCGTGCGGCGCCGGCTCGGCGAGCACGTCGGCCAGCCATTCCAGCTGCGGCTCGGTGATGTCGCCGTGGTGCCAGCCGGGCACGGTGGTGTCCAGAGCGATGATCCGCAGCCCGGCGATGTCGTAGACCCGGTCCTGCGGTGCATCGGAGGCCTCGCCGAAGAGCACCTCGGAGTAGACCTCGCGCTCGTCATGGTTGCCCATCACCCAGATGATCTCGGCGCCGAGGTCTGCGGCGACCGGCTCGACCTGCTTCCGGAGGCGTACGTAGGCGTCGCGCTCACCCAGGTCGGCGAGGTCGCCGGTGAAGACGATCGCCTGCGGCGGGATCGTCATCCCTCGCAGCCGATCCAGCGCACGCTCGAACCCCGGCGTCGGGTCGACCTTGCCGAAGATCAGCCGGTCCCCGGCGTAGAGGTGGGGGTCCGAGAGGTGGGCGATCGTATGACGGGGAGAGGGGTACTGGCCGAACTGCACGATGCCCAGCGTAGGACCGACTTGGAAGTTGGCAAGGAACTCCCAAGCCCCACTTGGAAGTTCCCGTCAACTTCCAACTCAAATGGCCTCGGAGTGGTAACTTGAGCGGTCATGGATCCGGAGAGGTACGACGCTCCGCAGTTCGGCCGGGCGACGCGCGAGCCGGGGAACAAGTGGGCCTACTGGTACTACAAGCCCGCCCACATCCCGCGTGACCTGCCGTTACAGCCGCTCACCGTGAAGGCGCTCTCGGACGCCGACGCCGCGCTGGGACGCCTTCAGGGCGTGAGCGCGCTGATCCAGGATCCCGAGCTGCTGATCGGGCCCTACCTGACCCAGGAGGCGGTCGCCTCCTCCCGGATCGAGGGCACCCAGACCTCCCTCGAGGAGGTCCTCCAGGACGAGGTCAGCGGCCAGGCGACCAGGAGCGAGGACGTCGCCGAGGTCAAGGCCTACCTTGCCGCGACCCGTCAGGGCTTCGAGCTCATCAAGAGCTGGCCGCTCAGCCAGCGGCTCGTCCTCGAGCTCCACAAGACCCTGCTCACCGGCGTGCGGGGTCACGAGCGCCACCCCGGCGAGTTCCGGCGGAGCCCGGTCTGGGTCGGCTCGCCGACCGACAACCCCACCTCCGCCGCGTACGTCCCACCCCTCCCGCCCGACCTGCCCGAGCTGATCGCCGACTGGGAGGCGTACGTCAACGTCCCCGACCTCAGCCCGACGCTGGTGCGGTGCGCCCTGATGCACTATCAGTTCGAGACGATCCACCCGTTCCTGGACGGCAACGGGCGCATCGGGCGGCTGCTGATCAACCTGATGCTGATGGAGGAGGGCCGGATGACCACGCCCCTGCTCTACCTCTCGGGCTACATCGAGGCTCACCGCCAGACCTACTACCAGCGGCTGCAGAGCGTCCGGGAACGTGGCGAGATGCAGGAGTGGCTGCAGTTCTTCCTCACCGCGGTGCGGCGTTCGGCCGAGGACGCCACGACCAGGTCCGAGCGCCTGGTCGCGCTCCGGGAGGGCTATCTCGACGAGGCCGCCACCTCACGCGCCAATCTGTCCGGGCTGGTCACGCTGCTGTTCGCCAACCCCTACCTGACCGTCAAGCGCGTCCAGGACGCGACCGGCCTGACCAACCAGGGTGCCCGCAACCTGATCCAGGACGCCGAGCGGCGCGGGTGGATCGAGGCCGCCGGCCGATCGGGCCGCGGCGGCCGGCACTACTGGATCGCCAGAGCGGTGATGGACGTGATCGAGGAGCCACTGGCGTACGACTGAACGGACCTGAGCACGGCGAAAACGTGCAGGTGGCCCCGGCTGTGCACGTGTGCACGCCCAGGGCCACCTGTGTGACGTAGCCGAGCAGTCGGTAGGGGGTGATCACCCGGCCATGGTCATGTTTCTCAGAAGGTGCCGAGCGGACCCAGCGGGTTCGGGACCTGGTCGACGGGGAGGCCGTCGAGAGCCGGGTTCTCCATCGGGAGCAGGAACGAGACCTGCTCCATCTCGCTGTCGGACAGCTCGGACGGCAGCGCGCCGCCCATGATCTTGTCCATCACGATGCCGGGCGCACCGACGTAGGCGCCGGAGACGACCATGGCGGCACCGTTGCCGACCTGGTGCGAGCCACCGTCCCAGTTCACCCAGGCCTTCTTCTGCGCCGGGCTCAGCTCGCCGCCGGTGGCGCCCATCAGGATGAGGCCCGGAGCGCCGACCCAGGCGCCGGAGACCATGCGGGCCGCGCCGCCGGTCGCCTGACCGGCGCCACAGATGAAGCCGGCCCAGGCCTTCTGGCTCGAGGGCGAGAGGTCCGAGGCGCCGGCGGAGTTCTCCTTGATGCACTCGGCCTCGGTGCGGTTGTGGTGGGTGCCGTCGGCTGCGGTGGCGGTACCCGTGGTCAGTGCGACTGCGACACCCGAGAAGGCGGCGACGGCCGCGACGCGGCGGAGCAGCCCTGTCTTCATGTTCATTTCGTACCTTTCATCGATCAATTCGAATTGAAACATCACGCACGGACGCGACCCCCGGACCGATAAAAGACGCATCGATACGTTCGCATCCGGGAAAAGATGCTAGGAGCATCGACGGCCATCAGTGCAAGCGACACGGCGGTTTTCGTGTCAACTAAGTGCCGAATGAAATGTAATGACGTAATTTCCGTCAAACTGCAACATCGTTGTCTGGTCGCGCGTAAATGCGCAGATGGCCCGGCCGTGCACGAGTGCACGCCTAGGCCATCTGGGGACGGCGCCGATCACATCGTGGTGGGAGCTACGTGCGGTCGGCAGCTGTCATGTCGCCGCTCAGAAGGATCCGAGGGGAGCCATCGGGTTCGGGATCTGCTCGGTGGGAACACCATCGAGTGCCGGGCTGTCCTCCGGGATGAGGAACGTGACCTGCTCGAGCTCGCTCGGCGACAGGTCGCTCGGGGTCGCCCCGCCCGCGATCTGGTCGAGGATGATGCCGGGGGCACCGACGTAGGCGCCCGCGACCATCATGGCGGCACCCTCACCGATCTTGTGGCCACCCTCGTCCCAGTTCTCCCAGGCAGCCAGCTGCTCCGGGGTGATCGGGGAGCCGGTGGCGCCGGCGAGGATCAGGCCCGGGGCGCCGACCCAGGCGCCGCTGACCATCTGGGAAGCACCGCCGGCGACGTAGGAGCCGCCGAGGATGAAGTCCTCCCACGCCTTCTGCGAGGAGGGCGAGAGGTCGGAGGAGGAGATGCTGGCGGTGGCCGGCGCCGGAGCGGCGACGGCGGTGCCGGTGGTCAGTGCGACGGCGACACCCGAGAAGGCGGCGATGGCCGCGGCGCGGCGGAGCAGCCCTGTCTTCTTGCTCATTTCATACCTTTCATCGTCAATTCGAATCGATCGCAGCGCGGCCGCCGAGCTGATAACACTCGCTTCGATACGTCCGCGTGCGGTTCATGACGCTAGGGATGCTCACCGTGCGATGTTCCGTCCGACACGGCTTCGTAATTACCAAGTGGACGTAAACGTTCCATACCGCCGGGTAATACCATGCCCGGTCGGGTTAATGGGTTCCTGGAATTCGTCGAGCGCGCTAGATTGCCGCGTCCACTTCTCGGGACCCCCACCTAGAAGGCATCGATGAGCTCGGCAACGTACGCGCCTGTGATGGCTGATTCCGGTCGGCCGAGGAAGGGCGGCAGGGTCGTCCTGTCGGTGCTCCTCGGACTGCTCGGCGCACCACTCCTTCTCGTCGGGGTGGGCCTGGCCATCGCCGCTGGGCCCGATGACGTCCTGATGGGCAAGGAGACCCCGATCGCGCAGGGCGCGGCGTACTCCACGCCGGAGGCGTTCGCCTTCGACCGACTTCCGGTCACGGTTCGCGTGGAGGCGATGGGGGAGGCGTACGTCGGTGTCGGCAACCCGGTCGATGTGCTCGACGTCGTCAAGGGCACCAGGGCCGTCGAGATCGCCAAGACCCCGCTGACCAGGGTCAGCGGTGCCGCCGGCTCGGGGGAGAGCGTGCCGGATGCGTCCGCGGCACCGTGGTGGGACGAGTCGGTCTCGGGCTCGGGGACCCAGGAGCTCAACGTGACGCTGACCGGGGAGCCGGTCTCGTTCCTGGCCGCGAGCCGGGACGGTGCGCCGATCAAGCTCGCCTTCGGGTATCGGCTCGATGGGATCTTCCTGGTCGCGCTGGGTGTCGCGGGCTTCGGTGCCCTGCTGCTGCTCGGCGCGGTCGTCATGCTGCTGACCAGGAAACGTGAACGCCAGGACCAGTGGCAGCCGCCCCGGCCGCCGGCTTCGTACGCCCAGCCGCCCCACCCCGCCCAGTCGAGCTACCCGACCCAGCCGGCCCGCCCGGTCCTGACGGGGCCGACGGGGCCGGCGCCGGCTCGCCCGGCCATGCCCCGCCCGCCGGCCGGCGGGCTCTACCGCCGCCTGGGCATGGTGGCCGGGATCGGCGTCGTGGCGTTCTCGCTGACCGGGTGCTCGATGCCCGCGTCCGTCGAGCTCGACGCGGCCAGCAAGGTCTCGCTGCGGAAGGACGACGTCGGTGTTGTGATGCGGGACTGGAACGCGCGCAACAACGAGGCCATCAGAGCCAACGGACGCGGGAAGTGGAAGGTCGAGGCGTGGGACCGGGCCGCCACTGGTCCTGTGCTCGCCATGTTCCAGGCCGTGACGGTCGCGGCCAAAGCCACCGGCTACAAGCAGCGCCCGCGCACCTTGAACCTGGACCCGGGCCGGGTTTGGTCGGTGCAGCGGGGCGAGTATCCGATGTGGGCCATCGTGGAGATCGACGGCGGCGGCCGGAGGCCCGCGCTGGCGGTCTACGAGCAGCAGGACGCCCTCTCGCCCTGGAAGCACCGTGTCGAGGTCAAGGTCAAGGCGAGCGACATCCCCACCGAGGTCGAGGGTGCCGCGCCGGTCTCCGCCGCGGATGCGAAGCGGGTCCAGGATGTCGCCGACAAGATCGATGCGTACCTCGGCAGGCCCAAGACCGTCGATGGTCTCGCCGGCCTCAAGAAGCTCCGTGCGCCGCGGCGCGAGATGGACGCGTACGTCGCGGAGATGGGTGTGGACACAGTCAAGACGACCGTGGAGCCATTCGATGAGACCGGACCCCGGATGGTGCAGACGCCCGAGGGCGTGTTCGCGATGCTGGAGTTCACCGTCGACAGCATCGTCGGTGGCCAGGGCACCGAGTGGGAGTGGAACCCGCCCTTCGACGAGTTCCGCAGCCAGGCCGGCAAGAACCTGTCGATCCGAACAGCGGTGATGGTCGCGGTGCTGGTGCCGAAGGACGGTGACCCCTCGGTCCTCGGGGTCGAGTACGGCGAGATCCTGGGTGCGAAGGTGAAGAGCTGACCCTCAGGGTTCATCCGCTGATCGCACGATGCTCGCGTGAGCGGCGGGTGGGCTTTCCTCGCGAGGTCTAGCGTCGAAGCATGGATCATGCTGCGGCCGTGAGCCTGGCCATCGGCGCATGCGTCCTGTTCTCGCTCTCCGCCGCCGTCCAGCAGCGCGCCAGCGCGCTCGCGCCCGGTCGCAGCGGCGGGATGGCCGGCGTCGAGCAGCTGATGCTGGCGCTGGTGCGCAACCCGCTGTGGGTCGCTGGCGCGGTGATCAACGCGATCGGCTTCGCGGTGCAGGCGGTCGCGCTCCACCTGGGATCGGTCTCCGTCGTGCAGTCGGTGATGCCGACCCAGCTGCTCTTCGCGCTCGTCTTCGCCTCGATCGCGGCCCGTCACTGGCCGACGGTCTCCGACTGGGTCAGCGGAGCCGCGATCTGTGGCGGCGTGATCCTGCTGGTCACCGACGACCATCGCGGCGGCACCTACGCCGACGTCGGCCGCGTCGCGCTCTTCGCCGGGTGCGTGGCGGTCGTGATCTGCGTAATCCTGCTGGTGGCCCACCGGTTCCCGCCGCCGGTCGCGGCGGCGACCACGGCGGTCGCGGCCGGCTGCTCGTTCGCGACGACCTCGGTGCTGCTGAAGATCACCGCCGACCGTGCCGCCGCCGACGGGTTCTCCGGACTGCTCACGCTGCCGGCGTTCTACGGGCTGCTGTGCACCTGCGGCCTCGGGATCGTGCTCACCCAGGCAGCCCTCGCCGCCGGCCCGCTGCCCTGGGCGATGGCGGCGATGACGATCACCAACCCCACCGTCTCGTACGTCGCCGCGGTGGTCGCCTTCGGCGCCTCGGCACCCACGCTCTGGGTCGCAGTGAGCGCGGGTGCGCTGCTGGTCACCGGGATCGTCGGGCTCGCCCGGTCACGGTCGGCGGGCAGGTGGACGCCGGTGCAGCACGAGCGGACCGAGATCCGGGTGTCCTAGCGGTCCTGCATCGACCGCGGCCACGAGCGCCGCCTGGTCGACCTGGGCTTGAGGTGCTCGGGCAGCGCGCTGATGTAGGGCGCGGCATGCCGACACTCGCCACAGGTGACGTCTCGATAGTCGTAGGAGGTCAGCGGATCTTCTCCGTACGCGCGACACACCGGACCGAAGGAGTCGGCGAAGTGTGTCTGCTCCGGCGTCACCGGCTTCACCGCAGCCTGGGTGGTCAACTCGCTCATATGCCCCTCATATGGTCATTGGCATGAAATACCAGGATGGCGACGAGACCTAGGTCTTCGTGTTCTGAACGTGGCCAAAGAAGCGGCCCCGGACGGATAACGACCACGACTGAGTAACGTTATTCCCACAAAGAAAACGCGGCCTCGACGCTCTGGCGACCTCGCTCAGCGAGGGTTTACGCGTAGCGCCGAGCCCGACGGGCCGCCTGCCGCTGCCGCGAGCGCGCGAGGAGATAGGTCGGCGCGGTCTCCTGCGCGAGGCTCTCGTGAAGCTCCAGCATGTCCTCGATCGTGCGCGACCAGGGGAACTGCTCGGCCCGCTCGCGTGCCGCGTGCCGGGTCGCCACCACCGGCCGCTCGGCGACGTCGATGACCGCGTCGGCCAGCGCCGCCGGATGGGCGGACGCCCAGGCTCCGCACCGGGGGTCGATGAGCTCACGGGCGCCGCCGCGGTCGGCGGTCACCACCGGCGTACCGCTGGCGAGGGCTTCCAGGACGGCCAGTCCGAAGGTCTCGCGGGGGCAGACGGAGAGGGCCACGTCGGCTTCGGCCAGCGCCCGGGCGATCCGCCGGCGGTCGGAGACGTGCCCGTGGAAGACGACCGGCGCCCCGGCGGCGAGGGCCTCGATCTCGGCACGGTGTGGCCCGTCGCCGTAGACGTCCATGCGTACGTCGAACCCGCGGCGATGCAGCTCGACGGCGGTGGCGACGGCGAGGTCGGGAGACTTCTCCCGGGAGAGGCGGCCGACGTGGATGAGCCTCAGGGTGTCGTCGCGGTGCCCGAGCGAGGGGTGGAAGAAGTCGAGGTCGACGCCCAGCGGCACCTGCGCGATCGGGCAGCCGACGGTCGCGGCCAGCGGCTCGAACTCGTGCCGGGCATAGTCGGAGGTCACCAGCACCTGGTCGAAGGAGCGCACCAGCATCCGGTTGAGCAGCGCGGTGGAGACCTTCGAGGTGGTGTCCATGCCGGTGTAGGTGGGCATGTACTCGTCGAGCCGCTCGTGGGAGAAGAGCACCGTCCCGATGCCCTGGCGCCGGGCCCACCGGGAGACCGGCAGCATCGTGAACTTGTCGCTGACCTCGAGGCTCGTCGGGTTGAAACGGGTCAGCACGTCGGTCACCCGCCACGGCTCGATGATCAACCGGTAGCCGCCGCCCACGCGTGGCGCTCTCAGCTGCACCACCTCGCCGAGGTCGGTCGAGGTGACCGAGTCGTACGGGCCGGGGACGACCAGGAGCCGGTCGTGGCCCGCCTCGAGATAGCCACGGGCGAGCGCCTCCAGAGCCGTCTTCATGCCGCCGGAGGTGGGGCCGACGAAGTTCGCGAGCTGAGCGATGAGCACGGCCACATCGTGTGGCATCGAGGTAGCCCTTCGGCGACCTCGATGTGACGTCGGCATGGCGAGGCGGCGTATTGGTTCAGGGGCGCGTCGGCCGGAGTAGCGTTGGGGCATGACAAACCTGGACGCGCACCCCACCCCCGTCGAGTGCGTCGGTGGAAACGGGGACGAAGGCGTCGAGATCCAGATCATCACCCCGCGAGACGTCCCGCTGGGTGGTCCGCGAGCGATGAACGTACGCCGCACCCTGCCCGCCCGCTCGCGCTCGCTGATCGGCGCGTGGTGCTTCCTGGACCACTACGGTCCCGACGACGTCGTCGTCTCCGGCGGGATGGAGGTGCCGCCCCACCCGCACACCGGGCTGGAGACGGTCTCCTGGCTGTTCACCGGGGAGATCGAGCACCGCGACTCGGTCGGCACGGTCGCGATGGTGCGCCCGGGCGAGGTCAACCTGATGACCGCCGGGCGCGGGATCTCCCACTCGGAGAACTCCACGCCCGAGACCACCGTGCTGCACGGGGCGCAGCTGTGGGTCGCGCTGCCGGACGAGTTCCGCGACGTCGAGCCGGCCTTTCAGAACCACGTGCCCACGCCGATCGAGCGCGACGGGGCGACCGTGCGGGTCTTCATGGGGTCACTCCTCGGCGTCACCTCGCCGGTGCGGACCCACTCCGAGATCCTCGGCGCCGAGATCCTGCTCGAGCCCGGCACCCGGCTCGAGATCCCGGTCGATGAGCGGTTCGAGCACGGCGTACTCGTGGACACCGGCGAGGTGTCGATGACCGGCCTCGGCGCGTCCGGCCCGGCGTCGGCCGACGTGGAGAAGGACTCGCTCGCCTACGCGCCTCCGGGCGCCACCACGCTGATCCTGCAGGCCGGTGAGGCGTGGACCCGGCTGCTCCTCCTCGGCGGTACGCCGTTCGGCGAGTCGATCATCATGTGGTGGAACTTCGTCGGACGCACCCACGAGGAGGTCGTCGGCTACCGCGAGGAGTGGCAGGGCCAGATCACCCGCGGTGGCGGCGAGCTGGTCGAGGACTCCCAGGACCTGACCGCGGGCCGTTTCGGTGTGGTCGAGGGCAACCACCAGCGGCCGATCCCGGCACCGCCGCTTCCCAACGCCCGGCTCCGCTCGCGGTCTTAGGTCCGTGCTTAGACTGCAGTCGTGAGTGACGAATCCTCAGACCCAGGGGTCGTGCTGGCCGTGGCGGTGGGCCGCAGCCGTAGCCAGGCGGCGGTCTTCGACCTCGCCGGGCGCGAGCTGGCCGGTGACACCCGTGACCACGAGGTCGGCATCTCCGCCGAGGTGCTGATGCCCGAGGTCGTCGAGCGGATGACCAAGATGGTGACCTCGATCGACCTGCCGGTGCTGGCGATAGGGATGAGCCTGCCCGGGGTGGTCAACCCCGATCTCGGGATGAGCATCGACACCCCGGCGATGGGCGGCTGGGACGGCGTCCAGCTGGCTCCCTACTTCACCGCGCTGACCGACGCGCCGCTGATCCTCGCCCACGACGCCCACGCGCTGGCGCGCTCGGAGCTCTTCAACTCCGACCATCCCGTACGCAACGCCCTGGTCGTCAAGGCCTCGACCGGTCTCGGCATGGGCATCATCGTCGACGGCAAGGTCGTCACCGGCGCGCTCGGGGCGGCCGGCGAGATCGGCCACACCCGCATCGACGCGGCCGGAGACCGGCCCTGCCGCTGCGGCTCGACCGGCTGCCTGGAGACCGTCGCCTCCGGCTGGGCGCTCGCCCAGCGGCTGACCGACTCCGGGGTCCCCGCAGGCCACGTACGCGACCTGGTGGCCGCCGCGCTCGCCGGTGACGCCGTCGCGCGCGGGCTGCTGCGCGAGGGCGGACGACAGCTCGGCGAGGTCGTGGCCACGGCCGTCAACCTGCTCAACCCGGAGGTCGTCGTCATCGGCGGCGACATGGCCGGCGCCTTCGACCTCTACACCGCCGGGGTGCGCGAGAGCGTCTACGCCCGCTCCAACCCGATCGCCACCCGCGAGCTCACCTTCATGGCCCAGCTCCACGGCGACTCCTCGGGCCTGGTGGGCTGCGCCGCGATGGCGATCGAGTCCCTCTCCGACCCGCAGTGATCGTCGGCCTGCTCTGGCTGCTCGGGTGCCAGCTGGCCGGAACCGCGATCGTCGAGCTGACCGGGATCCCGCTGCCGGGTCCCGTCGTCGGGATGCTGCTGCTCTTCGTCGTCCTCGTCCTGCGGCGCCGTGACGGTGAGGACGACCCGGTCATCCAGGTCGGCGACTACTTCCTCTCCCACCTGCAGCTCTTCTTCATCCCCGCCGGAGTCGGCGTGATCGCCTATCTCGCGGTCATCCGCGACGCGGCGCTGCCGATCGTCGTCGCGCTGCTCGGCTCCTGGTTCCTCGGGCTGGCCACCGTCGGCTGGGTGCTCACCCTGTTCCTGCGCCGGGTGCCCGAGGTCGCCGGCACCGAAGGCGCGCCGGGGGAGGAGATCGAGTGAGCGTCATCCTGTGGCTGTTCGTGACGGTGGCGGCGTACGAGTTCGGGAGGTGGCTCCGCAAGAAGACCCACTCGCCGCTCGCCCAGCCGGTGGCGGTGGCGATCGTGATCGTCGGCACCCTGCTGACGGTCAGCGGCACGACCTACGACGACTACGCCGACGCCACCACGCTGATCAGCTTTCTGCTCGGCCCGGCGACGGTCGCCCTGGCGATCCCGCTCTATCACCAGGTCGCGCGGCTGAAGGGGATGGTGGTGCCCGTCCTGGTCGCGCTGACCGCCGGCGCGGTCGTGTCGATGGTCAGCGGCATCCTGCTGGTGCGCTGGCTCGGTGGCGGCGACGTGCTGGAGCGGACGATGGCTCCGAAGGCCGTGACGACGCCGGTGACGATCGAGCTGACGGAGCGCCTCGGCGGCTATCCGGAGCTGTCGGCGGCCTTCGCCATCGTGATCGGAATCGTCGCCGCGATGGTCGCACCGCGGGTGCTGACCCTGCTTCGGATCCGCGACCCGCGCGCACGCGGCGTCGCCGTCGGTGCGGTCTCCCACGGGATCGGCACCGCCCGGATGCTGGAGGAGAGCCAGGTGGAGGGCGCCTTCTCCGGACTGGCGATGGGGCTCACCGCGGTGGTGACCTGTCTCATGATTCCGCTGGTGGCGTACTTCCTCCTCTGACCTTGCTCACGCCTTAACGTTGGTTTCATGGCTCGAGTGCACGCCTTCACCGACGACGTCCTCGGCACTCTCGACGCGGTCGGGGTCGCCGAGGCCCTGCGACGCGGTGACTTCAGCACTCTCGAGGCGGTCGAGGCATCCATCGCCCGGATCGAGGCGGTCGACGCCGCGCTCGGAGCGATGGCCTACCGCACCTTCGACCGGGCCCGGATCCAGGCGCGTGCTCCCCGGGCCGGCTTCTTCGCCGGCGTCCCGACGTTGATCAAGGACAACACCGACGTCGCCGGTGTGCCCACCAGGAACGGCACGGATTCGTACGTCATGCCGCCGGCCTCACGCAACGGCGAGATGACCAAGCTGCTCTTCAAGCTCGGGCTGCTGTCGCTGGGGAAGACTCAGCTCTCGGAGTTCGGGTTCTCGGGCACGGCCGAGCACGCGCGGCTCGGCGCGGTGCGCAACCCGTGGGACACCGGCCGGGTGGCCGGGGCGTCCTCGGCGGGTTCGGGTGCGCTAGTGGCCGCCGGGGCCGTACCGATCGCCCACGGCAACGACGGCGGTGGCTCGATCCGGATACCGGCGGCTGCGTGCGGTTTGGTCGGGCTCAAGCCGACCCGCGACCGGCTGCCCCAGGACCCGCTCTACGGTCTGCTGCCGCTCAAGATCGTCACCGACGGCGTGCTGACCCGCTCGGTGCGCGACACCGCCGCCTTCTTCCGGGAGGCCGAGAAGGCGCACCACACCTCGCTGCCGCCGATCGGGGACGTCACCGGCCCCGGGTCGAAACGGCTGCGCTGCGCCATCTTCACGGGTGCGCTCGGGCGCGACGCCAGTCCCGAGGTCGCCGAGCTGACGCTGAAGACGGCCGCGGTGCTGGAGGAGCTCGGTCACACCGTCGAGGCGGTGCCGCCGCCCGTGCCCGAGACCTTCGCCGACGACTTCGTCCTCTACTGGGGGACCCTGGCGGTCGCCCTGGTCAACGCCGGCCCGCTCCGCGGCAAGACCTGGGACCGCACCCGGCTCGACAACCTCACGGTCGGCCTCGCCCAGCACACGCTCAAGAACGCCAAGTACGTCCCGGCCGCCATCGTCCGGCTGCGCAAGGCGCAGGCGATCGCGGAGGGGTTCCATGCGGCGTACGACGTCGTCCTGACGCCCACGGTCGCGCACGAGACCCCCGAGATCGGGCGGCTGGCGCCGAGCCAGGTCTACGAGCTGGTCATGAAGGGGCTGATGGACTGGGTCGCGTTCACGCCGTGGCAGAACGTCACCGGTGGGCCGGCGGTGTCGCTGCCCATTCAGCAGACCATCGCCGGGCTGCCCCAGGGGATGATGTTCGGGGCGGCGCCGGGACGCGAGCGAATGCTGCTCGAGCTGTCCTACGAGCTCGAGGAAGCGATGGGTTTCGCGCGCATCTGGGAGCCCGCTCGAGGCGCCGAGGGCCCCGCTGACCTGCGATGATGCGGTCGGCGGCGGGAAGGGCCCTGTCGATTTGTTGAGCACGCCGCCCCTACCGTAATGTTCTCTTTCGCAACGCCCCTTTAGCTCAGTCGGCAGAGCGTCTCCATGGTAAGGAGAAGGTCTACGGTTCGATTCCGTAAAGGGGCTCTGGGTCCATTAGGATTCTTGGGTTGAGGTCCCGCAGTAGGAATACTGCGGGCCTGATTCCTGTTGAGGCGGGGTAGCTCAGGCGGTTAGAGCGCACGACTCATAATCGTGAGGTCGCGGGTTCGATCCCCGCCCCCGCTACCGCCAAAGACCGCATCACCTCGATTCAGCACCGTAAGGAAACTCCTGTGGCCAGCAAGAGCAGCGACGTTCGCCCGAAGATCACCCTCGCTTGCACCGAGTGCAAGGAGCGGAACTACATCTCGAAGAAGAACCGTCGGAACGACCCCGACCGTATCGAGCTCAACAAGTACTGCCCGCGTTGCCGCAAGCACACCGCGCACCGCGAGACCCGCTGAAGCCTGTCTTCTAGGTAGAGCGCGACACTGATCGGCGCTCCGAACGCCCCGCCCCGAGTTCCGGGAGGCGGGGCGTTCGTCATTTGCCGAGACGTCACCCCCATCCGCCGAGACGTCACGTAGGTCGGCCGAGACGTCACCGCCGTCGGCCGAGTTGGCACGGGTCTGCCAACTCGGCCGACCTACGTGACGCTTCGGCCGACGCGGGCGACTTCTCGGCGGGCCACTAGAGTTGTCCGCATGGCAGTTGATGGGTCGCTCGTAGGGCGCGCGTTTCCTCCGACCAGGCCCTATCGGGTCACCGACGAGAAGGTGCGGGAGTTCGCTACCGCCACCGGCGTGAGCTGGGAGGGCGGGGACCCGGTCCCGGCGACGTTCCCGATCGTGCTCGCCTTCGACGCGATGAACGCCTTCCTGGACGACGTCCAGGTCGAGCTGTCGCGGATCGTGCACGGCGAGCAGAAGTTCGCGTACGCCCGGCCGATCGCGCCGGGGGACGTGCTGGTCGCGACCCTGAGCGTCGCCTCGCTGCGACAGATCGGCGGCAACGACATCATCGGCACGGTCTCGGAGATCACCGACGAATCCGGGGCGGTCGTGTGCACCACCTCGGCCACCCTGGTCCACCGAGCGGCGGAGGTCGCGTGATGGCACTCGAAGCAGGCGCCGAGCTGGCCCCGAAGACCTACCCGATCACCCGTGCGTCGCTGGTGCGCTACGCCGGCGCGAGCGGCGACTTCAACCCGATCCACTGGTCCGACCGGATCGCCACCGCCGTCGGCCTCCCCGGCGTGATCGCCCACGGCATGTTCACCATGGCGCTGGTCGCCCGGGCGGTCTCGGAGTGGACCGACGGTGCCGAGGTCGTCGACTTCGGCGCCAAGTTCACCAACCCGGTCGTCGTTCCCGACGACGACGAGGGCACCTCGGTGACGGTCAGCGGCACCGTGAAGTCGGTCGAGGACGGGCTGGCGACGATCGCCCTGACCGTCGTCTCCGGCGACCAGAAGGTCCTCGGCATGCCGAAGGTCTCCGTACGTGTCTGAACTTCTCGCGAAGCACACCACCTTCCATCTCGGTGGCCCGGCGGCGGAGTTCGTCACCGCGACCACCGAGACGGAGATCATCGAGGCCGTGACCGCGGCCGACGTGGCCGGGAAGGATTTGCTCGTCCTGGGCGGCGGCAGCAACCTGGTCGTCGCCGATGCCGGCTTCCCGGGCACCGTCATCAAGCTGGCGACCACGGGCGTCGCGGCGGAGCCGGTCGAGGGCGGCGTACGCGTCACGGTGGCTGCCGGCGAGACCTGGGACGACTTCGTGACGACCGCGGTCGGCAAGGGCTGGAGCGGCGTCGAGGCGCTCTCCGGCATCCCTGGCAGCGTGGGCGCGACCCCGATCCAGAACGTCGGGGCGTACGGCCAGGACGTCTCCCAGACCATCACCTCGGTCAAGGTGTTCGACCGCGAGCTCCGCGAGGTGCGGAGCTTCACCGCTGGGGAGTGCGCGTTCGGCTACCGCTGGTCGCGGTTCAAGGAGCGACCCGGCCGCTACGTGGTCCTCGAGGTCACCTTCCGGCTCGGCACCGACGGCGAGACCGGCTCCTCGATCGCGTACGCCCAGCTCGCCGGCGCCCTCGGCGTCGAGCAGGGCACCCGGGTGCCGTCCAAGCAGATCCGCGAGGCGGTGCTGGCGCTGCGTCGCAGCAAGGGCATGGTCATCGACGAGGCCGACCACGACACCTGGTCGGCGGGCTCGTTCTTCACCAACCCCGTGGTCGCCCCCGAGGACGTGCCTGCGGGTGCTCCGGCGTACCCCCAGCCCGACGGCACGGTGAAGACCTCCGCTGCCTGGCTCATCGACCACGCCGGCTTCAAGAAGGGCCACGGCAACCAGAGGGTGTCGCTCTCCACGAAGCACACCCTCGCCCTCACCAACCGCGGCCAGGGCACGACCGAGGACCTGCTCGCCCTGGCGAGAGAGGTACGCGACGGGGTCGAGGCGGCGTACGGGATCGTGCTCGTCAACGAGCCCGTCATGCTCGGCGTGGAGCTCTAGGAGCGACCAGCCCCGACTCATAGGCGAACACCACGAGCTGGGCGCGGTCGCGCGCGTGCAGCTTGGTCATCGCCCGGTTGATGTGGGTCTTGGCGGTCAGCACGCTGATCACCATGGCCTCGGCGACCTGGTCGTTGGTCATGCCCCGGGCGACCAGGCCGACCGCCTCGCGCTCCCGGTTGGTGAGCTCGGCGAGACCGAGGGGAGCGTCGGCAGGGGAGGGCTGGCTGACGTAGTGGTCGATCAGCGCGCGGGTGACCGACGGCGCGAGCAGGGCATCGCCACGTGCGGCGACCCGCACCGCGTGCACGAAGTCCTCAGGCTGGATGTCCTTGACGAGGAACCCGGTGGCGCCGGCGCGCAGGGCCTCGAGGACGTACTCGTCCATCCCGTAGTTGGTCAGGATCACGACGCGGACCTCGCTCAGAGCGGGGTCGGCGGCGATCCGCCGGGTCGCCTCGAGACCGTCGGCCACCGGCATCTGGATGTCGACCAGGGCCACGTCCGGCAGATGCTCCCGGGCTAGCGCCACCGCCTCGACGCCGTCGGCCGCCTCGGCGACCACCTCGATGTCGTCCTCGATGTTGAGAAAGGCCCGGAAGCCGCTGCGGATGAGCGGCTGGTCGTCGACCAGGAGCACCCGGATCACGACGTACGCTCCACCGGCAGCCGTGCCTCGACCATGAATCCGCCCTCCTCGCGGGGCTGTGCCCGCAGCTGACCTCCGAGGGCGGAGACCCGCTCCCGCATCCCGAGCAGCCCGATGCCGGGCACGGTCGTCGCCGGGGCGCCGGTGCCGTTGTCCTCGACCCGGATCCCGAGGGAGTCAGGCCGGTGGTCGATGTGGACCGACGCGGTGGTGGCCGCGGCGTGGCGGGTCACGTTGGTCAGCGCCTCCTGGACGATCCGGTAGGCCGTCCGGCCCACCGCGACCGGCACCGCGCCGGGCTGCCCGTCGACGGTCAGCGTGACGTCCAGCCCGGTGGACCCGGCGGACCCGACCAGGTCGCGTACGTCCTCGAGCCCCCGCGGCGGGTTCGGATCGTCGTCGCGCAGCGCCGTCAGCGTGGCCCGCAGCTCGCGGGCCGCCTCGCGCCCGGCCTCCCGGATCGCCAGCAGCGACTCGGGGACCTCCTCGCCACGGCGCTGCGCCACGTGGACCGCCGCCTCGGACTGGACCTTGATCACCGAGATCTGGTGGGTGAGGGAGTCGTGCAGCTCGCGGGCGATGTGCAGCCGCTCGTCGTCGGCCCGGCGCTGTGCCGCGGCTTCCCGGGTGCGCTCGGCCTCGTCGGCACGCCGCTCGGCCTGCCGGAGCGCCTCGCCGGCGGCGCCTGCCGCGATCAGCCAGGCGATCTCCAGGGCTCCGCGCGCCTGCTCGGAGGCGGCGCCGAGGTCACCCACGGAGGCGTACGCCACCAGGAACAGCCCGGTCTGCATCGCCACCGCAGCGACCACCGTGACCAGCCGATGCCCCTCCCGCACGGCTGCGTAGACGGCGACCAGGAACGCGATCACCGCGACGTCGAGCCCGAGTGCCTGGAAGGCCAGCCCGCACGCGCCGCTGGCGACCAGTACGGCGACCGGTGCTCGGCGCCGGAAGACCAGGACCAGACCGCTCGCGACCAGCGCGGCGTAGCCGAGAAGCTCGTTGCCGGAGTCGGGCTGACCGCCGCTCAGCGCAGCCGCCAGCTGGGCCACGGCCACACCAGCGGCGATGACCCAGTCTCCGACCGTGATCCGCTGCCTGGCCATGCGAGCAGGATATGCCCGCGCCCGCCACCCGCGAGTCCCTCTGACGCAGGAGATCCGGCTACCACGTACGCAGTAGCGACGGCTCCGAAGAGTCCACGCAGGCAGGACGACTCCGGCGTGCGTCGACGGGACGATCGAGTCATCCGATCGAACTTGATGAAGGAGTCCTCCATGTCTCTGAACGACGTACTCATCAGCGCCGCCGACCCCGACGTCGGCGCCTACACACTGACCACCGCCCGGCTGTGGGCGACGCTCGCCGCGTTCGTCGGCCTGGCCGGCGCGGTCGCCGGTGCGGCAGCGCTGGCGCGTGCCGTACGCGGCGTCGGCAACCGTGGCCGCAACGGCGCCGTCGTGGCGCTCGGCTGCGGCACGATCGCCCTGGTCGTCGGCGTCGTCAACCTGATCGTGGCCGACGGCGGACCCGGCACCGGCAACGGCGTGGTCGGCGGCGGCATGGCGATCGTCCTCGGCCTCACCGGTCTCGTCCTCGGCGCGCTGACCCTGGCCAGATCGCGCCGAGTCGGCGCGAACTGACGTGATTCCCCGTCGAGTCGGCTCGTCAGAACGAGCCGACTCGGCATCAGGCTCGTTCGAGGTGCACGAGCACTTCGTGGTGGTCGGTGTTGGGGAACATGTCGAGCAGCCGTGCCGAGACGGGGCGGAGCGACGGCATGTCGCGCAGGTCGCGGGCCAGGGTGTCGACGTTGCACGAGGAGTAGACGACGTGCTCGACCCCCGACTGCTCCAGCCACCCGGCGAGCGACGAGCCGATCCCGCGCCGCGGCGGGTTGACGATGACCAGGTCGGGCGCGGAGCCGGCCGAGAGTGCGTACGCCGCCGCATCCCCGGCCACCCAGCTGGTGCCCGGCAGTCCCAGCTCCGCGGCGGTCGAGGCGGCCGCTTCGACGGCCTGCTCGCTGGACTCGACACCGAGCACCTGCCGCCCCGGAGCGGCGACGTGCAGCCCGAATCCGCCGACGCCGCAGTAGAGGTCCCACACGGAGGTCGGCACTGCCGAGGAGACCAGGTCGCGGGCATGGCGGTAGAGCGCGGCGGCGACATCGGTGTTGGTCTGGAAGAACGAGTGGGGGCGCAGCCGCAGACCGATCCCGTTGACCTCCATCGTGAGCGCCTCGCGGGCGGTCAGGAAGATCTCCTCAGGTCCCTCGATGACGGCCTTGTGCTCCGGCTGGATGTTGACCGAGGCGACGCCGATCGGGAGGTCGTCCAGCAGCGCCGGAAGGTGCTTGCGCAGCCGGGCCAGCGCCTCGGTGGACCGCAGCACCCAACGCACCATCAGCTCCCCGCCGGGCGCCTCGGTGACGATCACGTGCTTGAGCTCGCCGCGCCGCTCCGGCACGGAGTAGGGAGTCAGGCGCGCGGTCGTGACGAACCGGGAGAGGACCGGCAGCGCGGCCTGCAGGCCCGGGGTGTGCAGCCCGCACGCGAGCAGGTCCACCCCGAGACCGTCGTGCGACAGGATCCCCAGCGTCGGCGCCTCCACGGAACCGGCGACGACCATCTTCGCCTTGTTGCGGAAACCGGCCTCCGGGCTGGAGACCGGTTCCTCCCAACGTACGTCACCGAGAGCCTCGGCGACCCGCTGCTGTTTCTGCGCGAGCTGGTCTGCGTACGCCATCTCCAGCCAGCGGCAGGAGCGGCAGGCGCCGGAGGTGAAGTAGCCGCAGTCCATCCGTCAGAGTCGGCTGCTCAGCATCGCGTTGATGCTGTCGAACGTCGTGCTGTCGGTCTCGTTGGAGGCGACGACGATCATCACGATGATGAAGATGATGTAGGCGATCCAGAAGAGCATGTAGAGCGCCCCGAAGATCGTCCCGATGAGGCCGGTGATGAAACCGGCCTGAGCGTTGCCACGCCCGCTGTAGGCAGCCGGGTTGGCGTCGATCTCGGCCATCACCCGCTTGCCCTTGACCCATCCGAACGGTGCGACGAAGACGCCGATCCCGCCGCACATGACCGACAGGCACAGCCCGACGATCCCGAGGACCATCGCCGAGTTGGCCTCGGGATGCGGAGGGGGCTGCGGGAAGCCGTAGGGCGCCGGTGCGGGCTGATAGCCGGGCGGAGGCGTGTCCGTCATCTCAGAACTCGCTGTCGTAGGTCTCGTAGCCGCCGTCGTAGCCCGGGTCGTCGAACCCGCCGCTGACGCCGATGATGATGATGACGACGATCAGAAGGATGCTCAGGACCAACAGGACGGTGCCGATGATGCCGAGGATGAAGCCCGCCTGCGCGTTGCCGCGGCCGGTCAGAGCACCGGCCGACGCGTCGATCCGCTTTTTGGCCGAGAGGCCCATGAACAGAGCGAACGGTGAGAGGACGATGGGGAGGCCGCAGAGGAATGACCCCACGAGCCCGACGATGCCGAGGACCATCGCCGTGGTCGCCCCCGAGTCCGGGGTGCCGACCGGACCGGCGTACGCAGCCGGAGCACCGTAGGGCGCCTGGCCGTAGCCCGGCTGGCCACCGTAGTTCGGCTGACCGCCGTAGGCGGGCGGCGGAGGCGTCTGTCCGTAGCCGGCCGTCGGCGGGGCCGGCGGCTTCTGGTCGAACGTCGCGCCACCGTAGGGGTTGGACGGCTGCTCACCGTAGGTCTGGCCGTACATCGGCTGGGTCGGCGCAGGCGGCGTCGACGCAGGCGGAGTCGCCACCTGGGTCTCGTCGCCCTGGGTCGGCTCGGCAGGGGTCGGCTCGGACGGGGTCGGCGGAGGCGGGGTGGAGGCGTCGGCCGGCTTGTTGGGATCGGGCTGATCGTCGGACGGGTTCGTCATGGCCGACATTCTGTCTTAACTTGCCGGATCCGTGGGTTGCGAGGGCGCGCTGATCCAGTCGTCGATCTCGGCGAGCAGACCTTTCTTGGTCGACTCGGGCGCGGTCGAGGCGGTGATCGACATCCGCGCCAGGTCGGCGAGGGTCTCGTCGGTGAGCTCGTGAGCCGCCCGCATGGTGGCGTACTGCGCCGCCAGCCGGGACCCGAACAGCAGCGGGTCATCGGCCCCCAGCGCCACCGTCGCACCCGCGTCGAGCAGTTGCGGCAGCGGCACCGAGGTCAGGTCGGAGTACACGCCGAGCGACACGTTGGAGGTCGGGCAGACCTCCAGCGCGACGCCCGCACGCACGATCTCGTCGAGCAGCGCCGGATCCTCGGCAGCGCGTACGCCATGACCCAGCCGGGTCGCGTGCAGCGACCGCAGCACGGTGCGGATGTGCTCGGGCCCACGCAGCTCACCGCCGTGCGGCATCAGCCGCAGGCCGGCCTTCTCGGCGATCTGGAAGGCGTGGTCGAACTCCTCGGTCCGCCCGCGCCGTTCGTCGTTGGAGAGCCCGAAGCCGACCACGCCGTGGTCGACGTACTGCGCGGCCAGACGCGCCAGCGTGCGCGCGTCCATCGGGTGCCGGGTGCGGTTGGAGGCGATGATCACCGCGATCCCTAGCCCGGTCGCCCGCTCCGCGTCGCGAACTGCGTCCAGGACCAGATCCGTGAAGGCCGTGATCCCGCCGAACTTCGCCGCATAGCCCGACGGGTCGACCTGGATCTCGAGCCACCTGCCGCCGTCGCGTACGTCGTCCTCGGCGACCTCCATGACCAGCCGCCGGATGTCCGACTCGGTGCGCAGCACCGAGCGCGCCACGTCATAGAGACGCTGGAACCTGAACCAGCCCTTCTCGTCGGCCGCGCTCAGTGCCGGCGGCCACTCCGAGACCAGCTGGTCGGGCAGCCGGATCCCGTCGCGGGTGGCCAGCTCGAGCAGGGTCTCGTGGCGCATCGCACCGGTGAAGTGCAGGTGCAGATGTGCCTTGGGCAGCGTACGCAGGCTGCGCCGGTCTCGGTGGGGTCGGTCCTCACTCACGCGACCACCTCCGTAGCGCAAGCGCCAGAATACGGACGCGGTCGCGTGATGACCTCATGGCTCGTTCGCTGACGCTCTCTCACGCGAGCAGCTTCTCCGCAGCGGCCAGCTTCACGCACACCGTGACGACCTCCATGGCCCCGCTGACCTGCTCCAACGGCGGGAAGGACGGTGCCAGCCGGATGTTGGTGTCCTCCGGGTCGACCTTGCCGGGGAACGCCGAACCGGCCGGGGTCAGCGCGACGCCCGCGCCCTTGGCCAGCTCGATCACCCGGGTGGCGGTGCCCGGGAGCACGTCGAGGCTGACGAAGTAGCCGCCGGCGGGCTTGGTCCAGGTCGCCACGCCGAGCGCGCCGAGCTGGTCGGTGAGCGCGTCCTCGACGGCCGCGAACCGCGGCGCGAGCAGGTCGCGGTGCTTGGCCATGTGCTCGCGTACGCCGGCGGCGGAGCCGAAGAACTCCGCGTGCCGCAGGTGGTTGACCTTGTCGGGGCCGATCGCGCCGTGGCTGAGGTGGTCGAGCCACCAGGCGACGTTCTCCTTCGAGCCGCCGAAGAAGCCGACGCCGGCGCCGGCGTAGGTGACCTTGGAGGTCGAGGCGAAGACCAGCGGGCGGTGGGGGTTGCCGGCCGCGTTGGCCAGCGAGACGACGTCGGCGGTCTTGGTCTCGGCCGGGGTCAGGTGGTGCAGCGCGTAGGCGTTGTCCCAGAAGATCTTGAAGTCGGGGGCCGCGGTCGGCATCGAGGTGAGCCGCTCGGCGATCTCCTGCGAGGTGGTGTCGCCGGTCGGGTTGGCGTAGGTCGGGACCAGCCACATGCCCTTGATCGTGGGGTCGTCCTTGACCAGCGCGGCGACGGCGTCGGCATCGGGTCCGTCGGCGTGCATCGGCACGGTCACCATCTCGATCCCGAACCACTCCAGGAGCGTGAAGTGGCGGTCGTAGCCCGGCACCGGGCAGACGAACCTGACCGTCTCCTCCTGGCCCCACGGCCGCTCGCTGTCGACGCCACCGTGAAGCCACAGGCACATCAGCGTGTCGCGCATCATCGTGAGGCTCGAGTTGCCGCCGGCGATGAGCTGGTCGGTGTCCAGACCGAGGAGCTCGGCGTAGATCTCGCGGATCTCGATGCCGCCCGCCAGGCCGCCGTAGTTGCGCGTGTCGGTGCCGTCCGGGGCGGTCGTCGTCTTGGGGAGATGGAGCAGGCCGTCGGAGAGGTTGAGCTGGTCCGCGGAGGGCTTCCCCCGGGTCAGGTCCAGCTTCAGGCCCTTGGCCACCAAGTTGTCGTACGCCGTGCGCTGCTCCGTTGCGAACGCTTCGAGTTCCTCGCGCGAGAGCTCGGCGAGGGGACGGGGATCTGAGGTCATGCCCGCAATCCTATGGGTCATGAGGGCCCAGTTTGGAACGCGTTAACCCGAGTGCGTAGACTCACCGTTGGTGGTCTTCCCACATGGTTAGCCGCGCCCTCAACCGCGCGTCTGATGCAGGCCTCCGTAGGGCACTAGCTCAACTGGCAGAGCATCGGTCTCCAAAACCGAAGGTTGGGGGTTCAAGTCCCTCGTGCCCTGCAAAGCCGGACCAGCGATGGAAACGTTTTCGAGAGAAGGTGGCGGCGTGACGGACAGCAAGGCAGTCCCGACTCCGAACGACAAGAAGACGGAGAAGCGCACCAGTCTCCCGACGTTCTACCGCCAGGTCGTGGCCGAGCTCCGCAAGGTCGTCTGGCCGACGCAGCAGCAGCTCACGACGTACTTCATCGTGGTTCTGGTCTTCGTCCTGGTCATGATGGCGATCGTCGCGGGCCTTGACCTCGGGTTCGGCAAGTTGATGTTCTGGGTGTTCGGCGGCCGCGACGCGTGATCGCGTGGGCCCCGGCCCGCGGAACACACCCGATACACACAATCAACGGTTTGGAGCAGGACGTGTCTGAGCAGGACTACACCGAGGAGACCGAGGTCCTCGAGACGGCCGAGGCCGCCTCCGACGTGCCTGCAGAGGCCGAGTTCGACGAGGCTGACGAGTCCGGCGACGCCGGCGAGGCCGAGTCGTCCTTCGACGAGATCGTCGAGGGCGAGGCCCCCGAGGCCGCTGACGACGACCCGCTCGAGACGTTCCGCCGTGAGCTGTGGGCGAAGCCGGGCGACTGGTTCGTGATCCACACCTACTCCGGCATGGAGAACCGGGTGAAGTCCAACCTGGAGAACCGCATCGTCTCCCTCAACATGGAGGACTACATCCACGAGATCGTGGTCCCCACCGAGGAGGTCCCGGAGATCAAGAACGGCCAGCGCAAGATGGTCAAGCGCACCGTTCTCCCGGGTTACGTGCTGGTCCGGATGGACCTCACCGACGAGTCCTGGGCGGCCGTACGCCACACCCCGTCGGTCACCGGCTTCGTCGGCCACAGCCACCAGCCGGTCCCGCTGTCGATGACCGAGGTCGAGAACATGCTCGCCCCCGCCGTCGTCGCCCAGGCCGAGGCCGAGGCTGCCGCCGCCGGTGAGGCCGCGACCGCCTCCTCCGGTGCCACCGGCACCGCCAAGAAGCCCGTTGAGGTCGTCGACTTCGCCGAGGGCGACTCGGTCACCGTCGTCGACGGCCCCTTCGCCACCCTCCACGCGACCATCACCGAGCTCAACGCCGAGTCCCAGCGCGTCAAGGCGCTCGTCGAGATCTTCGGCCGCGAGACCCCTGTCGAGCTCTCGTTCAACCAGATCGAGAAGGTCTGAGCCTGTGACCTGCGACGAAGTCGCAGGTCACAACGCGAAGAGGTCGAGCGAGCCCTTCGACAAGCTCAGGAGGGTCCGCAGCGGCTGAGCTTGCGAAGCCGCGAAGCGGGTCGAGACCAACTTTCCCGTAGCAATCAGGCCCCTTGCCCGCATCCGCGAGCAGGGGCCTGATTGCGTTGGTGGCTGGACTCTAGGCTGGCGTCTGCATGACGGAGAGCTCCTCGCCAGCAGCCGGCAACCGGACGAGAGTCTCCAGGTCCCGTACGACGGCGGCAGGCGTGAGAGGTGACGGCATCAGCAGCACGTCGATGAGGCCGTCGACCGAGTTGTCGACGGTGAACCTCGCGGCAGCGTTGACCCTGACGAGTTCGTCGACCGCACCCTGAGCGGCGGCCGCGCGGATGCCTCGCGCCAGCGCGGCGGGGTCGTCGGGGGCGACCAGGGTGATCGAGCCGCAGTCCGTCTCGGGGAGCCCGCCGTCGTCGGAGGCGACCACGCGGCAGCCGGAGTGCTGGGCCTCGATCGAGACGATGCCGAAGGTCTCGTGCCAGTACTGGCTGTTGGAGGGCATGACGATGATGTCGTGCTGGGCCATCAGCGTGGCCATCGCGCGCGGCGTGGTCCGCCGGGGCACGAGGCGCACGCTGGGATGCGCGTCGAGGACCCGCTCGATGTTGCGGCCCTGGGGTTTGTCGGCGCCGGCGGTCGTGGCCGTGCAAATGAAGGCCCGCTCGTGGCCGGCCGGGTCCAGGTCGAGCATCGCCAGCAAGGTGTAGATCCCCTTCTCCGGGCTCAGCCGGCCCGCGTAGAGGATGCGAACCGCGGCCTCATCGGCGGGTGGGCGTACTTCCGTGCTGAAGCATGCCTCGGCGTAGGGGTAGACGATGCTGATGGTGTCGATGTCGACATCGAGGAACTCGGCCCACAGCTGCGCCGAGAACCGGCTGGTCGCGATCAACGATCGGTCCTGCATGGTGGCCGCGATGCGGGTCCGGTCGGCGGCGTCTCCCGGTGGTGGCACGTGCAGCATCTGGTACGCCGGTCGCTTGGTCACCACGACCGGGAACTCGGCGACGAAGATCACCACCCCGTCCAGCTCGCCGACGTCCATGACGCTCGCAATCGATACGAAGGGGATGTCCGCGAACTCGTCGCGTCCGTCCGTCGTCCCGACTCCGATGGTGACGACGTGGGCGTTGATACCGCGGCGATTGAGCTCGCGGACGTGGCCGATCGTGTAGTTCTCAGTGCCTCCGGTGCCTGCCGGCAGCGGCTGGTGCGGGTTCCAGACGAAGTAGATGTCTTCGACTGCCTTCGGACGATTGTCGAGATACGAAGCCATCTGCCCACTGTCTGCGGGTTGCTGCCGACACCGCTGCCGTGTGCCTCCGCGGTGTCCGCGGCGAGCGACAGGTGTCCTGCAGTCTTGGTCCCAGCGTAGCCGTCGGGCCCTCAGCTCACGTAGACGCGGACTTCCCAGGGCCCCAGCCGATCGGGATCGATCCTGCTCCTGGGGTAGTTGGCCAGCACCAGATCACGAGCCAGCCGGTCATCGCGGTCGACGGAGACCGGCAGGTCGGACAGATTCCCTTGGACCGTCAGGGTCGCGCCGCCCAGATGGCGCCGGAAGGCGTAGATCTGGTCGCGGCCCGTGTCGATGGCGGCAAAGTACCCGTCCACGACGACCGGAAGGCGGTGCCGCAGCGCGATCAGGGCGCGGTAGTACTCATAGACAGAGCCCGGCGCGCCGCGCTGTGCCGCGACGTTCAGCCAGCTGTGGTTGGGATTGACCCCGATCCAGGGACTGCCGGTCGTGAAGCCGGCGCCGGATGCGGCGCTCCACTGCATCGGCGTACGCGCGTTGTCCCGGCTCTGGCGTCGCAGGGTGTTCACCACGACGGTGGCGTCCTCGCCGTGCGTACCGACCGCTCTTGTGTAGTGGTCGAGTGACTCGATGTCCCGGAAGTCGTCGATGCCGGCGAACCGGGTGTTGGTCATCCCGATCTCCTCGCCCTGGAAGACGTAGGGCGTGCCCCGGTGCAGGTGCAGCACGGTGGCCAGGGCGGTGGCCGATTCACGCCAGTACGTCGTGTCGTTGCCGTAGCGGGAGACGACCCTGGGCTGGTCGTGGTTGTTCCAGTAGAGGCTGTTCCAGCCGGTGTCGCCGAGTGCGGTCTGCCACTTCGCGAGCGTGTCCCGCAGATCGTTCACACTCATCCGTCGCTGCGTCCACTTGTCGCCGTCCGCATCGAGGGTGACGTGCTCGTACTGGAACACCATGGCCAGCTGGCCGTGCACCTGGTCGGTGAACTCCCGGGCCTGCTCCGGGGTGACCCCTGGCATCTCGCCGACGGTGAGGTAGCTGCCTGGCCGCGAGTCGAAGACCCGGCGCTTCATCTCGGCCAGGTAGTCGCGGATCCGGGGACCATGGCTGAAGTACGGCATCCCGTCGCCGTAGCCGTCGCGGTTGAGCGGCGCGTCGGGGAGCCGGGGATCCTTGGAGATGAAGTTGATGACGTCCATCCGGAAGCCGTCGATCCCGCGGTCGAGCCACCAGTTCATCATGGTGAAGACCGCCTCGCGGGTGTCCGGGTTGTCCCAGTTCAGGTCCGGCTGGGACCGCGCGAACAGGTGCAGGTAGTACTGGCCTCGCTCCGGCACCCACTCCCATGCGGACCCGCCGAAGGACGCACCCCAGTTGTTCGGCTCCGCCCCGGGCTCGCCGGGCACCGTCCCCGGCCGGGCATCCCGCCAGAAGTACCACTCGGAGGTGGCTGCCTCACGCGAGCCGCGCGAGGCGAGAAACCAGGGGTGCTGGTCCGAGGTGTGGTTGACGACGAGGTCCATGATCAGCCTCATGCCCCGCAGATGGACCGCCGTGAGCAGCCGGTCGAGGTCCTCCAGGGTGCCGAAGAGCGGATCGACGTCCTGGTAGTCGCTGACGTCGTAGCCGTTGTCCTCCTGCGGTGAGCGGTAGACCGGGGACAGCCAGATGACGTCGATCCCCAGCTCCTGGAGGTAGTCCAGGTGTTCCACGATGCCGGGAAGGTCACCGATGCCGTCGTCGTCGGAGTCGGCGAAGCTGCGGACGTAGATCTGGTAGACCACCGCCGACTTCCACCACGCCTCCTGGGCCGAGGCCGACCGAGACGCGCCGCGTGTGGCCATGTGCCACCGCCTCGGGTTTGCCACCATGCCAGTGTCGAGAGTGACCTGGACGACTGTGGCCCTGCTTCGAGCCTATCCGGACTGCCAAGTGGGCATTCGGGGGTCGACGGGAAGCCTCAGGGCAGCGTCTTGATCAGCCACTCGACGTACCCGGTGATGTCGGTGACGACACCGGGGACCGCGGCGTTGGCCTGGGTGACGGTCTTGCCGAGCAGCCGGATGCTGCAGGAGTCGACGGCGCGGTTGGTGTCCCAGCCGTCCGCGAGGTCGGGGAAGCGGGAGGAGAGCTCGGCGGCACAGATGCCGCGGCGCTCGGAGATCGAGGCCCAGCTGCCGTCGTCGGTCGGGGTGGGGCTGGGGCTCGGGGCCGTCGAGGGGGTCGGGCTCGGCTCGTTCGAGGGCCGGGCCCCCGAGCTCGGCTTCGGTGTGACGGCGGGGGGCTTCTTCTTCCCGGGCTTCTTGTCGGCCTTCTTCGCCGCATTCTGTCCCGGGTGGCCGGGTTTCGGCTCGGCGTGCGCGGGCGCGGCGGCGAGCTCGATGTCGTCGCCGCCGTAGGGGCTGTCGGCGTAGCCCTTGGCGATCTTCAGGACGGTGGAGACGTACGCCGCGCTGCGGTTGTAGCGGGTGAGCGAGGCCCGCTTCCCCGCATCGGTGGAGACGTCCTCGTCACCGGAGCAGAGGTAGACGGCGGCGGCGAGGGCGGCGTCGTCGATGTCCTGCGGGTCGCGTACGCCGTCGCCGTCTCCGTCGACCGCCACCAACGGCCAGGTCGAGGGGATGAACTGCATCGGCCCGACGGCCCGGTCGCCACTGGTGAGCTTGTCGACGGCGCCGGCATCGGTGTCCGGGGCGGGGCTGCCGGAGCCGGTGGTCAGCGTCGGGCCGTAGATCGCAGGAGAGGCCTTGCCCGAGTCGTCGAGACGGCTGCTCTTCAGGCGCCCGTGGTCGGACTCGACCATCCCGACGGCGGCGAGCAGCGTCCAGTCGAGGGCACAGGCCCGGTCGGCGGTGGTGACGACGGCGGCGGCACGCTGGTAGGCGGCCAATGCCGGCATCGGGATGTCGCTTCCCTGCGCCATCGCGACGGCGATCGTGCCGGTTCGGGCGCCCTTGCGCGCGCCTTGCGCGGGCGCGGGCTTCGTGACGCTCGCGGGCTGGTCGATCGCCGACGTCACCAGGGTCTCGCCGCCGGGCAGCGTCACGGGTTCGACCGGATCGAACCCGGTGCCGGTGGCGGCGGCGGTCCACCCCGCCGAGAGCGCGGCGAGCGGCACGAGCGCGGCGAACATGGACAGACGTCGGTTGAACAATTCAGCTCCCTTTGTAAATCCCCGGGGGAGTATGCCAAGGGGAGTGGTGGCCGTCACTCAGGGGGTCCCACTCAGTGGGCCGGCTCCGCTGATTTCGTGAACCCGGACGGATCACGGACAATTGACCAGTTGCGAGAGCAACACAGCAGGTGGCAGAGGCCGCAACGTACACGCGGCTTCGTCATGACCACGAGAAGGAAGAGATCTCAAGAATGCCTCCGAAGAAGAAGATCGCAGCGCTCGTCAAGGTGCAGCTGCAGGCCGGCTCCGCGACCCCGGCCCCGCCGGTCGGTACCGCGCTCGGTCCGCACGGCGTCAACATCATGGAGTTCTGCAAGGCGTACAACGCCCAGACCGAGTCCATGCGCGGCAACGTCGTCCCCGTCGAGATCACCATCTACGAGGACCGCTCGTTCACCTTCATCACCAAGACCCCGCCGGCCGCTGAGCTGATCAAGAAGGCCGCCGGCCTCAAGAAGGGCTCGTCCGTCCCGCACAAGGACAAGGTCGGCAAGCTGACCAAGGACCAGGTGCGCGAGATCGCGACCACCAAGCTGCCCGACCTCAACGCGGAGGACATCGACGCCGCGATGAAGATCGTCGAGGGCACCGCCCGCTCCATGGGCGTCACCACCGACTGACCGTGGGAGAGCCGCGCTGGCTCGCTAACCACATCTCCTCTTAACTACCGAAGGAATCACCATGCAGCGCAGCAAGACCTACCGCGCGGCGTCGGAGACGTTCGACAAGAACGAGCTGTACGCCCCGCTGGCCGCGATCAAGATCGCCAAGTCCTCCAGCAAGAAGAAGTTCGACGAGACCGTTGACGTCGTCATGCGTCTCGGCGTCGACCCCCGCAAGGCCGACCAGATGGTGCGCGGCACCGTCAGCCTGCCCCACGGCACCGGTAAGACGATGCGCGTCATCGTCTTCGCCGCTGCTCCGGACAAGGCCGAGGCCGCTCGCGAGGCCGGCGCGGACGTCGTCGGTGGCGACGACCTCATCGAGAAGGTCTCCGGTGGCTGGCTCGACTTCGACGCCGTCGTCGCGACCCCCGACATGATGGGCAAGGTCGGCCGCCTCGGCCGCGTGCTCGGCCCCCGTGGCCTCATGCCGAACCCGAAGACCGGCACCGTCACCCCGGACCCGGCCAAGGCCGTCTCCGACATCAAGGGCGGCAAGATCGACTTCCGGGTCGACCGTCACGCCAATCTTCACTTCATCATCGGCAAGGCCTCCTTCTCCGAGGCCCAGCTCGCTGAGAACTACGCCGCTGCTCTCGAGGAGGTGCTTCGTCTGAAGCCGTCCTCCTCCAAGGGCCGCTACCTGAAGAAGGTCACCCTCTCGACCACCATGGGCCCCGGTGTCCAGGTCGACCCCAACCGCGTCAAGAACGTGGCGGGTGAGGACGAGGCCTGAGCCTCAGGATCTCCCGCGATGGCCCGCCACCCCGAGGGGTGGCGGGCCATCGGCGTCCAAAGCGTCGTAGAGTTCGGCGCATGAATCTGCGGAAGCTCGCTGCTGCCCTGACCGTTCCCGTCCTCGGACTGGCGCTCGCCGCCTGCGGTGGCGGCGACGAGGGTGGCACCTCCCCGTCAGGTGCGAAGCTGGTCAAGGCCGACACCCTGACCATCTGCACGCACCTTCCCTACAAGCCGTTCGAGTTCAACGAGGGCGGCGAGGTCGTCGGCTTCGACATCGACGTGCTCAAGATCGCGGCCGACGCCGAGAAGCTCGAGACCGAGGTCGTCAACATCGGCTGGGAGACCATCGTCTCCGGTGAGGCCCTCAACTCCGGCAAGTGTGACGTCGCCGCCGGCGCGATGACGATCAACGAGGAGCGCGAGAAGGTCATGGACTTCTCCGAGCCCTACTTCGAGGCGACCCAGGCCCTGATGACCAAGAAGGGCGCGGGCTACACCGCCCTCGATGACCTCGGTGGCAAGACCATCGCCGTCCAGGAGGCCACCACGGGCGCCGACTACGTCAAGGAGAACGCCCCGAAGGACGCCAAGATCATCACCCTCGAGGACTCCGCGCTGATGATGCAGGCGGTCAAGTCCGGCAAGGCCGACGCGGGCGTCAACGACAACGGTCTGCTCTACGACTTCGTCAAGGACAACACCGACATGGAGATCACCAGCGAGTTCCAGACTGGTGAGGCGTACGGCTTCTCGGTGAAGAAGAACGGCAACGACAAGCTGCTCGACGTGCTCAACAAGGGCATCAACGACAAGGCCGCCTACGACGAGGTCTACAAGAAGTGGTTCGGGGAGGCTGCCGCGCAGTGACCAGCGCGGCGGTAGTTCCCAAGAAGCGGTTGTCGCCGCGCAAGCGCGCGGCGCTCTTCCGCTACGTCCAGTACGCCATCTTGGTGCTGCTGGTCATCGTCGTCGCGCTGATCGCCGACTGGGGTGAGATCCGGCGGGCGTTCCTCGATCTCGACATCGCCACTCAGTTGTTCCCCGATGTCATCCTGATCGCGCTCAAGAACACGATCATCTACACCGCCTGCGGCTTCGCCTTCGGTCTGGCGCTCGGCCTCGTGCTGGCGCTGATGCGGCTATCGAGCGTCGGTCCGTACCGGTGGATCTCCACCGGCTTCATCGAGCTCTTCCGCGGGCTGCCGGCGCTGGTCGTCTTCCTGGTCCTCGGTCTCGGCTTGCCGTTGGCCTTCGGAGTGAACCTCGGCAACCTCGTTACGGTGACGCTGGCGCTCGGTCTGGTCGGTGGTGCCTACATGGCAGAGACCATCCGGGCGGGCATCCAGGCGGTGCCGAAGGGGCAGTACGAAGCGGCACGCACCCTGGGCATGACCCACACTCGCGCGATGGTGACCATCGTGATCCCGCAGGCGTTCCGCATCATCCTGCCGCCGCTGACCAACGAGCTGATCCTGCTCACCAAGGACTCCTCGCTGGTCTACATCCTGGGGCTCTCGCTGGACGAGTACGAGCTGACCGCCTTCGGTCGGGAGAACATGAACGCCTTCTCCAACCTGACCCCGATGGTCACGATCGCGCTGTGCTACCTGCTGATCACGGTGCCGCTCTCGATCGTCGTACGCCGCATGGAAGCCAAGTCCGGGAAGGCCCGCTGATGACCCAGACCGAGACAGCATCGGACGCCGGCCGCGGCACCGCCGTGATCGACGTACAGCAGCTGCACAAGTACTTCGGCGACAACGAGGTCCTCAAGGGCATCGACTTCCACATCGGCCGAGGCGAGGTCGTCTGCGTGATCGGGCCGTCCGGTTCCGGGAAGTCGACTCTGCTGCGCTGCGTGAACCTGCTCGAGCAGCCGACCAGCGGCACGATCCTCGTCGAGGGTGACGAGATCACCGACCCGGATGCCGACGTCGACGCGCTGCGCGCCCGGATCGGGATGGTCTTCCAGCAGTTCAACCTGTTCCCGCACATGACCGTGCTGCGCAACCTGACCGTGGCGCAGGAGAAGGTCCTCAAGCGCGGCCGGGCCGAGGCCACCGAGATCGCCCGGGTCAACCTGGAGAAGGTCGGGCTCTCGGAGAAGGCCGGCGCCTACCCGGCCCACCTCTCCGGTGGCCAGCAGCAGCGCGTCGCCATCGCCCGGGCGCTGTCGATGAACCCCGACATGATGCTCTTCGACGAGCCGACCTCCGCGCTGGACCCCGAGCTCGTCGGGGATGTTCTGGCGGTCATGAAGGACCTGGCTGCCGAGGGCATGACCATGATGGTGGTGACTCACGAGATGAGCTTCGCCCGCGAGGTCGCCGACAAGGTCGTCTTCATGGACGGCGGCGTGATCGTCGAGGAGGGCCTGCCGGCCGACGTCCTCGGCAACCCCCAGCACGAGCGCACCCAGGCGTTCTTGTCGCGCGTGCTCTGACGTTGGGATAGTCCGGGGAGTTCCCGTCGGTCTACTGCCGGGTAATGGACGGAAACTCCCCGGACTACCTCGTCTCGGCGGCGTACACCGCCGCCAGAGGTGTGATCGTGGCCAAGGCCAGGCACAGGCCGGCTCCTGCCAGCCAGGGCGTCGGTACGGCGTGCGACATCAGGCTGGTCGTCAGCATCGGCCCGATCGTCTGCGCGATCCCCCAGCAGGTCCCGTACGCCGCCAGATAGCCCGCCCGCGAGGCGTCGGTGACGGCCAGGCCGGCCACGAGCGCGATCGGCGGGCCGAGGAGAAGCACCTCACCGAGGGCGACGATCGCGGAGCCGAGTGCGAGGAGCGGCAGCGGTGCGGCGTACGCGATCACGGCGAAGCCGACGGCCATCAGGACCAGTCCCGCGCGGATGAGCGTGAAGGGCCGGGCGGCGGCGCCACGGAGCAGGCGCTGGCCGGCGATCGTGACCAGCGCGGCGACCACGAGCAGCCAGCCGGTCGCCGCGGCGTCGTGCCCGCGAGCGGAGACGGTGAGGGGAAGAGCGATCGTGCTCAGGATCCATGCGGTGGCGAACCCGGTGCCGAGCGCGAGCATTGTCAGGAGCCGGCGATCACGCCACGGACTTGGCCCGGACCGCCGCCGGCGCACACCTCGAGCCGTGGTGTCCCGCACGAGTGCGAGGACGAGAACCGCGGCACACAGACAGGTGAGCGCGTCGGCGACGAAGAGCAGGCGCAGGTCGATACCGCCCACGAGGGCGGCCAGCGCTCCTGCCGCCACACCGGCGACCGCCATCGCAGCGCCATAGAGTCCGTACGCCTGCGGCCGCCGCTCGACCTCCACCGACTCCGCGATCAGCGCCTGGGAGGCGGGCTCGTAGATCTCGTACGCCAGCCCGAGCAGCGTCGCGCCGATCAGCGCGCCGGCGATCCCCGGAGACGCGGCGATGACCAGCTGGGCCATCGCGCAGGCGACGAGTCCCGCGACGATGGTCGGCCGCCGGCCCACCGTGTCGGCCATCCAGCCGCCGAGGAGCCGCGACGGGATGGTGGCGACACCGAAGGCCGTGACGACCGCACCGGCAGTGGCGAGGGAGGCCCCGTGCACCTCCACCAGGGCGACCGCCATGAAGGCCATGGCGAAGGAACCGAGCCGGTTCACCGCCCGGGCGATGACCAACACGACGAGGGATCGCGGCCACCGTGTACGTCGGTGACTGGTCAATGGTTGAATGACGGTCATGGCTGAGACGATAGGACCCGAGTTTGTGACTGGTCAAATACATTTCGACAGTCACGTGCATACGGTGACCGAGCAGGCCTGCAAGCTCGTCAACGCGCTGACCCCGGGGCATGACGGCACCCGTCCGGTGCAGCCACCTCCCAGCGGCCGGCGGGCGCAGGTCGTCAGCGACCTGCTGGCCCGCTCCGACTACCAACCCAAGGTCGAGGAACCAGATGCAGACGGGATGGTCGCGCTCGCCGAGTCTCTGCGCGTCGTTTTCGAGGCAGCGGCCGATGGTGACCTCGACACCGCCGCCATCGCGGTCAACGCGCTCATGCGCGAGATGGGCTCGGTCCCACAGCTCGACCGGGCCCGAGGGGGAGGCTGGGCGTTGCACTTCCACGGCCGCGACCCCGGCCTCGTCATCGGCTGGGGAGCGGGGATCGCCGCCGGCCTCGCCCTGGCGATCGGCTCCGACCTGGCGGGCCGCCTCGGTGTCTGCCAGGCCGACCCGTGCGACCGTGTCTTCGTCGACACCTCCAAGAACGCCGGCCGCCGCTTCTGCTCCACCCGCTGCCAGAGCCGGGTGAAAGCGGCCGCCCACCGCGCCCGCCAGAAGTAGTCCGGCCAGAACGAGATACTGCTGAGAGCGGCCCTCGCGGTCGATAGGGTCTGCGTCGTGCCTACGTCTGATGACTACTTCGTGACTCTCGCTGAGCTGCAGGCCGAGTTCGCCGCCGCGCTCAAGCAGGCCGACCCGGACGTGCCGGTTCCGTCCTGCGACGACTGGTCCATCGGCGACCTGGCCGATCACCTGTCAGGGGTGCACCACTGGGCGGCGGCGATGGCGCGCGACGAGGACGAGGAGCCGCTGCCGGTCCCGTTGGACCTGGTGGCTCACTACGAAGCCCAGGCGGCCGAGCTGCGCGAGACGCTCGCGGCGCTGGGGCCTGAAGCGACCGGCCGGATCCTCAACGGGCTGACCGAGGACGGCCGTGGGCCGGTCTCGTTCTGGTTCCGGCGTCAGGTGCACGAGACCCTGGTCCACCTCTGGGACATCCGCTCTGCGCTCGGGCTCTCCGCACCGGAGGCGACCCCGGAGCTCTGGGCCGACACGGTCGACGAGGTGCTGACCGTGATGTACCCGCGTCAGATCGCCCTCAAGCGCACCCGAAAGGTCGTCACCCGCATCGAGCTGACCGCGACCGACATCGAACAGACCTGGGCGATCGGGGCGCCGAACGCGGTGCAGAAGGTGTCCGTCACCGGATCCGCTCGTGATCTGGCCCTGCTGCTCTGGGGCCGTACGTCGCCCCGGGCCGCGGAGCTGACCGTCAGCGGTGACGAGGCCGCCCTGGCCGAAGCACTATCCCGCGCGCTCGTCCCGTAGCCGCGCCTCCGGCCGGGCTTCTAACCGGGCACGGTCGGCATGGCCGGTCCAGTAGCCGACCCAGACCGCCCCGGCGAGCGAGAAGACCCCGAGCGCGACCGGAGCGGCGGCGATCGAGAAGACCGCGGCCAGCCCGGAGACGAGGAGCGGTCCGCCGGTGCCGCCGAGGTCGCCGCACAGCCGCCAGCCGCCGAGGAACTGGGCGCGTCCGTCGGCCGGTGCGGCATCGGCGCCGAGCGTCATCACGATCCCCGAGCCCAGGCCGTTGCCGACGGCGATCAGCGCCATCACCGCGCCCAGGCTGAGCGCGTCGTGGGTGAGCGGGAGCAGCAGGCAGCCGAGGCCGACGGCGAGCACCACCGGGATCGCCACGACCTGACGCCCGCGGTGGTCGAGCAGCCAGCCGCCAGGCAGGGTGAGGGCGATGTCGACCAGGGCCGCCCCGGCGAAGAGCAGCGAGACCACCGAGGCCTCCAGGTGGATGTGGTCGGCCCAGAGGGGGAGCAGGCCGGTGCGTACGGACCGCGAGATCCCGATGATCACCACCGCCACCCCGAGCGTGGCGAAGGTCCGGCGGTGGGTCCACAGCACGCTGCGTACGCTCAGATGCCCCTGCTCGCGCGAGCGGGTTCGACCGAGCTCGGGCATCCAGCCACCGATCACCGCCGAGCACAACGACATCGCGGCCGCGAACAGGAAGACCACGGGGAGCCCGAAGGCGTGGATGAGCCCGGCGCCGAGCAGCGGTCCGACGAAGACCCCGAGCCGGAACGACCCTCCCAGCAGCGACATCGCCCGCGCCCGGCGGGAGAGCGGGGTGGCGTCGATGAGGAAGCCCTGCCGCGCGATCAGGAACGCCGTCCAGCTCATCCCGCTCACGAACACGGCGATGGCGAGCACGGCGACCGAGCTGCTGAGGAACGCCACCGTCATCGCGACCGCGTCGAGCGCCCCGGCGCCCATCAGCGTCCGCCGCTCGCCGATCCGCGCCACCAGCGACCCTGCGGGCAACGAGGTGGCCAGCGACCCGATCCCGAGCAGTGCGACCACGAACGCGGCCGTCGACGCGTCCGCGCCCAGGTCGGAGGCCCGAAGCGCCAGCACCGGCATCACCGCACCGTGGCCCATCGAGCTGACGATCGAGGGCGCGTATGCGACCAGCGCGATATCTCGGAACCGGAACTCCGCGGTCGTCGTCTCTGTCGTCACCCCTTTACTCTGCCCGATTCATTACCAAGGCTCACTATTTTTTCACCCGCCGAGACGTCGCCCCCGTCGGCCGAGACGTCACCTAGGTCGGCCGAGACGTCACCTAGGTCGGCCGAGACGTCGCTCAGGTCGGCCGAGACGGCAACGCAGTGCCCACTCGGCCGACGCGAGTGACGCCTCAGCGGGGGAGGTCACCAGCGGGAGTGGATGGCCTCGCGGAAGTGGGTGTCGTAGATCCGGCGTACGCCGGAGAGCAGCTCGTCGGAGAGCGCAGGCAGCGAGCCGGCGGCGGAGTTGGCGTGGGCCTGGGACGTGTTGCGGGCGCCGGGGATGACGGTGGTGACGCCGGGCTGCTGAGCGACCCAGGCGAGGGCGACCTGCGCGGGCGTCGCGCCCTCGGGGCCGTGCTCGGAGACCAGGGCGGCGAACTCCTGGGCGGCCTTGACCCCGGTGGCGTAGTCGACACCGGAGAAGGTCTCACCGACGTCGAAGGCCTCGCCGTGGCGGTTATAGGTGCGGTGGTCGTCGGCGGCGAACGTCGTCGACTCCGAGTAGCGACCGGACAGCAGCCCGGAGGCCAGCGGCACCCGCGCGATGATCCCGACACCCGCCTCCGCGGCCGCCGGAAGCACGCGGTCCAGCGGCTTGAGCCGGAACGCGTTCAGGATGATCTGGACCGAGGCCACGTGGGGCCGCGCGATCGCGGCCAGGGCCTGGTCGCAGGTCTCCACGCTGACGCCGTACGCAGCGATCACCCCTTCCGAGACCAGGGTGTCCAGCGCGTCATAGGTCGACGAGGACTCGATCGTCTCCGTCGGCGGACAGTGCAGCTGCACCAGGTCGATCGTGTCGACGCCGAGGTTGGTGCGCGAGCGGTCCAGCCACTCGCGGAAGGCGGTGAGCGTGTAGTTCGCGGGCACCTGGTCCACCCGACGCCCCATCTTCGTGGCCACGAAGATTCCGTCGTGCGACCGCAGGAACCGCCCGATCACCTGCTCGCTCCGGCCGTCCCCGTAGACGTCGGCGGTGTCGAGGAAGGTGACCCCGTCACCCACCGCGGCCTCGAGCACCGCCAGCGCATCCGACTCGCTGACCTCGCCCCAGTCGGCGCCGAGCTGCCAGGTGCCGAGACCGATGACCGACGCTGAGCGACCGATCCTTCCGAAGGTGTGGCTCTCCATGCCGCAAACGTACTGGGCAGCGCCGATTTGGCGGCACCCCGCGGCGTACGCATAATTGTTGTCTGAAACCAGAGACCGCCGGTTGTCAGGTGCGCATGCACTCGATCGAAGGTTCCGCAGGATGCGGACGGCCAGCGTAGGTGAAGAGCAAGACGAGAACGTACGTCACGCCCTGAGCCTGCGCTCGGGGCGTTTGTCATGCAGGGCCCTCACCGACGGAATCGATTCCCGGAAGAAGGAGACCCATGGCGCGGGCTGACAAGCAGGCTGCCGTTGCCGAGATCGCTGACGAGTTCAGCGCCTCGACCGGTGCCGTGCTGACCGAGTACCGCGGTCTCACCGTGGGCGAGCTGAAGACTCTTCGTCGCTCGCTCGGTGAGCACGCAAACTACGCCGTGGTCAAGAACACGCTGGCCAAGATCGCTGCCTCTCAGAGCGGCATCGAAGGCTTCGATGACCTGCTGACCGGCCCGACCGCGATCGCCTTCATCAAGGGTGACGTCGTCGAGGCGGCCAAGGGTCTGCGTGACTTTGCCAAGGCCAACCCCAACCTTGTCATCAAGGGTGGGTACCTCGACGGCAAGGCCATCGACGCTGCTGAGGTTGGCAAGCTTGCCGACCTCGAGTCGCGCGAGGTCCTGCTCGCCAAGCTTGCGGGCGCGTTCACCGCGACGCTGTCGCAGGCTCTGTACGCCTTCAACGCTCTGCCCTCGAAGACCGCGCAGCTCGCTGCCGCTCTCGAGGCCAAGGCCGCGGAGGACCCCTCGATCCTCGCAGGTGGTGCCGCTGAGCCGGCTGCCGCCGAGGAGGCTCCGGCCGAGGCCTGATGGCCCCGGTCGTAACTAACCACCACCTGTAACCCGGCCCCGCTGCGTACTCACAGAAAAACGCACAGGGCCACCACGAAAGGAAATGCCATCATGGCGAAGCTCTCCACCGACGAGCTGCTCGACGCTTTCAAGGAGCTCACCCTCATCGAGCTCTCCGAGTTCGTCAAGGCCTTCGAGGACACCTTCGGTGTCACCGCTGCCGCTCCGGTCGCCGTTGCCGCTGCCGGCGCCCCGGGCGCCCCGGCCGCCGCCGCTGAGGAGGCCAAGGACGAGTTCGACGTCATCCTCGAGGCCGCTGGTGACAAGAAGATCAACGTCATCAAGGAGGTGCGCGCTCTGACCTCCCTCGGTCTGAAGGAGGCCAAGGAGCTCGTCGAGGGTGCCCCCAAGGCTGTCCTCGAGGCCGCCAACAAGGAGACCGCTGACAAGGCGAAGGAGGCCCTCGAGGCCGCCGGCGCCACGGTCACCGTCAAGTGATCTGAGGGCTTCGGCCCTTGAGCCCGGGTTCGGCGGATTCCGCCGGACCCGGGCTTTCTACATCGCGGAAACAGTTCCGCAACAGATCGGTCAGGCTGCAGCGCAGCACTGCGATCGTTCAAACCGCGGGTTGCTACTCCTGAGTAGCCTCTCGCGGTTTGTTTCGTTATCTTGAACACACACCGGGCGTGAAGGGTCGCAATCCGACCGTCGACGTGTTGGCTGGGGGAGTTCGTCTCGGGTGGTGATCACCGTCATCGTTCGCAGGCCACTATGGTTTACAAAAGTGTGACGCGTGTCGCAGGAAGTGCGTAACCCCCGTCACACTCCGCCGTTAGTCGGGCAGTGGGGGCTTGAGGGAGACCCCCACGCGAACAGGAAGGGAGCCGGCCCGGATGGGTGTAGACGTAAAGATCGAAGGGCTGACCAAGAGTTTTGGTAAGCAGCTCATCTGGAAAGATGTCTCGTTGACCCTGCCCGCGGGCGAGATCAGCGTGATGCTGGGTCCGTCCGGCACGGGCAAGTCGGTGCTCCTCAAGACCCTGATCGGTCTGATCAAGCCCGACCAGGGCTCTGTGGTCATCGAGGGTGTCGACATCGCCAGCTGCTCGGAGCGAGACCTCTACGAGGTTCGCAAGCTGTTCGGCGTGCTGTTCCAGGACGGCGCCATGTTCGGTTCCATGGACCTCTTCGACAACGTCGCGTTCCCGCTTCGTGAGCACACGAAGAAGAGCGAGTCCGAGATCCGCAACATCGTCATGGAGAAGATGGACCTGGTCGGTCTCATCGGCGCCGAGAACAAGCTTCCCGGCGAGATCTCCGGTGGTATGCGCAAGCGTGCCGGTCTGGCGCGTGCGCTGGTCCTCGACCCCGAGATCCTGCTGATCGACGAGCCCGACTCGGGCCTGGACCCGGTGCGTACGGCGTTCATCAACCAGCTCTTCATCGACCTGAACGCGCAGATCGACGCGACGTTCCTGATCGTGACCCACGACATCAACTCGACGCGTACGGTGCCGGACAACATCGGCCTGCTCTACCACAAGCACCTGGCGATGTACGGGCCCCGCGAGATGCTGCTGAGCTCCGAGGAGCCGGTGGTTCGCCAGTTCCTCAACGCCCAGACGATCGGCCCGATCGGCATGTCCGAGGAGAAGGACGCCGACGAGCTGGCCGCCGAGAAGGACATGGGCCTGCCGCCGCTGCCGCCGATCCCGATGCAGCTCGAGCCGTCCAACGGCATTCCGCGCAAGTACCAGCGTCCGCCGGGCGCCTGGTGCCGAGAGAACGGTGTCACCCCGCCGCCGGGATCGTTCCGAGCAGACGCGGCCATGGCCCCCGGCGGCGTGAAAGCAGCAGACCCCACAGAGGCTCCTCACTGATGTCATCTCTGACCGCCGCCAGGGTCCTGAAGCCGATCGGGACCGCTGGCTCGCTCTTCGCATTCGGTTTGGATGTGGGCCGAGCCGTTTTCCGGCGCCCCTTCCAGTTCCGAGAGTTCATCCAGCAGGCGTGGTTCATCGCGTCGGTGACGATCGTCCCGACCGCGCTGGTCGCGATCCCCTTCGGCGCGGTCATCGCGCTGCAGGTCGGTGGCCTCGTGGCCCAGTTCGGTGCGCAGTCCTTCGTCGGGTCGGCAGCGGTCCTCGCGGTCGTCCAGCAGGCTGCGCCGATCGCGACCGCACTGCTGGTCGCAGGTGCCGGTGGCTCGGCGATCGCCGCCGACCTCGGTGCTCGGAAGATCCGTGAAGAGCTCGACGCCATGATGGTTCTGGGCATCGACCCGATCCAGCGGCTGGTGGTCCCGCGTGTTCTCGCCTGCATGATGATCGCGGTCTTCCTCAACGGCCTGGTCTCGATCGTCGGCGTCATGGGCGGGTACGTCTTCAACGTCATCATCCAGGGCGGCACCCCGGGTGCCTACCTGGCCAGCTTCACCGCGCTCGCGCAGATGGCCGACCTGTGGCAGGGCCTGGCGAAGGCGCTCGTGTTCGGTCTGATCGCGGCGATCGTGGCTTCGTACATGGGCATGAACGCCGGCGGCGGCCCCAAGGGCGTCGGCGACGCCGTGAACCAGTCCGTCGTCATCACGTTCCTGCTGCTGTTCATCGTGAACTTCGTGATGTCTGCGATCTTCCTGCAGATCATCCCGAGCAAGTCCGGATAGGAGGCGAGACGGATGGCAAACCTCAAAGCGATCTACGAGAAGCCCGCCAAGAGCCTCGACCACCTCGGTGACGAGCTCGGCTTCTACCTGCGCGCGATCTCGTGGTTCCCGCGCACACTGAGGCGCTACAAGAAGGAGATCCTCCGGATCCTCGCCGAGGTCACCCTCGGATCGGGGGCGCTGGCCGTCATCGGCGGCACCGTCGGCGTGATCTTGGCGATGACCTTCTTCACCGGAGCCCAGGTCGGTCTGTCGGGCTACACCGCGCTCGACCAGCTCGGCACCTCGGCGTTCTCCGGCTTCGTGTCGGCCTACTTCAACACCCGCGAGATCGCGCCACTGGTCGCCGGGATCGCGCTCGCGGCGACGGTGGGCTGCGGCTTCACCGCCCAGCTGGGCGCGATGCGCATCTCCGAAGAGGTGGACGCCCTCGAGGTCATGGCGATCCCGTCGCTGCCGTTCCTGGTGACCACCCGGATGATCGGCGGCCTGATCGCGATCGTGCCGCTCTACGTGGTCGGCCTGCTCTCCTCCTACGTCGCCACCCGGTTCACGGTGATCCTCTTCTACGGCCAGAGCGCGGGCACCTACGACCACTACTTCAACACGTTCCTGCCACCCATCGACGTGCTGTGGTCCTTCGGCAAGGTGCTGATCTTCGCCGTCGTGGTGATCCTGATCCACTGCTACCACGGCTACAACGCCTCCGGCGGCCCCGCGGGGGTCGGTGTCGCGGTCGGTAAGGCGGTGCGTACGAGCATCGTCGCCGTCTCCGTGCTCGACCTGATGCTCTCGATGGCGATCTGGGGCAGCACGACGACAGTGAGGTTGGCGGGATGACTCAGACACTCGCTCGCGACGAGGTCCATCACGACCTCCCCGCGCCGCACAAGAGAAGCGCCGTGGCGCTCGCCTGGGGCCGGCAGAAGGGCAAGATCCTCGGGGTCGTCTTCCTCGCCCTACTCCTCGCGGCGCTCGTCCTGACCTGGGCGCAGTTCACCAACAGGTTCGGCAACTTCGAGGAGATCACGCTCAAGGCCGACCGCATCGGTCTGCAGCTCCCCGAGCGTGCTGACGTGAAGGTCCGAGGCCTGATCGTGGGCGAGGTCCTCGAGATGAAGCCGACCGACGAGGGTGCCGAGCTGACTCTGGGGCTGTTCCCGGACGAGATCAGCAAGGTCCACCCGGACGTGACCGGAGCGATCCTCCCGAAGACACTCTTCGGCCAGAAGTACGTCTCGCTGGTCCCGCCCGACACCGACTTCACCGAGCCGATCAAGGCCGGTGCCGTCATCGAGAAGACCAAGATGGCCACCGAGGTCCAGGCCGTGCTGCGTGACCTCTACCCGCTGCTGCGGACGATCCAGCCGGCCGACCTCAACAACACGCTCAACGCGCTCGCCACCGCGCTCGAGGGTCGCGGCGACAAGCTCGGAGAGTCGCTCGACACCCTCGACTCCTACCTGAAGCGGCTCAACCCCGAGATCCCCGCGCTGATCGAGGACCTCGAGCTCGCCACCGAGGTCTCCGGCACCTACCAGGCCGTGCTCCCGGAGATCGGTCAGATCCTGCGCAACACCATCGTCACCGCGACCACGCTCGAGGACCGCGAGGTGGAGCTCAAGAAGATGCTGACCGACGTCACCGCGTTCTCCAACACCGCCGACCAGTTCCTCGACGACAACGGCGACACGCTGATCCAGGTCGGCGAGGTCGGCCGGCCGGTCACCCAGACGCTGGCCCGTTACGCCCCGATGTTCCCGTGTCTCATCGGTGGCATGGACATCCTGACCGACGAGTTCACCGAAGTGTTCCGCAACAACACCGTCCACATCACGCTGGAGACGCTGCCGCACCAGTCGCGTCCCTACTCGACCAAGGACAAGCCGCGCTACGGCGAGGACAGCGGGCCCTACTGCGGTGAGATGCCGAACGCGTCCTGGAGCCAGAAGAAGCCGTTCGCGCCGTTCCCCAACAAGAACGACGGCGTCGACGAGCCCACCGGAAAGGGTGTCATGCGCTCCGCCACCGGGACGACCGGCTACTCGGCCCTGTCCTACGTCGGTACGTCGGCCGAGACCGATGTCATCAACGAGCTGTTCGCCCCCGGCATGGGCATGACCGCCAGTGAGGTCCCGGACCTCGGCGGGCTGCTGCTCGGCCCGGCCGCACGTGGAGCTGAGGTGACGTACGAATGAGTGCTGTGAAGCTCTTCGACGCCAAGACCTTCCAGGACTTCTGGAAGCTGGTGATCTTCGTGATCGTCACGACTCTCGCCACCGGCCTGCTTGCGATCACCATCGGCAACGTCACCTTCGGACAGACCGATGAGTACAAAGCCGTCTTCACCGACGTCACCGGTGTGAACAAGGGCGACGACGTACGCATCTCCGGGGTCAAGGTCGGCTCGGTCAAGGACATCGAGATCTCCGACGATGCCCGCAGCGCGGTGGTCACCTTCACGGTCGACAGTGCGCAGCAGATCGCGACCACGACCGAGGCGACGATCAAGTACCGCAACCTGATCGGCCAGCGCTACCTCGCGCTGACCAACCAGCTGGTGGGAGACGCCTCCGCGATGCAGGAGGGCCAGACCATCCCGGTCGGGCAGACCCACCCGGCGCTCGACCTGACCGTGCTCTTCAACGGGTTCAAGCCGCTCTTCCAGGCGCTGTCGCCCAACGACGTCAACACCCTGTCGTACGAGATCGTCCAGGTCTTCCAGGGCGAGGGCGGCACGCTGGAGAGCCTGCTCTCCCACACGGCCTCGCTGACCTCGACGCTGGCCGAGAAGGACCAGGTCATCAACGCCCTGATCGACAACCTCACCGAGGTCCTCGAGCACGTCGGTGATCGCGAGAAGGAGCTCTCCAGCCTGATCGTGACCTTCCGCGACTTCGTCGGCGGTCTCAACAACGACCGCGAGGCGATCCTCGGCTCCCTGGACCAGATCTCGGCGCTCTCCGTGGAGACCGCTGACCTGGTGCACGAGGCGAAGGACCCGCTGCTGGAGGACCTGCGGCAGGCCCGGAGGTTCTCCGACGAGGTGGCCGAGGACAAGCGCCAGCTCGACGACGCCCTCGAGCTCCAGCCGATCAAGCTGGACAAGATCGGCGCGACGGCCAGCTACGGCGGTTGGTTCAACTTCTACCTGTGCGGTCTGCGGGGCACGATCCGAGACCCTGAGGGCAAGGACCTCGAGATTCCGCTCTACGAGCCCGGTCAAGCGAGGTGCAACCTCGGATGATTCCCTTCCGCGAACGTAACCCAGTCAAGATCGGCGCCGTCTCGATCGCCGTCCTCGCCATGCTGATGGTGATGGCGTTCAAGGCCGACAGCCTGCCGCTGATCGGTGGTGGCACCACCTACTACGCCAACTTCTCCGAGGCCGGTGGCCTCAAGACCGGCGACGAGGTCCGGGTGGCCGGTGTCCGGGTCGGCAAGGTCGACTCGATCGAGCTGGACGGCAACCAGGTCAAGGTCGGCTTCAAGATCCGCGAGAAGGTCAACTTCGGTGAGAACTCCGGAGCGGGCGTACGCGTGAAGACGCTGCTCGGCGACATGTTCCTCGAGCTGCAGCCCGCCGGAGAGGGCCAGATGAAGGCGGGAGCCACCATCCCGGTGGACCGCACGGAGTCTCCCTACGACGTGGTCGAGGCCTTCGAGGGCCTGGCCGACACCTCCGCCAACATCGACAAGGACCAGCTCGCCGCAGCGCTCACCACGCTCGCCGACCTGACCCGGTCGACGCCGGAGGAGTTCCAGGCCGCTCTCAACGGCGTCTCCGACCTCTCCCGCAACCTGGCCGCCAAGGACGAGCGCATCGAGTCGCTGCTCACCCAGCTCGACCGGGTGACGAAGGTGCTCGACGAGCGCGACGAGGACCTGATCACGCTGATGAACGACGCCAACCAGCTCTTCGCTGCGTTGGTCGAGCGGCGCGAGGCGGTCCACAACCTGCTGATCTCGACCCAGCAGCTCTCGAAGGAGCTCTCCCAGCTGGTCGACGACAGCCGCGCCGACCTCAAGCCGGCGCTGGAGAGCCTCGACGTGATCCTCGACGTCTTCACGAAGAACGAGGAGAACCTCGAGAAGTCCCTGCGGCTGATGGCTCCGTTCTACAAGGTCTTCAACAACACCCTGGGCAACGGTCCCTGGTGGGACACCTACATCCAGAACATGCCTCCCGTCCCGGCTCTCACTGGGGGGACCCCATGAGCGAGCGTCAGCGAGTGAACATGAGGATCAACACGGCGCCGCGCCCGTATTCTGGCGCTTGCGCTACGGGGGTGGCGGCATGAACAAGTTCATCATTCCCATCATCATCGGTGCTCTCGTCCTCGGAGTCGGGGCCTGGGCGCTGGTCCGCGACACCGGTGAGAAGACGCTCGTGGCGCACTTCCCGCGCACGGTCTCGCTCTACGAGGGCAGCGACCTGCGCGTGCTCGGCGTCGCCGTCGGCAAGGTGACGAAGGTCGAGCCGAACGGCACCGACGTCAAGGTCACCATGGAATACAAGAGCGACGTCGACCTGCCCGCGGACGCCAAGGCCGTGATCATCTCGCCGTCGATCGTCGGCGACCGCTACGTCCAGGTCACGCCGGCCTACGACGGCGGCAAGAAGATGGCCGACGGTGCGGTGCTGAGCACCGACAAGACCTCGGTCCCGGTCGAGCTCGACCAGATCTACTCCAGCGTCGACGACCTCGTGGTCGCGATCGGTCCCGACGGAGCCAACAAGAACGGCGCCCTCACCGACCTGCTGCAGCAGACCGCGAAGAACCTCGGCGGCCAGGGCGAGAAGATCAACTCGACCGTCGGCGACCTCGGCAAGCTGACCAAGGTGCTCGACAACCGCGACGAGCAGTTCTTCGACTCCGCCGAGCAGCTCGAAGGCTTCATCGGCACGCTCGCCGAGAACGACAAGACGGTACGCGACTTCGCCCAGGCCCTCGCCGAGGTCTCCTCGATGCTGGAGGGTGAGCGCGAAGAGCTCGCCGCGTCGATGAAGAACCTCTCGGTGGCGCTGAACAAGGTGACCCAGTTCGTCCGGGACAACAAGGCGATCCTGCGCGAGGACATCCAGAGCCTCAACCGGATCGGCAAGGTCCTGGTGCGGCAGCGCAAGGCGCTCGACGAGAGCCTCCGGACCGCACCGCTGGCGCTCAACAACCTGGGTCTGGCGTACAACCCGGAGACCGCCACGCTCGACACCAACGCCAACATCACGATGATCCTCGACGAGATCATCGAGAACCCGGCCTCGTTCCTGTGCAGCCTCGTGGACCAGGCGACCGACGGCAGCAGCGCCGAGATCTGCTCGCAGATCCGGCAGATGCCGGGGCTGAACCGCTCCGCGGCGATCGGACTCGGCACGGGTTCGTCCTACGGGGTGCCCTATGACATGTCGCTCGGCGGCCTGGTGGAGGTGAAACGATGACGACGATGAAGCGCGCCCTCCAGGCGTTCGTCGGTGTGGTCGCCGGCGCCCTGATGCTGACCGGCTGCGGCACCTTCTCCGTCTACGACCTGCCGCTCCCGGGCGGTGTGGACGCCGGTGACGACGCGATCTCGGTCACCGCGCAGTTCGAGGACACCCTCGACCTGGTGCCCCAGTCGACCGTCAAGCTCGAGGACATCGACGTCGGCAAGATCAACAAGATCTGGCTCGACGACGGCGTCGCCACCGTCGAGATGCTGCTGAAGAAGGACGTCAGCCTGCCGAGCAACGCGCGGGCGTCGATCCAGCAGACCTCCCTGCTGGGCGAGAAGTTCGTCTCGCTGGAGCGGCCGGCCGAGCCCGACTCGACCAAGCTCGCCGACGGCTCGACCATCCCGCTGTCGCAGACCGGCCGCAACCCGGAGATCGAAGAGGTCTTCAGTGCGCTGAGCCTGCTGCTCAACGGTGGTGGTGTGGCCCAGCTGAAGACGATCTCGACCGAGCTCAACAAGGCGCTCGCCGGTCGTGAGGACTCCGCCCGCTCCGTACTTCACCAGGTGGAGAAGCTGGCGCGCGACCTCGACAACAACAAGGAGAAGATCGTCGCGGCCATCGAGGCACTCGATGCGCTGGCGAAGGCCACCAACGCGCAGATGGGCTCCATCGACGCCGCCCTCGACGAGCTGCCCTCGGCGATCTCCAGCATCGACAAGCAGCGCGCCGACCTGGTCAAGATGCTCAAGGCCCTGGAGCGGCTCGGAGACACCGGCGTACGCGTCATCCGGGCGTCCAAGGACAACACCATCGGCATCATCAAGGATCTCAGGCCGCTCCTGTCGAACCTGGCCGACTCCGGCGACGACTTTGTCCGGGCGATGAACACGATCCTCACCTATCCGTTCGTCGACGCGGCGGTCGGTGGTTCGCCGCAGGCCGCGCGCAACCTGCACATGGGTGACTTCGTCAACCTCGACGTCACCGTCGACCTCAACCTCGACACGTTGCTCCAGAACGCGCCTCGGGTCGGCGACACCGTGTGCTGGGGTCTCGAGGAGATCAACCGGCACCTCAAGACGTTCCCCGACGAGGAGACGGCTCTCGACTGGCTCAACAACCTGACGAACGTCTGCAAGGACGGCGGGCTGGCCAGCGCCATCGACACCTGCCAGGAGGTGCTGACGGGACAGTCCTCCTCGGCGCCCCAGGCATGCGTGACGGGCGTGCTGGGTTCGATCGGTAAGACCCTCGACGGCCTGCTCGGGCTCGGCGCTCCCTCCTCCAACGGCGGGAGCACCACCGACGACGGCTCCGGGTGCGTGCTGATCCTGTTCTGCCGTGCCGGCGCGACGCCGGGGACGCATGCGGTGACGTACGACGAGCTGAGCAAGGAGCTCGACCCGGGGCTGACCTCGCTGATGATCCCCGCGCTGAGCACCTCGAGCAACACTCATCAGGAGGGCGTCTCATGATCACCCGCCGTACGAAGATGCAGCTGATGGTCTTCTTGCTGATCACCCTCGTCGGGGTCAGCTTCGTCGGTGCGCGCTACGCCCGCCTGGGGTCCCTGTTCGTCAAGGACCACTACGTCGTGATGGCCCACTTCGAGCAGTCCGGCGGCATCTACGAGGACGCCGAGGTCGACTACCGAGGCGTCAAGGTCGGCCAGGTCGGTGAGCTGGTGCTCAACCGCAGCGGCGTCGACGTGACCCTGAAGATCGACAAGGGGTGGGAGGACAAGATCCCGGCCGACAGCCTCGCCGTGGTCGGCAACCGCTCCGCGGTCGGTGAGCAGTACGTCGAGCTGCAGCCGCAGTCGAAGGGCGCGCCCTACCTCGAGGACGGCTCCGAGATCGCCCGCGCCGCGACGACCACGCCGCTGCCGACCGAGAAGCTCCTCGAGGACGTCACCACGACGGTGAACTCGGTCGACCAGAAGGCGCTCACCACGACCATCGACGAGCTCGGCAAGGGTTTCGCCGGCACCGGTCAGGACCTGCAGACCATCATCGACACCGGCACCGCCTTCGTGGAGACCGCCGATCAGAACTTCGCCCTCACCACCCAGCTGATCCGGGACAGCAACACGGTTCTCCAGGGCCAGCTGGACAGCAGCTCGGCGATCAAGTCGTTCGCGACGGACCTGGAGCTGTTCACCGGCACCCTGGCCGGCTCCAACAAGGATCTGATCAGGCTGATCGAGAGCGGCTCGGCCAGCTCGGTCGAGCTGCGGCAGTTCCTGGAGCAGAACGACGTGGAGATCAGCGAGCTCCTCAACGAGGTGCTGGTGACCGGCAAGGTCGTCCGGAAGAACCTGCCGGGTGTCAGGCACCTGCTCTCGATCTTCCCCGTCGTCGTCGAGGGCAGCTTCGCGGTCGTCGACGTCGGCCACCCCGGCCTGGCGCAGGCCCACTTCGGGCTGGCCCTCACCACCCAGACGCCGTGCAAGCAGGGCTACGAGAGCACCAAGAAGCGCAGCCCGCTGGACCTGCAGAGCCGTCCGTTCAACACCGAGGTCTCCTGCACCGAGGACCCGTCCAAGTCCAACGCTCGCGGGTCCAGCCAGCTGCCGCGCGCCGCGGCGGGCGGGGCCGGCTCGATCGCCAGCTTCGACCCGGAGACCGGAGAGCTCACCTGGGGCGAGGCGGAGGAGACCACGGTGTCGACCGCGGCGCCGGCCTCCTACGGCGAGGACGCCTGGAAGTGGCTCTACCTGCAGCCGATGGAGACCGAGTAGCCGCACCCTGACCACCACGCAGCCGACCGGGGTCGGGGCCCGAAGTGCTGCCGCATCGACCGACTCGCCCGCGGCGTACGGTGTTGATGCTTGGAAATGGCTCCTGGAGCCGCTGACCACAGAGAGTGATCCGTCTTGAGCACCACGACCGACCCCGGACCCGACACGGAGACCGGCGCAGAGACCGACCAGGCGACCGCGAACCGGGGCGCCCTGCTCCGCTGGGGCGTCCTGGCCCTGCTGATCGCCGTGATCCTGGCTGCCGTCGGCTACGTCGGCTGGCAGCTGACCCGCGGCGCCGACGAGTCGGTGGTGAGCCAGCGCGAGCAGGTCATGGCGGCGGCCGACAAGTTCGTCGGCCGGGTCAACACCTACGGTCCCGATGATGTCGGCAGCGACAAGAAGACGATGCCGAAGTATCGCGAGCGGGTGGGTAAGCTGCTCACCCCGAAGTTCGAGAAGAGCTTCCTGGGCAACGTCGCCTTCGCCGAGGCCACCGTCGTCCAGCAGGGCGTCGGTCGCACCACGAGCGTGCACAGCACGGGCGTTGCCAGCCTGGACGAGGACAGCGCGACCGTGCTCGTCGTCGCCGAGCTCGCGATCAGCTACCCGAAGTCCGAGGGCTCCGAGGAGCGCGTGGAGGCGGCGCGTCAGCTCGCTCGGACGGAGGTGGAGCTGGTGAAGCAGAACGGGAAGTGGCTGGTCGACGACTGGTACCCCGCCGAGGAAGCTCCTACTTCGGAAAGCAGCGAAGGGGTGACACCATGAGTTCCACGATGACTAGTCCGACCTGGTACGACCTGCTCGACGTCGAGCCCGATGCCGCCACCGACGACATTCGCGCGGCGTGGAAGTCCGCGATCGCCGACCTGGACCCCACCGACCGCCGCTTCCGCACCCTCAACGATGCCGCGGCGGTTCTGCTGGACGAGAAGAAGCGGGCTGCGTACGACGCGGAGCTGGCCGCTCTCGAGGAGGCCGCGGCCGAGGACGAGGACCGCGAGGCCGACGAGGAGACCGCCGACGTCGAGGTGGCGGCCGACGCAGAGGACGACGAGCCTGCCGACGAGGAGCCCGACGCCGAGGAGAGTGCGGCCACCGGACGTACGCTGCCGCTGCTCCCGACGTGGGGGCTGCTCGCCGCCGGCGCGCTCGCCCTGGCCTCGGTCGTCGCTGCCGGCGTGGTCTTCTTCGGGCAGGAGAAGGTCAGCACCGTCGCCAACAACAACGTCACGACCAGCACCGTCGAGGGTGCGGTGGGCAAGCAGATCACCCGCAACCACAAGCTCCTCGTCGAGGAGCAGGGCGGCGAGGCGCTCGAGGCGGCCAAGAAGGCAGTCGTCCCGCTGCTCTCCTACGACTACAGCAAGATGGACGAGTCGAAGAGCAAGGCTCACGACGTGATGACGAAGGACTACCGCGAGGACTACGACCGGCTCTTCGCCGTGCTCGTGGACAACGTCCCCGAGACGAAGACCGTGGTGAAGACGCTCGCCCCGGTCGACGCCGGCGTCATCCGGGTCTCCGAGGACACCGTGCAGATCCTCGTGCTGGTCGACCGTCAGGTCACCAACGCCCAGCGGAGCACCCCGATCGGCTACCAGGAGTACGCGATGCTCACGATGGCCAAGGTCGGCGACGAGTGGCTGGTGGACAAGGTCGAGACCCAGCCCAGCCAGGACTAGGCGGCGCTGTGGCCCGGCCTCAGGGCCTTTGCACTACCTGTCAAGTGATTGGAATAACTTTTCCGTGGGTCGGACCGATTGGCGCGGATGCTTGACCCGGGGTGCCGATGGGGCGCATGATCATCCGCGATGCTCGACAATGGCACTGCACCAAGAACGCCGACGGTCGAGCGCCGCAGGTGTGAATGAAGGTACGCCGGACTTTTAATTGGGCCCGGTGTTGTGAAGTGCGCTTTTGTGCCGTACTATGGCGCTTTGCGCATGCCTTCATATGCCCCTCAGCCTGCCCGGTGGCTGTTCGGTGGTCGGCAGCGCGAATCCACCTGCGAACCTTGTCGAAGGATTCCTCTTGGCCGCGCGCACCTCGTCGGGTGACTCCACCCCTCGCCGCATCTCTTTCGCTAAGATCTCAGAGCCTCTCGAGCTTCCCAAGCTCCTCGCCCTCCAGACCGACAGCTTCGACTGGCTGATCGGTAACGAGCGCTGGCAGGAGCAGGTCGCCGCCCGCGAAGCAGCGGGCGAGGACGTGTCTCACAAGTCCGGTCTACAGGAGATCTTCGAGGAGATCTCCCCGATCGAGGACTTCTCGGAGACGATGTCCCTCTCGTTCGAGAGCCCTGTCTTCTACGACCCCAAGTACACCGTCGAGGAGTGCAAGGAGAAGGACTTCACCTACTCCGCGCCTCTCTATGTCTCGGCGGAGTTCACCAACAACGACACCGGTGAGATCAAGGGCCAGACGGTCTTCATGGGCGACTTCCCGCTCATGACCGAACAGGGCACCTTCGTCATCAACGGCACCGAGCGTGTTGTCGTCTCGCAGCTCGTCCGGTCCCCGGGCGTCTACTTCGAGCGCACCGCCGACAAGACGTCCGACAAGGACATCTACACCGCCAAGCTGATCCCCAGCCGCGGCGCCTGGCTCGAGTTCGAGATCGACAAGCGCGACCTGGTCGGCGTCCGTCTCGACCGCAAGCGCAAGCAGAACGTCACGGTGCTGCTCAAGGCCCTCGGCTGGACCAACGAGCAGATCCGCGAGGAGTTCGGCGAGTACGAGTCGATGATGCTGACCCTCGAGAAGGACAGCACCACCGCTCAGGACGACGCGCTGCTCGACATCTACCGCAAGCTGCGCCCGGGCGAGCCCCCGACGCGTGAGGCCGCGCAGACGCTGCTGAACAACTACTACTTCAACCCGAAGCGCTACGACACCGCCAAGGTCGGTCGCTACAAGGTCAACAAGAAGCTCGGTCTGACCGAGGCCTTCGACCAGCAGACCCTGACCGTCGACGACATCGTCGCGACGATCAAGTACGTCGTGGCGCTCCACGACGGGCGTACGCAGCTCGACATGCCGCAGGGCACGATCGACATCGCCGCCGACGACATCGACCACTTCGGCAACCGCCGGATGCGGACGGTCGGCGAGCTGATCCAGAACCAGCTGCGTACGGGTCTGGCTCGTATGGAGCGCGTGGTGCGCGAGCGGATGACGACCCAGGACGTCGAGGCGATCACGCCGCAGTCCCTGATCAACATCCGTCCCGTGGTCGCTGCGCTGAAGGAGTTCTTCGGGACCTCGCAGCTGTCGCAGTTCATGGACCAGAACAACCCGCTCGCGGGCCTGACGCACAAGCGGCGTCTGTCGGCTCTCGGCCCGGGTGGTCTCTCCCGTGACCGCGCCGGCATGGAGGTCCGAGACGTCCACCCGTCGCACTACGGCCGGATGTGTCCGATCGAGACCCCTGAAGGTCCCAATATCGGTCTGATCGGTTCGCTGGCCTCCTTCGGCCGGATCAACCCGTTCGGCTTCGTCGAGACGCCCTACCGCAAGGTCGAGAACGGTGTCGTCACCGACAAGATCGACTACCTGACCGCCGACGACGAGGACCGCTACGTCATCGCGCAGGCCAACGCGGCCGTCGACGAGAACATGAAGTTCGCGACCGAGCGCGTGCTGGTCCGCCAGCGCGACGGTGAGGTCTCCGAGCTCCTGGCCGACGAGGTCGACTACATCGACGTCTCGCCGCGCCAGATGGTGTCGGTCGCGACCGCGCTGATCCCGTTCCTCGAGCACGACGACGCCAACCGTGCGCTCATGGGCGCCAACATGCAGCGTCAGGCGGTGCCGCTGGTCCGCAGCGACTCGCCGCTGGTCGGCACGGGCATCGAGTACCGCGCGGCTGTCGACGCCGGTGACGTGCTCGTCGCGAAGAAGGCCGGTGTGGTCAAGGAGGTCTCCTCCGACCTGATCGAGACCCTCAACGACGACGGCACCTACACCTCGTACAAGCTCGCGAAGTTCGAGCGCTCCAACCAGGGCAACTGCGTCAACCAGCAGCCGCTGGTCGACGAGGGCGCCCGGGTCGAGGTCGGCTCCCCGCTGGCCGACGGTCCGGCGACCCAGGGTGCCGAGATGGCGCTGGGTGCCAACCTCCTGGTCGCCTTCCAGTCGTGGCAGGGCCACAACTACGAGGATGCGATCATCCTCTCCCAGCGTCTGGTGCAGCAGGACTACCTCACCTCGATCCACATCGAGGAGCACGAGGTCGACGCCCGCGACACCAAGCTGGGTCCGGAGGAGATCACCCGGGACATCCCGAACGTCTCCGAGGAGATGCTGGCCGACCTCGACGAGCGCGGGATCATCCGCATCGGCGCCGAGGTCACCACCGGTGACATCCTGGTCGGCAAGGTCACCCCGAAGGGCGAGACCGAGCTGACCCCGGAGGAGCGCCTGCTCCGCGCGATCTTCGGTGAGAAGGCGCGCGAGGTCCGCGACACCTCGATGAAGGTTCCGCACGGCGAGGAGGGCACCGTCATCGGTGTCCGCGTCTTCGACCGTGAGGAGGGCGACGAGCTGCCCCCGGGCGTGAACCAGCTGGTTCGGGTCTACGTGGCGCAGAAGCGCAAGATCTCCGTGGGTGACAAGCTCGCCGGCCGTCACGGCAACAAGGGCGTCATCGCGAAGATCCTGCCGGTCGAGGACATGCCGTTCATGGAGGACGGCACCCCGGTCGACGTTCTGCTCAACCCGCTCGGTGTTCCGCGTCGTATGAACATCGGACAGGTCCTGGAGCTCCACCTCGGCTGGCTCGCCAAGCAGGGCTGGGACCTCAACCTCTCCGAGGACCCCGAGGACAGCGCCTGGAAGCAGCGCCTCATCAAGATCCACGCCGACAAGGCCGAGCCGGGCACCAAGGTGGCCACCCCGGTCTTCGACGGTGCGCGTGAGGACGAGATCACCGGTCTGCTCAGCGCGACCCTCCCCAACCGGGACGGTCGGCGTGTGGTCGGCACCGACGGCAAGGCCCGCCTCTTCGACGGTCGCTCCGGCGAGCCGTTCCCGGAGCCGGTGGCCGTGGGCTACATGTACATCCTGAAGCTGCACCACCTGGTCGACGACAAGATCCACGCGCGTTCGACCGGTCCGTACTCGATGATCACCCAGCAGCCGCTCGGCGGTAAGGCCCAGTTCGGTGGCCAGCGCTTCGGTGAGATGGAGGTCTGGGCGATGGAGGCGTACGGCGCCGCCTACGCCCTGCAGGAGCTCCTGACCATCAAGTCGGACGACGTGCCCGGCCGCGTGAAGGTGTACGAGGCGATCGTCAAGGGCGAGAACATCCCCGACTCGGGTATCCCGGAGTCGTTCAAGGTTCTCGTCAAGGAGATGCAGTCGCTGTGCCTGAACGTCGAGGTGCTGAGCCAGGACGGTTCGGCGATCGAGCTTCGTGACGCGGAGGAAGACGTCTTCCGCGCCGCCGAGGAGCTCGGCATCGACCTCTCCCGTCGCGAGCCCTCTTCCGTAGAGGAAGTCTGACGAGCGGGGAGGTGCGCCCCCGGCGTACCTCCCCTCCCTCAGTCCCCTTTGAACTTTCCAAGAACTAACGAAGGAACTGGAAGCCACCGTGCTCGACGTCAACTTCTTCGATCAGCTCAAGATCGGCCTGGCCACCGCGGACGAGATCCGCGCGTGGAGCCACGGCGAGGTCAAGAAGCCTGAGACCATCAACTACCGCACGCTCAAGCCCGAGCGTGACGGCCTCTTCTGCGAGAAGATCTTCGGTCCCACCCGGGACTGGGAGTGCTACTGCGGCAAGTACAAGCGCGTGCGCTTCAAGGGCATCATCTGTGAGCGCTGTGGCGTCGAGGTCACCCGCTCCAAGGTACGCCGCGAGCGGATGGGCCACATCGAGCTCGCCGCCCCGGTGACCCACATCTGGTACTTCAAGGGCGTTCCGTCGCGGCTGGGCTACCTGCTCGACCTCGCTCCGAAGGACCTGGAGAAGGTCATCTACTTCGCTGCGTACATGATCACCTCGGTCGACGAGGACGCGCGTCACCGCGACCTGTCCTCGCTCGAGGCCAAGGTCGACCAGCAGCGCAAGATGCTGACCGGCCGGCTCGACGTGGCGATCAACGACCGCGCCAAGAAGCTCGAGACCGACCTGGCCGCGCTCGAGGCCGAGGGCGCCAAGTCCGACGCCAAGCGCAAGGTCAAGGACGGCGCCGAGCGCGAGATGAAGCAGCTGCGTGACCGCACCGAGCGTGAGGTCAACCGTCTCGACGAGGTCTGGGACACCTTCAAGAACCTGAAGGTCCAGGACCTCATGGGCGACGAGCTGCTCTACCGCGAGATGAAGACCTGGTTCGGGAAGTACTTCGAGGGCCACATGGGCGCCACGGCGATCCAGAAGCGCCTCGAGAACTTCGACATCGAGGCCGAGGTCGAGAACCTTCGCGAGACCATCGCCACCGGCAAGGGTCAGCGCAAGGTCCGCGCGCTCAAGCGCCTCAAGGTCGTCGACGCCTTCCGCAAGACCGGCAACCAGCCGACCGGCATGGTGCTCGACGCCGTCCCGGTCATCCCGCCGGACCTGCGCCCGATGGTGCAGCTCGACGGTGGCCGCTTCGCGACCTCCGACCTCAACGACCTCTACCGTCGTGTGATCAACCGCAACAACCGCCTCAAGCGTCTTCTCGACCTCGGTGCCCCCGAGATCATCGTGAACAACGAGAAGCGGATGCTGCAGGAGGCCGTCGACTCCCTGTTCGACAACGGTCGTCGTGGCCGCCCGGTCACCGGGCCGGGCAACCGTCCGCTGAAGTCGCTCTCTGACATGCTCAAGGGCAAGCAGGGTCGCTTCCGTCAGAACCTGCTCGGTAAGCGCGTCGACTACTCCGGTCGTTCGGTCATCGTGTCGGGCCCGCAGCTCAAGCTGCACCAGTGCGGTCTGCCGAAGCAGATGGCCCTGGAGCTGTTCAAGCCGTTCGTGATGAAGCGCCTGGTGGACCTGAGCCACGCTCAGAACATCAAGTCCGCCAAGCGGATGGTCGAGCGTGCTCGCCCGGTCGTGTGGGACGTCCTCGAAGAGGTCATCACCGAGCACCCGGTTCTGCTGAACCGTGCGCCCACCCTGCACCGCCTCGGCATCCAGGCCTTCGAGCCGCAGCTGATCGAGGGTAAGGCCATCCAGCTGCACCCGCTCGTCTGCACCGCGTTCAACGCGGACTTCGACGGTGACCAGATGGCTGTCCACCTGCCGCTGTCGGCGGAGGCCCAGGCCGAGGCTCGCATCCTGATGCTCTCGACCAACAACATCCTCAAGCCGTCCGACGGTCGTCCGGTCACCATGCCGACCCAGGACATGATCATCGGTCTCTACTTCATCACCTCCGACCGCGAGGGTGAGGTCGGCGAGGGTCGTGCCTTCTCGTCCCCGGCCGAGGCCATCATGGCCTTCGACCACCTCGAGATCACGCTGCAGTCGAAGGTGAAGATCCGTCTCGACGACATCGTCCCGCCGATCGGCTACGACGTGCCGGAGGGCTGGACCGAGGGCAACCCGCTCGTCCTCGAGACCACGCTGGGCCGGGTGATCTTCAACGACACCCTCCCCGCCGACTACCCCTTCGTGAACTACGAGGTCGGTAAGAAGCAGCTCGGCGCGATCATCAACGACCTGGCCGAGCGCTACACCAAGGTCGAGGTCGCGGCGTCGCTGGACGCGCTCAAGGACAACGGCTTCCACTGGGCCACCCGTTCGGGTGTCACGGTCTCCATCGACGACGTCACCACGCCGCCGAACAAGGCCGAGATCCTGGAGACGTTCGAGACGCAGGCTGCCAAGGTGCAGAAGCAGTTCGAGCGTGGTCTGGTCACCGACGAGGAGCGCCGTCAGGAGCTCGTCGAGATCTGGACCGAGGCCGCCAAGGTCGTCGGTGCTGCCATGGAGGCGGCGTTCGACCGCAAGAACCCGATCTTCATGCAGGTCACCTCGGGTGCTTCGGGTAACTTCAACCAGATCCGCCAGGTCGGCGCCATGCGAGGCCTGGTGGCCAACCCGAAGGGCGAGATCATCCCGCGGCCGATCAAGTCGAACTTCCGCGAGGGTCTCTCCGTCCTGGAGTACTTCATCTCCACCCACGGTGCTCGTAAGGGTCTGGCCGACACCGCGCTGCGTACCGCCGACTCGGGTTACCTGACCCGTCGTCTGGTGGACGTCTCGCAGGACGTCATCATCCGTGAGGACGACTGCGGCACCGAGCGCGGTCTGCCCAAGGTCATCGGTGTCGACCAGGGCGGCGTCGTCGTCAAGGACGACAACGCCGAGACCGCTGCGTACGCTCGCACGGCTGCCGTCGACATCGAGCACCCGTCGACCGGCGAGGTTCTGGCTGTCGCCGGCGAGGACCTGGGCGACGTCAAGATCGAGGAGCTGGTTCGCGCCGGCATCACCGAGGTCAAGGTCCGTTCGGTCCTCACCTGTGAGGCCCGCACGGGTACGTGTGCCAAGTGCTACGGCCGCTCGCTGGCCACCGGCAAGCTCGTCGACATCGGTGAGGCGGTCGGCATCATCGCCGCCCAGTCCATCGGTGAGCCCGGCACCCAGCTGACCATGCGTACGTTCCACACCGGTGGTGTGGCCTCGGCCGACGACATCACGCAGGGTCTGCCGCGTGTCGTCGAGCTCTTCGAGGCGCGTACGCCGAAGGGTGTCACGCCGATCTCCGAGGTCGCGGGACGTGTCGAGATCGAGGAGACCGACAAGGCCCGCAAGGTCCTGGTCACCCCGGACGACGGCTCCGAGGTCAAGGAGTACGTGGTGTCGCGCCGCTCGCGTCTGCGGGTTGCCGACGGCGACCACATCGAGGTCGGCGCTCCGCTGACCATCGGTACGCCGGACCCCAAGGAGGTCCTCCGTATCCTCGGTGTCCGCAAGACCCAGCAGCACCTCGTCGACGAGGTTCAGCAGGTCTACCGGTCGCAGGGTGTGTCCATCCACGACAAGCACATCGAGATCATCGTGCGGCAGATGCTGCGCCGGATCACGGTGCTCGAGTCCGGTGACACCAACCTGCTGCCGTCCGACCTGGCCGACCGCATCGACTTCGAGTCGGAGAACCGGCGCGTGGTCTCCGAGGGCGGCAAGCCGGCCTCGGGTCGTCCGGAGCTGATGGGCATCACCAAGGCCTCGCTGGCCACCGAGTCCTGGCTGTCGGCGGCCTCCTTCCAGGAGACCACCCGCGTCCTCACCGACGCTGCCATCAACGGCCGCTCCGACTCGCTGCGCGGTCTGAAGGAGAACGTCATCATCGGTAAGCTCATCCCGGCCGGCACCGGCCTGGAGCGCTACCGGAACATCAAGGTCGAGCCGACCGATGAGGCTCGCGCCGCGGCGTACTCCGTCACCGGTTACGACAACTACGACTACGAGTTCGGCAACACCGGCGGCCAGGCCGTCGCGCTGGACGACTTCGACTTCGGTTCGTACCAGAGCTGATCGATTGGTCTAGAAGGCCCCGCCTCCCTCGGGAGGCGGGGCCTTCGCCCTTTTGTCAGGGCACGAGGAGCCAGCGTCCGTCGGATCCCGGTGCCGCCTCCGCCTCCTGGTAGGCCTCGGCGGCCTTGCTCAGTGGGCGGGTCGCGGCGATCCGGGTCGGCACTGTGCCGTCTGCCGCCAGCCGGAGGAGGTCGGCGAGCACCGCCCCGTCGGGCTGGTTCAGCGCGGTCGAGACCTCGATACCGCGCTCGGGTGCCGGTGCCCGGCCGGGCTTGACGCTGACGTAGCGGCCGCCGTCGCGTACGCCTGCCAGGGCCGGCTCGTTGAGCGCCGCCAGGTCCAGGACGGCGTCGTGCGCGTGCGACTCGATCTCGGTGACGGTGTGGTCGGCCCCGGTGGCGAGAGGCTCGGTCCCGGGGCGTACTAGGGCGTCGACCGTCCAGCCGTCGGCCTTGGCCAGCCCCAGTGCCCACAGGCCGACGCCGCCGGCGGCACCGGTGACGAGGAGGCTGCCGCGCTCGGTGCCGAGCAGGTCGAGCGCCTGGCGGGCGGTGAGCGCGTTGAGCGGAGCCGCGGCGGCCGCCTCGAGGGTGAGCCCCTCGGGTACGGCCGCTGCGGCGGAGGCGGGGAGCACGACCTCGGTCGCATGGGCGCGGGCGCCGGCGGCCGGGTTGCCATGGAGACCGGCGACGCGGTCGCCGACGGCGAATCCGGAGACGGCCTTGCCGACCTCGGTGACCACGCCGCTGAAGTCGAAGCCGAGGCCGATCACGTCGGGGAGGCCGATGGCCGCGTGGTCGCCGGCGACGAAGGCGTCGAAGAGGGTGAAGCCGGCGGCGGCCACCTCGACCCGGATGTCGTCGGGGCCGAGCGGCTGAGCCGGGAGCTCCTCGAGGCGCGGGGTCGGGTCGCCGGCACGGGAGATGAGTGCGTACATGGTGTTCGTCCTTTGTGATGGTCGGCTGGTTGCATGTACTACTTTCGGTGCCCTACTCTCCTTTGGGAAGAAGGCACTTTGAAGTGGCGTACGCACCTGGAGGTCTGCCATGGGGACGACGACGGCCGAACGACCGAGCGGATTCGACGCGTTCTCGGCGCTGTGTCCGAGCCGGCGGCTGCTGGACACGATCGGTGACAAGTGGGTGAGTCTGGCGATCGTGGCGCTGGGGCTCTACGGGCCGCTGAGATACTCGGAGCTCGCCTCGCAGATCGAGGGCGTGAGCCAGAAGATGCTGACCCAGTCGCTGCGGAGGATGGAGCGCGACGGTCTGCTGACCCGCACGGTGACCCCGTCGGTGCCGGTGCGGACCGACTACGAGCTCACCCCGCTCGGGCAGACGCTGCTGCCGGTCATCGGTCACCTCAAGGCCTGGGCCGAGGAGCACATGGCGGAGGTGGACGAGGCCCGGACGGCGTACGACAGCAGGGTCTGAAGAAATCTCGAAACGAGATGCAACGGACCGGGACGCCCGCACGTCTCAGGGGTGGGACGATGAGTTGTCTGCTACTCGAGGAGCGACGATGCGGCACATGCGGCTGTTGATGGTCGGTCTCGGGATCCTCGGCGTGCTCGCGGCGGGAGGTTGCGCGTCGACGACGGACGGGGCGGTCGACGCGTCACCATCTGCCTCCGGGACCGCGGACCCCTCCCAAGCGAGCGGCACCCCATCGTCCCCGACTCAGTCCTCACCGGCGGCCACGGGGGGTTCGCCGGTGGGGACTGAGTCCTCTGCTTCCTCTGACCGCGCGTCGGCGGATCGGAAGACACCGAAGTGCACCAACGCCGACCTGAAGGCCGGCTACCGCGCGACCGATGCCGGCGCCGGATCGCGGTTCGGCGAGATCACGCTGACCAACGTCTCCGACCGTGCGTGTGCCCTCGGTGGCTTCGGCGGGCTGTCGTACGTCGGGGGTGGCGACGGCACCCAGGTCGGCGCGCCCGCGGCACGTGAGGGCAAGTGGCGCACGGTGATCATGAAGCCGGGTCAGGTGGCGGTCAGCGAGGTCTCGGAGTCGACGGCCGAGAACCATCCGGCCTCGGCCTGCAAGCCGACCGAGGTGGACGGGTTCCGGGTCTACGTGCCGGACTCCTACGACTCCCAGTTCGTCCGTCACGAGACGACCGGGTGTGCGGACAAGAACGTGTCGCTCCTGTCTCATCGCGCGTTCCACTAGCGGCCATCCGGCTGCGGGATCCTGTCGGGCATGAGACGTGTCCGAGCAGGCCTCCTCGTGTCCGCGGCGCTCCTGGCGAGCTCCGCCATCGCCCCGGCGCACGCCGAGAACGATCCGCGTACCTTCGATCTCCAGGCGCACCGCGGCGGCATCGCGCTGACGGTCGAGAACACGCTGCCGGCCTTCGAACGGGCGCTCCAGCTGGGCGTGAGCACGCTCGAGCTCGACGTGCAGATCACCGAGGACGGCCAGGCCGTCGTGACCCACGACCGGGACCCGAACCCGGCCAAGTGCGTCGACACCGCGCCGGCGTTCCCGGGCGACCCCGAGTTCCCGTACGTGCCGAACCGGACCTACATCAAGGACCTGACGCTCGCGCAGGTGCGCACCATCGACTGCGGGTCGCTGCGGCAGCCGCAGTTCCCCGACCAGGTGCTCTCGCCCGGGGAGCGGATGCCGCTGCTGTCGGAGGTGTTCGCGCTGGTCAACAGCTACCACGCCGGCCAGGTCACGCTGAACGTCGAGACCAAGGTCGAGGCGGGGGCGCCGGAGCAGACGGCGCCGCGCGAGCAGTTCGTCCGCGTCGTCCTGGCCGAGATCCGTCGGGCGCACATCCGCAACCAGGTCACGATCCAGAGCTTCGACTGGGGTGCGCTGAAGCGGGTCCGCGAGGTCGAGCCGCGGCTGCCGATCGTCGCGCTGACCAACGGGCAGCAGTTCCTCCAGCAGGGACGGCCGGGCGCCTCGCCGTGGCTGGGCGGGATCGACATCGACGACTTCGAGGGATCGCTGCAGGCCCGGTACGTCGCGGCCGCGGACTCGTTCGGGGCGGATGCGGTCTCGCCGGTCCACGGCGACCCGCAGGGCGGCTCGGTGTCGGACCCGGGCTACGTGCCGTTCACGACCCAGGAACTGGTCGACGCGGCCCACGCGCGCGGCATCGCGGTCGTGCCGTGGACGGTGGACGACGTCGCCACGATGGAGCATCTGATCGGGCTCGGGGTCGACGGACTGATCACCGACAGGCCGGACGTGCTGCGCGACGTGCTGGCCGAGCACGGCTACAGGCTGCCGCGCATATACCGAGGTCACAGCTGAGAAAGTCGTTTACCCTCTGGGGTATGGCAGCTGATCTGGACAGACACGTCCGCGGGATCGTCGACGGCGTCGCCTACCTGGTGCTGGCGACCTCGGATCCCGATGGCCGGCCGCGTACGTCGCCGGTCTACTTCTCTCACGACGGCTACCGAGACCTCTACTGGGTCTCGGCGCCTGATGCGCAGCACTCCCGCAACCTCATCCGCGACCCGCGCGTGGCCGGGGTCATCTTCGACTCCTCGGTGCTCCCGGGGTACGGGGCGAGCGCTGCGTACGTCACCGGGATGGCGCGCCAGGTGCCCGACTTCGAGCTCGAGAAGCGCTGTGCGGTGGCGTTCCACCGGCTGGTCGGCACGGCTCGGGCCTTCAAGCCCGAGCAGCTGCGCGGCGAGGCGCCGCTCCGGCTGTACGTGATGGACGTCGAGCTCTGGGAGGCGCACCTTCCCGGTGTGGACCCGGACGACGAGGCCGTGCCCGAGACCAGGATCGAGGCCGCCCCGGAGATCTGAGGTCCGGTCAGGCCGACGGACGGAAGAGGAGGTGGATCTCCTCGCGCAGCTCGAGCCGCTCGATGCCGATGTCGTAGACCGGCTCCAGGATCTCGGGCCGGAGCACCTCGTCAACGGTGCCACGGGCGGCGACGCGGCGCTGGTCGAGCAGCACGAGGTCGTCGCAGTAGCGCGCTGCCAGGTTGAGGTCGTGGAGCACGACGATGGCCGTCGTCCCGAGCTTCCGGACCAGCGAGAGGATCTCGTGCTGGTAGCGGATGTCGAGGTGGTTGGTCGGCTCGTCGAGCAGCAGGTGGGTCGCCTCCTGCGCCAGCGCCCGGGCGATGAGCACCCGCTGCCGCTCGCCCCCGGAAAGAGCGGCGAAGGAGCGCGGACCGAGGTGGGTCCCGCCGACCCGCTCCAGGCACTCCGCCGCGATCGCCAGGTCGTGCTCGCCGGCCCTGGCGAAGGCGGACAGGTGCGGCGTACGTCCCAGCAGGACCATCTCGCCGGCGGTGAGCGTCGTGTCGGTGCCGGACTCCTGGACGACGACGGCCAACCGCCGGGCGACCTGCTTGGCGGGAAGCCCGGCGAGGTCGTCGCCGTCGATCTCGATGGTGCCCGTGCCCTGGAGGGCGCCGTAGAGCAGCCGGAGCAGGGTCGTCTTGCCGCTGCCGTTCGGGCCGATCAGTCCGAGCACCCGGCCCTCGTGGGAGGCGACATCGACGTCCTCGAGGATCGTCGTGGTGCCGTACGTCCAGGACAGGCCCGCTGCCTCGATCACCGGCCGAACCTGTCGATGATCCGCTCGAGGCCGTCGACGGAGAGGGCGGAGGGCGGCTCGGTGAAGTTGAACAGCTGCGCCATGACGTCGCCGTTCCTGACCGCGGTGAGGTCCTCGGCGCCGGCGAGCTGGGTGATCGACTCCTCGACCTGCTTCGGGTCGCCGGCGTTGTGGAGCAGGATGATCACGTCGGGGTCGCGCTCGAGGAGGTCCTCGGTCGAGACCTCGAAGACGCGCTCGTCGACGTCGGCGAAGACGTCCTCGAACCCGGCCGCCTCCAGCTGCGGGTGGGCCATCGACCTGGTGCCGTAGGCGTAGGTCACGCCGCCGCCGACGGTGGGGTAGAGCACCGCCGCCGTACGTCCCTCGCCGACCTTCTGCTTCTCCAGCTCCGTCACGCGTTTGCGCAGGTCAGCGACAGCCTTGGTGGCCTCGTCCTCGCGGTCGAAGACCTTGCCGTAGGCCTCCAGCTGGCTGTAGACGTCGTCGAAGCCGGGGTCGTCGACGCCCTCGGGGCACATCGCCGGCTCCTCGAGGAGGTCGATGTCGACGGCGTCGAGGGTGTCGCGGGAGAGGTTGTCGACCTCGCCGAGGACCAGGTCGGGCTCCTCGGCGATCACGACCTCCTTGGAGATCTGCAGGTGACCGCTGGTGTCCATCTCGTCGGTGAGCAGCGGGATGTCGTCGAGCTCGGCCTGGGTCTCGGCGTCGTAGTAGTCGGCGGGATAGTCGCCGGCCCTGGCCACGACCTGGTCCATCACGCCGAGCGCGTGCAGATAGGGCACCGCGGAGCTCTTCAGCATCACGACGCGCTCCGGCGGAGCGTCGAAGGTGACCTCGGCGCCACAGTTCTCGAGGGTGACCGGGGAGCCATCGGCGGTGGCCTCGTCGCCGGCGGCGTCGGCGCCGCACGCGGTGGTCGTGGCCAGCACGAGGGCGGCGGTGGCGAGCATGGGGCGGATCATTTCGGCTCCTTGGTGGTCAGACGTCGCGCGCCGAGAAGCGCCGGATGAGGACGATGAGGAACGGGGCGCCCAGGAGCGCGGTGACGATCCCGATCGGGATCTCCTGGGGCTGGAGGAGCACGCGGGCGAGCACGTCGGCCCAGACCAGCAGGATCGCGCCCATGAGGGCGGCGGCCGGTATCGCCACGGAGTGTGCGGAGCCGACGGCACGCCGGGCGAGGTGGGGCACGACCAGGCCGACGAAGCCGATGCTGCCGGCGGCCGAGACGACCACGCCCACGGTCAACGCCACGAGGACCAGCAGCAGGGTGCGGAAGCGGTCGGGAGAGATGCCCAGGGTGTGGGCGGTCTCGTCGCCGATCGCGAGCGCGTCGAGGCCGCGTCCGGACAGGGTCAGCAGGACGGTGGTGGCGAGCACCGCGACGGCCACGACGGCCAGCAGGCCGTCCCACTGGGCCAGGCCGAGCGAGCCGAGCAGCCAGAACATCACCGACCGGGCCCCTTCGGCCGAACCCGACGCGAAGATCAGGAAGCTGGTCAGGCCGTAGAGCAGATAGCCGACCGCGACACCGGAGAGCAGCAGCCGCAACGAGGTGACCCTGCCGCCGCTGCGGGCGAGCGCGAACACCAGGAACGAGGCCGCCAGGGCGCCGAGGAAGGCCGAGCCCGGCAGGGCGTACGCCCCCAGGCCGGTGCCCGCGCCGAAGAGGATCGCTGCCGCGGCGCCGCTGGAGGCGCCGGAGTTGATCCCCAGCAGGTAGGGGTCGGCGAGCATGTTGCGGACCATCGCCTGCAGCGCCATGCCGGTGACGGCCAGGCCCGCGCCGACGAGCGCGCCGAGGAGCACGCGGGGGAGGCGTACCTTCCACACGATCGCCTCCTCTGTGGCCTTCCAACCGGCCTCGGGCAGGCCGAGGAGGTGGTGGCCGAGGATCTGGGCGACCGTCCCTGGGGTGACGTATGCAGCCCCCAGTCCGACCGCCACGACGACCGTCAGGGCGGCGGCCGCGAAGAGGCCCAGGAGCCAGATGACGGCGCGCCGGCGGCGGCGACGTACGCCGAGAGGGTCGTGCACGTGGGGGCCTTCCGAGACTGCATCCGGACTATTGCGAAGAACTTGCAATAACCTAGCAGAGGCCGGCTTCGGCCGGAGGTGAGGGTTCTTTCGCGGGCCGTTGGCCGGTTCTGGGAAGATATGCGCATGACGTCGTCCCTTCCGCAGTCAGCTGATGTGCTCGTCGTGGGGGCGGGGCCTGCGGGCTCGGCCGCGGCGGCCTGGCTGGCGCGCGCCGGTGTCGATGTCCTGCTGACCGACGCTGCCGTCTTCCCGCGTGACAAGACCTGCGGTGACGGGCTGACCCCGCGCGCGACCCACGAGCTGGTCCGGCTCGGGCTGGAGGACTGGCTGCGCGCGCACCCGGTCTCGAAGGGCCTGCGGGCGCACGGCTTCGGGCAGACGCTGCACCTGCCGTGGCCCGGCGGGACGTTGCCGTCGTGGGGTTCGGCGGTGCCGCGGACCGAGCTCGACGATCATCTGCGCACCGTGGCGATCAAGTCCGGCGCGACGGCGGTCGACGGCGTGCGGGCGGTCGACGTGCGCTGGGATGGTGCCCGGATTGCTGCGGTGATCTTCGAGGGCGGTCACGAGGTGACTTGCCGGTCGGTCGTGGTGGCCGACGGCGTGCGCTCGCCGCTGGGCAAGGTGCTGGGGCGCGAGTGGCACCGCGACACCGTCTACGGCGTCGCCGGACGGGCCTACATCGCCTCCGACCAGGCCGATGACGAATGGATCTCCTCTCACCTGGAGTTGCGTGACGAGTCCGGTGAGGCGTTGCCGGGATACGGCTGGATCTTCCCGCTCGGGTCGGGCGAGGTGAACATCGGCGCGGGTGCGCTGGCCACCTCGAAGAGGCCAGCGGACGTCGCGATCAAGCCGCTGATGAGGCACTACACCGAGCAGTGCCGCGAGGAGTTCGGGCTCACCGGTGAGCTGCGGGCGGAGAAGTCCGCGCTGTTGCCGATGGGTGGTGCCGTCTCCGGTGTCGCCGGCGCCAACTGGGCGCTGATCGGTGACGCCGCCGGGTGCGTGAACCCGCTCAACGGCGAAGGGATCGACTACGGCCTGGAGACCGGACGGATGGTCGCCGACGCGCTGATCGCGGGCGAGGACCTGGCCACAGCCTGGCCGGCGACCCTGCGCGAGCACTACGGCGAGGCGTTCTCCGTCGCCCGCCGTCTGGCCGGGATCGCGACCCGTCCGCGCCTGGTATCCACCCTCGGGCCTGCGGGAATGCGGTCCGACTGGCTGATGACGCTGGCCCTGCGGTGGATGGGCAACCTAGTCACCGACGAGGATCGCGACCGAGCCGCCAAGGTGTGGCGCTGGGCCGGTCGCCGCTCGCTGGCTCTCGACTCCCGACCCCCGTTCAGCTGATGGCGACGCGGAATCGGGGCCGCAGCGGGCGGCGACGGAAGCTTCCGAAGGTGCAGCGGGTGGGGGCGTACGCCGTCATCATCCGGGCGGGTGCGGCCGCTGAGCCGGAGATCCTCCTCAGCCGGCTCTCGGAGAAGGTCACGCCGGAGGAGCGCTGGACGCTGCCCGGCGGCGGGATCGACCACGGCGAGGACCCGCGCGACGCGGTCGTGCGCGAGGTCTACGAGGAGGCCGGGGTGCCGGTCGAGGTCGGCGTCGAGGCGCGGGTCTACTCGGTCCATCAGGCCAAGGCCTGGCGGCTGGGCCGGCGGGTCAACTCCCACGCGATCCGGATCGTCTACGACGGCTGGGTGCCTCACGACGCTCCCGAGCCGCAGACGATGGAGGTCGACGGGTCCACCGCGGAGGCCGCCTGGCTGCCCCTGGCCGCGGTGACGAGCGGCGAGATCCCGACGTCTCCGCTGGTCACCGACGCCCTCGAGGTGCACAAGCCGTCCCGGATGCAGCGGTTGGCCGCGTACGCCTTCATCACCCGTCCCTCCGACGACGCGATCCTGCTCACCCGGATCTCGCCGCTCGGCTACCACTCGGGCACGTGGACGCTGCCCGGTGGCGGCGTCGACTTCGGCGAGCAGCCTCGCGAGGCGCTGATGCGCGAGGTGGTCGAGGAGTGCGGGCTCACCTGCGAGGTCGGCGCCCTGCTCGACGTACACGATGTGAACATCACCGGCACCGCCCCCAGCGGTCGTCACGAGGAGTTCCACGGCGTCCACCTGATCTTCGCTGCGACCGTCCCAGACGGAGCTGAGCCGCGGGTGGTCGAGCAGAACGGCACCACCGACGACGTACGTTGGGTGTCCCGCGACGAGCTGGCGACGCTGCCGCTGCTCGACGTGGTGGAGGCCGCGTTGGCCGCCGAAGCAACGGCCTAGCTGCCGACTCGGCTCGTCCTGACCGAAATCAGCGTCGAGTCGGCGCGTCATGACGCGCCGACTCGACACGGATCTTGGTCAGTTTGCGCCGACTCGGCAGGGACGCAGCGCGCGGCCACTAGTCGAGATCGGCGAGGATGCCGACGCCCCGCTCCTCGGCTGCGGTGAGGATCACTGCTGCCGCGGCAGCATCCTGGATGCCGACGCCGACGGAGAGGTAGGTGACGGGGCCGCCTGATCTACCGTCGAGGGAGGCACTGCCGATCAGGAGCGAGCCCAGGTCGACGATCCGGTCCGCATCGACCGACCCTGAGGCGACGGCTTCGACGACGGGGCCGGAGTCGGTCAGTGCCGAGGGGCGGTGGTCGACCACGACCCTGGAGCGCGACAGCAGTGACGGCGGCAGCTCGACGCGGTCGGGGGCGAAGGAGCCCACGCTGGCCACGGTGGTGCCGTCGGTGACCCAGGCGTCCTCGATCACCGGGGTGAGGGACGAGGTGCAGAGGACGACGATGTCGGCGGTGCGTACGGCCTCTTCCAGGTCTGCCGTCGCGGTGGCGCCGTGCTCGGCGGCGATCTCGGTGGCGGCGGCCGGGTTCCGGCCGAAGATCCAGAGGTCGGCGTCGGGGTGAGTCACGGAGAAGGCGGCGAGGTGGGCCCGGGCCTGGGCGCCGGTGCCGACGACGAGCACGCTGCGGGCGTCGGGGGCGACCTGCTGCATGGCGAGGGTGGTCGCGGCCGAGGTGCGCAGGCCGGTGACGCTGTCGCCGTTGATGATCGCGCGCGGTGCGCCGGTCTCGGCGTCGAGGACCGTGATGACCGAGTGCACCGCGCCGAGGCCACGGGCCGCGTTCGAAGGGTTGACGCTGCCGAACTTGCTCACCGCGGGGGCGTCAGGAGCGATCCGCGAGGAGTAGCAGAACGAGACCGACTCGTCCGGCCCAGGCACGAGGAGCCGGGGAGGCTGGACGGCCTCCCCGGCTCCCAGCCGGGTGAACGCCTCGCGCTGGGACTCCAGCGCGAGCTCAGGCGTGAAGATGCTGCGTACGTCGGTGGCGGAGAGGATCCTGACGGTCACCCCGCCCACCGTAGACCCGTCAGACGGAGGTCTTCTCCGGGGTCTCCTCGAGCGCCACGTCCTTGGTCTCCTTGCCGATCACCAGCGAGATCAGGGTGATCACGGCCATCACGGAGAGGTAGACGCCAACCAGGACCGGCGAGCCGTCGGCCTGCTTCCACAGCGCGACCGCGATGAACGGCGCGACCGCGGCGCCCAGGATCGAGGCGACGTTGTAGGAGATGCCGGAGCCGGTGTAGCGCACGCTGGTCGGGAACAGCTCCGGCAGCAGCGCACCCATCGGGCCGAAGGTGAGGCCCATCAGGGAGAAGCCGAGGACGAGCCAGAGGAGCACGCCGACGGTGCCGGCGTCGACCAGCGGCACCCAGGCCAGGCCGAAGGCGATGATCCCGAGGGTGACCGCGATCAGCAGCCGGCGGCGGCCGAAGCGCTCGGCCAGCGGCCCGGAGACCATGGTGAAGATGCCGAAGAAGATCACGCCGAAGATCAGCATCAGCACGAAGGTGGTGTAGCCGTAGCCCAGGCCGGGAACCGGGAGGTCCGTGCCGGCGGTGCCGAACGACAGCGAGAACGCGGTCATCAGGTAGAAGAGGACGTACGTCGCCAGCATGAAGAAGGTGCCGAGGACCAGCTGCTTGCCCTGGTTGCGCACGACCGAGGCGAGCGGGACCTTGCGGACCAGACCGGCGTCCTGGCTCTTGGTGAACACGTCGCTCTCGACCAGGCGTAGCCGGACCCACAGACCGACGATGACCATGACCGCGGAGAAGAGGAACGGCACCCGCCAGCCCCACGCCAGGAAGGCGTCGGAGGGCTTGGTCGGGTCGGCGCCCTCGGCGGAGAGCAGCGCCGCGATCGTCAGGAACAGGCCGTTGGAGAGGATGAAGCCCAGCGGCGCGCCGAGCTGCGGGAACGTACCGAAGATCGCGCGCTTGCCCTCGGGGGCGTTCTCGGTCGCGACCAGCGCGGCACCGCTCCACTCGCCGCCGAGCGCGAAGCCCTGGGCCAGACGCATCAGCACGAGCAGCGCGGTCGCGACCCAGCCGACCGTCTCGTACGTCGGGAGCGCACCGATCAGGAAGGTCGCGATGCCCATGGTGAGCAGCGAGATGACCAGTGTCGTCTTGCGGCCGAGCCGGTCGCCGAGGTGGCCGAAGAAGATCGCCCCCACCGGGCGGGCGACCATCGCGGCGCCGAAGACCGCGAAGCTCGCCAGGAGCGCGGTGGTCGGGTCGCCGGCCGGGAAGAAGAGGGCGGGGAAGACGAGGACGGCTGCGGTCGCGTACGCGTAGAAGTCGTAGAACTCGATCGTCGTGCCGACGAGGCTGGCGACGAGCACGCGCGAGCGCGGGTTGGCCGGTGCGGGGGTGGCGGACATGGTCTCTCTCCGAGGTCTGGAAGTGCCCGCGCTCTCGCGGGCCGTCCCATTATATGAGAGTCGAATATCGCTCAATGAGACGGGTTCGCGTTGTGGTCATCGACGGTGGGCGCTGACCGGTGACCGTGCTGAGGTCTGTGACAATGAGCGGGTGAATGCGACTGCCTCGGATCTGGCGAATGAGCTGCGCAACCAGGGGATCAGCCGGGTCGACGACTCGCCACTGGCCCGGGCGCTCTACTCCAGCGACGCGAGCCTCTACCGGGTCGTGCCCTCCGTCGTCGTACGGCCGCAGTCCCGCGACGAGCTGCTCGCGGTGCACGCGGTGTCCCGTTCGTCCGGGGCGCCGGTGACGATGCGAGGTGCGGGCACCTCGATCGCCGGCAACGCCGTCGGGTCCGGGATCGTCGTGGACACCCGGGACCTGCGGACCATCTACGAGATCGACCCGGAGGCGCGGACCGCGCGGATCGACCCGGGTGTCGTGCACGCCGACCTGCAGCGGGCCGCTGCTCCCCACGGACTGCGCTTCGGGCCCGACCCGTCCACCCACACCCGCTGCACCATCGGCGGCATGATCGGCAACAACGCCTGCGGCAACCGTGCGCTGGGCTACGGCCGCACCGTCGACAACATCGAGGCGCTGACCGTGCTCTTCGGCAACGGCGAGCAGGCGACCTATGCCGATGGCGTCTCCACGGGGGAGACGGCGGAGCGGCTCCAGGCGCTCGTCGGCGCCAACCTCGGTCACGTGCGGACCGAGTTCGGCCGGTTCGGGCGCCAGGTCTCCGGCTACTCGCTCGAGCACCTGCTGCCCGAGAAGGGCGGTCGGGTCGACCGGTTCCTGGCTGGCACCGAGGGCACCCTGGCGACCATCCTGGAGACGACCGTGCGGCTCGTCGAGGACTCGCCCGGGCGGCTGCTGTTGGTGCTCGGCTACCCGACGATGGCGGAGGCGGCCGACGCGGTGCCTGCGCTCCTCCGGGTGGCGCCGGGGCGGCTGATCGCCTGCGAGGGGATGGACGCCCGGATCGCCGACCTGGTGCGCGCCAAGGGCCGCGCGGTGCCGGACCTGCCCAAGGGGGCCGGCTGGCTGATGGTCGAGGTCGCCGGGCAGGACGCCCCTGACCTGGTGAAACGTATCGCCGCGGAGTCGGGCGCGCTCGAGTCGCGAGTGGTCGTCGATCCGCTCGAGGCGGCCGCGCTGTGGCGGATCCGCGAGGACGGTGCCGGGCTGGCCGGGGTCTCGCTGCCCACGCCGGCCCACTCCGGCTGGGAGGACGCCGCGGTCCCGCCGGAGCACCTCGGTGCCTGGCTGCGCGACTTCGAAGGGATCCTGGAGTCCTTCGGTCTGCACGGCTACCCCTACGGCCACTTCGGTGACGGCTGCATCCACTGCCGCATCGACTTCCCGTTCGCGCCCGACGCGCCGGAGTCGGCCCAGGTGTTCCGCGAGTTCATGACCGCGTGCGCCACGCAGCTGGTGACCTACGGCGGCTCGCTGTCGGGCGAGCACGGTGACGGGCGGGTGCGCTCGGAGCTGTTGCCGATCATGTACGACTCCACCTCCATCGATCTCTTCGAGCAGGTCAAGGGCATCTGTGACCCCTCGGAGCTGCTCAACCCGGACAACATCGTGCGGCCCGCGTCGATCACCGAGGACCTGCGTCCGGTGCGACCCCGTGCCCTTCCCCGGACCGGCCTGCGGCTGATCCACGACTCCGGTGACCTGGGCGCTGCCGTGCACCGCTGCACCGGCGTCGGCAAGTGCGTGGCCCCGAAGACCGCCGGCGTGATGTGCCCCTCCTACCTCGCGACCCGCGAGGAGAAGGACGCGACCCGTGGACGCGCGCGTGTGCTCCAGGAGGCGCTCGACGGGTCGCTCGTCGGTGGGCTCGGCGACCCCGCGGTGAGCGAGGCGCTCGACCTGTGCCTGGCCTGCAAGGGGTGTGCGTCCGACTGCCCCACGGGCATCGACATGGCGACGTACAAGTCCGAGGCGCTCTACCAGAAGCACGACGTCCTCGGGGAGCGGCGGCCGCGATCGCACGCTCTTCTCGGGCAGCTGCCGAAGTGGGCGCGGCTCGCGGCACCGTTCACCGGCATGGCCAACGCGTCGCTGAAGATCTCGCCGCTCGCCAAGATCGCCAAGAAGACCGCCGGCATCGACCAGCGGCGCTCGATCCCCGCGTTCGCACCGAAGACGCTGAAGCGGTCGGCGCCGACCGCGAAGCTCCCCGAGACCCCCGACGTGTGGATCTGGGCCGACTCCTTCACCGACCACTTCTTCGCCCAGTCCGGCCACGGCGCGATCGCGTGGCTCGAGTCCCAGGGTCTGACCGTCCGCGTGATCGGCGAGAAGGCCTGCTGCGGGCTCACCTGGATCACCACCGGCCAGCTCGATGACGCGCGCAAGATCATGGAGAAGACCGTGCGTACGCTCGCCCCCTATGTCGCCTCCGGCGTCCCCGTCGTCGGCCTGGAGCCGTCGTGCACCGCGACGCTGCGGTCGGACTCGGTGGAGCTCTCGGCGCTGCCCGAGGCGGAGGTCGTACGTGACGGGATGCTCACCTTCGCCGAGCTGGTGAAGCGGCTGGTGGGCGAGGGGCGGGCGACGCTGCCCGACCTGACCGGCGTCGAGGTCGTCGCCCAGCCGCACTGCCACCAGCACGCCGTCCTGGGCTGGGTCGACGACGAGGCGCTGCTGACCCAGGCCGGTGCGAAGGTCACCCGGGTCTCCGGGTGCTGCGGCCTGGCCGGCAACTTCGGGGTCGAGGAGGGGCACTACGAGGTGTCGGTCGCGGTCGCGGAGACCCACCTGCTCCCGGCTGTCCGGTCCCACCCCGACGCCGTCATCCTGGCCGACGGGATGTCGTGCCGGGTCCAGCTCGACGACCTCGCCTCGGTCCCCACCATGCACCTCGCCGAGCTCTTCGCCTCACGCGTCTGACGCCCGGCTGGATCAGCTCAGCCAGAGCAGCGCCACGGCGACGAGCATCAGGGCCGCGGTGAGTCCGTGGACCCCGAACGCGCGCGCCTTGCTCCCTCGGTTGCCGAGGATCACGAGCATGTCGCCGACCGGGATCATGGCCTCGACGAGGACCACCCAGGGCACGGCGTCGGGTTCCACGAAGATCAGCGGGATCAGGACGAGGCCGCTGGCGATGTCGCGTACGCCCTTGAGCTGCCACCAGGCGCGGGCCTCGGGGGCGGGCAGGACCGGCAGGCCGAAGCCGGCCGCGTTGGCCTCGTTCCTCAACAGGTACATCACGCCGATGTAGATGATCCCCAGGGCGACGATCCAGATCAGGACCATTCCGATGGTGTACAGCATTTCCGCTCCTCAGATTGTCTGTGCAAGATTTTCTAGCAATGCTAGATCACGGAGTCGGTTACGTCTAGCGGTGCTAGATTTTTGCTGTGGGGGCTCGGGCCATCGCGCTGCTCGCCGCCTGAGGCGGCTGCGGCGATGGGTGTTGGCACCCGGGCCGCGCCTAGACTGAAGCGGTGAACCCGCGTTACCGCCGAATGATCATTCCCGGCGCGCTGGTCGCCCTTCTGCTGGTAGTCGTCATTGCTGGGGTGCTGAGTTGAGCAGGGAGTCCGAACCGCTGCTGCGGGCGCTGAATCGGATGCGGTCGGTGATCCTCGATCCCGACCAGCTGGTCAAGGCGGTCGCGTCCGGCAAGCAGCGTGGCAGCGCACCGAAGTGGCGTCGCGCCGAGATCCGCTATGTCGACCTGAAGGCCGGACGACACCTGCAGATCACGACGTACGACGCGACCCAGGCGTTCACCGCGAACCACCCGGTGGGCGACCCGACCGCGCTGGACGATCTGCTCGACGTACCGTTCGCCAACTGGGTCGTGACGACCGCGACCGAGCAGACCCAGATCCAGGCGAAGTCGCCGACGACGGCACTCGTCTCGACCACGGAGCTGACCGCTCCGGTCGAGGCCGAACGCGGTCACGACCAGGCAAAAGAGCGGCTGCTGCCGGAGTCAGATCCGGTCTTCCGGGTGCTCGGGCTCTCGGACAAGGACGGCAAGCTGAAGCCGTCGCGCCAGGCGAAGTACCGCCAGGTCGAGGAGTTCCTGCGCCAGCTCGACGCCGCCCTGACCGACGCGATGAAGTCCGGCAAGGTCCGCACGCCCACCGCGGAGGAGCCGCTGCGGATCATCGACCTCGGCGCCGGCAACGGCTACCTGACCTTCGCGGCCCAGCGCTACCTCACCGAGGTCCGCGAGCTGCCGGTCGTCGTCACCGGCGTCGACGTCAAGGAGCAGTCCCGGGAGCACAACTCGAAGATCGCGGCCGAGCTCGGGGTGCATGCCGAGTTCGTGGCCGGGACGATCGAGGGCGTACAGCTCGACGAGAAGCCCGACGTCGTGCTCGCTCTGCACGCCTGTGACACCGCCACCGACGACGCCCTCGCCCGGGCGATCGAGTGGGAGGCGCCGCTGGTGCTGGCCGCGCCGTGCTGCCACCACGACATCGCCGCCCAGCTGCGCAAGGCCCCGACGCCGGCGCCCTACTCCATGCTCACTCGGCACGGCATCCTCCGGGAGCGCTTCGCCGACACGCTGACCGATGCCCTGCGCGCGAGCCTGCTGCGCCTGTCCGGCTACCGCGTCGAGGTCGTGCAGTTCGTGGAGAGCCAGCACACCCCGCGCAACACCATGCTCCGCGCGATCCGCACCGGCTCGCCGGTCAAGGGCGGCTCGGTGAAGAAGGAGTACGACGAGCTCGTGGCCGAATGGGGCGTACGTCCGAAGCTCGGCGAGCTGCTCGCGGAGCGATGAGATCCGGGCGATGAAGGCGGTCGTCACCGCGGGCGCACTCGGGCTCGTGCTGATCTCGGCCGTGCCCGCGAGCGCCGCGGGTGACGACGTGCTCTTCGCCTTCTCCGACCTGACGATCAGCGAGGCCAGCGCGCTGACGCCGCTCGGCAAGGGTCTGTACGCCACCACCAACGACTCCGGCGACAGCGGGCGCGTCTTCACCGTCGACTCGAGCGGTGACACGGTCGGCGTGACCCACTGGGCCGCCGACCCGGTCGACGTCGAAGGTCTCGCTCCTGCCGGCGGCAACCACGTCTGGGTCGGCGACATCGGCGACAACAACAGCGTCTGGGACTCGATCCGGATCGCAAAGGTGCGTGTCGGGCGGGGCGAGCGCACGGTCTCCCCGACCGTCTACGAGCTCGTCTATCCCGACGGGCCGCACAACGCCGAGTCGCTGCTCGCCCACCCCGACGGCCGGGTCTTCGTCGCCACGAAGGACTGGGGAGGCGGGCGGCTCTACGCCGTGCCGAGGCGCCTCGACCCCGACGGTCCCAACCGGTTGAAGGAGGTCGCCCCGGTCATCCCGATGGCCACCGACGGCGCCTTCTTCCCCGACGGCAAGCACCTGGTCGTACGCGGCTACTACTCCGCCACGATCTACGCCTGGCCCTCGATGGACCGGGTGGGCTCCTTCCGGACCCCTGACCAGGAGCAGGGCGAGGCCATCGGCGTCACCTCGAAGGGCGAGGTGGTCGTGACCAGCGAAGGCATCCGCGCCGAGGTGATCAGGGTCGATCCCGAGCTGGTCGGTGAGGTGCTCGGCGACGAGCCATCCCCGACCGCCGACCCGACCACCGACCCGATCCCGGACGAGGCTGAGCCGGAGAACGAGGGCGACGGTGGGGACGAGGGTGAGGATGACGGCGGTTCCGCCGGGCCGATCGCCCTGGTGGCGCTCGCTGTCGCTGCGTACTTCATCTTCCGCAAGCGCACCTGACGCCGAGTCGGCTCGTCATGACGAGCCGACCCGACGGATCAGAGGCGGTCGACGACCCAGTCGATGCAGGCGGTGAGGGCCTCGATGTCGGCGGCGTCGACGGAGGGGTACATCGCGATCCGGAGCTGGTTGGTGCCGACGCCGCGGTAGGCGTCGAGGTCGACGACGCCGTTCTCGGCGAGCACGCGCCGCAGCTCGTCCTTGTCGATGCCGGCGTCGAGCTCGACGGTGCCGACGACGAGGGAGCGGTGGGTGGGGTCCTCGACGAACGGGCGGACGTACGGCGCCTTCTCGGCCCACGTGTAGAGCGCGTCGGAGGAGGCGGTGGTGCGGGCGACCATCGCGTCCAGCCCGCCGGAGGAGTTCATCCAGTCGAGCTGCTCGGCCATCAGGAAGAGCGTCGCGACCGCGGGGGTGTTGACGGTCTGCGCGCTGCGGGACTGCTTGATCGCCTCGGTCAGCGAGAAGAACGACGGGATGTGCCGGCCGCTCGCCGCGATCTCCTCGGCCCGCGCGATCGCGGCGGGGGAGAGCAGGGCCAGCCACAGACCGCCGTCGGAGGCGAACGACTTCTGCGGCGCGAAGTAGTAGACGTCGCTCTGGGTCACCTCGAGCGGCAGCCCACCGGCGGCCGAGGTCGCGTCGACGACGGTGAGCTGGTCCGCGCCCGCGCCGGCGGGACGTACGACCGGAGCCATCACGCCCGTCGAGGTCTCGTTGTGTGTCCAGGCGTAGACATCGACGTCGTACTCGTACGCCGGCGCGGCCAGCGAGCCCGGATCGGCCGAAATCACCGACGGGTCGGCCAGCCACGGCGCCGCCTTGGCCGCGGAGAGGAACTTCTTGCCGAACGCCCCGAAGACGGCGTGCTGGCTGCGTTCGCGCACCAGGGCGTACGTCACCAGGTCGAAGAACGCCACCGAGCCACCGTTGCCGATGACGACCTCGTAGCCCTCCGGCAGGGAGAACAGATCGGCCAGCCCGGTCTGCACGCGGCGGACGAGATCCTTCACCGGCTGCTGCCGGTGAGAGGTCCCCATCACCGACACTCCGGTCGCGGCGAGCGCCTCCAGGCGGCCGGCCGGCACCTTGGACGGCCCGGACCCGAAACGTCCGTCGGCGGGCAGGAGGTCGGCGGGGATCTGCAGCGTCATAAACCCATTCTCGCAAGTCGCGGGCATCGGCCAGAATACCGACGTGTCTGTTGAGATTCGCCGGGTCGCGTACGACCACCCTGATGCTCAGAAACTGGTCGACCGGGTCCAGGAGTTCTACGTCGAACGCTACGGCGAACCCGACCACGACCCGACCGTGCCGGAGATGTTCGAGCCGCCCGCGGGCGCGTACTTCCTGGGCTACCTCGACGACGTCCCGGTCGCCTCTGGTGCCTGGCGACGCTCTGGGGAGCCCGCACTCGGGACCGTGGCGACCGCCGAGATCAAGCGGATGTACGTCGTGCCCGAGGCCCAGGGTCAGGGGCTCGCCAAGCGGATGCTCGCGCATGTCGAGGCATCAGCCCGCGGCGCCGGCTTCGAGGCCATGGTCCTCACCACCGGCGGCCTCCAGCACGAGGCCATCGGTCTCTACGCTGCCAAGGGCTATGTCGACGTCGAGCCCTTCGGCTTCTACAAGGACGACGACCTCGTGGTCTGCATGGCCAAGCGCCTCGACGGCTGACCCGCTACCGACCCCCACAACGCAGGAACCGACCGGCTGAAGCCGGTCGGTTCCTTGAGTATCAGGCGTCTACTTCGCCCAGTCGGCGTTCCAGCCCTCGACCGCGTCGGCGGGGCGGGGGGGCGGGGCCGGTGTAGATGGCGCTCGGGCGGATCAGGCGCCCGGTCTTCTTCTGCTCCAGGATGTGGGCGGACCAGCCACCGGTGCGGGCGCAGGTGAACATCGAGGTGAACATGTTGGCCGGGATCTGGGCGAAGTCGAGGACGATGGCGGCCCAGAACTCGACGTTGGTCTCCAGGACGCGGTCGGGGCGCCGGGCGCGGAGCTCCTCGAGCGCCGCCTTCTCCAGGGCCTCGGCGACCTCGTAGCGGGGCGCGTTGAGCTCGCGGGCGGTGCGGCGCAGGACGCGCGCACGCGGGTCCTCGGCGCGGTAGACACGGTGGCCGAAGCCCATCAGCCGCTCACCGGAGTCGAGCAGGCCCTTCACATAGCCGGAGGCGTCGCCCGACTTCTCGACGTCCTCGATCATGCCGAGCACGCGTGAGGGCGCGCCACCGTGCAGGGGCCCGCTCATCGCGCCGATCGCGCCGGAGAAGGCCGCGGCCACGTCGGCGCCGGTGGAGGTGATCACCCGGGCGGTGAAGGTGGAGGCGTTCATGCCGTGCTCGGCGGCCGAGGACCAGTAGGCGTCGATCGCGTGGGCGTGGGCGGGGTCGGCCTCGCCACGCCAGCGGATCAGGAACCGCTCGGCCAGGGTCTTGCCCTTGTCGACCTCGCGCTGCGGCACGATCGGCAGGTGGATGTCGCGGGCCGACTGGCCGGCGTACGAAAGGACCATGACGGCCACGCGGGCGAGGTCCTCACGGGCCTGCTCGTCGGAGATGTCGTAGGTCTGCCCGAACCCGAAGGCGGGCGCGAGCATGGGGATCGCGGCCTGGACGTCGACGCGCACGTCACCGGTGTGCACCGGCAGGTTGTAGGCCTCTGCGGGCGGCAGGCCGGGGCCGTATGAGCCGTCGATCAGCAGGCCCCAGACGTTCTCGAACGGCACGCGGCCGACGATGTCCTCGATGTCGACCCCGCGGTAGCGGAGGGCTGAACCCTCTTTGTCGGGCTCCGCGATCTGAGTCTCGAAGGCCACGACGCCCTCGAGACCGTGCTGTACCTGGCTCACTGCCTTCTCCGTTCCTCTGCTGTCACGGGCATTGTGCCGCATCCTGGCTTCGAGCCGGGCGTGGGGAGCGGCCATGGTAGGAGGCGCGCCGCTAGTGTCGCCCCCATGGACCTCGGGAAGCTCGTCGGTGGCCTCAACGCCAAGGACATCGACAAGGTGATCACGCTGATCACCGAGAACAAGGACGCGCTGGCGTCGATCGAGCGGCTGCCCAAGCTGTTCGACACCTTCGGCGAGGGCCTCGCGGAGGCCGGCGGGCGCGCCCGCGAGGCCGGCTCCGTGCTGGTCGGGGACGGCGCCGGCGGCGTCAAGGGGACGCTGGGCGACGTCGCCACCTCGCTGGGTGGGATCTCGGCGGCGATCTCCAAGGGCGTCGACCGGCTCGCCGATGTCGCCGAGGGCCTCGGCCGCGTGCCGATGGCAGACGGTCCCGCCAAGTCGATCGCGAGCGCGGCGAAGGAGATCGGCGGCGCCGGCTCGGCGCTCGACGACCTCTCCGGCTCGCTGGAGACGATCGCGGAGCTCCTGGCGAAGGTCGGCTCGGCGCTGGAGCAGCTGGGTGACAAGCTCGACGAGTCGGGCACCCAGGTCAAGGGCTTCATGGGCTGAGTCCCATGGGCTGAGTCCGTGCGTAGGGTCGTAGGTTGAGACCATGGATCTCTCAGCCGAGCTGGCCGCAGCGCGCGAGTCGTACACCCGCAGTGGTCTGACCGAGGGTGACCTCGCGGACGACCCGTTCGAGCAGTTCGAGAGGTGGTACGCCGAGGCGCGGGACGCGGGCATCGTCGAGCCCAACGCGATGGTGGTCTCGACCGTCTCACCGGACGGCGCGCCCTCGTCGCGGACCGTGCTGCTGAAGGGCTTCTCGACCGAGGGCTTCACGTTCTTCACCAACACCGCCTCCCGCAAGGGCTCCGACCTCGCGCACAACCCGCGCTGCGCGGTGCTCTTCCCGTGGCATCCGCTGGAGAGGCAGGTACGCATCGACGGGCTCGCCCACGAGCTCTCCCGAGAGGACGTCGAGGCCTACTTCTCCCAGCGCCCGCGCGGCTCCCAGCTCGGTGCGCACGCCTCCCACCAGAGCCGGGTCGTCGCCGGACGCGAGGAGCTGGAGGCGGCGTACGAGCGGATCGAGGCGCAGTTCGACGGCCAGCCGGTTCCGGTGCCGGAGGAGTGGGGCGGCTACCGGGTCGAGCCGGAGGCGGTGGAGTTCTGGCAAGGGCGCCCCGGGCGGATGCACGACCGACTCGTCTACCGGCGTGAGGGCGAGAAGTGGCGTACCGAGCGACTGGCGCCATGACCGGGATGGAGCAGGTCACCCGGGCCTTGGGTGGGCGGATCGCCTACGGCGCCGACTACAACCCGGAGCAGTGGCCGGAGGAGGTCTGGGACGAGGACGTACGCCTCATGCGGGAGGCCGGGGTCAACCTGGTCAGCGTGGGGATCTTCTCCTGGGCTCTGCTGGAACCGGAGCCGGGCAGCTATGACTTCGGCTGGCTCGACCGGGTGCTCGACAAGCTGCACGCCGGCGGGATCGCCGTGGACCTGGCGACCGCGACCGCGAGCCCGCCGCCGTGGTTCCTCGAGCGTCATCCGGAGGCGACGCTCGTCGACCAGATCGGCAACCCGCGCGCGTTCGGCGCGCGCCAGGCGTACTGTCCCTCGTCGACCGCCTACCGCGAGGCCGCCACGACCCTGATCACCGAGCTGGTCAAGCGGTACGACGACCACCCGGCGGTGGTGATGTGGCATGTCAACAACGAGTACGGCTGCCACAACGACCACTGCTTCTGCGACGCCAGCGCGGTGGCTTTCCGGCGCTGGCTGCAGAGCCGCTACGGCGCCGTGGACGAGCTCAACGAGGCCTGGGCGACCGCCTTCTGGAGCCAGCGCTACACCAGCTGGGAGCAGATCGGGCCGCCGCGACAGGTCTCCTACGGCAACTTCGCCAACCCCGGTCAGCAGCTCGACTGGTGGCGGTTCTGCTCCGACGAGATCCGCGACATCTACCGGGTCGAGGCGGCGGCGGTGCGGGCGCACTCCGACAAGCCCCTGACCACCAACTTCATGGGCTTCCGCAAGTCGCTCGACTACCGGAGCTGGGTCGACGTCGGGGACCTCGTCTCCAACGACCACTACCTCGACGCCGCCGACGAGGACCGCGCCCAGCAGCTCGCCATGACCGCCGACCTGACCCGCTCGCTGGCCCATGGCGCACCGTGGCTGCTAATGGAGCACTCCACCTCCGCGGTCAACTGGCAGCCGCGCAACATCGCCAAGACCGCCGGCGAGATGCGCCGCAACTCCTTCCAGCACGTCGCCCGCGGCGCGGACGGCGCCCTGTTCTTCCAGTGGCGTGCCTCGCGTGGTGGAGCGGAGAAGTTCCACTCCGCGATGGTTCCGCACGCCGGCACCGAGAGCCGGCTCTGGCGAGATGTCGTACGCCTCGGGGCGGATCTCTCCGCGATCGCGGAGGTCGCCGGCACCCGCGTGGAGCAGGCCAGCGTCGCGATCGTCTTCGACTGGGACTCGTGGTGGGCGGCGACCTTCGACTCGCACCCGTCGGTCGACGTCGACCCGATGGCGACCACCCGGGCCTGGCACAAGGCCTGCTGGGCCCGCAACCTCGGCGTCGACGTCGTGGGTGTGACCGACCCGCTCGATGGCTACGACGTCGTGGTTCTGCCCGTCCAGTACCTGCTCGCCGACGAGACCGTGGACCGGCTCACCGCCTTCGTCGAGGCCGGCGGCACTCTGGTCGCCACCTACTTCACCGGGATCGTCGACGAGCATGACCACATACGGCTGGGCGGCTACCCGGGCGCGCTGTCCGATCTCCTCGGCGTGCGGATCGAGGAGTTCTGCCCGCTTCCCGAGGGCGACGAGATCCCGCTGACCGCCTACGGCTCCGGCGCGATCTGGAGCGAGCGGGGCCGCGCCGTCGGGGCCGATGTCGTCGCTGCGTACGCGACCGGCGACTGCGCCGGCGACCCGGCCGTCACGCGCCGACGCGTCGGCAAGGGCACCGCCTGGTACGTCGGCACCGAGCTCATCCCCGACGCCCTCGACACCCTGGCCACCCAGATCTTCACCACGACCAAGCCGGTCGTCGGAGGTCTCCCCGAGGGCGTCGAGGCGATCCGGCGAGTGGGTGAGCAGGGGACGTACGTCTTCGTCATCAACCACACCCACGAGCCGGTCATCGTCCCCGTCCGCGGCACCGACCTGCTCTCGGGCAACGAGGGCGGCCCGCACCTGGTCCGCGCGGGTCAGGTCGCGGTCATCAGGGAGGATCGCTGAGAGCGTCGAAGATTACTCTCGCTCGCGATACAATCACGGGAGAAACTATTCTCCGCGCGTGAGGAATGGCCGGAGGTGCGGGCCGTCGGCGGGTGGTGGCCACGCAGTAACAATCCCGAGATCGACCTCGTCGGTGCCGACACGCGCCCTGCCAATCAGATCGCGTTCGTCGGCACGGTGAAGTGGCGTACGGACAAACCGCTGAGCGAGCGTGACCGGCACCAGTTGGCGCGGGACTCGACCGCTGTCCCGGGCGCCGATCCACGCACCGACATGGTCGGAGTCTGCCCGGCCGGCGCCGAGCCGGAGGCGGCTTTCACGAAGGTCTGGACTGCCGACGACCTTCTGGATGCGTGGCGCTAGATCTGTAGCGGCGGGGTTTGCCCTCGCCCAGGTCGGCGAGAGTCGCGACGCGACGGACGGTGACGTCCAGGCCGAGCATGGCTCCGAGGCGTGCCGCCACCACGGACGCGTCGCCGCCGGCGATGGTCGCGACGACGGTGCCGTCGGCGGCCTGCTCCACCGACCAGCCACGCGCGCCCGCGTCCTGGAGATGCTGGGTGAGGTCGACGCAGGGGACCAAGGTGCCGGTCGGGGTGACGAAGACGGTGGCCTCGCGCCCTTCGAGGGCATCGATCGCGAGCCTGCCGTCGACGCGAACCAGGCGGCCGGTGTCGCCGGTGCGGTAGCGGACCAGCGGCAGAAAGCCGTTCTCACCTGCGGTGACGACGATCTCCCCGATCTCGCCCTCAGGGAGCGCGGAGCCGTCGGGACCGATGATCTCGACGTGCACCCGGCGGTCGGCGACGACGAACGGGCCGCCGTCGGTGCTGACCGCCACCGGCCGGGTCTCGTGCAGCCCGTAGACGTCGATCACCGGGCACTCGAAGGCCCGCTCCAGATCGGCGCGCAGCGTCGCGCTCAACGCCATCGCGGAGGAGATGATCGCGATCGGGCGTGCGACGTCGCGGAAGTCGAGGAGATGCTCCAGCGACGTGGGGTGCCCGGAGATCACCTGCGGGTCGGCGTCGCGGAGAAACGCCCGCTGGCTCTCGAGAGGCCACTCGCCCGGGTGCAGGTTCACGCGCGCGACGAGGCTCTCGCCGAAGCCGGGAGCGACCGAGACGTACGTGAACGCCTGGCGCTGCCACACGACCTGCACCACGGCGAAACGAGCCGGATCCGGCGCCCAGCCGTCGGTCAGTCTGGCGACCAGGTCGCGCAGCCAGTGGAAGCCGCGGGCCAGCTCGTCGGGATCGTCCGGCATGACCAGAGCCGTCCCGGTGCTCCCCGAGGAGGTGCCGTGCAGCATCCGCCCGTAGTCGGCGTCCAGCGGCACGAACCCACCGATGTCGTCGACCAGGTTCTGCCGGCTGATCAGCGGAAACTCACCGAGGGTCTCGAGCGGCCCCTGATGTCGACGGTACGCAGGCAGTGACCGTGCCACCGCCAGGTGCTGCTCCAGCCAGCCCTCGAGCGGGAGCTGCGACCGGGCCGCCTCCTGCTCGGCCGGAGTGAGGCGGTGGCCGACCCGGTGCCGCCAGACCGGTGCGGCGGGATGGTCGTACGCCGCGGCCAGGCGAGCCTCCCCGGCAGCCGAGAGCCCCGGCCAGCGTTCGGCGTCGGTGAGGGCGGCCGATGCCATCGGGGTGTATTCGGCCAGGTCAAGCGGGTCCTGTGTCTCGCTCACGGTCACTCCGGGCTGTAGCGGCTGGCGGCCTCACGTGCGCGCGCGTCCTCCAGGCGCCGCCGGATCTCGGAGCGGTGCTCGCGGTCGCGCCGGGCCCGTTCGAGCGCCTCGGCGCGGGCGGCGGAGTCGAGGCGCGACAACAGCGCGCGGGCGTTGCGCTCGTCCTCGCGGGCCGGCAGCTGCCCATTCCACAGCAGGAAGGTCCGCGCCGCCTCCTCGCGGCGCTCGGACTCCTCGACCCAGCGTTGCGGTTCGACGACCGCGGCCAGGCGCAGTGAGAGCGTCACCAGCGCCCGGTCGAACCGGTCCTCGCGCAGCGCGGCCGAGAACGGTCCCGCCAGCTCCTGCGAGGCGACCAGCCACAGGACGACCCCGGCTCCCTGGCGCGCGACCGGCTTCCCGGTCGCGGCCACCCTCCGGGCAGCCGCGATGAACGGCCCGCCAGAGGTGTCGAGCACGTCCCCGGCCAGCGCCACGATGTCGACGGCGTCGTCGAGGAACCACGACGGCGTGGTCGAGATCCGGGCCATCACCTCGTCGACCGACGGGCCGGGCGTCAACCCGTCCCAGGCGGCGTCGACATCGAGCTCCTCGTCGAGCCAGGTCTCGAACAGGTCCTCATCAGCCACGAGCTGCTCCTTCCGGGGTGTAGGCGGCGATCCGCGCGGCGAGCGCCGCGCACGCCTCGGGCGCCTGCATCACGTCCGGGATCTCGGCGACGTCGTAGCCGAGCCGCTCGGCCTGCTCGCGGGCCTGCCCGCGCCAGTGTCCGATGATCATCAGTGACCCGGTGTCGATCACGCGCCGCACGGCGGGGGCCACGTCGGCGTACTCCTCCTGGCCGCGGCCCAGGAACGTGTCCAGCCCGGCGTCGGAGAGCACCACGAGGTGGCGCTGCCCGTCCTTGGGCTGACGAGACTCGGGATAGCGCGCACGCAACAGGTCCAGGGGAAACGTCGTGCCGCCGCCGAAGTAGGTGGTCAGCTGTCGCATGATCTCGACCCGGTCGCGGGTGTAGGAGCTGTCGCCGGCGACCTGGCCGGCCGAGCTCCACGAGGTGACCCGCACCCGCCCGCCGCCGCGCAGCACCGAGAGCGAGAGGATCGTCCCGGCGACGATCGCGGCCGAACCGCGCTGCGGGTTCGTCATCGATCCCGAGGAGTCGAGGTAGAGGTCGAGCAGAACCGGCTCGTACGCCGGCTCGGGCTCGTCCGCGATGAACGTACGCCGCCGAGTGGTCACTCCCGGCACGAACACCGCACCTGTGGTCAGCGTCGCCGGCCAGTCCAGCTCGGCCAGGTCGTCGCCGAGCTCCCACTCCTCCACGGGGCCGGGGATCGCGGGGCCGGCGGGAGCGAGCCCGCGCTGCACCAGGGGCGCGACGTGCGGGCGGGCCTCGGCCTCGTACCAGGCGGCCATCACCGCGTTGGGGTCGGCGCCGGCCATCAGCTCCAGCGTCCGGGCCAGCCCGAGGGCCTGCCCGCTGCCGTCGGAGGCGGCCGCGGCGGCGTCGCCGTCGGCGAGGACGACCTCGGCGTCGTCGGGATGCACCAACGGCGTCTGCAGCCGTGGGTCACCGATCGCTCCGGCCAGCTCGGCCGCGCTGGGGGCGCCCGGCGAGTCCTCGTGGCATCCGCTGCTCGTGAAGCCCAGCAGCAGGTAGGGCGCCATCACCATCGCCCAGGGCACCGCGCCGCTGACCGGGTCGGAGGCGAGCGTACGCACCACGTCGGCCACCGTCGTCGCGTCGTGAGCCGGGTCGAGGCCCGCGCGCGGGTCGTACTCGAGCTCGGCGACCTCCCGTTTGGCCTGGTAGGACTCGTGCCGCTGCTTCGACTTCGAGCCGTGCAGGCGACGCCGGGCACTGCGGAGCTGTTGCTCGTAGTCCGTCTTCCACCGCGTCGGCGGCGCGGGCCAGGCGAGGGAGCCCTCGGGAAGCCGCCAGAGGAGCTCGTACGCCCGCTGCACCACCCACCACAGCTCGTTGTCCTCCGCTCCACGCAGCCCCTTGGCCAGAGCAGGCGCCGCGAGGGCCTGGGTGAGCCGCACCATGTCGGGGGTCTCATCCGGGGCGAGCCGGGCGCGCTGCAGCTGCATCACCCGGTCGTTGATCAGCATGTCGGACCACAGGTTGGCGCAGAACCCGCTCGCGGCGACCAGGTCGAGGCGGTGCTGCCGGTCGTAGAGGTCGATCACTCGCGCCATCTGCTGACGGATCTTCAGCGAGTCGACCCGGGTGCTCGGGGAGAGCACGTGATGGCCGATCTCGTGAGCGAAGACGCTGGTCAGATGCCCTTCTCCGCCGTGGCGGGCGAGCTCGCCGGGGTCGACGTTGACCTCCGGCGGGAACCCGAACCAGGCGAAGCTGCCCTGGTCGGAGCGGGTGTGCACGACCGGGTCATGGAGGTCCACACCCCACAGGTCGAGGGCCGCCTCCCAGGCCTCGCGCTCCGCCGCGGTCGGCGCTCTCACCCGGCCTCCCGCACGACCTCGAGCAGGTAGGACGTGGGCACACTGACCACCCGTACGCCGGCGGTGCCGGGGTCGCCGGTGTCCGCCGGGTCGTCGCCCGCCAGTGAGACCGAGTGACCGAACAGGTCGGCGTCGACCGCCCACAGCTCCTCGCCGACCTCCACCAGCCACCGTCCGTCACCGTCCGCGATGACGTCGCCCGGGTGCGCCAGCCAGGGTCCGCCGAGCCCTGCGAAGCCGCCGATCCGGGCGATCAGATAGGCACGGCCCAGCTGCTGCCAGGCGGGCCAGAAGAACCGGTCCGTACGCTGCCCGTCGACGAATCCGGCCACGTCGGTGCCCGGCATTCCCAGCGTCGCGCCGACCGCGTCGACCAGCCCGGCGTCGAGACAGGACGACGCCGCGCGGAGGGCGTCCTTGCGGAGCCCGATGACTCCCGCCCGCCAGGCGGCCACGGCGGCCAGGTCCTGGACCGCCGCGGCCTCGGGCAGGGGCCCGGACGACAGCGCGGCTGCCAGCGACGTACGGAAGAGCCCGGTGTCGCCGCCCCAACGGGCGACGTTGGCTTCGGCGAGCTCCAGGTCGAGCCCGGTGACGGCAGGCAACCCGCCCGGTCGTCGAGCCACCGAGGCGTTCACGGAGTGCCCAGGACGCCGGATCATGAACCCTCCAGCCAGTGGAGGTAGTTGGAGTAGCGCTGGTGGAGATACTTCAGCGCGACGAGGTCGTCGTAGTCGCGGCCGTAGATCTTGCCGACCTTCGAGATCCGGCCGACCTCGGACTCGATCCGGGTCAGCCGCTGCGAGACGGTCAGCCGGTCGAGCCCGTCCAGGCCGCCGCCGAGCTCGGCGAGCAGATCCCCGACGGGATCGGAGGCCTCGAGGCCGAGCGCGACGAACTGCTTCATCGCGGTGTCGAAGAGATCGACGAGCCAGGACGCCGGGTCGTGGGCGAGCTCCTTGTCGCCTGCCTCGAACCGCGGGTGCTGCGGGTTGGGCAGCAGCTTCCCGCGGAGAACGAACGGCACCATGGCGCGCACGTCGTCGAGCCCGACGGACGAGGCGCCGCGGAACCACGCCGACGCCTTGGCGTACAGGATCAGGGTCTGCAGCGCCCGCACGGAGAGTCCGTTCAGGGTCTGCGCACCGAGGTCGACCACCAGGTCGGCGCCGGAGTTGGCGTCGATGACCGCGCTCACGTCCCCGCCGGCGGTCGCGACGACGTCCTTGGTGCGGTACTCGAACCGCCGCCCGCCGTGCTGCACGAACTCGAACTGCCCGGTGAAGTACTCCAGCCTCCGGCGTACGTCCGCGGGCAGCGGCACCGCCCGGATGGCGGCGAGCATCGTCGACTGCTCGTCGGAGGAGAAGACCAGGGAGGACGGCACGTGCTCCTCCGGCCGCTCACCGGCCTCGACCCGGGTGACCAGCTCGTCGAAGAAGCGGCCGTTGAAGCCGAACGCCTGCACGGTGACGTCGAGCCGGTCCTTGAGGGCCTGGATGACCTGGAAAGTGCCGCCGCCGGAGTCGTCGTTGGCGGTGAAGAACCAGCTCTCGACACCCGCGTCGGGGGCGGTGCGGCGCAGCTGGTCGTGGCTCTCCACGTAGCCCTCGGCGACCATGGTGAGCAGCGCCGACTGGGTCTTGGTGGGGATGCGGTTGTACTCGTCGACGATCTTGACCTTCTGGGTCAGCCAGGACTTCCAGGCGATCGTGATCTCCGCCAGCGAACCCGCGGCGACGAGGTCGCGCGGCAGCGGCAACCCGACCAGGTCCGACACGGTCAGCTGCGGCTGCCCCTGCTGCAGGTGGCGGCGTACGTCCTCCGGGGTCGCCCCGGACAGCACCCCCATCAGCACCGCGAGCGTCGTCTTGCCACGGCCGGGCCCGCCGATCATCAGGCACTTCCCGCCGACCGCGAACGTGAGCAGCGGCAGCAGTACGTTGGAGGAGTAGGCCGGCTGGGTGGGCAGCGTGATCTCCGCGCCGGCATCGCCGAGCGGGAACCGGTTGGCCTTCGCGGCATCGAACTCGACGTCGTAGAACGGCGAGATCACCGCCTTGTTGACCAGCCAGAAGTAGGTACGTCGCAGCTTCTCGTCCAGCTCGACGGTCTCGTCGGGGGACCTGAAGAGGTCGGCGGCGGTGAGCCCGTCGCGCGGCCCGCCGTGCTGGACGTGCGGCACGGTCGGCGATGCCGACGTCTTCTGCCAGCGATCACTCATCTACCCAGCTCCTCAAGTGACGGGCCGATCCGGTTGTTGTGTCCGAGCAACGGCTCCAGGAACCCCTTGGTCGCGGCGAGTCGCGCCTCGACGCTCCCGCGGACCTCGAACCACGGCACCGGCTGCCCGGCCAGCATCTCGCGGAATCGCTCCTGCATCCCGTGCCGGACGTGCTCGCCGTCGCGCAACCCATCCTGCACGAACGGGATCTCGTCTCCGGTCAGGACATAGGCGACCGGCCGGTGCGCCGCCGCGCGCTCGACCAGGTGAGGTGGTGTCGGGCCGACGTAGCGCTCGTGCCACAGCGTCGTCGCCAGTACGTCGGTGTCACAGACCAGAACTGGCTTCGGCACCCGTCTGCGGGCGGCGTCCTCCCAGCCGATCTGCCGGTCCACGATCAGGTCGAACTCGTCGCTGCGCCAGGGCGTGAACAGGCCGCCGGGACGGATCTCCGACCAGAGCCGGCCATATTCAGGGACGCAGTGGGTTCCCAGGTCAGCGGCCAGCCTCTCGGCCAGCGTGGTGGTCCCGGTCGACTCCGCGCCGAGCACCACGACCCGCTCGGTGAGCCAGGCGCGGACCGGAGCCGGCAGGTCGGCCCAGTGCTCGGTCAGGTCGGGGCGTACGGCGGTGCCGGAGACGGGATTGAACACCCGCCCGGGATCGACCTGGACCCACGTCGCATCCAGCCGCCGGGCGAGCTCCTCGCCGTAGGCGTCGGAGGAGAAGACCGCGTCGACCGGGCCGGGGAGCAGCTCGGAGATGACGACCATGTGCTCGTCCCAGGCGGCCGGGTCGTCGAAGTCGACCCGCGCCTCGTCCATCGCGGCGACCACGTGGGCGGTCGGGTGCTCCTCGCGCAGCCACTCCGCCCGCACCTCGAGCGGGATGGTCTCCACCTGCGAGCCGAGGAGCTCGACGGTGACCCGGTCACATGCCCGCAGGGCCGCGCGGATGAGCGCCTGGTGGCCGGCGTGGAACGGGTAGAACTTCCCGAGGACCAGCCCGTGCGTGAAGCGCTTCTCAGACACCCGCGACCTCCGGCTCGCGGTCGGCGACCAGCACCCGGCGCCAGTCCCGCAGCGCCACCAGGATGATCACGCAGAAGCCGAGGTAGAGCACCGCGGTCGGCCACAGGCCCTTGTAGGCGTACAGACCGACGGAGACGACGTCGACGGCCAGCCAGACCAGCCAGCACTGCCACCAGCGGCGGTTGAGCATGATCTGCGCGATCACGCTGCCCGCGGTCACCGTGGCGTCGGGAAGCTCGGTCGTGGAGTCGGTGAAGGCGAACAGGACGTACGCGATCGCCGTCAGCGCCACCACGAACCCCAGCGCCAGGAGCAGCAGCGTGCGGGCCGAGGCGACGCCGACGAACGCCTCGTCACGGCGCAGCTGCGCCTCCGACTCCCGTCGCCGGGCCATGGCCCAGTCGACCCAGCCGGTCACCGAGAGCACCATGAACATGATCTGCAGCGCCGCGTCGGCGTAGAGCGCACTCTCGGCGAAGACGACCAGGTAGAGCGCGGTGTTCGCGATCCCGATCGGATACGTCCACATGCTCCGCCGTGCCGCCAGGATCACGCATGCCGCCCCGGTGACGACCCCCGCGATCTCGACCCAGTGCGCCACCCACCAACTCTGCATGGCCGAACCCTATGGGACGCGAAGGGCCCGGATGCTCGGGTTGAGCATCCGGGCCCGTGGTGGCGGTAGGAATCCCCGGTTAACCGGTGAAACCTGCACTTCTCAGGTGTTGCAATGCCAGAGAAGTGCAGGGATACCCGGTTAACCGGGTATCCCTGCAGCTGGTCAGTGGCTGACCGCCGCCTTGGCGTCGACGATGCCGCTGCCGTAGAAGCCGTTCGGGGCCTCGCCACCCTCACAGGTGTGGGTCGAGGTCGCCGTCGTGCCGTTGGGCAGGTGGCGTACGTAGGTGAAGTCCGCCGGGACCGGGCAGGCCTTGTCGGTGGCCGACTTGAGCAGGATCTTCTCGACCTTCTTGGGCGAGAGGGTCTTGCCGGAGTAGTCGCGGCTGCCGTACTCGCCGACGATCAGCGCGGCCACACCAGCAGCGTGCGGGGAGGCCATCGAGGTGCCCTGCAGGTACTGGTAGTAGGAGCACTCACCGCTGGAGCAGTCCGCGACCGCCCACGGCACCAGGACCTCGCCGGTCGCCGGGTCGATCGCGCCCTCGGCAACACCGAGGTCGTACGGGTAGGCGGCCAGGATGGTGGCGGCGTAGTCGCGCGTCCCGTCTGCAGTGTCGTACGCATCCCCACCAGGCGCCGCGACGTCGACGAAGCCGTCGCCGTAGCTGGAGTAGTAGGACTTGCGCTCGGACGGACCGGTGGAGCTGACCGCGATGACCCCGTTGCCCTCGGTGGGCATCGAGACGCACGACTCCGGGTCGAGCAGGTCACGGACGTAGGCGGCCTCGCCGGGCTCGCTGGCGTAGTCGGGGCTGCTCGCGTCGGTCTGCGGCTTGGTGTAGTCGATCGCCTGGTTGCCGGCGGCCGCGACGAGGGTGACGCCACGGGCGCGGGCGTAGTCGAGGGCACGCTGCATCGCGGTGATGATCGTGACCTGCTCGGCCTGGTCCGCGGCCGAGTCGGCGGGGTGGTTGGTGCAGTTGAACAGCCACGGGTCGACGTAGTAGCTCATGTTGACCACGTCGATGCCGTTGCGGCCGGCGTAGGTCAGCGCGTCGACCGACGGCTGCAGGAAGAAGTAGCCGGAGTCCTGGCCGGCGCGCAGGTTGACGATGTCGGCCTCCGGGGCGACGCCGGTGATGCCGACGCCGTTGACCGGCGAGGCGATGGTGGAGGCGACGTGGGTGCCGTGGCCGTTCTCGTCGACGTCGGCCGCGTCGCTGCAGGACGCGTCGGGCTCGTCCTCACACGGACCGTCGACCGTGGCGCCGTTGGCGTCGACCGGGATGTCGGTGGTGAAGTTGCGGCTCAGTCGCGCGTCGAAGTTGGGCGCGATGTCGGGGTGCGACCCGTCGACACCGGTGTCCAGAATGCCGACGCGGACACCCTTGCCGCGCTCGGTCTTGTTGGCCGCCGCGGCGTCGATCTGCTTCATGTCCCACTGCAGACCGGAGAGCGGCTCCGTGGATCCCTTGGGCTTCGGGGTCTTGGGTGCGGTGCCCTTGCCGGACCGGAACTCGGTCTCGACCTTCGACACCTCCTGCTTGCGTGCCTTGCTGGCCGCGTCAGGAGTCGTGGCGCCCACGATCCTGTCCTGGGCCGCGCCGACGAGGGCGTTCGAGGCGTTGGCCGCCTCGGCGAATCCCTCACCCGCGGTGACCGTCGCGACTCCGATGGCACTGTTCTCAGAGATGATCTCGCCCCCCGCGGCCTTCACCGCGGCACGGGCGCTGGCGGCCGAGGATCCCTCGGCATATGCCACGACATAGCGGACCTCCTGGTCAGAGGTGGCGTTGCCCGAGTTCGCCATGACGAGGGTGCCGGTGACCCCCAGCGCGACTGCGGCCGCGCCTGTCAACAACCTACGCATGCTGTCTCCATTCCTGGATTCGGTGGTCGAGATTGTCGGGACCACCGCTGCCATGGCCCTTGTCGGCCCGACAGTGGGGCCCAGCATGCCCTAGTCCGCATCCGGTCGAACAGGGTTTGGGAGGAGCATCCACCCATAATTAGGTTTGTGAGTGAGTACTCACTCACTTACGCTGGCCCATGTGGACGAACGACGTACGCGGGCCAAGCCGATTCCTGCAGCCGACCGGCGCGCCGCGATCATCGCGGCGACGGAGACGCTGCTGATCGAGCACGGCACGGCGACAACGACCAGGCTCATCGCCGAGGCGGCCGGAGTCGCCGAAGGCACGATCTTCCGGCACTTCCGCGACAAGCGGGAGCTCTACCGAGCGGTCGCCGAGAACGTCTTCGACCCGACCAGGGGTGGTCAGTCGATGGCGGAGGTGGTGGAGGGCAAGGCCGACATCGAGGACAAGCTCCGTGCCGTGATCGACCTGCTCGCCGCGACCTCGCAGCGTGGCCTCCTCGTCATGATGGCCGTGCGCTCGGCCGTGACGGAGGAGCCGGATCCCGAGGGCGTACGTCATCCGCCCGGTCCTCCGAAGTTCCTCATCGAGGCCAACAAGGCCCTCATCGACAACCTGACGAGGCTCGTCTTCGAGCCGCACGTGAACGAGCTGCGGCTGCCGCCGCGCAAGGCCGCGCTGGTGCTGCGCAGCCTCACGATCGGGGCCTGGCTCCCTGGTCTGAACCGAACGAACCAGCCGTTGAGCAGCGAGGACGTCATCGACGTGCTGCTCGGCGGCATCCTGACCAGAGAGACCTCCTGAATGCTTCTCCGACTCCTGCGGGACTACCTGCTCCCGTACAAGAGATTCCTGGTCGTCATCGCGATCCTGCAGCTCTTGTCGACCTCGGCCTTCATGCTGCTGCCCAGCCTGAACGCCGACATCATCGACAAGGGCGTCGCCGAGGGCGACACCCGTTACATCCTCGAGATCGGCGCGATCATGCTCGGCGTGGCGCTGGTGCAGATCCTCGCCTCGATCACCAGCGTCTACTTCGCCGCCCGCAGCTCGATGAGCTTCGGCCGCGACCTGCGTGCGGCGATCTTCGCGAAGGTCGGCTCCTTCAGCGCTCGCGAGGTCGGCCGCTTCGGCGCCCCGTCGCTGATCACCCGGACCACGAACGACGTCCAGCAGGTCCAGATGCTCGCCGTGCTCACCTGCACCCTCGCGGTGATGGTGCCGATGATGATGGTCGGCGGCGTCGTGATGGCCATCCAGGTCGACGCCGGGCTCTCCTGGCTGCTCGCGGTCGTCATCCCCGCGTTGCTCATCTCCATGACCGTGGTCGTGCGCGGCATGGTCCCCAACTTCCGCAAGGTGCAGGAGCGCATCGACGCGGTCAACCGCATCCTGCGCGAGCAGATCACCGGCATCCGGGTGATCCGGGCGTTCGTACGCGAGCGTCAGGAGACCGAGCGCTTCGCCAAGGCCAACGACGAGCTCACCGACGTCGCGCTGCGCGCGGGGCGCTGGATGTCGACGATGTTCCCGCTGATGATGCTGGTCATCAACGTCGCCAGCGTCGCGGTGATCTGGTTCGGCGGCATCCGGGTCGACAACGGGTTGATGCAGGTCGGCCCGCTGACCGCCTTCCTGCAGTACCTGATGCAGATCCTGATGTCGATCATGATGGGCACCTTCATGCTCATGCAGGTCCCGCGTGCGGCCGTCTGCGCCGACCGGATCACCGAGGTCCTCGACACCGAGACCAGCGTGACCCCGCCGGCGGCGGGCGTCACCGAGATCTCCCGGCACGGGCACGTCGACCTGAACGGAGCGGGCTTCACCTACCCCGGCGCGGACCACCCCGTCCTCCACGACCTCACCTTCGAGGCCAGGCCCGGCCAGACCGTCGCGATCATCGGCTCCACCGGCGCCGGCAAGACGACCCTCCTCGGCCTCATCCCGCGGCTCTTCGACGCGACGGCCGGTGTCGTCCGCGTCGGTGGGATCGACGTACGCGACCTCGACCCGGCCACCCTGCGCAGCTCCCTCGGGTTGGTGCCGCAGAAGGCCTTCCTCTTCACCGGCACCGTCCGCTCCAACCTGCTCCACGGCAAGCCGGACGCCACCGACGAGGAGCTCTGGCATGCTCTCGAGGTCGCCCAGGCGCGTGACTTCGTGGAGCGGATGGCCCCCGAGGACGGCACTGGCCTCGACGCCGAGATCGACCAGGGCGGCACCAACGTCTCCGGTGGTCAGCGGCAACGTCTGGCCATCGCCCGGGCGCTGGTGAGGAGGCCCGACATCTATCTCTTCGACGACTCCTTCTCCGCGCTCGACGTCGCCACCGACGCCCGCCTCCGCGCGGCGCTCGCCCCCGAGACCCGCAACGCCACGGTCATCGTGGTCGCCCAGCGGGTCTCCACGATCCGCGACGCCGACAAGATCCTCGTGCTCGAGGACGGCGCCATCGTCGGCGAGGGCACCCACGAGGAGCTCCTCGCCGGCAACGCCACCTACCAGGAGATCGTCTCCTCCCAGCTCAGTGCAGAGGAGGCCGCGGCATGAGCGACCCCAAGACGGGCCAGAACGGCCAGATGAAGAAGACCGAGCGGATCGTACGTCCCCAGGGCGGCCCCGGCCCGATGGGCGCGGGCGGCGCGGTGGGGGACAAGGCGATGAACTTCGTCCCCTCGGCCAAGCGGTTGCTGCGCCGGATGGCGCCCTACAGGATCCACGCCTTCGCCACCATCGCCCTGGCCGCGGTCAGCGTCACCCTGATGTCGCTGGGTCCGTGGCTGCTGGGCAAGGCGACCAACATCATCTTCGGCGGCGTCTTCTCCAGGGAGCTGCCGGCGGGGGTGACGCAGGAGGAGGCCGTCGAGGGTCTGCGTGCCCAGGGCGACGACAAGCTCGCCGACATGCTCTCCGGGATGGAGTACGTCACCCCGGGCCAGGGCGTCGACTTCGACGCGCTGCGCAGCGCGCTGCTGGTGGTGCTCGCCGTCTATCTCGTCGCCTCCCTGCTCTCCTTCGTGCAGGGCTGGATCCTCAACTCGGTCGTCCAGGGCACCGTGAAGGGCCTGCGCGAGGACGTCGAGAAGAAGGTCCACAGCGTCCCGCTGTCCTACTTCGACAAGCAGCCGCGAGGTGAGCTGCTCAGCCGGGTCACCAACGACATCGACAACATCAGCCAGACCCTGCAGCAGACCTTCAGCCAGGTGCTGACCGCTCTGTTCACGCTGGTCACGGTGCTGTTCATGATGTTCTGGATCAGCCCGGTCCTGGCCCTGATCGCGCTGCTTGCGGTGCCGGTCTCGCTGGTGGTGACCAGTGCGGTGATGAAGCGGTCGCAGGGCCAGTTCGTGGCCCAGTGGCGCCACACCGGCAAGCTCAACGGTCACATCGAGGAGACCTTCTCCGGCCACGACCTGGTCAAGGTCTTCGGGCGTCAGGAGGAGGTCGAGAAGACCTTCGCCGAGGAGAACGACAAGCTCTTCGCCGCATCCTTCAAGGCACAGTTCATCAGCGGGATCCTGATGCCGCTGATGATGTTCGTCGGCAACCTGATGTTCGTGGTGGTCTGCGTGGTCGGGTCCCTCCGGGTCGCCAGCGGGGCGCTGAGCCTGGGTGAGCTGCAGGCCTTCATCCAGTACTCGCGCCAGTTCACCCAGCCCATCACCACCCTCGCCTCGATGATGAACCTGCTCCAGTCGGGCGTCGCCTCGGCCGAGCGGGTCTTCGAGCTGCTCGACGCCGAGGAGCAGACGCCCGATGTCGGCGCTCCCGGGAACGGCGCCGGTGCCGGCGAGGTCCGGTTCGAGCACGTGAGCTTCTCCTACGACAAGGACAGGCCGCTCATCGAGGACCTGTCCCTCGTGGCCCGTCCCGGGCAGACCGTCGCGATCGTCGGGCCCACCGGTGCGGGCAAGACCACCCTGGTCAACCTGATCATGAGGTTCTACGAGCTCGACGCCGGCCAGATCACCCTCGACGGCGTCGACATCGCCTCGATTCCCCGTTCCGACCTGCGTGAACGCACCGGGATGGTGCTCCAGGACACCTGGCTCTTCGAAGGCACGATCCGCGACAACATCCGCTACGGCCGGCCGGACGCGACCGAGGAGGAGCTCCTCGAGGCGGCCCGGGCGACGTACGTCGACAGGTTCGTGCACTCGCTGCCGGACGGCTACGACACCCTGATCACCGACGAGGGCGGCAACCTCTCGGCGGGCGAGCGGCAGCTGATCACCATCGCCCGCGCGTTCCTCGCCGAGCCGTCGCTGCTGATCCTCGACGAGGCGACCTCCTCGGTCGACACCCGCACCGAGCTGCTCCTGCAGCACGCCATGGCGGCGTTGCGCTCGGACCGTACGTCGTTCGTGATCGCCCACCGGCTCTCCACGATCCGCGACGCCGACCTGATCCTGGTCATGCGCGACGGCGCGATCGTCGAGCAGGGCAACCACGCCGAGCTGCTCGAGGCGAAGGGTGCGTACGCCGAGCTCTATCAGTCGCAGTTCAGCCACGCCCTCGTCGAGGAGCCCGCCTGAGCTGCAACTCTGAGAAATAACCCTTTGATCCCGCTATGACCCGGCGCCTACCGTTGAGCCACACGGGAAAGGAGGTGATCCGATCAGATGAAGAACGATTGGATGCGTGAGGTGGCTGCTCGCTAGCAGCTTCCCCAACTACGGATGGGGGCTGGCAATTCACCAGCAGCCACCCGACCCGCAGGCGTACCGGACTCATCCACCGGGTCGGCCACCAGGCCCGCCTGCGGGTCGCCCCGTTTTCTGCAGTGTTGGGATCAGCCGGGACCGGCGACAAGTTGCGTTTAGCAACTAATCGGACGTACATTGGTTGTCGATGTTCAACCAATTCTCGTGAAAGCCGAGTCACCACTTGTCAGAGTCCCAGCAGTCGTCGCAGGCCATCGCCGCGCCGCAGATGACCCACCGCCAGATCATGGAGGTCCTCTCCGGCCTTCTGATGGCGCTCTTCGTCGCCATGCTGTCCAGCACGTCGGTCGCCAACGCCCTGCCGCGGATCGTCACCGACCTCGGTGGCACCCAGAGCGGCTACACCTGGATCGTCGTCTCGAGCATGCTGGCGATGACTGCGACCACGCCGATCTGGGGCAAGCTCGCCGACCTCTACAACAAGAAGATGCTGGTCCAGGCCGCGCTCGGCCTGTTCATCGTCGGCTCGGCGATCTGTGGTCTGGCGCCGTCGATGCCGGTGATCATCACCGGCCGGGTCATCGCCGGCCTCGGCATGGGCGGCATCATCGCCTTGATCCAGGTGATCATCGCGATGATCGTCTCCCCGCGTGAGCGCGGCCGCTACTCGGGCTACATCGGCGCGGTCTTCGCCCTGGCCACCGTCATCGGGCCGCTCGTCGGCGGCGTGATCGTCGACTCCCCGCTGGGCTGGCCCGGCGTCTTCTACGTCGGTGTGCCGTTCGCGGTGGTCGCCTTCATCCTGCTCCAGAAGACCCTGCACCTCCCGCACGTACGCCGCGAGGTCAGCATCGACTACCTCGGCGCGTTCCTGCTGGTCGCCGGCGTCTCCACGCTGCTGATCTGGGTCACCCTGGGTGGCGACTCCTTCGCGTGGACCTCGCTGATGTCGTACGCCCTGGTCGCCGGCAGCGTCGTCGTGCTGGCGCTCGCGATCCTGGTCGAGGGCAGGTTCGCCAAGGAGCCGATCATCCCGCTGCGCCTCTTCCGCGACCGCACGATGGTCCTCTCCACCCTCGCCTCGTTCTTCGTCGGTGCCGGGATGTTCGGGGCGACGGTCTACCTCCAGCAGTACTTCCAGACCGCCCGCGGGATGACGCCGACCCACGCCGGCCTGATGTCGATCTGCATGGTGCTCGGACTCTCCGGTGCCGGAATGGTCACCGGACGCCTGATCAGCTCCACCGGACGCTGGAAGCGCTACCTGATCTTCGGCGGCATCATGCTGCCGATCGGGCTCTTCCTGCTCAGCACGATCGACGAGCACACCAACCTGGCCTTGGTCGGCGCCTTCATGGCCATCCTCGGTCTCGGTGTCGGTGCCACCAACCAGAACCTCGTCCTCGCGGTGCAGAACAACCTCGACAACAAGGACATGGGTGCCGGGTCCTCGGTCGTCGCGTTCTTCCGGTCGATGGGTGGCTCGATGGGCATCGCCGCGCTCGGCGCCGTGCTCTCCCACCGGGTCGAGGACGTCATCACCGATGGCATCCCAGGGCTGGTGGCCAGCGGAAAGGTGACCCCTGAGGAGCTCCAGAGCCTGCAGGGCGGCGGGCTCGCCGACCCGGCGAGCATGCCAAGCGCCGTGCAGGCGCTCTACGAGCACGCCTTCGCCGTCGCCACGGCCGATCTCTTCCTGGTGGCCATCCCGTGCGCGGTCATCGCGCTGGTTGCGATCCTGGGTATCAAGGAGGTTCCGCTCAAGACTACGATCGAGGACCTCGCTGACGATGAGATCGCTCCTGAGGTCGCCGCGGAGCTCGAGGCGGGGGGAGCGGGCCGGAGATGACAGGGATGACAGCCATGGAGGACGCCGCTCAGGGCGAGCAGCTCGAGGACGGTCCTCGCGGTGAGTCGCTCAGCCGGCTCGAGTCCGAGGTCGGCGTGCTCGTGTGGCGGGCCAAGCGGGCGATGAAGGCACGCGGCCGGATGCTTCACCCGGATCTGCCGCCCGGCGGCTACATGATGCTGACCTGGATCGCCGAGCGTGGCCCGGTGCGCGCCTCCGCGCTGGTCGACGGGCTCGGGATCGACAAGGGGGCGGTCAGCCGGATGGTGCAGGCCATGATCGACCTGGGCCTGCTCGAACGCCATCCCGACCCCGAGGACGGGCGGGCCAGCCTGGTCTCGGTGACCGCCGAGGCCCGCGAGGGGCTCGAGCGGGTGGCGCGGGAGCGTCGCGTACGGTTCAACGACCGGCTGGCCGACTGGAGTCCCGACGAGATCGACCGGCTCAGCGCTATGCTGTCCAGATACAACGAGGCCCTCGAACGCCAGGGCTCTTAGGGGATCACGCCGCGCTGATCTCTCCTGCAGGCCGACGTCGTTTCGGGACACACCTGCTGGGTTCGGTTTTTCTGACTGATTCAAGGATGTAGGATTAGCCCGTGAGCGATCTCATCGACACCACCGAGATGTACCTCCGCACGATCTACGAGCTGGTCGAAGAGGGAATCGTTCCGCTGCGCGCCCGCATCGCCGAGCGCCTGCACCAGTCCGGCCCCACGGTCTCCCAGACCGTCGCCCGGATGGAGCGCGACGGGCTGCTCACCGTCGAGGGTGACCGCCACCTGCAGCTCACCGACGAGGGCCTTCGCCTGGCCACCCGGGTGATGCGCAAGCACCGCCTCGCCGAGCGGCTGCTGACCGACGTCATCGGCCTCGACTGGGAGCTCGTCCACGAGGAGGCGTGCCGCTGGGAGCACGTCATGTCGGACACCGTCGAGAAGCGACTGCTCGACCTGCTCGGCGACCCGACCGAGTCGCCCTACGGCAACCCGATCCCGGGTCTCGACGAGCTCGGCGGCAAGCCCGCCGACGAGGACTTCATGGCCGGCGTCCAGTCGCTCACGGCCGCGGCGACCTCCGAGCGCGCCACCGTCCTGGTGCGCCGCATCTCGGAGGAGATGCAGAAGGACGAGTCGCTGATGAGCGCCCTGCGCCGGGTCGGTGCGACCCCGGACCAGACCGTCGCGATCAAGGCGACCCCCGACGGGGTCATGCTCGGCTCCGGTGGGGAGACCGCGGAGATCATCCCTGAGGCCGCGGACCATATCTTCGTCAAGGCTCTCTGACCCGCAGATTCATCTCGACAAGCTCGACACATCGCGTCGTTCGTCGGCTCCACGAGTCGTCTTCGATGTGGCAACGCTGTGTCCACTTCGGGCCCACCTTTGCAACCGCGGGTGAAATTCTCTCGACGTCGGCAGATTCTGGCACACGACTCTGGACCGATTACGTCATAGATGCTTATGTTTGACGTGCAAGGCCTGCTGGAGGGAGACGTTCAGCAGTTGTCATGTCGAGACTTGCGGGGGTCTCCGGAGGGGAGAGCTCTATGGAGGTCGTTCATCTGCCCGCTCGCGGTCGCGAGCTGGATGAGACGTTCCGCCCAGTCGCCGTCCACCACACCGACACCGGCCTGACTCGTCACCTCGAGCGCGGCGAGGAGATCGTGCTCACCGACCTCGGCGGTGACTACCACAGCGCCAAGGTGCTGCTGATCGACGAAGGCCCGGTCTACCACTTCTTCATCGGTGCCAGACTCTCCGTCGACGAGGCCGCCGGCCGCATGGCCGACCTGCCGATCCAGTCACGCTCGGCGTGACGCCAAGGTGGTGAGGAACTCGCTGGTTCCGACCTCCAGCTTGTAGGCAGCCTCCCCATCGCCCCTGGTCGCGCCGCGGTTGACGATGACGACCGGGATCCCGGCCTTCGCCGCCCGGCGCACGAACCGATAGCCACTCATCACCGCCAGACTCGAGCCCGCGACGAGCAGCACGCCCTTCCCCTCGTGCCGCTCGTCGCGGGCCTGAGCTCCGGGGCCTGGTTCTGCCAGCGCGTCGACGGCCGCCATGCACCGGGCGACCCGGTCCTTGGGGACGTTCTCGCCGAAGAAGACGACGTCAGGCTTGAGGATGCCACCGCAGATCTCGCAGTCGGGCACGACGAAGTCCTGCGTTTCCTCGAGCGCGACATCACCGTCCGGCCGGGTCTCGACGTCCGCGTGCGCCTCGGCCCAGCCCGCATTGAGCGCCTCCATCCGCTCCTGGAGGTCGCGACGCGGGCTCACGGTGCGGCAGGACAGGCAGATCACATCGGCCACCCGGCCGTGGAGCGTCACGATCCGGCCGCTGCTGGCGAGCTCGGGTGCCGCCTGCTCGTGCAGACCGTCGACGTTCTGGGTGATCAGCAGCTCGGGATCGATCGCGGCCAGGGCACGATGGCCGGCGTTCGGCACCGCGCTGCCCATCCGCCGCCAGCCGAGGTGGCTGCGCGCCCAGTAGCGCTGCCGCTCCTGCGGGCCCGAGATGAACTGCTGGAAGGTCATCGGCTGCCGTGACGGGCTGCCCGGGCTGCGGTAGTCGGGGATGCCCGAGTCGGTCGAGACGCCGGCCCCGGTCAGCACCACGAGGCGGCGGTCCTGCAGGAGGGCCAGGGCTTCTGCGTACGAGTCGGTGCTGCTCGCCTCCGGGGCGAGGGTCACGAGGCGTACCTGCCCTCGGCGCGAGCCTTGCGCTTCGCGGCCTCGACCTCACGGTTCTTCTTGGGGGCGTTGGTGACCAGATCGTCGAGGAGATGCCGGGTGATGTGGGCGATCTCGGCGACGGCGCGGTCGAAGGCCTCCTGGTTGGCGGCCGAAGGCTTGGTCGTGCCGCTCACCTTGCGTACGAACTGCAGGGCGGCAGCGGTGACCTCGTCGTTGGTGGCGGGCGGCTCGAAGTTGTGGAGCGGGCGGATGTTGCGGCACATGCCATCCACGGTACCTGGATCGAGGGGACGGTCAGCGCGATCGGCCAGGGGTGTGGGAGGGGGACTGGCCGCGCGGATGCGGCGGTATCGGCCCGCCGTTGGGCGCGGCGCCCTTGGCCTGCCTCACGTCGTCGGCCGGGGGAGCCGGCCGCGGGACGACGCCGTCCTCGAGCAGCTGGCTCGCCATCAGTGCGGCCTGGGTGCGGTGGCTGACGCCGAGCTTGGCGAGCAGACCGGTGATGTGGTTCTTCACGGTCTTCTCCGCCAGCACCAGACGGTCGGCGATCTGCCGGTTGGAGATGCCCTCGGCGAGCAGGACCAGGATCCGGCGCTGCTGCGGAGTCAGGTCGGCGACCACCTCGTGCATCCGGCGGCGCTCCTCGACGTTGTGGACCACCTTGGCGGCCGCCTCGGGGTCGAAGAGGGTGTGGCCGCTGGCCACCAGGCGTACGCCGGAGACCAGGCTCGTCGCCTCGATCTGCTTGAGCACGTAACCGGCCGCTCCGGCCATGATCGCCTGGCTCATCACCTCGTCGTCGGCGTCGGTGGCCAGGATCATGCAGCGGATGTCGCTCTTCATCGCGAGCGCCTCCCGGCAGAGCGCCACCCCGGAGGCGTCGGGCAGGTGAGCGTCGAGGATGAGTACGTCGGGACGGAGCGTCGCGATCAGAGGCCGTGCCTCGGCGGCGGTGCGGGCCTCACCCACGACCTCGATGTCCGGTTCGGGCAGCAGGACCGTACGCACGCCGACACGCACAACGTCGTGACCGTCGGCCAGCAGAACGCTGATCACCGCGTCGCCCACAGGCTCGTCTCACTCATCTCGTGGTTGGGGATGGTGTCTGGTCGTTCACTCAAATGCTGATTCACCGAAAGAAACCGCTCAAGAGTACCCCTATTGATGCAACATTTGATCACTGAAAGACCCGTGCCGTCTCGGATTTCGTTGCTTCTGGAAAGGTAGCGGTCATGACGTCTCCTCGCGATCTCGACATCGTCCTGTTCGGCGCGACCGGATTCACGGGCGGTCTGGTGGCCAGATATCTCGCGGAGCACGCGCCCGAAGGACTGCGATGGGCCCTCGCCGGCCGCTCCCTGTCGCGGCTCGAGGCCGTTCGCGACGACCTCGACGCTGCTGGCGTCGAGCTCCTCCAGGCCGACGTGCACGACTCCTCGTCGCTGGCCGCGCTGGCGGCTCGTGCTCGCGTCGTGATCACCACCGTCGGGCCCTACCTGGAGTACGGCGAGCCGCTCGTCAAGGCCTGCGCCGAGGCCGGCACCGACTACGTCGACCTGACCGGAGAACCCGAGTTCGTCGACCGGATGTTCGTGAAGCACGACGCCACCGCCCGCGCCAACGGTGCCCGGATCGTGCACGCCTGCGGGTTCGACTCGATCCCGCACGACCTCGGGGCCTTCTTCACGGTGCGCGAGCTCGCCGCCGGCGGCGAGATCACCGGGCCGCTGACGATGAAGGGCGTCGTCCGCTCCAACGCCACCTTCTCCGGCGGCACCTTCCACTCCGCGCTGGGGCAGATGTCGCGACCCCGGGAGATGGCAGCCGCGTCGCGCGAGCGCCGTGCGCTCGAGGAGCGGCCGAAGGGGCGTACGTCTCGACCGGCGCTAGCCTCATTTTCTTGGCGATCCCTCGGCCGTGACAGTGAGCTGGGCTACTGGCTGCTGCCGCTGCCGACCATCGACCCGTTCATCGTCGCCCGCTCCGGGCGGGCGCTGGAGGCCTACGGCCCCGCCTTCACCTACTCGCACTTCGCCGGGACCAAGACACTGAGGTACGCCGTCGTCGGCGTCGTCGGCGTCGGCGCCCTCGCCCTCGCGATGCAGGTGCCGCCGCTGCGGGCCAAGCTGGGCGAGCGGGTCAAGCAGGGCACCGGCCCCTCCGAGGGGCGCCGCGAGAAGTCGTGGTTCACCGTGGACTTCGTCGCCGAGTCCGGAGGTCGGAAGATCCACACCAAGGTCTCCGGAGGCGACCCCGGCTACACCGAGACGGCGAAGATGCTCGCCGAGTCGGCGCTCTGCCTGGCCTTCGACACGCTGCCAGAGACGTCCGGTTCGGTCACCACCGCGGTCGCGATGGGCGACGCGCTCCTGGATCGCCTGCAGGCTGCCGGGATCCGGTTCGAGGTCATCGACGCGTCACAGGTCGCGGTGTCATAGGGAAATATCTGGAACTGGTGCCCCAGGCAAGAGTCGAACTTGCGACCTTTCGCTTAGGAGGCGGCTGCTCTATCCACTGAGCTACTGGGGCATTCGCGAATATCTTGCCATGGTGACAGGTGATACTACGGTTTGGGGTTCGATGCGGTCAGGGGCCAAACTTGGGGCCCTCGCGTAGGTTGAGTCACCGTCGACTCAACCCGAATCCCCCCAAAGACAAGCGACGAGTGACGGTGATCTATGCCTGACGCCTCCATGCCTCCCCGACGTGGGGGTGCGGATTCAGGCTCCGGCGTGTCCGGATTCGAGTGGATGTACGGCGCCGACGAGCCTGAGAGCAACGAGTCTGGGGGGACTCATGCCGGCCGTGGTGCCCGGGTCGCGGACGTACCGATCGACCAGCCGTCGGTGGAGCCCGGCGGTGGCCGGCGGGCCGCGCGGCCGCAGTCTGACTTCGTGTCGCCGCCGCCTCCCGGGCCGGGATCATCGGGCGGTGGCCGTCGGGCTGCGCGTCCCACTCGCCAGGAGCCGGTTCAGCCTGAGCCTCCCGTCGTCGAGCCGCCGCGCGCGGAACCGGTGCGGCGGGAGCCGACCCGGGCTGAGCGCTATCAGGCGTTGGGCCGAGAGACCTCGCGACCGTCACCGGCGCCTGCTCCTCCGGCCCCTCAGGAGTGGAACGCCCCGGACGCGACGGCCGTAGCTCCTCCGCTGCGCGAGACCTCGCGTCCTGCGCGCCGGATACCTCCGCCGCCCGCGCCTGCTCCCTCCGCTGAGGAGACCGCGGTCGCGCCGGCGCCGGAGTGGTATCGCCAGGATCCACACCCGGCCCCTCCCGCGCCCCAGGTTCCCGACCAGCAGCTCGCCCCGCCGGCCGCGCGCGAGTTCGACTGGAACGACCCCGCCGCGACGACTGTCGCGCCCCGCCCCGACGCGGCCGACCGGCCCCGCGGGCGTACCTCTTCGCGTGATGAGCTGCATGAGGCCCGCCACGAGGCCTATCCCGCTCCGGGCCGCCGAGGCGCTGCGTATGCGGCGGATTACGACGACGAGCCCTATGACGACTATCCGCCCCAGGACGGCTACCAGGAGCCGTACGCTCCCTACCCCGACGACGAGCGCGAGGGCCGCGACAAGCCGCGGGTCAGTGTGTGGCAGGTGCTCAGCTCGACCTTGCTCGTGCTCGCACTGATCGTCGGGCTGTTCGTGGTCTACACCTACCGCGACCTACGGTCGAACATCAGCACCGTCAGCCTCGGCGAGAAGGCCGCTGACGTCGGCCCGAAGGAGCCGATCAACATCCTCGTGATGGGGTCGGACAGCCGCGACTGCAAGGGATGCGGCCTGGACGGCGAGAGCGGTGGCGGATCGGACACCACCATCCTGTTGCACCTCTCCGCGAACCGTAAGTTCGCCTACGGCGTCTCGATCCCGCGCGACACGATGGTCAACCGACCCTCGTGCAAGACGGAGGACGGGAAGACCGCCCCGGCTGACTACGTGCAGTGGAACGCTGCATACGCCGCCGGAGGTCCGACGTGCACCGTTGAACAGGTGGAGTCGGTGGCTTCTGAGATGTGCGGTGAGAAGTGCGACATCACCATCAACCATGTCGTCGTCGTGGACTTCGGAAGCTTCAAGGGGATGGTCGATGCCATCGACGGCGTCGACGTGTGCCTGCCCGAGGCCGTGGAGGACAGTTACACAGGCGCGAAGTTCAAGGCCGGCCCCCAGACGCTGAACGGCAAGGAAGCGCTTCAGTACGTTCGCATGCGTCACGTCTTCGGTGACGGAAGCGACCTGTTGCGAGCGAAGCGCCAGCAGGCGTTCATCGGCTCGATGGCGGCGAAGCTGCTCTCCGGTGACACCTTGTCCAGCCCCACGAAGGTGCTCGGCTTCCTGAATGCGGCCACCAAGGGGCTGACGATGGACGAGGGCCTCAAGGACAACCTCGACACGATGGCCAAGATCGGCGCCGGCTTCCAGAGCATCGGCATGGAGAACATCAAGTTCCTCACCATCCCGGTGGCGACGGACCCGCAGAACGAAAACCGAGTTGTCCTCGATGACGAGAAGGCCAAGAACGTCTGGCGGGCCATCGCGAACGACAAGCCGTTGACGAAGAAGATCGCGGCGGGCTCGCTTGATGCCGGGCAGGCCGCGGGCGCCAAGGACAAGAAGAAGTCCGGAGACTCCGGTGAAGGCACCGGAACCGACGGCGAGACCGCTGATTCGGAGCCCTCCGACGATGCACCCTCGGGCGACTCCTCGGGAGACGCGTCGGGCAACGCCAGCAGTGGAGCAACCGAGGAGGAGCTCGCCGAGATCGCCGAACAGGCGAAGGCTGAGCGCGAGCGTGCGGGGCTCTGCTGATGGCTGAGGACACCTCGCCCGAGACGGAACGGCCGGACGAACCGGAGGAGCCGGAGTGGAAGCGCAAGCAGAGGCTGGCGCGGATCTTCGGTGACGTACTCCCCGAGACGACCAGCGACGAGCGGGAGTCGTCTGCGGAGTCCGAGGAGTCGGCGTCGGACCGGTGGCTGAAATCGCAGGTGCCGCCTCACCACGGTGGGTGAGACGGCACCTGGAAGCGGATACGTCAGCGAACGGCGATGCTGTCGCGGATCTGCTTGAGGATGTCGATCTCGGTCTCGCCCGGGTCGGGGTCCGGGAAGTAGCGCTCCTTGGCGGCGGTGTAGGGCTTCACGATCATGAAGTAGACGACCGCGGCCATGATGACGAAGGCGACAACCGCGGTGAACCAGTCGCCGAGGTGGACGCCGCCGGGCTTCCAACCGGAGAAGTCAGGTGTGCCGCCGAGCTTGCCGATCAGGTCCATGATCACCGTGACGGTGGCTGTGACGACCGTGGCGAACGCGCCGCCCATGATGAAGGCGACCGCGAGTTTGATCAGGTCGCCCTGGAGCAGGAACTTCTTGAAACCGTCCATGTCTTGCTTTCTCCTGTTGCTCATTGTGTGAGGTGAAGGAGACCCCGGATATGGCGTGCGTTGGCCGTCAGTACGCAAAGGTGAGGTAGCCACCCACCCCTGCTGATGTGACGTCCTCGACGCTGTTCTCGGCGACTCCGACGATGACCAGACGCCCCGCCGAAGTGTTCGTGACGCCAAACCCCTCGGTCTTTCCCTGTGCCATGGAATCATCGCGGCTCGTCTCCGCGGCTTGAGGGAGGCTGAGGATCAGCGTGTCGGTGGTGACCTGGGCGGTCTCGGCGGTGGCGGGGTCGGTGGCGTAGAGGTCGACGGTGTCGCCGACGTGGAGCAGCCCGGCCATCTCGGCGTCGGGGAGCCGGACCGGGACGGCCACCAGGTCGGGGTGTCCCTGGGTCAGCTCCGGCCCCACCAGACGTACGTCGGTGACGGGTTCGCCGCGCCGCAGGGGCGCGGCCAGGCGCTCACCGAGCGGCGCCTCGGCGAGGTCGGCGGGCACGGTGGCGGGGTCGGTCGAGACGTCGGTGAGGTCGGCTGCGGTGAGGACCGTGCCGACCGGCAGATCTCGGGAGGCGACCGCCATCGTCGAGGTGTCGGGTGGGTCAGGCCGGGTGGCCGACAGGCCGATCGCGACCGCAGAGGCGGTCAGCAGGAACGCCAGCAGGCGTCGGTGGGCGAGGACCCCGCGGCGTACGCGGCGGGACAGGGACGTGATTCGAGTGAACATGCGGGCACGCTAAGTCGCACTCGCGATTCCCGCATCTCGCTATCCACAACCCAGGTCAGGTTGTGGATGACCCTGTGGATAACCCGCTGCCGCGGGTGGGTCTCAGTCCGACGAGCTGGAGGCGGCCGGCGCCGGGGAGGAGGTGCTCGAGGACGACGTCGTCGAGGACGTGGAGGACGTCGACGAGGAGGACCCGGACCGGGAGTCCGTGCGGTAGAAGCCGGAGCCCTTGAAGACGACGCCGGCGGCGCTGAAGACCTTGCGCAGCTTGCCGCCGCACTCGGGGCACTCGGTCAGCGAGGCGTCGCTGAAGCTCTGGAACTGGTCGAAGGCGTGGCCGCACTCGGTGCAGGCGTACTGATAGGTGGGCACGTTTCTCCTAGAACAGAATCTGGCACTCGACGGGCGCGACTGCCAATATTAGCGAACGCCTAGGAGAAGCGCTGCATTCCCTCCGCGCTCGCGGCCGCTCCGACCGCCCGGTCGTGCGCCTCGACCGGCACCGCGACGCCGATCTCCCACGGATAGAGAAGTACGCAGGTAAAGGTTCCGGCCGGCACCCGGGCCAGGACGCGGTCGTAGGATCCGCCGCCACGCCCCATCCGGTGCCCGCTGGAGTCGACGGCCAGGCCGGGGACGAGCACGACGTCGGCAGTGGCGATCGCGGAGACGCCCAACCGCTCCCCGCCAGGCTCCAGCAGCCCCCGAGGCGCCCGGACCAGCTCTCCGTCGTAGGCGGCCCAGTCCAGGTCGTTGTCCGGCAGAAGACAGGGCAGCAGGAGGCGTTTCCCGGCCGCGTCCAGCTCGTCGATAAGAGGTCCGGTGCCCGGTTCGGTGCCGATCGAGACGTAGAGCGCAACCGTTCCGGCGCTGCGTACGTCTGGAATATCAGTGACCACCTGCGACAGGGCACGCGCGAGCGAGCCCAACCGAGGGAGCCCGATGCGCCCCCGGGTAGTCAACAACTGGTCGCGTAAGGCAGTCTTGCGCCCCACGAAGTCAGCGGGGGCTGGACTATCAGAACCCGGAGGGGTGTGTGAACCCGACACAACGACAGCCTAGGCTTTCCTCTATGGGTAGCCCAGGTTTGGCCAAGGCAATGGCGAAGATGCGCGATGCCGGCGTAGACGACGTCGCGGTGCAGACATTCGCACATTACTACCGCCAGCTCGAGCACGGTGAGACCGGGATGATCCCGGAGGAGACCATCGAGCCGGTCGACATCCCGTCGATCAGCGACGCCGTGGTCACCGACGAGGAGGCGCACGCCGCCATCTCGACCACCGCGGTGATCAAGCTCAACGGTGGCCTCGGCACCTCGATGGGCATGGACCGCGCGAAGTCGCTGCTGTGCGTGCGCAAGGGCCTGAGCTTCCTGGACGTGATCGCCCGCCAGATCCTGCACATGCGCGAGAAGTACGACGTACGCCTGCCGCTGCTGCTGATGAACTCCTTCCGCACCTCCGAGGACAGCCTGGCCGCGCTCGAGCGCTACCAGGACCTGCCGGTCGAGGGTCTGCCGCTGGAGTTCCTGCAGAACCGCGAGCCGCGCCTGCTCGTCGACGACCTGACCCCGGTCGAGTGGCCCAAGGACCCCGAGCTCGAGTGGTGCCCGCCGGGCCACGGCGACATCTACACCGCCCTGCTCGACACCGGGCTCCTCGACCTGCTCATCGAGCAGGGCTACGAGCGGGTCTTCGTCTCCAACTCCGACAACCTCGGCGCCGTCCCCGACGAGAAGGTCGCCGGCTGGTTCGCCAAGTCCGGTGCCCCCTTCGCCATCGAGGCCGTACGCCGCACCCCGAGCGACCGCAAGGGCGGCCACTTCGCGCGCCGCAAGTCCGATGGCCGCCTGATCCTCCGTGAGACCGCGCAGACGCTCGACGAGGACAAGGTGGCGCTGCAGGACCTCAACCGCCACAAGTACTGCTCGACCAACAACATCTGGTTCGACCTCAAGGCGCTCAAGAAGGTCCTCTCCGAGCGCGATGGCATCCTCGGCCTGCCGCTGATCCGCAACGAGAAGACCGTCGACCCCGCCGACCCGAAGACCCCCAAGGTCGTCCAGATCGAGACCGCCATGGGCGCCGCGATCGAGGTCTTCGAGGGCTCGCAGCTGATCGAGGTCGGCCGCGACCGGTTCGTCCCGGTCAAGACGACCAACGACCTCCTCGTCCTCCGCTCCGACGTCTACGACATCGGCGACAACTTCGTGCTCGACCAGGTCGCCGACGTGGTGCCGTTCATCGACCTGGACGGCGACTACTACAAGTACGTCGCGAACTTCGACGAGCGCTTCCCCGAGGGCGCTCCCTCGTTGCGCAAGGCGTCCTCGCTCACCGTCAACGGCGACTGGACCTTCGGCAAGGGCGTCCAGGTCATCGGCGCGGTCTCTCTCGACGGCGCCAACGCCGAACGCGTCGCGCCCGCCACCGTCCTCTCCGACTGATCCACGGCTGATAAACAGGGGTCGGGTTGCTCTGCGGGGCGACCCGGCCTGTGTGATCGTTCCGGCATGAGGAGCGTACGACTCGTGGCGTCGATCGTCATGGGGCTGCTCGCTGTGGTGATCGTCGGGGTGGGGGCCGTTGGCCCTGGCGATCCCGATGGCGAGGCCGCAGCCGAGATGGAGTCGTTGCGTTCGGCTCCGGCGTGTGACAGCCAGCCGACAGAGCCTGCCGCGTGCATCTGGGAAGGCGAGTTCGAGTACGTCGGCTCCGACTACCAATGGGAACGTGGCGGCGGCTCGTACTCGATCGACCTCCGCGACGCGAGGCCTGACGACGACGGTAGTCCCGGTCTCATCCGGACCGTCGACTTCGACCGCGAGGGCATCGAAGGAAAGACCGTCGAGGGACTGACCTACGGCGCGCCGGTCACCGCGACCCTCTGGCGCGGTCGGATCATCGAGGTTCGGATCGGCGGGCGAGAGCTACCGACCAGTGACTACCCCGAGGCGGTTCCAGAGGGATTGACCCCGGTCCAAGGCACGTTCACGTTGATCGTCGGAGCTGCCTTCCTCCTGGCCTGTGGTCTGCTGCCGTACGTTCGAGACTTCCGAGCCCGCCGGGCACAGGCGGCCGCGCGGAACGGCGGCGCGGGCGACTAGTGTTTCCGGGGTGACGCCCCATGACTATCGCCAGCGCATTCTCGACGACCTCGAGCCGATGCCGGCCTACCCGCAGCCCCTGATGGACTGCCTCGGGCTGGCGGTGGCGGAGGACATCCATGCCGAGGTCGCCCTGCCGGGCTTCGACAACTCCTCGATGGATGGGTACGCGGTCCGCTACGCCGATGTCGCGACAGCCTCCGCCGAGGCGCCGGTGCGGTTGCCGGTGCTCGGTGAGATCGGTGCCGGGCAGGCCTCGCTGCTGGCGCTGCCGCCGGGCGCGGCGGCGAAGATCATGACGGGCGCTCCGCTGCCGACGGGTGCCGACACGGTCGTGCCGTACGAGTGGACCGACCGCGGCGTCGCCGAGGTCGAGATCCGGCAGAGCCCCGAAGAGGCGCAGCACGTCCGCTACGCGGGCGAGGACGTCGCCAAGGGCGACCTGCTCATCCCTGCGGGCACGGTCCTCGGCCCGCGCCATCTGGGCCTGATCGCCTCCGTCGGCCGCGCGCAGGTCGCGGTGCGTCCGCGGCCCCGGGTCGTGGTGCTCTCGACCGGCACCGAGCTGCGCGAGCCCGGTGAGACCCTGGGCCACGACTCGATCTACGACGGCAACTCCTTCCTGCTGGCCGCCGCTGCGCGCAAGGCAGGCGCGATTGCGTACCGCGTCGGGATCGTGCCCGACGAGCCGCGGGCGTTCATGACCGCGCTCTCCGACCAGCTCGTCCGCGCCGACCTGGTGGTCACCTCCGGCGGCGTCTCGATGGGCGACTACGACGTGGTCAAGGAGGCGCTGACGCCGGAGGGCGTCTGGTTCGGCCCCGTGAGCATGCAGCCGGGCAAGCCGCAGGGGTTCGGCCGGATCGGTGAGGAGCGGGTGCCGGTTCTGTGCCTCCCCGGCAACCCGGTCTCCTCCTTCGTCTCCTTCGAGCTCTTCGTGCTCCCGGCGCTGCGCCGGCTGATGGGCATGACCCCCGAGGCCAGGCCCGTACGCCGCGCCGCCCTGACCCACGCGGTGCGCTCGCCGAAGGGCAAGGAGCAGTACCTCCGCGGTTGGTACGACGGCTCCCGCGCCGGCGTCTCGCCCATCGGCGGCCCGGGGTCCCACCTGATCGGGGACCTCGCCGGCGCCAACTGCCTGATCGTCATCCCGCCGGAGACGACCTCGCTGGACAAGGACGCCGAGGTGGACGTGATCGAGCTGGATGTGGAGTTCTGATGGCTGACAGGTTGACCCACGTCGACGAGACCGGCGCGGCTCGGATGGTCGACGTCTCCGAGAAGGCGGTCACGGCTCGCACGGCGACCGCGTCCGGGCGCGTGCTGGTCGCACCGGAGGTCATCGAGCTGCTCCGCGGCGAGGGCGTACCCAAGGGTGACGCGCTCGCCGTCGCCCGCATCGCGGGGATCATGGGTGCCAAGAAGACCCCCGACCTGATCCCGTTGTGCCACCCGCTTGCGGTCTCGGGCGTCAAGGTCGAGCTGAGCGTCGCCGACGACGCCGTCGAGATCACGGCGACCGTGAAGACCACCGACCGCACCGGTGTCGAGATGGAGGCACTGACCGCGGTTGCCGTCGCTGGCCTCACCGTGGTCGACATGATCAAGGCCGTCGACAAGCGGGCGGTCATCACCGATATCCGCGTCGAGACGAAGACCGGTGGAAAGTCGGGTACGTTCCAGCGATGAGCCTCAAAGCGACGGTCGTCGTCGCCTCCAACCGCGCCTCGGCGGGTGTCTACGAGGACACCACCGGGCCCCTCCTGGTCACCTTTCTGGAAGAGCTCGGTTTCGTGGTCGGCCCTCCCGAGGTCGTACGCGACGGAGACCCGGTCGGCGAGGCGATCGCCCGCGCGTCCGAGGAGGGGGCGCGGGTCGTCCTGACCACCGGCGGGACGGGGCTGACCCCCACCGACCGCACCCCCGAGGTCACCCGCCCGCTGCTCGATCGTGAGATCCCCGGCATCGCCGAGGGCATCCGGGCGGCCGGAGTGGCCAAGGGGATCCCGACGGCGCTACTGTCCCGCGGTCTGGCCGGTCAGATCGGAGCGTGCGTGGTGGTGAACCTTCCCGGGTCCCGGGGTGGCGTGAAGGATGCGATCGAGGTCCTTCGTCCGGTGCTGCTCCACGCCGTGGAGCAGAGTGTCGGAAGCGACCATCAGTGACCGATCCCGGCTGGCCCGCCGTCCTCTCTCACGGCTCGGTGACCCTACGCCCGCTCGACCGCACCGACGCCAAGGCATGGACCGAAGCACGCCGCCGCTCGGCGGCCTGGCTGCACCAGTGGGACGCGACCGTTCCCCCGGGATCGAGCGCGCGGCCCACGACGTTCGCGAGCCTCGTACGTCGACTTCGGCGTCAGGCCAAGCGCGGAGTGACCTACCCGTTCGCGATCGATGTCGACGGTGTTTTCGCTGGTCAGGTCACCGTCAACAACATCGTGCGGGGCTCTGCGCAGTTCGCCTCGATCGGCTACTGGATCGACCAGCGCTTCGCCGGACGCGGCGTGATGCCGCTGGCGGTGGCGCTGGTCATCGACCACTGTTTCACCGCCGCGCGGCTGCACCGGATCGAGATCTGCATCCGCCCGGAGAACTCGAACTCGCTCCGCGTCGTGGAGAAACTGGGCATCAACGAGATCGGATATGCGCCCCGATTTCTGCATATCGACGGTGCCTGGAGAGATCACCGTATCTTCGCGATAACGGTTGAAGAATGTCACCAAGGAATGCTGGCCAGGCTCGGTTTGTCACCTGAATGAGGCATTGACTCGGCGTGTCCTGCTGAAATCACACAAGTCACACGCGACACACCACTGCACGTCCGCCTACGGGCTGGTAATGGCTCCTACGCTTCTTAACGTGGACCCGAGCGCACTCATCTTCGTCGCCCTCGCCGTGGCGTGGGCGGTGTACTTGGTGCCCAAAGCGCTCGAACAGACAGCGACGGCCGAGGACGGGACCAAGAGCCGGGCCAGCGCCGCCATCTCCAAGTCCCGCCGGATCCTCGCACGGCGAGAAGCCACCGGCAAGGACTCGACCGATCTGGTGACCGAGAAGTCGCCGAAGAAGCCTGAGGCGGAGGTCGAGGAGCCTGCTCCTCGGCCCGTACCGATGGCCGTACGGCGCCGAGCGGCACGCGCCGCGGCCAAGCGCCGTTCGATCGTCCTGGGCGTGCTCGTCTTCGGCTTGGCCGTGGTGGGCGCGCTCGCTGGTTTCGGAGTCTTCGGTCCGGTGTGGATCGCGATCCCGGCCGGCCTGGTCGTCGCCTGGCTGGTCACCTGCCGGCTCAGCGTGCGTCACCAGCGCGAGGTCTGGGCACGGATCCCGTTCCCCGAGGACATCCCCGAGCCCGAGCCGGTCGCCCCGCCCCGGGTCACTTTCGACATCGACCAGGACACCGGCGACCTGGTGGCCGTCGTCGAGCACGACGACACCGGCGAGCACCTCCCCGCGGGTGCCTGGAAGCCGGTGGAGACACCGCTGCCGACGTACGTCTCCAAGGAGGCCGCGCCGCGCCGCACCGTCCGCACCATCGACCTCGACGCCACCGGCGTATGGAGCTCGGGCCGCAACGCCGCCGACTCCGAGCTCGTCCGCCAGGCCGAGGAGGCCGAGCGCGCCGCGGCCGAGGCCGCCGAGGCTGCCCGTGGCCGCGCCACGGGCTCCTGAGGCCATACTGATTGGGTAACACCCGCGACGAGGTGCTAACGTTTCTCATCGCTTGGGGCTGTGGCGCAGTTGGTAGCGCGTCTCGTTCGCAATGAGAAGGCCAGGGGTTCGAATCCCCTCAGCTCCACCAAAGAAGAACCCCGCCTGACCTGCGAAAACGCAGAGATCCAGGCGGGGTTCTTGCTTGTTTGTGCTGCCGTTACTCCGCGGATTCCCCCCGGATTCCCCCCGAGCCGTTCAGGCGGGCCAATCCGGCTTCATCTGCGACGGTCCCGAGGTGGTGCAGGTAGATGTTGGTCGTCGCGATCGAGGCGTGCCCCATCCAGGCCTGAACCGTGGTTGCGGGCACGCCCTTCGCCAGCCACAGACAGGCAGCCGTGTGGCGCAGATCGTGAATCGGACACGCCGGCGACCTGCGCCCCGATGCCCGTTCACCGCCCTGGACGAACGCTGGGACGCCGACCTGAAGACCAAGGAGCTGGCTCATACCCTGTGGATCGTCAGGGTCACGCCTCCCCAAGGGCCGGAGAGCGTGCATGTGGCCCGGGGGATCTCGAATGAAAGTGGTCTGTTGGGCGCTATCGATGTCTGCGTGTTGTTCCGGAGGAAGGATAAGGCGGTCGCGCGGTCGGGCATGAGATGACAGATGGGCTGTCCCTCGGCACGAGTGACAGCCCATCTTGCGGTTGAGGAACTACGGCTGCGCTGAGGTGGTGGTCATGGAGAAGATGTGCAGCGCTTGGGCACCTCCGTCGCTACAGCTCTTGGAGGTGAAGCTGGTGCCGATGCGGGGAAGAGTGATGGAGGTGATGGGCATGCTGGCCAGGTCTGCCTGTGCGGGGGCTTTGAGCACATAGAAGGTTGATGGCGTGTTCTCGAGCGTGGTCCCGTTGTAGCGCTGAGGCATGGTGATGGTTTCGACGATGCGGATGGCGGTCTTGTTGGCGATCTCGCCGCTTGGTTCGGCGGCGGCGCTGTCCCAGGAGGGGATCTCGACGCCGAGGATGTGGTCGGAGTCGACGGGCTCGGCTCCGGGGTCTTCGATGGGGTCTTCGTCGTAGTTGACGACGACACTCAGCGCCCTTGCTGTGGATGGAGCGATGGGTCCGCAGGTGGCGGCGGCCAAGAGGTAGACATCTCCAGTGGGCTGACTGCCCGCGCTGTAGGCGATGGTCTGGCCGTTTGAGATGACGTTGTCGTAGGTGCGTCCGGTGGGGCTGGTGCTGGCCCGCTTGGCTGGAATCGGGAAGGCGGTCCCTGAAGGTGTGGTGAACGTGCTGGTCCCCGAGGTCGGGTAGGTGAGGCCAGCGGGCAGCGCGGAGGCGGCCATCGAGGTATCCGGTGCCGCGCTCGTGGGCGCGATCAGGTCGAAGTCGGTGGCACTGCTGGTTCCGATGGCGGTGTTGTCGAACGCGTCCCTCAGGCTCGCGAAGGGCGCGAGGCGAAGAGGAGCGAGGGTGAGGTAGTCGAGGCCGACGGTGTAGCCGTAGTCGTGGAAGCCGTCGGTATAGGTGTAGTCGACGCCGGTGGTGCCGACGATTTCGACGGTGAGGGTGTAGGTGGTGTTGGCGTTCAGGAGTACGCCACGGGCGTCGGGTAGGTAGTCGCCGAGCTTGGCGTAGGTGGTGCCGGTGGCTGTGGCGAAGGTGTTGATGGTCAGAGGATCGCTGCGGTCGGATTCTCTGAAGCTGATCCGTTCGAGGTCACTGTTCTCGTCTGGGTCGTCCAGGGTGAGGCGGACTTGGCCGAAGTGGTTGGCGGTAATCAGTTGGGCACCAAGGGCGTAGTAGCCGTCGACCGGGACGGTGAACTTGTAGGTGCTGGCCTCGGGATCGGCGGTAGTGCCGCGGTTGGCCATGATCCTGGCGAAGCTTCCATCGGAGGCGATGGTGAGGTTGTCGTTTCGGTATCGATCTGCAGGGACGTCCTTGACGTAGTCGGCGGGATCATTCGCCACGTCGGTGTCAGATGCCAGGGCGATGCTGGTGCCGTTAGCCGCGGGAGCGCCGTTAGTGAACTCGATGCGGTTCTTGGTGCGCTCGGTCGGCACCCCTGAGATGGTGGGGGCGATCATGAAGGTGTAGGTCTTGAAGCTGGTGGTGTTGTGGGCGTGGTCGAACGCTGCCACCTTCAGCGTGTGAGTGCCCGCCCCTAGGCTGGCTGGTGGCGTCAGCGTCGCGCTGCCGGAGGATGCGGTGAGGTACCCAGACATTGCGCCGTTGGCCGGCGTGTAGGTGCAGGCCGTGTTGTTCGGGATCGGCGGGGTGCCAGTGTCGAAGGCATACGTGAATGCCGCGGCGTCGCTGGACGTTTTCAGGGCGAAGGTCCCCGTCGTGTTGTCAGCTGCGCCCCAATAGCTGGCGGGGTAATCGTGGCTGACGATGGTCGGGACCGCAGGGTCGGTGGTGTCGACGGTGAAGTGGAACGAGCTGGACCACGCGGATGCTGTGTTGGTCGTTTCTGGGTCGTTGACGTACGAGCGGGCTCGATACGCGTAGGTCCCGTCGCTGATAAGGGTTTGGGAGTTTGAGTTGGCGCTGGCCGGCTGCCAGGACACCGTGGTTCCTGAGGTTCCGGAGATCAGCGTCTCGTTCTTGCGCACAAGGGTCTGGTCGGCGGTACCGGGCCACTTGTAGAGCTCGAAGTCGTAGAGCAGACCCAGGTTCTGGTAGCTCTGTTCATCTGACCTCGCGGTGACGTAGGTGTCCGAAGTGATGTCGGCGTAGCGCGGTTGTCCGTCGCATTGGGTCGATCCCGAGATGCTTAGATTGGTCGGCGTCGTGGGTGGGTAGCCGTACCGAACAGCCAGCGTTGGACTGTTCGAGAACTTCTTCCAAAAGCGGCGGTCGTCGGTGGTTTCCTCGGGCGCCCGGAGGCCGAACTGGATGTTCTGGTCCTCGGTTCCAGCTTCGGACTTGATGTAGTCGATGACGTTCTGATTGTTGAACATCAACATTTTGGGATCTGCGCTGGAGCCGCCTGCGGCGGAGACGCTCTGGAGGTGGGTGCCTAGCGGTCCGGGCCATTCGGTGGACGCGAGGAACCCTTCGGCTCGATGGAGCTGCACGGAATGTGATTCGGGGGTGGCGCCGTAGATCTGGAAGACGCGTACGGCGGCGTCGTAGATGGTGGGGTCGAGCCCGTCCACGAACAAGCCGGGTGCTTGGAAAGAGAAGTAGGACCGAGCAGTTCCTTGGACGCTGGGGTTGCACTCGTCCCAGCCGCAGTATCCCACCCGCATAGGCTCGGTCGAGTCGTCGTAGTAGTTCCAGCCTCGCGAGTGGACCGTGAGGTAGTGGTACTTGTTTCTTTCGAGCCGGGGGTCGAGGTGAAGCGGGTATACGAGGCTGCTGTCCGTGAGGACTTCCGCGGGCGGCGCGAGGGCGACGTCCATCGCGTCGCCAGTCTGGGAGACCGTCAGATCAGCATCGGCGGGGAGGATCTTGCCGTTGGCCGGATCTGTGGCGGTTGGAGTGGGATCAGTGCCGCCATCACCGTTTGATGTCTGGGAGTCCCATAGAACAGGGGCAGCGCCACCGAAAACGACGGTTCCTGGGTTGGCCTCGTGGGTAACGCTGGTGTGCCCTTCGTCGGTCACTGTGAAGGTGAGCGACTCGGTGGCCGCGGTCAGTTCGACCGGATCAGTGATGATCGCTTCTGCGGCGGCCTTGTCCGCGATGACGAGTGTTTGGGCGTAGCCAGAAGGCTGTGCGGTGAGCACGAGATCGACGCCCGGCCGCACGTCTGCGTAGGTCGCGGTAGATCCGTCCAGCTTCGGGGCCGGAAGATCTCCCTCCCAGCTGATCGAAACAGTTCCGGGAGCGCTAGGTGTCGTGCCGGTTTCGTCGGTGACATCAGCATCGAGCGTCACCATCGGCGCTGAGCCGCCGGTGGAGAACTTAACGCCACCGATCGCGGCTGCTGGCGCGATCACACCGTCGCGAAGGACGAGGGTGGTGTCGATGTCGCGCCACTGGCCATCTTGCTTGACACGGACGGGCGAGCGGCTGGCGGTGAGCTCGTAGGTCCCGTCAGGAAACGCCATGGTTCGGGAGGTCTCGGTCGTGAACTCTTCGATCTCGACGGGCTCGCCTGCCGCGGCTGCTTCTTGGGAGGCTGCTCCATTGGTCTTGAGGATCTCAGCGGCCTCGGCCGAGAGCGGCTCGGCGGGCTCCTCGGTGGGCGGTGTCGTGGTCTGCCCGAGGTGTGTCGCGGCCTGGGCGGTCACGGTAGTCGCGGCGGCAGCGGTGACCAGGCTCGTCGGGGCTGCGAACGCTGGTCCGGCAGCGAGGGATATTCCTAGGCTGGCCGCAATCAGCACGGGAAGGATCGCGGCGCCTCGACGCAGGGGACTTCTCCCGGGCGAGCGGTGATCAGCGTGGTGGGGGAATCGAGGCACGGGAGCTCCCGAGTATCAGGCACCGAGTGAACGGAGACAGTGGAAATAAGGCAGCCCTGCCCTCCGACATACGTACGTGTCAGGTGACGTTCTAAGCGACAGCCTGATACCCGTGAATGGTGTCGGTTCGATGCGTGTGGGGGCATAGGGAGCCCGAGAGTCCCAAGTCGATCCAGATGTTGTCAAGCAGGCCCCTCGCCGCGCGGATCGCCAGACTCGAAAGAGTTAAGTTGGATGGTCCGAACGGGCTATATGCATGCGTGCTGGGGTATGGCTAAGTTTCATCGGCCGGTCTCATCCGGGCGATTCCCCCACTAGCAGGAGCGTGCATGTCTCGGGTTTCCCCGATGGGTCTTTTCCTTGCCAGCGCCGAGGTTGTGCAGCGGTCACCGCGCGGATTCGCGGTGGATCGTGTGTGGCGTTCGGCCTTGGTGGTGGCGGCGACGGTCTTGAGTTTGACCGCTGTGCTGATGCCGCCGGCTGAGGCGGCTCCGCCGGAGCGGACGATGGTCTACATCCCCGACGTGAAGCCCGAGAAGCAGGTCCCAAACTCGGTGGTCAAGCTCGAGAAGCGTGATCGGGAGAAGCCGAAGGGCACCACGGATCCTGCAGCGGCCGAGGATGCGCATCTCCCGACGCCGGGAGTGGCCACCGTGAATGTCCCCGTTCCGAAGGGCATGACCTCGACTGCTCCGACGAAAGCGAAGGCCACCGGCTTGCTGGGCGCTGGGAAGCTCCCCGTAAGAGTCGGTTTTACCGCTCAAGCCGTCGAGAGGGCCGCGAAGAGCGTGCAACAGGTTGCTGGTGGCGCTAGCGAAGACTCGGCTCGCGGAGACGCGCCGCAGACGGAAGCGCCGGGAGTTGCTGTCGAACTCTTGGACGCGAACACAGCCGCCGAGGCCCAGATCCCAGGGGTGATGTTCACTGTCACCGACCAGAGCGGAACCGTTGACCTCGGGAAGGTCGATGTTGCCCTGGACTACGGCGCGTTCGAGAACGCTGTTGGCGGTGAATGGGCCACGCGACTGCAACTGGTGTCGTACCCGGCGTGTGTCCTGACCACACCGACCAAGCCCGAATGTCGGATCGCGACGAGCGTAACCAGCCGCCGCAACTACCAGGACAAGCAGCTCAAGGCGACGGTCGACCTTGAGGCCGCATCCGAAGTAAAGCCTGACGGCCGCAGTGCTTCGGCTGAGGCGTCGCCGCCTTCAGCGACCGAGCCGGTTGTGCTTGCCGCCACAGGGGATTCATCGGGGGTCAACGGAGACTTCGCCGCGACCTCGTTGAAGCCGTCAGGCTCCTGGTCGCAAGGCGGTGCGACGGGTGGGTTCTCCTGGACCTATCCGCTCGTGTTGCCTCCTGCCGCGACAGGTAGCGGGATCGCGCCGTCGTTGTCGTTGGACTATTCCTCCCAGAGCGTTGACGGCCAGAACACGACGTCGAACAACCAGGCGTCCTGGGTCGGCCAGGGCTGGTCGCTCGACGGCGGCTACATCGAGCGCACCTACGCCTCGTGCGCTGACGACAAGGACCTACCTGAGCTCAAGCGGACCGGGGATCGGTGCTGGACCGAGGGCGGCAACATCATCACCCTCCAGATGCCCGGTGCCGGCAGCACCGCGTTGGTCAGGGACGACGCGACAGGGACCTGGAAGCCACAGACCGACACCGGTCTGCGGATCCAGCGCAAGACCGGCGCCGACAATGGTGGTCACGACGGTGAGTACTGGCTGGTCACTACTGCGGACGGCACCCGATACACCTTCGGTCGGGAAGTCCTTCCCAATGCCGCGGCCGGCGACAAGACCGACTCTGCGTGGGTTGCCCCGGTTTACCACCCTGATGCCTCCGACCCGTGTCACGGATCCACCGACGAGATGTGCCGGATGGTGTATCGGTGGAACCTAGACCTGATCGAGGACCGCCATGGCAACGCCACCGTCTACGACTACGCGGTCGAAACGAACCACTACGGTTCGCGCTACCCGATGGTCGATGCCTGGGACGACCCGACGTTGCGTGCCTACGACCGCGGCGGTTACATGAAGTCGATCCGCTACGGGATGCGCGCCGATAATCTCTCGGCCGCGGCACCTCAGCAGGTCGCGTTCACGGTCGCGGAACGCTGCTTCCCGACCGCGGACTTCGCCTGCAACGCCGAGGACGCGACCTTGGCGAACGCTGCCCACTGGGCTGACTCCCCGATCGACCAGACTTGTGACGCAGAAGGAGCCTGCGAGGCCCACACCCCCACCTTCTGGACCCGCAAGCGCCTGACGACGATCACCACCAGCTATCTCGGTGCTGACGACGCCCGGCACACGGTAGACACATACCGGCTCGGTCAGTCGTTCTACACCGACACCTCGGGTGAGCTCGTGCTGGACTCGATCGCCCGCACAGGCCACAACGGTGCCGCGTCGGTGGAGACCCCGCTGGTGCGCTTCTCGATGTCGACGCGCCACAACCGTGTCCTCGGGTTGCACGGGCTGCCAGCGATGTCGAGGGTGCGCATGCATGCGATCTACACCGAAACCGGCCAGGACATCTCGATCAAGTACTCCGGTGACCCTGGTCAGGACGGCCGTGCTCCTGGCCTGTGCACCCCCGACACGATCCCGTCCGCCCCGGGGAACAACACGACCGAGTGCTATCCGGTCAAGTGGGTGCAGGAGGGTGCCGAGGAGCCGATCCTGGACTACTTCCACAAGTACGTGGTCACCGAGATCGGCATCCAGGACCACAACGCTCTCGCCCCCATGCGCCTGACGGCCTACACCTACAAGGGCACCCCGGCCTGGCATTACGACGACAACGAGGTCCAGAAGCCGAAGTACCGCACCTGGTCCCAGTTTCGTGGTTACCAGACCGTCGAGACCCGCTCCGGGAACCCTGGTGTGACCAGCGAAGTCGGTGATGACGAGTGGACGCTGAGCTCGACGAAGTACTTCCGTGGCATGGACGGTGATCGTCTCCCCGGAGGCGAGACCACCCGAGTCGCAACCGTCACCGACTCGCGCGGCGGCTCGCGAGCCGACGCCGACTGGTTCGCGGGGCAGGCCCTGGAGACCACCCATCACAACGGCGACGGCGGCGAGGTCGTCTCCACCACCGTCCATGCCCCTCGAGTGGTCGACACCACTGCCACCCGGGCACGCGATGGCCTCGATCCGGTCAAGGCCCGCATCATCCAGCCTGGCGGGTCGAAGACCTACACGCCGCATGTCAACGAGGATGGCACCAGCGGCACGATGTCCTCGGGCACGACCACCGTCTACGACGGCTTCGGCCGCGCCACCGAGGTCACCAACACCGCCACCGGGTCCGGCACGACGTGTGTGAAGACGACCTATGTCGACAACACCACCAATTGGATCCGGGACAAGGCCTCCCAGGTCACGACCTACGCCAACACCTGTCCGACCGACACGACCCCGTCCCCGAAGGTCCTGCGCGCCACCCGCACCTACTACGACGGGTCAACCACCCTCGGCGAGGTCACCGACGGTCTCCCCACCAAGACCGTGACAGCGACAAAGGTCAGCGGTAGCACGCCGGATTGGGATAGCAACGCCCAGGTCTCCACCACGACCTACGACGCCTACGGCCGCATCGCGACCTCGAGCGTGGACAACCCCGGTGCTGCGACCACTAAGCGGACGACTACGACGACCTACACGCCCGCAGGCCCGGGTGCGCTGACCAAGGTCACCACGACGTTGCCGATCTCCAGCCACAAGACTGAAGAGCACCTCGACCCAGGTCGTGGCGTCACACTTAAGGCGGTTGCGGTCGACGGCCTTGTCACCGAAGGCACCTATGACGCACTTGGTCGTCTGACCGCAGTCTGGAAGCCAGGCCAGGTCAAGGGAACCGACCAAGCCACCGAGACCTACGACTATCGCGTCAGTCCCGACGCCCCCCTCGCGGTCACCACCAACACCCTCGTAGACCCCGGAGCGGGCCTGACCGGCAACGGCACGCCCAGCTACCGCACCCGGATCGTGCTCTACGACGCCTTTGGCGCGATCCGGCAAGCCCAAGCCGACGGTGTCGGCGGCGGTCGCGTCGTCACCGACACCTTCAACGACTCCCACGGCTGGGCCGTGAAGACCTACGACCACTGGTACACCACCGGCGAACCGACCGCGTCGATCATCACAACGCCGCAGGCGAACATCGACGACTGGCAGACCACCAAGTACGACGGCTCAGGCCGCCCCGTCGAGGTGACCAGCTACAAGACCGGTTCCGCTGTCGCTGCCAGCACCAAGACGATCTACTCCGGCAACGCCGTCACCGTCATCAACCCCGAAGGCGGCGTCTCCTCCACGACGTTCACCAACGGGCGGGGTGAGAAGACCGAGCTGCGTAATTACAAGACCCTCCCGACGATCTCCGGGAACCGGGTCTCTGGCGGCACCTATCAGCGTCTCACCTACACCTACGACGCCATGGGCCAGCAGCTGACCCAGTCCACAGGTCGCAACAACACCACCGACACCAGCCTCGCCGCGACCTGGTCCAACGTGTACGACCTCGCCGGACGCGTAACGTCCGTAACCACTCCGGATGCCGGCACCGTGAGCACCTCCTACTGGGACACCGGCGAAGTCAAGACTCGCACCGACGCGACCGGTCGATCCCAGTACTTCGAGTACGACGCTGTCGGGCGCCAGGTGAAGAAGAAGTCCGGCGGCGCGTCGGGCACGACGCTGGCTGAATGGGCCTACGACAACCCGGCTCTGGGAATCGGGAGGATTGCCTCCTCGACCAGCTACGACAGCGGGAAGTCCTACACCAAGACGATCACCGGCTATGACAACGCCGGGCACGAGCTCGGCACCACCGTCACCCTGAACGAAACGGGTCTGAACCCGTCTTACACCTCGACCCAGGAATGGACCTCCACTGGGCTGCTCGAGTCGGCGACCACGGCCCGATCGACGAGCCAGGCCGGCGGCGCCGGGGGCGCATCTCCGGAGACTGTGTTCTACGAGTACGACGCCTCCGGGAACCCGGTAGCGATGCACGGCATGAGCGTGCTCGTTCAGAACACCACCTATACCCCCTATGGGGAACCGGCTCAGTACGTGTTCGGTGTGAACGATCTGACGATGGCGGCGACGTTCGACATCGACGCGAAGAGCCGACACACCAAGTCGGTGCTGCTGACCGGGCAGCTCGCCGCCCCGCAGATCGAGAAGCTGGATTACTCCTACGACCCGGCTGGGAACATCACCAAGGTCGTCAACCAGCAGGGCAACTCCTCGACCGGCCCGGTGCAGACGACCTGTTACGACTACGACGGTCTGCGGCAGCTGACCGAAGCATGGTCGTCGAAGGACGGGTGTGCCACCAACCCAGCGGTCGCGAACTCGAACGCGAGTGTGGACGGGCCGCAGGCTTTCTGGACCTCCTGGGCGTACGACGACGCCGGCAACCGCACCAAGCAGGTCCGGCACGGGCTGGGCAGCGCGGCCTCGACCACGACCACCTACGCCAACGGCACCTCCGACACCGACACCATTCCGGAACACGCGCTGGCCTCGACATCGACCACGGGTGCCAAGACCGGCTCGTCGAGCTACACCTACAACGCTGATGGGTCGATGGCGTCTCGGACGGTCACCGACGCCGGCGTGACGAAGAAGACGTCGTTCTCCTACGGTCCTGACGGTGAGGTCCAGACGGTCGCGGACCCGGTGGCTTCGGCTAGGTACGTGTACGACGCGGACGGAAACGTGCTGCTGCGTCGGGAGAAGGACCTGACGACCCTGTTCCTGCCTGGTCAGGATGTGGTGGTCAAGCCTTCGACGCTGGCGACGTCGGCGTATCGCACCTATGAGTTCAACGGTCAGACGGTTGCGGTGCGGACGAACGCCGGGCAGGCGAACTTCCTGCTCGCCGACCACAACCAGACCGCGCAGGTCTCGGTCAACCCGCTGACGTGGGCGGTGCAGCGACGCTACACCGACCCATACGGCGTCACGCTGGCAAACAAGAACGGGTCGGCGCCGGGAACTGTGGCAGGCAAGCGCGGTTTCCTGGACCAGCCGGTCAACGTCGCTGCAGGACTCTCCGAGCTTGGGGCCAGACTGTACGACCCGGCTGTCGGCCGGTTCACGAGTGTGGACCCGATCCTGTCTTCGACTGATCCCGCCGCTGCGAACGGGTACACGTATTCGGGCAACAACCCGGTGACGTTCAACGACGCCTCTGGTCTGCAGTACATGGCGGGTGGCCCGCCGCGGGGCGTCGTTTACAACACGTCCTCGACGCCGACGCCGGCCGAAGAGCCGGATCCTCCCAAGACGTTCTGGGACGGCGCGAAAGACGGCGGCGGTGAAGCGATCGCCGAGGTGATCTCCTCGTTCAACCCGGTCGAGATCTACAACAACATCAAGGCTGTCATCAAGGATCCTCCGTCGCCGGCGGCGTTCTTCAAGTCGGTGTTCTCGAGTCTGTTGCACATCGATGAGGCCAAGGCGGTCTACAACGCCTACAAGTCGGGTAGCGACTACGAGTTCGGGAAGGCTCTGGGCAAGCTCGCGGTCTCGGTTTCTGGGGACTTGGCGACCATGATCTTCGGTGGTGGGAAGGCCGTCTCGTTGATCGGGAAGGCGGCGAAGGCAGCGAAGGGGTCGAAGAACACCCCTGAGACTGACGCGGCCAGTGGCGGATCGTGTCCGACCGGGAGGAGCTTCTCAGGCGATACGCGGGTGCTGCTGGCGGATGGGACGAGTAAGCCGATCAGTCAGATCCAGCCGGGTGATGTGGTGTGGGCTACTGATCCGGTGACAGGTGTTGCTGGTCCGCGGCCGGTGCTTGCGACGTGGCCGCATCGCGACATGCTCCTCGTCCTCGAGATCGATGGCCAGGTGCTGGTGACCACCGAAGATCACCCGTTCTGGTCGGTGACCGACCAGACGTGGGAGCGCGCTGATGACCTTCAGGTCGGTGAGAAGGTGTTGTCTGCGGACGGGAGCAGTCATCTGGTCACCGCACCGATCGACCTGACCACCGCCTACTACGACCAGGCGTTCGACCTGACCGTGGCTGGGATCCACACCTTCCACGTCCTGACCGACCCGGACCGGGGGCCACCGGTTGACGTCCTCGTCCACAACTGCGATTTGGCGGGCTACGCCGAAAGCGTGCGCAACGAGCCGGGGGTAAAGTTTGCATCGGAGTACACGTCCCCTTCTGGGGCCACGTACTACGGTCGAAACAGGCACGGTGAGGCTGCTGACGGTGAGTTGGCTGCGGCGCTTGAGCGCACTGGCCACCATGGTGGATGCGCGGAAGTACATTGTCTGATCCAGGCACAGCGTGAGGAAGGACCCGAAGCCATTAGGGGCGGCACGATGCGCACAGTCCGAACACGAAACAACTCGATGCCGACGTCGAATGCGGCTGGACATGGTGAGCCTGCCCATCCATGCGGTAGGTGCGGGCGACTGCAAGCCGACTTGGGGATCAACTGATGGACCTTTTTCGACTAGGTCGGCTCTCTCCGGATGTGCTCGGTGCCCTTGCAGCAGCGGGGTGGACGCCTGAGCGAAAGATCGATATCAAGGGTTGGGTTGAGCCTTTGGAAGCCGAGGGGTATCGCCTCCACCCGTTGGCAGAAGAAGTTCTAGCAAGGGTGGGCGGGTTAACGATTGATCCGATAAGGGAATGCGGGCCCAACTTTGCGAATGACGAACCGTATTCCTTTGATCCGTTAGCTGCCGGAGTCGGTCAGCGGGCGCTCGCGGCGGAGATCGAAGACCTGCTCGGTGGCCAGTACTTTCCCGTCGGTGAATGGCTTAGCTATTCCAGCGTTTTCGTTGAGGCTGGTGGGCGTGTGGTAGCTGCGGGAATGGGATGGATCTGGGAACTTGGGGCAACCTTCGAGGAATCACTGCAGTTGGCGATAGGTGCGGATCGGCCATTGGTCTGCCTCCACGCCGATGACGGACTTGAACCTTGGCCACCGACGAACCTGAAGTCTTGCTAACCCGGATCGTTCAGGTGGCCAGCAAGCGCACTGGGAAGCACGTGGACAGAGTCCACAACGGCGAAGGGGCCGCGGGGGTTTCCCAACTGGCGGTACGTGACACGGTTGCCGCTCCATCGGGGAGTCGACGAGATGACTGACTCCGAACTCAGCCAAGAATTCTCGCGGCTGATTAGAAGGTCTGGGCGGTGGCGAGACTCGCGGCCGAACGAGTTGTTAGATCGGTCGGCTCGGTTCGTGAGTGATTGCGTGCAAGTATACTCGCCTGACTCCATCGATTATTGGGACTATCTGACGGCGTGACACGGTTTGGAGCAAGTGCAGGGGCACCAGGAATGGCAACGATTCTCGGAGTTGCGCGCCTTGCGTGAAGATAATGTTCGACGAATTCATTGAGGCGTTTGGTGTTGATCCTTCGACCGCTCAGACGTCAAGCGTCTGGGCAGATCCGGCACTCCTCGGCGTACCTGGATACGAGCAGATGCTGGATAAGTACGCTGGTAGATCATTCGGTGGAGGAATATACCGATTCCACACCGCAACGACGGCTCCCGCCATGTTGGCCAAGATTAACGAGTACTTCCCTGAGTTTAGAGGGCGTCTGCGGCCTTTTTCGTATGACTGGCTTGGGCGACAGTTCTGCATTGATAGAACTAGAACCAGAGGCGCAGAGCCATTGGTTCTGTTGGTCGAGCCGGGCAGCGGTGAAGCATTGAAAGTGCCAACCACCTTTGCGGAATTCCGCGAGTCTGAGCTCGTCAATTACGCAGGCGACGCTTTGGCTGTAGACTTCTATGCGAACTGGCGAGAAAGTGCTCGGGTCGTGGATCTGATCGATCGTGATCGGTGTGTTGGATATCGCGTCCCCTTATTCTTAGGTGGGGCCGACGAGGTCTCGAACCTGGAGTTGACTGATATTGAGGTCTACTGGGAACTGTGTGGGCAATTGCTCCTTTCTGTGCGGCCCCATGAGAACGGTGTGGATGTTGCTGGTGTCGATATAGGTGACCGGTAGGGTTCGCGGCATCTAGTGTTCTGTGAGTTCCTTGCATGCAAATAGATTAGATTTCGCACTCCGGCCAACGGACTTGGCTCCTTGAGTTCACGAGTACCGCGTACCCTTTGCTCCGCGAAAACTCCGCGAAAACTCCGTCGAGGGACCCCTAGATCAGGCGAGATGATGAGGTATCCTGGAGTTCTTCAGCGAGATCGATGACAGATGTTCGTCCAGGTCAAGCGGTGGCTTCTCGGAACAGGTCGAGAAAACTCGAGGGATGCGGCAGGCGACGAAGCGTGTCGGGCACCACGAGAAGGCCAGGGGTTCGAATCCCCTCAACTCCACCAATAAGAACCCCGCCTGACCTGCGGAAACGCAGAAGGTCAGGCGGGGTTCTTTGCGTCTAGGCTGCCGTTCCGGCGAAGATTCCCTCCGCATTCCCTGAACGGTTCAGGTGGACAATCCGGCCTCGTCAGCGACGGTTCCAGGACTCCGCGGGGCGTTCAGACGGGGCGGAATCTAGGCTGTGGCCCATGTCGGCACGTCAGTGGATGCTCGGGTTGGAGCGAGCGTGGGATGCAGCGAAATTCCGTCGGGCAGGATCACGGGTGCCGGCGGACTTCCGGATCGAGTGCTATGGCGGGCACGGGAGTGCCGAGGGGGTCGTGGTACGCGGTCGGGTCGTCGACGATCCACCGCCCTCGGAGGCCGTGGAGGGCGAGGGGGCGGGTGCCGCCGTACGCCGCATGATCCGTCACTTCGTGACCGACGAGCTGCCGGGTGTGCCGCTGCGGATCACTGTGGGTGATGCCGCGGTGGACGCGGTCACCGATGACGAGGGCTACTTCGTGGCACGGCTGCGGCCCGTCCCGGAAACGCTGGAGGCTCCGTTCACGCGCGGTGCCGTCGAGCTGGCCGGCGAGTACCGCGGTCTGGCCGGGGACCACCGGGCGACGGTGGAGGTCAGCGTGCCTGTCGGTGAGGCGCGGTTCGGCGTGATCTCCGACATCGACGACACGATCCTCGAGACCGGGGTGCAGCGCGTCGGGCGGATGGTGCGTCAGACCCTCACCGGGTCGGCGCTCACGCGTACGCCGTTCCCTGGCGCGCCAGAGCTCTACCGCGACCTCGCCGCCCACGCGAACCCGGTGTTCTACATCTCCTCCAGCCCGTGGAACCTGCATGCGTTCCTGGACGCCTTCGTGCGCCACCGCGACTTCCCGCGCGGACCGCTGCTGCTGCGCGATCTGCTCGGCAGCGCCGGCGGCCGGGAGCCGAAGAGCGGGCGCATCGACGAGGTCCTCGCGCTCCACCCGAGCCTTCCGTTCGTCCTCCTGGGTGACTCCGGTGAGCACGATCCGGAGATCTACGCCGACGCCGTCCGCCGCCATCCTGGGCGGATCCTCGCGGTCTACATCCGCGAGGTGCGGCTCGATCCTCACGACGGCCGCGTCGAGCACGTGTGGAACTCCATGGGCGACGAGGTGCCGCTCGTGCTCGTCGCCGACAGCGAGGCGGTACGTCGCCACGCCACCGGTCTCGGCCTCCTCTGAGAACGGCGCGATGTGTACAACTGATTAACAGAGCCCTGAACGGCTGCGGCGAAAATCCGCCGCGGGCTAGATTTCGGGTTGCTCGCCGGCTCGGGATCGGAGACGCGCTTCCAGCTGTCCGATTCTTGCCAGGAGTCTCGTTGAACCTCGACTCGAGACCGGTGCTGACGGACGCCGAGAAGCAGTGAGTCGCATGGCCAGCGGCCGGCAGTGATCTCCGCGCTGTTGACGCGCGTTGGGCGCTGATGGCCCGACGAGGTCCGTCGTGTCCGGGTTGGTTCCATCTCTGCGGAGCAGAGGTCATGAAGAGACAGGTTGAAGTATGAGTTCCGGGATGGGCCTGGGCCAGGCGCTTCGGCGTGGACGGACCACGATCGCCACCCTGGCAGTGGCGAGCACCGTCGCGGTCCTGTGCGGGCCGACGTCGTCGGCGGAGGCGGTGGCGCTGCCGGGGCGGCTGGAGTCGGGGCGGCCGAGCGTGTTGATGATCAACGTCGACGATCTGGCCGCGACGGACATCAAGTACATGCCGAACGTGCAGAGGCTGCTGGTGCAGCAGGGGACGACGTTCACCGATGGGGTGGCGCCGACGCCGTTGTGCGTCCCGGCACGGGCGAGCCTGTTGACCGGCAAGTACGCCCACAACCATCGGAACTGGTCCATCTCCGGGACCAACGGCGGCTATACGGGCTTCACGGGGCGGCGAAACACGCTTCCGGTGTGGATGGACAAGGCCGGCTATCGCACGATGTTCCTCGGGAAGTACCTCAACGGGTACGGCAAGGGGTCCGAGCGCTACTCCAGCGGCGAGCCCGGATGGGACAACTGGCAGGCGACGATCGATCCGTCGACCTACCACCTGCTGAGTCCGAAGTTCAACACCAACGGCACGATCCAGAGCCCTGGTCTCTACAGCTCGGTCGCGTTGCAGAACCGGTCGATCAAGATGATCAAGAACGCCGGGACCAACGTCGGCGGCACGAAGCCATGGTTCCTGTGGGTCAACTACGTGGCGCCACACGCGGGTGGCCCGGTCGAGGCCAGCGACCCGAAGAAGCGCTACCCGAACCAGCCCTCACTGTGGCTGGAGAACACCCGGCCGATGGGTGCGGACAAGGGACGCTTCAGCGGGCTCGGGCTGCCCACGACTCCGGACATGTTCTACGCCGGACCGGGCCAGGTGACGGCCGGGAAGCCCTACACGGCAGCCCAGAAGCGGGTCATGCGCTACGTCTACCAACAGCGCATCGAAGCGGCGCAGTCGGTCGACCGGGCGGTCGCCCGCACCATCGCCCACCTGAAGGACAGTGGGCAGTACCGGCGTACCGTCATCATCTTCTCCGGAGACAACGGCTACACCACCGGGCACCACAACCGTCTGGGCAAGCTGTGGGAGTCGTCGCAGTCCATGCGGATCCCGCTGATCATGGTCGGGCCCGGGATCCCGAAGAACATCAAGGTCGGCTCCGCGGTCGGCAACCCGGACATCGCCACCACGGTCGCCGCCCTCGGGCGGGCGACGCCGGGGCGGGCGCAGGATGGTGTCGACATCACGCGCGTGCTCGCGTCGAGCGTGAAGGCGGGCAAGACGCTCTACCGGCCGATCCCGATCGCCGCCTGGCCGACTCTGGGCGGGACGACCAGCAAGTATCGCGGCATCCGCTACGGGCGCTACACCTACATCACCCTCACATCGACCGGCACCCCGGTTCTCTACGATCGTGCTGTCGATCCCTACGAGACCCGCAATCTGGCCGGCGACCTGCGCTACACCAAGGTGGTCGCTCACCTGAAGGCTCTCGACGCGAAGTACCGAGCATGCTCAGGTAGCACCTGTCCGAAGACGTACTCGGCGACACTGGTCGCGCCGAGTCCCGCCTAGGCCACTCGGCAGCGACATCGACTGCCTGGAGGTGGCCGTTGCGCGACCTGCCTCGCGGGGGCGTTGACCGTCAGGCGGTCTCCGTCCGCTGCGGAGAGGAGTCCTCCACCCGCAACAAATAGGCCGCGGCGCCGGCGTAGGAAGCCTCGATGACAAGAACGGCGATCAGCACTGCATGGGGCCACCCATCCGCCGCGATGCTGACCAGGCGCCCCACAGCCAGGCCGCTCATGAAGGTGAACAGCGTGATGAGCGAAGTCCTGGTGTAACGCGGGTTGGAGGCTCCCAGGAAGAACAGGATCGCCATGGCTACGAACAGTGACCCGGAGCCGCTCCTGAAAATGTTCGCCTCCGATGGCGATTGGATGTCGACCCCGTAGATGTCGAGCAAGAGGTGGGGAGCCAAGAGATAGATCAACCCGATCACGGCGATCCCGAGCCCCGCGGAACCAAGAACGATCTTGTTCAGACTCATCCTGCTGATACCTCCGGATTGGGAGTCTCATCGAAGAAGCTCCAGAACATGCGGCACGAACTAATCGTGGTACTGGATGAAGCCTCCCAGGAGGATCGAAGCGTGGCCGGCCAGCGGGCGTGACCTTGGTCACTTGATTGGTATTCAGGGACGATCCTCTTGACCTTCCGCAGATCACTCAGTAACCATTGACTCAATGGAGGTTGAGCGACAGGTCGAACTGGAGCGCCGGGCGAAGATGCACGCAGCGCTCGGTGATCCGGTGCGACTTCGGATCGTCGACAGCCTCCAGATGAGTGATGCCTCCCCCACAGAGCTCGCCGGGATGCTGAATGTCTCGTCGAACTTGTTTGCTCACCATGTGCAGACCCTGGTGAGCGCAGGTGTCGTGTCCCGTCATCATTCCGAGGGCGACGGGAGACGTACGTACCTGCACCTCGAGCAGGACGGGCTCGAGAGCCTGGGCACCGCATCCCCCGTGGCGGTGCCCAGGCGTGTCCTGTTCGTGTGCACCGGCAATTCGGCCAGATCGCATCTGGCCGCGGCGCTGTGGCGCCAGGTCAGCACGATCCCGGCCGCCTCTGCCGGCACCCATCCCGCCGAGCAGATCAACCCGGGTGCGGTCGAGGTCGCCTCCCGCCACGACCTGGAGCTTCCCGTCATCGATCCTCGTCATCTCGACGATGTGCTGGACCCGGACGATCTGGTGGTCACCGTGTGCGACCGCGCGCATGAGACCCCGAAGGTCGCCGGCGAGCTGCACTGGTCGATCCCCGACCCGGTGGGCAGGGGCCCCGAGGCCTTCGACGCTGCGTACGCAGAACTCGAGCGCCGCATCAAGGTGCTCGCGTCCCATTTTCATCCTGATGAGCCACCCACGCGCAAGGAGTAGCCCTATGGACACCGAGGTCGCCCTCGATCAGACGTTTGCGCCGAGCGGCACTGCCGATCGCCCTGCCGAGGAGTTCAGTGGCACTATCCTGCCTGCTTCGCTCGATGGCCGCCCGAAGGGCCCGGACACCGTCCCTGATGCGCCATCGCTCGCCGAGCAGTTCGCCGGCATCGTCTACTTCTCCGAGATGGCCGCCGATAGCCGGGACGATCGACGGCCGACCCATCGCCGCAACGTCGGGAGAATGTCTGGCGGGGAGTCAGCTCGCTCCGCGCGCGGTCGCCGAATCCCGACTCGGCCCTGGCGTTTTCCCACCGGCGACCGGAACCCCAAGACCTGACCGCACCAACGTCGCGATAGATCCGTCGTCGGTGGTGGCGGTGGACTTGTCGCCGGGTTGTGCGAGGACGTTCACGGGCCGATCGTGCGTGGACCTGACCCCAGGTCCCGCGAGCTGTCGGCTACCGGGTCAGGCTCCGAACAGCAGGTAGAGGCCCATGTAGGTGTAGAGCACCATCGCGATGAGCAGCGGCAGCTGACCGGCGACCTGGTGACGCCGCGGGAGGATCTCCAAGGCACGGTCGTGAGCTGCGATGACGCCCAAGACGTGCCCGGTCACGATGGCGACCACCTGGGTCGTGGCCAGGAAGGTCGCATGCTCGGAGAACCAGTAGCTGACCTCCCAGTCCTCGGTCCCGAACAGATTCGCCCCGGTTCCGGCGGGGTCGCTGATCTGGATCAGAGTCTGTGAGCCGACCTGGACGAAGAAGTTCAGGTAGTGCGCCACCATGTAGCCGACGACGATCGGGACGATGGAGTGAGCGAGGCGACGCGGGATCTGCCTGCGATCGACGCTCTCATCGGCCGCTGTTGCCATCGACGCCGCCACGAAGACGACTCCGACGACGGTGATCGTCGTCAGGAGCCCGGCCGTTCCCAGCACGATCGAATCGATGCCACTGGACTGGACGAACCGGATCCAGGTCACGCTCTCGCGCCAGCTGTCGTATGCGGTGCTGCCGAGGAGGACCGCGACCGTGGCCACCAGCCCGGCTTCGCCCGGCACACGGGCAAGGTGGCGCAATGGACTGATCCAGACGAGGTCGCCTTCGTCGTTTCGGGCCCACGGTGAGAGGTGGGCCAGAAGGGTGGAGTAGACCTCGAACGGGTCGGCCCGCTCGAGCCATGGTTCACCGAAGATCGCGCCGCCGAGCAACATCGCTGCCAGGTAGCACGCGAACCACGCGCGAACCGAGCCGAGGTAGGTCGCCTGGGGTGAGACGAGCTCGAGCCAGACGAAAGCGAACAGACCGATTGCTGCGGGCCAGTACCCCAGGTGGGCCGGATAGCGGCGGATGCCTGCGTCAGGTGGTCGCCCCGCGACCTTCGCGAGGATCAAGTGGAGCGTACGGGCCGGGCTGACAGCACGGTAGAAGCGGCCGAACAGCAGCGAAGCCGGGACGATGCCGACCCAGAGCCAGACGTAGACCACGCCGAAGGTCGGGTTGCTCAGCAGGTCCGGCCCGAACAGCGCGGGCCAGAGCATGAAGCAGAAGAACGTCGTTCCGAGTGCGCGGACACTCAAGGTCCAGCCGCGACCGTCCAGGAAGGCTGCAAGGCCCACGTGGACAGCTCGTTCGCCGCCAGTCGTCGCGAACCGAGGCGTACGCCACGCCAGGAGCAGAACGACGAAGGACAGCACGAGGGCGGCCGTGCCGCCCGCGATCGCGACGGGGGCAGGGACGGGCAGGTCGGCGCCCCCGCCCAAGCCATGCATGGGCAGGATCAGGGCGAACAAAGTCAGCGCACCTCGATGAGCGCGACGACGGCGCCGGTGTCGTGGTCCTCGACCTCGACGGTGCCAGGCGTGTTCACGACGATCTCGTTGTTCGAGGTCCCCTCGGCGTACTCGATGGACTGCTCAGGGGCGGAGTGGACGTGCAGCTCGCCGGCCCGGTCGGAGTCGATCTCCACGACGAGCTTCTCGCCGGCGCTGAGTTCGATCTCCTCCGCATTGGGCGACACCTTCTCTCCGTCGATCGTGACCTTGAGAAGCGGACCGATAGCGGTTGACTCGGCGGTGGGGCTGACCGGAGCTGCTGACGATGCGACGCCCGAGGGGATCACGGAGGACGGCGTGCCGGCCGGCTCGGCCGATGGGACAGTGTCTTCGTCGGTGCCTCCGCACGCGGCGGGCGCAAGGACGAGCGTGAAGGTCACACCGATGGTGGCGCTGATTCGCCAGAGAAGGCGGTGGTACGTAGGCATGGGTATCCCTCAAGTCCTAACCGAGGAGGTCTGAACCGGGTAGCGCTGCGAGCGCCACGACGGTGGCCGAGGCTGACACCGCGGCCACCTCCCGCAGCCGGCGGCGAGCGAGCTTGTCCCGCCGGCCGTCGCCCTGCTCGGGGTCGGATCTGCGGCGCCGCTCCTGGAACAGGAGTGCCACCCCCGTGCCGACGATCACCGCCCCCAGCGCGGCGTACGCCGCCAGCTGCCAGCCGCCGGTCGTGGTCGCCGCGAGCAGCACGACCGCACCGCCCTCCAGCATGATCCGGGCAAGCAGCCGCGCGGCGGGCGCCGCCTGTCCACCGGCTCGACGTAGGACCGTCCACCGCATCACCGCGGCGCCGACGCCGACCGCAGCCGCCAGTAGGAGCGTGGTGCTCGCGACCACGCTGAGCGGCCCCGGTCCCGCCGGTGCGTGCGGGCGGGCGAAGATCCAGGTCGCTGCCAATGCCGAGGCGGCACCGAGCACCGTCGCCGCGGCCATCCACCGCTCGACCGAAGTCCGGGCGGGCGCGTTCCGCAGGAGCTGCCAGAAACCGAGTGTGAGCGGCAGCATGATGAGCAGCCTGGCCATGAGCGCCGCCCCGATGTCCGACTCGACCGTCCCGGCGAGGAGTGCCGGGTCGAACGCGTCGCCGAGCGAGGTCCGGGCGGCGTAACCGCCGAACGAGAGCAGGGACACGAGCGTCGCCAGCACCATGGTCGCCCAGGTGTACTTGAGCAGACGGCGCGATCCTGGACGGCGGGTGCCCTCGGGCCAGGCGACTCCGAGCACGAACACGGTCCCGACGCCGAGCACCAGGGCGGCCGTCGCGAGGGTTTCCGCCACCGTGTACACCGCGACGACGACCGGGTCGCGGTCGACGACGAGGCCGGGGACCGCGGTGAACCTCTGCGCGGAGTACACGGAGAAGTTCGACGACCCGATCATCGGCTCGAGGGTGCTGGACGGCACCGACCAGACGACCGTGTAGATCCCCTCGTAGCGGGCTTCCGGCATGGGCACGGCAATCGCGTCGTCGGCCCCCGGCGGGTTGTACGGCCGGGTCGACACGATGCGTTCGCCCGCGGGATCAGTCATCTGGATCGTCGTGAGCTCCGCGGGTACAGGCCGGTCGAACGTGATCCGGACCTCGTCGGGGGACCTGACCGTCTCACCGTCCTGAGGGCTCACGGAGACCAGCACCGGGTCACCGGATGTCGACGGCAGCACCGTGAGCAACACTCCCCAGCAGGCCGCGACCAACACGACCAGCCCGATCACGCGCCGACGGATCCTGGGGCGGGGTGGGGTTGTCACAGCCCGTGGGCGAATATCCTGCGCCGTCATCGGCCGGCCTCCTGCGTGATCGGGAACTCGTGGGAAATTTCGGGTCTGGCAGAGACGGTCCGGGGCTGTGCAGCGCAGCCCAGCCCCGGACCGTCGGTGGTGTCAGATGCTGATACTGATCAGCAGGCCGACTCGTCGATCGGGTTGATCTGCTCGCAGGTCAGACCCTTTCGCCAGGCCGCCGGGATCTCCTGCGACCAGCCGTTGTAGACCAGCGGGAGGGCCAGGACGCCCTGTCCGCCCACACCCGGGTGGGCGACGAGCTCGTCGTCCATCTTGGTGTCCGCCGTCGGCCCCAGCGTCAGCTGGCCGGCGATGGCGGCATCCGAGATGTCACCATCGTTGTTCGGGTCGACGTCGATGACCTGCATGGCGTTGGAGAACTTGTTGGAGACGTAGGCGTAGTAGCCGCCACCCTCCTTGGCGCCGAAGTTGGCGCCGTGGCAACCGGCGTTGCACGGCAGATCCTTGATCAACTTGTGTGTGTCCGGGTCGATCACGTTGACCGTCTGGGACAGGGTGTTGACCGCCAGCAGCGCCTTGCCGTCCGGGCTCACCGGGAGCTGGATGGTCAGTCCGCCCCACGACTTGCCCTTCTCAGGACCGGTCTGTGAGTCGTAGTTCTGCCACAGGTCGATCGTGGAGTTCTTGGCCACACCGCCGTCGGGGGTCGCACACGCGTCCTCCTCCAGTGACACGCACGAGACGCTCATGCCCAGGAAGTTGGACAGGTACGCCTTCTTCGAGTCCGGCGTCATCGACGTGGCGATCGGGAACGCCCCGACGGGCTCGTGCCTGACCTTCCCGGTGTCCATGTCGGCGATGACGGCCTCCTCGGTCATCGTGTTCGGCGCTACGACCGTCTTGCCGTCATGGCTGGTCCAGTGCGCGTGCGGGTGCGGGGTCATGCCGCTCTCCGGATCGGCGTGGATGCGCTTGATGATCTTCGTGGCGCCCGGTGCCGCCTCGACGATGTCCGTCCCGGCGTTGACGCCGATCGTGAGGTTGTCGTTGCCTGGACGAGTCATCACGTGCGCCGGGTTGGGCCCGACCTCGAGGCTCCGTACGAACTTGCCGGTCGCCCGGTCGAACACGTCGGTCTCGTTGTCGAACCACTCGTTCCCGTACAGGTACTTGTAGGTCTTGTCCGCCCACATGTTGTGGATGTTGTTCATGTTGATCTCGGGGGCTGCGATCTTCCGATCGATCGTCCAGTCCTCGGCGTTGATCTTGGTGATGGAGCCGTGCTTCTTCTTCCCTGCGAAGTCCTCCATCTGAGTGGCCATCCAGACCTCACCGACGCCAGGGGTGGTCGGCTTCTTCAGCGCCGGCAGCTTCCTCGGGTACTCGAACTTCTGGTCGTAGTACGCGTCCAGGTTCGGGATCAGCACGGGCTTGCCCTCTGCGTCGTACTGCAGGATCGGGGCCGGCGGCTGGACCGGGTTCCAGGACACCTCCTTGGAGTCGCTGAACTGCTGCCAGTTGTTCGGGTTGGTGATGGTGAAGAAGGCGTTCACCAGCCGCTGGATGATGTCGGCGTTCGACGGAACGGGCTCGGGCTTGCCGTTGACCACCAGCTTCTCGCCGAAGTCGAGACCCAACGTGAGCGGGTCGTCGACCACGACCGCGCCGAGCATGTACGGCGCGACCGAGTCGGTGAAGGCGTACAGCCCCGGCTCGGTGAGCTGGATCGTCTTCTCGCCGAAGAAGGCGCCCTTGGAGTCCATGTACGGGAACTCGTCCGCCCCCTCGGGAGCGATCAGCCCGATCGGGTTGCGGATTCCCTGCGACTTGGCCGGGTCCACGTTGAACGTGACGGTGACCGGAGGCCCCTCGACCGCGAACTCCTGGAGGGAGTCCAGGACACCCGCCAGGTCCACGCCGACCGGCAGCGAGGTCAGGTCGACCGGCTCGCCCGCCGGCATGTCGGCGACGGTCGCCTCGAGCTCGCCGATCAGGTCCTCGGCCTCGGCGGCCTTGGAAGCCGCCTCCGGCGAGGACTTCGCGATGCCCTGCACGGTGGCCAGGGTCGAGTCGAGGGCGAGCGGGTCGGTTGCGCTCGCGCCGCCGGCGGTGCCGAGCCCGCCGAGGAGGTTCTCCACCAACGACGCGTCAGTCGGCAGCAACGGGCCGCCGACAGATGGCACTCCGCCAGCAGGCACGGCGACCCGGGGGAGCACGCCTACCGCGAGGGACTTGCTGCCGAAGAGGTTGAGACCGGAGTCGAACCATCCTCCGTTCTCGTCGGTCAGGTCGAAGGTGATGGGGAGCGGGCCCACCCCGACCGGCTGCTGGCCTACGGCCGGCATCGTGGTCAGACTCGCCGCTGTGATCGCCGAGGCCGCCGCCACGGCCACCGCGCCGAGTCGTCGTCGTCGATTCCTGAGCCCCAAGAAGCCTTGGGGAGCTGATACAGACATGAAGAATGCCTCTCTGTTCTAGCGCATTTGATTCGATCTCCAAGGTGAAAATTCGGGGAATCCCGAGGAGTGGTAATCACTCAATACTGCCCTCATTAAGGGCCCTCGACCCTGGGTGAAATCTCATCGTTAATGGGACCTCACGGCCTCACGAGGCATTCATTTCGGGGAGGAGATTCGACGACTGGCATCGACTTTCGCGCTCAATATATACCCCCAGGAGTTTAAATACCCCTCGGAGTTTATATACCCCCGGGAGTTTAGGAGATCTTTGCCATCGGACATGCAATGCGAAGGCACGGTGCGCTTTTAACTGGTGCGTTACGTTACGGCGACGAATCGGTCATGCCTGATCGGCCTACTGGATATCTGACCCAGATTGCCTATCTGGGAACCCCTGAAACATCCAAAACATGCCTCTGAAACATCCAAGGTAACTGGGTATAAGGAGGAAATAGGTAAAGAAGGAGAAACCCATGCCCAGTCTTACCCACGTTCACCAGGGCAGCTCCGGAAGGACGGTCCAGGTGCTTGCCGATATCAACTTGAACAAGGCCGTCGTAGCGATGGAGCTGGCATGACCACGATCCCCACTGACCCCTCACGGCCCCGGGCTGGTGCCGGTACGGTCGATCGAAGGCGTTCCAGCGCCCCGTTGTGGTTGCTCGCTCGACGCGTGCACTTCATGGCGGGCCTTCTGGTCGCACCGTTCCTCGCGGTGTTGGCGCTGACAGGCCTGGCCTATGCCTTCACTCCCCAGATCAACGATGTGCTGTACGGCGACGAACTGCACGTCGAGGCGCAGACAGGGAAACCGCGACCGCTCTCGGAGCAGGTCGAGGCCGCACTCGCCGTCCATCCGGACGCTCATGTCACCTCGGTCATCCCGGCGGAGGACCCCGACCGAACCACCCGGGTCGTGCTCATGGGCATTGACGGCCTGCATCAGACCGGGAGCCACTTCTCCTCGGAGTCGCTGACCGTGTACGTCGATCCGTACACAGGTGGCGTCAATGGCGAGCTGGTCACGGTGGCCGACCGGCCACCCGCGCAGGTGTGGCTGCGCGAGCTCCACGGCAACCTGCACCTGGGCGACTTCGGTCGGATCTATTCCGAGTTCGTTGCCAGCTGGCTGCCCTTCATCGTGCTCGGAGGCCTGGTGCTGTGGCTCAGCAAGCGAGCCCGTGGCCGGTCCCTGCGGGCCGTGCTGGTTCCGTCCTTCACTGCGAAGGGACGTGCACGCAACCGGTCCTGGCACGGGGTGCTGGGTCTCTGGCTGGCGGTCGGGCTACTCGGCATCAGTATCACCGGCCTGACGTGGTCGACGTATGCCGGTGGCCGCGTCGACGCCGCGATCACTGCCGTGAACGGCAAGACTCCGTGGCTTTCGCCGCCGGAGGTGGCGGCCGTGGGCGGTGAGCCGATCGGTTTCGACCGTGCTGTCGAGGTCGCCAGGTCGGAAGGCCTGCAGGGTGAACTCACTCTCGCGCCGCCGCACGCCGCCAAGGAGCCGTTCACCGTCGAGGAGTCGTCCGAAGGGCTGCCGATCCGCAAGACCGCCGTCGCCATCGATCCCTACACCGAGCAGGTCACTGCCCGCCAGGGCTGGGAGGACTACCCCCTGATGGCCAAGCTCACCAGCATCGGTGTCGATGCCCACAGCGGCACCCTGTTCGGTCTGGCCAACCAGTTCGCGCTGGCCCTGCTGGCCGTGGGATCGCTCGTGCTCCTGGGGCTGGGGTATCGGATGTGGTGGCAGCGCCGGCCCACTCGGTCCGGGCGTTCCTCCCCGCCGCCGGTGTGGCGCAACCTGTCGGTGCCGATGCTGGTCGTGGTGCTTCTCGCGGCGGGTGCACTGGGTTGGGCGATGCCGGTCTTCGGCGTCACCCTCGTCGCGTTCGTCCTCCTCGACGGCACCGTGAATGCACTGAGGCGGCGTCGCGCACGCGTGAGCGCCGTCTGAGGCGTCTCGCCACGACCGGCCGGCGGGATCCGGTGGGTCGTGGCGAGACCAGCGAGCTAGAGGGGACGCCCCAGCGCCGTGGCCAGCGAGACCGCGACCGCCATCACAGCGAGCTCGAGCCCGGCCCACACGGTGAGTGGCGTGGGCTGCTGGCGCGCCACCCGTTCGACGACGGCAGTACGGATGTACGCCCCCGAGCAGCCCAGCAGGGCCATGCAGGCGAGCTTGCCCATGACCAGCCAGCCGGCGCCAGTCTGTGTCAATGCGGCGACTACGTCTCCGAAGGGCGGCGTCACGTCGCCGGTCAGCCGGGGCGCGGCCAACAACAGGCCGCTGACCGCCACCAGCGCGAAACTCGCCTCGGCGACCCGCGAGAACCGGGGAAGAACGACTGCCAGCGCCTGCCGGTCGGCGCTGACGATCAGAAAGGTGATGGCCAGTCCGCCCACCCAGAGTGCAGCTCCGGTCACGTGGAGGGCGCTGGCCATCATCAGCAGCAACGGCGGCTCACCTTGCGAAGCGTGCCCGCTCATCGACACGGCCGTCAGGCCCGACAGCGCGATCAGAAAGCCCACGTCCGGCGGCAATGACGGCCGCCGCAAGCGGGCAACCGAATAGGCGGTCAACGCTCCCGCCGACCCGGCGCTGATCAGCAGTGCGAGACCTAGGCTGACGTTTCCGCCGTAGCCGAGCACACCGCCGACCGGCACCCGTAGCTGGCGGAGAGAGATCTCCGCCGCGTTGAACCAGAGACCCAGCAGCGCCGCGACCGCCCAGACTGCTGCGGCCCACACCGCCGCTGCTGAAGTACGTCGGGCCAGGGCAGGGGCCCGGTCGCGACCAGCCTCACCCAGAAGCACCAGCACCAGCACAGAGCCCACGGCACCGAACGCGCACACGTTCGCGGTCCAGCGGAGCAGCGGGATCCCGGCGCGCACCACCACCGACGGCTCGGGAATGCCCACGACCGGCTGGGGCAGCGTGGCCAGGATCCCGAAGGCAAGCGCGATGAGGCTCACTCCGACAAGCGCCGAGACCTGCAGGAGCCGGGCACGGTCGCTCATGTCGCATCCGTTCGGCGTACGGTCAGGCGACCGATGGCCCCGACGCACACCGCGATCGCGGCCAGCAGCGCGATCCACAGCCACGTGGGCAGCGCTGCCAAACCACGCGGCCGATCTACGTCGAACGCCGTCATCGCGGTGGCAGCGGACGCGGTGGAAGCGGTGGCAACGGACGCGGTGGAAGCGGTGGAGGCCGACCGCCGGATGTTGATCGGCACTGACCCGGTGATCGGGTGACCGTCCGCTCCGAGCACCCGGTAATGAATCTGGTAGCGGCCCGGAGGCCCCACCTCACTCATCGAGGCGGTCAGGGTGTTCCCGTCGATGCGAGCACGACCACACGCCCAGTGGCTGCTCTGTGGTCCGGTCACCACTATGCCGTTCGCGCCGGGAAACGCTTGGATCGGCTGATTGAAGGTGAGCACCACCTCCGACGGGCTGGCAGCGAGCACGGCGCCGGCACGCGGAATGCTCTTTTCCAAGTCGGCGTGCGCGGCCGCCGGCGTCGCGGTGAACAGTATGGGGGGCAAGAACGAGAGTGCGAAGATCGTTGCTGCGAACGCCATGGCGAGGCGCTGCGATCCGCGTGTTGAAGCATTCGACATTGCTTCCACCTAAGTGAGTTTCAAGAGTCATCGAACGAGGGGGTGGTCCATGGCTCAGCCGGCACCGGGCCCCGCGCAGGAGAGCGCAGGACCACGTGTCGCGTGCCTTCCTTGGCCTCAGTGCCGGTGATTCGGCTCGGGGTTCTTCTCGCCGTCCGTGTCGGTGCCGACGCGGGACCGGCTGTGATCACCGTGGTTCGGGTGGCGACGACGAATGGATGGGGATGGCGGCAATGCTGCGGGCAATATCCTTCTGCATGACGAATACCCATTCTGTGTTCGCGAACGCGCGCCACGATGTGCATGTGGCTAGCCTCGAAAGTCGGCACTAAAAGTTGAACTCAGACGGGTTGCGCCGCAGTTACGTATCGCGCATGGCGCTAGTAACAAATAAAAGTGCCAAGTGAAATGGCCTTAACGCTGGCGTTCAGGGAATCGGGGTGGCAGCAACACCCCTGTAACGCCTGGTTGTCATTCAGCCTTTTCGGCCGTTGGTGTGAGTGCGTTGTGAATTGAGAATACCCTTACGGGTTGGGGGATCGATTCATTCAGGGAACAATTCTTGCCCATGCGCCTCGGATCGTGGAGGAGCCTCTGACACCTTCAGCAAAGGTGGACGTGGGTAACCCTCTACGCGTACGTCTTCAGAATCCCTTTGGGCGCGTGCCATCGAAGTGCTCGTCGGCGAGATCCACGACGCCGTCGCCGGTGGCCTCTGCGGCCTCGATGGGCCTCCTCGACCAGTAGCTCGCCAGGATCGAGCCGGAGACGTTGTGCCAGACCGAGAAGATAGCGGCAGGCAGCGCTGCGGCCGGTGAGAAGTGGACCGTGGCGAGCGCGGCGGCCAGCCCCGAGTTCTGCATGCCCACCTCGATGCTGATGGCGCGCCGGCTCGAGATCGGCATTCCGCAGACTCGCCCGACCGCGTACCCCAGGGCAAGGCCGGCGACGACGGCGAGCACGACTCCGGTGATGCCGGCGACCGAGATCAGCGGAAGCGCGAGGCGGACGGTGACACTTGTCACACTAGTGACGTACTTGTCATACGTCTATGCCCTCGAGGCGTTGCACCAAGAAGAAGCCAGGTCCCGGCTGGCCGCCGGAACCTGGCTTCGTCGTGTGGTTTCTGGGTGAGTCAGGCCTTCTTGGTGGCCCAGAAGATCTCGGCGATCTCGTCGATCTTGGCGAGGAGCTTGTCGGCGACCTCGAGGTCGAGGGTGCCCTTGGTGCCGGAGGCGCCGGCGAGCTTGGTGGCCTCGTTGACGAGGGTGTGGAGCTGGGGGTAGGCCTCGAAGTGCGGGGGCTTGAAGTAGTCGGTCCACAGCACCCAGAGGTGGTGCTTGACCAGCTCGGAGCGCTGCTCCTTGATGATCACCGCGCGGGTGCGGAAGTCGGGGTCGTCGCTGTCCAGGGCCTTGGCGATGACGGCCTTGACGGACTCGGCCTCGATGCGGGCCTGGGCGGGGTCGTAGACGCCGCAGGGCAGGTCGCAGTGGGCCGAGACCTCGATGGTGGGAGCGAACAGACGCATTCTTGGTTCCTCTCGGTGGTGTGGTGGAGCGACCGTCGGGGGCCGACGGTCAGGAAGCCTTCTCGGGCAGGATGCGATCGAGCGGGAGGGTGCTGGCGGAGGGGCCGAGCGACCAGTAGTTGCGGTCGTGGTGCAGGAGCGGGTCGGTGGGCTCGCCGAGGCTGATCGCATCGACCTCGAGCAGCACCAGCCATGCCTCGCCGGCGGGGATGACGCGGGCCACGCGCCCGTAGAAGCTGGCCGCGGCGTCGTGCAGGACCGGCGGCTCCCCGTGCGGGAGTGTCCAGCCCTGGGTGACCGTGAATCGCGGCGCGGTCCGGTCGGCGAAGGCGGCGGCCACGTCGGCCTGGGACTCGGTCAGGACGTGCACCGCGAGACGGTCGCTCCCGGTGAGTGCCGGTCCGGACCGCCCGGACCGGGAGACCGAGAACGACAGCATCGGCGGGTTGGCGCTGACCGAGGCTACGCTCGACACGGTCGCCCCGACGGGTCCCGTCTCGGTCGAGGTGGCGACGATCGCTACGCCAGTGGGATATCGACGGAAGCCGGCCTTGAACTGGTCGGTGAGTGTGTCGCTCACACCCCCTCCTCTCTCTGTTGGCAGTGACGCTAAAACATCAAGTCCGGTTGAGGTCCAGTCATCCACGCTGTGATCGCCGACTCATCTGGTTGTCCGCGGCTGGGATCATGTGGAGTGGCGGGAGTGCAACTTGTTAGACTGGTTGCGCACTTGTCATACAAATCGGGTTGGTGTGCTGCCGTACGCCGATTCCGGGTTCCGTCGCCGATGCCGTCGATGGACGCCGCGCCCGCTACGACTTCGAAGGTTTGACCTCGGTCGCCTAACCTTCCCAAAGAACCGCTCTGCCTCACGATCTAAGGAGTCCCTTCGTGGACGTCTCCCCTCTCATCTGGTGGTTGACCATCGGCATCGCCAGCGCTGTGCTGCTCTTCGATGTGCTCGTCATCGGCCGGCGACCGCACGAGCCTTCGCGTCGGGAGCTGATCGTCGCGCTGAGCGTCTACATCGGCTTGGCGATCCTGTTCGGCATCGGTGTCTTCGTGTTCTCCGGCCCGAAGTACGGCACGGAGTTCTTCGCGGGCTGGCTGACGGAGTACTCGCTGTCGGTCGACAACCTGTTCATCTTCATCATCATCATGTCGAAGTTCGCGGTGCCTCGGCAGTTCCAGCAGAAGGCGCTGCTGATCGGCATCATCCTGGCCCTGATCTTCCGCGGCATCTTCATCGCTGTCGGCGCCGCGGCGATCGAGAACTTCAGCTGGGTCTTCTACCTGTTCGGTGCCTTCTTGATCTACACCGCGGTCAAGCTGGCGATGGAGGGCGGTGAGGACGAGGACGAGTACGAGGAACCGGCCGTGGTGAAGTTCCTCGAGCGCCACATCCCGCTGACCTCGCAGTGGGGCGACAACGCCAAGATGTTCGTCCGTGAGAACGGCAAGCGGATCGCGACCCCGATGTTCGTGGTCATCTGCGCGCTCGGCACGACCGACCTGCTGTTCGCGCTCGACTCGATCCCGGCGATCTACGGTCTGACCAACGAGGCCTATCTGGTCCTGACCGCCAACATCTTCGCCCTGATGGGTCTGCGCCAGCTCTACTTCCTCATCGGTGGTCTGCTGGAGCGGCTGGTCTACCTCTCCTACGGTCTGGCGATCCTGCTCGGGTTCATCGGCCTCAAGCTCGTCTTCCACGCGCTCCACGAGAACGAGCTGCCCTTCATCAACGGTGGTCACCACGTCGAGTGGGCGCCCGAGATCCCGATCTCCGTCTCCCTCAGCGTCATCGTCGGCATCCTGGCCATCACCACCATCCTGAGCCTGCTGAAGTCGCGCAGCATGACCGAGAAGGAGCGCGACGACGCCACCGGTCCGCGCAGCATGTGACGCTTCGTCGACTGTCCCGCTGAGCCGGGACAGCCCGCAGGCCCTCTCCGATCGGAGAGGGCCTGCGGTCGTTCTCGGGCAGCACTAGGGTGAGCCCATGACGGTGGCAGCTGCTCCCGGACCTCGCTGGCTCGGGGACGCCGGACAGGTCGCGTTGGCCGGAGCGCTGGCGCTCGTGCTGCTGCCGGTCGGGTGGACCTCGGTCGTCGACGGCGAGGTCAGCACGGCGTGGGAGATCGCGCTCCTGGTCGCGCTGGTGGCGCTTCACGCCGCGGTGGCCACCGCCCGGCGCTGGCCGCTGCCGTCGTACGCCGTCGGGGCGCTGGCCGAGCTGGTGCTCGTGGCCGCGCCGGATCTGAGCGGGCCGACGGCCGAGGCGGCGGGAAGCGCGTACGGACCGGTGCTGCTGCCCAGCAGCCTGTGCTTCTTCGTGCTGCTGTACGCGGTGAGTGCGCAGGACCGGCGACCGTGGCCGGGGATCGTGCTCGGCATCGGGCTGGTGGGATGCCTGCTGACCGTCGTACGTCTCTCGGGGTTCGACGGCACCGGGCTGCAGGGGTGGACGTGGTGGCTGATGGTGGCCACCGCGACGGTCGCGGCCACGGTGGCGGCATGGGCGCTCGGCCGGTTCCGGGCGACGCGGGCCGCCTGGATCGACCAGCTCGCCGACCGCGCCGCCGCCGAGGAGCGCCAGCGCATCGCGCGCGAGATGCACGACGTGGTCGCGCACTCGCTCGCGGTCGTGGTCAGCCATGCCGAGGCCGGCCGGATGGTCGTCGGGCAGCAGCCGGAACGGGCCTCGGGCATCCTCGACACCATCGCGACCACGGGCCGCGAGGCGCTCACGGAGATGCGCGGGCTGCTCGGCGTGCTCGGTGGCGAGTCCTCGACCGAGCCGCAACCGGGGCTGGCCGACATCGGTGACCTGGTCGAGAGGACGCGAGCGGCAGGGCTGACGGTCCGGCTCGAGGCGGACGAGCTCGGTCAGGTCGCGCCCGCAGTCGGGCTGACCGCCTACCGCGTCGTGCAGGAGGCGCTCACCAACGTCACCCGCCACGCAGGTTCAGGAGCCGTCGCGACGGTGTCGGTGACCCGCACCGCGCGCCACCTCACGATCGAGGTCAGCGACGACGGCGTGGGGATCCAACGCCCGCCCGGCCGCGGCCTGCGCGGGATGCGCGAACGGGTCACGGCGGTGGGCGGGACCCTCGAGGCCGGGCCGAGCGACGAGGGCTGGCGCGTACGCGCCATGATGCCGCTATGAGCGAGGAAGAGGCCCCGATCCGCGTCGCGATCGTCGACGACCAGGAGCTGATGCGCTCTGCGCTCCGGATGATGGTGGAGAGCCAACCGGACCTCGAGCTCGCCGGGGAGGCGGCCGACGGTCACGAGGCGCTCGCCCTGGTGCGTACGAAGCGGGTCGACGTCGTCCTCATGGACCTGCGGATGCCCCGCCTCGACGGGATCCAGGCGACGGCCGCGATCACCGGGGAGCAGCCGGAGACGCGGGTGGTCGCGCTGACGACATTCGATCTCGACGACTACGCGTTCCCGGCGATCCGGGCCGGGGCCAGCGGCTTCCTGCTCAAGGACGCCCGGGCCGAGGAGATCGTGGCCGCGATCCGCACCGTCCACGCGGGTCACGCGGTGGTCGCGCCGTCGACGACGCGGCGTCTGCTGGAGCATGTGGCGACCGCGCCGGCCCCCGACAACGGTCGGGGTGCCGACATCCGGGCGACCCTGACGCCGCGCGAGCTCGACATGTTGCTCGAGCTCGCCACCGGCGACAGCAACGCCGAGATCGCCCGCCGCGTCCACCTCTCCGAGGCGACGGTGAAGACGCATGTCGGCCATGTGCTCGCCAAGCTCGGCCTGCGCGACCGGGTGCAGGCGGTCGTGCTGGCGTACGAGACCGGGCTGGTGGGTCCCCGGAGCTGAGTCTCATCCTGGGGGATGAGCGGCCCGCGACCTGAGGGCGACGAACCCCCGGCGTGCGCGGACCAGTGTGGAGACATGACCACACAAGCATCCACGAGACCGCTTCCGTCGGGCGTCTACTCCAGCAGGCCCTGGCGCATCCACGAGATCACCGAGGACTTCGAGCTGGAGGACGTCTGGGCCCTGCCCGTCCAGGGCGGCGCCGATGATTTCCCGCGCTTCGTCGAGGCCATGATGAGCTGCGACGACCGCGACTTCCCGGCGGCGTACCGCCTCCTCTTCGCGATCCGCTGGGCGCTCGGCCGGCTGCTCGGCGCCGACGAGGCCGAGCACGGGCTCGGGCAGCGCGTCGAGTCGCTGCGCGACCGGCTGCCCGATGACCTCCGCGACCACCCCGCGCCCGAGCGCGACGACAGCCCGTTCCAGCCGCTCTACCTGACGGATCGGGAGTACGCCGCGGAGATCGCTAACCGCACGATGCACGGTGTCCTGCACCTCGGCTGGGTCGAGGACGAGAGCTCGCCCGGCGGCTACAGCGCGCAGATGAGCGTGCTCGTGCGGCCCAACGGGCTGCTTGGGGAGGCCTACATGAGGTTCATCAAGCCGTTCCGCTACCTCGTCGTCTACCCGGCGCTGCTGCGCACGGTCGGCCGGCGCTGGGAGACCGCTCAGGGGGTGGACCGATGAGCATCACGATGGAACGTACGCAGCACCGCTCCGTCGTGCTGCGCGCTGCGCCCTGGGTGGCCGGCGCCTGGACCCTCGTCTTCGGCGCCCTGGTCGGGCTCGCCCTGCTGGGCAGGGCACCGGATCCGTGGGTCCCCGATGCGGCCTCGCCGCTCGGCGCTCTGAGCGGCACCCAGATGTCCTGGGTGCTCGCGGTGCTCGCGCTCCTCGCCCTGGCTGCCGGGGGCGCGGTCTCGAAGGTGCGGACACCGCGTACGACGAGAGCGACAGGGTGGCTCCTGATCGTCCTCGGGCTCGTCGTCGCCGTGGTCGTCTCCGACGTCCGCGCGCTGATGTTCCTCGGCTATCTGCCTCAGGTCCTGCTTGCGATGGCCGGGCTCGGACCGGGCGCTGGACAGCTCGAGTGGCGTCTTTTCGTCGACTCGGGTGTCGCTCTGGCGCATGCTGCCGGCGGACTTGCCATGGTCGTCGCTGGTGTCACCCTGCTCGGGAAGGCCGAGCCTGGCAGGCGTCTGGACTGGGGCCACTGGGCACGCTGGGGGCGTCCTGCGGTGGCGGTCGCTGTCGTCGTACCTCTTCTCTACGCCGTTACCCGGATCGCCTGGGCGCTGAACATCCCGCTCGGGATCAGCCGCGAGATGCTGGACGACCTCGGCGCGGGGAAGTGGGCCGGCTTCGGGCTCGCGGCCTTCGCCGTGGTCGGGGCGGTCCTGACCTGGGGGTTGGTGGCGCGTTGGGGCGAGGTGTTCTGGCGCTGGGTGCCCCGCATCGGCGGGCATCCGGTCCCGGTCGCGATGGCCCTCGTGCCAGGGATCCTGGTCGCCGGCACGGTCACGTCCGCCGGGATCTCCTTCTGGCGGATGGCGATCGCGGACGACCTCTGGACGGTCCCCGGAGCCACTTCGGACTGGGGCGCATGGGCGCCGGAGATGCTCTGGCCGATCTGGGGCGTCGCGCTCGCCGTCGCCTGCCTCGCCTACCTGGGGCGACGCACCGCGGGACGCGGATGACGTACGGATCCCGCTCGACCTGGAATCACCCCAGGTCAAGCGGGATCGGCGCGTTCAGCCGGTCAGGGCTGGGCGGCGCGGACCGGTTGCCCCGATCGTTCGACCGCGGCCTGGATCCGGCGACCGGCGATGTCCGAGAGCCACCCGAGGCAGGCACCGACCACCAGCGCGATGAGAGTGCCGCCGAGGTCGAACGAGGTGCCGAAGATGACTGCCGTCCCGGCGAAGGCGCCTGGGATGAAGGACAGCAGGTCCACGGCCGCCTGCAGGCACAGGATGAACGCGACGACCGTGACCACCAGGGCCACTGCGCCGGTGAAGGTGGCGTACGTCAGGACCAGGCTCGCTCCGTAGCCCCACAGGGCGCCGGCGAGGTTGGCCGCGAGACCTTTCTGGAAGCCTGCGCGGCCACCTCCGGCGGCGAAGTAGCAGGCCCAGGCGACGAACCCGACCCAGGTGATGAGCGTGAGCTCGATGCTCACCTGGGTCCAGATGCCCGCGAGCACGCCGACCGAGATGCCGATTCCGAGGAGACTCTTCATGACGTCGCCTCCTCAGGGGATCAGGATCGCGCGGCCACGGACCCGGCCGGCGTCGAGGTCGGAGATGGCGGTCTGGAAGTCGTCGAGGGCGTACTTCTGCGTGTGCAGCGTGACGGCCCCGCGGGCGGCGAGCGCCATCAGGTCGCACAGGTCGTTGTAGGACCCGACCAGGTTGCCGATGAAGTTGATCTCGGCCGAGATGATGTCGATGGTCGGCACATCGATGTTCTCGCCGTAGCCGACGACGTGGTAGTCGCCCGCCTGGCGGAGCATCCGGACCCCTTCCGCGGTCGCACCGCCTTCGCCGACGAAGTCGATGAGGACCTCGGCGCCGGCGCCGTCGGTGAGCTCGAGCACCTGGTCGACCTGGGTGCCCTCGGCGACGACGCCGTGGTCGGCGCCGATGTCGAGGGCGAGCTTCACCGCGTCCGGGTTGCGGTCGACGACGATCAGCTCGGCCGGGCTGAGTGCCTTGAGGACCTGGATGCCGATGTGCCCGAGCCCGCCGGCGCCGATGACCACGCACCTGTCGCGCGGGGTCAGCCGACGGGCCGCCTTCGCGGCTGCGTGGTAGGCGGTCAGGCCGGCGTCGGCCAGGGCAGCCACGTCGGCAGGCTCCAGGGAGTCATCGATCTTCACCACGGAGCGGGCGGAGGTCTTCAGGTACTCCGCGTAGCCGCCGTTGGTGTCGATGCCGGGGAACTGGTTGAGCTCGCAGTGCACGTCGTCGCCCGAGCGGCAGGCGCGGCACAGCCCGCAGGTGATCAGCGGGTGCAGGATCACCTTGTCGCCCTCGGCGACGTTGGTGACGGCGGCACCGACCGCGTGCACCCAGCCGGCGTTCTCGTGGCCGATCGTGTAGGGCAGCGTGACGCCGGACTTCTCCTCCCACTGCCCCTCCAGGATGTGCAGGTCCGTGCGGCACACGCCGGCGCCGCCGATCCTGACGACGACGTCGAACGGGCCGGTCGGCTCGGGGGCCGGGACCTCGGCCATCGCCAGCGGCTGGTGGTAGCCGACCACCTGGACGGCTCGCATGGTGCTCATGATGATGCTCCTTCTCGGTGCAGGTCGGTCAGGGGTACGAAAGCGGGCGAGGTGACCTGCTCGCCGTAGCGCGTGGCCAGCAGGCCACGGCAGAAGTGCGCGTTCCCGTCGATCGAGATCCGGGTCGAACGCGCCCTTCGCAGCGCCAGCGGGATGTCGCCGGGCCGCTCGTTGTCGTGGTCGACCAGGACGTACGCCTCCGGCAGGTCGGGCAGGCCGACGACCGCCCGGCGCCGCCTCAGCGAGGCGGTGAAGTCGTCGTCCGGCAGGTCCACGAGACGGACCTCGCCCACGGCGTCCTCGGCCAGGTCCGGCTGCCCCCTCAGCAGCCGGGTCAGGCAGCGCTCGAGCGCCGCCGTGTGGGCCTTGCGGTGGAACGTGGTCCGGAGCTCGTCCAGGGACGACTCGGCCTCGTGGCGGAACGTGCCGAGATAGCCGGCATCGGCCGCCAGCCCGGCGTTGATCAGATCGGAGTCGTGGTGGTCGTCGAGCTCGACGACCACCTGGTCGGTCCACGGCAGCGCGGTCAGCGCGTCCTTGGCGTCGCTCGCCATCAGGTAGGCGAAGTTGGGGGAGCAGAACGACGTCGGCAGCCGCAGATGGACCTCGACCCTGATCGTCTCGCCGTCCGGTGCGCTGGGGGAGACGGTCAGCGACCGGACGAAGCCGAGGTCGGTGATGGGCTCGTCGAGCTCGGGGTCGACGACGGCGTGAAGCGCGGCGTACGCCTCGGTGTCACGAGTGTTCTCGCAGGTCAGCAAGGTCATGTCACACCGCCGCGAGGTCTGCCCGCTCGGGCTCACGGGGACCTGTCGCGGTCTCGTCCGCCTCGGGCAGCCGCAGCTCGGCGGGCACCTCCAGGCCGTACATCTTCGCGGCGTTGAGGCCCAGGATCTTCTTCTTCTGCGCGACGGTGAGCGGGGCGTACTCGGTCATGTCCTCCGGGATCTGGAAGTCGACGAACCGCTCGATCAGCCACTTCGGCGTCCAGATCGCATAGTCGGAGGAGAACTGGATCCGGTCCTCGCCGATCCAGTAGACGAGCTCGCCGAGGATCTGCGCGAAGTAGCGCGGCCGGGTGTGGATGAACGGCATCGCGACCGCCAGCCCGCCGTGCACGTTGGGCTCCTGGGTGGCGATCCAGCAGAAGTCCTCCAGCCGGGGCAGGCCGACATGCTCGACGATGAAGTTGAGGTCGGTGAAGTCGCTGGCGACGTGGTCGATGTCGGCGACGTCGAACGCGTCGCGGTCCAGCGGCCGGATCGTCGGGCCCTTGTGGATGTGGATGTTCGTGATCCCGAGCTCGCGGCAGGCCTCGAAGTAGCGGTACGCCCAGGGGTCGGTCAGCTTCCAGCCGCGCGACTCCCCGTGCCACTCGGCGGTGTAGAGCTTCACGCCCTTGAGCCCGAACCGCTCGGCGTCGGCGTGGAGCTGTTCGAGGCCGGCCTCCCCGTTGCGGGGGTCGAAGTGGTGGTTGTACGTCAGCTTGTCGGGGTGCTTCGCCGCCAGCTGTGAGGCTTCCTCGGTCTGCCCGAACCCGTTCGTGTAGAACTCGCCCAGGTGGGCCGGTTGGAAGATCGCGTGGTCGACGTAGCCGACCTCGAACAGGTCGTGCATCAGCCGCTCGCCGCCCTGGTAGAGGTAGTCCTCGTAGGACCAGTGCTCCGCCTCGGGGGAGAGGTTGCGGTGGTAGTCGTAGAAGCAGTCGATGAACTGCTTGCCGTGGATGTTGCGCTGGTTCTCCGGCCGGGCGTCCCAGAGAGCGACGTGGGCGTCGACGATGAAGTACGACTCGTTGTTCTTGGTGTACATCGGGTTCCTCCGATCTGTGGCTTTCGTCACAGGACGCTAGGGCGGCGGCGACGCGCAGATCAGGGGTGCGGCGTCTCAATGTGAGACCTCGACCGTCTCAATCTGAGACGCTGTCCGACCGTCTCCGCCGACCGGCGGATGTAACGTCGATCACATGACAGGGCGTCATCCGATCGCGCAGCGCACCGCGGCCGTCGACGCGTCGGCGCTGGCGCCGCGCGTACGCGCCTCCTGGCAGCGCAGCCAGGAGTACGGGGTCTCCGTCGAGGAGGTCGACCCGGTCTTCTCCGGCGCCTACGACCAGGAGTCGCTCTTCTTCCAGTGCGGCCAAGAGGTGCTCGACGACCTGCACCGGACGCTCGTCGGCGAGCCGGTCAGCCTGATGCTCACCGATCCCGTCGGCCTGGTGCTCAACCGGCTCAGCGGAGACCAGCAGCTGCTCCGGGACCTCGATGCCGTCCACCTGGCACCGGGGTTCAGCTACGCCGAGCGCGCGGCGGGCACCAACGGGCTCGGTCTCGCGCTGGCCGACCGGACACCCACCGTGGTCCGGGCCGAGGAGCACTACTCGCTCTCGCTGTGCAGCTACACCTGTGCCGCAGCCCCGGTGATCGACCCGATCAGCGGACGCCTGGAGGGCAGCGTCAACCTGACCACCTGGTCGGAGTCGTCCCACGATCTGCTGCTCGCCCTGGCGCAGTCGGCGGCCAGCAACACCGCGTCGCTCATGCTCGCCCGCGCCCACGGCCGCTCGCCACGCCCGGCTCCCCGCGGTGAGGTGTTCCGGGTCGAGGCGCCCCGGCTGGAGCCGGGCGCCGGCAGTCTCCGCGACCTCTCCTCCGCCTGGTGCGAAGCGCTGGGCAGTGTCCGCGACGCGCTCCGGGTCGGCCGGCGGGTCGCCGTGGTCGGGGAGCCGGGGGTAGGGCGTACGACCCTGGTCGCCCAGGCGTTCCGCGACCTGCGGCCGCGCGACCGGATCCTGGCGGCCTCCGCCCCGGAGCCGGCCGACGCCGAGGCCTGGCTGTCGCTGTGGACGCCGGAGCTCGCCAAGCAGGACACCGCGGTGGTCGTACGCGACGTGAACATGCTTCCCGCCTGGGTGGCCGAGCGGCTGCACGCCCTGCTCGTCGAGGCGGCGCCCGGGGCGTTCGCCGGCGTGCCGTTCGCGATGACCGCCGAGTCCTTCGACGGCATCCCGGCGGCCCTGGCCGATCTGGTCGACACCGTGGTCGAGGTGCCACCGCTACGGGAGCGGCCCGAGGACGTACTTCCACTGGCGCATCAGGTGGGGCTGCGGGTGCGGGGCCGGGAGATCGCGCTGACGCCGGCTGCGGAGCGGGCGCTGCACGACCACGGCTGGCCGGGCAACGTCGCCGAGCTCGTCCATGTCGTCCAGCGGGCCGTGAGCGCCGGTGACCTGATCGACCTGCGTCACCTTCCCGCCGACGTACTCTCCGACACCAGGCGGCCGCTGTCCCGCATCGATGCCTTCGAACGCGGAGAGATCGTCCGCGTGCTGACCCGTCCGGGGATCACCATGCAGGAGGCGGCCGCGGAGCTCGGGATGTCGCGCGCCACCGTCTACCGGAAGGTGCAGCAGTACGGGATCAGGCTTCGGCCGGGCTAGCCCGCGGGGGAGTCGAACTCTTGGCCAAGTCCAGGAAAACTCTCGGCTGAGGCCGGGGCGTCAGAGGTGCTCACCAGGGACTATGGACCCATGCGTATCCGTCCCCCACGCGCCGGTCGCCAGCATTTGAACCATCTGACCGGACAGGGCGGACCCGCTCTGAGCGGTCGGAATCTTGCCGGCCGGCTTGTCGAGCAGCACCCGTTCGCCCCTGAAGAGGCCTCGAGCATCGTCGCGCAGGTCGCGCGTCTCCTCGCCTCGGGCCACGCCGCCGGGCAGGTGCACGGAGACATCAGACCGGCCACCATCGGGTACGCCCCCGACGGCCGGATCGCGCTGCTCGGTGCGCCGGCGCCCCGCGGCGGGGAGGGCCTGCCGTACATGTCCCCCGAGCAGATCGACCGCAAGCGGATCGGGCCGGCGAGCGACGTCTACTCCCTCGGTGCCGTGTTCTTCGAGCTGCTCGCCGGGCGCCCGCCCTACGCCGGGCTCGTGCCCGAGCGGGTCGGCACGCTGGTGACCGTGCCCGGCCACCTCGATGGCATCGCGACCGCCATGCTCGACCCGGATCCTGCCAAGCGGCCCCGAGCCGACGAGGTGGCCACGGTGCTCGAGAGCGGCGTCGCTCCGCCGCCGAAGCGGATCGTACGTCCGCCCAACATCAGAGGGCCGCGCCTCTCGCCCACGCTCCTGGGTGTGCTGATGGTCCTGGTCCTGCCGGGGTTGGTCTTCGGTGGCTGGGGCACGCTCCGGGCCGGCGACACGATGTCGAACGTCGGCAGCGCCGCGCCGCTGGCCAACATCCTGCCGACCAGCTTTCAGCTCGCCTTCGACCTCTCGATCGAGCGCGACGCGCTGCGGACCGATGCGGCGCTGACCGAGGACTTCCTCCAGATCACCGACCGGTCCATCGAAGCCTGGACCGCCGAGGTCGAGAAGCTGGACACCGCCGGCGATCCGGGTCTGCGGCGGCGTACGGAGAGGTCGGCCGCCGCCCTCGAGCGGCTCTCGGACATCCGCGCCGCCGCCCGGGCGGGGAACAGGGCCGGCAAGCTGGCGGCCGTCGAGCTGTACACGAACGCGGTCAACGGGCTCTTCGACCTCGCCGCCGAGCTGCCTTCGTTCCGGGACGAGGAGCTGGCCAAGCAGGCCCGGAACCTGGAGCTGATCGGATCCGTCTCGGAGGTGCTCGGATTCGAGCGGAGGATCATGGCGAACGCCTTGCGGAACGAGCGGATCAGCGACCAGGGCATCTCCGACCTCAGCGCAGCCCAGGACTCGTGGGCGACCCACTCGGAGTCGATCTACACGCGCGCTGACGCGGCGACGCGGCAGCGGCTCGACAGGATCTCGGGCCGGTCTTTCGAGTTCGGGTCCTACGCGGTCTCGTCCCAGCGTGCCGTCATCCGGGTGCTCAACGCTCGTGACGTCGAGGACGTCGTCAGGCAGCTGGAGGACAGCGCCGACGGAAGGCCCGTGGAACAGCTCTGGCTGGCCGATGCCGCCAGCTACGTCCAGGACCTCAAGGAGGTGGTCGTCGACGCCGCCAGCCGGCTCGCCGACGACGTCGAGCGCGAGCACAGGGACGCCCAGAACCAGACGATCGCCTGGGGAGTCTTCACCGGCATCGTGCTGGCGGTGCTCGCTGGGCTCGGGGTCGCGCTGCTCCGTGCGCGAGGGCGATCAGTTGATGCGTAAACCGGCGACGATGGCAAAGATCGGCGGATCTCATCGGTGCGTACACGAGACGCACGGGGTGTGAGTCCGACAACATATGCGCATGCGAACGCGCCCCCCGATCGCAGGCCGGTACCGCCTGCACCGACTGCTTGGCCGCGGCGGGATGGGCGAGGTCTGGCAGGCGGCCGACATCAGGCTCGAACGCTGGGTCGCCGTGAAGGTCGTGGAGACCTCTGCCGACCCCAAGGTGACCGAGCGCTTCCGGCGTGAGGCGCTCTCGACGACGGCGGCCAGCCACCCCGGCACGGTGCAGGTGCACGACGTCGGCGTCGAGCAGACCGAGTACGGCAGCATCGTCTACCTCGTCATGGAGCTGCTTCCCGGCCCGACGCTGGCCGACCGCCTGGAGAAGCAGGGGCGGTTCACCGTCGAGGAGGCGAGCGAGGCGATGGTCCAGGTCGCGCGTACGCTCACCGCGGTCCACTCCTCCGGGATCATCCACCGCGACATCAAGCCGTCCAACCTTGTCTACGACGGCGACGGCCGGATCCGGGTGCTCGACTTCGGCATCGCCCAGCTGGCCAACCACCAGGCCGAGCGGCTCACCTCCACCCGCCACGTGATGGGGAGCCTGCCCTACATCTCGCCCGAGCAGGCCGCCGACAACGTGGTCGGCCCACCGAGCGACATCTACGCGCTCGGCTGCGTGTACTTCGAGCTGCTCACCGGACGCGCCCCGTACGCCGGCTCCGAGCCGGTCTCGATGATCTACCAGCACGTGACCGCGCCGGTCCCGCACGTCAACGACGTGGTCACCGTGCCGTCCCATGTCGACGAGTTCGTGGCGTCGATGATGGACAAGGACCCCTCCCGGCGGCCGACCGCGGGCGAGGTCGTCGGCTTCGCGCGCCGGCCCGAGGTCGTGCCCCCGGTTCCGGTCGGCAGCCGCGAGCTGCCCGCCGGGCTCAAGCCCCTGGCGCTCTCGTCCGCGTCCTCGGCCTCCTCGGGTTCCTCAGGCGCCTCGGTCTCGTCGGTCACCGCGGTCGCCGGCGTGGTCGAGTCGGCGCAGCGTACGCCTCGGTCCCATGCCGCCCCGAAGCCGAGGTTCCTCCGCACCCGGGTGCTCGCCGTGCTGCTGGTCCCGGTGCTGATCGCCCTGGTCCTCGGCGGGCTGACCTTCGCCGATGCGCTCGACGAGCGTGCCGTCTCCAGTCGCGCGGTGACGATCGCCGGAGCGCTCCCGGAGAGCTACGAGCTCGGGATGGACCTCATCTTCGAGCGGGACGCGCTCAGCTCCGACCAGGTCCCGGACGCGGTCCGGCAGGCCTATCGCCAGGTGACCGACGACTCGATCGAGGCGTGGCACGACGACATCACCAAGGTCGACCTCGCCGACACCCCGAGCCTGCGGGAGCGCGTCGAGCGCACCTACACCGTCCTCAAGAGCATCGACGCCTACCGCACCGACCTCGAGGAAGGCGACAAGGCGAGCACGGAGGCTGCGGTCGCCGCCTACACCGACACCGCCTACGAGCTGCTCGACTTCGCGACCGAGATGCCCAACATCCGCAACGAGAACATCTACAAGCAGGTCACCAACCTCAAGTACGTCAGGTCAGCCTCCGAGTCGCTGGGGATCGAGCGCGCGGTGATGGTGCCCGCGCTCATGACCGGGAAGATCGACGAGGAGTCGATGGAGGCGATGAGCGAGGCGCGTACGTCCTGGCAGCTCACCTCGCGCTCCTTCTACGGCGACGCCCCGAAGGCCACCCAGAAGGCGCTGGACAAGATCTCGGACGGCACCTTCGCCGACGGGTCCCGTGGCCTGGTGTCGCAGAACGCGGTCGTCCAGGTCATCAACGACGGCTCGCTCGCGGGCGCGGTCCGGGACCTGGAGTCCCATGCCCCGGGGCGGCCGGCCGCGCAGGTCTGGTCCGAGGACATGACCCGCTTCATCCAGCTCCTCAAGGACACCATCGTGTCGATGACGCTGATCGTCTCCGACGATGTCGGCGAGGAGCACCGCGGCATCCAGACGAAGGTCGTCCTGAGCGGGGTGCTCGCCGTCGTCGCGCTCCTCGCCGCGCTCGCGCTGCTGGCCGGGATGTTCCTCGTCCGCCCGCTCCGCGGGCGCCGGCGCTCCGTCGAGAGCTGAGCGGAGAGCCGTCGGTCAGACGAGGGTGCTGAGGTTCGAGACCAGGACGTCCCAGCGGCTCTCGACGTCGAAGCCCATCTGGCTCAGCAGCGCCCAGCCGAAGCCGACGACGGCGTACAGGCTGATCGGGGTCATCACGACCCACTCCCGGATGGAGCCGGCGTCGCCGAGGATCGGGAGGGCGAAGTGGCCGCCACGGGTCCACATGTTGTCGAACGGCAGCCACTTGTTGCGCCGGACCCACCGTGGCGGTTTCGGCGCGATCGGCCAGAACAGCGGGATCCCCATCGTGGTCACGAAGTCGCCGATCAGGTGCACGACGCAGCCGAGGGCGACGGAGAAGGGCATCCACCACCACTCCTCGGGCGCGAAGATGGCGATCACCGTCGCCAGAGCAACCGCCGGGATCCATGGCCAGTGGACGCCCTTGCGGGTGAGCTTCAGCGCGTCCATGGCGAAGGCGACCAGAAGGACGCACATGATGCCCGGGCCGATCAGGATGCTGCCGAAACGTTCGGTCTCGAGCGAGAGCTTCCCCGCGCCCCAGGCGAGTCCGGTGAAGGCGAGTACGCCGAGGATCGAGTGGGTGCCGTTGCGGTGGCCGCCGGAGACCTGTCCGACGATCTTGGTCAAGCCTTCGGAGACCGGCGGCAGCGAGTGGGCGATCGTGCCGTTGTGGTGGTCCGCGTCCGGAAGCAGCGCGGCGCCGGCGCACACCAGGGTGCCGGTCATCACGCCTATGTCCGAGACGCCCGGATACCACCCGAACGCGATCGGTGCCGACGATGTCACTGCGATCCACGCGGCAGCCCCAGAGGCCGCGTGATGCCCGCCCATCATGTGAAGTTGTGTCCCTCTCCAGTGTTCCCCCGCTGAATGACCGCGGACGAACGTACCGGTCCTCGGGTCGCTTCGTGTGCGTCGGGGTGGTGTGTCTGGTGACGAGATTCGAATCACTGTTCGAGGGCTGATCCGAGGAGTGAAAGGGGTGCGGTCGGGGCGGCAACCTGAATAGGATGCGCGGTCATGACGACTCCCGGCGCCCACGGCAGTGCCCGCCGTGCGCCGTGGACGTTCGAGACCAGTCGGTGTGCCGCGACGGTGACCGCCGAGGCGATCGAGTTCCGGTTCATGGTCACCGCGCCCGACGGCTCGCTCAGCGAGATGCTCCTCTCGGTGGGCCGGCACGACATGCCGACGCTGCTCGAGGAGATCGCCTTCGAGATGCCCGAGGCGCTGGAATGGATGTCGGCCGCGATCATGACGGTCGCGCGTGACCGGCGCCTGGCCGAGGAGGCCTCGTCGGTTCCGCACCAGCGCGGGGCATAACCTCGAGCGGAGCAAGGTTGTCCCCCTGCACCGCAACTCGATCGAGGAGAGACCTGTGACCACCACGTACGACTTCGAAGCGACCGCCGCTGACGGCAGCACCGTCTCGCTCAGCGACTACAAGGGCAAGTTGCTGCTGATCGTCAACGTAGCCAGCAAGTGTGGCCTGACGCCGCAGTACGAGGGCCTGGAGGCGCTCTACCGGGCCAGCAAGGACTCCGGCGTCGAGGTCATCGGGTTCCCGTGCAACCAATTCATGGGTCAGGAGCCCGGCACCGACGACGAGATCCAGGAGTTCTGCAAGACGACGTACGACGTGACGTTCCCGGTCCTCTCCAAGGTCGACGTCAACGGGGAGAACTCTGCTCCGCTCTACGAGTTCCTGCGTGCCGAGGCGCCGGGCGACATCCAGTGGAACTTCACCAAGTTCCTGATCGGTCGCGAGGGCGAGGTCGTCAAGCGCTACGAACCGCAGGTGACGCCCGAAGAGATCCAGGCGGACCTCGCCCAGTATCTCTGAGGCGATGCCGGACGGCGCTCGATCCCGATGTCTGCGGGGTCGGGCGCCGTTTGGGTTAGATAGTTGGTCAGAAGATAGTTCGGTATCGGATGGTTCGTTAAGATCTAGTTCATGACCGGACCGCGTATCGACCTGCTGTTCCTGCTCAACCAGTCCGCGCACGCCTTCGCGGCCCAGGTCGGCGAGGCGTTGGCCGACCTGGAGCTCTCGGTGCGGGAGTACTGCGTGCTGATGAAAGCCGCCGAGGGGGAGTACACCCAGAACGCCGTGGCCGAGATGGCGATGCTGGACAAGACCACGATGGTCACCACCCTCGACAACCTCGAGCGCCGCGGCCTGGCCGAGCGACGGGTCTCGACCACTGACCGCCGTGCCCGCATCGTCGCGCTCACGCCGGCCGGCGCGAAGGCGCTCGAGGAGGCCTCGAAGGCCTACAACGCGACCGTCGCCAAGGCGCTCGAGGGTCTGGCGCCGAGGGAGGGCGAGGCGTTCATCGAGGCGCTGCAGCACCTCGTCGAGGGGCCGTGGGCGACGCCGTCGCACACGATGACGCTGCGGCGTCGCGCGCCTGCCTCGTCCCGCTAGGGATGGGTTCACAACTGAATATCCCGAAATAGATTGTTTCATAACAAACAATCTTCTATGGTCGTATCTATGACGACCAAGACAGTCGCGCTCGCGACCCTCGCAGCCACTCAGCTGATGGTGATCCTCGACGGCACGGTCGTGACCGTCGCCCTTCCCGCAATCCGCGACGACCTGGGCTTCGGCGACGCGTCGCTGTCCTGGGTGGTCAACGGCTTCCTGCTCGCCTTCGCGCTCGTCCTGCTCCCTGCGGGCCGGGCCGGCGACGCGTTCGGCACCCGCCCGGTCTTCCTCGCCGGGCTGAGCATCTTCACGCTCGCCTCGGCATGGTGCGGCATCGCCTGGGACCCGATCTCCCTGGTTCTCGCGCGATTCGTCCAAGGCCTCGGCGGCGGCATCGCCTCGGCCGTGGTGCTCGGCATGATCGCCGGCCTCTACGCCGAGCCCCGCGAGCGCCTCCGCGCCTTCGCGGTGCTCGCCTTCGTCGGCTCGATCGGTGCGTCCGTGGGGACGGTCCTGGGTGGCGTACTCACCGACGTCGCGTCCTGGCGCTGGGCCTTCCTGATCAACGTGCCGTTCGGGATCATCGCCCTGATCGTCGCGCTCCGCGCGGTGGAGGGTACGCCACCGACCGGCGCCAAGGGTGGCCTGCTCCCGCGCGGCCTGTTCGCCCAGCGCAGGTTCGCGCTCGGGAACCTGATCCTGCTGACCCTGACCTTCGGCGGGTTCACGTTCCAGTTCGTCACGACGCTCTACCTGCAGGACACGCTCGGGTTCGGCGCGCTCTCGACCGGCCTGGCGTTCCTTCCGGTCAGCGTGGTGATCGCCGTCGCCAGCCTCGGCTTCAGCGCCACGTTGGCCGAACGGTTCGGGTCCGAGCGCGTCCTGCTCGTCGGCGTGCTCGCTTTCGTCGCAGGCATGGTCTACCTCGTCCGCCTCCCCGGAGCGGGCGGCTTCGCCCTGGACGTTCTCCCCGGCGCGGTCGTGATGGGCCTCGGCTTCGGCCTCGCGATGCCGCAGGTGACGGCGTTGGCGATGGGCGCGCTGGCGCCGGAGCATGGCGGGATCGGCTCCGGCCTGACCACGACGACCCAGCAGCTCGGTGGGTTCCTCGGCACCCTGATCGCCGCCGGCCTGGTCACGACCGTCGGCTACGGTGCCGCCTACGCCTCGGCCGCGATCGCATTGGGTGCTGGAGCCGCGATCGCGGCGTACCTGCTCGTGGACGCGGCACGCGCCCGGGACCCGAAGATCTCCAAGCGCGTGCCGGACGAAGCCGCCAGTCTCTGACGTCTCGACGCCAGAAGCCGACCCCTCGGCGCTACCTCCGGACCGGTAGCACCAGCGTCGAGGGGTTCGTCTTCGTGTGGTGGACCGTGACCACGCCGGCGATGCCGCGGACCAGCTGCTTCACGTTGGGCAGCAGGTGGGGGACGTCGTAGGAGTGGACGGTGACTCGGAGGCGGTGGCCCTTCTCGATCACTGCGCCGGTCGGGAAGACCTCAACGGGCACGCGGTAGATCGTCCCGGGCGTGACCGCCTGCTCGGCCTCACGGGTGAAGGGGTGCCACGGCTGGACGACCTGGCCGTTCAAGGTTCGCGACCTCGACGCGGTGACGGCACGGTGGCGCAGGGTCTGCCAGCCGCCGGTGATGCGGTCGACGGACCCGTCGGGCGCGACGTCCTCGACCGAGACCGAGATCAGGCCGTCGGTGCCGGTCGTGGAGACCGACAGGTCGGCGTTGAGCGGGCCGGAGAAGGCCAGGTCCGACGTCGCCGGAGCGGTCTCGTAGGAGACCCCGAGCGCGTCGTTGATCCGGTTGTCGGTCTCGCAGCCTGGGATCGCGAGGGCGCCGGCGGTCCACTGCGCGGTGCTGCGCGAGCACAGCCCCTGCACCGGCAGCGGCATGATCGTGTCTCCGCCGACGGGCTTCAGGGCCGACCCGAGGGCGTACGTCTTCGCACGGACCTCGCTCCCGAGCCACGACTGCATCGTGCGCCACTTCCCGGACCCGATCTCGTGGTAGGTCACCGGCGCGACGTCGCGGTCGAGGGTGGCGTCGGGCAGACCCTTGAGGTGCGTGTCGAACCACCGCAGGGCCATCTCGCCCATGCTGTTGATCCCGCTGCCCTCCAGGCCGGCGCCGGTGGCCGCCTCGGCGTGCGTCCACGGTCCGATGAGCAGCTTGGTGTCCACGCCGTTCTTCTGCATCCGGTCGAAGAGCATCGGCGTGCCGCGCTGGAAGATGTCGTACTGCCCGGCCGTCACGAACGTCGGTACGTCGATCTCGTCGACCACGCTCAGCGGTGACCGCTTCCTGTAGAAGGGTCCGTCGTAGCCGGCGTCGCTGCCCAGGACCGCGCTGACGAGCATCGGCACCTGGAACCCGAGCGCACCGCCGACGTGCTGGAGCAGCGTGGTCAAGGTGGCGTCGGGGCGGGTCTGGTTGACGGCCGGCGGCACCAGTCCGGCGCCCGTGACCAGCCCGAACCACAGCGGGATGAACCCGGCGTCGATCTGGCCGCCGGAGGCGACGACGTCGCGGTAGACGTCGCCGGCCGGCACGATCGGGAACATCGCCTTCAGCCCGCGCGGGTGCTGAGCGGCGGTGAAGAACTGGTTGATCGCCATGTAGGACGCGCCCCACAGGCCGAGCTCGCCGTTGCTCCACGGGCGCTTCTTCGAGGTCGCCCAGTTGGCGACCTCGAGGCCGTCCTTCTGCTCACGGTCGCCGAACGCGTCCCACTGACCCGCGGAGGAGCCGGTGCCGCGTACGTCGGTCTGGACCCAGACGTAGCCACGCTCGACGAAGTAGTCGCCGCCGCCCCCGCCGGAGACGTTCTTGTTGTAGGGGTTCTGGGTCAGGATCACCGGAAACCGGCCCGGCGCCACGGTCCCGTCCGCCTTCGCCGGACGGTGGACGTCGGCGCGGAGCACCACCCCATCGGACATCGTCAGCTGGATGTCCTTCTCGACCACCACGCCGTACGTCGCCGGGCGAGGCTTCCACGCCCCGGCCCGCGCCTGCGGCGCCTGCGCGGTCGCGGCCGAGGCGACGGCGGTCGCCGGGGCCGCGGACGCGGAGTGCGTCGGTGGCAGAAAGGTCGTGACCAGAGCCAGGAACGGTACGAGGAATGCCAGTCTGCCGAGTTTCACGACTCACTCCAGGGGTGTGTTGGATATCACACCTCGAACGACGGAGTGCAAACGCGAGTTACGTAGCAGGTCTCGGGTTTTGAATAGTGAGACTAAGCAGTCACGGCGACGGTCTTGTCGACGACCGGCGCGCCCGTGGCCGCCACGACCTCGTCGTACGTCACCCCGGGAGCGAGCTCGACGAGCTCGAACGACGAGCCAGCGACGTCGAGGACGCCCAGGTCCGTGATGACCCGCTTCACGATCCCGCGACCGGTCAGCGGCAGGTCGCAGGCCGAGAGCAGCTTGGGTGCACCCTTCTTGGTGACGTGCTCCATCAGCACGATCACCCGCCCGGCGCCGGAGACGAGGTCCATCGCGCCGCCCATGCCCTTGACCATCTGTCCGGGCACCATCCAGTTGGCGATGTCGCCGTTGGTCGAGACCTGCATCGCGCCCAGGACGGCGACGTCGATGTGGCCGCCGCGGATCATCGCGAACGAGGTCGCCGAGTCGAAGTAGGAAGCCCCCGCGAGCACCGTGACGGTCTGCTTGCCTGCGTTGATCAGGTCGGGGTCGACCTCGTCCTCGTAGGGGAACGGGCCGACGCCGAGGATGCCGTTCTCGGCGTGCAGCACGACCGTCGAGGTCTCCGGGATGTAGTCGGGGATCAGCGTCGGCAGGCCGATCCCGAGGTTGACGTAGTCGCCGTCCTGCAGCTCCTGCGCGGCGCGTGCGGCCATCTGGTTGCGGTCCCAAGCCATGACTCAGGCCTCCTGGTTCGTGGTCGGGCGCTCGCCGCGCGTCGTACGCTTCTCGATGTCCTTGCGCGCTGCCTGCTCGGGCGTCAGCGCGACGATCCGTTTCACGAAGATCCCCGGAAGGTGGACGTCGGCCGGGGCGATCTCCCCGACCTCGACGACCTCCTCGGCCTCGACGACGGTCACTCGGCCGGCCATCGCGGCCGGTACGTTGAAGTTGCGCGTGGAGGCGTTGAACTGGGCGTTTCCGGCGCGGTCGACGCGGGTCGCGCGGACCAGCGCGAAGTCGGTGATGATGCCCTCCTCGAGCACCATCTGCTTGCCGTGGAACTCGCGGACCTCCTTCGGCTCGGAGGCCTCGGCGATCGTCCCGTCGGGGTTGTAGCGGTAGGGCAGGCCGCCGTCGGAGACCATCGTGCCGACGCCGGTCGGGGTGTAGAAGGCGCCGATCCCGCTGCCTCCCGCGCGCATCCGCTCAGCGAGCGTGCCCTGCGGGGTGAGCTCGAGGGTGATCTCGCCGGCCAGGTACTGGCGCCCGAACTCCTTGTTCTCGCCGATGTAGCTCGCGATCACCCGGGAGATGCGGTGGTCGTCGAGCAGCAGCCCGAGCCCGGCGCCGTCGACGCCGCAGTTGTTGGAGACCACCATCAGGTCGTCCGCACCCTGCTCGCGCAGCGCCTCGATCAGGAACCACGGGATTCCCACCAGCCCGAAGCCGCCCACGGCCAGGCTGGCCCCGCTGTGAATGTCGGCGACCGCCTCCGCGGCCGACCCGACCACCTTGTCCAGACCCATGTCTTCTCTGCTCTCTCGAAGAATTTCGTACGTCGCTCTGCCGGCTGCTTCAGCGCACCGACTCGAACACGGCCGCCAGCCCCTGTCCGCCACCGATGCACATCGTCTCCAGGACGTACCGGGCCTCGCGCCGCTGCGCCTCGCGGGCGGCGGTGGCGAGGATGCGGGCGCCGGTGGCGCCGATCGGGTGACCGAGCGAGATGCCCGAGCCGTTGGGGTTGAGCCGCTCGTCGGTGGCGTCGATCTTCCACTCGCGCAGGACGGCGAGGACCTGGGCGGCGAAGGCCTCGTTGAGCTCGATCAGGTCGATCTCGTCGAGGGTGAGCCCGGCCCGGGACAGCGCCGCCTTGCTGGAGAGGACGGGGCCGATGCCCATCCGCTCGGGTTCGCAGCCGGTGACGGCCCACGACTTGAGCGCCAGCAGGGGAGTCAGGCCGCGCCGCTCGGCCTCGGCGCGCGTGGTCACCACGCACATGGCGGCGCCGTCGTTCTGGCCGGACGCGTTGCCGGCGGTGACGGTCGACTCCTCGTCGATCTTCAGCCGGATCGGGCGCAGCGCGGCGAGCTTCTCCAGGGAGATGTCGGCGCGCGGGTGCTCGTCGCGGTCGACGACGACGTCGGGCTTGCGGCGGCCGCCGGGGACGGTCACCGGAACGAGCTCGTCGGCGAACTTGCCGGCCTCGTGGGCGGCGACGGCACGCTGGTTGGAGCGCAGCGCGAGCTCGTCCTGCTCCTCGCGCCCGATGCCGTAGTCACGGCGCAGGTTCTCGGCGGTCTCGATCATGCCGCCGGGGAGCGGGTGGTCCTTGCCGCCCGCGGTCTCGCGAGCCCGGTCGAGGCGGTCGAGCAGCTCGATGCCGCCCTGCTTCACCCCGCCGCGCAGCCCGAGCGCGTAGTGCTCGACGTTGGACATCGACTCCGCACCGCCGGCCACGACGAGGTTCGCGGCGCCGGTGGCGACCGAGCCCGCGGCGTACAGGATCGCCTGCAGGCCCGACCCGCACCTACGGTCGATCTGAAGACCGGGGACGCCGTTGCCGAGCCCGGCGTCGAGGGCCGCGATGCGGCCGATCGCAGGGTTCTCGCCGCTCGCGTAGCCGTTGCCGAGGATGACGTCGTCGACGTCGCCCTCCTGGAGGCCGGTGCGCGCGACCAGCTCGCGCAGGACCGTCGTGGCGAGGTCGGTCGCGGTCAGCGGCGCCAGGGCGCCGAGGAACCGGCCGACCGGGGTGCGGAGGGGCTCGCAGATGACGATGTCGTTGGCGGAGCTGCTCATGCCGTCGACGGTACGCGCGCTGTCATGACTTGAGAAGTATTCATTTGGCGTCGATTGAAATGTCTGAAGTCTTGATCCACTGTCTGACCGGACAGTGCGCGGGCGAGGCTATTGCGATAAGTTCGCGTTAGCAGTTTCCTCTCGGGTTCCACTTCGACCGCCCCCACGTAGATCAATGAGGTGACCATGCACGTCCCCGACGGCTTCCTCGACGCGCCGACGTCGATCGCCACCGGTGCAGTCGCTGTCGTCGCGGTCGGCGTCGCGCTGCGCGGCGCGCGCCGCGAGCTCGACGACAAGACCGCCCCGCTGGCCGGCCTCGTGGCCGCGTTCGTCTTCGCGACCCAGATGCTCAACTTCCCGGTGGGGGCGGGCACGAGCGGTCACCTGATGGGCGGCGCGCTGGCGGCGGTGCTGGTGGGGCCGTGGACCGGGGTGCTGTGCGTCTCGGTCGTGCTGATCGTGCAGTCCCTGCTCTTCGCCGACGGCGGCATCACCGCGCTCGGCACCAACATCCTGCTCATGGCCGTCACCACGGTGCTCGTCGGCTGGTTCGTGAGCCGGGTGCTGATCAAGGTGCTGCCGAAGCGGGTCGGACTGGTCGCCCCCGCGGCTGCGATCGGCGCCTTCCTCTCCGTCCCCGCGGCAGCGGCCGTCTTCACCGCGCTCTACGCGGTCGGTGGCACCGCCGATATCTCGCTGACCACACTGGCCACCGCGATGCTCGGCTGGCACACGGTGATCGGTCTGGGCGAGGGCGCGATCACGTTCCTCGCGGTCGGCGCGATCCTGTCCGTACGCCCCGACCTCGTCTACGCCGCGCGAGGCGTGATCGCCGAGCGCGACCTGGTGATCAAGCCGAAGGAGTCGGTGGCATGAGCGAGTCCACGAAGGCCGTGCCGTTCAAGTGGGTCGCCGTCGGCATCGCCGTCGTCGCGCTCCTCCTGGCCGGGGTGGTCTCCTACTACGCTTCCGCCCACCCCGACGGCCTCGAGTACGTCGCCGGCAAGACCGGCTTCCTCGACAGCGCCTCCGAGCACGGTGCCGCCGACGGCCCGCTGGCCGACTACGGCACCAAGGGCGTCGACAACGAGCGGCTCTCCGGCGGTCTCGCCGGCGTGATCGGCACCGTGGTGGTGCTTGTCATCGCCGGTGGTCTGGCCCTGGTCGTACGCCGTCGTTCCGCCGAGTCCGACGAGGCCTGACCCGGTGCCCGCCCATCTGAAGGTGCTCGCCCTGATCGGCTTCATGCTCGTGGTGGTGGCGACGCCGCGGGAGTGGTTCGCTGCGTACGCCTTCTTTCTCGCGGTCCTCGTGACGGTCGGCGCGGTGGCGCGGGTGCGCCCGGGGTGGGTGCTGAAGCGGATGGTCGTCGAGACGCCGTTCGTGGTCTTCGCGGTGTTGATGCCCTTCATCGCTCACGGGCCGCGGATCGAGGTGCTCGGACTCAGCCTCAGCGAGTCGGGTCTGCTCTCGGCGTGGGGGCTGCTCGTCAAGGGCACCCTCGGTGTGATCGCCGGGCTGCTGCTGGCCGCGACCACGACGCCCCAGGAGCTGGTCCACGGCCTGGAGCGGCTGCGGCTGCCTCAGCAGCTGGTGCAGATCATGGCGTTCATGGTGCGCTACCTCGAGGTCGTGACCGACGAGATGCGCCGGATGGCGGTCGCGCGTGCATCCCGCGGCTTCGAGGCCCGCAACCCGCTCCACTGGCCGGTGCTGGCCCGCTCGGTCGGCGCGCTGTTCATCCGCTCCTTCGAGCGCGGCGAGCGCGTGCACCTGGCTATGGTCTCGCGCGGCTACACAGGGAGAATGCCCCGGTGACCACTCCAGTCCTGGACGTACGCGGCCTCGCCTTCGCCTACCCCGACGGCCATCAGGCGCTCTTCGGCGTCGACCTGCACGTCCACCGCGGTGAGCGGGTCGCGCTGCTGGGTCCCAACGGGGCCGGCAAGACGACGCTGGTCCTGCATCTCAACGGGATCCATCTCGCGGGTGCCGGATCGGTCGCGGTGAGCGGACTCCCCGTGACCAAGGCCAACATCAAGGAGATCCGCCGCCGCGTCGGCATCGTCTTCCAGGATCCCGACGACCAGCTCTTCATGGGCACCGTCCGCGAGGATGTCGCCTTCGGCCCCGCCAACCTCGGCCTGCGCGGCTCGGAGCTCGACGCCAAGGTGACCGAGGCGCTCGCGAAGGTCGGCATGGAGGAGTACGCCGACCGGCCCCCGCATCACCTCTCCTTCGGCCAGCGCCGCCGGGTCGCGGTGGCCACCGTGCTGGCGATGGACCCCGAGATCCTGGTCCTCGACGAGCCCTCCTCCAACCTCGATCCCGCCTCCCGCCGCGAGCTCGCCGACATCCTCCGCGACCTCGACGTCACCGTCCTCATGGTCACCCACGACCTGCCGTACGCCCTCGAGCTCTGCGAGCGCTCCGTCATCCTCGACGGCGGCATCGTGGCCGCCGAGGGCCGCACCGTCGACGTACTCTCCAACGCCGACCTGATGCGCGCCCACCGCCTCGAGCTCCCCTTCGGCTTCGACCCGGTCGCCGCAGCCGCCACGCTCTAGCCGACTACTCGGCCAGGCGGCGGGAGCGGTAGTGGAGCTTGGCGCTGACGTAGCCGCGCCAGCCGACCAGGGTGAGGCCGAGGAAGAGGAGCGAGACGACCAGGAAGGCCGGCGCCAGGCCCTCGCCGGAGAGGCCGCGCAGCACCATCCCGATGACGTACGTCCCGAGCCAGACGACCACGCCCGCAGGCCATGCGCGAGCGGCAGGCCAGCGGCGCCAGATCAGCACGGCCCAGGACACGGCGAGCCCGATCAGGAAGGGCCAGGCGATGCGGAGCACGACGAGCGCCGGGCCGGAGTCGTGCGACTGACGTCCGGCGAAGGCGAAGAGGAGCACGAAGAAGATGTCGACGGCGAAGGCCGCGACCGCCCACTTGGGCACGAGCCCGGCGATGAGTGGGGAAGAGTCGTCGGGCTTCGTGGAGGACATGGTGCCCAGAATACGAGCCCGATCTACGAGACCAGCCAGGCCCCGCCGCGCATCACCCGGGTCGGCTGCAGCGACTCGTCGGTGAGCACGAGATCGGCGCGCGCGCCGATCTCGAGGCGGCCCGCGTCGAGGCCCACGACCGATGCCGGCCGCAGGCTCGCGGCCTTCATCAGCATGGCCAGGTCCACCCCGGCGGCCGCATGGCGGCGTACCTGGTCGATGAGCCGCGACGTACCTCCGGCGATCGACCCGTTGCCGGTCCCGTCGGCCACCCGGGCGACCCCGGAGCGTACCTCCACGGACAGCGGTCCGAGCTGGTAGTCGCCGTCGGCCATCCCCGCCGCGGCCATCGCGTCGGTGACGAGTACGACCGAGCCGGGCACCATCGACATCACGGCCCGGACCGTCTCGTCGTCGAGGTGTACGCCGTCAGCGATCAGCTCCACACAGGCATCGCCCACACCCGCGGCTCCCAGAGCGCCGAGCACCGGACCAGGCGAGCGATGGTGCGCGGGCGGCATCCCGTTGAAGAGATGGGTGACCAGGCTCCCGGGCCCGGACAGGAAGGCACGAGCCCGCGAAGCCGACGCCGCGGTGTGTCCCAGTGCCACCACGACCCCGGCCTCGGTGAGCACCGAGGCGACCTCGTCGGCCCCGGGGAGCTCCGCGGCCAGCGTCATCACCCGCAGGTGACCCCGTCCGGCCTCGACGAACTCACGGGCGAGACCGGCATCCGGCGCGAGCAGCAGCGCGGGATCGTGCGCCCCGCGGCAGGAGTGCTCCAGGAATGGCCCTTCCATGTGGATCCCGGCGATCAGCCCGGACTCCGCGGCCGTGGCCAGCGCCGAGACGACCGACAGCAACCGGGTAGGCGAGTCGGTCACGGTCGAGGCCAGCAGCGTGGTCGTGCCGGCAGCGTGATGAACGCCGGCCGCGGTGGCGATCTCGTCCGCCGACGTCGAGTGGAACGAGGCACCGCCACCGCCGTGGTTGTGGATGTCCACCAGCCCCGGGAGCAGGATCCCCGAAGACGACGGGTCGCCGGGGACGGCAGCCCGCACATCCGAGACGAGTCCTGCGGACACGGTCACGACGACGTCGTCGAAGCCGCCCGGTCGCGGCACTCGGCCGCGCACCACATGCTCTAGATCCATCGCTTGAACCAGATCCTCGTCAGCCATTCCTGCCGGGTGAGCAGCTCATCGGTGTAGATCGGCCAGAACCAGGCGAAGTTGCAGATCACCAGCACGACGAAGATGCCACCGGCGACGGCACCCCCGACGCGACGCCGGGTGGCAGGGTTTCCGCCGGCCAGCGGCGGCGGCCGGTCGAGCAGCTTGCCCAGACACAGGCACAGGCCGAGCACCAGGAACGGCAGCGCGATGATCATGTAGAAGGAGAAGATCGGCCGCCCGGCGTACTGCAGCCAGGGCAGCCACGTCGACAGCACCCCGACGACGGCGACCCCGAACCTCCAGTCCCGCGCGGCGACCCACATGAACGCCGAGACGATCAGCGCGACGAACGCTCCCCACCACAGCACCGGAGTGCCCAGGAGCAGCACCTGCCGCAGGCACGTCCCCGCCTCGGCAGGACCGTCGCCGTCGGGATCGGTCGCGGGGGAGGCATCGCACATCTCGCCGCGCGACTTCGCGCCCGACAGGATCCCGGTGTCGGCGGCGACCCCGACCGGCCGGTTCAGAACCAGCCAGCCGATCGGATGGGACCCGTAGGTGTGCTCGGCGCACTCCAGGAAGTGGGTGTGGAAGGTGAAGACGTCGCGGTGGTAGTACCACAGCGACCGCAGCGACTGGCTGACCTCGCCGAGGCCGGACGCGTCCGGCTCCGTGGCGGTCGGCCAGCGCTTGTCGTTGAGGTTCTCGGGGACGTACGACTTGTTCTCGCAGTGGCCCTCGCCGGTGTAGCGCGTGTACTGCGTTGCCGAGAGCGACTCCTCGTAGACGTCCGCGTGGGTCATCCACGGGATCCACGTCATCACGTAGACCGCCAGCGCGACGCCCACCAGGTGCACGAACGCCGTCGGCCCGTCGGCCACACAGGCACGAAGCCAGGACAGACGTACGCCGAACGAGCGCCGCATCCCCGCGGACCAGGCCACATAGAGGAGACCGAAGGCGGCCAGCGGGTAGAGCGCCTCCCACTTGGAGCCGATCGCCAGGCCCCACGCGATGCCCGAGCAGAGCAGCCACGGACGGAACAGCATCTGGCGGACGGGTCCCCAGGCGCCGGGCGCGGCGAGCTGGGTGGGCGCGAGCGCGGAGAACCGGCGTCGGCACCAGTCGCGGTCCATCACCATCAGGTGCACCGCGAGCAGCAGGAAGAAGGCGACGAAGAGATCGAGCAGGGCCAGGCGCGAGAGCACGAACGCGAGCCCGTCGAAGGTGACCAGGATGCCGCCGACGAGACCGAGCAGCATGGAGCCGGAGACGCGGCGTACGAACCGGATGGTCAGCAGCACCAGCAGCGAGCCGACCACGACCGAGGCGATCCGCCAGCCGAACGGGTCCATCCCGAAGAGCTTGATGCCGAGGGCGATGATCCATTTGCCCACGTCGGGGTGGACGATCATCGACGGCCCGTCGGCGAACTGTCCGTCGAGCTGTCCGGCCAGGATGTTCTCGTCGGCGCCCTCGATGAAGTTGCGCGCGTAGCCGAACTCGAGCAGAGCCCAGGCGTCCTTGGCGTAGTAGGTCTCGTCGAAGGCGAAGACCTTCGGGGTGCCCAGGTGCCACAGCCGCAGCAGGAACGCCAGCGCCGTGATCCCGAGCGTCGCCGCCCAGCCCGCCCGCGGCGAGCCGTTGATGCGGCGCCGGGCGCGCTCCCAGGCGGTCGGCAGGAAGTGACCTGAGGGGGTGCTGGCCAGGCCCTCCATGGGCTCCGGCTCCTCGGTCACCGTCGTCGTCACGAGGGAACCTTATAAGCCTGCGACAATATCGGTGTGGTAGATCCAAACGATGGCGTGCTCGTACTAGCGGCAACCCCGATCGGACGCGTCGAGGACGCCCCTCCGCGACTGGCCTCCGAGCTCGCCACCGCGGATGTCATCGCCGCTGAGGACACCCGCCGCCTGCGTCGGCTGACGACGGATCTCGGGGTCGAGATCAAGGGCCGCATCGTCTCCTACTTCGAGGGCAACGAGAGTGCGCGTACGCCGACGCTGCTCGCCGACCTCCTGGACGGCAACCGCGTGCTGCTGGTGACCGACGCCGGCATGCCCTCGGTCTCCGACCCCGGCTACCGCCTGGTCGCCGCCGCGGTCGAGAAGGACGTACGCGTCACCGCGGTGCCCGGCCCCTCGGCGGTCCTCACCGCCCTGGCCGTCAGCGGCCTCCCCGTCGACCGGTTCTGCTTCGAGGGCTTCCTGCCCCGCAAGGCCGGCGAACGGGGCCGCCGTCTCGCCTCGCTGGCGAAGGAGGAGCGCACCATGGTCTTCTTCGAGGCCCCCCACCGCACCGAGGCTGCCCTGGCGGCGATGCGCGACGCCTTCGGCGACGGCCGCGCCGCCGCGGTCTGCCGGGAGCTGACGAAGACCCACGAAGAGGTACGCCGCGGGGGACTGGCCGAGCTCGTCGACTGGGCCGCAGAGGGAGTGCGCGGCGAGGTCACCATCGTCGTCTCCGGTGCCGACCCGTCCGCCGAGGTCGGCAGCGACCCCGACAGCCTCCGCGCCGCCGTCGCCGACCTGGAAGGTGAGGGCCACACGAAGAAGGAAGCCATCGCCGAGGTGGCCAGACTGGCCGGCGTACCGAAACGCGAGGTCTACGACCTCGTCCACAAGAGCGTGTAGAAGACTGGTGAGCATGAGTTTCGCCCCGGCACCCGAGCCACTGCCCGCACCGGTCGTCGACAACCACACCCATCTCGACATCGTCCGAGGGGACGAGAGTCTCCCGATCGAGGAGGCGCTCGCGCAGGCGGCGGCGGTGGGCGTGACCAGGGTGGTCCAGATCGGCTGCGACCTGCCCGGTGCACGCTGGGCGGTGGAGGCGGCCCAGACGTACGACAACATGGTCGCCGGGGTGGCGCTCCACCCCAACGACGCTCCTCGCCAGCCCGACCTCGAGGCTGCGCTGGACGAGATCGAGAAGCTCGCCGGGGCGCACGACAAGGTCCGCGTGGTGGGGGAGACCGGGATGGACTTCTTCCGCACCGACGAGGAGGGTCGCGAGACCCAGGCCTACTCGTTCCGGCGTCACATCGACATCGCCAAGCGCCTCGACAAGACCCTGATGATCCACGACCGCGACGCCCACGAGGCGGTGCTCGAGGTGATCGACAGCGTCGGCCCGCCCGAGCGGTGGGTGATGCACTGCTTCTCCGGCGACCCCGAGTTCGCCCGCCAGTGCCTCGACCGCGGTGCCTACCTCTCCTTCGCCGGCACGGTGACGTTCAAGAACGCGCAGTACCTCCGCGACGCCCTCGCGATCACTCCCCAGGACCGCATCCTGGTCGAGACCGACGCCCCGTTCCTGACGCCCCACCCGCATCGCGGCGCGGTCAACTCCAGCTACATGATCCCGGCCACGATGCGGGTGATGGCCGACGTACGCGGCGAGGACCTCGAGGCGCTCTGCAACGCCGTCAACACCAACACCGAGACGGCCTTCGGCGGCACCTGGTGATGGACCGGCACTGACACGAGAGGGGCCCGAGGCGATCGCCTCGGGCCCTCTCGTTGCTGTGATCAGGTCAGGAGACGCTGAGCGTCATCGTGCCCCTGCGCTCGTCCGAGTAGAGCACCTTGATCTTGACGCCGCTGCCGGCCGTCTTGGTGGAGTGCGCCGGGTTGGACGCGTCGTAGTACGCCGTCTCCGAGCTGTCGTAGAAGGTCGGCACGCCCTTGCGCCGCGGCAGGTCGAGGACGTTGTTCGGGGCGCCGGCGATCTCGTTCTCCAGGTGGAGCGCGTCGGTGCGGTCGACGTCGAAGGTCGAGTCGTACCCCTGGATCCGGTTGCGCGACAGGGTGCCGTTCGACCACTTCTGGACGCCGACGGAGGCGTCGACGACCAGCGCCTGGCCACCACCGGGGTGCTCCGAGGTGTTGTTGTCGGTGAACTCGCCGTTCTTGTACCAGATCAGCAGGCCGTCCTGGTATGCGTAGTGGTCGACCTTGTCAGGCGCGGTCACGCCGTAGCCGAAGTTGTACGGACCCTCGGCCAGCGTCTTGTCGTAGCCCTTGTACTGCCGGTTCTCGGCGATGTAGAAGCGCGGGTACGTCGAGATGTAGGTGCCGTCGGTGATGCCCATGTACTCCTTGTTGGTCCAGCCGTCGAAGGACGAGAAGTCCGTCGTGTAGGCCGAGCCGACCGAGAGGTCGTCGATGGCGAAGCCGTAGTAGGCGACGCCGCCGTCGTTCGCGGTGCGGAAGCGGAGCTTCACGTTCTGACCCGCGTACGCCGAGAGATCGGCGGTCAGGTCGACGTACTCCTGCGGGTCGTGGTCGGCGCAGTTGCCGTCGCAGGTGCTGTCGGAGGTGCCGTGGATGCCGTTGTTGTACTCGGCAGAGGACAGGTTCGTCGCCAGCGGGGTCGACCAGGTGGTGCCGCCGTCGGTGGAGGCCTCCAGGAAGGTGAAGTCGTACTCCGCCTCGAGGTCGTACTTCACCTTGGCCGAGAGCGTGCCGCCCGCGGGGACGGTGATCTCCGGGCTGACCGCGGTGGCGGTGCGGTCGTCGCCCTTGCCGGAGTAGAGGAACGTCTTGCCGGACGTACCGGAACCGACGTCGTGGGTGGTCTCGCCGTCGGGCAGGTTCACCACGAGCGCCTGCGGGGTCTTGGACCCGGTGTCGTGGAAGCTCGGACCCAGGGTCAGCTTCTTCGACGTGCCGGCCTCGACGGTGTCGTAGTTGAGCCAGCCGAGGAAGAGCTTCTCCGGGGCGCCCATGTGGTTGGGGGTGGTGCCGATGGTGCCGTCACCGTGGCCCAGCCAGGAACCCGAGCTCATCAGGGTCCAGAAGCCGGTGCCGTTCTCGCCGCCTGCGGTGTCGTAGAAGTCCGGCAGACCGAGGTCGTGGCCGAACTCGTGCGCGAAGACGCCCAGACCGCCGTTCTCGGGCTCGGTGGTGTAGTCGCGGATCCAGATGTCGGTGTTACCGATCTTGACGCCGCCGGCCTTCGGGTGGTTGGCCGGGCCGTCGGAGCCGGACGCGTTCGCGGCCCAGCGGTGCGACCAGATGGTCCACGGTGCGCCACCGGCCTCCTCGCCGACGCCGGAGTGGATCGCCTGGAAGTGGTCGATGTAGCCGTCGGCCTCGTTGAAGTTGCCGTCGCCATCGAGGTCGTAGCGGTCCCAGATGTCGTAGTCCTGGAGGTACGCAGTGATCTCGGCGTCGGTCTTGCCGGCCGCCTTCTGCGCGTCGTACCAGGCGTTGGCGCTGTCCTGGACGAAGTTCTTCATCGCGGCGGCGGTCTCGTCGCCCTTGTCGTTCTGGTAGTAGGACTCCGCGTGCGGAAGCGTCACCCAGTCGCTCACGTCGCCCTGGAGGTCGAAGCGGCCGCTCGACATCTCCTTGTAGACGTTGTGGAACGACTCCTCACCCTTGTTCTGGTTGAAGAACATGTCCATGTAGTGCTCGCGGGAGAAGTCCTCCTCCCAGTAGGTGGAGTTGTCGTTCTCAGCGGGCGGCGCGATCTCGTTGTGGAGCGGGCCCGAGGTGTTGTCCGGGAAGGCCGGGTTGCCGCCTTCGCCGAACTCGACCAGGAAGCTCAGCAGCTGAGACTTCTCGGTGGGCTCGTGCTCCACCCAGCGGGCGTTCTTGCCCGAGCCCATCTTCACGACCTCGCTGCCGTTCTTCGTGACCGTCTGCTTCTCGCCCGTGGCGACGGCAGTGGCGGCGTTGGTCTTGAGCTCGCGGCGCTTGGTGTTGAGCGCGTCAGGCTTGTCATCGACCTTCTGCTTCACCGCAGCGGCGGCGGGGGTCCCCGAGTCCTCGACGGCGCTAGCCGACGAGTGGGTCAGGGCCACCGGCGTCACGCCGGCGACCGCAACCGCGGCGAGAACGCTGGTAAGGCGTCTGTTCATCGTTCCTCCGGAGTCTGGTGACATCGCGCACATCTGCCTTCCCCGAGAACTGACCGGCACGACGGGCCATCACGACAGAGATGGCTTCGGAGTACAACACCAAGCAACGGAGTTACCTGTAAAGGATTTGTCGCCTATTGGCCAGAGGGAGCGAAATTTCGTGGCGGGATTACGACATGCGCTCTGATCAACCCGCTTGACCAGCGATTTCGACGTGGTGAATCGCACACCTGTCATTTGCTACGACAGGTATTGACAGCACTCCGTGGCCCTCATTTGATGCCGAGATTGCATGCTTGTAATTGCCTGCGGATCGGGCAGGAGACTTGCATTTAACCGACCGCATTTGTTCCGCTGTCCGGCGAGATAGCCGGGATCGGGACAGATCCGGACGGTGTTGGGGGTGGGCCTCAGCGCGTAGATCACCAGATCTCGCAACACCGTTCGCCCGTGCCCGGAGAGCACGAACATCGGAGCATTGTGCCCGTCAGCAGCACCACCTCATGGGTTCGCAACATCGCATCTACTCGTCGCCGTAAGGCCATTCTGGTCGGCGGACTCGCCGCCGCCGTGGTCGCCACAGGCGGCACCGCATACGGCGTCAAGACCTCCCAGACCGATGTCATCGTCTCGGTCGACGGCAAGGCCAAGGACGTCAGCGTCCACGCCGACACGGTGGGTGAGGTCCTCGAGGCCGAGGGCATCGAGATCGGCGACCGTGACGCGGTTGCTCCATCGCTCGACACCCAGGTCGAGGACGGCAGCGCGATCAGCGTCCGCTACGCCCGTCAGCTGAGCCTCGAGGTCGACGGCAAGGCCCAGGACCACTGGGTGACCGCGACCACCGTCGGCGGTGCTCTCGCCGAGCTCGGCCGTGACTACGACCGGGCAGAGCTCTCGACCAGCCGCGGTGCCTACATTGGCCGCGACGGGATGTCGCTCGACGTCATCACGCCGAAGACCGTCAAGGTCGAGCTGGCGGGGAAGAAGACCAAGAAGGTCAGCGTGACCGCGCTGACCGTCGCCGATGCGTTGAAGGACCTCGGTGTCGACCTCGAGCGCCGGGACAAGGTCTCCCCGGCCTCCGACAAGGCAGTGAAGACCGGTCAGAAGATCGTCTTCACCGACTTCTCCGCCAAGACCCAGAAGGTCGCCCGCGAGAAGGTCGAGGCGCCGGTCGAGGAGCGCGAGGACTCCTCGATGTACGAGGGTGAGACCGAGGTCGTCGACGAGGGCTCCGACGGGGTCCGTTCGGTGACCTACCGGATCGTCCTCAAGAACGGCGAGGCCGTCTCCAAGAAGGTCCTCGAGCAGAACGTCCTCGAGGAGGCCGAGCCGCGCATCGTCAAGGTCGGCACCAAGGCGAAGGAAGCGCCTGCGGCCAACTTCGCCGGCGGCAACACCGTCTGGGACCAGCTCGCGCAGTGCGAGTCCGGTGGCAACTGGGCGATCAACACCGGCAACGGCTACTACGGCGGGCTGCAGTTCAATCTGCAGACCTGGCAGGCCTACGGTGGCTCCGGTCTCCCGAGCGAGAACAGCCGCGAGACCCAGATCGCGATCGCGACCAAGGTCCGTGACGCCAACGGTGGCTACGGCTCCTGGCCGCACTGCTCGCAGCAGCTCGGTCTGCCGCAGTAAGGCTGTTTCGGCCCTCGGGCCATAGTCTGTACCCATGACCGACCGCACCCCGCCGCGCCTGTTGGGCCCGGCGGAGGTGCGGTCGCTCGCATCCGAGCTCGATCTCCGCCCGACCAAGCAGCGCGGGCAGAACTTCGTCATCGACGCCAACACCGTGCGCCGGATCGTGCGCGAGTCCGGCGTCACCGCCGATGACGTCGTCGTCGAGGTCGGCCCCGGCCTCGGGTCGCTCACCCTCGCCATCCTCGAGACCGGCGCGAAGGTGACCGCGATCGAGATCGACGAGGTCCTGGCGCAGCGGCTGCCGAGAACCATCCAGGAGTACGCCCCCGACCAGGCCGATGCGTTCAGCCTGCTCCGCGCGGACGCCCTCCGGGTCGACTCCGTCCCCGGCCCGCCGCCCACGGCGCTGGTCGCGAACCTGCCCTACAACGTCTCGGTCCCGGTCCTGCTGCACCTGATGTCGCTGCTGCCCTCGCTGCGCCACGGCCTGGTGATGGTGCAGGCCGAGGTCGCCGACCGGCTGGCGGCCAAGCCCGGCTCCAAGGTCTACGGCGTCCCCTCGGTGAAGGCCGCGTGGTACGCCGAGGTACGCCGCGCCGGCGCGATCGGCCGCAACGTCTTCTGGCCGGCGCCCAACGTCGACTCCGGCCTCGTCTACTGGCGTCACCGTGAACCGCCGTCGACCGCCGTCTCGCGCGAAGAGGTCTTCGCGGTCATCGACGCCGCCTTCGCGCAGCGTCGCAAGGCGCTGCGCGGCGTACTCAAGCCCCTGGCCGGCTCTGCCGACGCCGCCGAGAAGGCACTCGTCGCGGCCGGGATCGACCCGCTGGCGCGCGGCGAGGCGCTGACCGTCGCGGACTTCGTACGCATCACCGAATCGCTCCAAAGGGTTCCCTCATGACCATCACCGTCCGCGCGGCCGCGAAGTTCAACCTCCACCTCGGTGTCGGGCCGGTCCGTTCGGACGGGTTCCATCCGCTGGCGACCGTCTACCAGGCGATCGGGCTCTACGACGACGTCACCGTGAGCGAGGCCGCCGAGTGGCAGGTGACGCTCACCGCGGAGGACCACATCGCGCTGGCGGAGATCCCGACCGGCGATGACAACATCGTCGTGCGGGCCGGCAAGGCTCTCGCCGCCCACCACGGCATCGACAGGGCCGCGAACGTCGCGATCCACAAGGGCATCCCGGTCGCCGGCGGTCTCGCCGGCGGCTCGGCCGACGCCGCCGCGACGCTCGTCGCCCTCGACCGGCTGTGGTCGCTGGAGACCTCCGACGAGGATCTGCTGCGCTTGGCGGGCCAGCTGGGCTCCGACGTACCGTTCGCGCTCATCGGCGCCACCGCCATCGGCGGCGGCCGCGGCGAGATCGTGGAGCCGGTCACCGACAACGGTGCCTGGTGGTGGGTCGCGGTCGGCAACGAGCAGGGGCTCTCGACGCCGGCGGTCTACCGCGCCTTCGACGAGCACGCCGGGACCGAGGTCGGCGACCCCCAGGTCCCCGAGAACCTGCTCATGGCGCTGGAGAAGGGCGACGCGGAGCTCCTCGCCGAGGCGCTCGCCAACGACCTGCAGGCGCCGGCGCTGGCGCTACGCCCCGACCTCGCCAAGACCTTCGTCGACGGCGCGGAGGCAGGTGCCCTGGCCGTACAGCTCTCCGGCTCGGGCCCGACCGTCCTGATGCTCTGCCGCGACGCGGCCCACGCCCGCGAGGTCGCCGGAGCGATGCAGGCCAAGGCGTACGACCGCGTCTGGACCGCCCCGGGCCCCGTCGCCGGTGCCCACGTCGTCACCTACTGACAGCCGAGACGTCAGCTACGTCGGCCGAGAGGGCAGCACCGTGCCCTCTCGGCCGACGTACGTGACGTGTCGGCCGACGTACCTGACGCCTCGGCCGGGTCAGGCGGCGCTGGAGACGACCTCGTCGGAGATCGCCGCGGCGGCGCGGCGCAGATGGCGGGTGATGCTGGCGGCGTTGAACCCGGCGGCGCTGCCGGAGACGGAGACCGCGGCGATCGCCCGGCCCTCGATCATGATCGGGACCGCGGCGCAGACGATGCCGAGCTGGGCCTCCTCGCGGTCGAAGGCGATGCGCTCGCTGTTGGCGCGGCGGAGCTCGGCGAGGAACTTCGCCGGGTCGCCGTGCGAGTGGCGGGTGCGCCTCACCAGGCCGGACTCGAGCACCGGCGCGATGTGGTTGCGGTCGCTGAACGAGAGGATCGCCTTGCCGAGCGCGGAGCAGGCGGCGGGCGCTCGCCCGCCGACGTACGTGTCCGGCTGGATGCCACCACGACCGGTGATCTTCTCCAGGATGACGATGTCGGTGCCCTCGAGGATGGCGAGGTGCACGGTCTTGCCGGTCGCCACGTATAGCTCGGCCAGATGTGGCATCGCGGTCTCCCGGATGCCTTGCGGGCGGCAGATCTGCACCGCGTTGCCGAGCTCGAAGAGCCGCCGGCCGAGTACGTAGTGGCGGCCGGTGCGCTCGACGTACCCGCTCTGCTCGAGGTGGCGCAGAAGGCGGAAGGCGGTCGACTTGGGAAGGCCCGCGGTGCGAGCGATCTCGCTGACACCGAGCTTCGGGCCGGCTCCGAGAAATGCCTCCAGGATCTGGAGGGCCTTCGTCGCAGACGGGGTCGCCGAGGAGGTCGTCCTCGGGGCGCCTTCATGGTCGTGCTGACTAGCCAGGGTGGGGATAGCAGTGACGCTCATGGGGGGATCTCCTTAACTGAGACGGAGGCACCACGAAGGGGGGATCTGGGGCCTCCAACTCTCTGTGACAGCAGTCACTGTAACGATCGTTCCGGAGGTTGTGGAGCAAATGTTGGATAAATCTCATTCCTGACCTGCGGAAATAGATGACACGGCATACAGTTCGCTGCGTTTCTGCCCGTTAGCGTCGTAAATCCTCTGTGGACGTACGGTAGTAGGTCAGTGACTGATCTGTGTATGAAACGGCGTCGCCGTCACCAGTCGCGCCAGCAGGTCCGAGGTCGTGGCCGGTGGCATGTCGGCGCTGTCGAGCGCCTCGGCAAAGAGAAGTCCGTCTGCGATCACCAGCAGCAGCGCGGCCATCTGATCGGCGTGCACCGACCCGTCGTCACCGAGAGCTCCGCGGAACCAGCCGGCGAAGTCGTCGCGCGACTGGCGGCGTACGGCAAGGAACCGGTCGCGGCCGGGAAGTGGCTCAGCCCGCTTCGGCAGCACCAGCATCAGGCCGATCCGCAGGAACGGGGGCAGCCGGCGCAGGCTGGCCACCAGGGGCCTCAGCATCAGGGGGAGCTCGGCGGCGCAGTCGTAGTCAGCGCTCGGCGACTGCCAGGAGGACTGGGTGCTGATCCAGGCGCGGTAGGAGTCGTCCACCGCGGCCGAGAACAGGTCGTCCTTGTTCGCGAAGTGCCAGTAGACCGATGAGGCCGGCAGCTCCGCCGCGGCACAGATCCGGCTGATCGAGGCGCCCTCGTAGCCACTCTCCGCGGCGACCTCCAGCGCTGCCGCGACCAGCTTCTCGCGGCTGCTGCTCCTGCCCTCGTACGTCACCGGCGGCAGATCCACGGGCTCGGGGACGGCCGCCGGGTCCTGCTTCCGGAGGTGGTCCGCGACTTCGGCCAGCCCGTCGGCGAGCCGCTGCCGGAGCGGGTCGAGCTCGGCGTACTCGTCGGTCTGGGCGTGGATGAAGAGGCCGTCGTGCGCGGCGAGCGTCAGTCGGGCGAGGGTCTCGATGTGCGGGGCCGGAAGGTCGACCGCCTCGTCCCACCACCGCTCGAAGTCGGCCAGCGTCTGGGTGCGGATCTGGAGGAAGCGCTGGCGCGGACCGTCGCCGACCGTCGGTCCGGACTCGAGTGCCAGCATCAGGCCCATCCGCCACCAGTCGGCCCTGGCGCCGTGGGTGTCCGACGTCGTACGCCGCAGGTTGGCCAGCAGCCCCTCGCGCAGGTCGTCGCCGGTCGGTGTCGGCTCCCACCGCGGGGCGATGTCGTTCCATCGGGTGTAGCCGTGCTCGAGCGCCTCGGCGAGGAGCTGGTCCTTGTTGGAGAAGTGCCAGTAGAGGGACGACGGCGGGAGGCCGGTCGCGCGACGGACCAGCGCCATCGTCGTGCCGACATAGCCACGCTCGGCGGCCAGCCGGAGCGCTGCTTCGAGGATCATCTGACGCGAGCCTTGCGTGTGCTCGCGGAGCGTCGTCTTCTCGGCCATTGCACTGAGTCTAAGCAGGTCAGGGGCTCTTCGTCCGTCCGGTGTGCCGCTGGGTGGCCGCCGCGATGCTGGCTGCCTCACCGGCCTCGGGGACAATGGGAGACGATATGGCGAACCTCCTCAACCTCGAGCACGTCTCCAAGGCGTACGGCATCCGGCCCCTCCTCGACGACGTCTCCCTCGGCATCAACGCCGGCGACCGGGTCGGCATCGTCGGCCGCAACGGCGACGGGAAGACGACGCTCCTGCAGGTGATGACCGGTCTGGAGGAGCCAGACTCCGGTCGCGTCTCGCGCCAGCGTGGCCTGCTGGTGGGGTTCCTGCACCAGGGTGACCAGCTCATCGACACCCACACCGTGCGCGAGGCGGTGCTCGGCGGGCGGTCCGATCACGAGTGGGCCGGCGTCCCCGTGCTCCGTGAGATCGTCGAACAGCTCCTGGCCGGGATCGACCTGGACCGTTCCGTCATGGGTCTGTCCGGTGGCGAGCGCCGCCGCTGTGCCCTGGCCGAGCTGCTCCTGGGCGACCACGACCTGATCGTGCTCGACGAGCCCACCAACCACCTCGACGTCGAGGCCGTGGCCTGGCTCGCTTCCCACCTGGCCGCGCGCTCGTCCGCGCTCGTCGTGGTCACCCACGACCGCTGGTTCCTCGACGCGGTGTGCCAGTTCACCTGGGAGGTCCACGACGGCCAGGTCGACGCCTACGAAGGTGGCTATGCCGCCTTCGTCCTCGCCAAGGCCGAAAGGTCCCGTCAGGCCGCCGCCACCGAAGTACGCCGCCAGAACCTGGTCCGCAAGGAGCTGGCCTGGCTGCGCCGCGGCGCCCCGGCGCGTACGTCGAAGCCGAAGTTCCGCATCGACGCCGCCAACCAGCTCATCGAGGACGTACCTCCGCCGCGCGACCGCTTCGAGCTGCAGAAGTTCGCCACTCAGCGGCTCGGCAAGGACGTCATCGATGTCGAGGACGTCGACCTCTTCCGCGGCGAACGACAGCTGCTGTCGCACGCCACCTGGCGCATCGGTCCTGGGGACCGGATTGGCATCGTCGGCGTCAACGGCGCCGGCAAGACCTCGGTGCTGTCGCTGCTGGACGGCACCCTCCCGCCTGCGGTGGGGAAGGTACGCCACGGCCGCACCATCGCTCTCCAGCACCTGACCCAGCAGCTCGACGACCTCGACCCGGAGGCGCGAGTCCTCCCGACCGTCGAGTCGATCAAGCGCGTCACCAAGACGACCGACGGCCAGGAGCTCTCGGCGACCTCGATGCTCGAGCGCTTCGGCTTCACCGGCGACAAGCTGGTCACCCGTATCGGCGACCTCTCCGGCGGCGAGCGCCGCCGCTTCCAGCTGCTGCGCCTGCTGCTCACCGAACCCAACGTGCTGCTGCTCGACGAGCCGACCAACGACCTCGACATCGAGACGCTCAACGTCCTCGAGGACTTCCTCGACGCCTGGCCGGGCACCCTGATCGTCGTCTCCCACGACCGCTACTTCCTCGAGCGCGTCACCGACTCCGTCTGGGCCCTCCTCGGCGACGGACAGATCTCCATGCTCCCGCGCGGTGTCGACGAGTATCTCGAGCGCCGCCTCCCCATCCCTGCCGGGGCGTCAGCCCCGCCGGCCGAGGCGTCACGCGCGTCGGCCGAGACGGCAGCGGGTGGCCCGTCGAAGGCCAAGCCCGGCTCCGCCGACGAACGAGCGGCGAAGAAGGTCATCGCCAGGATCGACAAGCAGCTCGAGCGGATCGGCGAGCAGCAGCAGAAGCTCGAGCTCGCGATGGCCGAGTCGGTCAACGACTACACCCGGCTCGCCGAGCTCAGCGCCGAGCTGGATCAGCTCGCCGCGGAAAAGGACGACCTCGAGCTGGAGTGGCTAGAAGCCGCCGAGGTCCTGGAGTAGCGGCTTGCGGCTGCTGTAACACGTCGTTCGTAGCACTACTCGCCCTATGGGAACGACCGGATAGTGCTACGAACAGCGTGTTACACGCCGTATGCGCCGATCGAAGTCAGGACGAGAAGGGGACTAGCAGCCGGCGCAGCAGGTCGGTGAGCTGGCTCTGCTGGTCGTCGGAGAGGCCGTCGAGGAATTCCCGCTCAGCCGCGAGGAGCGCCTCGAAGGCGCTGTCGACGGTCGCCTTGCCGTCGGGGGTGAGCCGGACGAGGACGCCCCGCCGGTCGGCCGGATCCGGCAGCCGCTCGACCAAGCCGCGCGAGGCGAGCCGGTCGACGCGGTTGGTCATGGTCCCGCTGGTCACCAGGGTCTCGCGCAGCAGGCGGCCGGGGGAGAGCTCGTAGGGGTCGCCCGCTCGGCGCAGGGCGGCGAGTACGTCGAACTCCCACGACTCGATTCCCGAACCCGAGAACGCGTCGCGTCGAGCGAGGTCGAGGTGACGCGAGAGGCGGGAGAGACGCGAGAAGATCTCGACGGGACCCAGGTCCAGGTCGGGCCTTTCGTGTGCCCAGGCCTCGCTCAGGTCGTCGACTTCGTCGCGCATGGCGTGAGCGTAGCCCAAGTTCGCCTCATCGAGAATCTTGACATCGAGACAAGTCGGCGAGACGATCTGAATATCTTGACGTCAAGAGAAATCGAGAGGACGTACGCCATGACCGCATGGGATCCCGAGCGCTACCTGACCTACTCCGACGAGCGAGGTCGGCCGTTCGTCGATCTCCTTCGCCGGGTCGATGCGGATCGTCCGAAGACCGTGGTCGACCTCGGCTGCGGCCCCGGCAACCTGACCGCCCTGGCTGCGGGTCGCTGGCCGGAGGCCAGGGTCGTCGGCATCGACTCCAGTGCGCCGATGATCGACAAGGCGCGCGCGACCATCGACGGCGTCGACTTCGCGGTGGCGGATCTCCGCGACTGGGCCGAGTCGGTGGTGCCGGGCTCCGTCGACGTACTCCTCTCCAACGCCACCCTCCAGTGGGTGTCCGGTCATCTGGACCTGCTCCCCACGCTCGCCGGTGCGGTTGGCGACGGCGGCTGGTTCGCCTTCCAGGTCCCGGGCAACTTCGACGAGCCCAGCCATCGGCTGCGCGAGGATCTCGCCGCCGAGGAGTCGTACGCGGAGCACACCCGTCACCTCGAGTCGCCCGGGTCGCATGACCCGGCCGACTACTTCGACGTGCTGGTGGGAGAGGGCTTCGAGATCGATGCCTGGGAGACGACGTACCTGCACGTGCTGACCGGGGAGGATCCGGTCTTCACCTGGATCGCCGGGACGAGCCTTCGTCCTACGGCCGCCGCGCTGGAGAAGGCCGGTCTCTTCGATCTGTTCGCCGAAGAGCTCAAGAACCGTCTGGCACAGGCCTATCCCGTACGAAACGATTCGGTAGGAAACAGTTTCGTCCTGCTTCCGTTTCGCCGCGTCTTCGTGGTCGCCCGGAAACTGGCGGCATGATGCGCATCCATCACGTGCAGGTCGGTATGCCCGCCGGCCGCGAGGACGAGGCCCGGACCTTCTACGCCGACGGCCTCGGGCTGACCGAGGTGCCGAAGCCGGCCGAGCTGGCCAAACGCGGCGGCGCCTGGTTCCGTTCGCCGGGCGGCGCGGAGATCCACCTCGGTGTCGAGGATCCGCACCGACCGCAGGCCAAGGCCCATCCCGCGCTGGCGGTCGAGACCGAGGCGGACCTGGAGGCGATGGGGGCGAGGTTGGCGAGCCTGGACTTCGATGTCGACTGGAGCCAGCGCCACAACGCCGAGGGCTTCGAGCGCTTCCATGTCCGCGATCCGTTCGGCAACCGCGTCGAGATCGTGTGGCAGACGGGCATCTAGCACGAACTTTGGTCCCATGTAGGCGAAAACCGGAATCATCCAAAAAGAACCGTAACGCCAACTGGTCTGGACCGTTGTCCCCCGGGGGATACAACAACGAGCCAGGAATGATGCCAGAAACGATGGAAGGCAAGACTTTGACTGACGACGTGACCGTCCCCCAGCCTCGGGACGCGGAGACGACGAGCGTGGTCAATCGAGTCCGCCGGGCTCAGGGCCAGCTCGGTGGCGTGCTCCGCATGATCGAAGACGGCCGTGAGCTCGCCGATGTGGTCGGCCAGCTCAAGGCAGTGACCCGCGCCCTCGACAAGGCGGCTTTCGCGCTGCTCTCCAACGAGCTGCGCCGCGCGCACGCCGACGGAGATCGCCCGGAGCAGATCGAGGAGCTCGAGAAGGTCTTCCTCTCCCTCTCCTGATCTCGGGCCAGGAGAGGGGAGGAGGTTACCCTCGGGTAACCTGACTGCCATGAGCCAGCTCTACGACCTCTGGAAGTCCTTCAACCGTGTCCCGGTTGTCGGCAAGCGAGCATTCTCGGTCGCGTTCGCGAAGAAGGCGCCCTACTTCGGGTCCATCCACCCGCTGGTCAACCAGCTGCGACCCAACTACGCCGAGGTCATCGTCCCCAACCGCAGGGGCAACCACAACCACATCGGCACCGTTCACGCCATCGCGCTGTGCAACGGTCTCGAGATGGCCATGGGTGCCCTTGCGGAGGTCACCATCCCGCGCGACAAGCGCTGGATCCCCAAGGGGATGACCGTCTCCTACACCGCCAAGGCCTCCACCGACATCACCTGCATCGCGGAGACCGACCAGGAGCAGTGGGACACCGCCGACGGTGACCTCGCGGTGCGCGTCAAGGGCATCCGTGAGGACGGCACCGTGGCCATCGAGGGCACGATCAACCTCTGGGTGACCCCGAAGAAGAAGTAAGAGCAGGTACGCAACGGCCCGCCGCCCCGACGAGGGGCAGCGGGCCGTTTTCGTGCGCTGACGCCTAGGCTGGGCCGCCGGGGCCTATGGCGTTGCTCTTCTGAACGAGCGCGGCCTCGTCGGCGACCGGGTCGATCGCGTCGGCGTGACCAACCGGGGCTGCGGTGCGTCCCACGCGCCGAGTGCGGACTTCGGCGTAGTTGGCGAGGAGTCCGAGGATCGTGTTGAGGACGATGTAGATCGCGGCGACCACGATCGCTGCCGGGAGCAGGTTGTCGAAGTTGCCGTCGAGCTTGACGATCTGATTGAGCAGCTCGCTGTAGGCGAGGATGTAGCCGAGCGCGGTGTCCTTGAGGAGCACCACCAGCTGGGCGATGATCGCCGGAAGCATCGAGCGCACCGCCTGCGGCAGCAGGATCGCGCGCATCACCTGCCCGTCCGTGAGCCCGACCGCGACACCGGCCTCCGTCTGCCCCTTGGGCAGTGCGCCGACGCCGGCTCGGATGATCTCGGCGAGGACGGAGCCGTTGTAGAGCATCAGACCGAGGACGACCGCCCAGAAGACGCTCGTGTCGAATCCGAGCGGCGCCTGCATGAAGTAGATGAACATCATCAGCAGGAGCATCGGGATGGAACGGAAGAACTCGATGACCACCGCCGAAGGCAGGCTGATGAGCTTGCTCTGGGAGAGCCGGCCGACGGCGAACACGAACCCGAAGACGAGCGCGAGGACCGAGCCGGCCGCGAAGGCCTTCAGTGTGCCGATGATGCCGGGGATGAGGAAGTTCTCCCAGGCGGGTGACTCGAGGAACGGTGTCCACTTGTCGGCCTCCCACTGGCCGGTCTCTTCGAACTTCGCCCAGACGAACCAGGCGATGGCCAGGAGCGCCACCAACGCGACACCGGAATAGACCCGGTTGAGCGCCTTGGCGCGCGGGCCGGGGGCGTCGTAGAGAACGGAGGCGGCCATTATCGGATCACCGCGAATCGCTTGGAGGCCCAGTTGGCGACGAAGCCGATGGGCAGGGTCAGGATCATGAAGCCGATCGCGAAGATGATGAAGATCAGCAGGATCTGGTCGGACTCGTTCTCCATCATGGTCTTCATCTGGCCCGATGCCTCGTTGACGCCGGTCGCGGTGACGACACCAATGGTGACGGCGACAGTGGTGTTCTTGGTCATCGCGATCAGCACGCTGGCCAGCGGGTTGATCACCGAACGCAGGGCTTGCGGTAGAACGACGTATGTGAGGTTCTGGGTGAAGGTGAGTCCGATCGCGCGAGCCGCCTCGGCCTGTCCGAGAGGCACCGTGTTGATGCCGGCTCGGAGCACCTCGCACACGAACGTAGAGGTGTAGATCCCCAGCGCCAGGACCGCGAGACGGAAGTTGTTCTCGTAGAGGTCGTCAGGCGCGGGGTTGAACCCCAGTTGATATGCGAGCCCGAAGAGCGCGAAGAACATCACCAGCGTCAGCGGCGTGTTGCGGAACGTATAGACGACGGCCGCACCGACAAACCGCAGCACCGGCACCGGGGACACCCGGAACACGGCGAGCACGGTGCCGAGGATGAGCGCGAAGATGCCGCTGTAGACGGCAAGCCTCAGAGTCAGCCCGAACGAAGTCAGGATGGCTGACCCGTACTCGGAGAAGAGATCCATGGGTCCTTCCAGGATTGTTCAGAAAGCGTCTGCTTCGGTCATGCCGAGCCGGCGCAATACGGTCCTGCGCTACGCAGCGGACCGATTGCGCCGACTCGGCATGACGTCAAGCTCGCTCAGTAGCGGTCGACGGCCGGCGGCTCCGGCAGCTCGTAGCCGGACTCACCGAGGTTGTCGTTGAACGCCTCTTCCCAAGCGCCGTCCGCGAAGGCCTGCTCGATCAGGTCGTTGATCTTGTCGCGGTCCTCGCTGCCCTTGGGCAGACCGACGCCGTAGTTCTCCTCGGAGAACGGCGCACCGACGATCTTGAACTTGCCCGGGTCCTGCTGGGCGTAGCCCGCCAAGATGATGTCGTCGGTGGTCATCGCGTCGAGCTGACCGCCGTCGATCGCGGTGACGCACTTGCTGTAGGTGTCGAACTCCTGCAGCTGGACGCCCTTGGCGTACTCGTCCTTGACCTTCTGGGCCGAGGTCGAGCCGGTCACCGAGCACAGCTTCTTGCCGTCGAGCGTGTCGGGGCCGGTGATGTCGGTGTTGTCGGCGGCGACCAGAAGGTCCTGGCCGGCGATGTAGTAAGGACCGGCGAAGTCGACCTCGGCCTTGCGCTCATCGGTGATCGAGTACGTCGCCAGGATCATGTCGACGGTGCCGTCCTTGAGGAACGTCTCGCGGTTGGCGGAGACGGCCTCGACCCACTCGATCTGGTCGTCGTCGTAACCGAGACCCTCGGCGATGTACTCCGCCATGTCGACGTCGAAGCCGGAGTAGTCACCGTCGGCCTCCTTGAAGCCGAGGCCCGGCTGGTCGAACTTGATGCCGATCTTGATCTTGTCGCCGCTGGCGTCGGAGCCGGTGTCGTCGCTACCACCACAGGCAGCGAGCGAGCCCGTGAGCGCGAGAGCGCCCAGCGTCGCGGCGATCTTCGTGAACTTCATCGTTTCCACCTTCTGGAATTCTGGAAATAAGGGTTGGTGCGGTGCAGGGTTCGCGAGCTCAGGGCTCACCCGAGACGTACGTTCAGTGCTTGAGGATCTTGCCGAGGAAGTCCTTGGCGCGCTCGGACTGCGGGTTGTCGAAGAACTCGGCCGGGGTGTTGGACTCGACGATCTGGCCGTCGGCCATGAAGACGACCCGGTCGGCGGCGACGCGGGCGAAGCCCATCTCGTGGGTGACCACGATCATGGTCATGCCCTCCTTGGCGAGGCTGACCATGACGTCGAGCACCTCCTTGACCATCTCCGGGTCGAGCGCGGAGGTGGGCTCGTCGAAGAGCATCACCTGCGGCTTCATCGCCAGCGCCCGGGCGATGGCGACGCGCTGCTGCTGACCACCGGAGAGCTGCGCAGGGTACTTGCTCGCCTGGACGCCCACGCCGACGCGGTCGAGCAGCTTCTTGGCCTCGGCCTCAGCCTCGGCCTTCTTCAGCTTCCGCACCTTCATCGGGCCCAGCGTGACGTTCTGCAGGATCGTCTTGTGCGCGAAGAGGTTGAAGCTCTGGAAGACCATCCCGACCTCGGCGCGCAGCTTGGCCAGGCCCTTGCCCTCCGCGGGCAGCTCCTTGCCGTCGAGCTTGATCGTGCCCGAGTCGATCGTCTCCAGGCGGTTGATCGCGCGGCAGAGAGTCGACTTCCCCGAGCCTGACGGCCCGATCACCACGACGACCTCGCCACGCTTGATCTCCAGGTTGATGTCCTGGAGAACGTGAAGGTCGCCGTAGTGCTTGTCGACATGGTCAAGAACCACCAAAGCGTCTCCCGAAGGTGCGCCGGCGGGTTCGGTGTCAAGCACGGTCATGCCGCAGACCTAACCACATCCTGCATTGCACATCTATGACTTGGCCCCCGGGATCGGTTACAACCAGATAACCAACAAGACTGGGTACGCCCGCTGGGCCGGCCATCCGCGCTGGATTCCTCGACGCGGCCCCTGCGGTCGTACGCTTGAAGGCGCTATGACTACGTCGATCGCCTCTGGCTCCGCTTCGGCGGTGCGCACCTACGAAGTCCGCACCTACGGGTGCCAGATGAACGTCCACGACTCCGAGCGCCTCTCCGGGCTGCTGGAGGATGCCGGCTATCTGAAGGCGACCGAGGGCACGCAGGCCGACGTGGTCGTCTTCAACACCTGCGCGGTCCGGGAGAACGCCGACAACAAGCTCTACGGCAACCTCTCCCACCTCGCCCCGATCAAGCAGGCCAACCCCGACCTCCAGATCGCCGTCGGCGGCTGCCTCGCGCAGAAGGACCGAGCGACGATCACCGAGAAGGCGCCGTACGTCGACGTGGTGTTCGGGACGCACAACATCGGCTCGCTCCCGGTGCTGCTCGAGCGGGCCCGGGTGCAGGAGGAGGCCCAGGTCGAGATCCTGGAGTCCCTCGAGGTCTTCCCGTCCACGCTGCCGACGAAGCGCGAGTCGGCCTATGCCGCCTGGGTGTCCGTCAGCGTGGGCTGCAACAACACCTGCACCTTCTGCATCGTCCCGAGCCTGCGCGGCAAGGAGAAGGACCGGCGACCGGGCGAGATCCTCGCCGAGATCGAGGCGCTGGTCGCCGAGGGTGTCACCGAGGTGACCCTGCTGGGCCAGAACGTCAACGCCTACGGCGTCGAGTTCGGCGACCGGCAGGCCTTCTCGAAGCTGCTGCGTGCCTGCGGCGAGATCGAGGGGCTGGAGCGGGTCCGGTTCACCAGCCCGCACCCGGCCGAGTTCACCGACGACGTCATCGAGGCGATGGCCGAGACGCCCAACGTGATGCCGTCGCTGCACATGCCGCTGCAGTCGGGCTCCGACCGCGTGCTCAAGGCGATGCGCCGCTCCTACCGGTCGACCAAGTTCCTCGGCATCATCGAGCGCGTCCGGGCAGCGATCCCGCACGCGGCGATCACCACCGACATCATCGTCGGCTTCCCGGGGGAGACCGAGGAGGACTTCCAGGCCACCCTCGACGTGGTCCGTGAGTCGCGCTTCGCCTCCGCCTTCACGTTCCAGTACTCCAAGCGTCCCGGCACCCCCGCCGCCGATCTCCCCGACCAGATCTCTCCGGAGGTCGTGAAGGACCGCTACGGCCGGCTCGTCGACCTCGTCAACGAGATCGCCTACGAGGAGAACAAGAAGAACGTCGGACGTACGCTCGAGCTGATGGTCGCCGAGGGCGAGGGTCGCAAGGATGCCGAGACCCACCGGCTCTCCGGTCGGGCCCCCGACAACCGACTCGTCCACTTCAACGCCGCCGGGGCCGAGGGCGTACGTCCTGGCGACATGGTGAAGGTCGAGATCACCTACGCGGCTCCGCACCACCTGGTCGCCGACAACCCCGTGCTCGAGGTACGCCGCACCCGTTCCGGCGACGCCTGGGAGGCGCGCCAGGGCCGACCCGAGCCCGAGGCCGCTTCGGTCGGGCTGGGGATGCCGTCGGTCGGCGTACCCGCTCCACTGCCGGCTGCGCCGGCCTGCGGCTGATCGTTCGGCACCTGGTTACTCGAACAGCAAATTCTCCGTAACTTCGTTCCCCCTGAGGGTATTCCTGTCCTAGTCTGAGGCAACTTGTCTCAGGAAGGGATACCCCCATGTCGATTCCCAAGCTGGTCAACAGAGCAGCGGCGATGGGCGCACTCGGTGTTCTCGTGGCGTCAGGCCTGGCAGCCGCGGCCCCTGCGGGCGCCATGCAGGCGTCCGCGGGAGGAGATGCCTGCTTCGACCCGCACGAGGTCGGCGCCGCTCGCGTAGCCGAAGGGGCCAAGCAGGTCCGCGACACGAACCACCTGACCGCGAAGCAGGCCGAGGCCAAGGAGAAGGCGCTCTCCAGCGCCCTGGCCGCGCAGGGGAAGAAGGGCGGCACCGCCAACCTCGCCGCGACGACCATCCCGACCTACATCCACGTCATCCAGGAGGACGCCACCACCGGCGTCGTCCCGCAGGCGAACATCGACGCCCAGATCGACGTGCTCAACGCGGCGTACGCCGGCACGCCGTTCTCCTTCGACGTGGTCGGCCAGGAGACCACGATCAACCCGGCCTGGTATCCGATCATCTCCGGCTCGGCCGGCGAGCGGGACATGAAGGCGGCCCTGCGCCAGGGCGGCGACAACGCGCTCAACGTCTACATCGGCGAGATCGACGACGGTCTGCTCGGCTGGGCGACCTTCCCGACCAAGAACATCGGGTCGCAGGACGGTGTGGTCATCCTCGGTGAGTCGCTGCCGGGCGGCTCGGCGGCGCCGTACGACGAGGGCGACACGGCCACGCACGAGGTCGGCCACTGGCTGCACCTCTACCACACCTTCCAGGGTGGCTGCCGCGGCAAGGGTGACCAGGTTGCCGACACTCCGGCCGAGGCCGCGCCGGCCTTCGGCTGCCCGGAGGGCTCCGACACCTGCACCGCTCCGGGCCTCGACCCGATCCACAACTTCATGGACTACACCGAGGACGCGTGCATGGACGAGTTCACGCCGGGTCAGGTGCAGCGCATGATCGACGGATGGGTGGCGTACCGCGCCTGATCGTCGATCTCTGGGTGAGATCTCTGTGTGAAATGCGCCGAGCGCCGGGTCCCTTGCGGGCCCGGCGCTCGATCCGTGTGTGATCAGCTGAGCTGGATCAGTACTGCGACTGGCTCTGCTCGCCGCCGAAGCCGCCCTCGCTCGAGCCCTCGTCGGAGCCGTAGGAGGAGCTCTCGGACTGCTCCTGGCCGCCGTCGAAGCCGCCCTCGTTGGACTGCTCGCCGCCGAAGCCACCCTCGCTCTGGCCACCCTCGGAGCCGTAGGAGGAGCCCTCGTTGGACTCCTGGCCGCCGAAGCCACCCTCGGACTGCTCGCCGCCACCGTAGGAGCTGCCCTCGTTGGACTGCTCACCGTAGGAGGAACCGCCCTCGCTCGAGCCGTAGGAGGAGCTCTCGGACTGCTCCTGGCCGCCGTCGAAGCCGCCCTCGCTGGACTGCTCGCCGCCGCCGAAGCCGCCCTCGCTCTGGCCGCCCTCCTGGCCGCCGAAGCCACCCTCGTTGGACGACTCGGAGCCGTAGGAGGAGCCCTCGCTGGACTCCTGGCCGCCGAAGCCGCCCTCCTGGCCGTAGTTCTGCTGCTCGTCGCTGTTGCCGTAGTTCTCAGACATATTGGTCCACACTTCCGAGTAGTTGTGATCGGACCGGAATCGAACGTGCATCGCACGCCCGCCCCCCGGCTGCCTCATTCGTGAGACGAGAATGAGACGGTCTCGACCGTTCCATGTGACGGCACAAGTCGCAACAGATTCGTAACAGTGTTTTGAAAGTCGATACGTAAAAAGTCAGCTGGGTGTAACGGGACGTAAACGCGAGGCGGGGAGCAACCCGGTGTGGGTCGCTCCCCGCCTCAAGGCGTGTGGAGGGCTCAGTTGCCGCCGTCCAGCTTCTCTGCTTCGTTCTTGGCAGTCTCGACGCCCTGGTCGATCTGGTCGCTGAACTTGCCACCGGTCTTCTCGTCGGCGAACTCGCCGGCCTTGTCCAGGCCCTCGCCGACCTTGTCGGCACCGACCTTGTCGACCGCCTGCTGGGCGAGGTCCTTTGCCTTGTCCAAGAAGCTCATGCTTCCCCCTCTTGATTGGTCGGCTCCCCGTTTGAGCCGACTTGCGGCCAGACTAACCACATGGAGTACGACGGCAACAGGGGGACACGCGACCCGAATAGTTCACATGAGCTACGCAGGTCGGGATCTTTTCCCCAGTCCATCACTCCGATCGTGGCCGTCGTCGGAGCCACCGCTGCAGGGAAGACGTCACTCTCCCTCGACCTCGCCGAGACCCTCGGCGGCGAGATCATCAACACCGACGCGATGCAGGTCTACCGCGGTATGGACATCGGGACGGCGAAGCTGCCGGTCGCGGAGCGGCGCGGGATCCCGCACCATCTGCTCGACCTCCTCGACATCGCTGAACCGGCCTCCGTCGCCGACTTCCAGGCGCTGGCGCGCGAGGAGATCGCGACGCTTCGCAAGGCTGGGAAGACACCCGTGCTGGTCGGCGGCAGTGCTCTCTACACGCGAGCGATCCTGGACCGGTTCGAGTTCCCAGGGACCTCGAACGAGGTGCGTGAGCGTCTGGAGAAGGAGCTGGAAACCGCAGGTGAGAAGGCACTTCACGACCGCCTGCGAGCCCTGGACCCGGTCGCGGCCGAGCGGATCGAAATTGATAACGGCCGTCGCGTCGTACGCGCTCTGGAGGTCATCGAGCTGACCGGCGAGCCGTTCAGCGCACGACTGCCCGAGCAGGTCTACCACGACCCGGCCTCCATCCAGATCGGCGTCGACATCTCCCGGGAAGCCCTGGACGTACGCATACGGCAGCGGGTCTCGGAGATGTTCGAGTCCGGCTTCGTCGAGGAGGTCGCGCGGCTCCTGGAGGCGGGTCTGGGGCGGTCGCGGACCGCGTCGAAGGCCATCGGCTACCAGGAGGTCGCTGCCTATCTCGCGGGGGAGACGACGCTGGAGGAGGCCATGGAGAGAACGGCCATCAAGACGAGGCAGTTCGCACGCCGGCAAGACGCCTGGTTCCGCAAGGATCCGCGGGTCGTGTGGGTCTCGTACGACGATCCGTCCCGTCTGGAGAAGGCCGTCGCGGCCGTGCGGGCGGTGGCGCCATGAGTGGGAACGAGCGGGACCGGCTGAGGGAGCTGTTGGACGCGGTGCTCGACGGGGCCGACGCCGGAGAGCCGCGCACGCTGGCGCAGATGGCCGGCGACGCCTACACCTCGCCCTACCACTTCAACCGGCTGCTCTCCCGGGGTGCGGGCGAGCCGCCGGTGGCGATGCGGCGGCGGGTGATGCTGGAGCGCGCCGCGTGGCAGCTGCAGCACGGTGGCACGGTGACCGATGCCGCCTGGGCCGCCGGCTACGAGTCGGTGGAGGGCTTCTCGCGGGCCTATGCGAAGGCCTTCGGGCACCCGCCGAGCACCGCCGCGGTCAGCCACTGGCTGCCGGCGCCGAACGGGATCCACTTCCATCCGCCGGAGTCGTTGTGGGTCGACTCCCAGGAGCGGGTGCTCTCTCCGCTCACCGAGCAGCTCGTCATGCACGACCTCGACGACACCAGAGCCCTGCTCGACCTCGCCAAGGGCCTGCCCGCGGAGGTGCTCACACAGGTGCGGCTGGCCGGCCACGAGGTGCTGGATTGGGACGGCCCGGAGGAGTCGCTCGCGCAGGTCCTGGAGGCGACGGTGTGGGCCAAGGAGTGCTGGGTGGCCTCGATCGAGGGCCTCTCGATGCCGGTCCGGAGCCGCACGGACTCGATCGTCGCTCTGGTCGAGCGGCACGAGGCCGTGGCGGCGCGGTGGTTGGCGGTCGTACGCGACATCGAGCGGCGCGGGGCCTGGGAGGACCGGCTCATCGACGCCCTGTGCGAGCCGCCGGAGAGCTTCCAGATCGGGTCGGTGGTCGCCCACGTCCTGACGTACGCAGCCCATCGCCGTCTGCTGGTCCGGATGATGCTCCGGATGGCCGGTGTCGAGGTCGACCGGGGCGACCCGATCGAGTGGCTGCGGGCTCGCCGGGGCGAGGTACCGACGGTCTGAGCGACGGGCGAAATGATTCGGCCGCCCGCGCGCCCGCCTCGTACCCTGAGGCCGTGACCCCTACCTGGACTGAGATCAGCACGCTCGAGGAGCTCGTCGACCTGGTCGGCGTGCCGAACGAGCGGGCGGTGACCAAGGGGCGTCCCGCGCTCCTCGACATCGACAGGCAGTGGCTCGCCGCGACGCCGTTCTGCGTGCTCGCGACCTCGGACGCCGACGGCAACTGCGACGCCTCACCCAAGGGGGACCCGGCCGGGTCGCTGGTGCACGTCATCGACGACACGACGATCGCGATCGCGGAGCGTCCGGGCAACAAGCGGGTCGACGGCTACCGCAACGTGCTCGCCAACCCGCACGTCGGGCTCAACTTCCTGATCCCGGGCCGCGGAGACACGCTGCGGATCAACGGCCGCGCCCGGCTGGTCTCGGACGCACCGTTCTTCGACGAGATGGTCGTGAAGGGCAAGCGGCCGATCCTCGCCCTGGTCGTCGACATCGACGACATCTTCTTCCACTGCGCGAAGGCGTTCCTGCGCTCCGGCCTGTGGGACCCGGAGACCTGGGACCCCGACCACCTCCCCAAGCGTGCGGTCATCGCCAAGCAGGTCGAGAACGACCCGCGTACGCTTGCGGAGATGGAGGACTACTACCGCACCGACACCTACTCGAAGTTCCTGTACTGATGTGCTATGTGTTCTTGAAGGGGCACGGTACGGAGAACGACTTCGTGCTGCTGCCGGACGTCGACGGGTCGGTGCACGGCGCCCTCTCGGAGGAGGAGATGGCCGACCGGGTCCGGGCGCTGTGTGACCGCCGGGCCGGCATCGGCGGCGACGGGATCCTGCGGGTGATCCGGACGGCCGCCTACACCGGTGAGGACCGTCCGGTCAGCGACGCCGAGTGGTTCATGGACTACCGCAACGCCGACGGCACCCGAGCCGAGATGTGCGGCAACGGCACCCGGGTCTTCGCGGAGTATCTGCGCTCCGTCGGGCTCGCCGGCGACGAGGTCACCTTCGCGACCCGCGCCGGCGACAAGATCCTCCGCGCGTCCGGAGACGTCTGGACCGCCGACCTGGGCTCGCCGAAGCTGCTCGGGTCGACCCAGGTCAGCGTCGCCCACCACTTCTGGTCGGCCTGCAACGTCGACATGGGCAACCCGCACGCCGCCGCCGAGGTCGAGTCGATCGATCCCCACGGCCCCGTCGGTGACCTCTACGATTCCCCGATCTTCGACGAGGCGGTCTATCCGCACGGGGTGAACGTGGAGTTCTTCGAACGCGTCGGCGAGCGTCACGTCGCCATGCGGGTCTTCGAGCGCGGCGCGGGCGAGACCCGATCGTGCGGCACCGGAGCCTGCGCGGTGATGGTCGCGGCCGCCGAGGCCGACGGTCTCGCGATCGCGCGCGATGCTGATGTGACGTACCGGGTCGATGTCCCTGGCGGCACGCTCCACGTCACCTGGACCACCGACGACCGGGTGCTGCTCACCGGGCCGGCGATCCTGATCGCCGAGGGCACCACCGCGCTCTGACTGCGAGACGGTTAACGGGTATTCACCATCGTGAGGGTGGTCACGTCTATGGTGCTGCCCATGGAGTTGACTGATAGCACAGCGATCGTGACCGGTGCGGCCAGTGGGATCGGGGCGGCGACCGCCCGGGCGCTGGCGGCCAAGGGTGCGACGGTGATCGTCGCGGACATGCAGAAGGACAAGGGCGAGGCCCTGGCGGAGGAGATCAAGGGCCTGTTCGTGCCCGTCGATGTCACCGACACCGACCAGATCACCAACGCCGTGGAGCGGGCCGTGGAGATCGCGCCGCTGAAGGCGGTGGTCAACTCGGCCGGGATCGGTTGGGCGCAGCGCACCATCGGCCGCGACGGTGAGATCGGCTCGGCGCACGACCTGGACGCGTACAAGAAGGTCATCGCGATCAACCTGATCGGCACCTTCGACATGTGCCGCCAGGCCGCGACCTACATCAGCCGCAACGAGCCCGACGCCAACGGGCAGCGTGGCGCGATCGTCAACCTGGCCAGCGTGGCGGCCTTCGACGGCCAGATCGGGCAGGTGTCCTACTCCTCGTCCAAGGGCGGCGTCGTCGGTCTCACCCTCCCGCTCGCGCGCGACCTCGCCGCGGTCGGAATCCGCGTCAACACCGTCGCCCCGGGGCTGATCGACACCCCGATCTACGGCGAGGGCCCGGAGTCGGAGGCGTTCAAGGCCAAGCTCGGCGAGAGCGTGCTGTTCCCGCACCGGCTCGGTGAGCCGGCGGAGCTGGCCAGCATGGTCGTGGAGTGTCTGACCAACGACTACATGAACGGCGAGACGATCCGCGTCGACGGTGGCATCCGGATGCCACCGAAGTAACTGAAGGCAAGAAGTACCCCGACGGCTGGCGCACCGCTAATGTGTGCGCCAGCCGCGGATCGTTTCAGACCGCTCCGCGGATGTCGGAGCAAGGAGTTCGCATGTCCGATAAGGCGGACACCAGTACGTCGAAGGCTCTCGCGATCATCGAGCCCGACGACCCCACGGGGTCGGCGGGACCGGGCGAGCCCCCGCGCGAGCCACGACTGACGCGGGAGACGATCGGCGTGATCGCCGGTGCGGCCGGCGTACTGGCCGTGTGCCTGATCGCGACCGCGCTGGTCGCCAACGGCAACGCGGACTCGACCGACGACCGGACCTGTCTCGGCCCGGACATGACGGTCGCGGTGGCCCCCGAGGCGGCGACCGTCGTGGGTAACATCCTCGAGGACGCCGGCTGCGGCCAGATCGAGGTGGAGGCGACCAAGGCGGACCAGGTCCTCCAGCCGCTGGCGCTCGACGGCGATCTCCCCGATGTGTGGATCCCTGACTCCTCGGTCTGGCTGGACCGGATCGACCCGGCCGTCGAGCCGGTGACGCTGCGGGCCTCGATGGCCTCCTCGCCGGTCGTGCTCGTCTCCGGCGACGGGCTCACCCGCACCTCCTACGCCGAGGCATTCGCCGAGGACGATCTGCTGATGGGCGACCCACAGCGGATGATGAGCGCGCTCGGCACGGCCGTCGCGAGCCGGGGGAAGCCCCAGAGCGAGGCCAAGCTGGAGCCGTACGCAGAGCGGCTCGCCTCCGGCGTGGAGGGCGCCGGGCCGACCGACTCGGGACGCCTGGCCGAGCTGCAGACGGTCATGAGCGGAGTGACCGCGACCAGCGAACAGCAGTGGTCGACGTACGCGCCGTCGCTGAAGGCCAGTGCCCCGAAGGAGGGCACGGTGGTCCTCGACTACCCGGTCCTGATCACCGCGGACGCCTCGCGCCGCAACTCGATCGCCGCCTCGATCACCAGCTTTGCCAGGGTGCTCGACAGCGGTGCCGCCGACACCGCGCTGACCCAGGCCGGGTTCCGCACCACCGGAGCCGGCAAGCCGGCGCCCAACGTGGGCGCGTACACCCGCGTCGACTCGGCCGCGGTGGCGGAGACGGCCTCGGAGTGGAACGCGAGGCTTCGGCCGACCCGGGCGATCGCGGTCATGGACGTCTCCGGCTCGATGGCCTGGCCGGCCGCTCCCGACAGCGCCACCACCCGCCTCCAGCTCACCCAGGAGGCGGCGTCGGAGGCCGTCGGTCTCCTTCCCGGCAGCGCCGCGCTCGGGCTCTGGGCCTTCTCCGAGAAGACCGAGGGCACGCTGGGCGCGGACCACAAGGTGCTCGTCCCCACCCGTCAGCTGGCCTCGAAGGACCAGCGCGCTCAGCTGACCGAGGAGATCGCCGGTCTCACCGAGCGCACCGGTGGCGGCACGTCCCTGCACGACACCGCCCTGGCGGCCTACCAGGCCGCGGTCGCCTCCTACGACCCGCTGGCCTCCAACGACGTGCTCCTGTTCACCGACGGCACCAACGACGACCCCGACTCGATGGACGTGGCAGAGCTCGTACGCCAGCTCGAGGCTGCCTCCGACCCACGGCGGCCGGTCCGCATCCTGGGGATCGGTATCACCGCCGACGCCGACCTCGGCACGCTGCAGGCGATCGCCGAAACGACCGGCGGGGCGGCGTACGTCGCCGAGCGGCCGGAGGACGTCGGAACCGTTCTGCGAGAGGCCCTGGAGCAGCGCTGAGGCGCGCTCTTGGATAAGCATTGTCCCCCGGGTGGTGCGGCGCCGTACCCTTGTTGGTATATGACGAACAACGCACACGATTTTTCACTCGCTGACGAGCTCGAGGCCACCGAGGACTGGGACGCGCTCGAGGACGGGTTCGAGTCCGGCTACGCCGACGAGGATCCCGAGGACATCGACCCCACCGTCGGTGCGATGGAGCTCGCCGAGCGGCACGCGCTCAAGCGCGTCGCCAGCCTGCGCACCGAGCTCGAGGACATCACCGAGGTCGAATACCGCCAGCTTCGCCTGGAGCGAGTGGTGCTCGTGGGCGTGTGGGCCGGCGGCACCCAGACCGACGCCGAGAACTCCCTGGCCGAGCTCGCGCTCCTCGCCGAGACGGCCGGCTCGGAGGTGCTCGAGGCGATCTACCAGCGCCGCCAGGCGCCGGACCCCGCGACGTACATCGGACGCGGCAAGGTCGAGGCGCTCAAGGAGATCGTCGCCGCGACCGGCGCCGACACCGTGATCGCCGACGGCGAGCTGGCGCCGAGCCAGCTCAGGAACCTCGAGGACCGCACCGGGGTCAAGGTCGTCGACCGGACCGCGCTGATCCTCGACATCTTCGCTCAGCACGCCAAGTCGCGCGAGGGCCAGGCGCAGGTGGAGCTCGCCCAGCTCAACTACATGAAGCAGCGGCTTCGTGGTTGGGGTGGCAACCTGTCCCGCCAGGCCGGTGGCCGTGTCGCCGGTGGTGCCGGTATCGGTGGCCGTGGTCCCGGTGAGACCAAGATCGAGACCGACCGCCGCCGGATCAACACCAAGATCGCCAAGCTCAACCGTGAGCTGAAGGCGATGAAGGGCACCCGAGACACCAAGCGTGCCGACCGCAAGCGCCACCACATCCCGGCGGTCGCGATCGCCGGCTACACCAACGCCGGCAAGTCGTCGCTGCTCAACCGCCTCACCGGTGCCGGCGTGCTCGTCGAGGACGCCCTCTTCGCGACCCTGGACCCGACCACCCGCCGCACCACCACCGAGGACGGGCGGGTCTACACGATGTCCGACACCGTTGGGTTCGTGCGCCACCTGCCCCACCAGCTCGTCGAGGCCTTCCGCTCGACGCTGGAGGAGGTCGCCGACGCCGACCTGGTCGTGCACGTCGTCGACGGTTCTCACCCTGATCCCGAGGGTCAGCTGGCGGCGGTGCGTGAGGTCTTCGCCGAAATCGGTGCCAGCGAGGTGCCGGAGCTGGTCGTGATCAACAAGGCCGACATCTCCGACCCGCTGGTGATCGCCAGGCTGCTGCGCGCCGAGCCCCACTCGGTCGCAGTCTCGGCCAAGACCGGAGAGGGCATCGACGCGGCCATCAAGGCCGTCGAGACCGACCTGCCGCGACCGGGCGTCGAGTTCTCCGCGCTGGTTCCCTACGAGCGGGGCGACCTGGTCAACCGGATCCACCAGCACGGCGAGATCGACCACCTCGAGCACACTGCCGAAGGCACCATCGTCAAGGGCCGCGCCAACGCGGACCTGGCCGGGGAGCTGGCTGCTTACTCTGCATGATCTTGGAAGCTGATCTTGGGCGCTGATCTTCGACGCTGATCCGGCGTTGCGACATTGGCGATGACAGGCTGGTCCCTCACACTTGGGACGATCAGTCGTCGGAGAGGTCAGGGATGCGGACAGAGGTACGCCACGCGGCGCGCGCCACGATCGTGAGCGCGCTGGCTGGTGCTGTCCTGGTGGCCACGCTGGCGGGCTGCGGCAGCCAGGACGAGGGCGCGCTCCCAGGGCAGAAGGCGAGCCACGAGTCCGAGGTGACCCAGGACCTGTGCACTCGTCTGGCCGCCGAGTCGGTGACCCGCGCCTCTGTGGTGACCGGAGCCGGCGAGAAGGTCGTGGTGATCGGTGACTCCTGGGCCTCCGGCTTCGGGCTGGACGACCCCGGCCTGTCCTGGCCGCGCTATCTCGACGGGGAGGTGCGGGTCTCCGGCTTCGGCGGCACCGGCTACTCGCACGAGCTGATGGAGCGGTGCGGCCCGATCTCGTTCCCCGAGCGGGTCCCCGACGCGGTGGCGCAGGGGGCCGACCTGGTCGTGCTCGAGGGCGGCATCAACGACTCCAAGAGCGATCTCGACGACGTCGAGAAGGGCTTCCGGGCCACCCTGGACGAGCTGAAGGGCCACGAGGTGATCGTGCTCAGCGCGCCCAAGGTGAACTCCCGCGCCAAGGCCATCCGGGGCGTCAACAAGATGATGCGGCGGGTCTCGGCGGAGTACGGCGTGACGTACATCAACGTCTTCGACCTCGAGCTGCCGATGCTCGAGGACAACACCCACCTGACCGTGGCGGGCCACATGCAGTTCGGGGAGATCGTCGCCCGCCGGATCGCGGAGAGCCGATCGGAGACTGTCCCCGCCCACGGCTAAAGTTGCCCGGGTGACCGTAACCGAGACCGCCTCCCAGACGCCCGTACGTGAAGCCCTGGCGGATGCGGTCGCGACCCTCGGCGGGGCCACCCGCGAGGGTCAGGTGCTGATGGCCGACGCGGTCGCGCAGGCTCTGGCCGACGAGGAGCACCTGCTGGTCGAGGCCGGCACCGGCACCGGGAAGTCGCTGGCCTACCTGGTCCCGTCGCTGCTCCACGACAGCCGGGTCGTGGTCGCCACCGCGACCCTGGCGCTGCAGCACCAGCTCGTCGAGCGTGACCTGCCGCGCCTGGTCAAGGCGATCGGCTCGCGCCCCGGCGTCGACGCGTCCTACGCCGTACTCAAGGGCCGCTCCAACTACGCCTGCCTCCACCGGGTGCGCGAGGGCGCCCCCGACGACCAGGGCACCCTGGTCGACGTCCCGCTGGGCCCGATGGCCGAGAAGGTCCTCGAGCTGCGCAGGTGGGCCGAGAAGGAGGCGGAGAAGGGCGGCAGCGGCGAGCGCGACTCCGCGCCCCGCCACACCGACCGCGAGTGGCGTCAGGTCTCCGTCAACCACCGCGACTGCCTCGGCGCCGCCAAGTGCCCCTTCGGCGAGGAGTGCTTCGCCGAGGTCGCCCGCGACAAGGCTCAGAAGAGCCACCTGATCGTCACCAACCACTCCCTGCTCGCGATCGACGCGATCGAGGGCGTGCCGATGATCCCGGAGTACGACGCAGTGGTGATCGACGAGGCCCACGAGCTCGTCGCCCGGGTGACCCAGGCGGCGACCGACGAGCTGACCGCGGCCGAGGTGGAGCGGGCCGCCCGACGGGCCCAGAAGCACATCGAGGGCTCCGAGGCCGACGACCTCGCCGACGCCTCCGACGCGTTGCGGGCGGCGATCAACGAGACCTCGCCCGGGCGGCTGATCACGCTGCCCGAGGTCGTCTCGGACGCGCTCGTGCTGGTGCGCGACGCCGCTCGGTCAGCGCTCTCCGCGCTCCCGAAGCCGAAGGACTCCGAAGGCGCCGACCCCGGCTTCCAGCAGGCCAAGGGCGGCCTGCAGGAGGTCTTCACCACCGCTGAGCGGATGGCCGCCGCCTCCGAGCACGACGTGATCTGGCTCAACGAGGGCGGAGACCGGATCCCGCCGCGCCTCTGCGTCGCGCCGCTGCAGGTCTGGGCGCAGATGCGCGAGAAGCTACTCACCGAGAAGACCGTCGTCTTCGCCTCGGCGACCCTCAAGCTCGGCGGCGACTTCGGCCCCGTGGCCGGATCCCTCGGGCTCAAGGCGGAGGAGCGCACAGCGGTGGGCGCCGGGGCGCAGCGTACCGATGACGTGCTGCCGTGGATCGGGCTCGATGTTGGCAGCCCGTTCGACTACGGCAAGCAGGGGATCCTCTACGTCGCCCGCCACCTGCCTCCGCCCGGACGCGACGGCATGGGCGCCAAGACCCTGGACGAGATCGTCGACCTGGTCGACGCGGCCGACGGGCGTACGCTCGGGCTCTTCTCCTCCCGGCGAGCCGCCGAGGCCGCCGCCGAGGTCGTGCGCCAGAAGCTGCCTCACCTGACCACGCTGGCCCAGGGCGACGCGCAGCTGCCCGAGCTCGCCGCGCAGTTCGTCGCCGACCCGCACACGGTGCTCTTCGGCACGCTGTCGCTGTGGCAGGGCCTCGACGTCCCCGGCGACACCTGCCAGCTCGTGATCATCGACCGGATCCCGTTCCCGCGGCCCGACGACCCGCTGATGTCAGCCCGGCAGCAGGCGGCGGACAAGGCCGGCGGCAACGGGTTCATGCAGGTCGCCGCCACCCATGCGGCGCTGCTGCTCGCCCAGGGCGCCGGCCGGCTGATCCGCACCACCACCGACCGTGGCGTGGTGGCCGTCCTGGACGCCCGCCTGGCCACCGCCCGCTACGGCGGATTCCTCAAGGCCAGCCTGCCGCCGATGTGGGCCACAACCGACCCGGATGTCGTACGGAAGGCCCTCAAGCGACTGTCGGAGATGGCCTCGTCCTGACCGAAAATCACGCCGAGTCGGCTCGTTCTAACGAGCCGACTCGGCGTGATCTGAGGGTCAGCGGTACGTCTTCGCCCACCAGCGGTGGGTGGCCTTGTCGGGGGTCGCGATGCCGTGGCACGAGAACGCGGTGCCCTGGCCGCAGTTGAAGTTGCTGCTCGCGTTGGCGAAGGTGACCTCGACCTTGCGGATCCGCTTCGAGGAGAAGCCCTCGATGGTCTTGGTGGCGATGCCCTTGCTGTTGGGCTTGAGGTAGTAGACGCCGCGGGTGCCGTCGGTGCGGAAGATGCTGACCACGGCGCCGTTGGCGTTGGGCCGGGCCACGTCGACCTTGACCCGCAGCTTCCAGCCCTTGCCGACGTTCTTCGGGACGAGGCGCTGGGAGGCGTAGGTCAGGTGCTTGAGGGTGAACTGGCCGTCGACGGTCTGGCGCTTGGCGGGCAGCGCAGTGCGGCCGTCGTAGACCGGCGGGTAGTAGGCCCGGCCTTCGCTGTAGGTCTTCGAGGGGGCCAGGTTCGCGGCGGCGAAGCGGATGTACTGCTGCTTAAGCGTGGTGCCACGAGCGGCAAGCGCCTGTCGGATGGCGGTGGTCGAGTAGGTCGAGGGCGCTCGGTTCCAGATCGAGAGGACGACCTCCGGCAGGGTCCCGCGCTCCTTGGCGAAGCGCTCGGACAGGTAGCGGAAGAAGATCCAGTTGCCGTAGATGCCGAGGTTGGAGGCGTAGGAGTTGTCCAGCGGCTTGCGCTGGTCCTCGAGCTGGCCGTAGCCCAGGTACTGCCGGTTGTCGTTGATGCTGTCGTAGACCTCGTCCTCGACCCAGGTCGCGGTCGACTCCATCATCCAGCGGTCCTCGCCGGCGTCGTAGGCGAACTGGACCGCGTGGAAGTATTCGTGGGCGGCGGTCACCCGGAGGTTCTCGGTGGGTGTGTTGACCGTGCCGTACTCGCTGGTGGCGTAGTCGTTGTCCATGACGCAGTAGGCCGTCGCGGCCGTCTTGGAGACCTTGGTCTCAGGCGCGCAGTAGCCGTAGTAGCCCTCGTCGTAGAGGTTCTCCAGGTAGATGTCGACCTTGCCCGGGGTGACCGACTTGTCGGCCGCGGGCTTGCGGTAGCCCGCCTGCACGTAGAGGTTGTGGACCTTCGTGACCACGTCACGGACCTGGTTCGCGTACGTCGACGAGGCGCGGTCGCCGCCCTTGCCCGGCGTGTAGTGGACGCAGACCGCGTCGCTGCAGGTCTGGGTGGCGGTGCGCGGGCGGGCGAGCAGCTCACGCGCGGCCGCCTTGTTGGAGCCGTCCAGGGCGTCCTTGGCGTTCCACAGGTCGGTCAGCGCGATGGTTGCGTCGGGCCGGCCCGCGACGTGCCGACCGGGCACGACCTGGCGAGCGCCGCGCACCGACTGGTTGCGCTTGACCTTCTTGGCCGCGGCGAGCGCCTCCCGGGCCGCCTTCTCCGTCACCGGCTGCGCGGCGCTGGTGTCACCGCCGGTCCTCACCGAGGTCGCCGGCGTCGAACCGGTTGCGGGCATGGTGGCGACGAATGTCGCGGCGACCATGCCTGCGATCAGGACGAGGGATCGTTGTTTGCGGTTGATCCGGCGGGCAATGTTTCGCATGAGATACCAGACGTTCGGGAAGGCAGACCTGGGCAGTCTAAGCGCAGAGCGCCGCTGTGTCCGGGGGACACGGCCTAGACGGGCTCCGTGACGTGATGGAGCCTGTTCCTTCCGGTTGCGGTGGCGTACGACCTGGTCCAGGTGGCGGTGGTGGTGGAGTCCTTGCGCTCGCCGATGACGTACCAGTCCATCTGAGCCCGGTTGCGGGTCACGTCGAGGACGGAGTAGCCGTGGTCGTCGAAGTTGAGGTAGCGGACGTGGCGGTTGGCGGTCCTGATGATGTTCTCGACCGTGAGGCTGACCGTGCGGCGCGGCGCACCGAGGATGTCCTTGAGGTTGTTCGAGGTCACCGAGGTGGCCACGAACTCGACCCCGGCGGTCTTGCCGAGCGGGTAGACGGCGGAGTCGTACGGCAGGTCGCAGGCCCACGCCGAGTGGATGTCGCCGGTGACGAAGACGGTGTCGGTGATCGCGTGGTTGCGGATGTGCTCGAAGAGCTCGGTGCGGTCGGCGGTGTAGCCGTCCCACTGGTCCACGTTGTAGGCGATGCCGTTGTCGGGCAGCAGGCCGGTGACGTCGTTGACCGGGCTGATGAGGCTCTTGGGGAGCGCGCCGAAGGTGACCGGCGCGATCATCACCGGGTTGCCGACGATCTTCCACTGAGCATCGGTGAGCAGGCCGTCCTTGAGCCAGGCAAGCTGCTCGTCACCGGTGATCGTGCGGTCAGGGTCGTCGACGCCGGAGAGGTCGGTGCGGGCGACCTGCTGGGAGCGGTAGGAGCGCAGGTCGAGCATGCTCAGCTCGAGCAGGTTGCCGAAACGCAGCCGCCGGTAGATGCGGTCGTGGAGGTGGCTGTCGGTCTCCACCGTGGCTGTGCCGTCGACGCGCAGCGGCATCCACTCGTCATAGGCCTGGTTGGCGTTGGTCTTGCGGTCGATCCAGTCGTACTCGCCGGGCTCGTTGTTCTCGGCGCCCAGCAGCCAGGCGTCGTTGGCCGACTCGTGGTCGTCCCAGGTGACGATCCAGGGCAGCCGGGCGTGGGCGGCGGAGAGGTCGGCGTCGCGCTTGTACTGCGCGTGCCGGATCCGGTAGTCGGCCAGCGTGTGCATCTCGTGGGCAGGCTCGTGCGGCCGGACGTTCTCGTTGGCCATGCCGTAGCCGTACTCGCCGGGCGCGTACTCGTAGAGGTAGTCGCCCAGGTGGAGGATCGCGTGCAGGTCGTCGCGGGCGGCCAGGTGGCGGTAGGACGCGAACCAGCCGGCCTGCAGGTTGGAGCAGGAGACCACCCCGAAACGTACGTTCTCCGGGGTTGCGTCCGCGGCCGGAGCGGTGCGGGTGCGGCCGACCCGGCTGGTCTGGCCGTTGTAGGTGAAGCGGTAGAAGTACCAGCTCTCCGGGGCCAGGCCGGAGACGTCGAGCTTCACGGTGTGGTCGCGGTCGGGGCCCGTCTGCTGGGATCCCTTCGCGGTGACGCGGCCGAAGTCGGCGGTGGGTGAGACCTCCCAGCGGACCAGGACCTCCTCACCCTGTCCGGACCCCGGAGTCGCGTCCACGGTCGGCGTGACCCGGGTCCAGATGACCACGCGGTCCGGGAGTGGGTCACCGGAGGCGACACCGTGCTGGAAGTGGGTGAGCGCGCCGCTCGCTGCCTCGGCGGGCTCGGGAAGAGCGATGGCTCCGGCCCCTGCGGCGGTCGCCAGCCCGGCGGCGATGAGGGTACGGCGGTCGATCTGCGTCTGGGTCACGCTGTATGGAACGACGCAGCCGCCGGCCCTGTCATGGGCCGGCGGCTGGATTTCACGCAGTGTTCCCGGACTGGTTCCGGGAGGGCTCAGAGGCTTCGCAGAACCGCCGTCACCTTGCCGAGGATGGTCGCGTGGGTGCCGTCGATCGGCTCGTACGCAGCGTTGTGCGGCAGCAGCCAGACCTTGCCGTCCTTGCGGGAGAGCGTCTTGACCGTGGCCTCGCCGTCGATCAGCGCGGCCACGATCTCGCCGTTCTCGGCGGTCGGCTGCTGGCGCACGACCACGAAGTCGCCGTCGCAGATCGCCGCGTCGACCATCGAGTCACCGGAGACCGAGAGCAGGAAGAGGTCGCCGTTGCCGACCAGCTGCTTGGGCAGCGGGAAGACGTCCTCGATGCTCTGCTGGCTCGAGGTCTCCTCGGCCAGGATCGGGCCACCGGCCGCGATCCGCCCGACCAGGGGGACCATGGCGGCGTCGGGGTTGGGGTTGATGTCGGCCTCGGCGGTGATCGTCGACTCGGGCTCCTCGCCGGACATGGCCTTGCGGTGGGCCATCACCTCCGGGAGGAAGACCTCCAGAGCGCGCGGTCGCTTCGGGTCCTTGCGGATCAGACCACGCTGCTCCAGCGCACGGAGCTGGTGGGCGACGCTGCTGGTGCTGGTCAGCCCGACCGCGGCCCCGATCTCGCGCATGCTGGGCGGGTAGCCGCGCTGCTCGATGCTGTCGCGCAGGTGAGCGAGGATGCGCTGCTGACGCGGCGTGAGCCCGGTCGCGTCCGGCGGCCCGTCGGGCAGCTCGCGGACGCGGCTCTTCTTCGAACCGCCTGATCCGGTGCCTGTCTTCTGCGTGGTCATGTCATCACATTAGTCCCTCTGGCACCACGACATCAAACATTTGTTCGACCTCGTGGGCGGCGCGTGTCGGCGTTCGAAAATTCTTGGGGTCGCTACTTGCGTTGTTCGAACACGTGATCTACCTTCGAACATGTGCTCGATCGAACACGTGATCGAGAGACTTGTGATCAGGAGGCCGTGAGATGAGTGCAACAGTCTATGTGCTGCCCGTAGCCGAGCCGCCGCGTCCGGCGCCGGAGGTGCGTCGCTCGACCGTGCGGCTCACGCGTCGCGGCCGAGTCGTCGTGTTCGCATTCGCGCTCGTCGTGCTCTTCGGGATCGCGCTGATCGGGGCACGGGTGGCGTTCGCGGTGGAGAACGGTGCGGACAAAAGCCCCTCCACCTCCGCCCACACGATGGTCGTCGGCGATGGCGACACGCTCTGGGACATCTCCTCGAAGGCCATCGCCGGCACCGACTCCTCGATTCGGGAGATGGAGCAGAGGATCAAGGAGCTCAACGGTCTCGAGTCCTCGATGCTCGTGTCCGGACAGACGCTGATCGTTCCGACCGCGCCGTAGGGCGCCGCTATAGATGTCCGGCTGCTCCTTCGACCCTGGCAGCCGGCTACCGGGGAAAGTGAGAGTGCTGCAGACGATGGGAAGCGTCTGCAGCACTCTCGCTGTGTCGGGTCAGTGGCGCCCGCGGTAGGGGCTGTCCGGCTCGGCCGGCGGCCACTGCTTGTTGCGTGTGCTGTGTCGCGGCGGCCACTCGTCGTCCGGCTCGACCGTCGGTTCCTGGGGCTGGCGCTGGGTGGGCATCGCCTGGGTCGCGGCGGGGTCCTGGGTCAGTCGAGCCCGCGAGCCGGTCTGGCCGTAGCCGGTCGGGGTCTGGTAGGCGCCGGACTGATACTGCGGGGAGCTGGCCTGCTGGGTGGGGTAGCTGTCCGTGCCGTATCCCTGCGAGCTGTACCCCGGAGTGCTCTGTGGTGTCGACGTCGGTGTCGGCGGGCTGGAGTAGTAGGGCTGTGGGGCGGGCGGCGGGCTGGTCGGCGGTTGGTAGGACGGCGCACCGTAGGCGGCCCGGCTGCCGGTGTTGCCGTAGGCCTGGTCGCTGCTGGGGTAGCCGTAGGGCGACTGGGAGCCGGTGTCGGTATAGGCCGAGCGGTTGCTGGTGTCGCCGTAGGGCGGCTGGCTCCCGGTGTCGGAGCTGTGCCGGCCGTACGAACCGGTGTCGTCGTAGCCGTAGGAGCCGGTGCCGTAGTAGTCCTGCTCCGGGTAGGCCTGCTCAGGGTAGGCCTGGTCGGAGTAGGCCGGGGCCGAGTAGTCCTGCTCCTCGACGTAGGCGTTGGAGTGGCTTCCGGTGTAGTCGTCGGTGGGTGGCGTGGTGGGGGAGCCGGAGAAGGCCCGCCAGGCCTTCCCGGCGAAGGTGAAGGTCAGGAAGAGGCAGGCGACTGCAACGACCGCCGCGATGGCGAGCTTCGCCCAGGCGCCGGAATCGCCTCCCCGTGCGTCGGCCCCGAAACCGACGGCGACCCACACGAGCACTCCCCAGATGACGAGGAAGGCCAGTGTCGCGATCGCAGGCAAGATGAAAGGTGGCCGGGGACCGCTTCTGGGGCGCGTGCCTCTCCGCGACCCGACGCGATTTCCTCCGGAGATGTTTGTCACGGGGGTCATTCTTACTCATCCAGGCCAGTCCGTCGCCGCTGAACCGGAATCTTTCGGTGTTTGACCGGCGACACGCCGGACACGCGGGTAAACACGGCGCTCGCTTGCATCGTCGTGGGGGCGGGCGTACGGTTACCACTACATCTAGTAGTTACACCGCTGTAGTTATCCACATCTAGTTCACATGAACAGGCGGATGGCCCACAGCGATGGGGGTGTTGTTCCACAGGGACTCACGCTCATATCCACAGGTTCCACAGGCTCGGGCCGCCAATGAGACGGCCTGGATCCACAGGTCTCACGAGAGGGGCTCGACCGTGCACTGTCCGTTCTGCCGACACAGCGACACCAAGGTGCTCGACTCCCGCGTGGCCGAGGACGGTGGCCAGATCAGGCGCCGCCGGGTCTGCCAGGAATGTGGGAAGCGGTTCACGACCGTCGAGCAGATGCAGCTGATGGTGGCCAAGCGCTCCGGCGCAGCGGAGCCGTTCAGTCGCGACAAGGCGGTGCACGGCGTACGCAAGGCTTGCAAGGGTCGGCCGGTCACCGAGGACCAGCTCGCCTGCCTCGGCCAGGAGGTCGAGCAGGCGCTGCGCAGCCAGGGGCTGGCCGAGGTTCCCAGCAACGAGGTGGGGCTGGCGATCCTCGCGCCGCTGCGGGAGCTCGACGAGGTGGCCTACCTGCGCTTCGCGAGCGTCTACCGGGCCTTCGGCTCGGTGGAGGACTTCGAGCGTGAGATCCAGATGCTGCGTACGGAACGGGAAGTCCAGGACTTCGAGGCAGAACATCCGGTCGAGGCCCCGGTGGGCTCCGACTAGGTCCCACGGGACACACAGACCGGCCCGGGCAGGCCGTGGGGAAGCGACCTGCTCGGGCCATTCAACGGCACAGCCAGCGGAAACAGATAGAACAGAGCAAGGACTCCACCATCAGCACCGACCAGCAGTACGGCACAGCGATCGATGACAACAGGGGGAACGAAATGACAGACACGGCAGCAGAGGCACAGGCATCGGCGAAGGCAGGCGCCGGGCTGAAGATCGAGCGGATCTTCAGCACCGAGGGCGTCCACCCCTACGACGAGATCACCTGGGAGCGGCGCGACGTCGTCCAGAAGAACTGGAAGACCGGCGAGACCGTCTTCGAGCAGACCGGAGTGGAGTTCCCCGACTTCTGGTCGATCAACGCCTCGACGATCGTGACGACCAAGTACTTCCGCGGCGCGCTCGGCACCGAGAAGCGTGAGCAGAGCCTGAAGCAGCTGATCGACCGGGTCGTGAACACCTACGTCGCCTCCGGCAAGGAGAACGGCTACTTCGCCTCCGACGACGACGCCGACCTCTTCGGTCGCGAGCTCACCTGGCTGCTGGTCAACCAGCACTTCGCCTTCAACTCGCCGGTCTGGTTCAACGTCGGCACCGAGTCCCCCCAGCAGGTCTCGGCCTGCTTCATCCTCTCGGTCGACGACTCCATGGACTCGATCCTGAACTGGTACAAGGAGGAGGGCCTGATCTTCAAGGGCGGCTCCGGTGCCGGTCTCAACCTCTCCCGCATCCGCTCCTCCAAGGAGCTGCTGAAGTCCTCCGGCGGCACCGCCTCCGGCCCGGTCTCCTTCATGCGCGGCGCCGACGCGTCCGCGGGCACCATCAAGTCCGGTGGCGCCACCCGCCGCGCGGCGAAGATGGTCGTGCTCGACGTCGACCACCCCGACATCGAGGAGTTCGTCGAGACCAAGGCGCGCGAGGAGGACAAGATCCGCGCGCTGCGCGACGCCGGCTTCGACATGGACCTGGGCGGCAAGGACATCTCGTCCGTGCAGTACCAGAACGCCAACAACTCCGTGCGCGTCTCCGACGAGTTCATGCGCGCTGTCGAGGAGGGCAAGAAGTTCGGCCTCCGGGCGCGTACGACCGGCGAGGTCATCGAGGAGATCGACGCCCGCGAGCTGTTCCGCAAGATCTCGATCGCTGCGTGGGAGTGTGCCGACCCGGGTCTGCAGTACGACGACACCATCAACGACTGGCACACCAACCCGGAGACGGGCCGGATCACCGGCTCCAACCCGTGCTCGGAGTACATGTCGCTGGACAACTCCTCCTGCAACCTGGCGTCGCTGAACCTGCTGAAGTTCCTCAAGGAGGACGACACCTTCGACGCGGTCCGCTTCCAGCAGGCCTGTGAGGTCGTCTTCACCGCGATGGACATCTCCATCTGCTTCGCCGACTTCCCGACCGAGGCGATCGGTGAGACCACCCGCGACTACCGCCAGCTCGGTATCGGCTACGCCAACCTCGGCGCCCTGCTGATGGCGATGGGCCTCGGCTACGACTCCGAGGGTGGCCGCACCATGGCCGCCGCCATCACCTCGCTGATGACCGGTGCCGGCTACAAGCGCTCGGCCGAGCTGGCCGGTGTCGTCGGGCCGTACGCCGGTTACGCCCGCAACGCCGAGGCCCACCAGCGGGTCATGCGCAAGCACCAGGCCGCCAACGACGCGGTCCGCTCGATCAACCCGGTCGACCGCAACATCATCGACGCGGCGACCCGCGTGTGGAACGACGTCGTCGAGATCGGCAAGGTCAACGGCTTCCGCAACGCGCAGGCCTCGCTGCTCGCCCCGACCGGCACCATCGGCTTCATGATGGACTGCGACACCACCGGCATCGAGCCCGACTTCTCGCTGGTCAAGTTCAAGAAGCTCGTCGGCGGCGGCTCCATGCAGATCGTCAACCAGGTGATCCCGCGCGCGCTGAAGAAGATGGGCTACCAGCCCGAGCAGATCGAGGCGATCGTCGCCTACATCGCCGAGCACGGCCACGTCATCGACGCCCCCGGCCTGCGCCAGGAGCACTACGAGGTCTTCGACACCGCGATGGGCAAGCGTGCGCTGCAGCCGATGGGCCACGTACGCATGATGGCGGCGACCCAGCCGTTCCTCTCCGGTGCGATCTCCAAGACCGTCAACCTGCCCGAGACCGCCACGGTCGAGGAGATCGAGCAGGTCTACATGGAGTCGTGGAAGCTGGGCCTGAAGGCCACCGCGATCTACCGCGACAACTGCAAGGTCGGCCAGCCGCTGGCCGACGGCAAGTCGGAGGGCGCCAAGAAGGACCAGGGTCTCTCCACCGCTGCCGCTGCGGAGGCCGCGGCCGCCGAGGTCGAGCCCGAGGTCGTCGAGAAGATCATCGAGAAGATCGTCTACGCGCCGACCCGCAAGCGCCTGCCGAAGTCCCGCGTCTCGCGCACCACCTCCTTCACGGTCGGTGGCGCCGAGGGCTACATGACCTCCGGTGCCCACGCCGACGGCGAGCTCGGTGAGGTCTTCCTCAAGCTCGGCAAGCAGGGCTCGACCCTCGCCGGTGTCATGGACGCCTTCTCCATCGCGGTCTCCGTCGGTCTCCAGTACGGCGTGCCCCTGGAGACCTACGTCTCCAAGTTCACCAACCTGAAGTTCGAGCCCGCCGGCCTGACCGACGACCCGGACGTACGCATGGCGCAGTCGCTCATGGACTACGTCTTCCGCCGCCTGGCGCTGGACTACATGTCCTTCGAGGATCGCTCGGCTCTCGGCATCTACTCCGCCGACGAGCGTCAGCGCTACCTCGAGACCGGCTCCTACGAGCAGCTCGGCAACGGCACCACCGCCGCCGAGCTGGTCCAGAAGCCGGCTCCGGAGCGCAAGGCTGCTCCTGTCGCCGAGCCGGTCGAGGCCGAGGCCGAGGAGGAGACTGAGGCCGAGGTCGTCGAGGAGGCGCCGAAGGCCACCGCCCACACCACCGCCGAGCTGCTCGAGTCGATCAGCGGCATGGCCATCGACAGCCCGCTCTGCTTCACCTGCGGCACCAAGATGCGCCCCGCCGGCTCCTGCTACGTCTGCGAGGGCTGCGGCTCGACCTCTGGTTGCAGCTGAGCCTGAAGGCTGAATGAGTCCGGTCCCGCACCCGAGCCTGGGGTGCGGGACCGGCTCGTTTTCAGAGGTGACGTGGGAGTCTCGGTGTCACTGGGTGACATCAGGACTCCCACGTTCCTCTCGATTACCATGCGGCACGTGAGTGACGCGGACCTGGCCGAGGTGATGGCGCGCGAGCGCGAGTTGCAGACCGCTGCGGTTCGCGCGGACAAAGAGCGGCTCACCGAACTTCTGGCGCCAGACTTCGAGGAGATCGGTGCGTCGGGACGAGTGTGGGATATTCAGTCGATTCTCGGGATGCTCCTAGCCGAGAACGACAAGGCTCCAGACATCGAGGTGCACGGACTCGCAGGGCGCGCGATCACGGATGACGTGATGATGGATCGGTGGCAGTCGGTCAGGGGTGGACGACGGGTCCACCGAACGTCTCTGTGGCAACGACGCCCCGAAGGTTGGCGCCTAGTGCACCATCAAGGAACGCCCGCGCCTGAAGCTGACGGCTAGGCCGACGACGTGGGAGTGCTCGTGACCGCAGGCGCCTCGTACCACGGAAACGACTTCTACTGTGACGTCGCCATTCCCCACCCCGACCGTCTCGAGGTGGTGCACAACAGCGCCAGGGTGCTGGCGTTCCACCACACGCGGCCGTTCTGGGCGGTCCATGTCGTGGTGGTGCCCAAACGCCACATCGGGTCGCTCACAACTGTGGGCGACGAGGATGAGATCGATGTACGTGAGCTGTTCGGTGTCGTCCAAGCAGTGGCCAGAGACGTGGAGGTCGAGCATGGCGCCGCGGCCGTGCTCACCAATCTAGGCGCCTACCAGGACTCCAAGCACCTGCATGTGCACGTCCATAGCGGCGGGCGCCGAGATTGATCCGGCGACGTGGGAGCCCCGGTGTCACTGGGTGACATCGGGACTCCCACGTCACCTCCAGTTCTCCAGGGTGCAATCGTCTCCGCACCTCGTCGGGTCCTCCGTCCAGCCGCGCTGGTGCAGTAGTTGCGTGACTCTTGCGGCCGTTCGGCACTGAGTCTCGAACACTTGGTGCCAGCGAAGGCGGGCGGTGAGCCTGCCGCCCAGCGCCAGGTCGTCGAGGTCGCGGTCGGTGTCGCGGCCCTGAGCTCTCCAGGACTCGTGGTTGAGGCGGCCGTCGAGCTCCACGACGAGGCCGTACGCCTCGTATTCGACGTCGCGAAACTCGTTGCCCGTCGGAGTCAGTCTCTTGCTCTGGCGGGTGCCCGTGGGGAGCCCGTGGGCGCGTTCGACGCGGGTGAGGTAGCCGTGCTCGAGGACCGAGCAGGTGCCCGCCTCCACGTCGGCGAGCAGACCGGTGATGAAGCCGCGACGGGGGAGACGTGGGTGGCGCTTCAGGGCTGTGCGTACGGCATCGGTCGTCACTCCACGGCGGCCGATGATGTCGGTGAGCAGGCCGATGACCTCGATCTCGGAGGTTGCCTCGCGAGCTCGGAGGAGGGCGTTGTCTTCGAGCTTGAGCCGCGGCGGGCGCTGGCCGGCGAACATCTGGCGGGCCAGCCCGACGACGCGGTGGACTACGACGCCTGGGGGCGCGACGAGGCGGCGGCTGTGGTCGATGGCGACGTGGATGGGGCCGTCGGCGTCGTCCGTGCGAATCGGCTCGAGGACGGTCGGTCCGCACAATGCTGCGGGCTCTGCGTAGAGCACCGCCGCCCAGGCGCGCTGGCGCCAGGTGAGGGGGCCGGTGTGGGTCACGTAGACGCCGCGATGGACCAGCTGCATCTCGCGGCGTCTGATCGCCCGACGGATGTCGTTCGGCGTGTATCCACCGAAGGCGAGCTGAGCGCGGCTCGCCACGCCATCCTGAAGCTCCAGCTCACGCTCGGCCCAGGCTCGCCGCGCGGCCAACTCGCGGGCGGAGAGCTCAAGATCTGCAATAGCCGTCACCTCTGCCCCCTTCCGGCCACGATGAGCGTCGCTCGGAACGATAGGTGCAGGCGCCGACAGTTTCGCGTGCTCCGTCGATGCCGAGCGGTCAGCGGCCGAGGATGCGGCTCAGCCAGGTGCCGTTGGGGTCGTTGGGGTCGGCGGTGTGGCCGGGACACCACTGGCCGGCGGGTACGGAGGCCTTGATGTCGGAGACGTGGCGGCCGCAGCCGGCCCAGGTGGTCTTCTTGCACTTCTTGCAGCGGACGGGGCGACACATGGTTCGGTTCCTGCTTCTGTGGTTCTGGTCGGGGCTCAGGCGGGAGGTTCGCCGGCGTCGAGGGCGTCGACGAACTCGCAGAACGCGTCGAAGGCTCGCGCGCCGTGGATGGTGGCGGGGCCGCCGTGCATGAGGAAGGTGACGCCGATCGCTTCGGCTGCCTCCTGGGGGCTCGCGCCGGCGCGGGCGGCGGCCTGGCCGTGAGAGGCGATGCAGCCGTCGCAGCCTTCGACCACGCCGATCGCGAAGGCGATCAGCTCCTTCGTCTTGCGGTCGAGCGCACCGTCGGCGAAGGCCGCCTTGGAGAGCCCGCCCCAGCCCTTGTAGACGTCGGGGATGGCGCGGCGTAGCTCCTGGTGGAGCGGCCCCAGGTCACGCAGGACGCTCTTGCCGTGAGGTGAGCTGTGGTCGGTCGTGGTGGACATGATGGCTCCTTTCGGCGTGGTCGAGGGACTGTCTCTCCTCGGCGGGCATAACCCCCCGGGGGGTTACGTTGACGACGGTAGCATAACCCCCCGGGGGGTTATAGAATCACTGAAGACGAAGGAGAACCGATGACCAGCTTCACTCTGAGCGCCACCATCCCCGCGTCGTACGCGGAGACCTTGGCGCGCGTGCGAGACCTCCTCGGCGACGCCGGATTCGGCGTCCTCACCGAGATCGACCTGGCCGCCACCCTGCACGCCAAGCTCGGTGTCGACATCCCGCAGCAGGTGATTCTCGGAGCCTGCATGCCCCAGCTCGCACATCGCGCGCTCGAGGCCGACCCGCGGATCGCGACGATGCTGCCGTGCAACGTCGTGGTGGCGGCCGAGGGGGAGGAGACCCGGGTGGAGATCTTCGATCCGGTCGCGATGACCTCGTTCAGCTCGGACGCCGGCGTCGCCGAGGTCGCGGCGGACGCGCGCCAGCGCCTCACTGGCATGTTGGAAGCACTCACGGAAGCGAAGAAGGACGACCATGCAGCTCGAGCCTGACGAGATCAAGGCCATCATCACCCGACTCAAGAAGGCCAACGGACACCTCGCGTCCGTGATCCGGATGCTCGAGGAGGGCTCGGAGTGTGAAGACGCCCTGACCCAGCTCGCGGCGGTCAACAAGGCGGTCAGCCGAGGCGGTTATGCGCTGGTCGCCACCGGGCTGGAGAAGTGCCTCGCCGAGGGTGGGCGCGACAGTGTCGACACCAAGAAGATGGAGAAGCTCTTCCTCGCTCTTGCCTGATCGGCGGGCCGATCACTGTCCACAGGCGAGCTCCGGGACGGGGTTATCCACAGGCAGGTGATAGGCGCTGGCGGGGCCTCGGGATCCGAGGTCTGCTGGGGTCATGCCCAAACGAAAGAAGCGTGAGAAGTCACCTCGTCCACCGAACAGGCCCGCGGATCCGCGGCGGCGGTCGTTCGCGGAGAAGGTCATCGACAGTCCCTATTGGCCGGCGATGTTCGCGGTGAACGACGCCGAGGCCCGCGGGGATGTGAAGTCGGCCCTGGAGATCATCCACACGACCAGCGATCAGCTCGACAAGGAGCAGTTCTGGCATCCGTCGCGCCTCGAGCGGCTGGAACAGCTGCAGCTGCTCGAGGCGCTCATGCCGAGGTGGGCGCATTCGCGATGGATCGTCGCACAGGCGATGCAGAGCACCAACGCGCGCAACCAGTGGCGGATGTCGAAGGCGATCCGTGTCGCGCTGGACGTCCGTGGCGGCCCCGACCCCGGACGTGACCGGGAGGACGACCGGATCCAGATCTTGGATCGCGACTGGGTCTACCGGCAGACCTTCCTCTACGAGCTCGGCGGACTCGAGGCGTTCTTGCGTCACAACGCGTCCGGCGACCTGATCGCCGGTGCCGACAGTATCTGGGAATGGGTGCGGGCACCGATGCGTGGCCTACGGCTGCTGGGACGCGAGCCGCGACACCTGCTCTGGGCGGATCCGAGGACCGGCGAGCAGCTGACCACGATCAACATCGGTGCCGGACTGCTCGTCGACGACGGCGAGTGCGTGATCGGCCGGATCGTGCCGATCGACGATGGCCTGATGTTCGAGACCGCGCCGCTGCGGGTGCCTGAGGAGGTGGCGTACGCCGTCGCGGATGAGCCGGAGCGGTGGATCGACGCGCTGCGTGACCGGACCGGCAGGCCGGGTCACGAGCCGGGGGAGATCTGGACCCACCGCGGGCTGCGCGACTACGGCTTGCTCACCGACATTCCGTACGGACTGGTCAACCTCGCCATGGACGCTGGTCTACATGCGTTCAGGAATCCCGACGACGATGGGTTGGTCGAGCTCGACGAGCTGTTCAACCATCCGGCCGACTATCCCGCCTGTCTGGCCGCGTGGCTGATGCGACCGGAGACGATCACTGCGCTCGGTGCGGGCGTGCCGCTCGATGGTCTCGCCGCGCTCGGCGGGTTCGCAGAGTTCGTCCACGAGCCGGCCGCGAGCCTGATCCGCGACCTGGCCGACCACCACGAGGAGGCTGCCTGACACTCCGCGAGGCCTCCCGCTCCGACCTGGAGTTTGGCTTAGTTTGATTCCAGTCGAGACCGTGGGGGTCGCAATGGCAGCACCGCAGGCGACGTCGGACACCGAGCCTCAGCTGAGCCGGCGCCGGATCAATCTCATCTTCGGCACCGTGCTCCTCGGCATGCTGCTCGCGGCGCTCGACCAGACGATCGTGTCGACAGCGCTGCCGACGATCGTGGCCGACGTCGGAGGTGCCGGACACCTGTCCTGGGTGGTGTCGTCCTACCTCCTGGCCGAGACGGTGGCGACCGTGCTCGCCGGCAAGTTCGGCGACCTCTTCGGTCGCAAGCTGATGCTGCAGGTCTCTGCCGGGCTCTTCATCCTCGCCTCCGCCGCGTGCGGGTTCGCGACCGACATGGCCTGGCTGATCGGCGCCCGCGCCGTGCAGGGCATCGGCGCCGGTGGCCTGATGGTGACCGCGACGGCTCTGATCGGCGACATCATCCCGCTGCGAGATCGCGGGAAGTACCAGGGCGCACTCGGCGCGGTCTTCGGTGCCACCACCGTCCTCGGTCCGCTCCTCGGCGGTCTCTTCACCGACCACCTCTCCTGGCGCTGGGCGTTCTACATCAACCTGCCGCTCGGCATCGCCGTGATTGCGATCGCCAGCGTGACGCTGCCGCAGATCGCCCGCGGCAAGCGACCCTCGATCGACTACCTCGGCATCCTCTTCGTCGGCCTCGGCGCCTCGATGCTGACGCTGGCCGTCAGCTGGGGCGGGACCGAGTACCCCTGGGGATCGGCGACCATCATCGGTCTGTTCGTCGGCTCGGCCGTCGCCTTCGCGATCTTCGTCTGGGTCGAGTCGCGGGCGGTCTCTCCGATCCTGCCGTTGCGGCTGTTCCGGGACCGGGTGTTCACGGTCAGCGTCGTGCTCTCGTTCATCGTCGGCTTCGCGATGCTCGGCGCGATGACCTACCTGCCTACCTACATGCAGTACGTCCATGGCGTCTCCGCGACGTCGTCCGGGATCCGCACCCTGCCGATGGTCATCGGTCTGCTGGTGACATCGACAGTGGCGGGTTCGATCGTGGGCCGGACGGGTCGCTACAAGATCTTCCCGGTCGCCGGTGCGCTGATCATGTCGCTGGGGCTCTATCTGCTCTCGACCATGGACGCCGACACGAGCACGCTGATGATGTCGCTGTATCTGCTGATCATGGGCATGGGTGTCGGCCTGAGCATGCAGATCCTGACGATCATCGTGCAGAACACCGCGGCCTACGAGGACCTCGGCGTCGCGACCTCGGGCGTGACGTTCTTCCGGACGATGGGCAGCTCGTTCGGCGCCTCGATCATGGGCACCGTCTACGCCAACCAGCTCGCCGACCGGCTCCCCGCCGCCCTCGCCACGGCCGGAGTCTCCCCGAACGACGTCGCAACACCCGCCCTGCTGCACACGCTGCCCGACGCCCAGAGCGCGCCGATCATCGGCGCCTACGCGGCGACGCTGCAGGTCGTCTTCCTCGCCGCGGTCCCTGTCGCCGGACTCGCGTTCCTGGTCGCGCTCTTCCTCAAGGAGGTGCCCCTTCGCGGCACCTCGAGGGCAGCCGCGACCGACACCGGCGACGGCTTCGCGATGCCCAACTCCGCCGACAGCGCGATGCGCCTCGATGCCGCCGTCGCCCAGCTCGTCCGCCGGCAACCGCCGGAGACCTTCACCATGCTCCGGGAGTCGGCGGTCGACCTCGACGCGGCGACCGCTTGGTGCGTACGCCAGATCGGGATCCGCGAGTGGGTCGGCGGCGAGACCTCGCTGGTCGCGATCGGCCACCGCCTCGGGATGCCCGGCGCGGTGCTGGCGCCGGCGTTCGCCTCCGCTGCGGCGCAGGGCTACCTCCACGGTGACGAGACGGCGTACGCCCTGACAGAGGCGGGCAAGGAGGAGCTCGCCAAGCTGGTCGCTGCGTTCAAGCAATGGCTGGTCACCGAGCTCGCCGACTGGGGTGCCGACGACGCCAAGCTCGATGAGGCGCTCGCCGCGCTCTCCCGCAGGATCGTCGAGGGCGAGCAGGACGTGCGGAGCCCGGCCGAGGCGGCCATATAGGGCTTTTACTTTCGTCCTGTTTGAAATCGGCGAAAGCGGGTAGGACGAAGGCATGAGTGACGACGACATGCACGTCAATCCCGACGATCTCAGGTCCATCAAGAGCACGCTCGACACCGCCGGCGGCGACCTCTTCAAGCAGGCCAAGCCGCTGCAGAAGACACCTGACGTGGGCGAGTCGTCCTCGGAGGTCGCGACCGCGCTGGCGTCGCTGGCGGCGGCCGTCGGCGGGATGGCAGAAGGCCTCGGGTCACTCAGCGACGGCGTACAGAACGCTCTCGACCACGCGACCACGACCGATGACGCGGCCGGCGACGCGGGCCGGCGTCACGAGCAGAGGGTGAGGGGCAACTGATGCCTGAGGCGATGGACACGAAGGTCTACGGCGACGCGTCGGCGGCGCAGACCGCGGCGGATGCGTGTACGACCGCCAAGGACGCGGTCGGTGACGCGCTCGACGATCTCGGCAAGGCGATCAAGACCGCCGGTTCCTGGAAGGGCCAGGCGGGCGCCGCGTTCGAGTCCAAGGCGGAGAAGCGCAAGAGCGACCTGCGCCAGCTCGAGTCGCGCATCGAGGCCATGGGCAAGGGTCTCTCGACCTTCTCGGGCGACCTCAAGGCGGTCGAGACCAAGATGTCGACGATCCGCACCGAAGCCAGCGGCGCTGGGCTCACGGTCAGCGGCACCATGATCTCGCCGCCGACCGACCCGGGCGAGGACGCCTCCGAGGGCGACGTCAACGCCCACAACACCAAGGTCGAGAAGTGGAACGACCTGGTCAGCCGGGTCGAGACGGCTCGCAAGGACGAGGACAACGCCCACGAGGACCTCGGCAAGGCGATCTCGAAGTCGACCGGCGACGGCTGGATCGAGGACCGCCTCGAGGACCTGGGCCTGCTGCCGAAGGACTTCTCCGACGGCATGCAGATCGGTGCGTACGCTCTGGGGCTGGCCGGTCTGGGGGCCGGTGCCGGCGTCGACTGGATGGTGAAGAGCCGTTACGGCACGTTCCAGCCGCGGGTGAACGGCCGGTTCGCCAGCCCGTCGAGCCTGACGAAGCTGGAGCGCGCCGCGAAGGTGCTCAGCGACAAGAACTGGCACGCGAAGGCCAACAAGGCAGCCGTACGCGGCAAGTGGCTGACCGCGGGCAAGTGGGCGACCCGGGCGGGCTGGGTGGTCACGGCCGGCACCTCGGCGTGGGAGCAGTGGCAGAAGGACGCCGATGACCCGTCGCTGTCGACGACGGAGCGGGTGAGTCGCACGGTGAGCACCTCCGCGATCACGACCGCGGGCGCTGCGGGTGGAGCCTGGGCGGGCGCTCAAGCCGGTGCCGCGATCGGCAGCATCTTCCCGGGACCGGGCACGGTGATCGGCGGTGTCGTCGGTGGCGTGATCGGTGGTGCGATCGGCTCCGGGCTGGCCGGCAAGGCCGCCGACTTCGTGGTCGACGAGGCCGGCGAGCTCGGTGAGGCCGTGGTCGACGGGGTCAGCGACTTCGCGGAGGGCGCCGGCGAGGTAGCCTCCGATGTCGGCGACGCCATCACCTTCTGGGACTAGGACCGCAATGATCTGGGCCGCACTCATCCTCGTCGCCGGCGTCATCGGCGCCGGGGTCAGCATCTGGCAGCATCTCGGGCTTTCGGCTCGTGCCCGTTCTTGGGCGACCGCGTGGAACCGGGGCGGCGTGGGCGAGGACGTCGTACTCATCCATCTGCCCTGCATCTCCGCGCTGGCCATCACCGGCTCGACGGCGTTCGGGCTGGTGCCGGAGCAGACCGCGGCATGGACGATCATCGGTGGGCTCTTCCTGCTCACCTGCCTCGTCTATCCGCTGCTGGTCATCGTGCCCACCCCGTCGTTCATCAAGCCGAAGTGGTATCGCGAGTCGCGCCCGAAGAAGAAGCGCACCGCAGGAAAGAAGTGACCATGTCCGATCAGACGACGATGACGCTCCCGGAAGGCTGGGAGAGCGTCGAGCCACCCGAGGGCGTACGTTTTCTGGCGCTCGCGCCCGCGAGCGGGACCTTCCGCGCCAACCTCACGGTGACCGCCCAGACCAACGGCGATCTGGGGTTCCGCGACTGGCAGGTCGGCTCCGAGATGGCGTTCACCGAGATGATGCCGGGCTACACGCCGATCGACCTCGAGCGCCTAACGATCGCCGGGCAGGAGGCAGGGCGGCGGCTGGCGATGTACGACGGGCCGGGCGGCTCCGCGCTGACCATGGAGCAGTGGTTCGTGGCGATCGACGGAGTCGGTCACACCCTGACCGCCACCTTGCCGACCAGCGACTATGCGACCTGGGCCGCCCAGATCGACGCCGCCGCCATGACCTGGAGCCCGGCATGAGCGCCGCCGCGACGGAGGTCGTCTGGGTCCTTGCCGGCCCGGGCGGACGCCTCGAGCACCGCGCCGCTGTCGACCCCGCGGGCATCCACCTCGAGCTCGGCGTCGACGGCACGCGTACGCAGCCCCTCGACCTCCCGCGAGGTCACCTGGTCCCGAGCCTGGTGCGCACGCTGAAGATCCGCCCGGTCAAGGGCGCGGCCGGGTCGGTGCGCCCGTTCCCGACTTCCCGGTTGGCCGAGCTGTTGGGCGAGGACCAGGACGCTCGCGAGGTGATCCTGACGGAGCTCGGTGCCCGCACCGCCTGGTCGATCACGGTCGGCCCGTGGCAGCTCGCCGGCATCAACGGCCCCGACGGCCTGCATCTCGCGCTGGAGAACAGGCTCACCCCGATGACCAACACCGGCTTCTACCGGATGCTCTGCCAGCAGCTCGGCGACTACTGATCCCGGCGGAGAGTGAGCGTCGCGAAGTCGGCGCCGAGGATGCCGAAGGCATCGACGAGGAGCCCGGCGACGAGCGCTGCCTCGGCCTGAGGAACGGTGCGCCAGTAGTGCGGCACCCCCGGCGCCGGGGCGATCGGGTCGGTCTCGTCGGGGGTGAGCCAGCCGGCCGCGCGAAGCGCCTCGTGCTGCTCGGCGGAGGCCTCCCAGGTGCCGCCGACGTGCTGCGTACCCGCGAACTCTGCGTAGAGGACCGAGTCCACGCACAGCACCTGGCCCCAGCGAGACGGCGGGGCCGACCGTGAGGCCTTCGACCTGAGCCGGGCGAAGATGCCCGTCGGTTCCGGCGCCGGCGGCGAGGGCTCAGCGATGATCACGAACTCCTGCTGCCCGAGGCCGGCGAGCTCGGCGGTGATCCGTTCCTGCCACTGCGTTGCGTCCACCGGTCCATCCAACCAGGGCCGGCGAGCAGCGTTACCGGCGCGTTCACACACCAGGGGTTGTCACGCGATCGTGGCACTGGTTGCATCTGAGCACCCCCTTCCCCCCACGATCAAGGGACCCCACATGACTCTCGGGAAACGACTCACGCGCAAGCTCGCCCTCGCGCTCCCGCTCGCCGCACTCCTCTCCCTCGTTCCCGCGGCCGCCTGGGCCGCCCCGCCGCCGGCGCTGCCAGCCTCGGCCCCGGAGGGCGACCGCACCTGGCAGCCGGCCCTCGACTTCGACACCGACGGCTGTTACAGCACCCCGGCGATCGGCCCGGACGGCACGCTCAACGGCGGCCTGGCGATGGGCGGCACGGTCAACGGCCAGTGCCGCGACCTCTCCGACCTGCAGAACACCAACGTCTACTCCCGCTCGAAGTGCAACAACGGCTGGTGTGCGTACCTCTACGGCTACTACTTCGAGAAGGACCAGGTCTCCTGGGGCCCCGGCTCGGCCGGCCACCGGCACGACTGGGAGCACATCATCGTGTGGGTGCAGGACGGTCACGCGCGGTTCATGTCCGTCTCACAGCACTCCGGCTACCAGATCAAGCCCGAGTCGGAGCTGCAGTTCGAGGGCGGTACGCACCCCAAGGCCGTCTATCACAAGGACGGCGGCAGCACCCACTGCTTCCGCTTCCCCAAGACCGGCGGTGGAGACGAGCCGCCCGAGAACCACGAGGGCGTCTGGCAGGTCAAGGGCCTGGTCGGCTGGGACAACTACCCCGCCGGCATCCGTGACCGCCTCGTCGCAGCCGACTTCGGCGCCGCCACCTTCAAGCTCACCGACGCGCGCTTCGGCAACGCGCTCGCGGGCGGGAAGCCGGCGGCGGTCACTCTGGATCCGTACGCCTGACCCACAGTCACACCAGAGCGTGAGGCGCCTCCGTCGCGCGCCCCTGGAAGGCGAGGATGGCGGGGTTGAGCACGCGGCCGTCGCGGATCTCGATCGCTCGGCGCAGCGTCTCGACGGCGTCCCACGCGGTCGGTCCCTCGAGTACCGGGCGCAGGAACGGGATCAACGCGTTGCTGTTCTCCCAGGTCGCCGAGTTCCACAGGTACGACGGACTGTGGTCGACCGCGTAGTAGAGGACGTTGTCGCCGACCAGGAAGGCCGGGTCGTCGAAGGTCGTGGGCCGGGCCCAGGCGAAGCCCATGCCCAGATCGCAGGAGACGTCGACGATGACGCTGCCGCGGCGGAACGCGGACAGGTCCTCCTCCTCGAGGTAGATCAGCGGGTTGGCCGTGTCCTGCAGGGTGCAGTTGACGATGATGTCGTTCTCGGCGAGGTACGGCGCCAGCGGCTCGCGCCCCCGCTCGGTGATCACGTGGCTGAGGTGCTTGCCGTCCGGCTCGTGGTCGAACTGCCGGATCCGCACTGAGTGGATCGGTGAGCCGACCGCGGCCACCTCTCGGTTGGTGAGCACCGCGACCTCGTGCACGCCGTGCGCGTTGAGGGCGGTCACGGCGCCACGTGCGGTGGCCCCGAACCCGATCACCACCGCGCTCAAGCGGCGACCGTAGTCACCTGTCAACCCGGCCAGCTCGAGCGCTTGGAGGACCGAGCAGTAGCCGGCCAGCTCGTTGTTCTTGTGGAACACGTGCAGCCCGACCGCACCGTCGCTGGTCCAGTGGTTCATCGCCTCGAAGGCGATCAGGGTCAGGCGCCGGTCGATGGCGATCTGGGTCAGCTCGGGGTCCTGTACGCAGTGCGGCCAGCCCCAGAGCGTCTGCCCGGGGCTCAGCGCCTCGACGTCCTCGAGCTGCGGCTTGGGGAGCAGCACGACGTCGGAGTCGGCCAAGATCTGCTCGCGTGACGCGAACCCTGCGACGTACTTCCCGAGAGTCTCGTCGCTGACCCCGAACCGGGCGCCATAGCCGTCCTCGAGCGTGATCCTGGACCGGATGTCAGGGTCCAGGTGCGGGATGTGCTCGGGGTGGAGCGGCAGCCGGTGCTCGTTCTCCTTGGCCGACGAGCCGATGACCCCGAGCCCCAGATGCATCATTTCTTCTTCGGCGGGTGGATCTTGTCGGCGAGGGTCTCCGGGGACCCCGAGCTGCGCTTCTCGGCGCGCTTCGCCTTGATGGATTTCCCGGACTTCTTGGACATCTTCTGCCGCGGCGACTTGTCGCTCATGGGGATCTCTCTGATGGGAAGCCTGAATGGCTCCATCCTGTGACAGTACGCCCCTAGTGGTCGGAAGCCGGCCGGAGTTTCCCTCGCCCCGTGCGCCTGAGCCGGCCGGCCTCCACTTCTCGCAGGTCAGGTGGCCTGCGAGAAGTCGAAGAGCGCGATCGGGGCCGAGGTCGGTTCGTCGGAGCCTCCCTCGGGCTCGACGGTGATCCCAGCCGCACTCGCGTCCCCGGCGTCGCCCTCGAGGACGACGGTCTGGTCGCTGCCGGCGGGCATCAGGCCGGCGGGGACCATGACCTCGTCGTGCTGGAGCCAGAGCTCGTAGACCTTGCCTGCCGGCGCGGCCGGCATGTCGGAGGTGACCAGCACCGCCCTGTTCTCCGAGACCGAGCGGACCACGCGGGCCCGGGCGTCGCCGGGCAGGTCGACGGCCACGGTCGTCGCGTCCTTCGCGTTCAGCACCCGTTCCGCGGTCGACATGGTCTGGCTGGAGTCCTCGCGGATCAGCTCGACCGCGGCGACCGTCCCGCTGCCGACGACGGCCAGCACCGCGGCCGCGGCGGCGAACGTACGCCACCCGAACCGGCGACGGCCGGACGACTCGTCCGAGGGCTCAGGAGCCTCGACGGCCCTGTGCTTCGGTGTGGTCTCGGGCGGAAGCGGCCGGATCTCCTTGATCCCGGCGAGCAGACGGTCGCGCAGCTCAGGCGGAGGTGCGGTGTCGGTCAGGCTGCCGAGCATCCAGGCGCTGTCGCGCAGGCTGGCCACCTCGTCGCGGCAGTCCGCGCAGGCGGCGAGATGCTCCTCGAAGCGAATGCGCTCGAGGTCGTCGAGGGCGTCCACCGCGTATGCGCCGGAGAGGGCGTGAATGTCTTGCGCGTTCATCGGCTCACTCCCATCGCGTCGCGCAACCGGATCAGTCCGTCCCGGATACGGGTCTTTGCAGTGCCTATCGGCAGGTCCAGCATGGCGGCGACCTCAGTGTGGGTGTAACCGCCGAAGTACGCCAGTTGTAGCGCCTCCCGTTGGACCGCCGTCAAGGTTTCGAGGGCGGCGTGGACGCGGCGAGCCTCCAAGGAGGTCTCCACGGCCTCGGCCGTCGTGTCATGTGGTGGGGTCTGGGTGGTCCCGTGGTAGGCCGTGTCGTTGCGGCCGGCGGACTCCGCGGATCGGACCCGGTCGACCGCACGACGATGGGCCAGCGTCAGCAGCCACGAATGGGCGCTGCCCAGGTTCTCGTCGTACCGGCTGGCGGTGCGCCACACCTGGAGGTACGTCTCCTGGGTGACCTCCTCCGCCTGAGCCGAGTCTCGGACCACCCGCAGCACCAGTCCGTGCACACGGGCGGAGGTCGCGTCGTAGAGGGCGGCGAAGGCGGTCTCATCGCCTCGGGCGACGCGACGGAGGAGCTCGGCAAGCCCCGGGGACCCGGTTCCCTCCGGCGACGAGTCGCCGGAGGGAACTGAGCTGAGCGGTCTCATGTGTCGATCCTCGCGGAGATCCGGTCCGATGTCCCGATCAGGGCATCAGGACGGTGTCGACGACGTACACCGTGGCGTTGGCGGTCGGGATGTTGCCGCACAGCACCTTGGCGTTCTCCTTGCCCACGGTGAACTCCTCGTCCGAGCCCTCGACGGTGATCATGTCGCCGGCCAGGGTCTCGTGCTCACCAGCGACCTCGTCCGGGCCGAGCTGCCCGGCCACCACGTGGTGGGTGAGGACCTTGGTCAGCGTCTCCTTGTCCGCCAGCACGGCGTCCAGGTCGGCCTTCGGGATCTTCGCGAAGGCGTCGTCGGTCGGGGCGAAGACGGTCAGCGCGTCGGCGCTGTTGAGGGTGTCGACGAGCTCGGCCTGGCCGACGGCCGAGACGAGCGTCTTGAGGAGCGGGTTGGCGCTCGCCGCGGAGGCGACCGGAGCGGTCGACATGCCGTTGAACGAGCCGGCGCCGTCGGCGGGGATCAGCTTGCAGCCCTCACCGAAGGTCTGCGCACCGGCCTCCATGTCCTCCTCAGGAGCGGCCTCGGTCGACTCGGAGGTGCTGGACCCGCCTTCGCTGCCGGAAGCGGTGTCCTCGGAGCCACATGCCGAGAGACCGAGACCCAGCAGGAGCGCCATGGACGCGGCGACGCTGCCGGTGCGGGTGATCGTGTTGAGCTTCATTGGGAGAGCCTTTCGAGGGTTGGTCTCTTGCTGTCATGAGGGCTTCGGCGCGGTCGCCGAATCGGATTTCGCCAATTTGTTCTCAGGTGACGGTGACGACGATTTCCTGGATCCCGCTGGACCCGTCGGGGAAGGGGGTGGTTCGCTCAGCGCTCTGCACGTTGCCGTCGCGATCGGTGACCCGGACGGCCAGCTGGCGGCTCCCGGGCTCGGCGTCCCACGGCATGAACCACTGGCGCCAGTAGTCGATCCCGGCGTCCGGACCGAGCTCGGCCGGCTGCCAGCGGCCGCCGTCGATGCGTACGTCGACCGTGGCAACGCCGTGGTGCTGGGCCCAGGCGACGCCGCCGATCACTGTGCGGCCGCCTTCGATGTTGCTCAGCGGCCGGGGCGTGTCGATCCGGCTGGAGAGCTTGATCGGGGCATCGATGGCCCAGTCGCGGTCGGTCCAGTAGGCCGTCGCCTCGTCATAGCGGGTCAGGGTGAGCTTGGTGACCCACTTGGTGGCGCCGACGTACCCGTAGAGGCCGGGCACCACCAGCCTGGCCGGGAAGCCGTGGGTGCGGGGGAGGACCTCGCCGTTCATGCCGAGGGCGACCATCGCGTTACGGCCGTCCATCGCGGCCTCGAGCGGGGTGCTGATCGTGAAGCCCTCGACGTCGGTCGAGAGGATCTGGTCGGCGTTCTTGCCGACTCCAGCCTCCTCGAGCAGCTCCTTGAGAGGTACGCCGGTCCAGCGCGCCGCGCCGACGAGCTTGCCGCCGACCTCGTTGGAGACGCAGGCCAGGGTGATGTCGTACTCGACGTTCTCCCGCGCGCGCAGGTCGTCGTAGCTGAAGGTGAGCTCGCGGTCGACGTCACCGTCGATGGTCAGCGACCAGCTGTTCTGGTCGACGATCGGGACGGCCAGCTTGGTGTCGACCCGGTAGAAGTCGCGGTTGCGGGTGATGAACCGGGAGATCCCCTGGTGGGTCTCCTCCAGCCCTGCCGGGAGCGCCGGCAACGGCTTGCGGACCCGCGGCAGCATGATGTCGGCGAGCGCCGTACGGCCGCGCACGATCATCTGCCCGCCGGTCGCGGCCGCGGCGGAGAGCAGGGCGAGGGCCCCGAACCCGATCAGGACGCTGCGGCGGGTGGCCGCGCCTTCGTCTGGGGCATCCTGCCGGCGGGCCGGGGTGCGCTCGGCGGTCAGGGCGCGGGTCAGCAGCACCAGCACGCCTGGTCCGAGGACGAGCGCCACCAGCGTAGGCACGAGGTTGGCGATCTCGAAGAGCGGCTGGCGGACCACGGCGGCTCCGGCGAGCAGGACCAGGCCCGCCATCAGGCCGACGCCGAGCCACAGACGTCTGCGGGCGATCACGCCGATCACGGCGGCGAACGCGATCGTGACCAGCAGCACGCTGCCGATCAGGATCGGCTTGTCCGCGCTGCCGAGCTCGCGCACCGCCCATTCCTTGACGGGAGTGGGTGTCGCGTCGATGACCGCGGTGCTGACCGCGAGCGCGGGGGAGGAGGCCGGCGTGAGCAGCGCGGCCGTGAGGTGCGCGACGGACATTCCGACCGCTCCGGCGAGCACACCGGCGGCGGCATGGGCGAGGGTGTGACGATCCAGACGTCTCATGGGGGTGGTTCGCGCCCGGAGACGGAGCGGATTTCCTGTAACACGCTGTTCGTAGGACTACTCGCCCTATCAGAACGACCGGATAGTCCTACGAACAGCGTGTTACACGGGCGATCGAGTCAGTCCGTGTCGCGCATCTTGGCGAGCCTGGCACGCAGGCCCTGCTCCCGGTGCGCATTGGCACGCAGCTCGACGTAGGCGTCGCCGTAGACCCAGAGCAGGGCGTCATCGAGCCGCCGCACCGCCCCCGGCGGATAGCGGTAGTCCATCCGCGCCATGAGGGTCTCCTCGTCGACCGAGCGCAGCGCGTCGCCGAGCTCGCTCAGGGAGGTGATGCCGAGCTCGAGGATGACCCCGGAGATCCACCCGTAGTGGTCGGTGCGTGACCAGCCGGCGTCGGCGTACTGCCCGGCCAAGAAGGCCGCCAGCTCGCGGGGACTGATCCGCGGGTCGTCGTCGGGAGACTCCGTGCTGGCGGCGGTCCCGCCCTCCCGCAGCCGATCCCTGATCGTGGAGAACTCGCGGTCGGCGAGCTCGAGCAGGCCGGCCGCGAGCGTGAACCGTCGGTCGAAGTCGGGTCTGTGCTCTCTGGGGATGGTGCCCTTGTAGCGGATGTCGTGCTCGAACTCGGCCCAGGCGTGCTGCAGCACGGTGCGGATCTGGATCTGCGCCTGGCGGCCCCGCAACAGCTCGTACGCCGCCTGGCCCTCGCGCGCGGGGTCGAGGCTGACCAGCAGATGGCGGCTGGCGTACCCGAACCGGCCCTCGCTCGCGGTCTCCTCGCCCATGTCGCGGTCGTCGTGGACCACGACCTGGTCGTCGAGGAGGTCGGCGACGGCCTGGACGTCACTGTGGACGTAGGTGATCACCCGCAGCCCGATCTGGTCGGTGATCTGGCGGAGCGGGTCGGTGAAGACCTGCCGTCCGTCGACGGTACGAGCCGCCTTGGCGGCGAACGACGCGACGGACTTCGCGCGCGAGGTCACGGTCAGGTAGTTGATGCCCGCGTCGTCGAGGATCGAGGTCACCAGCTGTACGTACTGGTCGGCCGCCTCTTGCAGGATCGGCTGGATCGCGGCGTACTCACGGACCGCGGTCGCGGTGTCGTGGATCCTCGACCCGGCTCGTCCGCGGGGTGTCGGGCGGAGGTCGTCGGGCAGCGTCGGGGTGACGATGTAGCCGGTGGCGAAGTCTCCGTAGGTGGTGGTGCGGTCCGGTGCGCGGGTCGCGAAGAGGCCGATGTAGGCGGCCAGCACCGCGTCGACCTGGTCCTCGACAGCGCGCAGCTCGCTCTTGCGTACGGCACTCTCGGCGGCGGTTCGCAGGGCGTGCCAGGACGGGTTGTCGAGCAGCAGCGGCGGGTCGGCACTGGCGAGCCCCTCGAGCAGGCCGAGCAACGTGATCAGCTCGGCGCGCAGTTGGTCGATGTCACGCCCCGACTTGTGCTTGTACTTGAGTGTCCGGCCCAGGCGGAAGAGTGCCACCGTCGCGGGGTGGGGGTAGACCTCGATCGCCCGGCGCCGCCGGCCGGACCGGGGGTTCATGTCGAGCCCGAGCCGGGCCGCGATCCGGGCGCCTCGAGGCTGCTCGCTGAACTCCGGCTTGCTGGTGTTGGAGGGATGCGCGCCGGCGTCGAAGCGCGCGAAGTCCTTGTTGAGCGCCGCCTCGGCCGGACGGTTCCCGGTGGGGTTGTTGACGATCAGGGGAGCATCGAACGCGACCAGGCAGTCGTCGCCGACGTACGGCTCCATGGCCGCGACGATCTCGTCGTCGGTCTTGGCGGCGCTGACGTGCACGAGACGGCCATCCTCGTCCAGGACGGCCACGCCGGTGGGCCTGCGCACGCCCCAGGCGAGGTCGACTCCGAGGAAGTACATGGGGCAAGACTGCCCGTCCGTGAGGCGCGGGTCTAACCCCCGAGCTCGTCAGCGAGTCGCCTGGACGATCGTGATCGGCCCGAACCGATGCTCGATGTGGTCGATCTCGCGGGCGTCGGTGAACCCGGCGCCGCTCAGCAGGGTGACGATCCCGCCGTCGAGGTTCCGCTCGGTGTGGACGTTCATCCCGCGGTGCCGGTGGCCCTCGTGGCCGTGTCCCTTTCCGTGGCCACCGTGTCCGTGGTCGGGGGCGCCGAAGTCGACGATGGTCACCCGCCCGCCGGGCCGGAGCACCCGGTGGGCCTCCCGTGCGAACCCCTCGCGCCCGGCGTCGTCGACGTGGTGCAGCGCGAGCGAGGAGACGACGTGGTCGACGCTGCCGTCCTCGGGCAGCAACCGGTCGGCGTACCCCTGCACCAGCGAGAGACGTACGCCTCGCCGACCCGCCTTCCGGGCGGCGATCCGCAATGCGCCGGCGTCCGGGTCGTGCCCGGTGACGACGGCCCCGGGGACGGACCTGAGCACCGCGAAGGAGAGGTTGGCGGTGCCGCAGCCGACGTCGAGGACGCTCTGGCCGGGCTCGATGCGGGCGAGCTCGACCGTCCGCTCATGGAGCGCGCGGACGTGGGCGAACCGGGTGAAGAGGTCGTAGAGGGGGAGGAGCCAGGTGCGGCCCATGCCGGGAAGGAATTCGCGGCCCCGATCGCTCTCGGCGCGGCCGTCGATGATCTGTATGGTGGTCATACATCCACGATGGGACATCTTGCGGATCAGCGGTGGGAGGGAAGTCGGTCGCCATGGGACGTTCTTCGGATCCGGCGTCGGTCGACGCGCGCCGGGTGCGCACCGTGCGCGCCGACGGCACCCCTGTCTACCGCTGGGACCAGCGCCCCGGCGTACCTCCGGTCAGGGTCGTCCCCCTCGACCCCGACTGCGAGGGCGAGCACCTGCCGCCCGACAACCGGCACGCCCACGACTTCTGGGTGCTGGCCTACGTCGAGCGCGGCGGCGGCGCCGTCGGTCTCGACGGGAAGCAGGTGGAGCTGCGCGACGGCGAGGTCCACGCGGTGGCTCCCGGCGAGGTCGTGGCCGCCGAGTCGATCGCCGAGCTCACCCACGCCCGAGCCTGGTCGGTGGCGTTCACCCCCGACGCCATCCCGTCGCTGGCCTCCATCTCTCCGCTCACCTGGGCCCACCACCCGCTGCTTGCGTTGTTTGCCGCCGACGGTCGCCGTGGCGTCGTCCCCGAGGTCGAGCGCCCGCGCTGGCAGGCCTGGCTCACCGAGCTCGACGACGAGCTACGCCACCCCGAACGCCTCGGCTCCCACGACACCGTCACCGCCATCCTCACCCGGCTCCTCGTCGCGTCCGCGCGTCTCGCTCCCAGTGCTCCTATCGCCCCGGACCCGCTGGTCAGCCGGGTCTTCGACGAGATCGAGAGGACGTACGCCACCAAGGTCTCCACCGGCGATCTCGCCCGCACCCTGGGCTACACCCCCGGCCACCTCACCACGGTCGTCCGCCAACGCACCGGCCGCACCCTCCTCGACTGGCTCACCGAGCGCCGCCTCACCGAAGCCCGCCGCCTCCTCCGCGAGACCGACCTGCCCTTGTCGGTCATCTCCACCCGCACCGGCCTCACCGACCCCGGCTACCTAGTACGCCGCTTCAAAACCCGCTACGGCACCACCCCCGACCGCTGGCGTCGGGAGGCATGAGCACCGTGATGGTCGACCTTGGCTCCTGAGTCGGGGCGAGGATGCTCCGTGAGCGTCTGCAAGCCAGGCCGATGCATGGGATGCTCATCGCATGTCGCTCGACGACGGCCTACGCCAGCTCCTCTCCGACCATCTCCCACTCGGCGAGGCGATCTATACGCTCGGTTCGCAGCGACCAAACTGGATCATCAGGATCGCGCCTGAGGGGATCTACGTGGAGACCGAGCGCTCGAGAGGCCGTGGTGTCGATCCCGAGCGTGTTCCCGCCGAGATGCTGACGAAGGCTTGGGAACGTCTAACTGTCCGGGGTGTGCTCACGAACAAGGAACTCGTCGCCCACGACGACCTCAATGTGAAGCGCTCATCCTTCGTCTGTGCCGCCTTCGCCCAGCTTCCCGGCGTGGCCGTGACTTCTACCAGGCCGATCACGCTCTCCTATGAGCGCTGACAGCGCTCACTTTGCGCGAGCGCGGGCCTCCTCCAGCCTTGCAGTGAGCCAGTTGGGGATGAGGTCATCGCGGCGTGGGAAATCCTCCAGATCGAGCCCGTAGAGTCCCGGGTCGACGGGCCTGCTCCACTCGGGCTCGGCGTCGTAGTTGAACTCGACCTCTGTGGACCACTGACCATCGTTGTTGGTGACAGTCCACTGCGATGAGAACCACGTTCCGGCACCGGGCCGATACATGACGTCGCGAAGCTCCTCGATCGCATCGAGTGCATCGGGTCCCGGGACGCGTTCGACCGTGCCGTCTGGCCGATGAGCAAGCAGTTCGATCTCGGCGTACATCGTGAGAACTCGAGGGGCGTAGACCAAGCTTGACCACTCACCGGGAACCGCCTGGGCCGCCAGCGCTGCGATCTCGCTGATCAGCTCACCTTGGCGGATCATCGCTGGAGTCCCGGCTTCGCTGGCTTCGGACATTCCTGAAATACTCCTCCGGCTGGTGGACCCCGTCGATGGTGTAGTCGGCCCGGATCCGGCGTGGCGTCCGGCTGGGGCTGTTGCGCTGGTACTCGATTTTGAGGTCGACGCTCACGTTACGCCCTTGGTTGACAAGCCCACGCAGCCTCGCCTCGAACGCGTAGAAGCTGTTCGGGATCGAACCGAATTCCTGCGACCCGGATCGGTTCAACTCTTCGAGCATGGCGACGATATTGATCCTCTCCGCTCCTCCTGCATGGGCGTTCTGATGCAGGTGACCGCCGTCGTACCCGTCGCCCGCTGCGTTTCCGACTGCGGCCTGGATCGACTCCGACCGTGGTGCATCCCCGCGGGCCGCCTGGACGTCGTTTGCCTTCACCGTCCGGGTCTCGTCGTCGGTGTCGTAGCGGAATCGGTCGCTGACGACGTAGGTGACATTCGGGGCCGGATAGTTGAGATCCCAGTTCAGGTTGCCCTTCGTCCCAAAGGCCGTTTCGACGTGGGTGAGCTCTGCTGCGTCGTTGGTGTAGTAGATGCCCCGACCGGGCACCTCGTACGCAGTGTTCGGCTCTAGGGCAAGCCCTCTCGGCGGGAATCGAGTTCGGGGTCCTAGGGGATTGGTTGTGAGGGTTCGGCTCACACGCGGTGGTGGGTACTTCTCAGTGGCTCGAACCAATGGGTGCGGCCCGATCGGCCAGCCGTACTGCGGCTCTCTCTCGGTCGGCGTGGCCGACGGCGATGCTTCCAGTGCCTTCGGCGTTGGAACGTACGGCACGAAGTTGGCAGCATCAGGATCGGTCCAGGTCGCGCCGGGCGGCGGCAGGTAAGGGAGAGCGAAGCTGGCCGACTGCGCACCTGCGAACGTGGACGCTGCCTCGGCACTGCCCACAGGGCGGCGTGCTGTGCCATGCGCGGCACCCATTCGAGCCGACAACGCCGTCCTGAGCGGCGCGAACGCGCGACTCAGGATGGGGCCAACGGTGTAGGCCTGCGGGCGGACCAGCTTCCAAGCGACGTACGTCAGGACGCCGATGAGGCCGAGCTTGAGGACGAACCAGATGGCGTCGGTGGCAAGGATGGCGGCGAAGAACCGCAGCAGCAGAAGTCCCACGAGGAAGCAGACGGGGCCCATCACCAGTGGCCCGGCGACACGCTTGAGCATCGCGACTGCCGCGTCGCGGGTGCGATCGATCATGAACAGCACACCCAGCGCCGGGGAGAAGGGAACAATGAGCCGAATCAGCGCGTACGCGAGCAGCGTGGCGAGAGCGGCGAGGAGCAGGAAACCGCAGGTCGCCAGGATCATGGCGAGGTTCACGAGCGAAGTGGTGACTCGCTGTGACCAGTGGCCGCCCTTGAAGTGGTCGTACGCGAGCGCGTCGGTCTCTTTGATCTGCTCGGCGTACGTCTTGAAGTCATCGGCCTTCTTCTCGACGATCTTTGCGCCGGCGCCATCAGGATCGTCGCGGTAGGTCTCGTACTCCTCCCAGGAGAAGTGCGTAGCGGCGAAGACCTTCGGCCCGTACTCCTTGGCGGTCGCCGAGTCTGGATTGCCGAAGACTCCCGTGGCCCAGGTGCGGTACTGCGTGGTTCGGACGATGTGGTCGAACTGGACGTCCACCGCGACCACCGCCGACTCGTCGCCGAGGTCCTTGGCGTCCTCCGGGAGGGCCTTGTCGTCGTTGAACGATGTGGCGATCAGCTCGGTCGCGCCGCGCACACCGTCGTCGACGAGGTGAACCGCCTCCAACGGGTAGTTCATCAACCAGGACGAGAGGCCGAGTACGAGAAGCGCCCAGGCTGCTGCGGTAGCCGACCCGGCGAATCGGCCGGCTCGTGACCGCAAGATGATGATCACGGCGACGAGAAGCAGGACGATCGGCAGCCATGGCGACCACACTCCCTGTGCGGTCGCGGTAGTGGCATCCACGACGGGTTCTTCGAGTGCGATCAGCCATGAGCTGGGGGAGAGCACCGAGTGGAGCAGAGCATGCGACCAGTTCGGCAGCAGGCCGGAAAGCTCGAGCAGGATGTTGCTGAGCGCCGTGCCGGCGTCGGCGATGAACTGCCCGGTGCAACCGTTGTCGTAGGTGAACCATTGCGGTGATGTCCCGTAGACCGATTCGATCGATGCTGGGTGATCGGCGGCGAACGGATCTGCCGACCGCCCCGCGCGATCGACATCGAGCTCGACGACGAACGATCCGAACCCATGAGGTGATGCCGGAATCGGCGCATCGAGGTTGTTGCACGCGTCCTCGCCAGGGATCGGCAACGGGTCGAACGGTACGTCGATCGCCGCAGCCGGAACCGCGGTCAGCAGCGTGAGCAGAAGGGTTGCCAAGGCCAGCAGCCGGCCAAACGCCCGCCTGCCTCCCCGATCCCTCGATGCCGCCCGAGCAGCCTTCACGTGAAGTGTTCTACCCGCGACCACCGACATCTAAACCGAATCAAGCAAAGAATCTTCGTGCAGTCAGGCCCGGCCGTCTTAGCTCAACAGGGTCAGAAGCTGGTCAATGACCCCGGGCGCGGCGGCGATCGTGGCGGTCGAGGTCAGGTCGTGGTCTTGACCGTCGAGGTCGGTGACTCGTGCGCCAGCCTCGCGGGCGAGGAGAACACCGGCAGCGGTGTCCCAGGGCTTGTTGGAGAGCATCACCGAGGCGTCGAGTTTGCCCGCAGCGACCCAGGCGAGGTCGATGGCGGCGCTGCCGAGCATACGCACGCGTTGAGCGCGGGCGGCGAGAACGGCCGTGATGCCGAGGCGGACCTGGTTGCGGGCGTCGGCGTTGGGGCCGGTCGCGTAGTCACCCATGGCAACGATGGCCGATTGCAGTTCGGCGCAGGCGCTGGCACTGATGGGGTCTTCGCCTCGGGTAGCGCCTTGTCCGCGTATCGCGGCGTACCGGATGCCTTCCGCCTGGACTGCGATGAGGCCGACGACTGGTTCGCCGTGGTCGAGGAGGGCGAGGCTGACCGCGGTCAGCGGGACGCCGTGGGTGAAGTTTGCGGTGCCGTCGATCGGGTCGAGAACCCAAGCGAGGCCATCGGTGCTGCCGCCGGTCTCTTCGCCCAGGAACCCCGCCTCGGGCGTCGTTCGGCGGAGACAGTCGCGCATGGCCCGTTCGATGGCAAGGTCGGTCTCCGTGACCGGGTCCCGGTCGCCCTTGAAAGCGACGGCGTGGTCCCTGCTCGCCCGCAGGATTGCGTCGGCAACGTCGACGGCCTCGTGGGCGGCAGTGAGGTACTTGTCCAGGTCGGACATCAGGCGGGTATCTCGCTTCCTCGGGCCCAGACGTCGTCGAAGATCTGGCGGTAGGTGGAGTAGAGCGATGGAGTGCCGATCAGGGGCTGCATCACGAAGGTCGGGCTGTCGAGTCCGCGCCCGCGGGGCAGGTAGGGCTGAACAATCCCGAGATTGCCATCAACGAGCATCACCTGGAAGCGGACGGTCTCGTCATAGAGCCTGACCCGGACGCGGTCGGCTGCCTCGGGTGGCAGGCTGGCTCGGTGCTTGGCGATGACCTGGAGGTTCACTCGGGTCCACTCCGACAGATGGCCCTTGGCGTGGCCCTCCTCAGTGTTGCGGACTTGGATCGCCTCACCGTCGGGATCCAGGAACAGCAGACGTACGTGGGCACGAGTGAGCAGGTCGGCAAGGTCGCCGTCGGAGTACTGCTGGCACAGCAGATTGTGGGAGAGCCCTAACCCGTCAACCTCTGTGGCGGCGTCGAAGAGTCGGCTCGTGGAGAACTCACGGAGGAACGCCGGCCGGTTCTGGAAGACGTGAGTGACTCCAGCCAGATCACCCACGGTCGCCGGTGTCGGGCGGTCGCTGCGCTCGCGCACCAGTGGCATCCCTGGTTCCCACGTCTGGGTGAGTTCTGCGACCTCCCAACCGGGGAACATGCTCGCCAGCACCCTGCGGTGTCCCGGGTGGGGACGGGTGCCGAGGTCACCGTTGAGCCAGCGGTAGAACGTTGCCCGGCTTGGAGCCTTCATCTCTGGAGAGGCGGTCCGAGCATGGCGGTTGTAGTCGCGCACGAAGACCGCGTACTGCGCGCTATGAGTCCGCTCCAGCAACGCCTTGAGCACCGTCGTTGGCTGATCAACCTGCACTGAGCGAGCCGCTTCCGTAGGCACGATGAGACTCCATGAGACCGAAACCGGACCAATATGAGACGAATTGAGACTAACACGAGACAAACCCCCGCTTAGCGTGAAGTCATGACTAAACGCCACGTCATTCTCGGTGCTCCACGATGAGGGGCGCCGAGGGGGCAACCATCCAACGCGGAGCGTTGGTCGCTCGCCGGGCAGGGCGCCCTCGCGTGCTGCCTCAGGCTGCCCGAGGGCGGCCGTCGCTGATCGAGCCGCGTGAGGAGATCCTCGACGTCGCAGCAGGCCTGTTCGTGGAACGGGGCTTCGCGGCGACTTCAACCAGAGAGATCGCCGAGGCGGTAGGGATCCGGCAAGCGTCGCTCTACTTCCACTTCGCCAACAAGGAGGAGATTCTGGGCGAACTGCTCCAGCGATCGATCCGGCCCACGCTCGACAGGATCGAGCGGATCGAGGCGCTGGCTGCTGAGACCGGCGCGGGGCCGGAGGTCCTGTTGCACGTGCTGGTCGTGCTGGACGTACGCACGCTTGCCGCAGCGCCGCGCAACGCAGGCGTGCTGAGCCGGCTGCCAGAGGTGCAGCGCAAGGATGTGTTCGGACCGTTCGGCTCTGCACGCAATGAGCTCCGAGACGCGTATGCGCGTCTGGGAATGCAGATCACGGACGGTCGAGCAGTAGCGATGACTCCTGACCGCGACCTCCTCGGCGCGCTGTTGCTCCAGTTGGTCGAGGTCGTCATCGGCATGCGTTCGCACGGGCACCGGATCACGCCGGCGATCGAGGCGATCGTAGCCGCGTCATGTCTTCGGGTCTGTCTGACTGACCAATCGCGAATCGATGAGGCGGCTGCACGGGCGGCGGACCTGATCGGGTCTTTAGAGGCATGATCCCAAGAACCGGTTGCCGGCCTATCACGGTGGTGGTGGGTCGGCGGCTGCAAACAGGGCGCGAGAAGTTGAGCCAGGATAGCGCGGGGGGTGGCGTGGTCGGCTGCGGCAGCGGGCGACGGGTCGGTTGGGCGATTGCATGAGGCATCCGGGACAGCGAGCCTCAGGCTCGCCGCACCGACGCCGCCCAGGTGTGATGTGAGGTCAGGCGCGGCTGAAGCGATCCAGAAACGTCCGTAGATTGCCAAGCGCTTCATGATCCACACCTGGGAGTCCTTCGGTGTAGCGAGTCGAGATGACCTTAGTGCTCAGGGTGATGCCCTGGAGTACCTCCGTAACGGCTGCGCGGACCAGGTCAATTCGATGGAATCGAGTCGTGAGGAAGCGGTCGGTGTGGATGAAGAAGTTCCAATCGACGGAGGTGATGTCGTCCATGTACGTGAGATCAGGAGGAGGGAGCAGAGCCCATGCCTCTTTCGCAACGTCCGTCATCGAAGGGTGCACGTCTACATCGTGGTACAGCAGCCACGACATCCCCTGAAGCGTGCGTTGGACGACTTGGCCCTCGAGGTCTGTGAGCTTGGCGATCTGGCTCGGGACCCAGACAAGATTTGGCACGAAGGAGTTGAGCAGAGGTCGTCGGCTCGCCAGTGGGCCACCATCCGCAGTGACTCTCCAAACATGCGCCGCGACGAACTCAGTTCCCATCCGGCGTCCGTTGAGGTGGGGTTGAGCAGGCGCGTGGATGTCTAGCGAACGGGGAAGCCCCTTGATCATGGAGTTGTCATCTCGCAAGTATCCCTGCGAATCGGGGCTTGACCACTCGTCAGGCTTGCCCTTTCCTCCGCGGGCAGAACTGTCCCGGGCTACGAATGGAGTGAGCACCGGCAAGGTGGCGTACAGATCGACCGGGAACCAGATCGCTGTTGCGGCAATCAGCGAACGTGCAACTGCCCCGAACCGGCGGTCGGGATCGTTAGCGAACAGGTCTCGCAGGAACCGATAGATGAGATCGTCGCCATGGATCACCTTCCGGTTGGCCGCCACGTCCCCAACGATGGCACGCCAGGTCGTCTAAGGCCATGGAAGTCATCAGAGCCAAGGGCCAGGTCGACCCTGAGGTGGGCCTGGGCTTCGGGCTACGTGCTCGTGCACCAGCGCCGCAGGACGGCTTGAGTCAGCGGGAGTGATCAACGGAACTGGACACGCCAGGGCTGCCGTGTTCGAACATCAGCTCCCCTCCCGTAGGATGCAGTCATGGCGGAGCAGCGCAACTTCAGGTTCATTGACCTCTTCGCCGGGATCGGCGGCTTCCATGCTGTGATGAAGGCTTTCGGTGGTGAGTGTGTGTACGCCGTCGAGATCGACAAGGCCGCCGCTGCTGTCTACGACGCCAACTGGGGCCTCCACGGTGGAGAGTCGGCACTGGGTGACATCACCCAGGATGCTGACGACCAGCGCCACATCATGAACGTCCCTGAGCACGATGTGCTCTGTGCAGGGTTCCCGTGTCAGCCGTTCTCCAAGTCTGGTGCTCAGCGCGGCATGGATGAGGCCCGCGGGACGCTCTTCTACAACATCGCTTCGATCATCAAGGCGCACCATCCGAAGGTCGTTCTACTTGAAAACGTCCGCAATCTGATCGGCCCTCGTCACGAGCACGAATGGCACGTCATCATCAAGACGCTCCGCCAAGAGGGCTATCACGTCTCGTACAAGCCGGCGATCTTTTCCCCGCACCTGCTGCCCGAGCACCTGGGCGGAACGCCTCAGGTTCGCGAGCGGGTGTTTATCACCGCCACCTACGCTCCTCATCGGGTTCCGCGGGAGCCCGATGGGAGCATCGCAGAGTTTGAGATCGGTCCTGCGCCGGTTGCGGAGATGGCGAAGCGTTTCCCCCGAGAGCCCGGGTCCGCGGATCTCTTCGACCCGGGGCATCCGGACCACGGCTGGGACCTCGATCGGCTCTTGGACGACTCGCACAACATCGCCGGTTGCACGCTCACGCCGGCTGAGCGTCTGTGGATCGACGCTTGGGACGAGTTCAAGACGATGATGTACGACCGCACGGGTGAGCACCTGAAGGGCTTCCCTTACTGGGCAGATTCGTGGCGTGATTTTCAAGAGGTCGCACAGCTGGTGCGACGCCCGTTGCCGAGTCCCGAGCGCGATGCGACCACGGGCAAGTATGAGCCGCTTGGCGACATGCCGAAGACCTGGATGCCCGCTCGCGTCACTAGGCCAAGCATCGACCCCGAACTGCCTGAGTGGAAGAAGAGCCACCTTCGTCGTAATTACGACGCGTTCGAGGCGCATTGGGGGGACATTCTCGCTTGGGCATACCGTTGGGGGGTTTACACCGAACTCTTCCCGGCGTCCCGTCGCAAACTCGAGTGGCAGGCGCAGGACACCAAGCGTCTGTGGGACACGATCATGCATCTCCGGCCATCGGGCATCCGTGCCAAGAGGCCGACCTATGTCCCGGCTCTTGTCGCGATCACCCAGACGACGATCGTTGGCCCACGTGAGCGTCGCATGTCGCCCCGCGAGACGGCCCGTCTTCAGGGTTTGCCGGACTCGTTCATCTTCCCAAACCAGAGGGACGCTGCGACCTATAAGCAACTAGGAAACGGCGTAGCGATTGGCGCCGTGCAGCACGTCTTCCGCGAACATCTCCGACGAGACGCGTCGATTTTGGCGAACTACGACACCGACGGGGTGGAAGGTCCGAACGGTGAGCCGTACGATGCGAACGGCGTGGGTAAGTGGCTTGCTGAGGCAGCGGAGCGGACGACGCCGGCTGTCGTTGAGCAGTTCCTCAGCCAGCATGTACCCGCGATTGAACGTGGGTGAACCTCCGGATTCGTGAACATCACGGGCCTGGATCTGATGTAGTACGCCTGTGCGCGCTGTTCTTGATGACCCGTTCTTTATCCCCGCGGAGTCACTTGGGGAGGCGCTCGGACGCATACACGCTCTGACGGGCAGGGCGCCCAGCGCTAGCGTTGGTGGTACCCGAGCCGGCAAGCGGGCCCTGGTTGCTCTGCGTGATTCGCTTGAACTCGACGTCGACGTCGTCCGCACCCCAGCCGCGATGGGAAAGGCGATTGCGTCGCACCTCGATATTGTCTGGACAGATGACCGTTTCGTAGTCAAGAACATGGTCACGCTCGACGGATTCAACGCGTTGCTCGAAGGCGCCACGCGCGCCTTCTACGCGGGCTCTCTCCGCCAACTCAAGGATGAGGCACCGGTAGCGCTGCGCGGGGAGGAGTGGGATGCTTTCGAGCCTGCGCGCTCTAAGATCGAGGCGGTCACGCGCATCGCCGCCTTGACGAACGCACCACGAGAGACGCTCGGACCAGGATCGAAGGAACACAAGTCGGTCTTCGTGAACCTTGCAGACGCCCTCTTTCCGGGCGATTCGCGGATCGATAAGAGCAGCAAGACCAGACTCGGTGCATCCCTCGCAAGCGTGCTCAACGTGCCATGGACTGACGACTGCGCCTCAACGGGTGAGACGATCCAGCTCCCTGGCCTCAACACCATCCTCGCCGGCGCCGAACGAAAGCTCGGACGTCTCGGTGCGGTGGTCTCCGACATGCTCGCCACACCGGAGGCCGAAGGCGACGCGCTTGCCGCTGCGCTCCAAGCGGGTCTACCCAACTACTGGGACGGCAGGAAGTCGGTCAAGTGGCTCGCGGACAACAGCCTGCGTGGCGCGAACGACAATGAGTGGCAGGGTTTCTTCGGGGAGCAACGTGCTCGGCAAGTGCTCGGTGCCGCATATCAGCCCAAGGTTCCAGGTCCGCGAGTAAAGTATGGCAACACGGTGTTCGATTACTCGCTGAACTGGGTCTGGGACATCAAAGTCCATGTCGAACTCCAACGTTTCCCCGAGCGAGTGAAGACCAACAACGGAGCGATGTGGCTCAACGACGAGCAAGCCGTGTGGCAGTGTGTGCAAGAGCAGGGCCTCGGCTTCCTCACTATCAGTGGTGCTGCCGAGATGGATGCCGACGGCGAATTTGTGGTTTGGCACAGAGAGTTCAAGGCCGCCGCGACGGGCAAAGCGCCGGCACCGTCGAATAGTGGCATTAGCCGCATCAGGAAGTCGGCCTTCACCCCGCTCCATGTCGAAGCGTTCTGGATCCCCAACCCTCCAGCACTATCAGCAGCGATTGCCGGTGGTGAGGTTCGTGTGCAGGAACAGCCACCCCAGGCGCCGAAGAAGGCAGGGGAGCGCGGAGCGACTCGAGAGCCCAAGTTCATGATGAATGTTCGAAAGGCACGACGAGGAATTCGAGTCGCTCGACACGACTGGCCGGCGGCGAGGCAGACGTAGCCGCGTCTTGTTAGGCGAGCAGCGAACGCAACGCAGCACGGACTGCTTGAATGCCATCGAGAGTGACGGTGGAGCCGCCACCTGAGGCGGTGCCGCGAGAGTCGAAGGCCGTGTTCCACGTCATGCCGGCGCGCTTCACGATTCGTTCACAAGCATCAGGCATTGAGTGATACGGCAGGCCAAGCCGTTCGGAAGCGGTCCGGAAGACTTCGGAGGGGAGGCTGCTGCCTACCGAGACCTGCTGTCTGCGAACTCCTAGGAGGAGGCAGATGTCGTCGATGACGTCTTGCTTTGTTTCGCCCCCGTGAAAGCCGTGCTCACCCTTGCGCTCGCGAGCTTGTGCGGCGTGTCGTGGTTTCTTCGTCGCCTCGACGGCTTCGCAGCCGTAGGGGCAGAAGGCTGAGTTCCTGCCATGTTTGCAGTTGGCATACTTGGCCACAGTTCGCAGCCTAGCGCCGTGTGTTGGTTGGTGGTTGAGATTCTTGCTCGTAGTAGAGCGTGCGGGGAGTTGTTGTATGAGCGCTAAGTACACATCGTGGGCGTCTTCGCCATCAGCCCGGTCAACGATGCAAGGTAACCGGCGGCGTGACACCAAGCCGGAACTGGCGGTGCGGCGCCTGGTGCACGCCCAGGGTCTTCGCTACCGAGTGGACGTCAGGCCGATTCCCGACCTAAATCGACGAGCAGACCTCGTCTTCACCCGCGCGAGGGTTGCCGTAATGATCGATGGGTGTTATTGGCATGGCTGCCCCGACCATGGGACGCGGGCGAAGACCAACGACGAGTACTGGTCGGCAAAGATTGCCCGAAACGTCGAGCGCGACCGCGAGACGAACCAGCTGCTGAGTGAGGCCGGGTGGGTGGTCGTACGAGCTTGGGAGCACGAGGACCCAGCGCTCGTTTGCAGTCGGATCGTTGCATCTGTGCGGGCGCGAACGTAACCCCGTCGTCGCTTGCGTCGCACGTCGGTCGGGCTGGAGCTCGTCGAGTGGACTGCAACACGAATCTGCGCCCGGCTACCGGTCGGGATCTGCCTCGGTCGCCGCTTGGGCGTCTAGATTCGAGCGTCACAAATCTCCGATTCCCTGGGGCCACTCTCGAGCCGATGAGGCACAGGCCAAGCAGCGGAACTCAACTACGCTGACCCCATGACCAGGGGGCCGCGGCGGGCGACGGTGAAGGATGTCGCGGCGCTGGCGGGGGTGTCGCCGAAGACGGTCTCGAACGTGATGAACGAGACGGTGTTCGTACGTCCCGACACCCGCGAGAAGGTGCTGGCGGCGGTCGCGGAGCTGGACTTCGTACCGAACCTGAGTGCCAGGAGCCTGCGGAACGGGCGGACCGGGGTGATCGCGCTGGCGCTGCCGGACCTGTCGACGGCCTTCTCGGCCGAGATGGTGCACTGGGTGGTGCAGGTGGCGCACGCGCGGGGGATGGCGGTCCAGATCGAAGAGACGGGCGCCGAGCCGAAGCGGGAGCACGACCTCGTCTCGCGTGCCCGTGAGCACCTTGTCGACGGCCTGATCCTCAATCCGATCCGGCTCCAGGACAGCGTCCTCGTCCATGACGATCAGCTGCCGCCGGTGGTGCTGATCGGGGAGGTCGAGCAGCACAAGGTCGACCGGGTGCTGGTCGACAGCCGGCAGGCGGGGTACGAGGTGGCGGCTCACCTTCTGGACCAGGGCGCGCGGAGGATCGCCGTTCTGGGTGGGGCGAGGGGTGCCGATTACGCCCCGGCTACCAGCGTCCAGCGGCTCGAGGGTTACCGCGGGGCGCTCGATGAGCACGGCGTCGCGTACGACCCTTCGCTGGAGGTGGATATCGCGGACTGGTCGATGGTGGGTGGGGCAGCGGCGGCGGAGGAGTTGCTGGCCCGCGGCGTCGAGTTCGACGCGGTCATGGCGTTCACCGACTCGATCGCGTTCGGCGCGGTGCACGTGCTCCAGGAGCATGGGCTCGCGGTGCCGGGCGACGTCCTGGTGAGCGGGTTCGACGATGTCGAGCACGCTCGCTTCATGAATCCGACGCTGACCACGGTCGCCCTGGATCGGCGTGCGTACGCCGAGGCGGCGGTCGATCTGCTGCTGACCCGGATCGGCGACCGTACGTCCCCACCGCGCGCCGTCGCGATCCCGCACGAGCTGGTCGTGCGGGCAAGCACTACGCGGTAGCTAGTGGGCGGTCCGGCGGCCGCGGGCGATCCACGCGCCGACGAGGATGCCCAGCAGGTAGCCGATACCCGCACCGATGAGGAGCGTCGTGCTCATCGGGCGAGTGGCTTTCGGGACGTCATGCTTCCCATTGGCACTCGTGATCGAGACCTGGTCGGTCGGCGTCGGGAGGGATCCACCGAATAGGGGAGGAAGAGACACTTGCCCACATCATTACAACGATGTAATAGTGCGCATGCAACGCTAGGAGATCTATGACCCACGCACGAATCACCATCGACCGTGACTTCACCATCGCCGACGTACCTCGTCGTCTCTTCGGCTCGTTCGTCGAGCACATGGGGAGGTGCGTCTACACCGGCATCTACGAACCCGGCCACCCGACGGCCGACGACCGCGGCTACCGCAAGGACGTGCTCGAGCTCGTCCGCGAACTGGGCCCGACGGTCGTACGCTACCCCGGCGGCAACTTCGTCTCCGGCTATCGCTGGGAGGACGGCATCGGCCCGGTCGGGGACCGGCCCCGCCGCCTCGACGGCGCCTGGCACACGATCGAGACCAACGCGTTCGGGCTCCACGAGTTCGTCGGGTGGGCCCGCGAGGCCGACGTCGAGGTGATGGAGGCGATCAACCTCGGTACGCGCGGGGTCGAGGAGGCGCGAGCGCTGGTCGAGTACGCGAACCATCCCGGTGGGACGTACTGGTCCGATCTTCGCCGGAAGAACGGGGCCGAGGAGCCCTTCGATATCAAGCTGTGGTGTCTCGGCAACGAGCTCGACGGGCCGTGGCAGATCGGCCACAAGACGGCGCACGAGTACGGCCGGTTGGCGCAGGAGACGGCCAAGGCGATGAAGCTCGTCGACGACTCGATCGAGCTGGTCGCGGTGGGTTCGTCCAACCGCTACATGGACACGTTCGGCTCGTGGGAGCACACCGTGCTGACCCACGCGTACGACGAGATCGACTACATCTCGATGCACGAGTACTACCAGGAGCGCTCTGGGGACGCCGCCTCGTTCCTCGCCGAGGCGGTCGGGATGGACGCGTTCATCGACGGCGTCGTCGCCACGATCGATGCCGTCAAGGCGGCCGGCAAGCACACCAAGCAGGTCGACATCTCCTTCGACGAGTGGAACGTCTGGTACTACGAGGGCCTCGACTCCGAGGACCAGCCCCACCAGGTGAAGAAGGAGTGGCGCGAGCACCCGCGGCTGATCGAGGACACCTACTCCGTCACCGATGCCGTGGTCGTCGGGACCCTGCTCAACAGCCTGCTGCGCCACGGTGATCGCGTACGCATCGCCAACCAGGCGCAGCTGGTCAACGTGATCGCGCCGATCCGCTCCGGGGAGGGCGGGCCGGCCTGGCGGCAGACGATCTTCTGGCCGTTCGCCCGGATGGCTTCCCTCGCCCGCGGACAGATCCTGCGGCTCGCCGTCTCCGCCGACCAGATCCCGACCGAGAAGTTCGGCGACGTCGACGTCATCGACGCTGCCGCGACCTGGTCGGAGCCGGACGGTCGGGTCGCCCTCTTCGTCGCCAACCGTGGGCTCGAGGAGGCTTCCGAGGTGACCGTCGATCTGCGCGGCCTCGGGGTTTCGCGGGTGGCGAGTGCCGAGGTTCTCACCATTCCCGAGGGCGGCGACCGGCACACGTCCAACGTGGAGGCCGCACCCGATCGGGTGGGGCTCGTGCCGCTTCGCGACGTCGGCGTCCAGGACGGGAGCCTGCGGCTGAACCTTCCGCCGTTGTCGTGGGCGGTCGTCGAGCTCGAGGTGTCGGTGTCGTGAGGCCCGAGGTTGACCTTGACCGTCAGTGAGAGCGAGCTCCTCCGGCTGGCGGAGAAGATCGGGGAGAAGGCAGGCGCCAGGTTCGTACTCGGCATCGTCGGTCCGCCGGGGGCGGGGAAGTCGACGCTGGCGGAGCGGCTGCGCGACGTACTCAATTTGACCGCGCAGGTTGCGGTGGTCGCGCCGATGGACGGGTTCCACCGGAGCAACGCCGAGCTCGACGCGATGGGCGCGCGGGCGCGGAAGGGCGAGCCGGACACCTTCGACGCCGAGGCATACGTGGCGGCGTTGCGACAGGTGCGGGGTCGCGGACGAGTCGAGTGGCCGACGTTCAGTCGGATTACGGACGAGCCGGTGCCCAGCGGGGTGGTGATCGACGGCGAGCCGATCGTGATCACCGAGGGGAACTACCTGCTGCTGGCGGATGGGCCGTGGAAGGACGTGCGCGGCCTGCTGGACGAGGCATGGTTCGTCGACGTCCCGGATGACATCCTCGTGCCCCGGCTGCTCGAGCGGTTTCTTGCCGGCGGGAGGTCTCGGGCGGAGGCGGAGGCCAAGATCGCCGGGAGCGATCTGCGCAACGCCGCGCTGGTGCGGGCGACGCGGGATCGAGCAGATCGGGTGCTCTGATCCTCAGTCCGCCGACGCGGCGCAGTCGATCAGGAACGACATCAGCTCGGTGGCGTCGTCGGTGGTGACGAGGGTGTCGAGGGCGTGGTCGAGCTCGAGGCGGCGGGCGCCGGGGATGCTGATGGCGTCGAAGCCGTTCGAGATCAGGATGCCGGTCATCATCAGCAGGGCGGTGCGTTCGTTGCCGCCGGCGTAGAACCGGGTCCGCGCGGCGGAGCAGAAGTAGATCAGTGCCTGGAGCCGGGGGTCGTCGGTCTCGGCGAGGCGCTCCCGCAGTGTGGCGAAGCGGGTTCGGAGCAGCTCGCTGCCGTTGCGACGCAGCGTGCCCTCGCCGCGGAACCGTCCGGCGTCAGGCGTCTCGTGGAGGGCGACGATGCGGTTGAGGCGGTCGGACGTCGATTTGTCGATATGGAACCTGCCGTAGCCGATCAGGTCGCGAAGCGCGCCGTACGCCTCGTTCAGCGCCAGCACCTGCAGCTCGTCCGCGGCCCGATGGCCACCGACGGTGATGCCGTCGAGGAGGGAGCGGACCTCGGGAAGCGTGAAGCTGTTGCCCTCGAGTGTCGCGGCGTTCCAGATCAACTCAGGCAGGGTCGCGCGGAACCGGCGCCAGGCGCGGTCGGTGTCGCTCGGGAGGATGCGGGCGGTGTCGACCTCGGTCCACCAGATGCCGGTGTCGCGCAGTTGGGCATCACGGTCCGCGACCTCCCGGTAGGAGTCGTCCGTGGTCGCCTTGCGGGCGGCGTACGTCTCGGGGTCCGGTGCCCAGCGGGGCTGCTTGGTCACCATGTCCGGATCTCCTCGCGGGCGCGGGCCGCGGCGTCGCCGCCGACCGAGATGGCGTCGATCGCGATCTGGATCGGGGCCGCGTAGACCACCCGGTCGCGCTCGAACGTGCCGAGGAACAGGTCGGGTTCGGCGGCGGCGATGACCACGGTGGAACGGTGCGGGGCGGATGCCGGCCGGAGGGCTCCGCCGGTGAGAAGAGTCCGGATCGAGCTCGGATCCTCGCACCACAGGACCGAGATCCGGGGGACGGCTCCATCGAAGGACGGGAGGTCCAGGCCGGCCGCGCCGGAGAGCGCCCAGCGCTGGCCGGAGGCGTCGCCGGCGGAGGCGAGCCGGCCGATGGTGGCCTCCCCGCCGAGTCGGACGGCGTCCGGTCGGTGGAGGACGCCCGAGGCGCGCGCGGCCTCCTCGATGATCTGGACCGGGTCGCCGTCGGCCCAGGTGTCGAGCCGGGCGGCCCACTGTTCGATGTCGGCGTCCACCTCCGCCGGGTAGTTCTCGTCGAGGATGGCTCGCGCCGCCGCGGCGGCTGCTGCGGATGCCAGCGGTGAGGTGCTCATCGTCAGGTCGAGCCCGCAGGCGGCGGTGATGTTGTGGAGCGTCGCGACCGACGGGCTGACCTGGTCGTTGAGGATCCTATGGACCGTCGACGCGGCCACGCCCGCGCGCGCCGCCACTTGGCGGGCGTTGAGGCCCGAGTGCTCGATGCACTCGGCGACCAGGCGGCCGACGTCCGATTCCATATATGCAACTCTAGGTCGAGGTGTTGCATATATGGAACAGGCGCGGCGACGTACCTTTCTTCTAATGTGTGCGCCATGACGCGACCGATCACGCTGCTCGTCGAAGGAGAGTCGGACAAGGCTCTGGTGGAGGCGCTGGCTCCGCGCTACGGAGTGGAGCTGACCGAACTCGGGATCGAGGTCGTCTCGATGGGCGGTGCCGGGAACGCGGGGCGGTTCATCCGGGAGACGACGGCGGCGGGGCACCGGGTCGGCGGCCTCTACGACGAAGCCGAGGAGCACTTCGTCACCAATGCGCTCGGCCGGCAGGTCGGCGAGGACCTCTCCGGCCAGGGGTTCTTCGCGTGCCGGCGCGACCTGGAGGACGAGATGATCCGGGCCATCGGCGCCGCGCGGATCGTGGAGATCCTCGAGGCCAACGGTGAGGGCGGCAAGTTCCGTACGCTGCAGAACCAGCCCGAGCACCGCGGCGAGGAGGTCGCCGACCAGCTGCATCGCTTCTTCGGCACCGCGTCGGGCCGCAAGATCCGCTACGGCACCATCCTCGGCGAGGCCGTCGAGATCGAGTCGATCCCGGACCCGCTCATCGGGCTGCTGACCTGGTGCTGGGGCTGAGCTAGGGCTCCATGTCGTCGTGGACGACGACGCGGGAGAGCTCGATGGTGCCGTCGGGGCACTTCCAGAAGTGCAGCCGGCGGGCGCTGGGGGTGTGGATCTGCATCGAGACCCGGTAGCAGACCGCGCCGTCGGGGCGGGACTGTGGCGCGGAGTTGCCCCCGGCGGAGGTACGCAGCTGGTGCAGCTCGCGGCCGGTCGACTGCTCCGCGAGGCCGGTGAGCACCTCCATGACCACGTCGGCGATCTTGTCGACGGCGATGCCTTCGAGTGCGTCGACGCTGTCGAGGAACCGCTCGCCGATCGCGTAGTCCGGCAGCGGCCGGGTCGGTTGTTCGCCTACGGGGATACGGCGGGCCCAGGCGGCCTCGACCAGGTGACGGAAGCCGCGCTCGCGGTCGGCGAAGACCGGCAGAGCGACATCGGGTGGTGCGGTGCGCTGCTTGGCGCGACGCAGCTGGGAGCGCATCCGGGCCAGCTCGGCGTCGCGGGTCTCGACCTGGCGGGCCGCGCGGGCGAGGTCCTTGGCGAACTGCACGCGCTCGTTGCGCAGCCCGGAGACCTGGTCGCGGAGCTCGGCCAGTTCGGCCTCGAGGTGAGCCTTCTCGGCCTTGATGGCGGTGACCTGCAGCGACATCGACTGCACCGCGGCCTTCTTCGCCGGCGCGGTCTCCTTCTCCGGCATCGGCGCGGGCTCGGGCGGAGGCGCCGGGGCCGGACGGACCGCGCGGACCGGCTCGCCCTTGCGGCGCGGCATCATCGCGGGGCTCGGGATCGCCGGCCTGGGCGGAGCCTCGGCAACGGGCTCGACAGCCATCGCGACAGCCGGCTCGACCGGCTCGACCACCGCGGCGACCTCGGCAGACGCAGGCTCGGGATCGACGTGCTCGACGACGGCGGGCGGTGGAGCATCCGGATCGAGCCAGGGCGGGCCACCGGCGTACAGAGCCAGGGCCTCGCGGGCGGTGTCGTGCTCGCGGACCTCGCGCAGCGACAGCCGCCACTTGGGCCCGGTGGCGATGACCCGCGCGAGCACGACCTCACCGGGGGTGAGAAGCGCCGAGAGGTCGTCGTCGGGGTCGCCGGTCACATCGGAGCGGAAGAGCTCGACGGTGACGTCGGGATGCAGGCGCAGGTCGGCCGAGCCGGCCAGCACGGAGCGGACCTCGGCGGGGACGACGTCCCCGGCGGCGTACGTCTTCAATGCCTCTTCGGCGGTGGGGCGGCTCTCTCGGATGTCGAGCCAGCGTGACTTCTTCTCCAGGACGCCGTCGACGTGCATCCCAGGGGCGAGTACGCGCTCGATCGGCACCCCGGCCTGGGCGAGCTGGGGCGGGACCGAGGCCATGTCGCCCCCATCGAGGGCGACCAGAGCGCGCTCGCTCATGATCGAGCGCACCGTGCCGGCCCGGCGCTCGCGGGTGGAGGCGGTGCGGGCGCTGTCGAAGAGCCCGGCCGCCGCGGCCATGTCGAGAGCGTCGTCGATGAGCTGCCCGGTGAGCTTGGGGCCCTCGGACTTGCTCCACGCGAACCGCAGCGGGGCCTGCTTCAGATCGATGTTCCACCCCAGGCCGACCGGGTAGACCCGTCCGGCGCCGCCGTAGACCTGCGTGCCCGGCGTCATCTTGTTGGAGAAGGCCCAGGTGTGTCCGCCGGTCGTGACCAGGTAGAGGTCGGCGAGGTCGCCGATCTCGGCCGCGATCCGCTCCACGTCGGCGTAGGGCTCGGTGTGTCCTGACGCGACCGTCACCACCACGGTCGGCTTCGTGCGGGAGTCGCCGTTGAGCAACGCCGCCAGCGCCTCGGCCTCGGACGTGTTCGTCACGCGTTTGATCGCAGACATGCCCCTCCTTTTACAAAAACGTACAGCGAACGGAAAGCGGACCGACGTCAACGACCCGGCCTTTGAGGGAGCATTCGTCAGAGCCGATACCGGGGGCGGGTGTCAATGACGCGGCCGTGTCATATTTGCCTCGCCAACTTGTCTAGAGCCGTGACGCTTTTACGACATTGGCAGGTATCTGCCGCGCTCCGGCGCTTGGAATGACTGCGCCTGTAACAAATCGAGAGAACGCTCTCCCGTGGCAATAATCGATCCGTCCGCATTACCCGGGAATGTGCACGATCTCTGCTCGCGGGTTTTGCCGACGGTTTCCGCAAGGAGACCCACCTTGAGATATTCACGCCTCGGCCGATCGGCCGTAGCAGCCACAGGCATACTCGCCGCCACGGCTGCGATGCTTGCCACTCCCGCATTCGCCGGCACCCCTACGGCCGACGACAAGGCCCCCGCGGCCAAGCTCACGTCCACCCTCGAGTCGAAGTTCGAGAAGTCGGAATCGACCGACTTCTGGCTCCGGTTCTCCGACAAGGCCAACCTCGGCCCGGCCTCCTCCATCGACGACTGGACCGAGCGTGGCCAGTACGTCGTCGACGCGCTCGAGAAGACGGCGAAGGCATCTCAGGCCGGCGCCGTCGCCGAGCTCGACGCCGCCAAGGTCAGCTACAAGACGTACGCGATCTCGAACGCGATCCTGGTGAAGGACGGCTCCGAGGACCTGGCGCTGAAGCTGGCCGCCGACCCGGAGATCAAGACCGTCCACGAGCGGGCCAAGCTCTCGCTCGTGGAGCCGGTCAAGGAGGAGACGGCCACCAAGGCGCCGCAGGGCATCGAGTGGGGCATCGACTTCATCAACGCCCCCGAGGCGTGGGAGCAGGGCGCGACCGGCGCCGGCATCGTGGTCTCCAGCGTCGACTCCGGCACCGACTACACCCACCCGGCCCTGGTGAACCAGTACCGCGGCAACAACGGTGACGGCACCTTCACCCACGACTACAACTGGTACGACGCCTACGGCGACTGCTCCAGCGGTCCCTGCGACCTCGACGGCCACGGCACCCACACGATGGGCACGATGGTCGGCGACGACGGCGCCGGCAACCAGATCGGTGTCGCACCCGACGCCGAGTGGATCGAGACCAACGGCTGCTGCGGCACCGACGCCGGGCTGCTCGAGTCGGGCTGGTGGCTGCTGGAGCCGACCGACGCCGCCGGGGAGAACCCGGACGTCGCCAAGCGCCCGCACGTCATCAACAACTCCTGGGGCTGGAACGGCGTCGGCTACATCGACTCCTTCTTCGACGACGTGAACGCCGCCTGGAACGCAGCCGGCCAATTCTCCTCGTGGGCCTCCGGCAACCCGGGCTCGATGTGCCAGGGGACGTCGTCCCCGGGCGCGAACGTGCTCACCTACTCGGTGGGCGCGGTCGACTCCTCCGGCGCCGTCGCCTCCTTCTCGGGCCGTGGCTCGGGCCAGAACGGCCTGGTCAAGCCCAACATCGCGGCGCCGGGCGTGAACGTACGCTCCTCCCTCCCGGGCGGTTCGTACGGCAGCTACAACGGCACCTCGATGGCCGCCCCGCACCTCGCGGGAGCCGTCGCGGCGCTGTGGAGCTACAACCCCACCCTGATCGGCAACGTCGAGGAGACCCGCCGCCTGCTCAACGAGGCGGCGACCGATGTCGACGACACCACCTGCGGTGGCACCGCCGAGAACAACAACGTGTACGGCGAGGGCTACCTCGACCTGGCGCGCCTGATCGCCCTGGCTCCGGCCGAGGGCGGCACGGTCGCCGGCACCGTCACCAGCGGCGGTGAGCCGATCGAGGGCGCGACCGTCGAGCTCGACGGCGAGGCTCTCGACCGGACCCTCACGACCGACGCCGAGGGCCACTTCTCGGCCGGTGTCTTCGTGGGTGACTACGACCTGACCACCTCCGCCTTCGGGTTCGTCACCGAGACGGGGTCCGCGACGGTCACCCAGGACGCCACCACGACCGTCGACTTCGACCTCGCCGAGGCTCCGAAGCACACGGTCAGCGGCACGGTCACCAACGCCAGCACCAACGCCCCGATCGCCGGGGCCGAGATCCAGCTCTCGCCGGGCAACCTGTCCGCGACCTCGGGTGCCGACGGGACCTACTCGATCGCGGGCGTCCCGGAGGGGACGTACACGATCTTCACCGAGGGGTCCGGCTGTGCCGAGGCCACGAGCTCCGAGATCGAGGTCACGGGCGCCAAGACCCACAACGTCAAGGTGGTCTTCTCCTACGACGACTACGGCTACTTCTGCTCGGAGGGCTCGAGCGGCGTACGCTCCGGCACCACCGCGCTCGGGCTGGAAGGTGACGACGCGGCCGCCTCGGTCGACCTGCCGTTCAGCTTCCCGCTCTACGGAGGCAGCTACGCCAAGGCGTACGTCGCATCGAACGGTCACGTGAACTTCCTCGCGTCCAGCACGGCCTACGCCAACGGGGCGCTGCCGTCCACGGCCGTGCCGAACGCGGCGATCTACCCGTTCTGGGACGACCTCGACGCTCGCGGTGAGGCCGACGTGTTCACCGCGGCGACGACGGTCGACGGCGTGGACGCGTTCGTCATCGAGTGGCGTGACGTCTACCCGCTGAGCAGCTCGGACCTGCTCGACTTCTCGGTCACCCTCTTCGAGGACGGCCGGGTCGAGCTGGGCTACGGGGACCTGCCCACCGGCGACCGGGCACTGGGCGGCTCGGCCACGATCGGGATCGAGAACGCCACCGGCACGATCGGCACCCAGTTCTCGCTCAACACCGCCTCGCTGAGCGACGACAAGTCGATCACCTTCGACCTGGCCTCGATGGGCACGGTCTCCGGTGTCGTCAAGGACTACAACACCAAGGAGGGCATCGACGGCGCCGAGGTCACCCTGACCCCGACCGCCGGCGGGTCCGTCAAGACGGTCGAGACCGGCGCCGACGGCTCCTACAGCGTCGACCTGGTGACCGGTGCGTACGGCGTGAGCTTCACCGCGCCCGACTACGACCCGATCAGCCGCAACCTCACCGTCGCCGAGGACACCACGCTCACCTCCAACGCCCAGCTCAAGGCCGGCCGGCTCGCCGTCACTCAGACCGCGCTCAACGCCAGCCTCGCGATGGGTGGCTCGGTCTCCCGCAACCTGAAGATCGCCAACACCGGGTCCGCGCCCGTCGAGGTCGATCTGGGTGCCAGCGGCGAGGAGATCGTCATCCAGGGCGACAAGACCGCCTCGGCCGGCGTCACCAAGAGCGTCACCACGAAGGCCACGACGGTCGAGACCAAGCCGGGTGCCGGGTCGAAGGCGTCGGGCCTGACCTCGTCGAAGTCGGGGAGCAAGCTGGGTTCGTCGGGTCAGCCCTCGGTGACCGCTCTCGCGCCGACCCCCGCGGGTGAGACGACCCTGTCCCACTCGAGCTCGCACGAGGTCGTGATGTCCAGCTCGGTCGCGTGCCCCTCGGGGACCACGACGATCCTGCGCACCTACTCTCCGGGTGACTTCGGGGTCTCCGGCGGCTTCACGCCCACCAGCGTGAGCTTCGCGGTCCAGGAGTCGGCGAACGGGAGCACGCCGGTGACGGCGACGCTCTACACGCTGCCGGAGGGCGCGGCGTTCACCTTCGCCAACCTGACCCCGATCGGGTCGGGTACGACGACGGTGACCGGTGACTTCGGGGCGACCTACACGGTGCCGATCGCGGCGTCGGCGGAGATCGCGCCGGACGACATCCTGGTCGTCTCCGTCGCCGGTGGTGCGGTCTACTTCGGTGGCAACGCCGCCGCCGAGACCTCGCCGACCTACCTGGCCTCCGACGCCTGCGGTACGCCGGAGCCGACCGACGCCGCGGAGCTCGGGTTCCCCGACTCCAACATCATCCTCGATGTGACCGGTGAGACCGGTGGCGGCGGTGGCGTCGCGTGGCTGGACGTCCAGCCGCCGTCGTTCACGCTGGCACCGGGCAAGTCGGTCACCGCGATCGCCACGTTCGCGGCCACGGTCGACCAGCCGGGCACCTACACGGCCGACGTGGTCATCGGGAACAACACTCCCTACACCGTGGCGCCGGTCCCGGCGACCATGATCGTGAAGGCGCCCTCCGGCTGGGGCAAGGTCACGGGCACGGTGACGGGTTCGGGTGAGGCGCTCGAGGGTGCTGTGGTGGCCCTCGACGGCGTGTCGTACGACGTGACGCTGCGGACGGATGCGGACGGCACCTACGGGTACTGGATGCAGAAGTCCAACGCGCCGCTCCAGGTGGTCGTCGCGGCCGACGGGTTTGTCCCGGCGACCAAGAAGGCGCAGATCGTGGCTGGTCAGACGACTGTCTACGACTTCGACCTGAAGCCGCTCGACTAGCACTCGACCGGCTCGACAGCGAGGCCCCGGGCACCATCCGGTGTCCGGGGCCTTCGCGTGTTTGTTCGGAACGGCTCTGGCACGGCTCGAATGTCGGTGCTGCGGTGTACGATCGCGGCGCCTGCGAGAACAACCCCCTAACCAGCCCCTATGCCTCATTCCTCCATGCCGGCCGTCGCCGAGATCCTGCGCCTGCGGGCTCCGTTGAGCCTGCAGGTCCTGCGCGCCGCTTTGAAGGGCAAGCGAGTGCTGCTGACCGAGGAGGAGCTGCTCGCCGTGCTGAACTCGGGCGGCTTCGTCGAGGGGCCGCCGGGGCAGTGGAGCCTGGCTCCGGCCTCGACCGCGGCGCCCGTGCCGGCTCGGTTCAACCAGGCCTCGCTGGCTTCGCGTGCCGGGGTCGAGGGTGACGTACTCCTGAAGGTGCTGGACGCGCTGGTGACCGACCACCCCGAGGTCAACTGGGGTGCGCTGCGGGACCGGCTCGAGTCGGGCGCCGATGTGGCGGTCTCCGACCGCACGCTCGGGCTGCTCGAGGAGGGCGTACGCCGCTTCGAGGTCGCCCGGCTGAAGGCCGAGAAGCAGCAGGCCGAGGAGCGTGCCCGGGAGGCCGAGCGGCGCCGAGAGCTGCAGCAGCTGGCCGAGAGCGAGGTCGCGATGCTGCGCGCCGAGCTCGACGACGAGCGCCGGCGCGCCCACGACGCGGCCCTCGAGCGGGACCGGCTGCGGCAGGAGGCCGAGAAGCTGGTGGCGCTGAAGGAGCAGGAGACCGCCTCGTGGGTCGCCACCGCCGCGGGCGGGTGGATGCTCGACCTCGGCGCGCCCGAGACCTTCGGCGAGGAGAAGCTCCGTCAGGCGCTCGGCCAGCTCGAGTCGGCGCTGGTCGTGCTCAACGTGAGCATCGGGTCGCGCGAGCTCGAGGCGGTCGTGGTGCATCCGGGTGGGGTCGCGGTCATCGAGCAGCACGACATCCCCTCGACCGCCGGCATGGTCGAGGTGCCGGCCGCGGGCGCGGCGTCCGTCGACGGCCGTCCGCTGGAGGTCGCCGACCCGCGGGCCGATGTGCTCGCCGCCGTACGTCTTCTACAGAAGACCGCTTCCCTCGATCTCGCCTACCTGCCCGTGCTCGCCTTCCAGGGGCCTGCCGAGGCCGAGGGCGAGGACGTGCTCGTCTGCCTCACCGCCGAGGTCGACCTCGCCGTCGACGACATGCTTCACTCCCAGTCGTCGCGGGTCTCGGCCGACGACGCGGTGGCGCTGCTGGCTAAGCTCGGGGTGCCGGAGCTTCCTCAGCCACCCTCCGGTTTCTGACTCTCTGCCGAGACGTCAGTTACGTCGGCCGAGTTGGCACACGTGTGCGCACTCGAACGACGTAACTGACGCTTCGGGCGACGGGGGTGACGCCTCGGCAGGTCAGAGGAGACCGGCGGCGCGGGCTGCTTCGGCGTAGGCCGCGGCGAGGGTGGGGACGGTTTCGTGGGCGTTGAGGCCTGACGGGTTCGGCACGACCCAGAGCTCGGCGCCGGCCAGCGGCTCCGGCTGGAGGCCCTGCTTGGCCTTGGGGCGGTTGAACGCGGTCCGGTAGGCGGTGATCCCGGCGATCGCGACGACCGCAGGTTTCCTCCGTGCGACCAGGGAGAACAGCTCGGCGCCGCCCTCCTTGAGCTCAGCGTTGCTGAGCTCGGACGCCTTCGCGGTGGCGCGACGGACGATGTTGGTGAAGCCGATGCCGCGGGCTCGGAAATAGTCGCGGTCCTCCGGCGTCATCCCAGCCGAGGCGTCGATCGGACGGGTGGTGATCCCGGCGCGGAAGATCGCCGGATAGAACCGGTTGAGCGGGTGCGCGAAGTGGGTCTGGGTCGCTGCCGTCCACAGGCCGGGGTTGATGCCGACGAAGAGGAGGCGAAGCGGCTGGTCGTCTGCCGGAAGGAGGTCGGGTACCGAGGCGCCGTAGTAGGTCTGGAGCTCGGCCTGGGTGAAGCGGGCCACGGCGTGATCCTTCCATCTCCGTAACGACGTACCGGTCGGGGGTGCAACAGCCGGGTGCCGTGGGGAGTATGTGAAATATGCACCCCACGCGTCTTCTCCCACTCGCACTCGCTGCGACGGCGCTCCTGGTCTCCGCCTGCGGCACCGCCGAGGAAGCGACCGACCCGGGCACGAGCCCGTCGGCCTCGCCTTCCGGCACCCCACTGTCCCCAACTGGTTCGGCCAAGCCGAAGCCCCAGCCCGAGCCGTCCCGCCCGCCGAGCTCGGAGAAGCCCGTACGCGGCCTGGTCTCCGCCGGCGGCGCGGCCGAGGGCGACCTGGAGAAGACCGCGACGCCCCTCCCGGACGAGGCTGCGATCAAGGCGTACGCAGCCACCCTCGGCACCTCGCTGCAGGCGTCCTTCACCACCGAGGCGACCAGGCTGCTCGCCCACGTCCCGGCGGGCCAGCGGCTCTACGCCCAGACGGTCTACGACGGCTGCGAGGCCCCGGACCCGGCGACGATCACGGCCGGGACGACCGGCGATGACGTGGTCCTGAGCGTCACGCCGCCGAAGAGCACCAAGATCCAGTGCCTGGTCGCCGAGCGATCGGTCGCGTTGCTGAGCACCGACCTGCCCGTCGGCTAACGTTCCCCGCGTGGGGGAGCCGTGGAACACCTTCGTCGAGGGCGACAACCTCGACGTTCTTCGGGCGCTCTCGGTCGCGGGGGAGAAGTTCGACCTGATCTACATCGACCCGCCCTACAACACCGGCAGTCTCTTCGCCTACCACGACGACCGGCGCGGTGAGGACGGCCGTCGGGCCGGTCGCCACGAGGCCTGGGTCGCGATGATGAGGCCCCGGCTGCAGGCGGCGCGCACCGTGATGTCGGAGCGCGCGGCGATCTACGTCTCCATCGACGACAACGAGGCCGCCCACCTCAAGGTCCTGATGGACGAGGTCTTCGAGGAGCGCAACCAGCTCGCGCAGATCGTGGTCAACCTCAACCCCAAGGGCCGCCAGCTCGGCAACGGGTTCGCGACGTCCCACGAGTATCTGCTGGTCTACGCCAAGGACGCCCGGGCCTGTGCGCTGGAGTCGAGCATCCCCGAGGCCGTCAACGAGCAGGACTTCCCGCTGGTCACCGACGACGGGCGCCACTACCGGCGGCTGCCGCTGCGCAACACCAACAAGAAGTTCAACCCGGCAACCGCCAGGACGCTCCACTTCCCGGTATGGGGCGACCCGGAGACCGGTCGGGTCGGGATCGAGCCGTTCGAGGGCGGGCAGGAGATCTGGCCGGTCTTCGGTGACGGCCGTCCCGCGGTCTGGCGGTGGAGCGCCCCGCTGATCGCGGCCCGTCCCGACGACCTGATGTGCCGTCGGGTACGCGGGAAGCTGGGGGAGCGGGTCGACGTCTATCAGCGCGACTGGCTCTCCCGAGACGCCTCCGGTGACGCGAGGCGGAAGAAGCTCACCACGATCTGGATGGCCGAGGAGATCGGCTCGACCGACACCGCCGTCGCGGAGCTGAAGTCGCTGGTGGGGCCGCTGTTCGAGTCGCCGAAGCCGACCGGCCTGATCCGGCGGATCCTGGCCACGATGCCGGCCGACGCGCGGGTCCTCGACTTCTTCGCCGGCTCCGGCACCACTGGCCACGCGGTCGCGCTGGCCAACGTGGAGGACGGGGCGCGGCGTACGTGCTGGTCCGTCCAGATCGCCGAGACCACCCGGCCCGGCTCGAACGCGGCCAAGGCCGAGATGGCGTACGTCTCCGACATCACCCGCGCGCGCCTGCGGGCCGTGGTCGCGGCCCACGGGAACGGCGGCGCGGAGGGGTTGGTCGAACGCGACATGGGTGAACTTCTCGAAATATCTGGCGTGACGCGGGGCGCGTAGGAGGGCAGGATCGCGACCATGGCTCTCAGCGTCCCCCGCCTCCGGATCGGCTCGACCGAGATCATCGCCCTCGCCGACGGCGAGGGCCCGTTCTTCTCCCCGCGCGCCGATGCCTTCCCTGAGGCCACGGCCGATCAATGGGCCGAGGTCGACCGCTACGATCCGGGCGCGGTCGACGCCGAGGGACGCTGGCGGCTCCAGTTCCGTGCCTATGCGATCCGCAGCGACAAGGGCCTCACCGTCGTGGACGCAGGGATCGGTCCAGCGGACAGCCCGGCTGCCTCGTGGGCGCCCGTGCCCGGTGTGCTTCCCCGGTCGCTCGACGCCGCGGGCATCGACCCGGCCGAGGTCGACACGGTCGTGCTCACCCATCTGCACACCGACCACGTCGGCTGGGCGGTCGTGACCGAGGCCAGCGGCCGCCGCCCCTATTTCCCGAACGCTGAATACCTGCTCCAGCGGGCCGAGTACGACGCCCTCGACGCGCTCAACCCCCGGCTTCGCGAGACCCTCACCGACCCGCTCGCGGCGGCCGGCCGGCTCCGGCTTCTCGACGGCGACACGCCCCTGCGCGCCGGGCGTACGGTCGCCACGCCCGGTCACACGCCCGGGCATCAGAGCGTGCTGGTTGCCGAGGGGCGCGAGCTGGTGCTCGTCACCGGAGACCTCCTGGTGCACGCGCTGCAACTGCTGCACCCCGAGCTCGCCTACTCGAACGAGATCGACCCTGAGGCGGCCAGGCGCTCGAGGGAGCGCATGCTCAACCGCGAAACCGCCACCACGCTTCACCTGGCGACGCCGCATCTGACGGAGCCGTTCATCTCGGCGTGATCGCGCCACTGGGTGAACTTCTCGAAACATCTGGTAACCGAGTTACACGGGGCGCGTAAAACGCGGCATCGTCTGGGGGCGACCGAACACCTCACCTCGGGAGACCCCCATGAAACTCCGTGGCCTGTTCATCCTCGCCTGCGGCGCGCTCGTGCCGCTCACCGTTCCGGCGGCAGCACACGCCGAGACCTACTCCCAGCCGCTCTCGACCGCCATCGGCGACCTCCCGGTCGCGGCAGAGAACCGCACCGGCTACAGCCGTGACCTCTTCCAGCACTGGATCGACGCCGACGGCGACGGCTGCAACACCCGCAACGAGGTGCTGATCGCGGAGGCCGAGGAGGCCCCCACGGTCAGCTCCAGCTGCTCGCTGTCGGGCGGCCGCTGGTACTCCTACTACGACGGACTGTCCTGGACCCTCACCAGCGACATCGACATCGACCACATGGTCCCGCTCGCCGAGGCCTGGGACTCCGGCGCCCGCACCTGGACCTCGACCGAGCGCAAGAACTACGCCAACGACCTCGGCTACTACGGCTCCCTCGTCGGCGTCACCGACAACGAGAACCAGGAGAAGTCCGACGCCGACCCGGCCGAGTGGATGCCCGACCTGCAGAAGTGCCGCTACCTGAAGGAGTACGTCTCGGTGAAGATCCGCTGGCGCCTCTCCGTCGACAGCACCGAGAAGTCCGCCCTCACCAACCTCACCTCCGCCAACGGCTGCGGCAGCCAGGCTGTCTCGGTGACCCTCGCCCGCTGACCCCGCGCCGAGTCCGCAGAAGTGGCGGCCGAATCCGTAGAAATGGCGGCCGAGATCCCGATCTCATTCGCCAGTACGACCGATTCGGCCGCCACAACTGAGGACTCGGCTGCCTTAGGATCTGCGGCATGGCGTTCTCTGCTCCGCGAGTCACCCGTGAGCAGGTGAATTCCGACGTACGTCGCCGACTGGCGCGATTGAAGTCGAAGCGGTGGCACGTGCTGCAGGCCGCTGGGGCGGCCGGGGTGGCCTGGTTCATCGCGGCCACTCTGCTCGGCCACGCCCAACCCGTCTTCGCGCCGATCGCGGCGGTGGTCAGCCTCGGCACCTCCTACGGCCAGCGGCTGAGGCGAGTGACCGAAGTGACCATCGGGGTCGCGCTCGGGGTGTTCCTGGGCGACGTCGTGGTGCAGGTCATCGGCGAGGGCGCCTGGCAGATGACCCTGGTGGTCGCGATGGCCATGGCGGTGGGGATCTTCATCTCCTCGGGCCAGGTCTTCCGCAACCAGGCCGCGGTGCAGTCCATCTTCGTGATGGGGCTGCTGCCGACGCCCGGCGCGGCGTTCACGCGCTGGACCGACGCGCTCATCGGCGGTGCGGTCGCGCTGGTCGCGGCCTCGATCGTGCCCGCCGCGCCGCTGCGGCGGCCCGGTGAGCAGGCGGCCGTGGTCGCCAAGAAGATCGCCTCGCTGCTGCGCGCCGCCGGCCAGGTGATGCTCGACGCGGACGCGGTCCACGGGCTCAAGGTGCTCGCCGACGCGCGCGCCACCGACCCGCTGATCCGGGAGCTGCAGGACGCCTCCGACGAGGGCATGTCGGTGCTGGCCGTCTCGCCGTTCCGGTTCCGACATCGCAGCCACGTGCATCGGATGGCCGAGCTCGTCGAGCCGCTCGACCGTGCCCTGCGCAGCACCCGGGTGCTGGTGCGGAGGGCGGCGGTGTCGGCCTACCGCGGGGACGTGGTGCCGGAGAGCTACTACCAGCTGGCCTTCGGGCTCGCCGACGCCGTCGATGTCGTCGAGGCCGAGCTCGCCGCGGGCCTCGGCCCGGACGGACTGAGTGGGGAGGCCAGGTCGGTGCTGCTCGCCGTCGGCGAGCACTCGGCCGAGGTGGAGCGTACGGAATCGCTCAACGCCGAGGTCATCCTCGTCCAGATCAGGTCGATCATCGTCGACCTGCTCGGGGTCACCGGGATGGGGCAGTTCGAGGCGACCGACGCCCTGCCGCCGTTACCGCCTCGCTGAATGCTCACCGAGGTAACTCGGCGAACGCGTACTGACTTCGGGGAACTCCACGAGGGAAGCGACGGCTGACCGAGGTACCTCGGTCAGCATCCCGCTAGAGCGACCCGCGCAGGTCGCGTACGACCGAGTCGACGACCGCGACCAGGTCGCCCTCGGTGGACGCCGCGATGGCCCGTTGTCGCTGGTAGGAAGCACCTTTGTGGATGATGTCGTGCACCCCGGCGAGCTCCTTCTCGCAACCCAGGCGCGCGGCCACCGGCTCCAGGCGCACCAGCAGGTCCGCGAGGTCGTCGGTGACCAGCCGCTCCTCGGAGGCGTCGTTGAGGATCACGATCGCGTCCAGGCCGTAGCGCGCGGCGCGCCACTTGTTCTCCTGGACGTGCCACGGCGGCATCGTCGCCACCGGCTCCCCGGCCGCCACCCGGGAGTCCAGGTCGACACAGAGACAGTGCGCCAGCGCGGCGATCGCGGCCAGCTCCTGGATCGTGGAGACCCCGTCGCAGATCCGGTTCTCGATGGTGCCGATCCGGGGCGAGGGCCGGATGTCCCAGCGGATCTCGCTGATGTCCTCGATCACGCCGGTGACCGTCTGGTCCGAGACGTACGCCTCGAACTCCTGCCACGTCGAGAACTGGAACGGCAGCCCGGCGGTCGGCAGCTGCTGGAACATCAGCGCCCGGTTGGAGGCGTAGCCGGTGTCCATGCCCGCCCAGATCGGTGACGAGGCCGACAGCGCCTGGAAGTGGGGGTAGTAGGTCAGCAGCCCGTTGAGGACCGGGAGCAGCCGGTCACGCTCCGGCATCCCGACGTGCACGTGGACGCCCCAGATCAGCATCTGCCGGCCCCACCACTGGGTGCGGTTGATCAGCTCCTGGTAGCGATGCCCCGCGGACAGCTCCTGCCTGGTCCAGGACGCGAACGGGTGGGTGCCGGCGCCGAAGAGATCCACGCCGAGATCGTCACCGGCGCGGACCACACCGGTGGTCGTCTCGCGGATCTGGTCCATGGCCTCCTCGACCGTTTCGCAGACCCCGGTGACGACCTCGACGGTGTTGCGCAGCAGCTCTTTGTGGATCCGCCCGGGGTGGGGAACCCGTGCCTTGGCCCGGGCGAAGATGTGGTCCGCGACGTTGACCAGGTCCCGGGTCTCGCGGTCGACGAGCGCGAGCTCCCACTCGACGCCGAGCGTCGGCCGGGGGGAGGGATGGAAGTCGATCCGCATGTAACGAGCGTTCCTTGCACGGGCCCGTTTGTCGAGCATCGTGAATGCCTGTCGTTCACCGGCCCGATGGCACCCTGTGACGGTGGACGCGCGTGAGGTGAACCTGACTCTGGACTTCTGCCTCCGCGTCGGTGAGCTGCTGATCTCGACCGGCGCCGGGGCCGCTGACGTGACCGCGACGATGAGGTCGCTCGCCCAACATCTGGGCCTCCGCGGCGCCGAGGTCGACGTCACCTACACCAGCCTCTCGATGAGCTATCAGGCCGATCCCGAGGCCATCCCGATCCACACCACCCGCCAGGTCAAGAACCGCACCATCGACTACGACCACCTGACCGCCGTCGACCACCTGGTCCGTCAGGTCGTACACGACGAGGTCGACCTCCAGGGCGCCCGGATCGCGCTCGGCCGGATCATCTCCGGCGGTCACCGCCGGCCACGCTGGGCGGTGACGCTCGGCATGGCGATCATGGCGGCCGCGTTCACCGTCTACGTCGGCGGTGAGCTCCGAGTCGTCATCCTCGCCTTCATCTCCGGTGCCGCGATCGACCAGCTGCAGCACTTCCTCCACCGCCGCTGGCGGCTGCCGCTCTTCTACCTGCAGGTCGCCGGCGCGGGTCTGGCCACGCTGCTCGCGGTCATCGCCGCGGCGCTGCCGCTGGATCTCGACGTCTCCACCTCGATCGCCGCCAACATCACGGTGATGCTGGCCGGGATCAGTTTCATGGGTGCCCTCCAGGACGCCCTGACCGGATTCCACGTCACCGCCAGCGCCCGGATCATGGAGGCCCTTGTCTCCACGGCCGGCATCATCGCCGGGGTCACCGGCGGTCTGGTCTTCGCGGGCGCGGTCGGGGTGCCGATCGACGGTGCGGTCTCGGGCGGCACCACGTCGCTGCAGTCGATCACGCTCGCCACCGCGGGTGGTGCTGTCGGCGCCGCGGCCTTCGCCTACGCGGCGTACGCGCCCAAGCGGACGCTGCTCCCGATCGCCGTCATCGCCGGCGTCGCCGTGATCCTGTCGATCGTCGTACCCGGCGACGTCGGGCGTACCTGGCGGGTGGCGGTGGCGGCCCTCTTCATCGGTCTGGTCGCCTACTCGGTCGCCACCCGGCTGAAGGTGCCGCCGCTGGTCGTCGTGGTCTCGTCGGTGGTGCCGTTCCTGCCCGGCTACTCGATCTACCGCGGTCTCACGATGCTCGCCCAGGAGACGCCCGCGACCACCTCGGTCGGCCTGGTCGCCCTCTTCACCGCAGCCTCGGTCGCGCTCGCTCTCGCCTCCGGCGTCTACCTGGGCGAATACATCGCCCAGCCGCTCAGTCGCCGGTCGTGGCGGATCGAGACGCGCCTGTCCGGGCCGCGCCTGGTCGGTCCGCTGCGGAAGGATCGAGCCCCGGTGCCTGTCGCGGACACCGACTCATAGGCCGCTCAGCACCTCGAACCAGCGCTCGGGCGTCGTGTCGTACGGCGCCTGGCTCTCCTTGACCGCGAGGAAGACGCGCTCGGCGGAGTCCTCGGTCATCGAGATGATCTCGGGCGGATAGCCGTACTCGAGCTGGTGGTGCTCGAACTCGTCCTCGTCGTCGATGTAGACCGAGCCGTCGAACTTCTTGACCACGTCGAGGTCCAGGTCGATGCAGGTGACTGTCGAGTCCTGCCACACCGGCGGGGTGCACATGTCGACATATATCTGCGAGCTCACCCGGTTGTTGGGCCGGTTGAAGGCGGGGAAGTGGGCCGCGTCGTGGTGGGGGACCAGGCTGACCGACTCCCAGTCGGCGACCCAGCCATGACCGGGACGGGCGAATTCGGTGCCGATCGGGTGGCCGATCCACTCGCCGTGCTCGTCCTCGCCGAGGTAGAGGCCCGTGAAGGACCAATGAGGCCGGCCACCCCACTTCGTGAACTCGACACGAACAGGGTGACCGGCCTCGAAGCGCATGGCGCTCAGTCTAGGGATCAGCCGTTCTTCTTCGGCATCACATACTTGGCCCCCATCGCGATGAGGTCCTGGTAGCGCGAGCCGGTGAACTTGCCGAAGTTGTGGATCACGTGGGCGTCGAGGCCGACCAGCACGCGGGCCTGCTTCTTCTCGATGCCCTTGACGATGATCTCCGCGGCGCGCGCCGGCTCCATCTTGGCGAGCTTCTCGTCGAAGAACTTCGCGGTCGCGGCCTGGTCGTCCTTGGCCGAGACGCGGGCGCTGCGGGCGACCGCGGTCTTGATGCCACCGGGGTGGACCGAGGTGACGCCGACGTTGTGACCGTCGATCAGCATCTCCTCGCGCAGCGCCTCGGTGAAGCCGCGCACGGCGTACTTCGCCGCGTTGTAGAAGGCCTGGTCGGGCATCGAGACCAGCCCGAACAGCGAGGAGATGTTCACGATGTGCGCGTCGCCGGACTCGATCAGGGCCGGCAGGAAGAACTTCGTGCCGTGCACGACGCCCCACCAGTCGATGCCCATGATCCAGTCGATGTCCTCCCAGTCGAGGTCGTTGACCCGACCCGACAGCGCTACGCCGGCGTTGTTGATCACCACGTTGACCTGGCCGAAGTGGGCGATGACGCCCTCGGCGTACGTCTTGAAGGCCTCGCGGTCGGCGACGTCGAGCCTGTCCTCCTTGATCTCGCGGGCTCCGGCCTGCTTGGCGAGCTCGACGGTCTCGGCCAGACCGGCCTCGTTGACGTCGGAGAGCGCCAGCCGGGCGCCGCGGCCGGCGAGGTTGACCGCGAGGGCGCGGCCGATCCCGGAGCCGGCTCCGGTGAGTACGACTACCTTGTCGTCGAAGGACTTCATGCGGGGACACTCTCCTTGGTCGTGGTGGCGGCGGTGACGGCGTACTTGTCGACGTCGAACTTGCTGGTCAGGTGACGGAACAGGAAGGTGAAGCTCGGCCACAGGGTGGTGTTGCGGCCGTGCTCGTCGAGGTACCACGACGCGCAGCCGCCCTCGGACCAGACGGTGTTGTCCATCTTGCGCTGCAGGTCGTCGTTCCAGGCGGAGGTGGCGTCCTCGGTGGGTTCGACGGTCGCGTAGGAGTTGGTGCGCATGGTGCGGATCGCGTCGCGGATGTACGCCACCTGCGACTCGATCATGTAGACCATCGAGGAGTGGCCCAGGCCGGTGTTGGGGCCGACCACGAAGAAGAGGTTGGGGAACTCCGGAACAGTGGTGCCCTTGTAGGCGCTCATCCCGGTCTCCACGAACCGCTCGGCCATGGTGCGGCCCTTGTTGCCGGTGATCGCGTGGGCGATCGGGAGGTCGGTGGTGTAGAAGCCGGTGGCCACGACGAGGACGTCGATCTCGCGGCTGGTGCCGTCCTTGGCGACGATCGCGTTCTCGCTCACTCGGGCGATGCCGTCGGTGATCAGGTCGACGTTGTCGGCGGCCAGCGCCGGGTAGTAGGCGTTGGAGATCAGCGTGCGCTTGCAGCCGAGCGTGTAGTCGGGAGTGACCTTGCGGCGGAGCTCGGGGTCCTTGATGCCGCGGCGGATGTTGTTCTTCGCCATCAGCTCGTGGGCCAGGGTCAGCTTGGGCTGCACGGCGAGGCCGAGGACGCGGACCTCGAGGCCCCAGTAGACCGCCGCGCGGGCGAGCCGCTGGACGCCCGGGACGTGGCGGAAGGCGGCCTTCTCGAGCTTGGAGTAGCGGTGCTCGTTGCGGGGGAGGACCCACGGTGCGGTGCGCTGGTAGACGTCGAGGCGGGCGGCCTTCTTCTGGATCTCCGGGACGATCTGGATCGCGCTGGCGCCGGTGCCGATCACCGCGATGCGCTTCCCGGTGAGGTCGACGTCGTGGTTCCACTGAGCGGAGTGGAAGATCTCGCCCTGGAAGGTGTCGATGCCCGCGATGTCCGGGAGCTTGGGCTCGGAGAGCGCGCCGGGGCCGGCGATGACGGTGGTCGCTGCGTACGTCTTCTTCCCGGCCTTGCCCTCGGTCTCGACGAGCCAGCGCTGCCGGGTCTCGTCCCAGGTCGCGGCGGTCATCGCAGTGTCGAAGACGAAGCGGTCCAGCGTGCCGGACAGCTCGGCGACCTTCTTGATGTACGCCTCGATCTCCGGCTGGGGCGAGAAGCTCATCGACCAGTCGGGGTTGAGTGCGAAGGAGTAGCTGTAGAGCTGGCTGGGGACGTCGCAGGCGGCGCCGGGGTAGGTGTTGTCGCGCCAGGTGCCGCCGACGCCGGAGCCCTTCTCGATGACGACGAAGTCGCGCTCGCCGTCCTCTTCGAGCTTGATCGCCGCGCACAGGCCTCCGAAGCCGGCACCGACGATCAGGTGGTCGACATGGGTGAGGTCAGCAGTGGTCATACTTCGAGTATGGCTTGCCTATTGAACAGATGTCAATAGAATGGTGGGCATGAGCCAACGGACGAGACTGACGCCCGAGCAACGCCGCGAGCAGCTGCTCGATCTGGGCATTCGCCTCTTCGCGAACCACTCCCTCGACGAGATCTCGATCGACGTGGTCGCGCGTGAGGCCGGCATCTCGCGCGGGCTGCTCTACCACTACTTCGGCGACAAGATGGCCTTCCGTGAGGCGGTCGTGCGCCGCGCCGCCGACGCGCTCGTCGCCCAGACCGCCCCACCCGAGACGGGGGAGCCGGTCGAGCGCCTGCTGGCGTCGATGACGGCCTATGTGGACTTCGTCGACGCCAACTACGAGGGGTACGTCTCGATGGTCCGCGGCGCCGCCAGCGACCCCGTCCTGCGCCAGATCTACGACGACGCCTTCGGCGCTCTCGGGGCCCGGATCTTCAAGGCCGACGTCGACTTCGTCGTCGACACCCCCGCCGCCCGCTTGGTCGTCAGGGGCTGGCAGGCGATGTCGGAGGAGCTGGTGCTGTCTTGGAAGGCCGATCCTGCGGGGCTGTCGCGCGAGGAGCTGCTGGGGATGCTGGCGGGGTCGTTGCCGGTGCTGCTGGAGCTGCTGCCCGGGGCGGGTCCAGGCGAGCTGTAACACGTCGTTCGTAGCACTATCCGGTCGTTCCGAACGGGCGAGTAGTGCTGCGAACGACGTGTTACACGGGTGCGCATACACCCCGGTGGGTGTTCGCTATGCTCCGCTGGCCAGGCTCCGGGAGTGCCCGTGAGCCGGTTGAACTCGAGGAGTCCCCATGTCTTGGATTTCCGCCGCTCGAGGTGCGCGCAAGATGCGCCTCGTCGGTGCGGTCGCACTGGTTTCGGCTGTGCTCACCCCGGTCGCAACCAGTGCCCCGAGCGCGTCCGCCGATACGGCGCCGCCGTCGATCGCCTCCACCTCGTACCCGAAGTTCGTCGAGTCCTCTTCGATGCGCTGGCGTGGCACGCACTGGAGCGCGACTCCGTCCTTCCGGTGGACGCCGACGACCACGGCAGGCGTCGCGAAGTACCAGGTGCAGACCTGGCACGGGAAGCGGCGGGGGTCGATGGTCGGCATGGACTCCTTGGGTTCTGGCTACCAGTCGACGGTCGCCAACTACCCGGCGTCGCGCACCTCGGTCGCCGGACACATCTACTCCGGCGATCAGGTCTGCCGCCGCGTACGGGCCGTCAACAGTGCTGGGACGGTCGGCCGATGGTCGGGGTGGAAGTGCAGCTACGCTCCGCTCGGCACCGAGGAGTTCGAGCCGGGTTACGGCTTCGACAACGGTGTCTTCGACTACTACGCGAGGAACAACGGGGCGTCGAACAATCCGATGCGGTCCGCGAGCTACCTCGCCAAGGGCGTGCGGGTGAAGGTGCGCACCGGCCCGAAGTACGGCAAGGCGCGGATCCTCGTCGGTTCGACGCTGCTCGGCACGGTCAGCGGCTATGCGAGCAAGTCCGGCTACAAGGTCGTGACGCTGCAGAAGTCCGCCAACCTGACCGGCGCGATCAAGGTCCGGGCGATCTCCGACGACTCCCGACCGTTCAGGTTCGTCGGCCTGTGGGCGCTGCGGGCGACGGCCCCTCTGGGGTCGAGCAGGGTGGTCACCTGGCGGTCGCCAAGCGAGCTGTGGCCGGTCACGGACCCGGTGGAGAGCTCCGACACCACGCGCCCGAAGATGACCGGCTTCTCGCTGTCTCCGACGTTCCCGACAACCCGGAACAGCAACGGCTTCTACAGCGTGAAGGCGTCCTGGCGAGGCAGTGACAACGTCAAGGTCACCGGCTATGAGGTTGCGACCAAGCACGGCGGCTCGACCTCCTATTACGACGGCGGCTCGGGTGCGACGACCAGCACGTCGATGCCGGTCATCGTCGACTGGGCCGGCTCGGCGACCTGCCACCGGGTCCGGGCGTTCGACGCGGCCGGGAACTTCTCGCCGTGGACGAGCTGGAAGTGCTCGCATGCGCCGCTGATTCCGATCAGTGACTGGACCGCGAGCGCCGGTCCTGCGGTGGCAGGCAAGGCCTGGACGTCGGTGCGCATGCTCGACGACTACTACCACCGGCCGGCACGTACCAGAGATCGCTACTCGGCCAAGAAGCTGCGGATCCAATACCGAGTCGGCCCGAGGTGGGGTCGGGCGAAGGTCTATGTCAGCGGGACGTACTTCGGCACCATCAACGCCTACTCCTCCACGGTAGGGACCAAGTGGGTCACTCTCACCGCGACGCGTGAGGCGCACGAGCGGATCCGCTTCGTCCCGGTCACGACGAAGGACGTCCTCATCGGCAAGGTGTTCGTCATCCCCGACCCCGCGAAGAACCTGCCGCCGGCGCCGACCCGCGGCTGACCTGCTGTTACACCCCCGCTGCCCGTGCCGACCATCGCCAGGAGCCGGTCATCCCAGGACCGGCATGCAGATGACGGCCTGACAAAGGGAGGCCCGGAGCTGGAACCACTTCGGGCCTCCCGGACATAGAGGGTGCGTGAGAGGTAGTGAGTCGCAGAGCTTCGGGCTCGTGGTGACGGAGAACGACAGCGGTCTGGCGGAGCGTCTGCGCCGGGGCGACCACGAGGCGATGGCGGAGCTGTTCGGGCGCTATGCGGATCCGGTCTACAACTTCTGCTTCCGGCGCGTGGCTTCCTGGAACCTCGCCGAGGACGTGATGTCCCAGGCGTTCCTGGAGGTCTGGCGGGTGCGGGAACGGGCGGTGGCCTACGACGGCTCGCTGATGCCGTGGCTCTTCACCGTCGCCGAGAACGTCTGCCGCAACGCCACCCGTGGTGCCCGCCGGCAGAACGCGCTGGCGGGCAGGCTGCAGCTGGTGCGGGTCGACGACGCCGAGGACCACGCGGACGGAGTCGTACGCCGCCTCGACGAGGAGCGCCGGATGTCCGAGCTCCTCGCGGCCGTCGACAGGCTCAGCCGCAAGGACCGTCAGATCCTGATGCTCATCGCCTGGGACGGCCTCTCGTATCTGCAAGTTGCCCAGGCTCTCGACATCCCTGTCGGGACCGTACGCAGCCGGCTCTCCCGCGCACGCAAGCGGGTCGCCGCGCTGATGGGTGAGGGGGAGAAATGATGACCGGAATTCCTGAACGCAGCCTGCGCCCTCATGTGAAGGCGCGGCGAGAGGCGGAGCTGATGCAGGCGATCTCCCAGGAGAGTCGTACGAAGAGGTGGATGGTACCTGTCGCGGCTGCCGCCGCGGTGGCGATCACGGCGGCCGGTGGCGTCGTGGTCACCCAGAGGACGTCGTTGCTGAAGGGCGACGAGCAGATCGCAGGTCCACTGGAGACGTCTGCGAAGCCGTCGCCGGTGCCGGACCGGGTGGTAGCGCCGGTGAAGGTCCCCGGGGACGACGTCACGGGGCTGTGGCCCGCGGCCTTCAACGGCCACGGAGTCTCGTGGTCTCGCGACATCCCGGTGCTTCAGAAGTACCGAGACGTCCTCGCCGAGCATCTGGATCCCGCCGGGGAGCACCTCGAGAAGACCGTCTCGAACATGCAGGCCGGTGAGGCGGGCAGTGGGCGCCGCATCGGTACGAAGCTGGGGTGGACCGTCGAAGGCGAGGACGGTCTCGGGATGATTCAGCTTGCCGTCGGGTCCGGTTGGGATGGAGTCGGCTTCCTGTGCGATGACCCCGGGTGGACCTGTGAGGACGTCGACCACCCGGGAGCGAAGGAGGCGAGAGTCGCGACGAATGGCGGCGCACGGACCTATGCCGTCGAGCGCTCCGACGGGACGGTCGTCGCGATCACCCTCGACTCGCTGTTCGGTAACAACTCGACGATCCCCGTCTCCGGTGTCGACCTCGGGGAGAAGGAGGTCATGGCGGCCGCTGCCGACCCCCGGCTGGTCGTCCCGGAACTCGATCTGCCGCCTCAGGTCGACGCCAAGGAGCTGGGCAGGACCGCGCTGAAGACGCTGGTCCCGCCCGGAACCCCGGCAACGTGGCGCGACGGCATGCCCATGCGCTTCGACCACGAGGCGTACGTCGTTCTGACCGACGTCAAGCAGGACATGGCGGACAGCTTCTCCAGTGGCGAGCCGGGCTTTGTCGAGGTGCGGCTGGAGGAGACGCTCAACCCGATCCAGATGGACAAGGCGTGCCACCGCACCGTCTACAAGCGCTGCATCATCCGCACCGTCGATGGCAACGAGGTCTTCATCGGGCTCGGCAAGAACCGCCGCTGGATGGGCAAGCCCGCTGACCCGGTGAACCTCGTCGTCTTCCAGGGCCCCGTCTACACCGTCAGCGTCTACGGCGACCGCGCGATCCCGGTGGACCGCGCCGTCGACTTCGTACTCGATCGGAGGTGGCAGCCGCAGGGCTGAGGTCAGGTTTCGCCGTCGGCGGTCTTGGCGAGTGCGACCCGGTCCTGTGCGCGATCTACGTCGAGGGGCTCGGTGCCCCAACCGATCCAGCGCCGGCTACGTCAATAGGGCGTCGGGGGTTGGAACCGGAGGAGGAGAGACGTTGAGCAGGGACGAGGAGTTCACCGCCTACGTCAGGGAGAGACGCGCGCATCTGTACCGCGCGGCGTACCTGTTGTGCGGTGACGAGCATCGCGCCGAGGACATCGTGCAGCTGACGCTGTCGAAGGTGTACGCGGCATGGCGAAAGGTTCGGAAGGCCGACAGCGTCGATGCCTACGTACGCAGGGTGCTGGTCAACAGCCACCTGGACGAGGGCCGTCGTCCGTGGCGGCGTGAGCGGGCCGGTGAGATCGTCGACCGGCCGGCGCCGAGCGGCCCGGAGACCGAGGACCTCGACGAGCTCTGGACCGCGCTGCGTGCGCTTCCCGCAGGTCAGCGGCGAGTCGTCGTGCTCCGTCACTACTGGGGTCTGTCGGTCGAGGAGACCGCTGCCGACCTCGGCATCAGCACCGGGACGGTCAAGAGCCAGACCTCGGCCGCCCTGGCCAGCCTGCGCCGCGCCCTCCGTCCCGGCCTCGCTGTCCCCGACGTTGCCCCCGACGCTGCCCGAGGAGGCCGGCGATGAACACCTTCGACGACGACACCCTGCTGCGCGAGCGCCTCTACCGCATCGGCGCCACAGTTCCGGTCCCGCTCCCGGACCCCTCCGAGGACGTACGCCGCGGCCGCCGCCGCGTGCGCTCGGCGCGACTGCTCACCGCCGCCGGGACCATCATGGCGGCCGGGATCATCGCCATCACCGGGGTCGCGCTGCGGCCTCTCGTTGCGGATCGGGCCACCGACCCGGCCGTGTCGCCCACCTCCACATCTTCCTCGTCGGTGCGCCGGGCCGAGTCGGTCGCGCAGGCGCTGCCCAGCACGTTCGGCCTGGCGATCAACCTGATCTTCGAGCGCGACGCTGCCCTCGCGGACGTCCCTGACGTGGTGATGAAGCCGATCCAGGAGCAGACCGACGAGGCCGTCGTGACCTGGACCGCGAAGGCGGAGAAGATCGACGGCGGGGACCAGGAGCTCGCTGACCTCGTCTCCGAGATCCAGCAGTCGTTGGCCGCCCTGCCGGAGACGCGATCCATGATGCGTACGGAGGAGACTCGGCTGCAGGGGGCGCTGGCCTTGTCGACACTCTCCAACGGCCTCCTCGCGATCTCGACGCTCGTGCCGTACGTCGGTGACGCCGAGATCGACGACGAGATCGAGGCGCTCGGCCACCTGGGCCCGGCCTTCCGGTCGCTCGGTACGCAGCGGAACATCATGATGCCGGCACTCGCCAAGCGTGAGGCCATGCAGAGTGCGGGCGCTGCGGGCGCGGATGCTCTCAGCAAGCAGGAGTTCGCCGAGCTTGCTCGGGCCGAGGCTGAGTGGCGCCTGTCGCTCTCGGCGCTCTACACGTCGAGCTCGGAACCTCAGCGCGACTCCCTCGACGAGATCACCAAGAACACTGCCACCAACGGGGCCGTCGGCGTTCCCGCGCAACGGGCGGTCAACCAGGTCCTGGCCAACGGCAATCTGGACCGGGTCACGATGACGCCGGACCAGCATGCGGCGTCCTGCACCGAGCTGTTCCGCGGGCTGCAAAAGCTGTCCGTCGCGGCGGCGAACGAGCTCATCGACGACCTCGCCGAGGTCGACTGAGCTCGGCACGGCCAAACGGCCGAGATGGTAGTTGTGGGCGACGAAAGTAGAGTTTCGTCGCCCACAACTACAGATTCGGCCTGCCAGAACTGCGGGCTCGCTTGGGTCAGGCCGAGACTGCCGCCTCGAGCTGGTCGAGGGCCCAGTGGAGGTCCTCCTCGGCGATCACCAGGGGCGGCGCGAGGCGGATGGTGGAGCCGTGGGTGTCCTTGGCGAGTACGCCGCGGGCGAGCAGGCGCTCGCAGATCTCGCGACCGCTGGCGATCGCCGGGTCGATGTCGACGCCGGCCCACAGGCCGCGGGAGCGGAAGCCGACGATGCCCTTGCCGACCATCGCCAGGAGGCGGTCGCGCAGGACCTGGCCGAGCGCCTCGGCGCGGGCCTGGAACTCGCCGGTCTCCAGCAGGTCGATGACGGCGGTGCCGACGGCGCAGGCGAGCGGGTTGCCACCGAAGGTGGAGCCGTGCTGGCCGGGGCCGATGACGCCGAGCACGTCGCGGTCGGCGACGACGGCCGAGACGGGGACGATGCCGCCGCCGAGGGCCTTGCCGAGGATGTACATGTCCGGCTTCACGCCGGCGTGGTCGCAGGCGAAGGTGTAGCCGGTGCGGCCGAGGCCGGCCTGGATCTCGTCGGCGGCGAAGAGCACGTTCTCGCGGGTGCAGACCTCGCGCAGCCCGATCAGGAAGTCGTCGCCGGGGATGACGACGCCGGACTCACCCTGGATCGGCTCGACCAGCACGGCCACCGTGTTGGGGGTGATGGCGGCCTCGATCGCGGCGAGGTCGGCGTAGGGGACCATCACGAAGCCGGGGGCGAACGGGCCGAAGCCGTCGCGCGCGTCGGCGTCGTCGGAGAAGCCGACGATCGTGGTGGTGCGGCCGTGGAAGTTGCCGGCCATCACGATGATCTCGGCCTGGTCGGCCGGGACGCCCTTGACGTCGTAGCCCCACTTGCGGGCGACCTTGATCGCGGTCTCGACCGCCTCGGCGCCGGTGTTCATCGGCAGCACCATGTCCTTGCCGCACATCGCGGCCAGGCGGGCGGTGAACTCGGCGAACTGGTCGTGCACGAACGCACGGGAGGTCAGCGTGACCTTGTCGAGCTGCTCACGGGCCGCGGACAGCAGAGCGGGGTGGCCGTGACCGAAGTTCAGCGCGCTGTAGCCGGCCAGCATGTCGAGGCAGCGGCGGCCGTCGACGTCGGTCACCCAGGCGCCCTCGGCGTGGCTGATCACGACCTCGAGGGGGTGGTAGTTGTGCGCGGAGTGCGCCTCGGCGGCCGCGAAAGCGGCGGGGGTCAAGCTGGTCGCAGCGGTGGCCTGAGCCTCGTTGAGCAGGGTCATCGCACTCCTCCATCTGTGGGGCGTTCTCGGTGATCTGAGACAGGATCATCTGATTGTCAGACAATCCTACGATCAGGCTACGCCAGATGTCTCATCGTTGTCGCCAGGCCGGTAACGCGGCAGCAAATACCGGTGCGAGGGGTGTGCGCCCCGGGGTATATGTTGCGTCAGCCATCTCGGCCCGCCTCGCGTTCTCTGGCAGCGAAGCGACCCCTAGACCATCTCGGGCAAGAGACTCGGAGGAACCACAGATGCGCATCCGCGCACTGGTGGCGGCTGCTGCCGTCGCCCTGATCGTGCCGGCGGTGCCGGCCTTCGCGACGGAGGCCCCGTCGACCACCACGGACCCGTCGGAGACGACGACCGTCGAGACGACCCCGGACGACTCGCAGCCTGCTCCCGAGACGGGTGCCGAGACGGGCACCGAGACGGGCACCGAGACGGGGACCCAGACGGAGCCGGAGACCCAGCCCGAGACCCAGGTCGAGACCGACCCCGTCGCCGAGGCCGAGCCTCCCGCGGCAGGCGTGGCCGAGGAGCCCGCAGCCGCCGTCGTGACCACCGTCGCGATCACCGTTCCCGCCACCACCCCTGCCGGGGGTGCGACGTTCCCGGTGACGTACGACGTGGAGAACGTGGAGGCGCTCGGCGCCAACCCGGTGGCCAACTGGACGATCACCGGCTCGAACGGCACCTCGCCGAGCGGCCCGCAGTCGGCGCCGATCACGCTCGACGCCGACGGTGTCGGGTCGGTCCAGGCGACGATGCCGACCGCGACCGACACCTACCGGATCACCGGATTCGTCGAGGGTGAGAGCGGTGCGACCGACTCTGTCACCGTCGAGCTCGGGTCCGTCGACGCCACCAAGCCGGTCGTCACCCTGAGCCGCAGCCTGACGACGTTCTACCCCTACCCGGACGGCTACCGCGACACGGTCACGGCGAAGATGACCGTGAACGAGACCGTCGGCTACACCGCGAAGGTGGTCACCGCCACCGGCACGCTGGTCCGCACCCTGGGTTCGTCCACGAGCTTCACCGGCACCACCTCCTACACCTGGAACGGCTACAACAACGCTGGCACCCGGGTCTCGGGCACCTTCTACATCCGCATCGAGGCCAAGGACAAGGCTGGCAACGCCACCACCGCCCAGATCTCGGTCGCCGCGTCCGCCAAGAAGCTGACCTGGAAGACCTACAGCAGGACCGTCACCGCAGCCGATGCCCTCGACTACAAGTACGTCGGCTCCTGCTCGACCCTCAAGGCGCCCGCTCGCAGCGACTGGTCCGAGTCCCGCGGCCTGCGTTCGAACGTACGCTGCAAGGCCCCCGGCGACAGCGCCAAGGCGACCGTCTACACCGAGAACGTCAAGTGCCTGCCGAAGTCGGTCGACGGCAACTACCGCAACCTGACCCTCAAGCACTACGGCGGCCGTCCGAAGGGCTACACCAAGGACGTCTACCTGGTCACCACCGTCCTGCGTCCGTCCGACTGGTCGACGCGTCAGCGCCACCAGTTCGGCAACTCGATCAAGTGGAAGACGATGGCGTCGGTCGCTTCGCCCAACAGCCTGATCCAGAGCCGTCTCTCGACGCAGTACTGCCCCGCCGTGTGGTGGACCGCCGGGCTCAACTCGAGCTCGCGCTACGACGTCTGGAAGTACTCCGTCGGCATCCAGTACCGCGTGCTGGCGTGACCGTGTCGAGCAAGCTGATCCTGGCCGCCGCAGCGGTCCTGGTGGCCGGCGGCGCTGTCGGCGGCGCCGTCGCGCTCACCGGCGAGGACGAGCCGAAGCGACCGGTGGTCGAGAAGAAGCAGTCCACCCCGCCCGGGCCAGAGAAGCACCCGGACCCGGAGGAGGTCACCGACCTGTACGCCCCCGAGGGTGAGGTCGGCGTCGACCACTAGCCGACAAGAAGAAGACGTACGCCGCCGGGCACGGTCCCGGCGGCGTACGTCTGTGGTTTTCAGGAGAGCAGAAGGCCTGTCACAGCCTCGTCACAGGAACCCGACGGACACTGGAGCCAGGGTCGGCCGAGTCGACCCGCCCAAGATCGCGTACGCCGCCCGGCTCCCCGACCGGCGGCGTACGTCTTGATTTGGCTCCGCCGTGCGGGGGCTCGTAACCTTGTGAGTCGTGACTCCTGCCGCGTCCTGATCCCTGGTTCGATAAGAACTGCGCACGGTCAGGGACGCAGATCCGGATGACTGCCACTGGGACCACCCAGAGGACAGGGCAAGCCGGGCCGTGTTCGTCAGAAGCCACGCAGCACCATCCCGGTGCGCATCCGTGCGCCGGGTCCAACGAACTAAGAAGGCATACGTGCGTACTTACGCTCCCAAGCCGGGCGACATCGAGCGCGCCTGGCTCGTGATCGACGCGACCGACGTCCGTCTCGGCCGCCTCGCGGTCCAGGCCGCTGAGCTCCTCCGCGGCAAGCACAAGGCGATCTTCGCGCCCAACGCGGACACCGGCGACTTCGTCATCGTCATCAACGCCGAGAAGGTCTCCCTCTCCGGCAACAAGGCCAAGACCAAGCTGGCTTACCGCCACTCCGGCTACCCGGGTGGTCTGACCGCGACCCCGATCGGCGAGATCCTCGAGAAGGACGCTCGCAAGGCGATCGAGACCGCTGTGTGGGGCATGCTGCCGAAGAACAAGCTCGGCCGCCAGATGCTCAAGAAGCTCAAGGTCTACTCCGGTCCGACGCACCCGCACGCCGCGCAGCAGGCCGTTCCGTTCGAGATCAAGCAGATCGCCCAGTGAGCCAGGACCAGGACATGACTGAGAACACCGTAGAGGTCGAGGAGACCTTCGAGACCGACGAGCAGGGCCTCGCGTACACCTCCGAGAGCGCCCCGTCCGCCGACACCCCCGAGCGCCCGGCGACCATCGCCCCGGCTGCCGCCACCGGCCGCCGCAAGGAGTCCGTCGCCCGCGTCCGGATCGTCCCGGGCACCGGCGAGTGGACCATCAACGGTCGCACCATCGAGGACTACTTCCCCAACAAGCTGCACCAGCAGATCGCGAACGAGCCGTTCGCCGCGCTGCAGCTCGAGGGTCGCTTCGACGTGATCGCCCGTATCGACGGCGGCGGCATCGCCGGTCAGGCCGGCGCGCTGCGTCTCGGCGTGGCCCGTGCGCTGAACGACGTCGACGTCGAGGCCAACCGCCCGACCCTGAAGAAGGCCGGTCTGCTGACCCGCGACGCCCGCGTCGTGGAGCGGAAGAAGGCCGGTCTCAAGAAGGCCCGCAAGGCCTCGCAGTTCAGCAAGCGCTGATCGCCCTCGCGATCGCCTAGCATTGTTGGGGTGCCTCGGCTCGCCGAGGCACCCCAACTCATTTTTCGGGCGGGGGCCGACGTACGAAAGAAGGTCACACGGACGTGGCACGCCTTTTCGGCACTGACGGAGTTCGCGGTCTCGCGAACGGCGAGATCCTCACCGCCTCGCTCGCCCAGAACCTGGCGACCTCGGCGGCATTGGTCCTGACCGAGGAGCTGCGGGTCTCGACAGGCTCGACCACCGATGGACCGCGCAAGCCGCTGGCGGTGGTCGGCAACGACTCGCGCGTCTCCGGACAGTTCCTGCAGGCGACGGTGGCCGGCGGTCTGGCCTCGGCCGGCTGCGACGTGATCGACGTCGGCGTGCTGCCGACGCCCGGGGTCGCCTACCTCACCGCGGCCCTCCAGGCCGACCTCGGTGTGGTCATCTCGGCCTCGCACAACCCGATGCCCGACAACGGCATCAAGTTCCTCCAGCGCGGCGGGCACAAGCTCGACGACGTGCTCGAGGACCGGATCGAGGCACACCTCGACGAGCCCTGGGACCGCCCCACCGGCGCGTCGGTGGGCCGGATCTCGACCCACGAGAATCCCGTGGAGACGTACGCAGCCCACCTGATCTCCACGCTCGAGCGCCGACTCGACGGGCTGACCGTCGTCGTCGACTGCGCCAACGGAGCCGCCGCGGCCGCGGGTCCGCTGGCCCTGGACCAGGCCGGGGCGAAGGTGATCGCGATCAACGACGTCAACGACGGCCTCTCGATCAACGACGGCGTCGGTTCGACCCACCCGGAGATGCTCCAGAAGGCGGTCGTCGAGCACGGCGCCGACGTCGGGTTCGCCTGGGACGGCGACGCCGACCGCTGCCTGGCCGTCGACGGTGAGGGAAACCTCGTCGACGGCGACCAACTCATCGCGATCCTCGCCCTCGGGCTCCACGACGCCGGCCGGCTCCCGGACGACACCGTGGTCGTCACCGTGATGAGCAATCTCGGGTTCGTCAAGGCGATGGACGCTGCGGGCGTCCACGTGAAGCAGACCGCCGTGGGCGACCGCTACGTGCTCGAGGAGATGCGCCGGGGCGGCTACGCCATCGGTGGCGAGCAGTCCGGGCACATCATCATGAGCGAGCACGCCACCACCGGCGACGGCATCCTCACCGCGCTGCACGTCCTGCAGCGGATGACCCTCACCGGGCGTACCCTCGCCGACCTCGCCTCCGTCGTCACCCGCCTCCCGCAGGTTCTGCTCAACGTCAAGGGCGTCGACAAGGCCCGCTGCAAGACCGACCACGGCCTCCTCGACGCCGTCGCTGCCGAGGAGAAGGCCCTCGCCGGCTCCGGGCGGATCCTGCTGCGCCCGTCGGGCACCGAGAACCTCGTACGCGTCATGGTCGAGGCCCCCACCCATCACGAGGCCGAGGCCTGCGCCGAGCGGCTCGCGGACGTGGTCCGGTCCCGCCTGGCCCTCTGACCCCTCCTGTCACACCCGTCGCCGAGTCGGCTCGTTCTAACGAGCCGACTCGGCGTCAGATCTTTCGGAGACGTACGTAGCGGACGGAGTGGTCGCGGTCCTTGCGGAGGACGAGGGTGGCGCGGGAGCGGGTGGGGAGGACGTTCTCGCGGAGGTTGGGGCCGTTGATCTCGTTCCAGATCTCGGTGGCGCGGGTGATGGCCTCGTCGTGGCTCAGGGCCGCATATTTCGTGAAGTAGGACGAGGGGTCGCGGAAGGCGGTCTCGCGCAGCCGGAGGAACCGCTCGACGTACCACTGCTTGATGTCGCGGGAGTCGGCGTCGACGAAGACGGAGAAGTCGAAGAAGTCCGAGAGGGCGAGGGAGATGGTGCCGTCGGCGCGGACCCGGGAGGGCTGCAGGACGTTGAGGCCCTCGAGGATGACGATGTCGGGCTTCTTGACCAGCACGGTCTGGTCGGTGACGTCGTAGGTCAGGTGCGAGTAGATCGGCGCACGCACCTCGTCCTCACCCGACTTGAGGTCGACGAGGAAGCGGAGCAGGGCCTTGCGGTCGTACGACTCCGGGAAGCCCTTGCGCTCCATCAGGCCGCGACGCTCGAGCTCGGCGTTGGGGTAGAGGAACCCGTCGGTGGTGACCAGAGCGACGTTGGGGTGCTCGGGCCAGTGGGCGAGCATCTGCTGGAGGACACGAGCCGTGGTCGACTTGCCGACGGCGACGGATCCGGCGACCCCGATGACGAACGGCGTACGTTCCGGCATCGCCTTGCCGAGGAACAGCTCCTGCTGGTCGTGGAGCTTGTCCGAGGCGCTCACGTAGAGGCTCAGCAGGCGGCTCAGCGGTAGGAAGACCTCCTCGACCTCGTTGAGGTCGATCTGGTCGCCCAGGCCCCGCAGCGACTCGATCTCGGCCTCGGTCAGCGGACTCTCGGTCTCGGTCGCGAGCTCGGCCCACGCGCTACGGTCGAGCTCGACGTAGGGCGAGGAGCCGCGGTCATCGCCGTGTGGCCCGGGGTGTGACATGGCAACGATTGTTACGCACATGCGCCGCCGCTTCCTGCTGGGGTCCACGAGAGCCGTAGGATCATCCGCCATGTGCGGCATCGTTGGGTACGTCGGAGACCGGTCGGCGCAGGACGTCGTGATCGATGGGCTGCGGCGGTTGGAGTACCGCGGCTATGACTCGGCGGGGATCGCTCTGATCACCGCCGACGGGCTGGCGGTGGACAAGAGGGCCGGCAAGCTCGCCAACCTGGAGAAGGCGATCGCGGACACGCCGCTGCCGGCGTCGACGACCGGGATCGGCCACACCCGCTGGGCGACCCACGGCGGCCCGACCGACGGCAACGCCCACCCGCACGTCGGCCGCACCGGCCGCGTCGCGGTCGTGCACAACGGCATCATCGAGAACTTCGCCGAGCTGCGGGCCTCGCTGGAGACCGACGGGCACGAGTTCACCTCGCAGACCGACACCGAGGTCGCCGCCCACCTGCTCGAGCGCGAGGTCGTCGGCGGAGCCGACCTGACCATCGCGATGCAGAAGGTCTGCTCGATCCTCGAAGGCGCGTTCACCTTCGTCGCGATCGACGCCCAGGACCCGTCCCGGGTCGTCGCCGCCCGGCGCAACAGCCCGCTCGTGGTCGGTCTCGGCGAGGGCGAGTCGTTCCTCGGCTCCGACGTCGCCGCCTTCATCGAGCACACCCGCGAGGCGATGGAGCTCGACCAGGACCAGGTCGTCACCATCACCCGCGACGGCGCGACGGTCACCAACTTCGACGGCACTCCCGCCGAGGGCCGCCGCTTCCACGTCGACTGGGACCTCGCCGCCGCCGAGAAGGACGGCCACGACTGGTTCATGCGCAAGGAGATCCTCGAGCAGCCTCGTGCGGTCGCAGACTCTCTCCTGGGGCGGCGTACGCCTTCGGGGTCTCTGCATCTCGACGAGATGCGGCTCGACGACGACGAGCTGCGCGAGGTCACCAAGATCATCATCATCGCCGCGGGGACCTCGTTCTATGCCGGGATGGTCGCGAAGTACGCCATCGAGCACTGGTGCCGGATCTCGGTCGAGGTCGAGCTGGCCTCCGAGTTCCGCTACCGCGACCCGATCCTCGACAACTCCACCCTGGTCGTGGCGATCTCGCAGTCCGGCGAGACCGCCGACACGCTGCAGGCGATCCGGCACGCGCGCTCGCAGCGCTCCAAGGTGCTGGCGATCTGCAACACCAACGGCTCCACGATCCCGCGCGAGTCCGACGCGGTCATCTACACCCACGCCGGCCCGGAGATCGGCGTCGCCTCGACCAAGGGGTACGTCACCCAGCTGGTCGCCTGCTACCTGCTCGCGCTCTACCTGGCCCAGGTCAAGGGCACCATGTACGGCGACGAGATCGACGGCGTGATGACCCAGCTCGAGGCGATGCCCGCGGCGGTCGAGAAGGTCCTGGAGACGGCGCCGCAGGTCTACGACCTCGCGCGTGAGTACGCGGACCGCCGGGCCTTCCTGTTCCTGGGGCGCCACGCCGGCTACCCGGTGGCGCTGGAGGGCGCGCTCAAGCTCAAGGAGCTCGCCTACCTGCACGCCGAGGGGTTCGCCGCCGGCGAGCTCAAGCACGGCCCGATCGCGCTGGTCGAGGAGGGCCTGCCGATCTGGTGCATCGTGCCCCCGCGCGGCCGCGACTTCCTGCACGACAAGATGCGCTCCGGGATCATGGAGGTGCGCGCCCGCGGCGCCCGCACCATCGCCCTGGTCGAGGAGGGCGACGACTCGGTCGACTCGGTCTCCGACACGATCATCCGGCTGCCCAAGGTGCCCGTGCTCCTGCAGCCGCTCGTCGCGGTCGTACCGCTGCAGCTCTTCGCCTGCCAGCTCGCCACCGAGCTCGGCTACGACGTCGACCAGCCGCGCAACCTCGCCAAGTCCGTCACGGTCGAGTGATGGCGGTCCTCTGATGGCTGTCCTCGGGGTCGGGATCGACGTCTGCGACCTGGAGCGCTTCGAGGAGTCGCTGGAGCGTACGCCGCGGCTGCGCGAGCGCCTGTTCACGCCTGCAGAGGCGGCGAAGCCGATGGCCTCGCTGGCCGCCCGGTTCGCCGCCAAGGAGGCGCTCGCCAAGGCGCTCGGCGCGCCGCAGGGGATGGAGTGGCACGACGCCGAGGTGATCTCGGAGTCCTCCGGCCAGCCCCGGTTCGAGCTCCGCGGCACGGTGCTGGCGCAGGCCACCAAGCTCGGTGTCGCCACCGTCCACCTCTCGCTCTCCCACGACGCCGGCATCGCCTCGGCGATGGTCGTCCTGGAGGACTGACGGGGCTTGTTCGAGCCCTTCGGCCCAGGCCCGCCAGGGCATGGGCGCGTAGGCTGGGGCCATGCGGCGTGCGCACTCGGTTGAGCAGGTCAGAGCGGCAGAGAGAGCCCTGATGGCGAGCCTGCCAGAAGGTGCCCTGATGCAGCGCGCGGCGGCCGGGCTGGCCTACGCGGTCGTCGGTCACCTTCGCGGGCGGGGTCTCGGCGGTGCCTACGGGAAACGCATCGTCCTGCTCGTCGGGAGCGGGGACAACGGCGGAGACGCGTTGTACGCCGGGGCGCTGCTCGCGCGTCGAGGGGCGCGGGTCGAGGCGTGGCTGCTGTCGGACCGGGCGCACGCGGGTGGGGTCGCAGCTCTGAAAGCGGCCGGAGGGACGGTGTCCTCGGACGTCTTCTCGACGAGCTCGACCACCGGCGCCTTCGATGTCGTCGTCGACGGGATCGTCGGGATCGGGGGAAAGCCCGGGCTGAGGCCGGACGCGGAGAGGGCACTGGCCCTGCTCCCCGGGATCCCGGTCGTCTCGGTCGACACGCCGAGCGGCGTCTGCGTCGACACCGGCGAGGTCGACGGCGCCCATGTGACCGCTGACCTGACGGTCACCTTCGGAACCCACAAACCGTGTCACCTGCTCGACCCGGCCGCTTCGGCGTGCGGGACGGTACAGCTGGTGGACATCGGCCTCCGGCTGCCGAGGCCGGCCATCGAGAGCCTCGAGGCCGCGGATGTGGCGGACCTGGTGCCGCGTCCCGCGCCGGACGGGCACAAGTACTCCCGCGGCGTGGTGGGGCTGAGGGTCGGCAGTGCCACCTACCCCGGGGCCGCGCTGCTGGCCGTCTCCGGTGCCAACACCGGACTGGCCGGGATGGTCCGCTACGTCGGCACCGCCTCGGAGTGGGTCAAGCGACACAACCCGGAGGTCGTCGGCGACGGCCAGGCACAGGCCTGGGTGGTCGGCTCCGGCAGCGCCGACGGCGCCAACAGCGCGCTCGCGTTCGCCCGGGCGAGCGGCGTACCTCTGGTCATCGACGCCGACAGCCTGCGCGCCCTGAACGGGCCGCTCGGGGTGCCCGCGATCCTGACTCCGCACGCCGGCGAGCTCGCGGCGCTGATCCGGGAGGACCGCGGCGAGATCGAGGCTCGTCCATTGCACTACGCACGGCTCGCGGCCAAGCGGTTCGACGCGGTGGTGCTGCTGAAGGGGCGGCGTACCACGATCGCCTCACCGGACCCCGGCACACCGGTACGGGTCAACACCACAGGCACCTCCTGGCTGGCCACCGCCGGTTCGGGGGACGTGCTCGGCGGACTGATCGGCTCGTTGCTGGCCGCCGGTCTCGCCCCCATCGACGCCGCCTCGGCGGGCGCCTGGCTGCATGGCGCGGCGGCGAGCCTCGCGAGCGCGGGTGGGCCGGTCACCGCGAGCGGGGTGGCTGCGGCCATACCCGCCGTTATCCGGTCCCTTCCTGCTGTCTCCCCCCTACGCAATTGAGCACTGCGCAGGAACTATCCTTGACACCATGTCACCGAGCCCAGCGCCTCGGGCTCCGCTTCGGCGAGCCGAGATCGTCATCGACCTCGCCGCGATCCGACACAACGTCTCGCGGCTGCGGGAGCACCTGCGTACGCCGATCATGACGGTGGTCAAGGCCGACGGCTACGGGCACGGTCTGGTCGAGGCCGGGCGGGCCGCTCGTGAGGGCGGTGCGGACTGGCTCGGCGTGGCCTCGGCCGACGAGGCGCTCGCGCTGCGCGCGGCGGGCGACGAGGGCCGGCTGCTGGCCTGGCTGATCATGCCCAGCGAGCCCGCCGAGGAGCTCGTGGCCGCGGACATCGACGTCACCGCCTACACGATCGCCGACCTGGAGAAGTTCGCCGCCGCCGGTGACACCCTGGGCATTACGCCGCGGGTGCAGCTCAAGGTCGACACCGGACTCAGCCGGGGCGGCGCGCCGTTCGGCGACTGGCCGAAGCTGGTCGGACTGGCGCGCATCCTGGAGGCCGAGGGCGCGATCCGGGTCACCGGGATCTGGTCGCACTTCAGCGCCAGCGAGAACACCGCCGACCCGGCCAGCGCCCTCCAGGAGAAGGTCTTCGCCGAGGCGCTCGCGGTCGCCGAGGAGGCCGGCCTCCGGCCCGAGGTGCGTCACCTGGCCAACTCCGCGGGAGCGCTGCTGCGCCCCAGCGCGCGGCTCGACCTGGTGCGGGTCGGGATCGCGACGTACGGCATCGACCCGGCGCCCGGCGTCGAGGGATCGCCGTGGGCCGAGCTCGGACTCGTCCCGGCGATGACCGTGCGGGCCGAGCTGGCGCTGGTGAAGCCGATCGAGGCCGGTGCGGGCGTCTCCTACAACCACACCTGGGTGGCCGATGAGCCGACGACGGTGGGGCTGATCCCGGTCGGCTACGCCGAGGGCATCCAGCGTCGTGCCGGGAATCGCGCCGAGGTGTGGATCGACGGAGCTCGATACCCCGTGCGCGGCACCATCTGCATGGACCAGATCGTCGTCGATCTCGGGGACGCTTCGGTCGAACGCGGTGCCGAGGTGCTCCTGTGGGGCACCGGTGCCGATGGCGAGCCGACCGCCCAGGACTGGGCCGAGGCGAGCGAGACCATCGCCTACGAGGTCGTCACCAGAATCGGAGGACGGATGAAGCGCCGTTATGTTGACACAGACGTCGACACCGAGCAGGCCGAGCAGGGAGGCGACACATGAGCAGCATCGCAGCACGGATCGGTCAGATCGCGGCGGGAACTCTGGGCGCGGCGGCGGTCGCTGCCGCGGCCCGCGGCGCGGTGGTGGTCAGGAAGCGCCGCCGCGCGATAGAGGAACGCCCCGAGGACCGGACCCCGCTCGGCACCCTGCGGTCCTGCCCGGTCACCGTGGTGACCTCTGACGGCGTACCTCTTCATGTCGAGGTCGACGAGGTCGACCCGGCTCACTCGCACCCGGGCGGGGCGAGCGGGGTGACGCTCGTCTTCGTGCACGGCTTTGCCCTCAACCTCGACTGCTGGCACTTCCAGCGGGCGGCGTACCGGGGTTTGGTGCGGTCGGTCTTCTACGACCAGCGCAGCCACGGCCGCAGCGGCCGCTCCTCGCTCGGCAACGCCACGATCGACCAGCTCGGCGACGACCTGCTCCGGGTGCTGGACGCGGTCGTGCCGGAGGGACCGGTGATCCTGGTCGGCCACTCGATGGGCGGAATGACGATCGCGGCGCTCGCCGAGGATCACCCCGAGCTGTTCGCGCCGTACGGCGAGGGTGGCCGCATCATCGGCGCCGCCCTGATCTCCACGACCGCCGGTGGTCTCGACCCGAGCCGGCTGCTGATCCCGGTGCTCCCGGCCAAGCTGTCCGGCGGGATCGCCAACAGCACCATGCGGACGCTGGCCAGGGGACACGGCATCGTCGACCGGTTCCGCGCCATGGGGTCCTCGGTGGCGACGGTCTTCACCGACGTGTTCGCCTTCGGGGACGAGGTGCCGGAGGCGTACGTCGACTTCGTCGACGGACTGCTCTCGCAGACACCGTTCGAGGTGGTCGCGGAGTTCTTCCCGAGCTTCCGCGCGCTGGACAAGTTCTCGTCGATCACCATGCTCGGCCGGGTGCCGACCACGATCATCTGCGGCACCGCCGACCGGCTCACCTCGATCGGCCACAGCCGCAAGCTGCACTCCTACATCCCGGGCTCCCGGCTGGTCGAGTGCGAGAAGGCCGGCCACATGGTCATCCTCGAGCGGCACGGTCAGGTCAACGCCGAGCTCGATCAGCTGCTCGCCTCGGCCACCCGGGATGCGGCCTCGGCATGACGCTCGTCTTCGAGCGGGTCGGGCCGGAGGCCGCGACCGAGGTGCTCGGTATCGTCCGGGCGGCATTCTCCGCCCGCCCGCCGCTGGACCCGCCCGCGGATGCGCTCGGCGAGACCGAGGCGTCGATGAAGGACCGCTTGGCTGGCTTCGGCGGGGTGGTGGCGCGGTTGGACGGGGTTGGCGTCGGGGCCGTCGTCATGGATCCCGCGGACTCGACCCTGTGGCTGCGTCGTTTCGCTGTTCTGCCTGATCAGCAGGGTCATGGGGTGGCGCACAAGATGGTGACGTACGCCGCCGGGGTCGCGGTCTCGGAGGGGTTCGAGGATCTCGCGGTGATCGCGCGCGAGGAGCTTCCGGAGACGTTGCGGTTCTGGGTGCGGCAGGGATTTCGGGAGATCTCCCGGGAGTCGCCCGCGGTACGGCTCCATCGTCCGTTGAACGAGTATGTCGTCGAGGCGCTCGATCCCGACGCCATGTTCGAGCTCGGTCGACGGGTGGCCGGCCTGGTCGCCGCCGGTGACGTACTCGTCCTCTCCGGCGGCCTCGGCGCCGGCAAGACCACTTTCACCAAGGGTCTGGGGGCCGGGCTCGAGGTCCGCGGCGAGATCACCTCGCCGACCTTTGTCATCGCCCGGGTGCATCCTTCGACCGTCGGCGGCCCGGAGCTCGTCCACGTCGACGCGTATCGGCTCGGCGGTATCGAGGAGCTCGACGACCTCGACCTGGACACCGATCTCGACGACGCGGTGACGGTCGTGGAGTGGGGCGAGGGCCTGGCCGAGGGGCTCTCCGAGTCGCGGCTGGAGATCCGGATCGTACGTGCCGAGGCCGACGAGGCCCCGTTGGATCTGGTCGAGGCACCCGACGGTGCGGATCCTCGGCGCGTGGAGATCCTCCCGGTCGGGGCCCGCTGGCGCGGCGTGGACCTCAGTGCGCTCTAGGGTGTGAGTTGTGCTTCTCGCCTTTGACACCGCCACGCCCCAGGTGACCGTGGCGCTCCACGATGGCGACGACGTCGTCGCCGAGGTCGTCTCCGACCGCACCATGAAGCATGGTGAGCAGCTCGCGCCGCTGATCTCCGACGTCCTCGCGGCGGCCGGGATCGTACGCCAGGATCTGACCGCCATCGCCGTCGGCGCGGGCCCCGGGCCGTTCACCGGCCTACGCGTCGGGCTGGTCACCGCTCGGACGCTCGGGTTCGCGCTGGAGATCCCGGTCTATGCGGCCTGCACGCTGGACGTGCTGGCGGTGGAGGCCGTTGCCTCGGGAGTGATCTCGACGAGCTCGACCACCGAGGGATTCTTCGTGGCGACGGATGCGCGGCGTAAGGAGGTCTACCTGGCCTCCTACGACCCCGACGGCGTACGCCTCGAGGGTCCTGTCGTCGCCCGCCCCGCCGAGGTCGCCACGTCGGCGCCGGTCGTCGGCGAGGGGGCGTTGCTCTATCCCGACGCGTTCCCGACACCGCTTGGCCCCGCGCGGCCCTCCGCCGGCTGGTTGGCCCGGGCGGTCGCCGAGGAGCAGGTCGAGCTGATGGATCCCGAGCCGCTCTACCTGCGTCGGCCGGATGCGGTGGAGCAGGCTGCCCAGAAGAAGGTCCAGAAGAAGGTCCAGAAGAAGGTTTCCCAGTGACTGTGCGTCCGGCCGGCCCGGACGACGTCGACGCGATCGCCGCCCTCGAGCTCGAGGCGTTCCCGGACGATGCCTGGACACCCGAGTACCTGCAGGTGGCGATCGAAGGGAAGATGCCGACGGTCCGGATCCTCGTCGCGGTCGATGATGCGGGAACGGTCATCGGTCATGCGCTGGTGAGCGTCGTCTACGAGATCGCCGAGCTCCAGCGGATCGCGACCGCTGAGGAGCAGCGCCGCCGCGGGATCGGTGGATCGCTCCTCGCCGCGTCGATCGACCTCGCTCGGAGCGAGGGAGCCGAGCGACTTCTCCTCGAGGTACGCGAGGGCAACGTCGGGGCCATCGAGTTCTACCACCAAGCCGGATTCGTCGAGATCGACCGCCGGGAGCGCTACTACCGCGATGGGGCGACGGGGATCGTGCTGGCTTTCGATCTTGTTGCTCCGTCGTGAGCGGCCGAGGCTGACTAGCCCGAAACTTACGAGCCCGAAAATTGTCGGTGCTCTGTGTTGCGATGGGTGTCATGCACCTCAGACGCAACGCCTTCGATTCGCAGACCGCGGGCCTCGCTCTGGCCCGGACGATCGGGCGCAGCGGGCTCCGTCCGCCCACGCTTCAGACGATCGCCGAGGAGGCGAAGACGGGTGTGTCGACGCTGCACCGGTGGTTCGGCGGGACGCAGGGGATGTTGCCGCACGCAACCGCTGCGTTCGCGGACATGTTTTGGACTCGGATCGCGGATCGGGTGAATGGGACCGGCTGGGCCGGCTTTCTGCCCGCGAGCGAGGACGACCTGTTCTTCCTGAGAGCTTGGCTCGGCTTCGAGGAGCTCGCCCGTTCCGACGACGGCGTCGGACAAGCAGTGGGCGAGCTGTGGCACGACGCGAGGTTCTGGTTCCGATCAGTACTCGGCCGCGAGCTCACCGACTTCGAGGCGGCAGGAGTGGAGGTGATCCTTCGGGGACTCTGGGACGGTCTCTGCACAGCGGATCCGATCGACGCAGATCTCGCGCATCGCCTGTGGGAGGCGGTCCATGCGTCTCTGGCGGAGTTCCCGATCGGCGCTGCGGCGGCGTGATCGGCTGTCGCCGGAAGGAAAATTCCTTCCGGCGGATCAACTGAGGTGGGGCCTAGCGGTGCCAGCGGAAGGAAAATTCCTTCCGCGGAGAGAAGGTGAGTCCAGCGTGGCCCGGGATCACGCCGCAAACCTGACGGCTGCCGAGCGCAAGGAAAATTCCTTCCGCTGCCGGAGGACTCTCTCGCTGGCCGCGTCGGTTACAAGGCACGCGGGCCGCTTTCCGGTTGCTCAGCGCTCACAAGGCAGAATGCCCCTATGACTGCTGGTCCCCTCGCCGACGAGCCCTTGGTCCTTGGCATCGAGACGTCGTGCGATGAGACGGGGATCGGGGTGGTGCGCGGGCACACGCTGTTGGCAGACGCGGTGGCGAGCAGCGTCGAGGAGCATGCCCGGTTCGGCGGGGTCGTGCCAGAGGTTGCCAGCCGGGCGCATCTGGAGGCGATGGTGCCGACGATCGAGCGTGCCTGCGAGGAGTCGGGCATCAAGCTCCACGACGTAGACGCGATCGCCGTCACCTCGGGACCGGGCCTCGCGGGTGCCCTGCTGGTCGGGGTGGCGGCGGCCAAGGCGCTCGCCCTCGGGCTCGACAAGCCGATCTACGGGGTCAACCACCTCGCTTCGCACGTCGCGGTCGACCAGTTGCAGCACGGGCCGCTTCCCGAACCGTGCGTTGCCATGCTCGTCTCCGGCGGCCACTCCAGCCTGCTCAAGGTCACCGACATCACCGAGGGTGTCGACCCGATGGGCGCGACCATCGACGACGCCGCGGGCGAGGCCTTCGACAAGGTCGCCCGCCTGCTCGGCCTCGGCTTCCCCGGCGGCCCGGTGATCGACCGGACAGCCACGTCGGGCAGCTCGATCGCGATCGACTTCCCCCGCGGGCTCACCGGCCGCCGCGACCTGGAGCGTCACCGCTTCGACTTCTCCTTCTCTGGCCTCAAGACCGCGGTCGCCCGTTGGATCGAGGCCAAGGAGCGCAGCGGCGAACCCGTCCCGGTTGCCGATGTGGCCGCCAGCTTCCAGGAGGCCGTGGTCGACGTCCTGGTGCGAAAGGCCCTCGACGCAGCCTCCTCCGAAGGTATCGAGGACATCATCATCGGCGGCGGGGTCGCGGCCAACAGCCGGCTCCGAGTGCTCGCCGAGGAGCGTGCCACCCAGCTCGGCATCCGCGTCCGAGTTCCGCGCCCGGGCCTGTGCACCGACAACGGGGCGATGGTGGCGGCTCTGGGGGCGGAGATGGTGGCCAGAGGACGTACACCTTCGGCGCTTGACCTCCCGGCGGACTCCTCCCAGCCGATCACGACCGTCCTGGTCTGACCTCCATCTCAGAACGGCCGCACCAACAGACACGTTCCCTCGCCGGCGACCCGGGTGAGCACGATCGTGGCTTCCTCGGAGCCGGACAGTGCGAGCCGCTTGCGGAGCTGCTCGGGGACGACCTGTACGCCGCGCTTCTTGATGGTCAGCTTCCCGATCCCGCGCTCGCGCAGCGCCGCCTTGAGCTGCTTGTCCCGGTAGGGGAGCTCCTCGAGCACCTGATACCCGCGGGCGAACGGTGTCTCGAAGGAGGCGGAGGAGGTGACGTATGCGATGTGCTCGTCGATCAGGTGACCCTGCACCCCGGCGGCGACGGCGGTGACCAGCCCCGCGCGGATCACGGCCCCGTCGGGCTCGTAGAGGAACTCGGCGACCGCACCGACCTCGGCGCCGGGATCGTCCTCGGAGGTGAGCGTCGCCAGGCCGCGCTCGCCGATCACGGTGGCCCGGCGGTGGGTGCTGGCCAGGGAGCCTGACCACAGCGCGGCCTCCTTGACCTCGCCGCGGTCGCTGACCCATTCGGCCTCCACCTTGTCGGGTACGAGGTCGTGCGGGATGCCGGGGGCGACCTTCACGCATGCGTCGCGCGCGAAGAGCGTCTCGACCCACGACCACGGCGGCGTCCACCCCTCCGCGGAGAACACCCGGCCCTTGGCGCCGCGGCGTGCCGGATCGGCGTACGCGACGTCGAAGGGGGAATGGTCGACACCTGTCGCGTCGGCGACGGTGACTGCACCTGGCAGCTCGAGGGCGTCGAGGTTCGCCTGGGCGACGGCGACCCGCTCCGGATCGTTGTCGACCCCGGCGGCGGTGAGCCCGGCTCGCGAGGAGGCGATCAGGTCACCGCCGATCCCGCAGCCCAGGTCGATGACGCTCGTCGCATCGAAGGCACGCAGCCGCGCCGCCCGGTGGTGGGCCACGGCGAGGCGGGTGGCCTGCTCGAGGCCGTCTGGGGTGAAGTACATCCGCGGTGCCAGGTCGCCGAACTTGGCGGCCGCCTTCCGGCGCAGGTCGACCTGGGTCATCGCGACGGCCACGCGCTCGGCCGCCTCGTCCTTGCGCAGGGCGGTCTGCACCGCCAGCGCCGAGTCCTTGCCGTCTCCCTTGCCGTCGGTGCGCGCCGACGCCGTCATCTCGGTGGCCCGCGCCAGCAGCCGCTGCCCGTCATCGGTCAGCAACCAGGAGAAGGCGTCGAGATCCATGCAGCCGATCCTCTCAGGCCGGTTTCCGGTCCGGGCAAACTCCATTACCCCACTGGGTGTTTGTGATCTAGGATCCGCCGAGTGCGTAGATCCCCCCGCATGACCTCTCTGACCTTCTCGGCGGCCGCGGCCGTCATCACGCTGCTGTCACTGTTGCTCGCCGCGCCGGTCTCGGCAGACACTGCGACTCCGGTGGGCCAGTGCTCATCCGGGGATCGCACCTACTCCTCGGTCGGCACCGCCTCTGTCACCGCGACGGCGCCCGAGGGCTACCGGATCGCGTCCTTCTGCGTGGTCGGCCGCGGCAACGCGGGCGCGGAGACGCACACCCTGTCCACGCCGCAGAGGAGCACGGTCGTCGCGCACAGCTCCGGCAAGCAGCTGGAGAGCTACTCGGTGACGTACGTGCAGGTCCCGGCCGCGAGCGTGCCGGAAACGGCCGAGGAGACGACGGCGGAGAAGGAAGAGGCGAAGGCCGAACGTACGCCGACAGCTGAGGAGTCGGAGCCGGAACCGCGCCGCTCGGCCCCCGCCGAGAAGTCGGCCGCCCCGGGGAAGTCCACGCTGCTGCCGTCCCAGCTGAGCGACGGGGAGGAGCTCCAGATCACCACTTTCGAGGAAAAGGACGACAGCGAGGATCGCTGGTCGTTCCTGGTGGTCGGCGGGATCATCGTCGTCGGGCTTCTCGCCGGTGCGATCGCGCTGATGGTGCGGATCCCCGGGCAGCGATAGACCGGCCTTGCTGGCACTCATTGCAGCCGAGTGCTAACGTCTGCACTGGCACTCTCCCCCTGAGTGTGCCAGCGCTTGCGAGCCGGGTGCGACCCCCGCGACGGCGTACGTGGCAGATCGCAAGCACAGACGTAGCAACACCCACCGAAGTCTGACTCCGTAGAAAAGAAATGGGGAGGTCGACACAGTGTCGGTCAACATCAAGCCTCTTGAGGACCGGATCGTCGTCAAGGCCGTCGAGGCCGAGCAGACCACCGCCTCCGGTCTGGTCATCCCGGACACCGCCAAGGAGAAGCCCCAGGAGGGCGAGGTCCTGGCGCTCGGCCCGGGTCGCATCGACGACAAGGGCAACCGCGTCCCGCTCGACGTCGCCGTCGGCGACAAGGTCATCTACAGCAAGTACGGCGGCACCGAGGTGAAGTACGCCGGCGAGGAGTACCTCATCCTTTCGGCCCGCGACATCCTCGCAGTCATCGCCTGACGATCATCCGTCTCGCACATCTGACGCGGCCGGGCCAGCCGGCCCGGCCGCGTCCGTGCGTACAAGGGAGTATGTGAAATGCCGAAGATCCTGGAGTTCGACGAGAACGCCCGCCGCGCCCTCGAGCGTGGCGTCGACGCCCTCGCCAACGCCGTCAAGGTGACGCTGGGCCCCAAGGGCCGCTACGTCGTCCTCGACAAGAAGTGGGGCGCTCCGACCATCACCAACGACGGTGTCACCGTCGCGCGTGAGATCGAGCTGGACGACCCGTTCGAGAACCTTGGTGCTCAGCTCACCAAGGAGGTTGCGACCAAGACCAACGACATCGCTGGTGACGGTACGACCACCGCGACCGTCCTCGCCCAGGCGATGGTCCACGAGGGTCTGCGCGCGGTTGCCGCCGGTGCGAACCCGATGAGCCTCAAGCGCGGTATGGACGCCGCCGCGGCCGCCGTCGGCGACGCCCTGCGTGCCGCCGCCCGTGAGGTCGTCGACGAGTCCGACATGGCCTCGGTCGCCACCATCTCCTCCCGCGACGCGAAGATCGGCGAGATCCTCGCCGAGGCCTTCGCCAAGGTGGGCAAGGACGGTGTCATCACCGTCGAGGAGTCCAACACCACCGGCACCGAGCTCGAGTTCACCGAGGGTATGCAGTTCGACAAGGGCTACATCTCTCAGTACTTCGTGACCGACCAGGAGCGGATGGAGGCCGTCATCGACGACCCGCTGATCCTGCTCGTCCAGGGCAAGATCAGCTCCATCCAGGAGCTCCTGCCGCTGCTGGAGAAGGTCATCGCCGCCGGCAAGCCGCTGTTCATCATCGCCGAGGACGTCGAGGGCGAAGCCCTCTCGACCCTGGTCGTGAACAAGATCAAGGGCACCTTCAACGCGACCGCCGTCAAGGCGCCCGCGTTCGGTGACCGCCGCAAGGCCATGCTGCAGGACATCGCGATCCTCACCGGCGCGCAGGTCGTCGCCGAGGAGGTCGGCCTCAAGCTCGACCAGGTCGGCCTCGAGGTGCTCGGCACCGCTCGCCGGATCACGGTCACGAAGGACAACACCACGATCGTCGAAGGCGGCGGCGACGCTGCCGCGGTCGAGGGTCGCGTCAACGAGATCAAGTCCGAGATCGAGCGCACCGACTCCGACTGGGACCGCGAGAAGCTCCAGGAGCGCCTCGCGAAGCTCGCCGGTGGCGTCTGCGTGATCAAGGTCGGCGCTCACACCGAGGTGGAGCTCAAGGAGAAGAAGCACCGCATCGAGGACGCTGTCTCCGCGACCCGCGCCGCCATCGAGGAGGGCATCGTCGCCGGCGGTGGCTCCGCGCTGATCCACGCCGTCTCCGTCCTGGAGAAGGACCTCGGCCTCGAGGGCGACGAGGCGGTCGGCGTACGCGTCGTCCGCAAGGCCGCCGACGAGCCGCTGCGCTGGATCGCCGAGAACGGTGGCGACAACGGCTACGTCATCACCACCAAGGTCCGCGAGCTCGGCGTTGGGCAGGGCTTCAACGCCGCCACGGGTGAGTACGGCGACCTGGTCGCCCAGGGCGTCATCGACCCCGTCAAGGTCACCCGCTCCGCGCTGATCAACGCCACCTCGATCGCGGGCATGCTGCTCACGACCGAGACCCTGGTCGTCGACCAGCCGGAAGAGGAAGAGGCCCCCGCAGCCGGTCACGGCCACGGTCACGGCCACTGACGAATAGCCGAGTCGGCGCATCTTGCCCCGTGCTTCGCGAAGCGAAGCGAGCGAAAGGGGCGGGATGCGCCGACTCGGCGATTTCAGCGAAGGGTGAGCTCGTCGAGGTCCACGTCGTCGGAGAGCACATTCATATCCACGTATGCCTCGTCCTCGCTGCCCACGCCGTCGAGCCGGTCCCGGTTGGAGTACTGCCAGATCGTCCATTCACGTCCGTCGGGGACCCGGGGCGGCCAGGCGACGGAGCGGAACCAGATGGGGTTGTCGGGGTAGAGGTCGACCAGGTAGGCGCGGTAGGCCGACGGGGTGGTGTAGATGACCGGCGCGATGCCGTAGTGAGCCTCGAGCTTGGCGAGCAGCGGGTCGAGGATGGCGCGGACCTCGGTGGCGGGCGGCAGATTCCCCTTGAAGGAGCCATAGGGCTCCAGGTCGACGACCGGGGCGAGCGTGCCGGGCACGCGGGGCACGGTGCCGATCACGTTGTGCGCCTGGTCGGCGCCAGGGCTCTCGAAGCTCATGAAGTGGTAGGCACCGGTCGCGATCCCGGCCCGCTGGGCCTCGGCCCAGTTGGCGGCGAAGCGCGTGTCCACGTGCGCTGAGCCCTCGGTCGCCTTGATCCAGGCGAAGTCGATGTCCTGCTCAGCGACCCGTGGCCAGTCGACGGTGCCGTTGTGGTGGGAGACGTCGATGCCGCGTACGTCGTACTTGGCCGCGAACAGACGGGTCGGCATCACGACGCCGGTATAGACCAGCGCGGTCATGATCAGGGCGAGGCAGACGACGACGGCGGAGCCGATCAGCACGCGTCGACGGCGGGCGGGGGCGAGGGGCACCGCGGAACCGTACCGGTTCTCACAGCTCTTCGAGCAGCTTCTCCATGATGTCGATCTCGACCGACTGGGTGGCCTCGATGTCCGTCGCCATCTCGATCGCCAGCGCGTCGCTGCCTTGGGAGGCCATCGGCTTCGCCATCTCCAGGGCGCCCTGGTGGTGCTGGATCATCCCGGTCAGGAAGAGCCGGTCGAACGCCTCGCCCCGGGCCTTGCCGAGCTCGCTCATCTGATCCGGCGTGAGCATGCCGGCCATGGTGTGCGCGGGGTCCGAGGCACGCGGCACCCGCAGCCCGCGGGTGTTGAGCCATCCGCTCATCGCCACGATCTCGGGGCCCTGGGCCGACTCGATGCGCTTGGCCAGGGAGACGACCTCGGGGTGGACGCCGTGCTCGCGCGCCAGCCGGGTCATCTCCAGCGCCTGGGCGTGGTGCGGGATCATCATCGTCACGAAGTCGGCATCGGTCTGGGTCCAGGGGTCCGTGGCAGCGGCCGAGGGCGAGATCGTCGCCGCGGCCTCGCCCGGCGCTCCGCCCTGAACCACGGGAGCCGACTGGGCGGCCGCCTCCGGGCTGGGCGAGTGCCCCGCGTGCTCGCCGTGCGCGTCGTCCGAGGAACCTCCGCACCCGCCGAGCGAGATCGCTGCGAACACGACGCCCGATGTGATGACACCCAACCGCCTACCGCGCACGTGTCTCCTTCCGAGATCCCGCAGAGGTGAACAATTTATTCACATTCCATGCCTGCTGTGTACGACTTTTACTAAAGTTGAGAGGTCCTGCCCGTGCCACCCCACGGCGGCCGACTCGGAAGGCTTGCGAACATGAGGCTTAGACGACCCACCCAATACCTGGCCCCCATCGCGGTGGTCATGGTTGTCGCAGGAGGGCTGGCCGTCGCCGCCCCGTCCTCCGCAGACGAGTCCCACACCCACGGCAACGAGACCACCGAGGCTCCCGAGGCCCAGACGAGCTGCACGGCCGAAGAGAAGCAGGCGATCACCAAGCTCGGTGACAACTTCGCTTCCGCTTGCGTCGCCGGCAACGACCTCGCCCAGCTGGGCGCCAACAATCCGGTCGTGCCCGCTGGCGAGTCCGACGGCACACCCAACATGCACCTGATCGCCAACATCCCCAAGTCTGGTGCCTTCACACCCACCAACGCGCTCAACAGCGACCTCGCCTTCCAGGGCAACTACGCCTTCGCGGGCAACTACAACGGGTTCAACGTCATCGACATCCGGAACCCGGCCCGCCCGCGACTCGTGAAGCAGTACGTCTGCCCCGGGTCCCAGAACGACATCTCCGTCTATGACGACCTGCTGGTCCTCTCCGTCGACTCCAGCCGCAGCAACAACACCTGCGACAACGTGGCGCAGTCGGCCGCGATCAAGGAGTCGTGGGAAGGCATCCGCGTCTTCGACATCAGCAACCCGAGAGACCCGGAGTACGTCGCGGCGGTCGAGACCAAGTGCGGCTCGCACACCCACTCGCTGGCACCGAGCAGGGACGGGCGGTCGGTCTATGCGTACGTCTCCTCCTACGGCCCGCGCGCGGAATACCCCGACTGCCAGCCCCCGCACGACAAGATCAGCGTCGTGAAGATCCCGAAGCGGGCGCCGGAGCGCGCTGCGGTGGTCAACGAGCCGGTGCTGTTCCCCGACGGCGGCTACACCAACACCGCCGGCTGCCACGACATCACCACCTACCCGTCCAAGGACATCGCCGCCGGCGCCTGCATGGGTGACGGCATCCTGATGGACATCTCCGACCGCGAGAACCCGGTGGTGACCGAGCAGGTCACCGACACCGCGAACTTCGCGTTCTGGCACTCGGCCACCTTCAACAACACCGGCACCAAGGTCGTCTTCACCGACGAGCTCGGCGGCGGCGGTGCGCCGACCTGCAACCCGGAGACGGGGATGGAGAAGGGCGCCAACGGCATCTACGACATCGAGGGCGGCCAGCTCGTCTTCAAGTCCTACTACAAGATCCCGCGCACCCAGTCCAACACCGAGAACTGCGTCGCCCACAACGGCTCGCTGATCCCGGTCAAGGGCAAGGACATCATGGTGCAGGCCTGGTACCAGGGCGGTGTGTCGGTCTACGACTTCACCGACTCGGCCAACCCGAAGGAGATCGCCTGGTTCGACCGCGGTCCGTTCGAGGACACCACGACCATCGCCGGACCCTGGTCGACCTACTACTACAACGGCTTCATCTACTCCAACGAGATCCAGCGCGGCTTCGACGTCTTCGACCTGCGCGACCCCCGCGTCGCCTCGGCGAAGCGGGTCAGGTTCGATGAGCTGAACGTCCAGGCTCAGCCGTCTTACTGAGGCAGAGCCGAGCCGGGACAGAGCCGAGTCGGCGCATCTTGCCCCGTATCTTGCGAAGCGAAGCGAGCAAGAGGGGCACGATGCGCCGACTCGGCGATTTCAGTGAATGACCAGCTGTCCGCAACCCGCTGGTCATCGTGGGACGAGATGGTTCTCCGTCGTGACCGAAACGGCTGCCAACGACGAAGTCGAGACCAACCCAGTCAATTGGGTGATCGCAGCCCTCCTGGCCGTAGTTCTCGCAAGACTCAGCTGGAGCCTGCTGAGGAACGAGAACCTCCTCCCGGGTGCGGTGGTCGGCTATCTGCTCCATCCGGACGTCCTCGCCGGAGTCTGGCTCACGATCCGGCTGACCGTGCTGGTCTTCGCGGCGGCCTGGGCGATCGGACTCGTCGCGATCTGGATGCAGAGGTCGGCCAACCCGGTGCTGGGCGGGATCGCGGCGGCGTACGTCTGGGTCTTCGGCAGCATCCCGGTGCTCGTCCAGCTGCTGCTGTGGAGCAACGTCGCGCTGATCTTTCCCGACATCACCTTCGGGATCCCGGGGGTGCACATCGACGCGGTCCAGCTGGTCACGCCGGTCTACGCGGCGATCGCGGGGCTGGCGCTGGCGATGGGAGCGTACGAGGCGAAGGCTTACCCGGGCGGCGACCGGCTGACCGCGCTGGGCGATCTCCTGGTGACGACGCTCCAGATGACGAGCCTGGTCTCGGTGCTCTCGATCACCGACCTGCTCGGGGTCGTCCAGGCGCTCGAGGAGCGCAACCACCTGATCATCCCGCTGCTGGTGGTGGCCGCGATCTGGTACCTCGTCCTGGTCACCGCGGCCCGCGGTGCGATCCGTCTGGCCCGGCTCGCTCGCGTGAAGGGTTAGGCGCCCCGACGGTGAACCCGAGGGTAAAAGTCAGCAACCATTGCAAGACCTGGCAACGCAAGTCTTTGTAGAGTGCAGCGCGTGACTTTCGAGCGGGCTTGGCAACGGTGGCGCGATGAGCGGGAAGCCGAGCTGAGAAGCCCCGAAGGTTTCCTGGCGATCACCGGCCTGCACTGGCTGGGCCGCAGACCGGTGCGGTTCCCCGGCATCCCGGGTGTCTGGTCGACCGGTCCGGAGGGTGCCGTCGTCGAGCTCGGTGAGGATGAGTGGCTCGAGCTCGGCGGTACCAAGCTCGCCGGCCGGCACGTCTTCGGTCACGTGGATCCCGTCGGCGTGATCGCGACCTTCGACGGCGGCACGGTCGAGGTCGCCGACCGCTTCGGCACCCCGGTGCTGCGGCCGCGGCAGCCCGACGGACCCTTCCTGCGCGACTACACCGGCACGCCGACGTACGCTCCGGACCCAGCGTGGCGGATCAGGGCCGCCTTCACCGCCTACGAGACGAACCGCCCGATCTCGGTCGGCTCCGTGGTCGAGGGTCGTTCGAGCGTCATCGACGCCGTGGGGGAGGTCGCGTTCGAGGTGGGAGGCCGCCCGCAGCGGCTGATCGCGTTCGACGGTGGCGACGGCGAGCTGTGGCTGCTCTTCACCGACGAGACCAGCGGCGTGACGACGTACGCCGCCTGCCGCCAGCTCGCCGTCGATCCGCCGGTCGACGGCACCGTCGTCCTCGACTTCAACCGCGCCGCCAACATGCCCTGCGCCTACACGATCCACGCCACCTGCCCGCTCCCGCCCGCGACCAACCACATCGACGTGCTTGTCGAAGCGGGCGAACAGACCCCGCCGCGACCACCCGCGGACTGACTGGGTCGAAGGTTTAACCCTGGGTAACGGACCAGAAACAGCGAAACAGGCAGACTAGGGCTCATGGCGGGGACGATGTTGTGGAGAGTACGTACGACGCTGCCGGACCGACCCGGCACGCTGGCGGCGCTGGCGCAGCGCTGTGGTGAGGCCGGGGTCAACATCCTGGGGATGCAGATCTTCCCCGGGCTGGAAGAGGTGACCGACGAGTTCGTGCTGCGCACGCCACCGGGCTGGGACGACCTGCGCGTGGCTGAGCTGCTGGCCTCGGCCGGCGGTTGCGACATGGTGATCCAGACCGCCAACGAGGCTGCGCTCGCCGACCAGCCGACGCGCTACGTGCAGGCGGCTCGACACGTCCTGGAGCGGCCGATGGCGTTCCCGGAGGTGGTCGCCCAGCTCTTCGACGCCGAGGCCGAGGCCCCGCCCGGCGTCGTCCACGACACCATGGAGCTGCGGGTCGCCGACGTCGACGTCCAGCTGCACCGCACCGCCCCCTTCACCGCGACCGAGCACGCCCGCGGGTCCGCGATGGCCGACCTTGTCAACGACGTCCTCGACCGCAGCCGCGAGTCGGCGGCGATCGGCACCACCCCGCCCGTACGCCGCCTGGGCACCGGAAGCACCCCCGACCTCGTCGTCACCGGAGAGACCGTCACCGCCCTGATCGACGGTGTCGCCGTCGGCATCGGCGAGGTCCTGGCCCCGACCGAGGACGACGAGAACGTACGCATCGTCAACCTGCGCGTCGACCCGGCCTGGCAGCGCCGCGGCATCGGCACCCGGCTGCTGGTCGACACCGCCAGGCTCGCGCACATGCTCGGCGCCGACGAGATCCTGCTCACCACCCAGTCCGACAACCAGGCCGTGCTGCCCATGGTTCTCGCCGCCGGGATGCGCGGACGGATACGGATGGCCGGCGACCTGCTGACCGTCAAGGTGCCGGTGCGGGACCTCAAGCCGTTGGACAGATGAAGGGATACCCGGTTAACCGGGTATCCCTGCACTTCTCAGGCGTTGCAACACCCGAGAAGTGCAGGAAAAGCCAGAGAAGTATCGCCGTTTCGGCGATCCCTGGGGCTCGGCCGTAACATTTCTTTATGGAGATCCCGGAGAAGTTCGCGACGCTCGGCCTCACCTACGACGACGTACTCCTGATGCCTGGATACTCGGATCTGGCGCCGTCTGACATCGATACGACCTCCCGGCTGACCCGCGAGATCAACCTGCGGGTCCCGCTGATCTCCGCGGCGATGGACACTGTCACCGAGTCCCGGATGGCGATCGCGATGGCGCGCCAGGGCGGCATCGGCGTGCTCCACCGCAACCTGAGCATCGAGGATCAGGCCTACCAGGTCGACTTGGTCAAGCGCACCCAGACCGGGATCATCTCCAACCCGGTCACCATCGGCCCCGACGCGACCCTGGAGCAGCTCGACAAGCTCGCCGGTGAATACCGGATCTCCGGCTTCCCCGTCGTCGACGTCGACCAGAAGCTGATCGGCATCATCACCAACCGCGACCTCCGGTTCACCCCGGTAGCGGAGTGGGCGACCACCAAGGTCAACGAGGTGATGACCTCCAAGGACCTGATCACCGGCCCCGCCGAGATCTCGCGCGAAGAGGCCACCAAGCTGCTGCGCCAGCACAAGCTCGAGCGGCTTCCGCTGGTCGACACCGACGGCCGGATCACCGGCCTGATCACCGTCAAGGACTTCGTGAAGTCCGAGCAGTTCCCCGACGCCTCCAAGGACGCTCAGGGCCGGCTGCTCGTCGGTGCGGCGATCGGCTACTTCGGTGACGCCTGGGAGCGGGCCACCACGCTCATCGAGGCCGGTGTCGACGTGCTGGTCGCGGACACGGCCCACGGCAACGTACGCATGCTGATCGACATGGTCCGCCGCCTCAAGACCGACCCGGCCACCAAGCACGTCCAGGTCATCGGAGGCAACGTCGCCACCAAGGAAGGCGCGCAGAGCTTCGTCGACGCGGGCGCCGACGCGGTCAAGGTCGGCGTCGGCCCGGGCTCGATCTGCACCACCCGCGTCGTCACCGGCGTCGGCGTGCCGCAGATCTCCGCGGTCTACGAGGCCTCCCTGGCCTGCAAGCCCGCAGGCGTCCCGGTGATCGCCGACGGCGGTCTGCGCTACTCCGGCGAGATCGGCAAGGCCATCGTCGCCGGCGCCGACACGGTGATGCTCGGCTCGATGCTCGCCGGCACCGAGGAGACCCCCGGTGACACGGTCCTGATCAACGGCAAGCAGTTCAAGGCCTACCGCGGCATGGGCTCGATGGGCGCGATGTCGAGCCGCGGCAAGAAGTCCTTCTCCAAGGACCGCTACTTCCAGGCCGAGGTCACCGACGACGACATGATCGTCCCTGAGGGTGTCGAGGGCCAGGTCGCCTACAAGGGCTCGCTGGCCACCGTCGCCCACCAGCTCACCGGCGGCCTGCACCAGACCATGTTCTACGTCGGCGCGCGCACCATCCCCGAGCTCCAGACGCAGGGCCGCTTCATGCGGATCACCTCCGCCTCGCTCAAGGAGTCGCACCCCCACGACGTCCAGGTCACCGCCGAGGCGCCGAACTACCACGTCTGACCGGCTGACCCGCTCGCGCGTCGAGCCCCGAACCCCCTGGGTTCGGGGCTCGTCCCATTTCTCGGATGCCTCACCCGGGAACACCCACTACGGATAGAATGTTGAGTAAGTTACTCGACATATAGAGGTGGTCGCGCGTGAACGAGCGTCAGCGAGTGAACCAACGGCTCCACACGCCGCCGCCTCCGTACGATTGCGCTTGCGCTACGGAGGCGGCGGCGTGAGTGTTGATGAGGCCGTACGTCGCCACCCCCTGCTCGCTCGCGACGGAGACGACGAGCTCCTCAGTGCGAGGCTCGTCGGGCGCCGCAAACCGGGACAGTGGATCTCGGCGGTGCTCGCGCTGCTGGTCGTCGCCGGGATCGCGAAGAGCCTGGTGACGAACCCGCGCTACCACTGGGACGTGGTCGGCGCGTTCTTCCTGCGCCCCTCGATCCTCGACGGTCTGGTGCTGACCCTGTGGCTGACCGCCGCGGTGCTGGTGAGCTCCTACCTGCTCGGCATCGTGCTCGCGGTCATGCGGCTCTCCTCGAACCCGGTGCTGAGCTCGGTCAGCGCTGTCTACATCTGGTTCTTCCGGAGCGTGCCGCCGCTGCTGCAGCTGCTCTTCTGGTTCCAGATGGCGTCGCTGTATCCGCAGATCAGCCTGGGTATCCCGCTCCTGAAACCGTTCGTCACGATCGAGACGGCTCACCTGTTCAGCGGCCTGCTCGCCGCCTTCGTCGGGCTCACCTTCGACATCGCCGCGTTCGCCGCCGAGATCATCCGCGGCGGGCTGGTCTCGGTCGAGGCGGGGCAGACCGAGGCGGCCAAGGCGCTCGGCCTGTCCAGGGCGCGGATCTTCTGGCGGATCGTGCTGCCGCAGGCGATGCCCGCGATCATCCCCGCCTCCGGCAACCTGCTGATCGGGCTGCTCAAGGGCACCTCGATCGTCTCGGTGATCGCGGTGCAGGACCTGCTCTACTCGGTCCAACTCATCTACGCCCAGAACTACCTGGTCATCCCGCTGCTGCTGGTCGCCACCATCTGGTACCTGATCCTGGTCACGATCCTGTCGACGATCCAGTTCTTCGTCGAGCGCTACTACGCCCGCGGCAAGGGTGCGCGCACCGGCTTCTGGCGGCTGTGGCGCGGTCAGCTCCCGCTGGTGCCGCGCTCGCCCCGGCGACGTGAGCTGGAGGTGCTCCGATGAGCGAGCCCCTCGTGCGAGTCCGCGGCCTGACCAAGCGGTTCGGCCCCGCCACGGTCCTCGACGGCATCGACCTCGACGTCGCCCGGGGCTCGGTGGCGGTGGTCCTGGGGCCGTCGGGCTCGGGCAAGTCCACACTGCTGCGTACGGTCAACCACCTGGAGAAGCCCGATGCCGGCTTCGTCGAGGTCGACGGCGAGATCATCGGCTACCGGCGTGACGGTCACCAGCTGCGGGAGCTCTCCGGCCGGGCGATCACCCGGCAGCGCAGCCGGATCGGGATGGTCTTCCAGCAGTTCAATCTGTTTCCGCACAAGACCGCGCTGGAGAACATCCTGGAGGGGCAGCTGGCCGCAGGCGTACGCCGCCGGGCGGCCGAGGCGCGCGGGCGCGAGCTCCTCGACCGGGTCGGCCTCGCCGACCGGGAGCGCTCCTACCCGCGGCAGATGTCGGGTGGTCAGCAGCAGCGCGTGGCGATCGCCCGCGCGCTCGCGGTCGAACCCGACCTGATGCTCTTCGACGAGCCGACCTCCGCGCTCGACCCCGAGATGGTCGGCGAGGTGCTCGGCGTGATGAAGGACCTCGCCCAGACCGGGATGACGATGATCGTGGTCACCCACGAGATCGGCTTCGCGCGCGAGGTCGCCGACCAGGTCGTCTTCCTCGACGAAGGTCGGCTGGTCGAGGCCGGGGCACCCGGCGACGTACTCGTATCTCCCACCCATGAGCGCGCTCGGGCGTTCCTCTCCGCTGTGTTGTGACCCCCTCGAAAGGACCCCGTTCCGTGAAGCTCAAGCTCGCCCTGGTCGCCATCGCGGCCCTCGCCCTCGCAGGATGCGGCAACGCCTCCGACACGCTCAGCGACGCCGAGCGCGGGATCGGGTCGGACGGCTCGGCCTCCGCCACCCCGGCCGCGATCCCGACCCAGGATGTCGTCTCCGACGTCCAGGCGGACCCCGCGCTGACCGAGCGGTTGCCCGCCGACGTACGGAAGTCCAAGACGCTCGTCCTCGGCACGACCGAGGCGACCGGCGAGCAGGGGCTCCCGCACGGCGGCTCGGACCAGTCCGGCGAGCAGATCGGCCTCGACATCGACCTGCGCAACGCCCTCGCGGCCAAGCTCGGGGTGACCTGGAAGACGGAGTTCGGCAGCTTCGAGACGATCGTCCCGGGCACCCAGAGCGGCAAGTACGACGTCGGCCAGGCCAACTTCGCGGTCACCTCGGAGCGGATCAAGGTGGTCGACTACGCGACCTACCTGCTCGACGGACAGTCGTTCGTCACCCGCGAGGACGGCGACCTCGACCAGGTCGAGGCCCTGACCGACATCTGCGGCCACACGGTCGCGACCACGCCCGGCTCCAGCTTCCAGCAGATCCTCGAGGACGGCGCCGCGGAGTGCGAGAAGGCGGGCAAGAAGGCCTATGAGGTCGAGTACTTCAAGGACAACGCCGCGATCCTGCTCGGTCTGCAGAACGGCAAGACCGACCTCTACTTCGGGCCGACCCTGTCGCTGAAGTACCTGGTTTCCCACCAGCCCGGCCTGAAGTACCTCGGCGAGCTCAGCCTCACCGACGTCGGCTTCGTCGTCGCCAAGAAGTCGCCGCTGGCGCCGGTGCTGGTCGACGCCATCAATGCGCTCATCGCCGACGGGACCTATAACAAGATCTTCACGAAGTGGGACGTTTCGGACATAAAGCTCGACAAGTCGGAGTTCAATCCGAAGCCGGCATTCTGAACCTTCCGGGAGGACCAATGACCGTCACCGACGCCGATACCTTCGTCCAGGACTGGACCGCCTGGCACGACGAGCACGAGAAGAAGCGCGCCTCGGCACACGGGTTTCTCGCGATCACCTCGATCCGCTGGCTCGGCGAGGAGCCGGAGACGTACGACGACGTGCCGGGCGCCTGGTCGAGCGGCCCCGAGGGCATCGTGGTCTCGTTGGCACCGGGCGAGTCGCTGGTCGTCGACGGCGTCGAGATCACCGGCCGGCACTCGTTCGGCGTCATCGACGAGCGGGGCGGGATCACCGCCGAGTTCGGCGACGCGGCCGTCGAGATCGCCAAGCGCGGCGGCAACGACATCATCCGCCCCCGCCATCCCGACAATCCGGTCCTGACCGGCTACCAGGGGACCGAGGCGTACGCGCCGGACCCCCGCTGGGCCGTGCCCGGGCGCTTCGTCGCCTATGAGACGCCGGTGCCGACCACCGTCGGCTCGGTCGTCGACGGCCTCGAGCACGTCTACGAGGCCGTCGGCGAGATCGAGTTCGAGGTGGGCGGTGCGGTGCACAGCCTCATCGCCTTCCCCGGCTTCGCCCCCGGCTCTCTGCACGTGCTGTTCGTGGACGAGACCTCGGGAAAGACGACGTACGCCGCCAACCGCTCGCTCTCCGTGGGCGCGCCTGACGCGGACGGCAACGTGGTGATCGACTTCAACCGCGCGACCAACCTGCCGTGCGCCTACACCGACCACGCCACCTGCCCGCTCCCGCCGGCCGGCAACCGGCTCCCGATTGCGGTCGAGGCGGGGGAGAAGAAGCCCTGACACCCGCGGCCCGCCGCGGTCTCAGTGGCCGCGGCGGGCCCACTCCTCGGCGATGAGCTCGTAGGAGCGGACGCGGTCGGCGTGATCGTGGGTGATGGTCGTGATGACCAGCTCGTCCGCCTCGACGGCGTGCTGGAGGATCTCCAGCTGATCGGCGACCTGGGCAGCGGTGCCGACGAACTGGGTGTCGAGGCGGTCCTGGACCAGGGCCCGGTCCTCCTCGGTCCACTCCCAGGCGCGAGCCTCGTCGGGGGTCGGGAACGGGATGGCTCCCTCGCCGGTGCGGATGGAGCGGACCCAGAGGCCGTAGCCGGCGGCGAGCTCGCGTGCCTCCTGCTCGGTCTCGGCGACCACCGCGTCGGCGGAGACCGCGACGTGGGGCGCGGTCAGGGTGTCGGAGGGTGCGAAGGCGGTGCGGTAGGAGTGCGCCGCCTCGAGGACCCCGGAGGGGTTGACGTGGTAGTTCGTCGCGAACCGGAGGCCGCGCTTGCCGGCCACCTCGGCGCTCTCGCCGCCGCTGCTCCCCAGCACCCACAGCTCGAGCTCGGCGCCCTCGCCGGGGACTACTCTCGCCGGGGTGCCGGCGGCATCCCGGTAGGTGCCGTCGATGAAGGCGAGGATCGTGTCGATCTGCTCCCCGTAGTCGGCGGAAGCCGCCCCGGGCAGCTGCAGGAGCTCCTTCTGGAGCTGGAACCGCGGCGACCCGAGCAGCCCGCTCGGATCGAACTTCGGCGGGACGAGCAGGCCCTCCGGGGTACGTCCGTCGACCAGCTCCACCGGGATGACCGCCGGGCCGGAGGCCCCGGGCCGGCCGCCGGAGCGACCCAGGCCGAGGTCGATCCGGCCGGGGAAGGCGGCGTCGAGCAGCCCGAACTCCTCGATCGTCGACAGCGCCGTCCGGTGCCCCATCAGCACCGCGCCGGAGCCCAGCCGGATGCGCGAGGTCGCCGCGCCCAGCAGGGCCAGGACCACGGCCGGTGAGGTGCCGGCGACGCCGGGGTTGAGGTGGTGCTCGGCGACCCAGTAGCGGTGGTAGCCGAAGGACTCGGCCGCCCGCGCGAGCGCGATGGCGTTGCGTACGGCATCAGGGCCGGAGGCTCCGGAGGACACCGGCACGAGATCGAGGACTGACAGGGGGATGCGGCTCATCGGTGTGCTCCGATCGTGGGGGTGTCCTCGGCCGGGGAGCCCCAGCCCCAGGGCGGGTCGGGGAGGGCGGTCCGCAGTGGGGCGGCGACCTCGGTGGCGAAGAGCTCCAGGCTGTCGCGGTGCTGCTGCTCGGACAGGCCGCTGGCGTCCGCCTGGACGTGGACGACCTGGTGCCCGAAGCGCTCGTGGTAGCGGTGGATCTTCTCGATCACCTGCTGCGGCGACCCGATCAGCGCCGAGGATCGCTCGACGAAGTCCTCCAGGGTTGGGAAGACCGGCTCCAGCCCGAGGTCGGCCTGGAAGGCGAGCTGGCCCTCGAAGACGGGCCGATAGGCGGCGTACGCCTCCTGGCTGGTCGGCGCCACGAACAGCCCTGCCGTTCCGGCGCCGATCGCGATGTCGGCAGGGTCGTGTCCGTAGGCGAGCCAGCGCTCGCGGTAGTGGTCGACCAGCTCGCCGTAGGGCTCGATCGGGTGGGTGACGTTGGCCGAGAACAGCGGGTCGCCGTAGCGCGCGGCGAGGTCGACGGATTCCTTCGAGGTGGCGCTCCCGTGCCAGACCCGCACCGGCTGCTGCAGCGGCCGCGGCCAGACCTCCGCATCGACCAGCTCGGGGCGGAAGCGAGGCGAGGCGGTCACCCGATCCTGACGCCACAGCTTGCGGAAGATCTCGTACGACTCCGCGTTCCGGTCCCACTGGTCCTCCGGCGTCACCCGGAACAGGTCACGCTGCGCGGAGCCGTTGCCCTTGCCGATGATCAGCTCGAGCCGACCGCCGGAGAGGTGGTCGAGGGTGGCGTAGTCCTCATAGGCGCGCACCGGGTCGAGCAGGGCCAGCGTCGTCACCGCGGTGAAGAGCCGGATCCGCTCGGTGCGTGCGGCGAGGTGGGACAGCACGACGGTTGGGGAGGAGGAGATGAACGGCCGCTCGTGCCGCTCGCCGACCCCGAACCCGTCGAAGCCCAGCTCCTCGGCGAGGACGGCGTTGGTGACGACCTCCTGGAACCGGTCGTACGTCGCCTTCTGCTGCCCCGTCACCGGATCGGGCCGGTGGACGATGAGCGTGATCGCCAGGAACCTCATCTGGTCGGCTCCCGCAGGCCGAGGTTCTCGCGGAGCGTGGTCCCTTCGTAGGCGGTGCGGAAGACGCCGCGCTCCTGGAGCAGCGGCACGACGTGGTCGACGAAGGGCGCCAGGCCGCCGGGGGTGATGTGGGGGACCAGGATGTAGCCGTCGGCGGCATCCGCCTGCACGTAGTCGTCGATGGTGGACGCGATGGTCTCCGCCGAGCCGATGAAGCTCTGCCGGCCGGTGACCTCGACGATCGTCTCGCGGGTGCTCAGCCCCTTCGCCTGCGAGATCGTCCGCCAGCGCTCGGCCTGCTCCAGCCGGTCGCCGTGGCTGCGGGCGCTGGCACGCCCCTGCGCGATCAGCTCGTCGGACTCGAGCGGGTCGACGGTGGGCAGCGGGCCGTCGGGGTCGTGGTCGGAGAGGTCGCGGTTCCACAGCTGCTCGAGCAGCTTGATCGCGGTCGCGGGGGAGACCTGCTGCAACCTGATCTCCCGGGCCAGCTCGACGGCCTCGGCGTCGGTGTCGGCGAGCACGAAGGTGGCGGCGGGCAGGATCAGCAGGTCCTCGTGGCGGCGCCCGTACTTCTCCAGGCGTCCCTTCACGTCGACGTAGAACCGCTGACCGTCGTCCAGGTGGCTGTGCCGCGAGAAGATCGCGTCGGCCTTCTGGGCGGCGAACTCGCGACCCTCCTCGGAGTCGCCCGCCTGGAAGATCACCGGGCGGCCCTGCGGGCTGCGCGGGACGTTGAACCGGCCGCTGATGTCGAACTGCGAGTCGTGGTGCTCGAAGGCGCCCGGCGCCGGTGTCGACAGGAACTCTCCGGAGGTCTTGTCGGCGAGGATCTCGTCGCCCGTCCAGGTGTCCCACAGTCGGGTCGCGGCGTCGAGGAACGTCTTGGCGCGCTCGTAGCGCTCGCTCTGCGGCAGGTAGCCGCCGCGCCGGAAGTTCTCGCCGGTGAACGCGTCCCAGGAGGTGACCACGTTCCAGGCAGCGCGCCCGTCGGAGAGGTGGTCCAGGGAGGCGAACTGGCGGGCCACCTCGTAGGGCTCGTTGAAGGTCGAGTTGATCGTGCCGGTCAGTCCGAGATGGTCGGTGACCGCCGCGAGCGCGGCCAGGATCGTGAACGTGTCCGGCCGACCGACCACGTCGAGGTCGTAGATCCTCCCGGCCTGCTCGCGCAGCCGCAGCCCTTCGGCGAGGAACATGAAGTCGAACAGTCCGCGCTCGGCGATCTGCGCGAACTCCACGAACGAGTCGAACTCGATGTGGCTGCCCGACGCCGGGTCGCTCCACACGGTCGTGTTGTTGACGCCGGGGAAGTGGGCGGCGAGGTGGATCTGCTTCTTCGGCCTGTCGTTCCGGTGCGGCGTGCTCATGCGGGCGTCCCCTCGGTGGTGGCGTAGCGGCTGATGGGACGCGGCAGGCCGAGCGCGCCGCGCAGGGTGGCTCCGTCGTACGCATCGTGGAAGAGCCCGCGCCTCTGCAGCTCGGGCACGAGCCGGCGGGTGATCTGCTCCAGGTCGTCGGGGAGCACCGCCGGCCGCAGCCGGAACCCGGAGAGCCCGGCGGCGTGCCAGGTCGCGAGCAGGTCGGCGAGCCCCTCCGGGGTGCCGGCGAAGACCAGTGCGTCCGAGGCGTACGCAGCCCCGGCCGCCTCATCGAGGAGAGCCAGCCGCTCGCGGGCAGCCTGCTCGGTCTCGTCGAGAAGGACGACGACATCGCCGAAGACGTGCACCGTGTCGCCACCGCGTCCGGCGGCGTCCTGCGCGGCCCGGATCTCGGCGGTGATCGAGGCGATGTCGGCCGCTGTCCGAGGCGTCACGAACCCCACGTCGGCCGAGGTGCCGACCAGCTCGAACGGCCGGTCGCGGTGGGCGAGGGCGGCCACGACCGGCTGACCCTGCGGCGGTCGCGGGGTGATCGAGGGCCCCTTCACGTCGAAGTAGCGGCCCTCGAAGTCGATGTAGTGGATCTTGTCCCGGTCGATGAACCGCCCGGTCGCGACGTCGCGGATCTCCGCATCGTCTTCCCAGGAGTCCCACAGACGCCGCAGCACCTCGACATGGTCGGCCGCCTCGGCGAAGGCGTCCCGGATCAGCTCCTGCCCTTCGGGGGAGCCGAGGGCGGCGTAGGAGATCTCTGGGAACTCGCGCCGGCCGAACAGCGCCGCATCCCGTGGCCGCGGCGCCACCTGCACACGTACGCCGGCCCGGCCGCGGCTGACGTAGTCCAGCGTCGCGATCGCCTTGCTGAGATGGAACGGCTCGGTGTGGGTGACGACGGCCGTCGGCACGATGCCGATGTGGCTGGTCAGCGGGGCTATCCGGGAGGCGATCAGCACCGCGTCGAGCCGTCCGCGCACCCGGTCGGTGCGCTCGTCGTCCTCGGTGCCGAACGGTGAGTCGGTCTGGATCGAGAGCGAGTCCTCGATCGTGACGAAGTCCAGCAGGCCGGCCTCGGCCTCCTGGACGAGACCGGCCCAGTAGCCGGACTTCAGTAGATCACCGGGCCGGGCGTTCGGCTCCCGCCAGGCGGCCGGGTGCCACCCGGCGCCGTCGAGAGCCACGGCGAGTCGAAGACGAGATGGGGGCGCACTCATGAGTAAAAGTCTACTGACTTCATCAACTTAGTGTGGAGAGTTTCGGAGGATGGACCGCGCCCGGGGCAGTCCGACGGCCACGAGCAGCGCCGCGGCCAGGACCAGGACCGCGTTGACCGCGATCGCCACCTGGAGTGCTCCGAGCGAGGCGACGCCGCCGGCGGCGGTGGCGACGGTGGACATGATGGGGATGCCGAGCGCGATCGCGACCTGCTGGGTCATCATCGCCAGCCCGGTGGCCAGGCCCTGCTCGTGGTCGGGAAGTCCGGAGGTCGCCGCGACCATGAACCCGACGATCGCGGCGACGTGCCCGATGGCGCCGATGAAGTTCATCAGACCGATGAACCACAGCCAGCCGGCCGAGGGCCCGATCAGGACGAGCGCGCCGGTGGTGACCGCCTGGATCGCGAGTCCGCCGGCCACGGTGTTGCGTACGCCGAACGCCTCGATGACCCGCGAACCGACGGATCCGCCGATGATCGCCCCAGCCCCCATCGCGACGAGCATCAGCCCGGTCTGCAGAGCGTTCAGGCCGAGGACGTGCTGCAGATACATAGTCAGCACGAAGACCAGCGACGACTCGAAGGCGAAGGTCGCGAAGCCGGCGATGTTGCCGAAGCCGATGGTGCGGCGGGTGAGGATGTGCAGCGGCACCAGCGGGTGCGGGTGCGTGGACTCGGCCCGCCAGAACGCGACCAGCAGCGCCACCGCGACGCCGATCGCCGCCATCCCCCACATGTCGGCGATGCCCGCCTCGCCCAGCCGGGTCGCGCCGTAGACCAGCGCGAGCAGCCCGGACGTCACCAGCACAGCGCCCGGGAGGTCGAGCCGCGACCGCTCCCGGTCGGCGGAGTCACGCAGCACGAACGGCGCGACGGCGACCACCAGCAACGCGATCGGCACGTTGACCAGGAAGGCCCAGCGCCACGACAGCAGATCGGTGAGTACGCCACCCAGCACCGCCCCGGCGGTGAACCCGGTCGACATCACCACGCTGTTCAGCCCCAGAGCACGCTGGCGCAGCGGACCCTCCGGGAAGGAGACGGTGAGCAGGGAGAGCGCCGCGGGGGTGACTGCGGCGGTCGCGAGACCCTGGGCGACCCGGGCCGTGAGGAGCAGTTCGGGCGAGGTGGCGACCCCGCCGAGCAGGGAGGCCGCACCCAGCGCGACCATGCCGATCAGGAAGACCCGCCGCCGGCCGACGTAGTCGCCGATCCGGCCGAAGAGCAGCGTGAACCCGGCCGCGCACAGCGCGAACGCGGTTGCGATCCACTGCACGTCTGCCTGGGCGAAACCGAGGCTGGCACCGACGGTCGGCAGCGCCACGTTGAGGATCGAGAAGTCGACGGTGAGGGTGAACTGGGAGGCGAGCAGCAGCAGGAGCACCAGCAGCTGTCCGCGGGTCATGGCGGCCGGGCGTACGGGCTCGGCCTGGGTGGTGAGGGTCATGACATCAACGCTCTGGCAGATGACGTACGCCAGCCAGACACCTGTCCTGCCACCCACCCGCCTGCCTGGCACTGACAGGGTCAGGAAGAAAACGCCGCGCGGCCGCACTATAGGAACCATGACGACCGAGCTCGGAGAGTTCCTGCGCAGCCGCCGGGCGGCGATCAGTCCCCAGGACGCCGGGCTGGTGTCCTATGGCGCCCGCCGGGTACCCGGGCTCAGGCGTGAGGAGCTGGCGATGCTGGCCGGCGTCTCGCCGACGTACTACACCCGGCTCGAGCAGGCAGCCCACCACAACGCCTCCGACGCGGTGATCGACTCGCTCGCCCGGGCGCTGCGGCTGAGCGCCGAGGAGCACGACCACCTGCGTCGGCTGGCGCGGCCCGTCGAGACGGTCTCGGGCGGCCGCGACGTGGAGCCGCGCCCGTCCGCGGTGGCGATGGTGATGGACTACCCCGGTCCGGCGCTCATCGTCGACCACGCCAACTACGTGCTCGCCTGGAACGATCTCGGTCACCGCCTCTACGGCCACGGGCTGGACTTCGACGCGCCTTATGCCGGCCGTCCCCACCGCCCCAACCTCATTCGCCGGTTCTTCCTCGAGCCGGACGGGCCGGAGCTCTTCGTCGACCCCGAGGGCACCGGCCTGCAGATGGTCGGCTTCCTGCGCTACTCATCGGGCCTGCACCCCGACGACCACATCCTCAGCTGCCTGGTCGGCGAGCTCGTCCAGCGCAGCGACCTGTTCGCCGAGCTGTGGGCCGAGCATCCGGTGATGGACTGCGGCTACGGGATCAAGCGGCTGCGGCATCCGGTGGCGGGGCGGATGGACCTGGCGTACGAGGCGATGGTGCTGCCCGAGACCAGCCAGCGCATCGTGCTCTACCGAGCCGAGCCCGGCTCGCCGTCAGCGGACGCGCTGGCCACGCTGGCTGCGACGTCTTCGGTCGGTCAGCTCGGCGGCAGCAGCGGCCGCGGCGGCAACGGGGACGAGTAGACGACGCTGGTGGTGACGCTGCCCAGGGTGCCGATCCTGCCGCTGACCTGCTCCAGGTGCTTCATGCTGGTGGCCACGACCTTCATGATGAAGCAGTCGTCGCCGGTGACGTGATGGGCCTCGATGACCTCGGGCTGGTCGGCGAGCAGCTTGTGGAGCGGGTCGTAGTTGCTGCTGGGGTAGCGCAGGCGAAGGTAGGCCAGGATGGTGAAGCCGAGCCTCTCGGGATCGACCTGTGCCCCGTAGCCGGCGATGACACCGGACTCCTCGAGTCGACGCACCCGCTCGGCGGCGGCGCTGTGGCTCATGTTGATGTGTCGGGCCAGGTCGGCGATGCTCTGCCGACCGTTGGTCTGCAGCGACTTCAGGATGGCGGTGTCGACCTTGTCGGGCTCGAACGGGATATTCACGGGCACCGCGCAAGAATGCCATGAAATCGAAGGCCATCCGCTCTGGATGCCGGGGAACGAACCTTCAGATCGCGTTCTGGCGTCAGTACGGTTCAGGCATGAAATTCCCCGCCGCCTCCGCCGATGCCGTCGCCCATTTCGCGAGCAAGCTCGCCTTCGAGACCGACGCCTCCGACGTGTACGCCGACCAGTCAGCGAGCGTCCGGTTCGTGCTGGTCGACTCCCGTGGTGAGGCCGCCTGGACCCAGGGCCGCGTCGTCGGCGCCGTCCACATGCCGACCGCCGAGATCGCCACCCGGGCTCCCGCGGAGATTCCCGTGGACCTGCCGGTCGTGACGTACTGCTGGGGTCCGGGCTGCAACGGCGCGACTCGAGCCGCGCTCGAGTTCGCCAAGCTCGGCTACCAGGTCAAGGAGATGATCGGCGGCTTCGAGTACTGGGCCCGCGAAGGCTATCCGGTCGAGGACGAACGCGGCCCTGTCCTGCGTGCCAAGGACCCGCTGACCGTGCCGTTGGACGCGATCTCCTGTGCTTGCTGACCCCAGGATCCGCCTGACCCGCAGCGTCTCGATCCGTCCCGTCGGGGTCGACGACCTGCCCGAGCTGGTCGAGCTGATCCGGGAGCACGCCCGCTACGAGCGAGCCAGCGAGCCGCGACCGGACCTGGAGACCGCGTTGGCGGCGTGGGTGTTCGTCCCTCGGCCGCGGGTGCGTGTGCTCGTTGCCGTCCAGAACGACGCGCTGGTCGGCTACGCGAGCTGGAGCCTGGAGGCCTCGACCTGGCAGGCGGCCGAGTACGCCCATCTCGACTGCCTCTACCTGCGGGAGGCCACTCGGGGTCGAGGGGCCGGCCGCCTGCTGATGGGGGCGGTGGAGGCCGAGGCGCGAGCGGCCGGCGCCGGCGAGCTGCAGTGGCAGACGCCGGAGTGGAACGAGGGCGCGATCCGCTTCTACCGACGCACCGGCGCGCGCGACGACGCCAAGGCGCGGTTCACGCTGCCGCTCACAGATCCTTCGCGTACGTAGCCGGAGGAGCGCCGACGACGTCGCGGAACGTACGCACCAGGTGGGCCTGGTCGCTGAAGTCCAGCTCCGCGGCGACCGCGGCCCAGTCGACCTCACCGGAGTGGGCGCGGGCGGCGACCTCCAGCACGCGGAACCGCTGCACGACCCACTTCGGGCCGATCCCGACGTACTCGCTGAACAGGCGCTGCAGCGACCGCAGGCTCACGCCGGCGCGGTCGGCGAGCTGCTCGGCCCGGGTGATCGAGCGGTCCTCCTCGGCCAGGGTCGCCCAGCGACGTACGTCCTCGGCGACCGGGTCCGTGGGGAGGCCGACCTCCAGGAGGTAGGACTCCATCGCGGCGGCCATCTCCGCGGGATCGGCGACGGAGAGGATGCGCTCCGCGGCCGGCCGGTCGTCGACGCCGAGGAGGTCCTGGGCCGGGACGACCTGGTCGGCGATCGCGCTGACCCGGCTGCCGAGCACCGGACGGAAGAGGCCGGGCAGGAACGAGACGCCGAGCGTGTGGCCGCGGCCGGTGAGATGCCGGACGAACGGGCGCCGGCCGATGCCGTGCACCAGCAGCCGGCCGTCCTCGGCGGCGACGTGGATCCGCGGCTGCGGGATGACCTGCTGGTCGTGCGGGTGCTCGAGCTCCCAGCCGACGTACCAGTGGTAGTCCACGTGTCCCGCCAGCGCCGGTGAGACCGCGAACCGCTCGGTGGTGATCGTCCGGGCCGCCGTCACCGGGCGCACGATCGCGTCGGGATAGCCCCTGCCCTCGGTGTCGTCGGCCATGCCGCCAACGATATGGCGCGTTCCTTCAATCCTCGGCCCTGGTGTCCGGAGCAGGCTGGACCCATGACCGAGAAGAGCTACAGCAACAAGGCAAGCACCACCATGACCGTCGCGCGCTGGCACGAGGCGGCCTACGTCGACATCGACGGCGAGGGCACCACGATTGGCGACGACGTCTACATCCCCCACCGCGGCCTGACCACCGCCGAGACCGACTACACCTACGCGGGCGAGATCCAGGGCACGGGCGTCGCGCGGATGATCGGCGCCTACGGCAACCCCGCCGGCGGCGCGGTCTTCGAGGCGTACGAGCAGTTCACCGGCTCCATCGCCGGCCAGGAGGGCTCGTGCGTGTGGCGGATCAGCGGTGCGTACGCCGACAAGACCGTCCGCTCCCACCTCACCATCATCCCCGGGCTCGGCACCGGCGGCCTCGAGGGTCTTGTCGGCGAGGCCGACATGGTCCTCTCCGAGGAGGGCGGCGGAGAGGCGTACGGCTTCGTCCTCTCCTACGACTGGAGCTGAACCCGTCCCGCTTCGACGCGGGGGCGGGGGACGCGAGCGGCGGAGGACTGGCCGAGCCAGGAGGGCAGGGCGTGGCGTACCTCCTGGTCGGCGGCGATGGTGACCATCTCGGCGCGGAGCGCCATCGGCCAGGCGAGGTCGCCGCGCCAGATCTCGGTGAGCGTGCGCAGGCTGGCGGTGAGCCGCGCGTCGATCTCGAACCCGGGGTCGAAGTCGCAGACCTCGGCCTGGTCGGCGGCCACCATCAGCCACCAGCGGGCGACCTTCGGGGCGACGTCGGTGAGCCGGAACTCGACGACGGTGCGCTGCTCCGGCCACACGTCGACCGGGATCGTGCGGCGCATGTCCCACAGCAATAGGTGCGGATCGAGGTCGGCCTGGCCCAGCGAGCCGACCCAGCGCGCCCCCCACTCGTTGAGTGCGGTGACGACCGTGGCGAGCTCCTGGCCGCTGGCGGTGAGGTGGTAGGAGGTCCTCTGCCCCTCGCCGCGGCGCTGGATGATGCCCGCCCGCTCCAGGGTCCGCAGGCGTTTGGAGAGCAGGGCGGGCGACATCTTGGGCACACCCCGGCGCAGCTCGTTGAAGTGGGTGCTGCCGAGCAGAAGCTCGCGAACGACGAGCAGCGTCCACCGCTCGTCGAGCACCTCCATGGCTTTCGCCATCGGACAGAACTGGCCGTATCCCGTCATGGGACCGCCTCCCCTTGTGCAGCCCGAGATCCCTGTCCGTTCAGTAGACCCCTATCGGTCGCGGGCGGCAAGTACAGATAAGGAACTATCCGGGCGGCGGCGCGGGGGCGATGCTGGAGACTCCAGATCTCCTCTCGGGTTCGACGTCCGTGGAGGAAGCCATGACCGCAACACCCGTCCAGCCAGACCTGAAGGCCCGCCACCGTGCGATGTGGGGCCTCGGAAACTATGCCCGGGTCGCCGACGAGCTCATCCCAGAGCTCGGCCAGGTGATCGTCGAGGCCTGCGAGATCGGGCCGGGCGACCGCGTGCTCGACATCGCCGCCGGCACCGGGAACGCCGCCATCCCCGCCGCCCTCGCCGGCGCCGAGGTGACCGCGAGCGACCTGACGCCCGAGCTGCTCGAGATCGGCCAGGCTCGGGCAGCCGGCGAGACAGGTGCCGACTCGATCACCTGGCGCGCCGCCGATGCCGAGGCGCTGCCGTTCGACGATGCCGCCTTCGATGTCGCGATGTCCTGCGTCGGCATCATGTTCGCGCCGTTCCACGAGAAGGCCGCGTCCGAGCTGCTCCGGGTCGTACGGCCGGGTGGCCGGATCGGCCTGGTCAGCTGGACGCCGGAGGGCTTCATCGGCCAGATGTTCTCGACGATGAAGCCGTTCATGGCGCCGCCGCCCGAGGGAGCGCAGCCGCCGCCGCGATGGGGCGACGAGAGCCACGTACGCGGCCTGCTGGGTGACCAGGTGACCTCCGTCCGGGCCGAGAAGCGGATGGTCGCGATCGACTCGTTCGAGACCGGCGCGGAGTTCCGTGACTTCTTCAAGGCCTGCTACGGGCCGACGATCGTCGCCTATCGCGGGATCGCCGAGGACGCCGAGCGGACGGCGGAGCTCGACGCCGCGCTCGCCGAGCTGGGGGACCGCTACGTCACGGCCGGGGTGATGAAGTGGGAGTACCTGCTGCTGACCGCGGTGCGTAGCTAGTCCGGTCGTGCTGGCTCGGTGCGTGTGGCCTTTCCGATCTCGATCCGGTCCCGTGGAACAATCCGTCATGTGACTGAGATCGAGATCGGCCGGGCCAAGCGAGCACGACGGGCGTACGCCTTCGACGACGTGGCGATCGTGCCGTCCCGGCGCACCCGTGACACCACCGAGGTGAGCACCGACTGGCAGATCGACGCCTACCGCTTCGACATCCCGCTGATCGCGGCGCCGATGGATTCGGTGATGTCGCCGTCGACCGCGATCGCGATGGGCAAGCTCGGCGGCCTCGGGGTGCTCAACCTCGAGGGCGTGTGGACCCGCTACGACGACCCGCAGCCGCTGCTCGACGAGCTGGCCGAGCTGAGCGGTGTCGACGCGACCCGGCGTCTGCAGGAGATCTACGAGGCCCCGATCCGGGCCGAGCTGATCACCGAGCGGCTGCGCGAGGTGCGCGCCTCGGGTGTCACCGTGGCCGGGGCGCTGTCCCCGCAGCGTACGAAGGAGTTCGCCAAGGCCGTCGTCGACGCCGGCGTCGACCTCTTCGTCATCCGCGGCACCACGGTCTCGGCCGAGCACGTCTCCTCGCAGGCCGAGCCGCTCAACCTCAAGGAGTTCATCTACGAGCTCGACGTGCCGGTGATCGTGGGCGGGTGCGCGACCTACCAGGCCGCGCTCCACCTGATGCGCACCGGTGCTGCCGGCGTCCTGGTCGGCTTCGGCGGCGGTGCGGCGCACACGACCCGCACCGTGCTCGGCGTGGCCGTGCCGATGGCCTCCGCGGTGGCCGACGTCGCCGCCGCGCGCCGCGACTACCTGGACGAGTCCGGCGGCCGCTACGTACACGTCATCGCCGACGGCGCCGTCGGCCGCTCCGGCGACATCGCCAAGGCGATCGCCTGCGGTGCCGACGCGGTCATGGTCGGTAGCCCGTTCGCGCGGGCGACGGATGCGCCCGGCAAGGGATTCCACTGGGGCAACGAGGCCCACCACGCCGACCTGCCCCGCGGCGAGCGCGTCGCCTTCGAGCCCGTCGGCACCTTCGAGGAGGTCCTCTTCGGTCCTTCGCACGTCGCCAACGGCACCATGAACCTCGTCGGCGCCCTCAAGCGCGCCATGGCCACCACCGGCTACACCGACCTCAAGGAGTTCCAGCGGATCGAGGTCGTCGTCGGCTGACGCCCCTCGGCCGAATCCGCACTTCTGGCGGGCCGAATCTGTAGTTGTGGGCGACGAAACTCTGGTTTCGTCGCCCACAACTGCGTTTTCGATCGGTGCTACCGAGGCGTCACTCCCGCAGGTCGAGGCGTCGCGTACGTCGGCCGAGACGTCAGGAGGTGGCGCTTCGGCCGACCGGAGCGACGTCTCGGCCGACGCGGCTGACTTCTCGGCATTGGTTGGACGCCGACCTTCCATGTTCTTGGGCTACCCCGTAGAGTGACCGCTGTCACCACCTAAGCAAGCGCTTAGATTAGCCGAGCACACGAGGGAATGAGCATGTCGAGGTTCGAGGGACGTACGGCGATCATCACCGGGGCCAGCCGGGGCATCGGTCTGGGCATCGCCCAGCGGCTGGTGGACGAGGGGGCGAAGGTCGTCATCACGGCGCGCAAGCCCGAGGCGCTCGCGGAGGCGGTCGAGGGTCTCGGAGGCAAAGAGGTCGCCCTCGGCATCGCCGGCAAGGCCGACGACCCCGAGCACCAGGAGGAGGTCGTCAAGGCTGCGATCGACACCTTCGGCAGCGCCGACCTGCTGGTCAACAACGCCGGCATCAATCCGAAGGCCGGCGGCCTGATCGACATGGACCGCGAGTCGGCCCGCAAGACCGTCGAGGTCAACTGCCTCTCGCCGATCGGCTGGACCCAGCAGGTCTGGCGGGCGTGGATGTCCGAGCACGGCGGCGCGATCGTCAACATCTCATCGGTGGCCGGCCTGGCCCCGACCCCGCTGATCGCGACGTACGGCGCGAGCAAGGCGATGCTCAGCTACATCACCCAGGAGCTCTCGGTCGAGCTCGGCCCGAAGGTGCGGGTCAACGCGATCCTCCCGGCCGTGGTGAAGACCAAGTTCGCCGAGCTCCTCTACGAGGGCCGCGAGCAGGAGGTCTCGGCGGCGTACCCGCTCAAGCGCCTCGGCACCCCCGAGGACATCGCCGGTGTCGCCTCGTTCCTCCTCTCCGAGGACGCAGGCTGGATGACCGGCCAGCTCGTCACCGTAGACGGCGGCCTCACCCTCGCCGGCGGACGCGTCTGATGGCCCCGGCCCCAGGCAGCACCGCCGTCGTCACCGGAGCCGCGGGCGGGATCGGCCGTGCCCTCGCCGCCCGCCTCGTCGCCGAGGGCGTGCGCGTCGTGGTCAACGACATCGACGACGTACGCCTGACCGAGACGGCGAAGGAGATCGGCGCCCATCCGGTGGCCGGCGACGCGGCCTCGGTCGAGGGCGTGGCCCGCCTCGTCGAGGCGGCGAAGGACCACCTCGGCCAGATCGACGCGTGGTACGGAAATGCCGGCATCGACCGCGGCATCGGCCTGGACTGTCCCGAGGAGGACTGGCAGGCGTCGCACGAGGTCAACGTGATGGCCCACGTCCGGGCGGCGCGTCTCCTCGTCCCCGACTGGGTCGAGCGGAAGAGTGGTCGCTACGTGGTGACGGCGAGTGCGGCGGGGCTGCTGATGATGGTCGGTACGCCGACCTACTCGGTCACCAAGCACGCCGCGGTCGCCTTCGCGGAGTGGCTCTCGGCGACCTACCGCCACCACGGGATCGTCGTGCAGGCGATCTGCCCGCAGGGCGTGCAGACCGGGATGCTCGAGCGGTCGGGACCGATGGCCGGCCTGCTCAGCCGCGACGGAGCGCTGACGCCCGAGCAGGTCGCCGATGCGGCCTGGGAGGCGACGACCGATGACCGCTTCCTGGTGCTGCCGCACCCGGAGGTGGGCGACTACTACGCCGCGCGGGCGACGCAGACCGACAAGTGGCTCGGCGGAATGAATCGACTCTGGCAGCACGTGGAAGGACAGGTATGAAGGCGTGGCGGATCGGCTCGCTCGGCGAGCCCCAGGACGTGATGCGGCTCGAGGAGGTGCCCGACCCGACCCCCGGCGCCGGACAGCTCGTCGTGAAGGTGCTGGCCAGCCCGGCCAACTTCCCCGACGTACTCATGTGCCGCGGCCTCTACCAGGTCAAGCCCGAGCTGCCGTTCACCGCCGGCGTCGAGCTGTGCGGTGACGTCGTCGCGCTCGGCGAGGGCGTCGACGGTTTCCAGGTCGGGGACCGCGTCATCGGCGGCGGGTCGCTGCCGTACGGCGGTTTCGGCGAGCTCGCGCTGATGGACGCCGCGACCACGTTCCCGGCTCCGGAGGCGCTCACCGACGCCGAGGCGTCGAGCCTCTACATCGGCTACCAGACCGGCTGGTTCGCGCTCCACCGCCGCGCCCACATCCAGCCCGGCGAGACGCTGCTCGTGCACGCTGCCGCGGGCGGGGTCGGCAGCGCCGCGATCCAGCTCGGCAAGGCCGCCGGAGCGACCGTGATCGGTGTCGTCGGCGGGCCGGAGAAGGCCGCGGTCGCCAAGCAGCTCGGTGCGGATGTCGTGATCGACCGCCACACCGAGGACTTCGTCAAGGTCGTCAAGGAGGTCACCGGCGGCAAGGGCGCCGACGTGATCTACGACCCGGTCGGCGGCGACACCTACGACCGCTCCACCAAGTGCATCGCCTTCGAGGGCCGGATCCTGATCATCGGCTTCGCCGGCGGCCGCATCCAGGAGGCCGCGCTCAACCACTCGCTGATCAAGAACTACTCGATCGTCGGACTCCACTGGGGCCTCTACAACGCGCTCGCGCCCGACCTGGTCGCCGAGTGCCACCGCGAGCTCACCCGGATGGCCGCCGAGGGGTCGATCAAGCCGCTGGTCAGCGAGGAGCTGTCCCTGGACGAGGTGGCCGACGGCGTACAGCGCCTTGCCGACGGCACCACCGTCGGACGGGTCGTGTACGTCGCATGAAGGCGGTCATCTTCGACTACGGCGGGGTGCTGACCACGCCCATCGGCGACTCGATCCGGGCCTGGCTGGAGGCTGACGGCATCAAGCCGGAGAGCTTCACGAAGGTGCTCAAGGAGTGGCTGGGCCGCTACGCCGACGCCGGCACCCCGATCCACCGCCTCGAGCTCGGCGAGCTCTCGGTCAAGGAGTTCGACAAGCTCCTGGCCGCTCGCCTGGAGACGTACGACGGCAACCCGGTCGATCCCGACGGCGTCCTGTCCCGGCTCTTCGCCGGGATGCGGCCCAACCCGGAGATGTTCGCGCTGGCCGAGGAGCTCCGCGACGCCGGCATCCGGCTGGCCCTGCTCTCCAACAGCTGGGGCAACTTCTACCCGCGCAAGCAGGTCGACGCGCTGTTCGAGGTGGTGGTGATCTCCGAGGAGGTCGCCATGCGGAAGCCGGAGGCGCCGATCTTCGATCGCACCCTGAGCAGGCTCGGTCTCCCGGCCGAGGAGTGCCTCTTCATCGACGACGCAGAGCCCAACGTCCTCGGCGCCCGGGCGGTCGGCCTCGACGCCCTGCTGCACACAGACCCGGCGAGCACCCGCGCGGCGCTCGCCCGCATGATTCCCACCCTCGGAGGTGCCGCGTGACGACCGAATCGCTGCCCGGACTCGACCTGGACCGGCTCGGCCCCTGGCTGGCCAAGAACGTGACAGGCGCCGGCCACGAGCTGAGCGCCACCCACATCTCCGGAGGCAAGTCCAACCTGACGTACGCCGTCTCCGACGGCACCCACGAGTGGATCGTCCGCCGTCCACCGCTCGGGCACGTGCTCGCCACCGCGCACGACATGAAGCGTGAGTTCACGGTGATCACCGCGCTGCGCGACACGGACGTACCGGTGCCGCACACCTTCGCGTTCTGCGACGACGAGGACGTGCTCGGGGCGCCGTTCTACGTGATGGAGAAGGTCGACGGCCGGCCTTACCGCTACGCCCGCGAGCTCGAGCCGCTCGGTGCGGACCGCACGAAGGCGATCTCGGAGCAGCTCATCGACGTGATGGCCGCGCTGCACGCGGTCGACCCGGCCGAGGTCGGGCTGAGCGAGTTCGGCCGCCCCGAGGGCTTCCTGAGCCGGCAGGTCCGGCGCTGGAAGAAGCAGCTCGAGGCGTCGTACTCCCGCGATCTCCCCGCAGCCGACGAGCTCCACGCGCTGCTGGAGGCGCAGGTGGGTGCTGCCGAGGCCGCCTCGACCGGGCCGGGGATCGTGCACGGCGACTACCGCCTCGACAACGTGCTCACCGACGAGGCCGACCAGATCAAGGCCGTTGTCGACTGGGAGATGGCCACGCTCGGCGACCCGGTCACCGACCTGGCGATCCTGCTCACCTACCAGCGGATGGCCTCGGTCTCCGGTGACGGCACCGTGACCGACGTCAGCAACGCTCCCGGCTGGCTCTCCGAGGACGAGATCATCGCCCGCTACGACGCGGCCAGCCCACGTGACCTGAGCGAGTTCGGCTTCTACCGCGGGCTCGCCGCCTACAAGCTCGCCGCGATCCTCGAGGGGATCCACTACCGCTACCTCAAGGGCCAGACCGTGGGGCCCGGCTTCGACAAGATCGGGGACGGGATCCACCCGCTCCTGGACATGGGACTGTCTGCAATGAAGGAGAAGTGACGCATGGATTTCGCACCCGACGCCAGGACCGAGGAGCTCGTCGCCTCGGTATGGGACTTCCAGAAGACGTACGTCGAGCCCAACGAGGCCGTCTTCGAGGAGCAGCTCGCGGCCCAGGACGACAAGTGGGCCTGGGACAGCGTGCCGATCCTCGGCGAGATCCGCGCCGAGGCCCGCAAGCGCGGCCTGTGGAACCTCTTCCTGCCCGGTGAGGGCGGGGCGGGTCTGACCAACCTGCAGTACGCCCCGCTGGCCGAGATCACCGGCCGCAGTCACCTCGCGCCGGCCGCGTTCAACTGCGCCGCGCCGGACACCGGCAACATGGAGGTACTGCACGACTTCGGCAACGAGGCGCAGCAGAAGGAGTGGCTGGAGCCGCTCCTGGACGGGCAGATCCGCAGCGCCTTCGCGATGACCGAGCCGGGCGTCGCCTCCTCCGACGCGACCAACATCGAGACCTCGATCGTGCCCGACGGCGACGAGTACGTCATCAACGGCCGCAAGTGGTGGATCACCGGCGCGATGAACCCCAACGCCAAGATCTTCATCGTGATGGGCAAGACCGACCCGTCCGCCGAGCGCCACAAGCAGCAGTCGATGATCCTGGTGCCCCGCGACACCCCGGGCCTCACGATCAAGCGCGGCATGGAGGTCTTCGGCTACGACGACCACGACCACGGCGGTCACGCGGAGCTGATCTTCTCCGACGTACGTGTCCCGGCGGGCAATCTCATCGGCACCGAGGGCATGGGGTTCGCGATCGCGCAGGCGCGCCTGGGCCCCGGCCGCATCCACCACTGCATGCGTTCCATCGGCCTGGCCGAGCGGGCGATCGAGCTGATGTGTGCCCGGGTCGAGGAGCGGGTCGCCTTCGGCAAGCCGCTCTCCGAGCAGGGCGTGATCCGTGACTGGATCGCCGAGTCGCGGGTGCGGATCGAGCAGCTGCGGCTCCTCGTCCTCAAGACCGCCTGGCTGATGGACACGGTCGGCAACAAGGGCGCCCACACCGAGATCCAGGCGATCAAGATCGCCACTCCGGCGACCGTCCAGTGGATCCTCGACAAGGCGATCCAGGCCCACGGCGCCGGTGGTCTCTCCCAGGACTTCCCGCTGGCCAAGTCCTACGCCGGCATCCGTACGCTGCGGTTCGCCGACGGCCCCGACGAGGTGCACAAGAACGCCCTGGCCAAGGCCGAGCTGCGCAAGCAGGCCGCGCGGCGGGAGGGACGGCAGTGACTCCCGAGGAGCTGCAGGGCCGGGTCAAGGCGTTCCTCGCTGAGCACCCGGTCGCGACGACCGAGCCGAGCGCCTTCCTGCACGCCCGATACCAGGCGGGGCTGGCGTGGGTCGCGTTCCCCGAGGGCCACGGTGGTCTCGGCGCGTCGCGCGCCCTGCAGCCGCTGGTCTCCGACCTCTTCGAGGCGGCCGGCGCCCCCGACAACAACCCGCGACGCAACGGGATCGGGCTCGGCATGGCCGCGCCGACGATCCTGGCCTACGGCACCCCGGAGCAGAAGTCTCGCTTCCTGGAGCCGCTGTGGTGCGGCGAGGAGATCTGGTGCCAGCTCTTCTCCGAGCCCGGCGCCGGCTCCGACCTCGCCGGCTTGGCCACCCGGGCCGTCCTCGACGGTGACGAGTGGGTCGTCAACGGGCAGAAGGTGTGGACCTCGGGCGCCCACAACGCCGACTTCGCGATCCTCGTCGCCCGCACGGATCCGGACGTCCCGAAGCATCGCGGTCTGACCTACTTCTTGTGCGATATGCACGATCCGGGCGTCGAGGTGCGGCCGCTGCGCCAGATCACCGGCGAGGCTGAGTTCAACGAGGTCTTCCTGACCGATGTGAGGATCCCCGACGCCCACCGTCTCGGTGCGGTCGGGCAGGGATGGGAGGTCGCCAACGCCACCCTCAACAACGAGCGGGTCGCCATCGGCGGCGCCGCGATGCCCCGCGAGGGCGGGATGCTCGGCGTGGTCGCCGAGTCGTGGCGTACGCATCCGGAGAACCACACCCCGGAGCTGCGCGACCGGCTCTTGAGGCTGTGGGTCGAGTCGGAGGTGGCCCGGCTGACCGGAGCCCGGCTGCGGCAGAAGCTGGCCGTCGGCCAGCCCGGCCCCGAGGGGTCGGCGATGAAGCTGACCTTCGCCAAGATCAACCAGCAGCTCACCGGGCTCGATCTGGAGCTGCGCGGCGAGGAAGGGCTCCGCTACGAGGACGGCGACGGCTGGGCGATGGTCCGGCCCGAGCACGTCGACTTCGGCGGTCGCGACGCCGTCTATCGCTACCTGCGCGCCAAGGGCAACTCCATCGAGGGCGGCACCTCGGAGATCCTGCGCAACATCGTGGCCGAGCGAGTCCTCGGTCTCCCCGGGGAGCACCGGGTCGACAAGGACGTTTCCTGGAAGGAGATCCCGCGATGAGCGATGTCGAACTGCTCGACAACGAGCTCGATGCCGACCTGCGGGCCACGGTCAGGTCGTTCCTGGCAGAGCACTGCGCGCCGGCCGACGTGGTCAAGGCGTACGACGGTGACAGCTCGCTCACCCCGGTCCTGTGGAAGGGGCTCGCCAGCGAGCTCGGGCTCGCGGGGCTGCTGATCCCGGAGTCCTACGGTGGTGCCGGGGCGTCCGCCCGCGAGGCCGCCGTGGTCCTGGAGGAGCTGGGCCGGGCGGTTGCGCCGGTGCCGTTCCTGACCAGCTCCGTCGTCGCCACCTCGGTCCTGCTGGCCGGGCCCACCGAGGCCGGTTCGGAGCTGCTGGCCGCACTGGCTTCGGGGGACCGCACCGCAGCCCTGGCCGTGTCGCTCGCGACCACGACCGTCCAGCCCTTGGAGCCCGTCGAGACCGAGATCCGGTCGGTCGCCGGCGCCCTGGAGGCGGACACGCTCCTGGTGCCCGTGACGACTCCCGACGGCATCGAGATCCGAGCCGTCCCTGCGGACCGGGCGACGATCGCCCCGGTGAGCTCGCTCGACATGACCCGCCAGCTCGCCGATGTCACCCTCGATCCGGCCTCCGGCGAGGTGGTCGTGGCCGCTGAGCACGGTGCCGAGGGCGTACGCTCCGGTCTGCTGGCCGGGGCCGCGCTGATGGCCTCCGAGCAGGTCGGCGTGGCGCAGTGGTGCCTGACCACGACGGTGGAGTACCTCAAGGTCCGGCGGCAGTTCGGCCGGATCGTCGGTGGCTACCAGGCGCTCAAGCACCGGCTCGCCGACCTCTACACCAACGTCGAGGGCGCCGGCGCGGCTGCGCGCTACGCCGCCGGGGCGCTGACTCTCGGAGACGCGAAGGAGACCGAGATCGCGACCCACGTCGCCGCCGCGTACTGCGGTGACCTGGCCGTCACCGCGGCCGAGGAGGCGGTGCAGCTGCACGGCGGCATCGGCATGACGTGGGAGCACCCCGCCCACCTCTACCTCAAGCGGGCCAAGGCCGACCAGATCGCGTACGGCCTTCCCGGCCTCCATCGCGACCGTTTGGGGGCCCTCGTCGACATCTGACGCCGAGGCGTCACGCCGGTCGGCCGAGGTGGCACCACGGTGCCATCTCGGCCGGCGCGAGTGACGCCTCGGCTACTTCTCCAGCGCCATCAGGGCGAGAGCGAACAGGAGTCGGTCGCGCGGGTCGGAGATGCTCTTCGCGGTCAGGTCCTGGATCTGCTTGATGCGGTAGATGACCGTGTTGCGGTGGCAGATCAGGTCCTCGGCGGCGTGGGTGGGGGAGCCGCCGTGCGCGATGAGGGCTCGGAGCGTCGCCAGCAGTACGTCGGACTGGTGGGTCGGCTGCGCCAGGATCGGGCCGAGGGTGCGGCGTACGAGCAGGTGGGAGACGGCGGGTGAGGCGGTCAGCAGCACCTGCGGCAGACGGTCGTCGACGACCGCGATGTCCGTACGTCCTCGGGGCACCGTCTCCACCGTGTGGGTGGCGAGCTGGAAGGCGGTGCCGAAGCCGCTGAGGTCGTCGGCGGTGGCGATCCCGACCCGGCCCGAGTTGCAGCAGGCGAGCTGGTCGACCAGATCGGCGACGGCCTCCGCGACCGGGCGCGACCCCAACGGGACCAGCCCGAAGTGGTGGTCGCCGCGTACGTGCCAGAACGACACCAGACCGGCCTTCTCCAGCCGGTCGTCGGGGTTGCGCAGCGGTGAGTCGCGGTTGCCGTCGAAGGCCGCGACCACGCAGGCCATCCGCGCGTCGGCGGCGACCCCGAGGATGTCCTGCACCTCGGCGGCGAACGCGGGGTCGCCGCCGCGACCCTCGGCGAGCCCGTCGAGGAGCCGGCCCTGGAGCTGCAGGTCGCGGCGCTGCAGCAGCGCCGCCTCCTTCCGGTAGGCCCCCGACATGACCGAGTTCTGCACGTCCAGGTCGGTCCACACCTGGCGTCCGGCGAGCACCATCACCCGGTCGTCGATCCCGAGCTCCTCCTGCTGGTGGACCATCGCCTCCCACAGCATCCGGGTGCCGACGGTGTAGGCGTTGAGGCAGTACTCCAGAGGTACGCCCTGCCGCGCCCGCCGCCGGCCGGTCTCGCGCCACAGGTCGACGGGATTGGCTCCCGGGGTCATTCCGGCCATGGCCCGGATGCCGCGGCGTACGTGCTCCCGCGTGCTCGAGCGCAGGTCGGCCCGCACCGACGGCTCGGCGTTCTGGTGCCACTCCGGCTGGATCGCGATCAGGGTCAGCGTGATGTCGTCGGCGATCGCGTCCGCCTGGCTCACCAGCGAGGCCCAGGCACGCTCGACCAGCGGGCGGAGTTCCGCGTCGGGAGCTGTGTCACTCGTCACACCCATGTGCGGAGCGTCCCATGCCCACTGCCGCATCCGCCAGTAAACCAGGGAATCTCGGTCGGAGCGCCCGAAAGATTTTGTGCTCACTGCCCATATCCCCAGTTGTGCGGAGAGTCCAAAGTGATAGCCGTCACAACGGGTGAAGGGAGCATGATGCAGATGCCTGGCGAAGACCCACCGCTGTTCGCGGTCGAGGGAGTCTCGGTCCGGTTCGGGGGCGTGCGTGCCCTCGAGGACGTCTCCTTGGAGGTCGCGCCCCGTGAGGTGCTCGGCGTCATCGGCCCCAACGGTGCCGGCAAGACCACACTGTTCAACGTCGTGTGCGGCTTCGTCAGCCCCGCCGAGGGCGAGCTCCGGCTGCGCGGCGAGACGATCCACGACCTCCGCCCGCACCAGCTCGCCGGCCACGGCATCGCCCGGACCCTGCAGGGGCTCGGGCTCTTCGAGCGGATGACGGTGCTCGACAACGTGATGGTCGGCGCGGACCGACTCGCCCGCGCCGGCTTCGTGCGCGGGCTGCTCGGGCTCGGCCACCGCGACGACGCCCGGCTGGCCGCCAAGGCGCGCGAGGTCCTCGGCGAGCTCGGGATCGAGTCGTACGCCTCCCGCTACCCGGGCAGCCTGCCGTACCCGATCCGGAAGAAGGTCGCGCTCGCGCGCGCCCTGGTGGCCGAGCCGGAGCTGCTGCTTCTCGACGAGCCCGCCAGCGGGCTGAGCGCCGAGGAGATGACCGAGCTCGGCGAGATCATCACCGGCCTGACCGAACGCACCGCCGTGATGCTCGTCGAGCACCACATGGACCTGGTGATGTCCGTCTGCCACCGGATCACGGTGCTCGACTTCGGGCGGGTCATCGCCGCCGGCTCACCCGACGAGATCCGCAACGACCCGGCCGTCCTCGCCGCCTACCTGGGTGACCAGGTCGAGCACGACGACGCCGCCGAGGTCCACGCACTGACCGTCGCCGAGGAGGCCTGATGTTCGCCGTCGAGGACCTGAGCGCTGCGTACGGACCCGTCAAGGCGCTCAACGGCGTCACCTTCACCGCCTCTAGAGGCCAGGTCACCGCCGTCCTGGGCGCCAACGGCGCCGGCAAGACCACGCTGCTGCGCACCGTGTCCGGCCTGGTGAAGTCCAGCAAGGGCACCGTGACGCTGAACGGCAAGGACATCACGCGCACCGCGACCGAGAAGCTGACCTCGTACGGCCTCTCCCACGTCCCGGAGGGGCGCGGCGTGATCGCCGAGCTGACCGTCACCGAGAACCTCCGCCTCGGCGGGCTGCACCGCGCGACCGGCTCCGAGCCGATGCCGGTCGAGCGGGTCTTCGAGCTCTTCCCGCGCCTGGGCGAGCGCCGCGAGGCCACCGCTCACATGCTCTCGGGCGGTGAGCGGCAGATGCTCGTCATCGGCCGCGCGCTGATGGCGCGACCGACCGTGCTCCTGCTCGACGAGCCGTCCCTGGGGCTCGCGCCCCGGGTGGTGGCCCAGATCTTCGACCTGCTCCGCGGGCTGGTGCAGACCGAGGAGCTCACCGTCGTCCTGGTCGAGCAGAACGCCCGCAGTGCCCTGTCCATCGCTGACCACGGAGTCGTGCTCAACCTCGGCAGGGTCGTCGCCTCGGCGCCAGCTGCCGAGCTGGCCGCCGACGAGCAGCTCCGCCACGCCTATCTCGGGTTCTGAGGAGCAGACATGCAGCAGTTTCTCGACACCACCCTCGGAGGGCTGGTCCTGGGCGCGGTCTACGCCGCGTTCGCGCTGGCCCTGTGCCTGATCTGGCGCTCCACCCGGATCGTCAACTTCGCCCAGGCGGCGATGGCGATGGTGACCACCTACATCGCGCTCTCGCTGATCAACGCCGACGTGCCCTACTGGGTCGCCTTCATGGCCGCGATCGCCGCCGGGTTCGGGCTCGGCGCCGTGATCGAGCGGGTGATCATCCGCCCGGTCGAGGGCAAGGCCGAGCTCAACGCGGTGATCCTCACCCTCGGGCTGTTCATGGTGCTCCACGGCCTGACCGCGATCACCTTCGGCGTCCAGCACCGCGGCTTCCCGGCCCCGGTCAGTACCAACGCGATCAACGTCGGGGACACCTCGATCGGGATCACCCCGTTCGGCATCCTCACGATCGTCGTGGTCGCCGTCGTGATGGCCGGGCTCGTGGTCCTCTTCCGCTTCACCGACCTGGGGCTGCGGATGCGGGCGTCCGCGTTCAACGGCGAGGTGTCCCGGCTCCTGGGCGTACGCGTCGGCCGCATGCTCACCCTCGGCTGGGCGCTCGCCGCGGCCGTGGGCGCGGTGGCCGGGATGCTCATCGCCGGCGGCGACCTGGTGAACCCGGCGTTCATGGACCCGTTCGTGATCTACGGCTTCATCGCCGCCGTGCTGGGCGGCCTCGACTCGCCGCTCGGGTCGGTGATCGGCGGCCTGATCCTCGGCCTCTCGCTCTCCTACGTCACCGGCTACGTCGGTGAGCACCTGGCGCCGCTGGTCGCGCTCGGGATCTTGATGGTGGTGCTGCTGGTACGTCCCAGCGGCCTCTTCGCGGCGGCTGCGGCCAGGAGGGTCTGACCCATGGAACGTCTGCGCTCACTCGTCCGTCCGGTGACCTCGGTGCCGCTGGCACGTCACCTCGTCGTGGCCCTGGTCGCCTTCGTGGTGGCGATGGCGGTCATCGGCAGCTCCAGCCAGTACCTGCAGACCCGCTACGCCGAGATGGCCTACTTCGCCATCGCCGCCGGCGGGCTCACGCTCCTGACCGGTCTCTCCGGCCAGCTCTCGCTGGGCCACGGCGCGCTCATGGCCGTCGGGGCGTACGCCGCCACCCTGGTGCTCGAGCGCACCGGCGGCGAGACCCTGGCCGACGTCTTCGTCGCCCTGCTCGTCGCGATCGCGGTCTGTGCCGTGGTCGGGGTGGTGGTCGGGGTCCCGGCGGCGCGGCTGCACGGACCCTACATCGCCGGCGCGACCCTGACGCTGGCCGTGGCGGTGCCCCGGCTGGCCAACCAGTGGGAGGTCCTCGGCGGCGAGCAGGGGCTCCAGGTGCCCGTTCCCCGCGCGACCGACCTCCCGGCCTGGATCCAGGACCTGGTCTGGTTCTTCACCGCCGTGGAGATCGACCAGTACTCCTTCCTTGCCTACCTCGGCTGGCTGCTCCTCGCGATCACCTTCGTGGCGCTCGCCAACCTGAGCCGCTCCCGAATCGGTCGTCGTTGGCGGGCGGTGCGGGACGACGACGTCTCCGCCGAGCTGGCCGGCATCCACCTGGGCCGCGCCCGCGTGGTCGCCTTCACCGTCAGCGCCATGGCTGCCGGGCTGGCCGGCGGCCTGATGGCCATGAACGTACGTCTCACGGCGCCGGGCGCGTTCACGATCACGCTCTCCCTGACGCTCCTGGCCGCGGTCGTCCTGGGCGGGCTCGGCAGCCTGACCGGAGCGCTCATCGGGGCCGGCGTACTCGCCTTTCTTCCTCACTTCGCCACCGATCTCGGGGAGTCGGTCGGACTCAGCGCAACCCAGGCCGCGGAGGTCACCCCGGTGGTCTACGGACTGGTGCTGATGCTCGTCATCCTCCTCGCTCCGGCAGGGATCGTCGGCAGCCTGCGCACCTTCCTAGCGCGCTCAACTCTCGGGTCAACCAAGGAGAAGACAACATGAGAACCACTGCACGCAGAGCCGTACAGGTCGTCTGTGTCCTCACCACTGCCTCGCTCCTCGCGGCCTGTGGCGCGGGGAAGGAAAGGCCGTCCGAGGACGGGACGGCGGTCGGCGTCACCGACACCTCGATCAAGGTCGGCGCGCACTTCCCACTGACCGGTCCGGCCGCGCCCGGCTACTCGGAGATCCCGTCGGGCCACCAGGCGTTCTATGAGTACGTCAACGACAACGGTGGCGTCCACGGCCGCGACATCGAGATGGTCGTCAAGGACGACGCCTACAACCCGACCAACACCAGCGCCGTCACCAACGACATGATCCTGCAGGACGAGATCTTCGCGATGGTCGGTGGCCTCGGCACCCCCACGCACCGCGCGGTCGTCCAGCGCCTCAACGACGACGGCATCCCCGACCTCTTCGTCTCCAGCGGCTCGCTGCAGTGGGGCGACAACCCGTCCGGCTCGCCGATGACGTTCGGCTGGCAGCCGGACTACGAGATCGAGGGCAAGGTCATCGGTCAGTACATCAAGGAGAACATGCCCGACGCCAAGGTCGGTCTCTTCCTGCAGGACGACGACTTCGGCGAGGACGGCGAGAAGGGCGCACGGCAGTTCCTCGACGCCCAGATCGTCGACGTACAGAAGTACACGCCAGGTGGGTCGACCGACTTCTCCCCGCAGATGTCCTCGTTCAAGTCCAAGGGCGTCGACCTGGTGATCGGCTTCAACACGCCGTCCTACACCGCGCTGAGCCAGATCGCCGCGCAGGGCGTCGGCTTCAAGTCGAAGTGGTTCTACTCGAACGTCGGCTCGGACCCGGCGCTCGTCGGCGGGCTGCTGGCCTCGATGACCAAGGGCAAGATCCCGGCCGAGCAGGGCGTGAAGCTGATGGACGGGATGATGACGACCGAGTACATCCCCGGCGTCGACGCTCCCGACGACGAGTGGGTCAAGCTGTGGCAGAAGGTCTGGGACGAGTACTCCAAGAAGGGCTCGGAGAAGCTGACCAACTACCGGATCTACGGCATGTCGCAGGCCTACACCTTCGTCCAGGCGCTGCAGGCCAACGGCAAGGATCTCACCCGCGAGTCGATCGTGGAGACGATCGAGAAGGAGGGCTCCTCCTTCGAAGGACCCGGGATGGCACCCTTCCGGTTCTCCGAGGACTCCCACATGGGCATCTCCGGGATGAGCGTGGTCGAGATCAAGAACGGTGCCTCCGAGCCGCTCACGCCGGTCCTCGTCACCGACATCGGCGACGCCCCCATCGAGGAGGACGACAGCGCCGCCTCGGACGCCCCGCCCTCGTCGGGTCTGCCCGAGTGAGATGGGCGGAGTGATCGGTACTGATCAGTAGGTTGCTGCACGTTCACGGACCGGCCTCGGTTACAGTGATTAACCCTCACTAACGCCACTGGAGGTGGTCGGTCCGTGAACGTACTCGCACCCGGGAGCGGGGTGGTTGTGACCGGAGCAGCCCGAGGGATCGGGAGAGCTCTGGCCATGCGGTTCGCAGCGGAGGGGTGTCGCGTCGTCGTGGCGGACATCGAGACCGCCGAGCTCAACTCCGTGGCGGACTCGATCGGCGCCCTGGCGGTCCCCGGGGACGCCGCCTCGGCCGCAGGCACCGCGGCGCTGGTGGACGCTGCGCGGGAGGAGCTCGGCAAGATCGACGCCTGGTACGGCAACGCGGGAGTGGAGCGCGGCCGCGGCCTCGAGGCCTCCGACCACGCCTGGATGACCTCGTACGAGGTCAACGTCCTCGCCCACGTACGCGCAGCGCGGCTGCTGCTGCCGGAGTGGGTCGCGCGCGGTGCCGGCCGGTTCGTGGTCACCTCCTCCTCAGCGGGTCTCCTCACACTGCTCGGCTCCCCGTCGTACGCGGCCACCGAGCACGCCGAGATCGCCTTCGCCGAGTGGCTCGCCGCCACCTACCGGCACCAGGGCGTCGTCGCTCAGGCGATCGTCGCGCGCAGCGTGAAGACGGCGATGCTCGAGCGCTCCTCCGGACTCCCGGGTTTCCGGTCGGCCGAGGGCGCGCTCACCGCCGAGGAGGTCGCCGACGCCGTCTGGGAAGCCGGGCAGAGCTCGAGGTTCTGGATCTCGCTCGAGCCCGACGTGGCCGAGGAGTACGCCACGCGTGCCTCGGACGTCGACGCCTGGATCGACGACGTGAACCGTGTCCGGCAGGAGCTCGACCGCACCGACTAGTCTCGAGCCGTGGAACCTTTGGTCTCGACCTGGCTCAGCGGCCTCGACGGCATCCCGACGCAGGCGCAGAACGTCAACCAGCAGCACTATGCGGCGAGCCTGATGAAGGTGCCCGTCGCGATCGCCGCCTATCGACTGCGCGACCGCGGGCTGCTCTCGCTCGACGAGCCGATCACGGTACATCCCGACTTCGACTCCGCCGTCGTCGGGGCGCGTTTCGAGATGTCGCAGGAGGAGGATCAGGATCCTGAGACCTGGGCGGCGGTCGGCTCCCCGCTGCCGCTGGGTGATCTCGTACGCCGCTCCCTGACCGTCTCCGGCAACCTGGCCGTCAACCTCGTGCTCGAGCGGGTCGGGCTCGAGGAGGTCGCCGCGGTGCTCGCCGACGCCGGCGTGACGCCGATGACGACGGTCTCGCGGGGGATCGAGGACGCGCCCGCGCGCGAGGCCGGGCTGCAGAACCTGGTGACCGCCAACGACATGGGCAAGCTGCTCACCAAGCTTGCCTCCGGCCGGCTGCTCTCGCCCGAGTCGACCGCCGAGCTCGAGGGGATCCTGGTCGCCCAGGAGTATCGCGACGCGATCCCGCTCGGCGTCCCCGAGGACGCGGTGGTCGGCAACAAGACCGGCTGGATCGACGGCGTACGCCACGACATGGCGATCATCCGGCCGGCTCAGGGTGAACCGCAGGTGATGGTCGTGCTCACGACCGGCCTGGACGACGACGAGTCGGAGTTCCGGATCAGCGAGGTCGCTCGCTATCTGTGGTCGACCCTGTGACGGTGCCTCGGGTCGCCGCGGTGCGCACCCAGCGGGTCCGGGTGCCGCTGCACACCCCGTTCGTGACCGCTCTGCGGCGTACAGACTTCGCCGAGACCGTCGTCGTGACCGTCGAGGACTCCGACGGGTGCGTCGGCTGGGGTGAGGCTCCGCAGGTCTGGAAGGTCACCGGCGACTCGCTCGCCGGGTCCGCCGCGGCGCTGGAGGGGCCGATCTCCGATGTCCTCGCCGGTGCCGCCGCCGATCTGTCGTCGGCCGGCCTGATCCAGGGCGCGGTCGTCGGCAACCACTCGGCCAAGATGGCCGCCGACATCGCGCTGCACGACCTCGTCGCCCGGCGGGCAGGTATGTCCATGACCGAGCATCTGCAGTCTCATGCGTCACAGCGCTCAGGCACTTCCTGCGCTTCTCGGGCAATGCAACACCGGAGAAGTGCAGGAATACCCGGTGAACCGGGTATTCCAACGCAGCTCACCACCGACATGACCCTCTCCGTAGGCACCCCCGACGAGCTGGCGGAGGCAGCGGCCGCGCGAGCGCGAGACGGGTTCACGACGCTCAAGATCAAGGTCGGGACCGATGCCGCGGGCGATGCCGAGCGGGTGCTCGCGGTCCGCGAGGCAGCCCCGGGTTGCGTACTCAGGCTCGACGCCAACACCGGCTGGCGGGCGGACGAGGCGGTGGCGGTGCTGACGGACTTGGCCGACCAGGGTGTCGAGCTGGAGTTCGTCGAGCAGCCGGTCGCCCGGCGAGACCTGGAGGCGATGGCGTACGTCCGTCGTCACCAGCCCTACAAGGTCCTGGCCGACGAGTCGGTCTTCGACCTCGAGGACCTCGTCGACGTCATCCGGGCCGGCGCGGCCGATGCGGTCAACGTCAAGCTCGCCAAGTGCGGCGGGATCACGCCCGCGATCGAGCTGCTGGAGGTCGCGAAGCTGCACGGCCTCGGCCGGCTCGTCGGCTGCATGATCGAGTCGCACCTCGGCATCGGCGCGGCCGCGGCACTGGTCGCGGCGGCAGGCATCCCCGGCGAGCAGGACCTCGACGCGGGCTGGTGGGCGAAGACCAGTCCGTATATCGGTGGCATCGGCTACGACGGCCCCCGCATCCTGTTCCCCGACGCCCCCGGCCTCGGCATCGAAGGAGTCCTCTCGTGACCACCGTGAACCAGCCCACCTTCGTCGTCTCCGAGCCCGCCGACGACGCCGAGCACGAGACCGAGGTCGTCCCCGGCGAGGAGATCGTCGTCCTGAAGACGCAGGGGGAGTGGGCGTACGTCGTGGTCCCCTCCCACTCCTCGACGAAGGACGAGCGGGGCTATCCCGGCTGGCTGCCGACAGCAGCCCTCGCCGAGCCGGTGGCCACGCTGCTGGGCAAGGCTCGCAGCTTCCTCGGCGTCCCCTACGTCTGGGGCGGCACCACCGACGCGGGCATCGACTGCTCCGGCCTGGTCTTCCGAGCCGCGGAGGCCATCGGCGTACGTGTCCCGCGAGACGCCCGCGACCAGGCCGCCGCGCTCGCGGCGATCGACCTCGACGAGGTCCGTCCGGGCGACCTCTACTTCTTCGCCCAGGATCCCGGCGAACGCATCACCCACGTGGCCATCGCCACCGCGCCCCCGGAGCCCGACGGCGTACGTCCGATGATCCACGCCGACGGCGACAAGATGGTCGTCGTCGAGGAGCCGATGCCTCCCGACCGGCTCGCCACCCTCGTCAGCGCCGCGCGTCTGTGACCGCCTGTCTGTGACGGCTGCGTGACGTATCGAGCGGCGCCGGTGAATTTCTCGCGCGCCAGAAGTGACAATTCGACGTGGTGAGTTAACTTCGAACGTATGACTCGTACAGGGGCACTGAGTCCACACAGCCGCGACCTCGCGATCGGCACGATGGTCGGTGCGGCGGGGGAGACCGAGCTCGACGTACTCGTCGTCGGAGGGGGTGTGACCGGCGCCGGGGTGGCGCTGGACGCCGTCACCAGAGGCCTGAGCACGGGGCTGGTAGAGCAGCGCGACCTGGCCTCGGGAACGAGCTCGCGGAGCTCGAAGCTCGTCCACGGCGGACTCCGCTACCTCGAGATGCTCGACTTCGAGCTGGTCCGCGAGGCGCTCCAGGAGCGTGGGCTGCTGCTCAACACTCTGGCCCCGCACCTGGTCCGGCCGGTGCCGTTCCTCTACCCGCTGACCAACCCGGTGTGGGAGCGCGCCTACATCGGCGCCGGCCTCGCGCTCTACGACGGGATGGCGAGCTTCGGGCCGCTCTCCGGGATGGGCAACTCCGGCCTCCCGCGCCACCGCCACCTCACCCGCCGGGGCGTCGCCCGGATCGCCCCCGACTTCCGCACCGATGCGATCACCGGCGCGATCCAGTACTACGACGCCCAGGTCGATGACGCCCGCCTGGTCATGACCATCGCCCGCACCGCGGCCTCCCACGGCGCCCATATCGCGACCCGCGTCCAGGTGACCGGATTCCTGCGCGAGGGCGAGCGGGTCGTCGGCGTCCGAGCCCGCGACCTCGAGCACGACCAGGACCTGGTCATCCGGGCCAAGACGGTCGTCAACGCCGCCGGGGTGTGGACCGACGAGATCCAGGACATGGTCGGCGGCCGCGGCGCGCTGCACGTCAAGGCGTCCAAGGGCATCCACCTCGTCGTCCCGCGCGATCGGATCCGCTCGGAGTCGGGCTTCATCGTCCGCACCGAGAAGTCGGTCCTCTTCGTGATCCCGTGGGGCCGCCACTGGATCATCGGCACCACCGACACCCCGTGGACCTACGACCTCGCCCACCCGGCGGCCTCCAAGACCGACATCGAGTACGTCCTGGAGCACGTCAACGCGATCCTGCGCGTGCCGCTCGACCTCGAGGACGTCGAGGGCGTGTACGCCGGGCTCCGCCCGCTCCTGACCGGCGAGTCCGAGCAGACCGCCGCTCTCAGCCGCGAGCACACCGTGGTCACGCCGCTGCCGGGCCTCGTGCTGATCGCCGGCGGCAAGCTGACGACCTACCGGGTGATGGCCAAGGACGCCGTCGACGCCGCGGCCCACTCGCTCGGCACGACCACCAACATGACCCTGCGCGACTCGATCACCGACAAGGTCCGGCTGGTCGGCGCCGAGGGCTTCGAGACCCGCTCGAACCAGCGCGTCCTGCTCGCCCGCCGCTCCGGCCTCCACGTCGCCCGGATCGACCACCTCCTGGGCCGCCACGGCGGCCTGATCGACGACGTGCTCGACCTCATCCAAGAGCGCCGCCCGCTCGCGCTGCCCCTGGAGGGCGCCGAGGACTACCTGGCCGCCGAGGTCGTCTACGCCGTCAACAACGAGGGTGCCCGCCACCTCGACGACGTGCTCGAGCGCCGCACCCGGATCTCGATGGAGACCTTCGACCGCGGCGTCAGCGCTGCCCCGGGGGTCGCCAAGATCATGGCCGACGAGCTCGGCTGGGACGAGACGCGCACCAAGGAGGAGGTCGACCACTACCTGCGCCGCATCGAGGCCGAGCGTCGCTCCCAGCTCCAGGTCACCGACGAGGAGGCCGACCGCGCACGTCTGGAGGTCGAAGACCTCGTCTGACCTGTCTGCGGTGAAGGCAAAATTCGGGGCGAGGAAGTTGGGTCTGAGCCGCCGTCGACGTCATCGAATCGGGGTGGGGGTTCTCCTGGTGGCGGGTGTCATCGCGTGTGCCTTCCTGGTTGCACTGTCGGACTCGACGTGGCTCCAGGTTGCCGGGGGATGCGGGGTGATCGCATGCGGCGTATCAGCCCATGTTGTGTACGCGCCACGGGGACGACTGGAACCGGAGGCGTTCGGCGGAGGCGTACTGCTGCCGCGACGCCCGGGTTATGCCGCCGAAATGTTCGCCATCTGCCTGTTCGGGGCTGTCGGAAGCGGCATCGTCGGGGTCGTCTCGCTCCTTGCCGATGCAGGGGATCGTCGCGCGGGAGCGCTCGTCATCTGCGCGCCGGGGTTACTCGCACTGGCCGGCTTCATGGCCGTCGCCATTGTCCGTCGTCGGGGCGGCTTGCTCTTGACCCCGGATGGTTTGACCTCGTACCCGATGCTGAGCCGATCACGCACCGTGTTGTGGCGCGACATCTTCGAGGTGGAGAGCGATCCGCTCTGGGACGGGTGGATCGGGCTGCACCTACGTGGTGACGAGGAGATCAAGGTTGGTATCACGGCTGTTGCCTTCCCCGCCAAGGAGGTCATCGGTCTTGTGTCCCGGTACGCCAAGACCCCTGCCGACCGCGCAGAGCTGGCGTCCTTGGAGCGGTTCACCTCAAGTTGATGGTGCTCGCGGGTCGCGACCGAGCCCGGCATGGCTGCGTCCCACGAATTGCCGTGGCGGAGCAAGCGGTTGACGTAGCAATCTGACTCCATGTTCTTGGTCGCTGATCCCCCCGAGCCGCTGGCCACCGACGATTTCGTGCTTGCCCCGCTCCGCCCCGAGCTGCTCGACCTGGACACCGAGGCCTACCTGGCCAGCCCGGACGTGATCCGCGACCACAGCTGCGGCAGGTGGCCGCGGGAGGGCTTCGGCAGCGACGACAACCTACCGCTGGTGATCCGGCACTGGTCCGACCACCAGGCGAAACGAGCGTTCACCTACCTCTTCCTCGACCCCGAGGGCACGTCGTCCCTCGGCTGTCTCTACGTGCAGCCCCTGTTCCCCTACCTGGAGGCGATGGGTGCCGACGCCCAGACCCTGCTCAGGTACGCCGGTGGGTCCACCGCCCGGGTCAGCTACTGGCTCCGCCAGGACCGAAAGCCCGAGCTCACCGCATCGGTCGCCGAGCGGCTGGACGAGTGGCTGCGTACGAAATGGCCGTTGGACGCCTATCTCTACCGGGCCACGCCCGCGGAGGAGTGCACCGTGCACGCGCTCGACCGGCTGCCTCTCGACCGTGTCGTGATCGACCTCCCGGCCGAGCAACACGACTATCTGTGGTGGGCCGCGGATGTTCGCATGGTGAGTTAGTGGGACGGCTGTCTGGCTTCCGAGACGCCCGTCACATACTCTCGGTACATGAGCGCATCGAACCCGACCTCTTCCGGCGGCCCGATCGTCGAGGGCCCGCTCGATCCCGAGCACGACGCCACGGCGTCCCTGGCCCTCGAGCCTGACTATGTTGCCCGCCTGACCGGCCGCGTCGTGGCGACCACGGGGGAGTCTCGAGAGGTCATCAGTCCGCTCAACGGGGCGCCGCTGGCGCACATCCCGCAGTCGAGCGATGACGATGTCGCCGCGGCCTTCGCCAAGGCGCGGGTCGCGCAGGAGAAGTGGGCGGCGACGCCGGTCGCCGAGCGCGAGCGCATCCTGATCAAGCTGCACGACCTCGTCCTCGACCGGCAGGACGAGATCCTCGACCTGATCGTGCTGGAGTCGGGCAAGGCCCGCAAGCACGCCTTCGACGAGCCGCTGCACATCGCGCTGACCGCGCGCTACTACGGCCGCCGGAGCAGCAAGATCCTCGACACCGAGCGCAAGCTCGGCGTCATCCCCGTGCTCACCCGGGTCGAGCTCAACCACGTCCCCAAGGGCGTCGTCGGCATCATCAGCCCGTGGAACTACCCGTTCACCATGGCGCTGTGCGACGGCCTCGCCGCGATCGCAGCGGGCAACGCGGTGGTCATCAAGCCCGACTCGCAGACCATGCTCAGCGCGCTCCTCGGCGCCGAGCTGCTCGCGGAGGCGGGGCTCCCGGAGAACCTGTGGACCGTCGTCGCCGGCCCGGGCTCGAAGATCGGCACCAGCATCATCCAGCGCGCCGACTACGTCTGCTTCACCGGCTCGACCAACACCGGCAAGCTCGTCGCCAAGCAGGCGGCGGAGCGGCTGATCGGCGCCAGCCTGGAGCTCGGGGGCAAGAACCCCATGCTCGTCCTCAAGGACGCCGACATCGAGAAGGCGGCCGAGGGCGCTACCCGCGCGGTCTTCTCCAACTCCGGCCAGCTGTGCGTGAGCGTCGAGCGGCTCTTCGTCGACGACAAGGTCTACGACCGGTTCGTGGAGCGCTTCGTCGCCCGCACCCAGGCGATGACCCTCGGCGCCACCCTGGGCTGGGAGAACGACATGGGCACCTTGATCTCGCAGGCACAGGTCGACACCGCGACCGCCCACGTCGAGGACGCCGTCTCGAAGGGGGCCCGCGTCCTCACCGGCGGCAAGGCTCGTCCCGACCTCGCGCCGTTCTTCTTCGAGCCGACCATCCTCGAGGGCGTCACCCCGGAGATGACCTGCTTCGGCAACGAGACCTTCGGCCCGGTCGTCTCGATCTACCGCTTCCACAGCGAGGAGGAGGCGATCGAGCGCGCCAACGACGGTGAGTACGGCCTCAACGGCTCGATCTACAGCCGCGACACCTCGCGCGCCCGCCGCATCGCCCGGCAGATCAAGTGCGGCACGATCAACATCAACGAGGCCTTCGGCGCCACCTTCGCGAGCATCGACGCCCCGATGGGCGGCATGCGCGAGTCCGGCCAGGGCCGTCGTCAGGGTGTCGAGGGCATCCTGCGCTACACCGAGACCCAGTCGGTCGCCTCCCAGGCCATCCTGCGCTTCGCCCCGCAGTTCGGGATGAGCGACCAGGCGTACGCCAAGTTCATGACCGCCTCGCTGCGGGTGCTGAAGTCGCTGGGCCGCGCATGAGCGGGAACCACTACGACGTACTCATCATCGGGTCGGGCTTCGGTGGATCGGTCAGCGCGCTGCGCCTGACCGAGAAGGGCTACAAGGTCGGAGTGGTCGAGGCCGGACGTAGGTTCGCCGACGACGAGCTGCCCAACACCTCCTTCGACCTGCGCAAATACCTCTGGGCGCCGGCGATCGGCTGCTACGGGATCCAGCGCATCGACATGGTCAAGGACTGCGTGATCATGGCCGGCGCCGGGGTCGGTGGCGGCTCGCTGGTCTACGCCAACACCCTCTACGAGCCGCTCGACCCCTTCTACGAGGACCCTTCCTGGAGCCACATCACCGACTGGAAGGACGAGCTCGCTCCCTACTACGAGCAGGCCAAGCGGATGCTCGGCGTCACCCTCTACCCCCATCTGACCCCTGCCGACGAGGTCATGCAGAAGGTCGCGGCGGAGGCCGGACGCGGGGACACCTTCCACAAGGCGCCGGTCGGCGTCTTCTTCGGCGGCCCGAGCCATGTGGCCGGGCAGGAGGTCGCCGACCCCTACTTCGGCGGGGAGGGCCCGGACCGGCGTACGTGCACCAACTGCGGCGAGTGCATGACCGGCTGCCGTCACAACGCGAAGAACACCCTGGTCAAGAACTACCTCTACCTGGCCGAGAAGAACGGCGCCGAGGTGCACCCGCTGACCACGGTGACGCGCGTCTACCCGGCCAAGACCGGAAGCGGGTACGTCATCGAGACCCGCTCCACGAAGGCCAAGCTGGGCATCGGCCGCACGAAGCGGTTCACCGCCGACCAGGTGATCTTCTCGGCGGCCTCGCTCGGCACGCAGAAGCTGCTCCACAAGCTCAAGCGCACCGGCGACCTCCCCGAGATCTCCCCGCGCCTGGGTGAGCTGACCCGCACCAACTCCGAGTCGATCCTGGGCGCGATCGCCCCGGACACCGCCATCGACTACACCGAGGGCGTGGCGATCACCTCCTCGTGGCACCCCGACGAGCACACCCACATCGAGCCGGTCCGCTACGGGCACGGCAGCAACGCGATCGCCGCGATGCAGACGGTGCTCACCGAGGGTGGCCCCCATCGCCTCCGCCGGTGGCTCAAGGAGATGTGGCTGCAGCGGCGGTCGCTGCGTACGTTCTACGACTTCAAGCACTGGTCCGAGCGCACCGTCATCGCGCTGGTCATGCAGGCGCTGGACAACTCGATCACGACCTTCCCGAAGCGCACCATCTTCGGGTGGCGGATGTCGTCCAAGCAGGGCCACGGCAAGCCCAACCCGACCTGGATCCCCGCCGGCCTCGACGCCGTGCGGAAGATGGCGGGGGTGATGAGCTCGGGCGAGAAGCCGGGGTATGCCGGTGGCACGATCGGAGAGCCGTTCAACAAGCCGATGACAGCCCACTTCATCGGCGGATGCACCATCGGCGACTCGGTGGAGACCGGCGTGATCGACCCCTACCAGCGGCTCTACGGCTACGACGGCCTGCACGTCGTCGACGGCTCCGCGATCTCCGCCAACCTGGGCGTGAACCCGTCGCTGACGATCACCGCTCAGGCCGAGCGAGCGATGGCGTTCTGGCCCAACAAGGACCAGGCCGACCCGCGGCCGGAGCTCGGTGCCGGCTATGCCCGGATCCAGCCCGTCAGGCCGGCCTCGCCTGCCGTGCCCGCGAGTGCGCCGGCCGCCCTGCAGCTGCCCATTGTTGACGTACGGTGACCAGACTGTTGTGTTGGTGACACGGGCTGCGCAGGAATTTTCTGGCAGGAAGTTTTTAGTTGACCCGTAACTGTGGTTAAGAGGGTTCGTTGGAGTGATCAGACCCGGGATTGCTCCCTCCCTAATACATGCCGGGTCTTTCGTCCGGGACAGTTTTGCCTCGGGCAATCAGGGCCCGGCCACCTCCCTCCCCGGCCGGGCCCTGGTGCATTTCACCGACGTGCGCGTCGAGGCGGGGCGCTGAGTGGCTCATCGGCCGGGCGTCCTCACACCTGAGATCTCAGGACGGCGATCTCAGGTGCCGGGTCGAAGCCATGACCGACCAGCCACCTGATCGCCCGCAGGCTCCGCAACGACCACCATGCGCGGATCACCGCGATGTCGACGTCGGTGCCGTAGCCGGCGATGACATCGTCGAGGTGGTCCTCGTGTCCGAGCGTCAAGGTTGCGATGTCGAACATCGGGTCTCCTTGGCCAGCCTCGGACCAGTCGATCACGCCCGTCACCTCGTCACCATCGACGAACACATGGGTGATCTGGAGGTCGCCGTGTATGAACGCAGGCGTCAGCGGCCGGAGTGCCGCCTCGGCGATCCGGCGGTTGCGGCGGACAACGTCGGAAGAGAGGACATCGTTCTCGACAAGCCACCGGCACTCGTGATCGAGGTGTGACGCGATGTCGTCCAGGTAGGTGACGCGCCGTGACGGCAGCGGCGCCTCGTGCAGCATCCGTGCGGTGGCACCGGCCGCGGCCCATGCCGCGGACGAGGCGGGCGACGGCTCGTAGAGAGTGCCGAGCGCGGAACCCGGTAGGGCGGCCAGAGCCAGCACCGGCGGTTTCCGCCAGAGGATCTCCGGGGTCGGGATCGGCGCGGCCGTCATCGCCGCGACCTCCGCGTCGATGCGCGTCTGATCGGCGTCGACCTTCAAGAAGGTGTCGCCGACACGCAGGGTCGCTCGCTCGTTGTGGGCGACGACGACCTCGACTTCGTCCATGTCGGCCATGATTCCCAGATCGCCGCCGTGGGCGCGACGGGTTTTCGGGTGCTCAGGCAAGGATCGGCGCGCTTGGCCGTTCGCGCGGACGATCCCTGTCACCAGCGGTGGGGGCTCGATCGGCGACAGTCCGGTGAGATTGGGCCGTGGCGTACGGCGTCGTTAGGATTCGTGCATGACGCAGGCTCCTGGGGCGGAAGAGCACGATCTGGTTCTCGTGGTGGACTTCGGCGCGCAGTATGCGCAGCTGATCGCCCGCCGCGTACGTGAGGCGAAGGTCTACTCCGAGATCGTGCCGCACTCGATGCCGGTCGAGGAGATGCTCGCCAAGAACCCGAAGGCGATCATCCTCTCCGGCGGCCCCTCGAGCGTGTACGCCGAGGGCGCCCCCGCCATCGACAACAGCCTGTTCACCGCGGGCACCCCGGTGTTCGGGATGTGCTACGGGTTCCAGCTGATGGCCCAGGGCCTGGGCGGGACCGTCGACGACAACGGGGCGCGCGAGTACGGCCGCACGCCGGTCACCGTCGGTGTCTCCGGCACGCTGCTCAAGGACATCCCGCCGGCTCACAACGTGTGGATGTCGCACGGCGACTCGGTCTCCGAGGCGCCCGAGGGCTTCACCGTCCTCGCGAGCACCGCCGACACCCCGGTGGCGGCCTTCGAGAACGTCGAGAAGCAGCTGGCGGGCGTGCAGTGGCACCCCGAGGTGCTCCACTCCGAGCACGGGCAGAAGGTGCTCGAGCACTTCCTGTGGGACATCGCCGGCGCGCGCCAGACCTGGACCATCGGCAACATCGCCGAGGACCAGATCGAGCGGGTTCGCGAGCAGATCGGTGACCACCGCGCGATCTGCGCGCTCTCGGGTGGAGTCGACTCCGCGGTCGCGGCGGCCATCGTCGCCAAGGCGATCGGTGACCGGCTGACCTGCGTCTACGTCGACCACGGCCTGATGCGGAAGAACGAGTCGGTCGCGATCGAGAAGGCGTTCCGGGAGTCGACCGGCGCCGAGCTGAAGATCGTCGACGCCGAGAAGGAGTTCCTCGACGCGCTCGCCGGGGTCACCGACCCGGAGGAGAAGCGCAAGATCATCGGCCGCGAGTTCATCCGCTGCTTCGAGCGTGCCGAGGTCGAGATCCTGGGCGACAGCGACGAGAAGGTCGCCTTCCTCGTCCAGGGCACCCTCTACCCCGACGTCGTCGAGTCCGGCGGCGGTGCCGGCACGTCCAACATCAAGTCCCACCACAACGTCGGCGGCCTCCCCGAGGACCTCGAGTTCGAGCTGGTCGAGCCGCTGCGTGAGCTCTTCAAGGACGAGGTGCGCGCCGTCGGCTCCCAGCTCGGCCTGCCCGACGAGATCGTCCAGCGTCAGCCGTTCCCCGGCCCCGGCCTCGGGATCCGCATCATCGGTGAGGTCACCAAGGAGCGGCTCGACATCCTCCGCGAGGCCGACGCGATCGCCCGCGAGGAGATGACCCTCGCCGGTCTCGACCGCGACATCTGGCAGATGCCGGTCGTGCTGCTCGCCGACGTCCGCTCGGTCGGCGTCCAGGGCGACGGCCGCACCTACGGCCACCCCGTCGTGCTCCGCCCGGTCACCTCCGAGGACGCGATGACCGCCGACTGGGCCCGACTTCCCTACGAGGTCATGGAGCGCATCTCCACCCGGATCACCAACGAGGTGAGCGAGATCAACCGGGTCACCGTCGACATCACCTCGAAGCCCCCGGGCACCATCGAGTGGGAATGATTCGTTGACAGGTCTCGGCCGTGGACAATGTCGTCCATGACTGAGCCGGACCTCGCTCGACGACTCCTCGACGCCCACGTCGCCCATGAGATGGCGGCGCTGCGCGGCGTACGTTTCCTCGATCTCGTCACCGGCGAGATCGACTTCGCGCTGCGCTCCGCCAGCGAGCTGACCCTCGACCAGGTGATGCCCCGCGACCTGATCAAGGAGGTCGCACTGAAGTACGTCAGCACCTTCCGCCTCCCGGGCGCGATCCCGGAGGTCGCTGGTGCGCTCGCGACGAGGCTCAAGGCGCATCCCGCCAACGAGACGCCGCTGGGCAAGGTGGTCAGCCGGCCGCGGATCGCAGAGCTCGTCGAGGCCCTCGTCGAGATGCGTACGCTGCGCCAGCAGGTCTTGCGCAGCCTGGCCGACAACTCCGGGATCCAGGCGGGTGTCGGCACCTTGATGCGCGGCACCGCCCGGGGTGCGGTCGACACCGGCCGCAGGCTCGCCGACAACCTGCCGGGTGGCTCCCTCGGCTTCTCGATCGCCGAACGTGTCGCCGGCCGGATGGCGGACACGATGAAGGGCACCCCGGTCGGCGCGGCCGTGGACCAGAGCGCCCGCGAGCTCGCGGAGCGGGGTGCCGGAGCGCTGCTCGGCTACCTCACCGACACCGCCGCGAGCTCGGTCACCGACGAGGAGGTGCACGACGCGCTGCTGGAGGTCTGGGACGCGCTCGCGACCCGCCCTGTGCGTGAGATCGCCGACCTCGTCGACGACGAGCAGCTGGTCGCGCTCTTCGTCGGGCTCTACCAGGTCTGGCTCGACGTCCGCGACTCCGAATACCTGCAGGCCTTGGTCGACACGGGCGTCGACTTCTTCTTCGACACCTATGGGAGCTTCACCCTCGACCGGCTCCTGGAGGAGTGGGGTCTGGGCCGCGACGACCTGGTCGAGGAGGCGCTCCGCTTCGGCCCGCCGGTGATCGAGGCGCTCGCCGAGGCCGGCGTCCTCGAGCAGCTGATCCGCCGCCGGCTCTCGAGCTTCTACGACTCGCCGGAGGCTCGGACCCTCCTGGCGTGAGGCCGTGTGCCTGGCCGTCGGGATGGGTACCGGAACCGGTGCACTCGATCAGGCAGGAGGCACGAGATGGCCGAGACGATCGTCGATGACAGGCTCTGGGAGAACTTCCACCGCGCGGTGAACATGAGTTCGCGCGAGCTGCGGAAGTGGCTCGCCGTGCAGGGTGCGGGGGAGATCACCGAGACCGAGCCGGACCAGGCCGGTAGCGAGCTCGGCCACCGGGTGGCCGACATCCTCGGCAAGCGCCGGGCTGACGTGACCCCCGACGACGTCGAGGTGATGCGACGCGTCGTCGACAAGGTGACCGACCTTCGCGGCGGTGACACCGGCCAGTGGGAGCCGACCGCGGGCGAGGACCACTGGCGGCACCGGCTGATGAACGTCGGACACGACCCGCTGAGCCCGTGAGCGCGGCGGAGTGGGTGCCGGAGTCGCCGACTCTCGCCGACCTGCGCACCGCGGTCCAGGACTGCCGTGGCTGCGAGCTCTACCGCGACGCGACCCAGGGGGTGATGGGCGAGGGGTGTACGCCGGCCCCGCTGATGCTGCTCGGTGAGCAGCCCGGTGACCGGGAGGACCGTGAGGGCGAGCCGTTCGTCGGTCCGGCGGGCGGCATCCTCCACGAGGCACTGGCCGATGCCGGGATCGAGCCGGAGGAGACGTACACGACGAACGTCGTCAAGCACTTCCGCCACCGCCTCTCGGGCAAGCGCCGCATCCATCAATCGCCCACGAGCAAGCACGTCGGCGCCTGCGCTCCGTGGCTGGCGGCGGAGCTGGATCTGGTACGTCCCAGCGGCGTCGTCCTGCTCGGCGGCACCGCCGGCAAGGCGCTGTACGGCTCGTCCTTCCGTGTCGGTGAGGCCCGCGGCCACCTCCTCGAATGGCCCGACGCCATCGCCACGGAGACCCTCGACCCCTGGGTCCTCGCGACGACCCACCCCTCCGCCGTCCTCAGGGCGGAGGACGAGCGGCAGGCGACGTACGACGGTCTGGTCGCCGATCTGCGGGTCGCCGCCGCCGCTCTCGAGAAAAGGTGAGAGGCGATGTCGAGATCGCCGGTGCACGCTCGACGCGTGGGTAAGAGCATCACCACCCACCTCTGAGGAGATCGAGATGAGCACCAACGCACAACGAGCCGGCTGGGTCATCACCGTCCTGGTCACCCTGTTCCTCGGCTTCGACATCGTCTCGCACCTGCTGCAGGTCGAGCCCGTCATGGATTTCAACGACAAGATCGGCGCCCCGGGCTGGTTCCCCGTCGTCTGCGGCGTCGTCCTCGGCCTGTCGCTGGTCGCCTACCACGTCCCGGCCACCCGGGCGATGGGCACGATCTTGATCACCGCCTACCTGGGTGGCGCGGTCACGGTGAACCTGGTGTTCGGCCAGCCGGCCTTCAACACCGTCTTCGCCATCGCCACCGCTGTCCTCGTCTGGGCCGGTGCCTGGCCGCGGGACGAGCGGCTGCGCGGTCTGGTCGCCGCCTGAGGTAGGCGACATCGTCGGGGTAGTCCGGGAGCGAACTGCCATTACTCGCCAGTAAATGGGCAGTTCGCTCCCGGACTACCCCTCAACGACGAGCCGGCCTAGCCGCGGCGCAGTCGCGTGAACGCTCCGAGCACGGTCTGCTCGGAGAGGATGAGGTAGTCGCGAAGCTCCTCAGCGGCCGCAGGTCCTCCCTGCTCGAGGAAGGTCTCGAGCAGGGAGCGGTTGCGTGTCACGAACGGAGCGTGCAGCGCCTCGGGGTTGTCGATCTCGAGGAACGCGAGCCGCAGTTCGGCGGCGATGTCGCGGAACAGGCGCTCCAGGCGTGGGCTGTCGGCGAGGGCGACGATGGCGTCGTGGAACGCCATGTTGGCGGTGCCCACCGTGCGCCAGTCGCGCGCCTCGAGGCTGGTCTCGCTCTGTTCCACCGCCGCGCGCATCGCCGTCACCGCGGGATGCAGCGGGGAGCCGGCGGCCAGCGCGGCCGGCTCGACGTAGCGCCGCGCCCGATAGATGTCGACGACGTCCGCCACGGTGGGGGAGGCGACCGAGACCCCGCGATGGGGCACGTGCTCGATGAGGCCCTGCTCGGCCAGCACGCGGAACGCCTCGCGGAGCGTGTTGCGCGAGACGCCGAGCTTCTCGGCTAGGGAGATCTCCGACAGCCGGGTGCCGGGCGCGAACTCGCCGTCGATGATTCGCCGGCGCAGGGCGTTCGTCAGGGTGTCCTCGACATCGGGCATGACCGCATCCTAGGGGAATCGCATCCGCGGACAATCGAAACATCCTTTTAACAGGCAGAACTATTATTGTTGAACAATTACTGCCATCCTGTACTACACCAGAGAGAGTGTGGTGGGAGCCACACAGTCCGTTGATGGCAGGAGTCCCCCATGACCGAGACGACCAGCGCCGAGCGCGCGAAGAGCTTCGCCCGAACTCGTCGAGGACCCATCCTCGGCGCCATCTTCCTGATGGCCACCTCGGCCATCGGCCCCGGCTTCATCACCCAGACCGCGACCTTCACCGCGCAGCTCGGCGCGGCGTTCGCCTTCGCGATCCTGGCCTCGATCCTGATCGACTTCGCGCTGCAGATGAACGTGTGGCGCATGATCACCGTCGCCGGCAAACGGGCCGGCGATCTGGCGAACGAGGCGGTGCCGTACTCCGGTCACCTGCTGGCGACGCTCATCGTGATCGGTGGTCTGGCGTTCAACATCGGCAACATCGCGGGTGCCGGGCTCGGCCTGAACGCCCTGCTGGGACTCGACCCGAAGGTCGGCGGCCTGCTCTCGGCGCTGCTCGCCATCGGCATCTTCGTGTACAAGCGGGCCGGCCGCGTCGTCGACATGGTCGTGCTCGTGCTCGGTCTGCTGATGATCGGGCTGACGCTCTTCGTCGCGATCGCCTCGCAGCCTCCGGTCGGCGACGCGCTGCGCCAGACCTTCGCGCCCGACACGCTCAACTTCGCGACCATCACCACGATCGTGGGCGGCACCGTCGGCGGCTACATCACCTACGCCGGCGCCCACCGCTACCTCGACTCCGGGCTGACCGGCCCCGAGCACGTCCCGGCCGTGCACCGTGCCTCGATGAGCGGCATCCTCGTCACCGGGATCATGCGCTACGTACTCTTCCTCGCGATCCTCGGAGTCGTGGCCTCCGGCGTCACCCTCGACTTCTCCAGCCAGGCGGCCAACCCCGCCGGTCAGGCGTTCGGCGCCGTGCTCGGCGACGCGGGCATCCGCATCTTCGGGGCGATCTTCTGGGCCGCGGCGATCACCTCGGTCATCGGCGCCGCCTACACCTCGGCCACCTTCATCTCGACGTTCTCGAAGAAGCTCGGAGCGGGGTGGCGGCTGCAGGTCGCGACGGTCGCCTTCATCGTGGTCTCCCTCGTCCTCTACCTGCTGATCGGCGCCGCGCCCGCGGCTATCCTGGTCTTCGTCGGCGGTTTCAACGGTCTGATCCTCCCGATCGGCATGACGATCTTCATGTACATCGGCTGGTTCCGTCAGCGCGACGTCCTGCACGGCTACCGCTACCCGGTGTGGCTGCTGACCGTGGGCACGCTCGCGACCCTGCTCAGCTGGTACATGGGCATCGTCTCGATCCGCCCGATCTTCGCCTTCATCGGCATTGGAGCGTGAGCACCATGAACGACATGGCAGCAACCATCGACCTGAACTCCGACCTCGGCGAGAACACGCCCGACCGGGTGGTCGCCGACGACGCGGCCATGCTCGCGATCGTCTCGAGCGCCAACGTCGCCTGCGGGTTCCACGCCGGCAGCCCCGAGGGGATCCGTACGACGCTCGCCGACGCCGTGGCCAACGGCGTCACGATCGGCGCGCATCCCGGCTACCGCGACTACGAAGGGTTCGGACGCCGCGCCATGGACATCGACTCCGCGACGCTGCAGGCGCACGTCGAGTACCAGCTCGGCGCGCTGATCGGCCTGACCTCGTCGGTCGGCGGCGCGGTCCGCTACGTGAAGCCGCACGGTGCGCTCTACAACACGATCGCCCGCGACGAGCGACAGGCCCGTGACGTGGTCGCCGCGGTCAAGGCGGTCGACCCGTCCCTCGTGCTGCTCGGGCTCGCGGGCGGCGTCGTGCTCGACGTGGCAGACGCCGCCGGGCTGGCGACGGCCGCGGAGGCCTTCGCGGACCGGGCCTACACCCCCGGCGGTGAGCTGGTCTCGCGCGCCGAGCCGGGTGCGGTGCTGCACGACGCCGACGCGGTCGCGGCCCGCATGCTGCGACTCGCGCGCGAGGGTGTGGTCGAGGCGATCGACGGCACCGACGTCGCCATTCGTGCCGACTCGATCTGCGTGCACGGCGATAGTGACGGGGCGATCCGGATGGCTGCCGCGACCCGGGCCCTGTTCGAGGCCGAGGGCATCGTGATCGCTCCGTTCGCCGGAGCCGCCGCATGACCGCGAGCATCACCCAGCTCGCCGCGGCCCGCGCCGCGCGCACCTCCTACCGGGCGGGCGAGGTCGCGCCGACGAGCGGCGTCGCCCACGGCCTGGTGCAGGCCAACCTGATCTCCGTACCGGCGGACTGGGCCTTCGAGGTGCTGCTCTTCGCGCAGCGCAACCCGAAGCCGTGCCCGGTGCTCGAGGTGCTCGACCCGGGCGCCCACGAGTCGACCCTGGCACCCGGATCCGACCTGCGCACCGACATCCCGGCGTACCGGATCTGGCGTGATGGTGTGCTGGCCGAGGAGGTCACGGACGCGAGCGCGGCGTGGGAGGAGCACCCCGATCTGGTCTCGTTCCTGATCGGCTGCAGCTTCACCTTCGAGGCGGGCCTGGCCGACGCCGAGATCCCGATCCGTCACCAGGAGCTCGGCCGCAACGTGCCGATGTACCGCACGTCGCGCCCGTGCGCACCGGCCGGGCGCCTGCGCGGCGACATGGTGGTCTCGATGCGCCCGATCCCCGCTGACCGCGTCGCCGATGCCGTACGCATCTCCGGGCGGTATCCGGCGGTGCACGGTGCGCCGGTGCATGTCGGTGACCCGGCGTCGCTCGGGATCGCCGAGCTCGCCGCTCCCGAGTTCGGGGACCCGCCGGAGGTGCGCGACGGCGAGGTGCCGGTGTTCTGGGCCTGCGGGGTCACGCCGCAGGCCGCGATCATGGACTCGCGCCCGCCGTTCGCGCTCACCCACGCGCCCGGTCACATGTTCATCACCGACGTACGGGATGCGGAGTATCTGGCGTGAGGCGCGTTCTCATCGCATCGGACCAGGCGCTGCTGGTCGAGGAGGACGACCTCGAGGGCGCGATGCGGCTGCACGCGGCGCTCGTGGCCGCCCCGCCGACCGGCGTCGTCGAGCTGGTGCCTGCGGCCCGGACGGTCCTCGTCCGGTTCGATCCGACGCTGGTCGACGAGGTCAGCCTCGCGAAGGAGCTGGGTGGGGTCGAAGCCGTCCACGGTGGTCTCCCGACCGCTGGTTCGGTGACGATCGGCGTGCGCTACGACGGGCAGGACCTCGACGAGGTCGCGGCCCTGCTCGGGGTCAGCGCCGAGCAGGTCGCCGAGCGCCACGCGGCCGCGACCTGGCGGGTGGCGTTCACCGGCTACGCGCCCGGCTTCGGCTACCTCGTCGGTGACGACCCGCTCTTCGACGTACCGCGGCGCTCCTCTCCACGCACCCGGATCCCGGCCGGCTCGGTCGGGCTCGCCGGGACGTTCTCGGGCGTCTACCCGCGCGAGAGTCCCGGCGGCTGGCAGCTGATCGGGCGTACGGACGCGCCGATGTGGGACCTGCACCGGGATCCGCCCGCCCTGCTCGCGCCCGGGATGACCGTGCGGTTCGAGCGGCTCGAGCGGGAGTCGGTCGCGGTGACGGCGTCCGCTCCCTCGGCCGACGCCGCGGAGCACCCCTTCGCCGTCGAGGTGGTACGTCCCGGCCTCCAGCTCGTGCTCGAGGACCTCGGTCGTTCCGGCCATGCCGCCCTCGGCGTCTCCGCATCGGGTGCGGCAGACCGCCGCGCGCTGCGGGCCGCGAACCGCGCCGTCGGGAACGCTCCCGGAGCCGCCGCGTTCGAGCTCGCCGGTGGCGGCGCCGTTCTGCGTTTCAGCGGCCCCGCGGTCGTGGCGGTCGCGGGCGCCACTGCCGAGGCGACGATCGTACGCAGCGACGGCCCGCCGCTCCCCGTCGAGCACGGCGCCGCCGCCGCGCTCGAGGACGGCGAGGAGCTGCGTCTCGGCGCGGTGAGCGCCGGCCTGCGCGCCGTGATCGCGGTACGTGGCGGACTGGATCTTCCGCCGGCGCTCGGCAGCCTCTCCAGCGACACGCTCGCGGGCCTCGGCCCCGGCGACCTCGGCGGACGGCCCTTGCGCACGGGCGACGTGGTCCCGCTGTTGGGGCCTGCGGCCGCGCCGTACGCGGTCGACCCCTGTCCGGCTCCCGCCGTCCCACTGCCCGCACCCGGTGACACGGTCGAGCTGCGGGTCGTGCTCGGCCCGCGCGAGGACTGGTTCACCCCTGCCGGCGTACGCACTCTCGTCGAGCAGGAGTGGACCGTCACGCCGCGCTCCGACCGCGTGGGCGTACGTCTCGAGGGCGCCGTACCGCTCGAGCGAGACGTCGCCGGTGAGCTGCCGAGCGAGGGGGCGGTGACCGGCGCGATCCAGGTGCCGCCCGACGGCCAGCCCGTGCTGTTCCTTCCGGACCACCCGCTCACCGGCGGCTATCCGATCATCGGCGCGGTCATCGACCGCGACCTGGACCTGGCCGGTCAGCTGCCGCCCGGCGTCCGCATCCGCTTCCGACCCGTCGCGCCCACTGTGCCCAGTGTGCCCATTGGGTCGACCACCAAGACCCGAGGAGACTGACATGCGCAGGGTGCTCATCGCCAACAGGGGAGAGATCGCCGTCCGCGTCGTGCGGGCGGTTGCCGAGGCCGGCCTCGTGTCGGTCGCCGTCTACGCCGACCAGGACGCAGACGCGCTGCACGTGCGTCTTGCCGACGAGGCGTACGTGCTCGGCGGCGCCACCGCCGCCGAGTCCTACCTCAGCATCGAGTGGTTGATGGCCGCGGCGCAGGCCTCCGGTGCCGACGCGGTGCATCCGGGCTACGGGTTCCTGTCGGAGAGCGCCGAGTTCGCGCGCGCCGTCGAGGCCGCCGGCCTGATCTGGATCGGCCCCAGCCCCGAGAGCATCGACAGCCTCGGCGACAAGATCACCGCCCGCCGGATCGCGCAGAGCGTCGGTGCCCCGCTGGTCGCGGGCACCGACCGGCCGCTGGAGTCGGCCGACGAGGCGGTCGCGTTCGCGCGCGAGCACGGGCTTCCGATCGCGATCAAGGCCGCCTTCGGCGGTGGCGGCCGCGGGTTGAAGGTCGCCCGCGAGTTCGACGACGTCGCCGACGCCTTCGACTCCGCCTCGCGCGAGGCGCTGGCCGCGTTCGGTCGCGGTGAGTGCTTCGTCGAGCGGTTCCTCGAGCGCCCGCGGCACATCGAGGCGCAGGTGCTCGGCGACGGCACCGGGCACGTCGTGGTCGTCGGCGACCGGGACTGCTCGCTGCAGCGACGCAACCAGAAGCTCGTCGAGGAAGCACCCGCTCCGGGGCTCACGGACGAGCAGCGTCGCCGCATCCACGACGCCGCCCGCGACATCTGCGCGGCGGTCTCCTACCGCGGGGCCGGGACCGTCGAGTTCCTGATGGGGGAGGACGGAGTGATCTCGTTCCTCGAGGTGAACACCCGCCTCCAGGTCGAGCACCCGATCACCGAGGCGGTCACCGGCGTCGACCTCGTCGCCGAGCAGCTGCGGATCGCCGCGGGTGAGGGCATCTCCTTCGCGGAGACCCCGGTGCCCTCGGGCCACGCGATCGAGCTGCGGATCAATGCCGAGGACCCGGGCCGCGGCTTCCTGCCGAGCCCCGGCGTCGTGACCGGCCTGCGGGTGCCCGCGGGTCCCGGCGTGCGCTGGGACGCCGGGATCGAGGCAGGCGACACGGTGCAGAGCGCCTTCGACTCGCTGATCGCCAAGCTGATCGTGCATGCCCCGGACCGGGACACCGCCGTCGTACGTGCCCGCCGCGCGCTCCGCGAGCTCGACGTCGAGGGGGTCGCGACCGTCGTACCCTTCGCTCGCGTCCTGCTCGACGACCCGGCCTTCTCGACCGCCGGGTTCGCGGTGCACACGCAGTGGATCGAGACCACGCTGATGCCGCGCCTGGAGGCGCAGCGGCGACCCGAGCCGGCACCCGTGCAGCCGCTGCGGCGGGTGCCGATCGAGATCGACGGACGTCGGGTGATGCTCGGTCTCCCCGACGATCTGCTCCGGGGGATCGCGGCCGGCGGGACGGCGACGACCGAGGTCGGATCGGCAGCTGCCGTCGCGGACCCGGCCGTGCTCGAGGCCACCGTCCCCGGTGTGCTCGTCGACTGGCTCGTTCCTGACGGCGAGCAGGTCACCGAGGGCCAGGACGTCGCGGTCATCGACGCCATGAAGATGGAGACCCGGGTCGCCGCACATCGTGCGGGCGTGCTCTCCCGCGGCACCGACGTGGGTGGGACGGTCGCGATCGGGGACGTGCTCGGGAAGATCGAGGTCTAGCTCGTGTGATCGATGATCGCCGGGATGACCTTGTCCCAGGTGGAGGGCGGCGGCGGCTCGTGACCGACGCCGTCGAGGACGAGGAGCGTCGCGTCGGGGATGTCGCGGGCCAGGATCTCGGCATGCCCGATCGGGAAGAGCGGGTCGCGGGTGCCGTGGATGACCAGCGTCGGGACGGCGATGTCGGCCAGGGTCGCCTCGATCGGCTCGCCGTCGCTCATCGCCTGGTGGTTGGCGAAGCTCGGCCGCATGTCCGGTGTGCGGCGTACGACCCGCTCGATCACCGCCCGCATCCTGGCCTCGTCGAAGCCCTCCGGGACGAACGCGCGCTGGTCCTCGACGAGCATCGACACCAGAGCCTCGTGGTCATCGGGATCCGGGACGGTGGTCGTGGCTGCCTTCGCGAAGAAGTCGGCCAGCTCCTCGCCGATGGGCGGCAGGTCGGGTACGCCGTCGAAGGCCGGTGAGGTCTCGTCGAGGATCAGCGTCTCGACCCGCTCCGAATAGAGCACCGCCGCACACTGGGCCATCGCCCCGCCCATCGAGATGCCGAAGATGTGGGCCTTGTCGAGGCCGAAGGCGTCGAGGAGCGCCGGGATGTCCGCGATCATGTCGCGGCCGGTGTAGCCCGGCTCTCCCGGCGGCCAGGTCGTCGAGCGGCCGGTGTCGCGGTGGTCGTAGCGGATCACGAACCTCCGGCCCGCGGCCAGCGCCCGGCAGAAGTCGTCCTCCCAGTAGTCCATCGAGGCGCTCATCCCACCGACGAGCAGGATCGGCGGGTCCGCAGGACTCCCGAACGTCTCGACGCACAGCTCGATCCCGTTGACCGCCAGTGTCAGTTCGCCCATGGCGACCAGCAAACGGGCGGGTCCGAGCCGCGTCAAGCGCTTAAGCCGTGGCGTACGTGTCGATCTCGGCGCGCAGCCGGGCCTTGAGGTCGTCGGGTGCGTAGGAGACGTCGACGGCGGCGCGGGCGAGGTCGGCGATGCCGGCGGTGTCGAGGCCGAGGAGGTCGGTCGCGATCTCGTACTCCTGGTTGAGCGTGGTCGCGAACATCGGCGGGTCGTCCGAGTTGATCGTGACCGGCACACCGGCATCGACGAACGTCTTCAGCGGGTGCTCCTCGAGCGTCGCGACCGCGCCGGTGGCGACGTTGGACGAGGGGCAGACCTCGAGCGGGATCCGGTGCTCGGCGAGGTGGGCGAGCAGGGCGGGATCCTGAGCCGCCGAGGTGCCGTGACCGATCCGCTCGGCCTTCAGCACGGTCAGCGCGTCCCAGATCGTCTGCGGACCGGTGGTCTCGCCGGCGTGCGGCAGCGAGCGGAGCCCCGCGGCGCGGGCCGCGTCGAAGTGCCTTTCGAACTGCGGCCGGGGAACCCCCACCTCGGGCCCGCCGAGCCCGAACCCGACGAGCGCCTCGGGGCCGTGGTCGACGGCGTACGCCAGCGTCGCATCGGCCGCCGGGATCCCCGACTCACCCGGGATGTCGTAGATCCAGCGCAGCGTGATCCCGAAGTCGCGCTCGGCGCCCACCCGGGCGTCCTCGAGTGCCTCGGTGTAGGCCTCGATCGCCATCCCGGTGTGCCCGCTCCCGGCGGGGCGCTCGGCCAGATCCGGGCGTACGGAGGTGTAGGGCGTGCAGGTCAGCTCGGCGTAGCGCACCTGCTGGGTCTGCGCGAGGTCGCGCGCGATCTCGTAGGTCAGATAGCGGATGTCCTCGGGGGTCCTGACCAGGTCCACGACCGAGAGGTAGACCTCGATGAAGTGCGCGAAGTCGCTGAACGTGAAGTACTCCCGCAGCAGCTCGATGTCCGCCGGCACCGTCCCCGGATGCCGTGCCGCCAGCTCCGCGACGATCCGCGGCGAAGCCGACCCGACGTGGTGGACATGCAGCTCAGCCTTGGGCAGCCCGGCGATGAAGGTCTTCAGGTCACTCACGCCCCGATCCTCACACGCGGGTTCGTCCTCCCGCGACTCCGTTTCTCGGCTTCGCCACCCAAGTCTTCGGGCCTGAACCGATCCGCGTACGCCGGTGCACGATGTAGCCTCAGGCTCACCGGCTGGTAAGGGGGAGAGATGCGGGCGATCCACCACTGGGACCTCTGGGTCGACGACTTCGAGACCGCTTCGGGGGAGTGGGGCTGGCTCTTCGGCGAGCTCGGCTGGGAGGCCGGCGAGAAGGGCCACTTCTGGGAGGCGCCGGACGGGACGTACGTCTTCATGGAGCACTCCAAGGACCAGCACGGCACGCAGGATCGGCTCCGCCCCGGCGTCAACCACATCGCGTTCATGATCGACGACCGAGACCAGCTCGACAGGATCCGGGCTGCGTCGACCGAGCACGGCTGGCACGAGATGTACGCCGACCGCTACCCGCATGCAGGCGGCGACGAGCACACGGCGCTCTACCTGGAGAGCTCTGAGGGGTTCGAGGTCGAGATCGTGCTGGAGATCGACGACCTCACGGCCTAGCGATAGTCGTCACCGTCGTCACCGTCGTCGCTGTCGTCGATGATGTGGATGGCGGCCTCCTCCGCGGAGGCGCCGGCGCCGTCGATGCCGGCATCGATCCCGTAGAGCTCGGACTCCGCGTCCTCGCCCTCGCCGCGGTCGGGGTCGACCAGCCGGCCCGCTCGCTGGTTGCCGACCTCGCGGCCGTCGGGGTCGTCGCTCTCCTCGGCGTCGTCGTACTCGACCGCGTACGGATCCGGCTCCGGCACCTCCTGGTGGACCCGCTGGTCGATGCACTCCCGGTGCTCCTCCTCCCAGGGCGTGTTGCCGTAGTCGGTGGAGTAGTGGTCGGCGGTGACGATGCCGTGGTCGAGCTCGTCGCGCACCTCACCTTCGAGAACCTCCCCGGAGAGCGCGTCCTCCCCGGTGATCTGGTCCTCGTCGTCGACACTGTAGTCGCCGTAGTTCTCGCGCGATTCGCTCACTTGAGTCTCCTGATCGGCCGGGCATTGGGGTCATGACGGCCCCCTTCGGTAACGTTAACCCGGTCCGGTATGGAGTGGAACCGGACGGAAATATACGACGCGGGGATCGACCAAGGGAGCAGACCAGATGGCGCCTCGCGCCCGATTGGCGGTGGCGGCCGTTGCCGTGCTCGCCGGCGCCTCGATCGCACTCGGCGCGATGCCTGAGTCGGCCGGTCCGCTGGGGTCGCTGGGGTCTCTGGCCGGGAACGCCTTCGCGCGCGACAACGAGGGTGTGGTGCCCTCGACGCCGACATCGACGCCCGACTGGGCGCCCTACTCGACCCCACCCAACATCCTCATGATCACGGCGGACGACCTCGCCTACGAGGATCTCGAGTTCATGCCCCACACCCGCAGCCTTCTGGCCGCGCAGGGCACCTCGCTGACCGAGGCGATCGCTCCGACGCCGATCTGCGTGCCGGCCCGTGCGTCCCTGCTGACCGGGCAGTACAGCCAGAACCACCACACCGTCACGATCAACGGCGAACGCGGTGGCTACGAGTCGATGGACCACACCGGCACGCTGCCCGAGGCGCTGCAGGACGCCGGCTACGACACCCTCTTCGCCGGCAAGTACCTCAACGGCTACGGCCTCAACGGAACGGCGAAGGACGTGCCGCCCGGGTGGACCGACTGGCGGGCTACGACCGACATGTCGACCTACAACTTCATCCGGCCGCGGATCAACCACAACGGCAAGCTCACGACCTACAACCGCTACACGACGTACGTCATGCGGGACCAGGCCAACGAGATGATCTCGGCGCCGGAGCGTGCCGACAAGCCGTGGTACATGTGGCTCAACTATGTGGCACCGCACCACGGCGGGCCCGATGAGCCGGAGGACCCGGAGGGCACCAGCACGACCCGGCCGGCGGAGGAGGACAAGCACTCCTTCGACGGACTCGAGCTGCCGGACACTCCCTACATGTTCCGCACCCCGACCGATGCGCCGCGGATCTCGGCCTCCCGCAAGTACTTCGACGCGCAGGGCCGCGCCGAGCTGCGGATCGCGCACGAGCAGCGGGTGGAGGCGGTCCAGTCGCTCGACCGCGCGGTCGCCAGCCACGTACTCCGTCTTCAGGAGACCGGCCAGCTCGACAACACGATCATCATCTTCTCCTCGGACAACGGCTACACCACCGGCGGTCACAACATCAACGGCAAGCTGATGCACTACCGCGAGACGCAGCGGATCCCGGTGATCCTGCGCGGCCCGGGCATCCCGGCCGGCCGGACCCTGGCCACCGGCGTCGGCAACCCCGACATCGCCACCACGATCATGGCGGTCGCCGGCGCCGAGCCGGGGCGGACCCAGGACGGCGTCAACATCATGCCGTGGCTCAAGGCCCCCGCGCAGAACCGGGTGATCCCGCTCTCCGCCTGGCGGGTCAACGACGGCTACAAGCAGATCTACTCGGGGATCCGCTTCGGCGACTGGACCTACGCCCGCTTCTCCGACGGCAGCGAAGAGCTCTACAACCTGGCCGACGACCCCTACCAGATCCGCTCGCTCGCGCTGCTCCCCGAGTACGCCGACGAGCTGGCCGAGCTGCGTGGGCTGAGCGAGAAGTACGCCGACTGTGCAGGTGCCACCTGCCCGAAGGAGTTCTACCCCGCCGACTGATCGTCCAGGTCGGCCGCGCAGCGGAACCCCAGGTTGCCCGCGGTCGAGTCGGGCGGGCTGCTGGAGCGCGCCGAGAGCCGATAGCGGTGGCAGTAGGAGTCGTGGCAGAGGTAGGAGCCACCGCGCATGACCCGGGTCAGGCCCTCGGCAGGGCCCCGCGGGTCGGATGAGGAGCCCCCGGAATCGGGAGAGCCGACGAGGTCGGCGTAGTAGGTCGGCGAGAACCAGTCCGCGCACCACTCCCAGACGTTGCCGATCATCTGGAACAGCCCGAAGCCGTTGGGTTCGTACGTCCGCACCGGCGCTGTCGTGACGAACCCGTCCTCGGCGGTGTTGGTGTCGGGGAAGACTCCTTGCCAGACGTTGGCATGGTGAGTGCCGTCCTGCTCCAGGTCGTCGCCCCACGGGAACCGTGAGCCGGCGAGACCGCCGCGGGCGGCGTACTCCCACTCGGCCTCGGTCGGCAGCCTGGTCCCGGCCCAGTCGCAGTAGGCCAGCGCGTCGTCGTGGGAGACGTGCACGACCGGGTGGTTGCCGCGGCGGCCGATGTTCGAGCCGGGGCCCTCCGGGGCCCGCCAGGAGGCGGCGCGTACGCCGAGCCACCAGGGTGCCTCGGGCGAGCGGCCCAGGATGTCGCGGGGCGAGCCGTCGAAGGCCAGGTGGAAGACGGCAGAGAAGCCCTCTCGTTCGGCCGTGGTGACGTGGCCCGTCGCCTTCACGAACCGGGCGAACTCCTCGTTGGTGACCGCGGTCGCGTCCAGCCGGAAGCCGGGCAGGCCGACCGGGTGCACCGGACCTTCGCCGTCGGCCTGGTAGCCCTCGCCGAACGAGTCGCCGGCGGCGTACGTCCCACCGGGGAGGTCGACAAGGGTCCGGCGGCGCTTGCGGGGCAGCGCCGGCGGGCGCTGGGCCGGGTCGGGGCTGGGTCCACGGGTCGCGCCGAAGGTGAGGTTGGAAGGCACGCCCACCAGCCTACGAGCCGGCGTACGTCGCCTTCAGACTGCCTGCGCTCGCCACGACCTTCCCCTTCTTGCCGGTGACCATGAGGCCGGGCGTACGGGCCTTTCCGTTGGCGTCCGCCTTGATCTTGACCGTGCAGGTCGGCTTCTTGCCGGCACACTTGAAGTCACCCGTCGGCCGGTAGGTGACCGTCATCGTCTGGTTGTCCGCCAGCCCCTCGACGTAGGCCGCCATGTAGGTGCACTTCGGCTTCCCCTTCGGGCAGGAACGCTCGACCGTGTGCCACTCCATCCGGGCCGCGGCCGCCTTGCCGCAGAGCTTGGCCGGCTCGCCGGCGCGGACCGTGCCCCAGGCGTACGTCACCTTGGTGGTCGCCTGCACGCAGGCCTCGGTGCCGCCCTTGGCGACGGGCAGCGTGTAGGTGAGCTCCGGGTCCTCACCGGCGGATGGCTGCGCGGTGCCGTCATCGATCGAGGCGATGCCGGAGGTGACCGACGGGGCGGTGACCTTCAGCGTGACCTCGCGGTAGCCCGCGGCAGCAGCACCGACGGGCGCCTCCGGTGTGCGGGCGTAGCAGCTGTCGAGGTGGGTGATCGCGTCGACGTTCTTGGCGGCGAGGTCCTCGTCGGTGAGTCGCAGGTTGGTGACGGCCAGGACCCCGGCGATCGCCGGTCGCCCGACCTCCCGCAGGCATCGGGGGTCATCGAGCGTCCAGGCGTCCGCGACCTGCCTGCTCCAGCTGTGGGCGCCACCGTCGGCGCAGTCGAGCAGTTCCGCGTACCACTGCGAGCCCAGCGCCGAGGGCCACTCGCCGGCGTAGCTGAACCCGCTGCCGGCCTTGGCCACGACTCCGGCACGGGTGAGCCCCGCGCTGCCCTTGTCCTTGACCACGGCCTCCGCTGCGCAGCGGATCTGTTCGGGGTCGGCCCAGGCCGGGGTGTCGCCGGCGAGGGCGAGCGTGCGCGCCACGTCCTTCTCGTCACCGCGCAGCGGACCGATCTCACCGGTGAAGTAGGCCCACGCCGAGGTGCCGAGGAAGGCCACCGCGACGAGTACGCCGACGCTCACGAGCCAGCGCAGCGCCAGGCGTACGGGGCGGCTCCGGTCACGCCGCCGCCGTGGCAGCGGCGGCAGCCCGAGCCGTCGCCGACGAGCCTCCTCGGCCGCCGCGTTGGCGAGCTCGGTGGGTTTCGGTTGTTGTTGAGCGGTGCTGCCGGTGGGGTCGGACATCTCACTCCCTCGAGACGGTTCAGCGAGGATCGTAGAGGGTAGTCCTTTCCGATACCGCCCGGCCTATGCCGGCACCGATTTCTTCGAGCTCGGACACAGTTTTTGCCGAGCCGTGCTCGGAGCCGGCCATGCGGGAGATGGTCTCCTCCATCAGGGTGCCGCCGAGGTCGTTGGCGCCGGCTTGGAGCATCGCCCGGGTGCCGTCGATGCCGAGCTTGACCCAGCTCGTCTGGATGTTGTCGATGCGACCGTGGAGCATGATCCGCGCGAGCGCGTGGACGGCGAGGTTGTCGCGCATGGTCGGGCCGGGGCGGGCTGCGCCGGCGAGGTAGATCGGTGCGCTGGTGTGGACGAAGGGGAGGGGTACGAACTCGGTGAATCCGGCGTTTCCGTGCTCCCGGGCCTGGTCCTGGATGCCGGCCAGGACGCGGAGGTGACCGACCCAGTGGCGCGGGTTGTCGACGTGGCCGTACATCATCGTCGAGGTCGTCGGGATGCCGACGCGGTGAGCGGTGGAGACGATCTCGATCCAGGTCTTCGCGGGCAGCTTGCCCTTGGTCAGCACCCAGCGGACCTCGTCGTCGAGGATCTCCGCGGCGGTGCCGGGCAGCGAGCCCAGCCCGGCCTCGCGGACCTTGATCAGGAAGTCCTCGATGGAGAGTCCGGTGCGGGAGGTGCCGTTGACGATCTCCATCGGGGAGAAGGCGTGCACGTGCATCTCGGGCACCCGCTGCTTGACGGCCTGGACGAGGTCGAAGTACGCCGTCGAGGGGAGCTCGGGGTCGATCCCGCCCTGCATGCACACCTCGGTGGCGCCGAGGTTCCAGGCCTCCTCGGCGCGGTCGGCGACCTGGTCAAGATCCAGGGAGTACGCATCCGCGTCGGTCTTGCGCTGGGCGAAGGCACAGAACCGGCAGCCGACGTAGCAGACGTTGGTGAAGTTGATGTTGCGGTTGACGACGTACGTCACGGTGTCGCCGTTGACCTGTTGGCGCAGGTCGTCGGCGAGCTTGGTGACCTGGCGCAGCAGGTCGCCCTCGGCGGTCATCAGGGTCAGTGCGTGCTCGTCGGAGAGGTTGCCGGGGTCCTTCTCGGCGGCGGCGAGAGCCTCGTGTCCCTCGGCGTGGAGTACGGCCGGAGCACCGGTCGCCGTGGCTGCCTCTCGGACGGCGTCCCAGTCGCCGTAGACCGTCTCGAAGTCGTCCCTGCGGTCGTTGGTGCGGCCGGTGGTGTCGACCGAGGCGTGCAGGTCGACCCGGCCGGCTGCGGTGAAGCCACCATCGGGCTCCTGCCACGGACGACCCTCGGGCCGAATGCCGTCACGGGCCAGCCCGTCCTGGTCGGCGAGTGCCTCGACGTGGGAGAGGACGCGCGGGTCGATCCAGGCCTGCCCCTCGCGCAGGGTGCCGTTGACGTACTCCGGGTGGACGGTCAGTCGCGGCCGCAGCTGGAATCCGGCCTCGGCGCTGACCTGGCGCAGCGCGTCCAGCGAGGGCCAGGGGCGCTCGGGGTTGACGTGGTCCGGGGTCAGCGGTGAGACGCCGCCCCAGTCGTCGATCCCGGCGCCGAGCAGCGCCCGGCACTCGTCGAGGTCGACCAGGTTGGGTGGCGCCTGAACCCGGGCCTTGGGCCCGAGGACGATCCGGGTGACCGCGATCGCGGCCAGGTACTCGTCCAGCCCCAGGTCGTCGACATGGCGCATCGCGGTCGACGGCTTGGCCCGGAAGTTCTGCACGATGATCTCCTGCAGCCCGGCGTACGCCTTGTGCACCTTCCGCAGCGCGAAGATCGTCTCCGCGCGCTCGGTGAGGTTCTCGCCGATGCCGACCAGCAGCCCGGAGGTGAACGGGATCGAGAGGCGACCCGCGTCCTCGAGCACCCGCAGACGCACCGCGGGGTCCTTGTCGGGCGAGCCGAAGTGGGCCTCGCCCTTGGTCTCGAACAGTCGTCGGCTCGTCGTCTCGAGCATCATCCCCATCGAGGGGGAGACCGGCTTGAGCCGGTTCATCTCCTCCCACGACATCACCCCGGGGTTGAGGTGGGGGAGCAGTCCGGTCTCCTCGAGCACCCGGATCGCCATCGCGCGCACGTAGTCGAGGGTCGACTCATAGCCACGGGACTCGAGCCACTCCCGCGCCTCGGGCCACCGGTCCTCGGGCCGGTCCCCGAGGGTGAACAGCGCCTCCAGGCAACCGAGCTTCGCGCCCTCGGCGGCGATCTCGAGGATCTCGTCAGGGCTCAGATAGGGCTCGCGGCCCTCGCGCTCGGCCTGCCCCGGCGTCTCCACGAACGTGCAGTAGTGACATCGGTCCCGGCACAGCTTGGTGACCGGGATGAAGACCTTGGGGGAGTACGTCACCGTCTCGGGTCGCCCGGCCGCGACCAGCCCGGCGTCGCGTACCTTCGCCGCGGCGGCGGTCAGTCGTTCGAGGTCATCGCCCCTGGCCGCGAGGAGTGCCGAAGCCTCCGCCACGTCCAGGGCTGCGCCGCGTTCGGCCCGGGCCAGCGCCCGGCGGATCTGCTGAGGTGTCGGCTGCTCGCTCATCACCAAGCAGCCTAGTAGGCACCGCCCAGTTGTCGAACTAGTTGTCGATCTGGGCGCTCGCTCCGGGGGCGGTGGCGACGAACTTGGCGTTCCAGTCCTGGGGGCCCGACCAGTCGACGATGACACCCTTGCCGTCGCCGCCGGGGGTGCCCGGCCAGTCACACTTCTTGGCGCCGCACTTGCCCCCGTTGAGGGTGAGCTTCACGTTGAACTTCTTGCCCGGCTGGAAGCCTTCGAAGCTGAGCCGCCAGGTGTTGCAGGCGATCTTCTGCTTCGTGTAGACGGGGTCGGTGCACTTGTCCTGCTTGGTCCACTCGAGCTTCTTCGCCGCGGCCCGGCCGCAGGACTGGGCGTCGGTGGCCTTCTCGGTGCCCCAGGCGAAGGTGACGGTGGTCTTGACCGCGATACAGCCCTCGACGCCACCCTCGGTGACGGGCAGCTCGTAGGTGGAGCCCTTGAGCTCCTCGAAGCTTTCGCTTCCGCCCTTGGCGATCCCGATCACCGACTGCCCGCCGGGAGCGGTGGGCTCCTGGACGTCGAAGTCGACCTGCATGTAGGCGGCCTTGGGAGTCACCTTGGCGCCGAGCGCGTCGGCCTTCACGTAGCACGCGTCGAGGGCCTTGACCGCCTTCTCCTTGGCCGGGCCGGCAGCGCCGGGGTCGCCGTCTTTGAGGAGGTCGCCGACCGCGAGGAGGCCGGCCATGGAGGTCTTGTCGACCTCCTTCTCCATGCAGCGGGTGTCGCCGACCTTCCAGTTGTCGCCGATCTCGGTCGCCCACGACTCGGTGCAGTCGAGCAGGCCCCGGCTGAAGTTCATCGCGTCGTCCGCGGGCCATTCGCCGGTGTAGGTCCAGTCGTCGCCGGCGTCCACGACGCCGTGAGAGCGCAGCTCGGCCGCGGGAACCTTCCCGACCAGAGTCTCGGCCGCGCAGGTCATCTGGTCCTCGGTGGCCCAGCCCGGCTTGGGAACGCCACTGGCGATCGCCTCGGCCGCCTTGGCGTCGTCGCCGTGGAGACCGAAGATGCCGAAGCCTTGGGTGAAGATGCCGACGCCGAGCAGCAGAACCGCGGCGACCCCGCCACCGACGATGGTGTAGAGCTTCTTCTTGTCGCCGGCGTTGCCCTGGCCGGCGTTGGAGTGGTGCGAGGGCAGCCACTCGGGCTGGCCGCCGCCGGCGCCGGTGCCGCCGGTCGAGGCCGCGGCGGCAGCAGTCTGGGGCAGGCCCTTGCCGCTGTGCACGACCGTGGAGTCGGTCTCGTTGGCGAGCGGGGCGGGAGTCGGGGTGCCTTCGCCCGGGCGCTTGACGATCGTCGGCTGAGCCTCGGCCTCGGGGGCGTCGGCGCCGGCCCCGGAGGTGCCGTCCGCGGTGGTGTCCCAGGTGACCCCGGGACGGGAGCCGAGATCGGCAGCGGCCGCTCCGGCGACACCGCCGATGACACCACCACCGAGACCGGACTCCTCGAGCCGGTCGGCGGCCTTGTCGAGCGCCTTGGAGAGCTCGGCCGCGGTCCGGAAGCGGTTCTCCGGCTTCTTCGCCAGCGCCCGCTGGATGATCGGGTTGATCAGGTCGGCGCCGGGCGTCGAGGCGGGCAGCCGCGGCACCGGGCTGTTGATGTGGGCGCTCATCAGCTCGAAGTCGGTGCCGGTGTAGGGCGCCTTGCCGGTCAGGCAGGCCCACAGCAGACAGCCGGCGGCGTAGATGTCGCCCGCCGCGGTCGCCTGCTCACCCATGTGACGCTCGGGCGACATGTAGGGCAGCGAGCCCACCACCGAGCCGGCCCGGGTCACGTTGGAGTCGCCCTCGGTCGCGATGCCGAAGTCGGTGAGGTAGGGGACGAGCTCGCCTTCCTGGCGCTCCCACAGGAGCACGTTGGACGGCTTCACGTCGCGGTGGACCACACCGGCGCGGTGCGCGTCGAAGAGGGCGTCGCTGACGTCACCGACCAGGCGCAGCGCCTGGACGGTCTCCAGCGCCCCCTTGGTCTTCAGCCAGCCGTGCAGGTCGCCATCGGGGACGTACTCGGTGACGAGGTAGACGGTGCCCTCGACCTCGCCGTATTCGATGATCTGAACGATGTTGCGCGAGCGCAGCTTGGCCAGGATGTTGGCTTCCCGCTCGAAGCGGGTGATGAAGTCCTTGTCGACCGTGAGCGAGGGCAGCACCAGCTTCAGCGCCACCTTGCGTCGCAGTGCCGGGTCCTTCGCCTGGTAGACGACACCCATGCCACCTTGACCCAGGACCCGCTCGATCACGTAGCGACCGAACTGCTCGCCTTCCTGGGGGAACGCAACCATCTTTAGAACCTCGCCCTGATTTTTTTACCCGATTCCAGACCTCTGCCGAAACCCTAGCGTCCCCTTAACGATCGTCGTGCGGCAACGCCACGGGCGAGACCAATTGTTAAGACGCTCGTTCGGTTGGACTAGTTCGGGAGGACGGCCTTGAGCCCGTCGACCTCTGCGGTGAACCGGTCCTTCCAGCCCTTCGGTGCGGTCCAGTTGGTCCAGGTGCCACTCGGCTTGGTGACGAAGGCCGTGTCCGAGCACGATCCGGAGGCCGACCGGCAGTCCCCGCCGTTGAGCTTCAGCTTGATGGTGACGCTGGAGAGGAGCTCGTAGCCCTCGTAGTGGAGCGTCCAGGAGCTGCACGGGGCGTACTTCGGCTGGGCGCACGACTTGTCCTTCGTCCACCACAGCCTGCGATCCTTCGCCTTCCCGCAGGCCTCGCTCTCGCTGGTCTTGGTGGTGCCCCAGGGGTAGTTGATCGAGGCCTGGAAGGTCGCGCAGCCCTCCTGGCCGCCTTCGCGGACGGGGATGTTGATCTTCCCGCCGGTCACCGGCGCCCACTCCGAGGAGTCGGCGGACTTCGCCTGCACGACCACCTCGCTGCCCTCGACGGTCGGCGAGGTGACCGCGAAGTCGACGCCGAGCACGGCCGGGGTGGCCGTCGCGGCCGGCGCAGTGAGCTCGTCGCTGACGTAGCACTCGTCGAGCGCGGCGACCGCCTTGTCGGCCTGCTTCGTGACGCCGGCGTCCTCGACCTCCATGACCTGGGTGGTGATCAGGCCGGCCATCGCAGTCTCGTCGACGTCGCCGAGGCAGTCGGTGTCGGTCAGTGCCCACTCCTTGCCGATCGCCTTGCTCCAGTCACCCGAGCAGGAGAGCAGACCCTCGGCGTACGTCGTCGCCTGCTGTCCCCGCCACGCGCCGGTGTAGGTCACCGACTCGCCGGAGATCTGGATCAGCCCGGCCTTGCGCAGGGCGTCGCTGCGCTCGTCCTTGACCAGCTGCTCGGCGGCACACGTGGCGTCCCCGGCCGAGGCCCAGGCCGGCTTCGGCGCGTCCGCGGCGATCGCCGCCACCGCCTTCTTGTCCTCCGCGCTCAGCGGGCCGAACCCGAGACGCCCGGTGAAGAACGCCCATGCCCCGGTGCCGAGCAGTGCGACGAGCACCACCGCGCCCGCGGCGCCGAGCCCGATCAACAGTCCCTTGTTGCTCTTCTTCTGCTGTTGGTGGTGTGGCGGCAGCCCATAGGCCGAGGCGTACGCAACGGGCGGCTGCCCCGGGGGCGGCCCGTAGCCGCTGGGCGGTGCAGCCGGCATCGCCGTTGTGGGTGGCGGCGGGGGCGGTGCCGTCGGCGGCTGAGAGGGCGGCGGCGATGAGGGAGGGGGCGACGACGGGGGAGGCGACGACGGGGGAGGCGGAGGAGGCGGCGGGGTGGGGCGCGCGCTGGGGATCCGGGTCGCGTCCGGGTCGATGGGGTTCGCCGGCTCAGGCGCCGGAGGCGGCGTGGGCCGCGGCGTACCCGGTCTCGTCTTGTCCTGGTCGTCTGGCCCCATGTCGCACGCCCCGCATGTCAGTGAAGTGGGCGACCGGGCCGAGCGACCCGAGTCGTAGGGCACATCGTAAAGACACTTCGCCGAATTCGCAGCCGGGGCCTCAGTACTGGCCCGGATACCGGCCGGGGTCGCGCGGCCGGCGCTGCTGCGGTGGCTGACCCCGGAGGTCCCGAGGGGGCCGCGGGCCGCGCATGGGCGGAGGTTGGCGGAGCTGGTGATCGATCTGCTGGCGGGGCTGGTGATAGGCAGGGGCCATCGGCTGCCCGACGGCCGCCGGATGCGGCGAACGAATTTTCGTTCGCCCGCGCGCGAGCCGGCTCGGCCACCAGATGACGTCACCCAGATCGAGGTTGATGGCGGTCACCAGGATGGAGCGGACCACGAGGGTGTCGAGGAGTACGCCGAGGGCGATCGCCAGGCCGATCTCGATGAAGCTCACGTGCGGCAGCGTGGTGAGCACCGCGAACGTCGCGGCCAGGACGATGCCGGCGCTGGTGATGACGCCGCCGGTCGCCGAGAGGGCGACCAGAGAGGCGCGGCGGGTGTCGCCATGGGCGACGACCTCCTCACGGACCCGGTGCATCAGGAAGATGTTGTAGTCGATGCCCAGCGCGACCAGGAACACGAAGACGAACAGCGGGAACTCGCGGCCCTGCCCGGCGAATCCCATCGCGTCGAAGATGATCGCCGAGAGGCCGAGCGCGGCGCCGAAGCTGAGGACGACCGTGGCCATCAGCAGCAGCGGGGAGAGGACCGAGCGGAGCAGGATCATCAAGATGATCAGCACCAGCCCGAGCACCAGCGGCATCACGACCTTGGTGTCCCGGTCGGTCGCCGAGGCCATGTCGAGCTGGATCGCTGCGGTGCCGGTGGCGAGCGCGTCGGCGCCGTCGACGGCGTGGACGACGCCGCGTACGTCCTCGACGGTGTCGAACGACGCCTTCGACATCGGGTCGGTGGCCAGCGGGACCGCGGTCAGCGCGACCTCGTGGGTGCCGTCGGTGACCGGGGTGACGCCCTCGTAGCCGGCTTTCGTGAGCGCCTCGACGACGTCCTTCTCGGTGCCCGGGGCCGAGACGACCTGGATCGGGTTGGACGGGTCACCGAGGTCGTGCTCCTCGAGTACCCGGTCGCCGATCAGCGACGGGAAGTCCTTGGTGTAGGTCTCCGAGCTGTCCAGCGTGGTGATGTTGAGCATCGAGAGCCCGCCGCAGCAGGCCAGCAGCACCGCGGCGGTGCCGATCCAGACCGCCCGGGGCCGCTTCCGGATCCAGTCGCCGAGCCGCGCCCAGATGCCGCCGGACTTCTCGCCGGAAGTGCCGTACGCCGGCTTGACCGGCCAGAACACCCAGCGACCCGTGATCACCAGCAGGGCCGGGAGCAGGGTCAGCATCACGACCAGGCCGGCGACGATGCCGATCGCGCAGACCGGGCCGAGGCTGGCGGTCGACCCCATGGTGGCGACCATCAGGCCGAGCATGCCGACGGTGACGGTGCCGGCCGAGGCGATGATCGCGGGGGCCGACCCGCGCAGCGCAGCCGCCATCGCCTTGTGCCGGTCCTCGTGGCGGCCCAGCTCCTCGCGATAGCGGGCGATGAGCAGCAGCGCATAGTCGGTGCCCGCGCCGAAGACGAGCACGTCGAGGATCGCCCGGTTCATCTGGTTGAGGGTCAGCCCGGCGTACATCGCGCAGAGGTAGACGACCCCCATCGACACGACCAGCGCGACCAGCACCGAGACGAGCGGGAGGAACCACAGCACCGGGCTGCGGTAGGTGATCAGCAGGATCACGATGACCACGCCCGCGGCGGCGTAGAGCAGCGCGCCGCCGATGCCGGCGCCGGCCTCCATCTGGTCGGCCGTGGAACCACCCGCGCCGCCGATGTAGACGTCGACGCCGTCGATCTTCGTCATCTCGACCAGGTCGTCGCGCAGCTCGAGCAGCGCGGTCGGGTCCTCGTCGGCGTAGTTGACCACGAGCGAGACCGTGGCGACCTCGCCGTCGGCGGAGACCAGGCCGTGCTTCTGACCCTTCTTCTCCCCGGTCGGATACGCGATCGCCGGCATGACCGGCTGATCCGGCTTGCTCTCCTGGGTCACCACGCCGTCGAGCGACGCGATCTCCGGGATCTGCAGCACGATCGCGGTGTAGTCGGACTTCGTCAGGCCGCCCTCGCGGTGGTAGACGATCGTGGTGGTCAGGTCGTCGGGGTCCTGCACCTTGGCGAGCTCGTCGATCGCCTGGGTCGACTCCGCGTTGGCCGGGAGCCAGTCGGAGTTGTCGTGGGACTCGACGTCGCCGAGCTTGCCCGTCAGCGGACCCATCAGGACCAGCATCACCAGCCAGAAGCCGAGCACGACCCACTTGGTGACGGGCCCGGTGATGGCGCTGACGATCCGCTCAGACATACGTCCATGCAACCAATGCCCGTGGGGGCAGCGTCACAGCGGGACGTCCGGGCCGGCCGTGGGTGTAAGCGAGTTCACAGCCGGCCGGGAGATCAGGCCAGCCACTCCTTGACCTGGGCGATCGACGCGAGACCGTCGGTGCCGAAGGCGGGAGTCACCTGGAGGCTGGTCACGCCGGCCTCCTGGAACGCCGCGATCCGCTCCTTCACGAACGACTCCGGTCCGACGAGGTTGCCGGCCTCGAGCCAGGCGTCGGGGACCTCGGCCTCGGCGTCGCGCTTGTGGCCGTCGAGGTAGAGGTCCTGGATCTTCTTGGCCGCGTCGCCGAAGCCGTACTTCACGGCCATGTCGTTGTAGAAGTTCTTACCGCGGGCGCCCATGCCGCCGACGTACAGCGCCAGCAGTCCGCGCATCGTGTCGCGGTGGCGCTTGGCCTCGTCGGGGTCGTCCGTGATCGCGAGCAGACCGCCGGCGGAGATCTCCAGCGGCTTCAGGTCGGGCGAGCGCTTGGCCAGGCCCTTGTCGAGCGCCGCGCCCCAGACGTCGCGGGCCTTGTCGGGCAGGAACTGGAACGGCAGCCAGCCGTCGGCGATCTCGGCGGTCATGGCGACGTTGTTGTCACCGAGCGCGGCCACCCAGATCGGGGTGTCGGCACGCTCAGGCCTGTTGAGCAGCTTGAGCGGCTTGCCGAGACCGGTGCCCTGGTCGGCCGGCAGCGGGATCTTGTAGAGACCGTCGCTCTTCAGCCGCTCGCCCCGCAGGCCGGCGCGCAGCAGCCCGATGATCTCGCGGGTGCGGGTCAACGGCTTGTCGTACGCCACCCCGTGGAAGCCCTCGATGACCTGGGGTCCGCTCGCGCCCAGGCCCAGGATCGCGCGGCCGCCGGAGACGTTGTCGAGACCGGCCGCGGTCTGGAGCAGTGCTCCCGGCGTACGGCTGTAGATGTTGAGGATGCCCGAGCCGAGCTCGACCCTCTCCGTCTTGGCGGCCAGGTAGCCGAGCAGCGAGACCGCGTCGAAGCCGTACGGCTCGGCGACCCAGAGCTGGTCGAGCCCCGCCTTCTCCAGGCCGACGACCTGGTCCGCGGTCTCGCGCGGGTTGCCGAAGTAGGTCAAGGGCATCGCAAGCTTCATACTGGGCTGCTTCATGTTGGGGAGGCTACCGTGACCGTGTGACGGAGATCAGGTTCGGATACAAGGCGTCCAACGAGCAGTTCGCACCCACGGAGCTGCTGAACTACGGCGTGATGGCGGAGGAGCAGGGTTTCGACTCGGTCTTCATCTCCGACCATCTCCAGCCCTGGAGACACGACGGCGGTCACGCACCATTCGCGATGACCTGGCTGGGCGCACTCGGTGCGCGCACGGAGCGGATCGTGATGGGCACCTCGGTGCTCACCCCGACGTTCCGCTACCACCCGGCGATCGTGGCGCAGTCGTTCGCGACCCTCGGCTCGCTCTTCCCCGACCGCGTCGTCCTCGGGATGGGCACCGGTGAGGCGATGAACGAGGCCCCGCTGGGCATCGAGTGGCCCGAGGGCAAGGTGCGGTTCGCGCGGTTCCGCGAGGCCGTGCGCGTGATCAAGAAGCTCTGGTCCGAGGACCGGGTCACCTTCGAGGGCGACTACTACCAGCTCGACCGGGCGACCATCTACGACAAGCCGTCGACGCCGGTCCCGATCTACCTGGCCGGCAGCGGCCCGGCCGCGACCAAGTACGCCGGCCGAGCCGGTGACGGCTACATCACCACGTCGGGCAAGGGCGCCGAGCTCTACACCGACACGCTGCTCCCGGCCGTACGGACCGGCATCGAGCTCTCCGAGCGCAAGCCGGAGGACGTGGACATGATGATCGAGGTCAAGGTCTCCTTCGACCACGACCTGGAGCAGGCGATGGAGGCGACCCGCTTCTGGGGCGCTCTCGGTCTCAGCGCCGAGCAGAAGCACTCCGTCGAGGACCCGGTCGAGATGCAGCGACTCGCCGACGCGCTCCCGACCGAGGCGACCGCCAAGCGGTTCATCGTGTCGACCGACCCCGACGAGCACGTCGCGCGGATCAAGGAATACCTCGACATGGGCTTCACCCACCTGGTCTTCCACGCCCCGGGTCCGGACCAGGCGAAGTTCCTCAAGCTCTACGGTGAGGAGATCCTCCCCAAGCTCCGCGCTCTCGCCTGAGCTGGGCCGGAGCATGGCCAGGGCCCCGGCCGGGAATCAGAACCGGGGCCCTGGGAGGACCGCCCCACATACGTGGTACGCCGTCCGGATGTGTTGTGTTGCACTCGTTTGGGATCGGTTGCGAATTCCGTTCTCGGTGTGGTCGGCGGGCACCTACGCTCACCAGGCATGAGCCTGATGGTCGACCCGTTCGTGGACGCCGCCGAGAAGCACCGGCGCGAGCTGCGTGTGCACTGCTACCGGATGGTGGCGAGCTTCGACGAGGCCGAGGACCTGGTGCAGGAGACCCTGGTCAAGGCCTGGGAGCGGCGCGACCAGCTGACCGACCCCGAGGCGATGCGGGCGTGGCTCTACCGGATCGCCACCAACACCTGCCTCGACTTTCTGCGCCGCAACGAACGGCGGCCGAGGACGTACGCCCCGCTGCCGGGGTTCGATCACGGCACCGGTGAGCCCCCGGAGCTGCTGGAGTGGCTCCAGCCGTTCCCGGACTCCCTGCTCGAGCCGGAGCGCCCGGAGGACGAGGCGGTCGCGCGCGAGACGATCGAGCTGGTCTTCCTGACCGCGATCCAGCACCTGACCCCGCAGCAGCGGGCCGTCTTCGTCTTCCGCGAGGTGCTCGGCTGGTCGGCCGACGACACCGCGGCCGCGCTCGACGTCACCGTCGCCACCGTGAACTCGCTGCTGCAGCGCGCCAAGCCGGCGCTGCGCCGCCATCTGCCCGAGGACCGGTCGACGTGGCGCACCGAGGGGCCGACCGAGGAGGAGCGGAAGGTCATCGACGCCTACATCGCCGCCGGGGCGAGCAACTGGCGCGAGGGCATCGCCGACCTGCTGACCAGCGATGCCGTGCTCACCATGCCGCCCAACCCGTTCTGGTTCACCACCCGCGACGCGCTGCTGTCGTTCGTGCTGCCCAACCTCGACCCGAACTCGCCGACCTACCTGGGCGAATGGAGGTTCATCCCGGCGCAGGCCAACCGGATGCCCGCGGTCGCGGGCTACGTACGCCGCCCCGGCACCACGATCTACCGCCCGCAGACGCTCGACGTGCTCCGCATCGTCGACGGCCGGCTCGCCCAGATCACCACCTTCGAGCCGCATCTCTTCCCCGCCTTCGGGCTCCCGCAGGCGCTGACCTGACGCCGGCCCGAAAAAGTCTCGGCGCACCCGATGAGCTGCCGGCGCTGCGTACGTCCTAACGGGCAGATCGCGCACGACGGGTGCGCGACAGGAGCTCAGGAGAAACCATGAACGCACAGCTTCAGGACCGCACCGCCATCGTCTGGGGCGGCGCGGGCGACATCGGCTCGGCGACCGCGAAGGCCTTCGCCGAGGCGGGTGCCACGGTCTACCTCGCCGGCCGCACCGAGGCCAGCCTGGCGGCCAGAGCCGAGGAGGTCGGCGCAGCCGGCTACGGGGTGGTCGACATCCTCGACGAGGACGCCGTGATCGACTTCGTGGAGCGGGTCGTTGCCGAGACCGGCTCGCTCGACATCTCGTTCAACGTCGCCGACCGCGGCGACATCCAGGGGCAGACGCTGCTGGAGATCTCGGCCGACGACTACACCCAGCCAGTCGTACGCGGCATCGCCGGCTCCTTCCACACCGCCCGCGCGGCCGCGCGGCAGATGGTTGCGCAGGGCCGCGGTGTCGTGCTCGCGCTCGACTCCGGCTCCGCACGCGGCTCGGCGCCCGGCATGGGCGGGACCAGCGCGGCCGACGGTGCCCTCGACGCGCTGGTCCGTGATCTCGCCGCGGAGGTCGGACCCTCCGGCGTACGCGTCGTGGGGATCTGGACCGCCGGGATCACCGAGACGTTCACGGTGGAGAAGTTCGAGCGGGTCCTCGGGACGCGGCTGCCGGAGGAGGCCCTCGACGGGATCCGGGCGAACCTCGACGGAATGCGGATGACCAAGCGGTCGCCGCGGCTGAAGGAGGTCGCCGACACCGCGATCTTCCTCGCCTCCGACGGCGCCGGCGCGATCACCGGCGCCTGGCTCAACGTGACCAGTGGGATGTACCCGAGCTGAACCGGTTATGGTTCCCGGCATGTCCTGGACCAGGGGTGAGCCGCTCACCGACGTACATCGGGAGCGGCTCATCGCCGCGGGGCTCGAGCCGGAGGTGCTTGCCGGGCTCGAGCTCAGCGAGATCACCGGGCCGTTGCCGGAGTGGTGGCACGAGGGCGGCAACGCGCTCTACCTGCGCGACGGGTTCCCCCTCGACGAGCGGCTGATCGAGCTGCTCGGGTTCTACCCGTTCTCCGACGCGCTGATCGTGGTCGCGACCGACATCACCTCGATGCAGGCGCTGCTGGTCGGCGGCGACTCGCCGACCATCTTCATCGGCCCGGACACGAGCATGGTCTGGGGCGAGATCTACTGCGGCGGCGGCTCTGCGGTGATCCTCTCCGGTGGTCTCGTCGCGACCTCGCGCGCGCAGATCGACGCCCGCAACGGCGGCTCCATCGTGGCTGCCCGCGACCAGCTCTGGGCGGCCAACGTCTACGTCGCCACCGACGACATGCACCGGCTCGAGGACGGTGAGACCGGGCAGCGGATCAATCCGTACGGCGCCAACATCCGCTTCGGCGAGCACGTCTGGCTCGGCCGTGACGTGATCGTCACCGGCCACGCCGAGATCGGTGACGGTGCCGTCGTCGGTATGCGCGCCATGGTCCGCAACCAGAAGGTCGAACCGCGTACGGCCGTGGCCGGCGTCCCCGCCCGACTGATCCGCGAGAACGTCGTCTGGTCCGGCGAGGACACCCCCTGACGACAACCCTCAGGGCGCCGAACCGAACGGCCCGCCGCTCGTAACGTCCCATTCACATTGCGCCCGCCGCAGCGTCGCTGCCGGCACGCACGCTTGACGCCATGGCATCGGCCCACCGCCCCCTTGTGATCGGCCATCGCGGAGCGCCCGGCTATCTGCCGGAGCACTCCTTGGAGTCCTACCGTCTGGCGCTGCGCCAGGGCGTGGACGCGCTCGAGACGGACGTGGTGATGACGAGGGACGGGGTGATGGTGCTCCGCCACGAGAACGAGCTCTCCCGCACCACGGACGTGGCCTCGCGCCTGGAGTTCGCGGAGCGGCGTACGACCAAGGTCATCAGCGGCAAGAAGTGGACCGGCTGGTTCACCGAGGACTTCACCTTCTCCGAGCTGCTCAGCCTCGGGGCACCGACGAACAGCCAGCCGATCATCACCCTCGACACGCTCCTGCTGCTCGTCGCCGACGAGTCGCAGCGCCGCGGTCGGCGGGTCGGGCTGCATGTGGAGGTCAAGCACCCGACGTACTTCGCCTCCATCGGCCTGCCCGTCACCGAGACCCTGCTGCAGATCCTCGCCGACCACGGCGTCGACGCCTGGAACAGTCTTCCGGGCCTGCCCACCCAGCGGCTGTGGCTGCAGAGCTTCGACGAGGCGTGGGTGCGGGAGATGAGCACCCGCACCGACCTTCCGCTGGTCCAGCTGGTCGACAAGAAGTGGGGTGCGGTCGACTGTGCGGAGATCGCGACGTACGCCCAGGCCATCGGCCCCAAGAAGTCGATGGTCCGCAAGAAGGGACAGCCACCCACCGGCTTGGCCGACGAGGCCCACCGGCACGGTCTGCTGGTCTTCGTCTGGACCCTGAAAGCAGGCCGCGACCAGGCGAATCGCCTCTTCGAGGCCGGTGTGGACGGCGTGTTCGCCGACTACCCGAACCGTCCGATCGCGGCCTTGGCCGACATCACACAGGTTCAGACCGCCTGAGTCTGGCGCCCGCACGTAGGGTGTGGGGCATGCCGCCCCTCAATGCGGACCGCGCGGTCCTGATCGCCGCTCGGGAGGTCCTGCTCAGGGACCCCCGCGCGACTATGGCCGCGGTCGCAGAGGAGGCCGGGATGGGAGTGGCCGGGCTCTATCGGCGCTACGCCAACAAGCAGACACTGCTGCGGGCCGTCGCCGCCGACAGCTATCGCCGCTACATCGCCTTCGCCGAGGCGGCGCTGAGCGACACCGACGACCCGTGGCACGCGTTCACGGGCTTCCTGCGCCAGGTGCTCGACGACGGACTCCCGAGGCTCACCCTCGCCCTGCGCGACGAGGTCAGCTTCGACGAGGTCCTGCGTGACCTGGACAAACTCGCCGTACACACCACCAACCGCCTCCTGCGCGGCGCCCGTGGCAGCGGCATCCTCCGCCCCGACGTCACTCGCGCCGACATCACCGTGCTCCTCGAGCAGATCAGCCGCATCGACGTAGGAGACGACGTACGCAGCGCCGCCCTGCGTCGCCGCTACCTCGCCCTCGTCTGCGACGGCCTTCGCGCCGAGGCAGCCAGCCGCCGCCTCCCCGGTCCGCCTCCGCATGAAGCTGAGTTGATCGGGCGGTGGGCGGGGGAGATCTCGAGCGTCTCCTAGGCTGTCGGTTTCGCTGTCGAGCTTCGTCGGTCTTGGTTTGGTCTCGGTTCGCCGCCGCGGAGGTGGCCGTGGTTTCGTTTCGGGGTTCGCCGCCGACCCTTGGTTCGATTGTTTCTCGATCGCGCACCGCGTCAAGGACGGGCTTCGCCCGCCGGCTTCGCCGGTCGCCTGCGGCGATCCTTGACCCGGTACGCGATCGAGAAAGACTTGGCCTGTATCGGGTCGGCGGCGAGAGTTTGGCGCAGCGGATTCAGTTGGGCACGGGCTTGGGGGCCGTGGGCTCGTCGTGTGCGGGCGGATCGTGCCTCGTGGGTGCCTACGGCAGTCGGCGCGATCTTGTGAATGGTTCACAAGCGGGCCGTTGTTCCTGACCGGGTCTGGTTCGGTACCGGGTATGGTTCGGTGCCGGCCGGGTCGCGAGTTTCCCACCGATCGGGAGAGTTCTCTACGGGCGTGGAGGTTCCCCATGCGCCGGAGTGTGGGGAACGTTCGCTGCAGTGGGGAAATGTTCCCGCCAGCAGGGGAACGGCGCGCGTGGAGTCGAGGCATCTGGCCGGAAGGCTCATTTGGGCACCAGGCGCCTTCAGCGAGTCGTCAGGCCCGACGGGCAGGCCCGGTGGTGTGGTTCCTCGCCCAGCCGGTCAGGGGCGGCGGGTGAACCGGATGGTGCCGTCCGGTAGCCGCTCATGAACGTACGCCGCATTGTGGGCCAATCGGTGATGATGCGGACACAACAACGCACCGTCCTTGAGATCTGTCTTCCCGCCGGCGGACCACGGGTCTAGATGGTGGGCATCGCACCATTCGGGTGGCATGTCACACCCCTCGGCTTGGCAGCACTTGTGCTGGAGCCGCATCGCTTTGCGTTGGATGGGCTGGAAGAACCTGCTGCCCCGACCGGCGTCGAGGACCTCGCTGTCGCCGCCGAGGACCCAGGGGATGATGGTGGCGTTACACGCCAACTTGCGGGCCTCGGCCGCGCTGATGGTGGTGCCGTTGGTCTCGTCATAGCCCAACGTGGCGATCCCGAGGTCCTTGCGGAGCTCCTCGAGGCTGATGACCACGTTGATGGTGGTGGCATCGCCACCGTGGCGGGGTAGCGCGGCCGGGTCGACGGTCTCGAGCAGCCGGGCGAAGCCCTGGCCCATCAGCCGTTCCCACGGCGGCAGCGGGGCACCCTTGCCGACCAACTGCTGCTTACGGGGCTGGGCGTAGGCCTCCACCAGCCGCTTGAACCGCATCCCGATCGAGGTCGGCAGGACGCCGTCGAACCCGATGGTGCCGTCGTGGTTGTCCCACACCCGTAGCGCGGTCTTCTGGTGGGCGCGTTCTTCTTCGGCCAACAGGGCTTTGGCTTCGGCGTCCTCGAACCGGGCCGGGTCGATCTCGGCCAGGATCCGTCTCCCGACGATGCGGAGTTCGTTCGCGGTCAACCGGGTGGCGTAGTCAACGAGCAGCTTCTCCGCCAGGACCAGGTCCTCGGCACTCGCGACAGGGTCGGCCTCGATCTTGTCGAGCGCCTGGGTGATCACCCGGGCCTTGTCCTGGGACACGACACCTGCGGCCAGGCCGGCAGCGACGAGGTCGTACTTGGTCACCGCCGCCGCGAGTTTGATCTGGGAGCGCGCCACGGCCTTGTCAACGAGGAGGTCGGCCCGCATCCATCCGGAGGCGTCTTTCGCGCCGGTCTCCTCAGCAATATCACCGGCCGCAGCAAGGACTCGCAGTTTCAGTGCGGCTTGTTGGGCTTGGAGTTTCTCCAGCCGCTCGAGGAGGCCTTTCTTCTGCTCAGTGCGCCAGTAGGCGGGATCGGTGGCGAGGAGCTCTTCGAGGGCGGTCTCGATGGCCTGCAGGGCAGCGTCGATCGCGTCGCCGGGGTTGGTGCCCCAGTGGTCGATCGAGCGGCCGAGACTCATCGCTGCCCTCTCCTTCAGAGGTGTGCTGTGATGTGTCCGATTCTACGCCTCAGATGCTCATCTGACTATCTATTTTCCCAGGTCAAGCACTGTTTTCGCGGTGAGCGAACGCTCTCGTTCCTGTGGATGGTAAGTGGCCCGAAGGGCCACCCTCACACCCCATGAGCATCACCTGTCCGAAGCTAGATTCCGCTGCGCCACACCCGGGCCGCCGCCCCGATAGCCAGCCAAAATCTTTCTCGACGGGCCCCGGTGTCAAGGACCGCGAAGCGGCCGGCGAAGCCGGCGGCCGAAGGCCGTCCTTGACTCCGGGGTTCGTCGAGAAGACCCTCAAAGCAAGGGTCGGCGGCCCACCCCAACCAAGAAGAACGATCCCGCAGAGAAGACAAACGCGCCCCCGCGAAAAGAAGTCAGTTCTTCCGAAGAAGCGCAGCGAGAAGCCCGATGGAGCCGCCGACGATCCAGGGAAGCGGAAGAAGCCAGCGAAGGTCCTCGACGCTGTGGATGACGACGGTCCCGCTGACGATCAAGGCCCACACGACGACGAAGACGAGAAAGGCGAGTCCCATGACCAGGTGGCCGATGTTGACCGGGTGCCGGCCGGTGGGCTTCGGCGGTTGCGCCTGGTCCTCGAAACGTGGCGGCGGGGCGTAGTCGTAGCTCACGGGTTGCTCCTCTCGGCCGTTCCGACGAAGGCGGCGGCTCGGGGGTCGCTCTCCTCGAAGACCTTGATCTCCCCGACGTCCGCGGTGATGGTCAGGTGGAGGTCGGCGTCGTCGGCGAGACCGGGTTCACTGCCTTCCTCGCCGGCGACGTGGGTGCGGGCGAGGCTGAACCCGCCGACGTCGCCGCGGGTCTCGTCGAAGATCCGCGTCTCACCGAGGGCGCTGACGGAGGCGTCGACGGCGACGGTGGCGTCGTCGGGGACGATCACGGTGATCTCGCCGAAGGAGCTGTTGATGTCGAGCTCGCGGCCGTCGAGCGTCTTCGCATCGATGGCGCTCAGGTCCAGCGTGATCTCCCCGGCGTCGACCTGGTACGACGACTCCAGCATCGCGACGCTCCGCGGATGGGACTCGATGCTGCTGCCGGTGTCGATGTTGGAGGGGTCGATCATGGTGAGCGGCAGCGCGGCGAGCGCCAGCAGCCCGAGGAAGATCAGCCCGCCGGCCCGGCCCCAGAAGGCGCCGAGCACGAGGAAGCCACCGAAGACGGCCAGGAGCGCCGCCGGGTAGGCGCTGGTCGGGACCGGCGCCCAGTCGGCGACGTCGACGAGCCCGAGGACACCGACCACCAGCGCGGCGACCGCGATGGCGCGTCCGAACAGCAGCGGCGGGCGCCGCCGACCGGCCACGGTGACGGGCGCGCTGGGATCGTAGGATCCGGGCGGCCACGGCGCCGGAAGAGTACGTGTCTGGGCTGCGGGAACGTGCATGCTCGTGGTGGAAGGAGACGAGGCAGAGGACGGGGGAGGTCCGCCGCGCTTGCGGCCCCACTTCCCGCGGTTGGCGTACCAGAGCGCGACCACCCCGAGCACCGCGAGCCAGAACCACGGGACGCTGGTGTCACCGAACGCGTCGCCGAGCAGCGAGATCGCCGCGATCCCGCCGGCGATCCAGAGCAGGAGGTTGCGGGCAGGTGGTCCGACGGGGATCATCCCGTCCTCGGCGCCCTCCTCGGGCACCAGCACCCAGGCCGCGACGTACACGATCCCGCCGGCGCCCCCGAAGAACACCGCCACGACCAGCAACACCCGCACCAGCAGCGGGTCGACGTCGAAGTGGCGTGCGATCCCACCCGCGACGCCGGCGATGTGCCGTCCCTCCGGAGAGGCATGGGTCGTACGCCGCAGGCCACTGAGGTTGCGCAGCTGCTCGACACTGGGCCGGGCGCGCGCCTCGGAGGCAGGCGGTGGCGGCTCCGGGTTGGGAGGCGGCGGCGCCTCGGGCGGGATCGTCACACCCCTACTCTGACTCCTCCGCACCCCGCAGACCATCAGGGACGGCCCTGAGTTCTCGACGAGCAAGGATCAGGGTGAATCCTCATGGCACACACCCGTGGTTGGTGTGACGATGGATGTCATCATGACGACAACCCATGCCACCGCGGAGCTGCCGGAACCGCCCCCGGAGCGCACAGGCCCTATGGCTTCGGGCCCCGCTCCAGCGGTACGCCGCGCCTACCGCGACACCGACGCGTCGGTGATCGGCGGCGTGGCCGCGGGCCTGGCCGAACACCTCGGCCTCCCGGTGCTCGCCGTGCGTGCGTTCTTCGTGGTGACCGCCGTGTTCAGCGGCTTCGGCGTGCTGCTCTACGCCGCCCTGTGGATCTTCATCCCCGCCGCGCCTCTCCTGGAGCAGTCCACACCAGGCGGTGAGAGCGCGACCCGCGGTGGCCGCCGCCCCGCCGCGCGTTCGGGCGGCGTCGACAAGGGCCCGGCGATCGCGCTGCTCGCCCTCGGGTTCGGTGCCGTGGTGCTCTTCGACACCGTGCTCGGTGCCGGTGCGCTGATCTGGCCGGCGATGCTCGGCGTCGCCGGTGTCGCGCTGCTGTGGCGCCAGGCCGACGCCGCCCAGCGGGAGCGCTGGATCGACGGCACCGGACGCCTCGACCTGGTGCGGATGGTGTTCGGGAAGGGTGGCTGGCGGGCGTACGTCCGGGTCGGTGTCGGCGTCGGGCTGATGCTCTTCGCGGTGATCCTCGCCGGCGGCCAGCTGGACTTCGGCAACGCCACCGCGCTGATCATCGCCGGGCTGATCGTGCTCGGCGCGGGCTTCCTCGTCGTCGGGCCGTGGATGCACCAGCTCGCCAGCGATCTGGGCAGCGAGCGCGAGGAGCGGATCCGGAGCCAGGAGCGTGCCGACATGGCCGCTCACCTGCACGACTCCGTCCTTCAGACCCTCGCCCTGATCCAGCGCAACTCCGGCGATCCCGCGATGGTGCAGAAGCTGGCCCGCGCCCAGGAGCGCGACCTGCGAGAGTGGCTCTTCTCGACCCCGGCCGAGGCCGACGAGACGTTCGCGGCCGCGCTGAAGGCGGCCGCAGCAGAGGTCGAGGACGCCCACGGCGTGACCGTCGACGTGGTGGTCGTCGGCGACGGCCCCTTCGACGAGACCGTGCGCCCGATCGTCGCCGCCACCCGAGAGGCGGTCACCAACGCCGCCAAGCACGCCGGCACCGGACGGGTCGACGTCTACGCTGAGGCGACCGAGGAGGCCTTCGAGGTCTTCGTCCGCGACCGGGGAGCGGGCTTCGTCGTCGACGAGGTCTCCGCCGACCGGCACGGCGTACGCGACAGCATCATCGACCGGATGTCGCGCCACGGCGGCAGCGCTGTGGTGAGATCGTCTCCGGGAGAGGGCACCGAGGTGCGGCTGAAGCAGCCGCGGATGGAGAGCAACCATGAGTGAGGTCAAGGTCGTCATCGTCGACGACCATGCGATGTTCCGCACCGGCGTACGCGCCGAGCTGAGCCGTTCGCCGGTGATCCGGATCGTCGGGGAGGCCGAGGATGTCGACTCCGCGGTCAAGGCGATCGCCGAGGGCAAGCCCGACGTGGTGCTGCTCGACGTACATCTTCCCGGCGGGGGCGGTGTCGAGGTGATGCGCAAGGCGCCCGCCGTCGACGGCTCGCCGCGCTACCTCGCGCTGTCTGTCTCCGACGCGGCCGAGGACGTCATCGGCACCATCCGCGGCGGCGCCAGGGGTTACGTCACCAAGACCATCACCGGTGCCGAGCTGGTCGCCGCGATCCAGCGCGTCTCCGGCGGAGACGCGGTCTTCTCACCGCGTCTGGCCGGCTTCGTGCTCGACGCCTTCGCCGGCACCATCGCCATCGCCGACATCGACGAGGATCTCGACCGCCTGACCGAACGAGAGCGCGAAGTGATGCGCCTCATCGCCCGTGGCTACTCCTACAAGGAGGTCGCCGGCGAGCTGTTCATCTCGATCAAGACGGTCGAGACCCACATGTCCAACGTGCTGCGCAAGCTGCAGCTGTCGAGCCGTCACGAGCTCACTCGCTGGGCCAACGACCGCCGCCTGCTCTAGACCTCCTACGCCGGCTCCGGTGGGCGAGCCTCCATCAGGTGGGCGAGCTCATCGGTCTCCGCGTCGGTGAGCGTCGTGAACCCGTCGCCGCGCAGGATCTGCAGCGTCCCGTCGGAGATGTCCAGGAACAGCCCCACGAGACGTACGTCCCGGCCTGCCAGGAGCTCCCCGAGGCGGTCGATCATCACCGCGACGTTGACCTGGGAGACCTGGTCGACCTCGCTCCGGCCGGCCGCGGCGGCTGCGGCGCCGACGGGGTGTCCGGCCTGCCACTCGTGGATGGCCGGAGCGGCATGGCGCAGCCAGTCGCCGACCGGCCCGGCGGGCACGTCCCCGGCACGGGTGCTCTCCAGCGCGGAGGTGATCGCCCCGCAGCGGGAGTGGCCGCAGACGACGACGGTGTTGATGCCGAGGTCGTCGACGCCGAAGAGCATCGGCGCCGCGACCGAGCTGTCCGGGCTACCGGGCTCGGGCACCAGGTTGCCCATGGTGCGCACGGTCAGCAGGTCGCCCGGTCCGCTCGACGTGATCAGGTTCGGCACGACCCGGGAGTCGACGCAGGTCAGGAAGACCGCGTGCGGCTCCTGGCCGTCGGCCAGCCCCTCGTAGACCGGGCGCAGCGGTGCCGCGTGGCGGCGGTGGTACTCCCGCACGCCGAGGGCGAGCGGGTGGTGCCGGTCGGTGCGGTCGGCGCGTACGTCCTGCCAGGCGCTCCACGGCAGCAGGCCGCGGGGGCTGATCGGCGGCGCCTTCAGTGCGCGCTCCTGGCGGGGTGCTTCTTCGCCGTGCGGTCCGGAGTGTTCCACGAGCACGGTGCCACCGGCGGCCTCGTAGCGGGCGCGCCAGTGGTCGAGCTGGTCACGTCCCGCCGGGTCGAGGTAGTCGACGAGGAGGTCGAGCTCGACGACCTGGCCCTCCGGGATCTCGTCGAGCCTGCTCACCAGTGTCGGCGTCGCCAGGAACGAAAGGCTGCCGTGCAACTCGACCAGCCACTTCTCGCGGCCGTCGGCGGCCTGGCCGGCCATCCGTACGTCGATCCGCACATGGACCAGGCGCCACAGCACCAGCACCAGCGCGGCCACGAGGCCGATCAGGACACCTTCGATGAGGTTGAGCGCGAGCACTCCCGCGATGGTGAGGCCGTAGATCCACAGCTCGCCACGGGCGTGCGCCTGGGAGATGTCGGCAGGCCGGACCAGGCCGGTGCCCATCATGATCAGCAGCCCGGCCAGAGCGGCGAGCGGGATCTGCTCCACGAGTCCGACCAGGACGAGGGCGAAGAGGAGCACCCAGACGCCGTGCAGGATCGCGGACGCACGGGTGCGGGCTCCGGCGGCGACGTTGGTCGAGCTGCGCACGATGACGCCGGTGACCGGGAGGCCGCCCAGGGCACCGGATGCGGAGTTGGCCAGACCCTGGCCGACGAGCTCGCGGTTGAGGTTGCTGCGCGGGCCGCCGTGCAGCTTGTCGACGGCAACCGCCGAGAGCAGGCTCTCGACGCTCGCGACCAGCGCCACGGTGAGCACCGCGCCGGCCACGGCGAGCGGGGTGCCTTCCGGCAGCGCGACCGAGCCGATCTCGTTGAGCAGGTCACCGCCGAGCTCGACCCGCTCGGCGCCCGGCAGCCACGCAGCCGCGAGGAGGGTGAGCGCGACGACAGCGACCAGCTGGCCGGGCACCGCGCGGATCCGCTGCGGGAGCCGTGGCCAGGCGAGCAGGATGGCGATCACCCCGAGCCCGGCCAGGACGGCGTGGATGTTGGGTTCCTGAGCGTTGCCGATGATGTGCTTGACGTTCTCGAACGCGCTGGACTGCGACCGGCCGCCGAGGGCGACGTTGAGCTGGCCGAGCACGATCGAGATTCCGATCGCAGCGAGCATCGCGCTGACGACGGTGGGCGAGATCGCCAGCGCGTAGCGCCCGAGCCGGGTGGCACCGAGCACGACTTGGAGCACCCCGGCCATCACGGTGATGGCGCAGGTCGCCTCCCAGCCGAACTCGGCGACCGTCTCGGCCACGACGACGGTCATGCCGGCAGCGGGGCCGCTGACCTGCAGTGGGGAGCCGCCGAACAGGCCGGCAACGATGCCGCCCGCTGCGGCGGCGATCAGGCCCGCGGCGACAGGAGCACCGGAGGCGACGGCGATGCCGAGCGAGAGCGGCACGGCGACGAGAAAGACGACCAGCGAGGCCGGTACGTCGAAGCGAATGGTCTGGCGGAGCTGATCGAGCGGTCTGGACCCGCCAGTGGGCAGGGTCGGGTTGGGTGATGACACGTCAGAATCCTCCTTGCGGAGCCGAGAGCGATGGTGGCGGTCACGGTGAGAGTAGGCAGACGTCGCCGAATTCCCCAAGGTGAATGTGACCAAAATCGTGTGATCGTTCGAAAACGTGCCGAAGCGGTACCGCGTGGTGGGCTCCGAAGCGGTGGCTCTAGTCTTTGCCCATGGAGATCGTGCGGCACATCCTGCTCGTCATTCACCTGCTCGGCTTCGCAGCGCTCTTCGGCGGCCTGCTGGTGCAGATCAAGACCCCTGACAAGGTCGCCAACGGCCTCATGCGCGACGGCTCCGGCACCGCGTTCCTCGCCGGGCTGCTGCTCGTCGGCGTCCTCGAGATGGGCGACGGGCCGGTCGACCACGCCAAGGTCGGCGTGAAGCTCGTGATCGGCCTGGTCATCCTCGGCCTGGTGATGTCGCAGCTGCGCAAGCCCAAGATCTCCGACGGGCTCTACTGGACGATCTTCGGGCTGACGATCATCAACGTCTGCGTGGCGGTCTTCTGGTCCTCCGCGCACGTCGCTGCCTGACGATTCTCACAGGGCCCGCCGACCCGTGACTTGTCGGTGCCAGCCCCTAGGCTGGAGGCAGCATGAGTACGCCTGACCAGACCCCTGTCGCAACCATTCCGGGCCTCGAGGCCTTCGCCTCGGCGCAGCCGGCCGACGAGCCGCGTACGAAACGGCGTGGCCCGAGCACCGAGGAGCTCCTCGACGGGCTCAACGAGCCCCAGAAGGCCGCGGTGCAGCACCAGGGAGCGCCCCTCCTGGTCGTCGCGGGTGCGGGGTCGGGCAAGACCCGGGTGCTGACCCGGCGGATCGCGTGGCTGATCTCGCAGCGCGGCGCCCACCCCGGCAGCATCCTGGCGATCACCTTCACCAACAAGGCCGCGGCCGAGATGAAGGAGCGCGTCGAGGCCCTGGTCGGCAAGCGCGCCCGGATCATGTGGGTCTCCACGTTCCACAGCGCCTGCGTGCGGATCCTTCGCAAGGAGATCGACAAGGTCGGGCTGAAGTCCAACTTCTCCATCTACGACGCCCAGGACCAGAAGCGGCTGATGCAGCTGGTGCTCAGCGACCTCGACCTCGACCCGCGTCACTACCAGCCCGGCCAGGTGCTCAACTGGGTCAGCGACCAGAAGAACGAGCTGCGCGACGTCGAGGCGGCCGAGAAGGACGCGCGCAACCACCTCGAGCAGACCTATGTGGCGGCCTACAAGGAGTATCAGAAGCGTCTGCGGCAGGCGAACGCCCTCGACTTCGACGACCTGATCATGTCGACGGTCGAGCTCTTCCGGACCTACCCGGAGGTGCGCGAGGTCTACCGGCGCCGCTTCCGGCATGTGCTGGTCGACGAGTACCAGGACACCAACCACGCTCAGTACGCCCTGGTCCACGAGCTCTGCGCCGACCGGATGGACGACACCGCGCTGACCGACACCTACGCCGAGGAGACTCCGCGTGCCGAGCCGGCCGAGCTGATGGTCGTCGGCGACGCCGACCAGTCGATCTACGCCTTCCGCGGCGCCAACATCCGCAACATCCTCGACTTCGAGCAGGACTTCCCCAACGCGACCACCATCCTGCTGGAGCAGAACTACCGCTCCACCCAGACGATCCTCACCGCGGCCAACGCGGTCATCAAGCACAACAAGGGTCGCAAGGAGAAGGCGCTGTGGAGCGACGCCGGCAACGGTGATCGCATCGTCGGCTACGTCGCCGACGACGAGCGCGACGAGGCCCGGTTCGTCTCCGACGAGATCGACAAGCTGGTCGACGGTGGGCTCAAGGCTGCCGACGTCGCCGTCTTCTACCGCACCAACGCCCAGTCGCGTGTCTTCGAGGAGGTGTTCATCCGCACCGGCCAGCCCTACAAGGTCGTCGGCGGTGTGCGCTTCTACGAGCGCAAGGAAGTACGCGACGCCCTGGCCTACCTGCGCACCCTGGCCAACCCCGACGACCAGGTCTCGCTCCGAAGGATCCTCAACACCCCCAAGCGGGGCATCGGCGACCGTGCCGTGGCCTGTGTCAACGCGCTCGCCGAGCGCGACGGCCTGACCTTCTGGGACGCGCTGCAGAAGGCCGAGGACGCTCCCGGTCTGGCCACCCGCAGCCTGACCAACATCAAGGCCTTCGTCGCGATGGTCGAAGAGCTGCTGCAGATGGTCGCCGCCGGTGAGCGGGCCGACGTCATCCTGGAGACGGTGCTCGACCGATCGGGCTACCTCGCCTCGCTCGAGGAGTCCGACGACCCGCAGGACGAGACCCGCGTGGAGAACCTCGCCGAGCTCGTCGCCGTGGCCCGTGAGTTCTCCGACGACCCGGTCGCGGCCCCGAGCGCCGACCCGGCCGACGTCGACGCCGGAACCGTCGAGCCCGGGCTCCGCGACTTCCTGGAGCGGGTCGCCCTCGTCGCCGACACCGACCAGATCCCCGACGACGAGGACGGCGTGGTCACCCTGATGACCCTCCACACCGCCAAGGGCCTGGAGTTCCCCGCGGTCTTCCTCACCGGCATGGAGGACGGCGTCTTCCCGCACTCCCGGGCCCTCGGTGACGGCACCGAGCTCGAGGAGGAGCGCCGCCTGGCCTACGTCGGCATCACCCGTGCCGAGAAGCGGCTCTTCATCTCGCGCGCCGTCGTCAGGTCCGCCTGGGGCGCGCCCTCGCACAACCCCGGCAGCCGCTTCCTCGACGAGCTCCCGGTCGACCTGGTCGACTGGCGGCGTACGGAGAAGGAGATGTCCTCCTGGGGCCGGCCGAACTTCGCCAACGACAGCTGGGGCGGTGGCCAGCGTCTCGGTCAGCCCACGGCCGCCGGACGCCGCAACTTCTCCTCGGCCGCGCTGCGTGCCGACGTCGCGGCCAAGTCGAAGCCGGCCCGTGAGGTGCCCTCGCTCGACCCGGGCGACCGCGTCACCCACGACTCCTTCGGCCTCGGCACCGTCGTCACCATCGAGGGCTCGGGCGACAAGCAGGTCGCGAGCATCGACTTCGGGGACACCGGGGTCAAGCGGCTGCTGCTGCGCTACGCGCCGGTCGAGAAGCTGTGACGCGGGGCGGCTGAGGGCTCACGGGGCTTTGGTAGCGCGGTAAGCGGCTGTTCCTCGTGGTACGCCGAGTCGGCGCAACCGCACGCCTCGCTCGCTTCGCTTCGCTGCAAGGCGTGCAGTTGCGCCGACTCGGCTGTGTGCCGAGCTGACGCGCTGCGCGCGTCAGCTCGGGTCTACGCCGTGCTCGTTGAGGGCGGCGTCGGGGTCGACGGCGTCACCACCACCGGGGCGGACCTCCACGTGGAGGTGGTTGCCGGTGGAGTTACCGGTCGAGCCGACGTAGCCGATGACCTCGCCGGGGGAGACCGTCTGGCCGACGGAGACGCCGTAGTCGCTCTGGTGGCAGTACCAGATCTCGGTGCCGTCCTCGAGCGTGATGATCGTCCGGTTTCCGTACGCCCCGCCCCAGGCGGTCTCGGTGACCGTGCCGCGGGCGATCGCGTGGATCGGCGTGCCGTAGGGAGCAGCGAAGTCGAGACCCGTGTGGGTGCTGGACCAGTTGGAGCCCGAGGAGCCGAAGGTGCCGGTGATGCGGTAGACGCCCGCCGGGATCGGCAGCTCCCACATGTTGGACTTGAGGAACTTGTCCTGCTTGTCGGCCTGGACGTCGACGCCCTGGAGCGCCTTCTCGCGGTCGCTCGCCGCGGTGTCGGCCTCGGAGCGCTCGTCGTTACGGGTGACGGTCGCGGAGCGGTCACCGACGACGACCATGTCGCTGTCGCCACCGAGCGCGGTGGCGCCGACGAGGCGTACGTCATCGGCGGCGACCATCGTCGGACCGCCGGTCAGCGCGATGCCACCGATGGCTGCGGCGAGAGCCGCGGCGCCGGCGGTCAGCGGGACCGTCGGGCGGCCACCGGCCGCCGCAGCGGCGGCGCGCCGGGTGCGGGGACGGGTGGGGCCGCCGATGCCGACCATCGTGCCGGTGGTCTCGACCGCCGGGAGGTCGTGCAGCTCGGGCCGGTAGGTCGCGATCTCGCTGATGCTCGGCAGGTCGATGCTGCCGGTGTCGGCGCGGAAGTAGGTCTCGGCCTGCTGCGGGTCGCTGTGGTAGCCGTCGGCGTAGTCGTCCTGGTAGTACGCCTCGTGGGGCTGCGGCGCCTCGTAGTAGGGCGCGTCGACGGTGTAGGTCTCGGCCGGCAGGTCGATCGCCATCGAATCGAAGTCGATCTGCTGCGGCAGCGACACCGGCGGGGCCGGGAACGAGGTCGTGTCGATCTTGAACGACGTCGGCGGCGCGTCGAACGCCTCCTGGAACCCGCGGGGCTCCTGGATCTCCGGCTCGTAGGCCGGAGCGGCCGGGGCCACCGGCGGAGCCGGGATCTGGCGGGCCTCGCGCACGGCGCGGATCTTGCCGGTCAGCGGCGCGAACGTGTTGGCCATTCGCAGCGGCTTCGGGGTGTGCGTCGGCTCGGGGGCCTGGAAGGTCGGCTCGGGAGCGACGGGAGCGACCGGGGCGACGGGCGCCACCGGCTCGGGAAGCACCGGCGCGGGAACAACCGGAGCTGCGGGAACCGCCGGGACGCCGCGCGGCGGCGTCTTGGTCGAGACCGACCTGCTCGACGTCGCCTTGGTCGGCGCGGGCTTGGTCGGCTGGGTCAGGAACATGGTGAGCTCGGAGGTCGTCATGCCTCCGACGCCGAGGTCTTCGAGCACCTCGGGGGTCACCTTGTCCGGGTCGATGCCCATCGAGGAGAGCAGGTCGGCCAGGACCGGGTCGATCTGGGCCGCCCGGCGCTGCACGGGCACGATCGGGGTCGCCGCGGGAGGCGGCGGCGTCGGGAACGAGGCCGGGAAGGAAGGGCCGTCGCCCTCGACGAGAGCACGCAGCTCACCCGTCGAGATGCGGCCGTCTCGGGTCTCGTCGGCACGCGGGGATCCGACGACCGGCAACTTGCCGGTCTGATCGAGGACCACGCGGTTGGGCCGGGCCTTGGCGACCGGCTCTTCAGGAATCTCAGGGGCGGGGGATGGCTTCGCGGTCCCAACGGCGGGGGACGGCGCGGCGCGCCGCTTCCCGACGTAGGAGGTCGATCCGGTCGCTCGCGGGGCAGGCCTGGAGGCAGGGCTGTCGGTCGCCGGCGCTGCGCGCCGCTTCCCGACGTAGCTGCTGCTGCTCGTGGTTGCTCCGGGGGAAGGGGTGACCGAACGCGGACTGTCACTTGTGACGTCGGCTCGGTGGTTGCCCATCAGTTCATATCTCCGCTGTTCGGGGTCAGACGGCGAGCCATGACTGTAACGGACCGGAGGGCGCGGTCAAGAAATGTGGCACGCCCGTTTCGCTGATTTCACCTTCGGCGACGGCCGAATCAGTCGCTGATCTGCGTATTTCCGCCAGATTCGGAACTCGATTGCGGAATATTCATGTCACCCGAAACGCGTGTCTTCGGTCCATTTGAGCCTCGATACGGTGTCAAAACCGTCCGGTCCCCGGACCTCGGACCGCGTCGTACGGGGTCAAACGGGGGTCACTACGTGCGGCTACGGTCTGTTACCCGAGGTTGCCGATTTGTTGGTATATGTCCGGTGTGTCCGGCCCCACGCCCCGCTAGTGGCATACGTCACGTCGTGTGCCCTGGGCTCGTAAGTCCGGCTCGGCGGGGTCTATGGTGCTGGACGGACACATCTGAAGACGAGGGCGTCGACCGCTGATCCATGCGGTACGCCGCCCCGTACCGCAACACACAGACCAGGTGGATCAGTGGATCTCATGGAGTACCAGGCGAAGAAGCTCTTCGCCAAGCACGGCGTCGCCGTGACCGAAGGTGTCGTCGTCGAGACGGCTGAGGAAGCCAGGAAGGCCGCCGAGGAGATCGGCTTCTGCGTCGTCAAGGCGCAGGTCAAGGCCGGTGGCCGAGGCAAGGCCGGCGGCGTGAAGCTGGCCAAGACCGCGGACGAGGCGTTCGAGCACGCCTCGAACATCCTCGGTATGGAGATCAAGGGCCTGAGGGTCAACCGGGTGCTGATCACGCCGGCGACCCCGCCGGTGGAGGAGTACTACTTCTCCTTCCTGCTGGACCGGTCGAACCGGCAGTACCTCTGCATCGCGTCCGTCGAGGGTGGTGTGGAGATCGAGGAGGTCGCCAAGACCAACCCCGACGCCGTGAAGCAGATCGGCATCGACCCCGGCAAGGGCGTCGACGAGGCCAAGGCGCGCGAGATCGCGACCGAGTGCGGCTTCCCGGAGCCCGTCTTCGAGCAGGCCGTCGCGATGATCCAGAGCCTCTACACGGTGTTCACCGAGGAGGACGCGACGCTCGTCGAGGTCAACCCGCTGGCTCGCCTGGAGGGCGACAAGCTGGAGGCTCTCGACGGCAAGGTGTCGCTGGACGACAACGCCTCCGAGATCCGCCACGAGGACCACGAGCAGTTCGTCATCCGTGACGAGGAGGACCCGCTCGAGGCCAAGGCCAAGGACAAGGGCCTCAACTACGTCAAGCTCGACGGCCAGGTCGGCATCATCGGCAACGGCGCGGGTCTGGTCATGTCGACCCTCGACGTCGTCGCGTACGCCGGTGAGGCTCACGGCGGCGTCAAGCCCGCCAACTTCCTCGACATCGGTGGCGGCGCCAACGCGCAGGTCATGGCCGACGGTCTCGACGTCATCCTGAACGACGAGCAGGTCAAGTCCGTGTTCGTGAACGTCTTCGGTGGCATCACCGCGTGTGACGAGGTCGCCAAGGGCATCGTCGGCGCGCTGGACATCCTCGGCAACGAGGCCACCAAGCCGCTCGTCGTGCGTCTGGACGGCAACAACGTGGACCTGGGTCGCCAGATCCTCAGTGAGGCCAACCACCCGCTGGTCACCATCGTCGACACCATGGACGGCGGCGCCGACAAGGCCGCCGAGCTGGCCAACGCCTGAGGTCAGGAGAGAGAAACATGAGCATCTACCTCAACAAGGACAGCAAGGTCATCGTCCAGGGCATCACCGGCGGCATGGGTGCGAAGCACACCGCCCTGATGCTCGACTCGGGCGCCCAGATCGTCGGTGGCGTCAACGCCCGCAAGGCCGGCACCACGGTCACCCACAAGGACGCCCAGGGCGCCGACGTGGAGCTCCCGGTGTTCGGCACGGTCGCGGAGGCGATGAAGGAGACCGGCGCCAACGTGTCGGTGCTCTTCGTGCCGCCGGCGTTCACCAAGGACGCCGCGATCGAGGCCATCGACGCCGAGATGCCGCTGATCGTGGTCATCACCGAGGGCGTCCCGGTCCAGGACACCGCCGAGGTGTGGTCCTACCTGCAGGGCAAGGCCACCCGGATGATCGGCCCGAACTGCCCCGGCATCATCACACCGGGCGAGTCGCTGGCTGGCATCACCCCGCACACCATCACCGGCAAGGGCCCGGTCGGTCTCGTCTCCAAGTCGGGCACGCTGACCTACCAGATGATGTACGAGCTGAAGGACTTCGGCTTCTCCACCGCCATCGGCATCGGCGGTGACCCGATCATCGGCACCACCCACATCGACGCCCTCGAGGCGTTCGAGAAGGACGACGAGACCAAGCTCATCGTCATGATCGGTGAGATCGGTGGCGACGCCGAGGAGCGGGCCGCGGCCTACATCAAGGAGAACATCTCCAAGCCTGTCGTCGGCTACGTCGCCGGCTTCACCGCGCCGGAGGGTAAGACCATGGGTCACGCCGGTGCGATCGTGTCCGGCTCCGCCGGCACCGCGCAGGCGAAGAAGGAGGCCCTCGAGGCCGCCGGCGTCAAGGTCGGCAAGACCCCGTCGGAGACCGCTGCTCTCGCTCGCGAGATCCTGCAGTCCCTCTGACGTACGTCAGTTCCTGACCGCCCCGCGACCGTCATGGTCGCGGGGTGGTCGTGTTTTCGGGGATTGGTTCGATTGGGCGCGGGTGAGCGTCCGAACGGATTACTGTGACGGCTATGGCCAAGAGAATGAGGCGTTTGATCTCGGGTGCGGTTGTTATGGCTGTCTCAGCCTCGGTCGGGTCGTCGATCGCCGGGTTGGCCCCGGCCGTGGCGGCGTCGACCCGGAGCGCGCACCAGAGCGTGGATCAGGCAAAGACGGAGCGGAAGACCCACACCGTCCAGCCGGGGGAGACCCTCTCCGGCATCGCCGGGAAGTACGGCGTCAAGGTCAGCGACCTCGTGACCTGGAACCAGATCGCCGACCCCGCCAAGATCCGAGCGGGGGCCAAGCTCATGGTGAGCCCGCCCGCGAAGCCGGCCGGGAAGACGTACACCGTGGCGCCCGGTGACACCTTCTCCGGTATCGCCGAGAAGTTCGGCGTCGATGTCGGGGAGCTGATGGCCTACAACGGCTACGAAGATCCCACCAAGCTGCTGGCGGGGAGCGAGATCAAGATCCCGACGGCGAAGCCGAAGCCGAAGAAGTACAAGGTCGCCGCCGGTGACACGTTCTTCAGCATCGGCAAGAAGTTCGGCGTCACCGCGGACGAGCTGATGGCGCACAACGGCTACCAGGACGCCACCAAGCTGCTCGCCGGCACGACGATCGAGATCCCGGTCAAGGCCGACAAGCCCAAGCCCGAGCCGAAACCCCAGCCCGGCACCGGGGAGACGGTCTACACGACCGTTGCCGGGGACACCTACGCAAGCGTCGCCAAGAGGTTCCGCGTCACCGAGGAGGAGCTGCGGATGTACAACGGGTCCAGGGCGCCGGACAAGCTGCCTCCTGGGTACAAGCTGTACATCCCGACGAACTGATCACTCGCTCTCGATTCACGCGGGTTCGCCGCCGCGCCCGACACGACGCCGGAGGCGTAGTGGCCCTTGCTCGGGAAAGCGCCATTCGAAGCGCACGGCGACCAGCCGGACGGTCGCCGTCACGATGACGCAGACAGGGCCCGCCACCGCTACCGGGGCGCCGAGGCCGACGAGCAGGATGAGGACGCCGGCGCCGGTTCCCGCGGCGACGGCGTACAGGGTCCCTACCTGGAGGAACGAGAGGGGCAGGCTCAGGATGACGTCGCGCAGCATCCCGCCACCGATGGCGCCCACGACCCCGACCACCAGTGCACCGGCTTCACCCGCCCCGAGCGCGAGCGCCTTGGAGGCGCCGATCGCGCCGAACAGGCCCATCACGACCGCGTCCAGGGCGGTGAGCGTCCAGTCGGCGCGCGCCAGCAGAGGCTGAATCAGCATTCCGAGGACCGCGGAGGCGCCGGCCACGAGCAGGTACCCGTTGCTCCAGATCACCACGGGCGGCTGATTGAGCAAGATGTCGCGCAGCAGGCTGCCGCCCAGTGAGACGGCGAGGCCGATGACGACGACTCCCAGGACATCGATGCGGCGGTGGCGCTCGCTGGCGGCGAAGAGAGCGCCCTGTAGCCCGCCGAGGCCGGCTGCAAGCAACTCGATCCACAAGGGCGCCTGGAGCGTGGTGATCATGATGGTCTGTCTCCTTCGAGGAGCGAGGCCCGGGCTGTGGTAGTCCGGGCCGCTCCCCGTGCTTCAGCGGTCGGATGAACTCAGCGGCCCGCGTGACTCAGCCGACCGCGATCAGCGCGTGTTCGGCGGCGTCGACGATCGCGTCGGCGACGACGCCCGACTGGGTGATGTACAACGCGTGGCTCGCAGACACGTTCGTGATCTTGGCGCCCGCGCGGCTGGCCATGTGCTGGAGCATCGCCTGGTCGAACGACTTGTCCTCGGTGGCGATGACCGCCCAGCTGGGCTTGTCGGCCCACGCGGCGCGGGTCACGGCCTCGTCGAACACCGACATGTTGATCGGCACCTGCGAGTCGCGGAGGAACGCGGCGTCCTCATCGCTCGCGTCCGCCGCGAAGCCGACCTTGAACTTCTCGGAGTTGAGGAACCCGTAGCCGTCTTCGCCGACCTCGATGACGAAATCCGGGGTGGGGCCGAAGCCCTCGTACTGCTGCGCGGTCGTTTCGCCCGAAGCCGGCGCGAGCGCCGAGACGTAGACGAGGCCGGCGACGTTCGGGTGGTTGCCCGCCTCCGTGATGACGGTGCCGCCCCACGAGTGACCGACCAGGACGGTCGGACCGTCCTGACGATCAAGGACCCGCGTAGTTGCCGCGACGTCGTCGGCGAGCGACGTCAGGGGGTTCTGCACGATGCTGACGCGGTATCCGCGGGCGGTGAGGTCGTCGTAGACGCGGCGCCATCCCGCGCCGTCGGCGAAGGCCCCGTGCACCAGGACGATGTTCTTGATCTGCTGACCGGTGGTGCTCATGCTGCAGTTCCTTTCGTGTGCCGCGAGGCGGTCCCGCGGGAATTTGAGCGGCGCGCTTTCGCCATCCAATGTGCAATATATTGCATGCGGTGATCGAGGACAAGCCCTCCCGGGTTTGCGTCGGCCCCGGGAAGCGTGTGCAATATGTTGCATGCCGATCCCCTCGGGTACCCCCGCAGTCGACCGCACACTCCTCCGGGATGACGTCTACCGACGGCTCAGAGATGCGATCGTCGATGGCACCTTCGGTCCTGGCGAGCAGTTGAAGGACGTCGAGCTGGCGGAGTGGCTCGGTGTCAGCCGCACCCCCGTCCGCGAGGCGCTACTGCGCCTCGGGGGAAGCGGGCTCGTCGTGGCGCTCCCTGGACGGTCGACGACCGTGAGCAAGATCGAGTCGCAAGCAGTGCGAGACGCGCGCGACGTGGTGGCCGCGATGCACCAGCTGGCCGCACGCGAGGTCGCCGGCAAGCTGACGGAGCGGGACCTCGATCGCATGCGCGAGGCCAACCGCCGGTTCGCGGATGCGGTGCGTGCAGGCGACGTCGACGCTGCTCTCGACGCCGACGAGGAGCTTCACCGAATCCCTGTGGCAGCTCTCGGCAACCGCGCCATCGAGACGGTCCTCGATCAGTTCGACCCGCTGGTGCGCCGCGCCGAGCGACTCCGCTTCGACGCCGATGGCCAGGCCTCCGTCGAGCGCCACGACACCCTGATCGATCTGCTCGCTTCCGGCGACGCAGAGGGTGCAGCATCGGTCGCCTACGAGGTCTGGCACAGCCTGTCGGCCGACGACGACGCTGAGAAGAGCGGCCGAGGCTGACCTACGTCAGACCGCGCGCAACGCTCCCGAGCGGCGGCGCCGCATCGCGTCGAGGGCCTCGGCGGTGGCGTCGTCGGCCGGCATCAGCACCTGGATCTGCTGGTTGTCGGCGGCCGGGAGCTCGAGCTCCTCGACGTCGAACCGCAGCTCGCCGGCGTCGGGATGCAGCCAGCGCCACACGCCGCCGTGGGGCGGGTCATGGCGAGTCAGCCGGTCGGTGAACTCCGGCCCAGCCTGGTCCGACATCGCCTCGACCATCATCCGCGAGGCGACCGGGTTGGGGCCCCGGTAGAGGTTCGCGACCAGGTCGTCGGCCACCCGCGCCCAGTCGGGGAACGCCTCGCGGGCGCGCGGGTGGAGGAAGGCGTACGCGGTCAGGTTGGGCTCCGCGTGGTCGAGCATCCCCAGGGGCCGAGCCAGCAGGTCGAACGTGGACGTGTGGGCGAGCAGGTCGCCGAGCCGGTTGGTGAGCACAGCGACGCCCGGCTCGAACTGCTCCACCAGGGCGCGTGCGCCGGGGCGTACGTCACGACCGGAGGAGAAGGGTCCGAGGCACTGGCCGCTGGAGGCCATCGCGAGGGTGCGCAGGTGCTCGTGGGCGGCGGCGTCGAAGCGGAGCGCGTCACCGATCGCCCGCAGGACCTGCGGTGAGGGGTGACGGTCGCGGCCCTGCTCGATCCGGACCAGGTACTCGACGCTGATCCCGGCCAGCGTGGCCAGCTCGGAGCGCCGCAGGCCGGGGGCCCGGCGACGTACGCCTTCCGGGAGACCGACGCTCTCCGGCGTGGTCTGGTCGCGGCGGTCCCGGATGTACGAGCCGAGGGCTCCCGCGTTGGCTGGCATGTCGTCGAGCCTACGGGCCGGACGGGCGGTCAGGGTGGCCCTGCTGGGGCCAGCCTCGGCTCGGTCTCCCGGCGCTCGCCGATCCGCGTGAGCCTGGACGGCATGACCCAACCACTACGTATCGCAGTCATCACCGCCAGCGTCCGGGAAGGCCGCGGCGGCCCGATCTTCGGCTCCTGGATGGCCGAGCAGGCCGAGGCGTACGGCGGTCTCGACGTCGAGCTGATCGACCTGGCCGACCATGAGATCCCGTTGTCCCTGCCCGCCGAGTCGCCGAAGGCGGCCGGCGACGACTACCCGCGACCGGAGGGCCAGGCGGACCTGACCGACGCCCTCGCTGCGGCAGAGGGCTTCGTCATCGTCACTCCGGAGTACAACCACAGCTATCCGGCCTCGCTGAAGTCGGCCCTGGACTGGCACTTCACCCAGTGGCAGGCCAAGCCGGTCGCGCTGGTCTCCTACGGTGGCGACAGCGGCGGTCGCCACGCCGCCCTCCACCTGGAGAACGTGCTCACCGAGCTGCACGCCCACCCGCTGCAGGCGCGCCTCGCCTTCCCGCGCTACTGGGAGCGCCTCGACGAGAACGGTCGCCCCAACGACCCGGACTCGGCCGTCTACGCCAAGGGCATGCTCGCCCAGCTCACCTGGTGGGCCGAGGCCCTGCGTGCCGCGCGTGGTGGCGCGCCCTATCCCGGGTGAGACAGAGACGCCCCGGCAGCCAGCCGGCTGCCGGGGCGCTCGATCGCGTACGTCCGGGAGACGTCAGGCGGCGACCGTCTCCTTGACGGGCTCGTCGTCGGCCAGGAGCCCGGCCGCGGAGGCGGAGCGGTAGCGGCCGACGTCGAGGATGCCCTCGCGCTTGGCCACGATGGTCGGCACGAGCGCCTGCCCCGCGACGTTGACGGCGGTACGACCCATGTCGAGGATCGGGTCGATCGCGAGCAGCAGGCCGACGCCGGCCAGCGGCAGGCCGAGGGTCGAGAGGGTGAGCGTCAGCATCACGACGGCGCCGGTGAGGCCCGCGGTGGCGGCCGAGCCGACGACCGAGACGAAGGCGATCAGCAGGTAGTCGGTGATGCCCAGGTCGATCCCGAAGATCTGGGCGACGAAGATCGCCGAGATCGCCGGGTAGATCGACGCGCAGCCGTCCATCTTGGTGGTCGAGCCCAGTGGGACGGCGAACGAGGCGTACTCCTGCGGGACGCCGAGGTTCTTGACCGTCACCTGCTCGGTCACCGGCATGGTGCCCACCGAGGAGCGTGAGACGAAGGCGAGCTGGATCGCCGGCCAGGCACCGCGGAAGTACGCCAGCGGGTTGAGGCCGTTGACCCGCAGCAGCACCGGGTAGACGACGAACAGGACCAGTGCCAGGCCGACGTAGACGGCCACCGCGAACCAGGCCAGGGAGCTCAGCGAGTCCCAGCCGTAGGAGGCGACCGCGTTGCCGATCAGGCCGAGGGTGCCGATCGGCGCCAGCCGGATGATCCACCACAGCACCTTCTGCACGATGGCGAGGAAGGAGCGGTTGAGGGCGAGGAACGGCTCGGCCTTGTCGCCGGTCTTGAGTGCCGCGATGCCGATCGCGAGGGCCGCCACGAGCACTTGGAGGACGTTGAAGCTCAGCGCGGTCTCCGCGAGCGGGCTCCCGCCGACCTGCTCGACGCTGGTCGATGCCTGGAGGCCGAGGAAGTTGCCCGGGATCAGGCCCTGGAGGAAGTCGAGCCACGAGGCGGATGCGCCGGCCTCGGCCGCGTCGGAGGTGCTGACGGCGGTGTTGCTGCCGGGCCGGAAGAGCAGCCCCAGGCCGATGCCGATGGCGACCGAGATCGCCGCGGTGATGGCGAACCACAGCAGCGTCTGGCCCGCGAGCCGAGCCGCGTTGCTGACCGTACGCAGGTTGGCGATCGAGGCGATGATGGCGGTGAAGATCAGCGGTACGACGACGGCCTTGAGCAGCGAGACGAACGAGTCGCCGATCGTGGCCAGCGTCGTCGTCAGCCAGTTGGCCTCGTCGCCCGCCCCGGGACCGATCGCTCGCGCGACCGCGCCGAGAGCGACGCCGAGGACGAGGCCCAGGATGATCTGGACCGAGAAGGACGGAAGGCGCAACCGCCGCCTGGCGGGTGCAGTGGGGGCGGTGGACACGAGAGGGCTACTCCAAGGTTGATGCGGGTCGGGGCTCTGATGGGCCCAAACGCCATGACCGATACGTGTCTTCCTCGGGTGAGCGCGTTGTGACAGGAGTCTCCACGCGCTAAGTCATGAAAGACAATCAACCATATCGTGTTTGAGTGGTGTCCGTCAGCGCAGGTCGCTGATCCCGGCCGTGACCGCCGCCTTCTCGATCGCGAGGATCCGGCCGGGCCACGAGTCGGGCTGGTCGGGCTGGTAGCACGGGTCGTCCTCGTCGCCGGTGCTCGGCGGGCAGGGGCCGGCGAGCTCGGCGTAGCCGACCAGGACGAGCCGGGTCTCGTACTCCGCGACCAGCTCGGTCTCGAACCAGATGCTGTCGCCGCCGTCCAGGCCCGGGTAGGTCGCCTGTGAGCGTGCCGCACGCTTCGGCCCGGCATCGAGGTCGGCGCTGACGTCCATGGGCAGCGCGGTGACGTCCGGGTCGACCCCGAGCTTGTTGGCCGGGCAGACCTCCATCCACTCCATGACCTCGTTGTACGCAGCGCCGGCGGCGTTCGCGTCGGCGAACTCCAGCACCGCGACGTGGACCTGCCCGACCACGGCGCTGTCGGTGTCCCAGCGGTAGTCGGAGGCAACCTTCGCCGAGGCGCCGAGCGAGGAGAGCCATTCCTTCTGGCAGGCGAGGGTCGGTACGTCGGGGGTGGGCGTGTACTGGTTCCAGCCGAGAGCACTCTCGAAGCGGTCGAGAGCGGGGAGGGCGCTGCCGTCGACCAGGTTGGCGGCGCTGAGACCGTCCGCCGCTGGCGATTCAGTCTCCGTCGGCTCCTCGGACGGCTCGCCCGGGGGCGTGGCGCCGACCATCCGGTAGGCCGCGTTGACGGCGGAGGTCTGCAGGGTGGTCGGTGAGACGTAATCCTGCACGCCCCGCTTCCGGGTCATCACCAGCACCCGGTCCTCGGCGGAGACGACGGCCGTCGCGGTCTCCCAGACCGCGTTCATCTCGGGGTCCTCGGGCTGGTACGTCACCACGTCGATGCTGCCGCTCGAGACGACGCCGCCCTCGACCGGCAGCGTGCCGGCCAGCTCCGCCCCGTCCACACCGGAGCAGGAGATCGCGGCGTCGGAGAGGTCGACGCTCACCTTGTCGGCCTCGGCGGCCGAGTCGAACTCGGCGACGACGGCCTTCATGGTGCCGGCGGCGTCAGCCATCTCCTCCCCGGGCTTCGCGACGAAGTCGCGGCGGAACGTCGCCTGTGCACCCGCGTCGCCCAGCGACTCGGTCAGGCAGTCGTTGTAGGCGTCGGTGCCCTCGCCGTCGTAGGTCTGCTCCTGGACCCAGGCCGGATAGGGCTCGTCGGCGACGAGGTCGTCCGCGATCGGCAGGTTGGCTCGGCTGAGATCGGACGCCGACGCAGAGGCGGACGCGCTGGGCGCGGCCGCGCTGTCGCTCGGCGCCGGTGCGGGGTCGATGCCCTTGTCGCCGAGTCCGGTGGAGAGGAAGATGATCGGCCCGGCGACGACGGCGGCCACGGCCGCCGCGCTCGCGGTCACGACGGCACGATGGCGGCGCCGGATCTGGTCGCCTCGCCTCCGTGCCTCGGCTGCGGAGCTCATCGGCGCTCCGGGGGCATCGGCGCGGAACTGGTCCAGACGCGAGATCGGGTCACTCATCTCAGGCCTCCTTCCAGACGGCGCCGGGATTGTCCTCGGCGAGCAGCTCCGCGAGCGCGGCTCGTCCTCGAGCCAGGCGGGCTTTGATGGTCCCGGTGGGCGCACCGACCTCGGCGGCCACCTGATGGACCGGCAGATCGGCGATGTGGTGCAGGACGATGGCCTGGCGCTGCGCCTCGGGGAGCTTCTTGAGGGCCGCGACGAGAGCCACGTGGGACTCGTCGACCGCCGGCATCTCCGTGCGGGCTCCGACGGCCCTGTCGGCGGCCCTTCCGGCGTACTTCTTCCGGCGCCAGCGGCCGACCGCGAGACGGTACGCGGTGGTGCGGACCCAGGCTTCGGGGTAGTCGACCGAGGACATCTTGCGCCGGTGCGCCCAGGCACGGGCGAACGCCTCCTGGACGCACTCCGCAGCCTCGTCGAAGTCGCCGATCATGGCATACAGCTGAGCACACAAGCGGCGGTACGACGCGTTGTAGAGCGCGTCGAACTCGTCCTCGTCCATCGTTCGCCTCCCCGGCTGGCTTTCCCTGACTGTTGCCCGTGCGCCAGTGTCTGCGGTGGCCTGTGCGAGCGTAAAGGTCAATTGCACTGCGTCCTCATCAGGGCAGGTCCTGGAAGGCACGGTCCACCGTGGCCTCGACCGTCTGGTCGACCCGGTTGTCCCATTCGGTGTAGTCGGAGGCCTCCTCCGGCGGGCAGGCTCTGGTCGGCGGGCAGGGGCCACCGGCCTCGGCGTGGGTGACCAGCACCAGCCGGGTCCCGAGCTGGGCGACGGTCTGGTGGTCGTACCAGGTGGCATCGCAGCCCTCGCCACCGCAGTCGGCGGCGTACTCGGCGAGCGTCTGCGCGGCTCGGTCGATCTCGGGGGTGGTGCCGATCTCGATGGCCTCGACCGGCCTGGCGGTGAAGAGCTTCGCGTCGGCCATCGACGCCGGACAGGCGTCGAGCCAGCCGTGGACCGTGTCGAAGGCCGCGTCGGCGCCCTTCTGCTCGGCGAACTCCAGCACGGTCACGTTGACCTTGCCGATCTGGCTGCCGCCGTTCTCGAGGCGGAACTCCCGGCTGACCGACTCGGCGGCCTTCAGCGACGAGAGCCAGGCGCCCTGGCAGTACAGCGTCGGGGTCGGCTGCGGCGCGACCTGCTGCCAGACCGCGGACGACTCACCCTCCATCGGCAGCCCCGGCAGTGACCCGGCCACGACGAGATGCGCGTCGCTGAGGACCGCCGCCGGTGCGGTCGCGGATGAGGATGAGGACGAGCTCGAGGACGCTGAGCTCGACGTCGACGCGGGTGGCGGCGACGAACCGACCAGTCGGTAGGCGGCGTTGACGGCGGAGGTCTGCAGGGAGGTCGGCGAGACGTAGTCCTGTACGCCGCGCCGCCGCGTGATCACCACCAGCCGGTCCTCGACGGCGACGACAGCGGTCGCGACCTCCCGGCGGGCGTTCGTGTCGGTGTCCTCGGGCAGGTACGTCACCACGTCGATGTCACCACGGGTGACGACGCCGCCCTCGACCGGGAGCGAGCCGGCCACCTCCGCGCCGTCGACGGCACTGCAGGAGCTCGCGGCGTCGGAGAGCTCCGCGCGTGCCTTCTCGGCCTCGTCGGCCGAGCCGAACTCGGCGACGACCGCCTTCAGCGTCCCGGCCGAGTCTGCGTACTCCTGCCCGGCCTCGGCGATGAAGTCGCGGCGGAAGGTCGCCAACGCGCCCGCGTCTGCCAATGCCGGCAGGCACTCGTTGTGGTCGCCCCGGCCTTCGCCGTCGTAGGTCTGCTCCAGGACCCACTGCGGATAGGGATCTTCGGCGACCAGGTCGTCCTCCGTCGGCAGGTTGGCGCGGGTGAGGTCCGACGCGGGGGCCGAGCCTGACGGGCTCGGCGCCACCGTGCTCGGCGTCTGGCTCGGCGCCGGTGCGGGCTGCGGTTCGATGGCGCGTTCGCCGAACCCGGCGGAGAGGAAGATGATCGGTCCGGCGACGACCGCGGCCACGGCGACCGCGCCGGCGGCGACGAGGGTGCGCCGGCGGCGGCGGATCTGGTCACCCCGTCGGCGTACCTCGGCTGCGGACTTCATCGGTGCTCCAGGGGTGTCGGCGCGGAACTGGTCCAGACGCGAGATCGGGTCACTCATCTCAGGCCTCCTTCCAGACGGCGCCGGGTTGTTCGTCGGCGAGCAGCTCGGCCAGGGTGGCTCGTCCTCGGGCCAGGCGGGCTTTGATGGTGCCGGTGGGGGCGCCGACCTCCGCGGCCACCTGGTGGACGGGCAGGTCGGCGATGTGGTGCAGGACGATGGCTTGGCGCTGGGCCTCGGGGAGCTTCTTGAGAGCGGCGACGAGGGCGACATGGGTCTCGTCGACGGCGGGCATCTCCGTGCGGACGCCGACGGCTCTGTCGGTGACGCGGCCGGCGTACTTCTTCCGGCGCCAGCGGCCGACTGCGAGGCGGTAGGCGGTGGTGCGGACCCAGGCTTCGGGGTAGTCGACCGAGGACAGCTTGCGCCGGTGCGCCCAGGCGCGGGCGAAGGCCTCCTGGACGCATTCGGCGGCCTCGTCGGAGTCGCCGATCATGGCGTACACCTGAGCGCACACGCGACGAAAGGACGCGTTGTAGAACGCGTCGAACTCGTCCTCGTCCATCGCTTGCCTCCCCAGACTGGCCGGACCCTGATCTGGCGCTGCGCCAGCCTCAGAGGGTCAGATGCCTGGGAGGCAGGTCCGGTTGCATCCGGGAGGAAACTGGGCTCAGATTTCTGGGCTCAGAGACTCCGGGCTCAGAGATAGTCGAGCCGGTAGGCGGCGCGCTTGGCGAGGGTGACGAACTCGGAGTTGCTGATGTCGGCGCCGCCGTCGGGCACGAAGCTCATCTGGGCGACGGTGGCGCCGCGTCGGATCGCAGCCATCCGGTAGTAGATCGAGGTGTTCTCGAGCTCCACTCGGATGTACCACACCGTGATCGCGCCGTCCTTGATGGACTCGGTCGCGACCTGGGTGACGTGGCTGCCGAGCTGCTTGTCGCTGCACTTGTCCAAGCGGCCCTTGATCCCGACGTTGAAGGCCTGCGCCTCCTTGGCGGAGCCGAACTTGCCGACCGTCTCGGTGAGCCCGAAGATCGGCGCGAGCTTCTTCTTCGTCTCGGGGATCACGAAGGAGCGGGTCTGGGCGCCGGTCATGCCCTTGGCGTTGAACTGCGTCTCGTCGCAGCGGGTCTGGGCGGGGTTGGACTTGGCCGGCTTCGCCTCGGTGCCCTCCCACGGGTCACCGATCGTGCTGACCGGGGGCAGATCGGTCTCGTTGATCAGCCCGGGCGCCTTGCCGGTGGCGATCGGGACCACCGTCGTCCGCGGTCGCTTGGTCTCGACGCACGCGCCCGCACCGGGCATGGAGCAGAGGTTGTGGACGGCGGTGCCGAGCATGGTCGAGGTCTTGGCCGCGGTCGTGCTCGACTTGCCCTCGGTCTTCACGGTGACCGCGGCGGTGTGCCTGCCGGTCCGAGCGACGCCATAGGTGACCGCCCGGTTGTTCTCCCAGTCGCGGTAGGTGAAGAGCGTCGCCTGGTCGCCGATGCCATCGACCGACTCGGTGAAGATCAGCTGGTAGCGGGGCTCGGCGCACGCTGCGTACCACCCCTGCATCTTCTTGTACGCCCCAGCCGCCGCCTTCGCGTCGACCGAAGACTCGATCGTGGTGCCTGCGGTGGTCGCCTTCGCCCTGGCGACGAAGGTGCGCGCCAGGCTCGCCACCGGCCGCTTGTCGGCCGAGGTGTCGGCCTGGCAGGGGATGGTGAGGCCGGTGCCCTCGAGGTTGTCGGAGGAGATGTCGACGGCCCAGGAGCCGCCATAGATCTTCGCGACCTCCTCCTCGGTCATCAGGTCCTTGGCGGTCAGCTTCTTGCCGGGGATCTGGCTCGGCTCGACCTCGAACTCCTCGGCCGCCGACTGCATCGAGAGGGTGTTGAGCCGCGGCTCGCTCTCCGCGTCCTGGGTGACGAAGAAGCCGGTGCCGACCAGGGCGGCGATGGCCGCGGCCGCGCCGATGGCGGTGTGCACCCGGCGGCGTACGGCGCCGGCGGTGGTGATCGTCGAGGTCTTCGGCCAGGGCTGCTCGGTGAGCACGTCGACGAGCGGGTCGAAGATGGACTGCAGTTGCTCCGGGGCGATCCCGAGTTCGGCGCAGATGGCGGCGTTGGCGCCCTGCAGATCGGTCTCGGTGCGGCTGATCGGGGTGCCGACCTCGCGGGCCAGTTGGGCCAGGTCGACGCTGGTGAGGTGGCCGAGCAGGAAGACCTTGCGGTCGTGGAGCGGCAGGCTGCGCAGCGCGGAGAGCGTGTGGCGGGCCTCCGGCGCGATCGTCTGGTCGCGGTGGAGCAGCGGCACCGAGTGGTTGCGGATCGCCTTGGACCAGGCGATCGGGCGCACCCAGTCCTCGCGCTCGAAGTCGTCCATCGGCTTCACCTTGCGCCAGTGGTGCCAGGTGATGACCAGCGCACCGCGCACGGCGGCCTTGGCAGCCTCCAGATCCCCGGTCAGCGACCAGGTTTGGAGAAGGAGGCGTCCACGGACGTCCTGATAGAACGCCTCGAAGGTCTCGTGGTCTGCCGTGGTCATGCCCATGTCAGCGGTCAACTGTAGGTGATTCGGTCGAATGAACGGCAATAGCCGCAGATGCACAGGCGGGTATCAACCGCTGTGACCAACCCGGTGAACGCCTGAGGCGGCGCGTCGCCGAGATCGAGACGACGCGGGTTGCGAGGATGAGACGCGATGTCCTCGCTGCTGCCTCCACGTACCCCTGACCGCGGGCGAGTCGCGGATGATCTCCACGATCTCCGCCACCGCCGCCCGCTGGTCGCGGTCGCCCTGCTGGGCGGTATCGGCACGGCCGCCGCGACGCTGGTCGTGTGCCTGGCGATCGGCATCCTCGGCTGGTTCCTCAGCGACATGGGAGCTCACGGCGAGCCTTCGGACGCCCTGCGCGTCGCTGCGCTGGGGTGGCTGCTCGGCCACGGATCGGGCGTCCTCGTCTCCGGCGTCGCGGTCACCGTCGTCCCGCTCGGGCTGACGCTGGTCCTCGCCTGGGCGATGTGGCAGGTCGCCGTCCGGGTCGGTGACTCGGTCTCGCTGCACGGCCCGGACGTCAACGCCCTCGCCGACGGCGAGCGTGACCTGACCGTCCCTGTCGTCGCCGGCCTCTTCACGCTCGGCTACACCGGCACCGCGCTGACCACCGCGATCATCGCCGGCACCCCGGCCACCGCGCCGAGTGTCCTCGGCGTCTTCGCCTGGTCGGTCGGGCTCTGCGTGGTCGTCGCCCTGCCCGCGATCGCGGTCGGCTCCGGCCGTGCGGCGCTGTGGATCACCCTGCTGCCACGCGCCGCCGTGGACGTACTGGTGATGGTCAGGTCGATCCTGCTCTGGTGGATCGCGGTCAGCACGCTGGTGTTCTTCGCGGCCCTCTTCGCCGACTTCACCACCTCGATCAACGTCGTCTCCCAGCTCCACCTCGACCTCGGCGGGATCATCCTCTACTCCCTGCTCGCCGTCCTGGTGCTGCCCAACGCCGTGCTGTTCTCCAGTGCGTACGCCCTCGGGCCAGGGTTCACCGTCGGCGTCGGCACCACGGTGACCCCCACCGCTGTCACCCTCGGGCCGCTCCCGATGTTCCCGATGCTCGCCGCTCTGCCCGACAACGGTGCCCCGCCCGCCTGGGTCGCCGCGGTGATGGCGCTCGGCCCGCTCACCGCCTTCTGGGCCGTCTGCCGGGTCAGCCGGGTCCGGCCGACCCTGCGCTGGTCGGAGGGCGCGCTCCGTGGCGTCAGCGCCGGCGTCGTCGCCGGCCTCCTCGTCGCGATTCTGTCCGGTGTCGCCGGCGGCGCGGTCGGCCCCGGTCGGATGCTCGACGTCGGGCCGTACGCCGGGCAGGTGCTCGTCAACGCCATCGCGTTCTTCGGTCTCGCCGGTCTGCTCGCCGGGCTCACCATGACCTGGTGGCACCGGCGTTCCCTCCCGACCGAGCCGGCCGCCTAGAGTTCGCAGCATGTCGCTGCGTCTCGTCGTCCTCGTGTCCGGCTCGGGCACCAACCTCCAGGCCCTGCTGGACGCCTGCGCGTCCCCGGGGTTCGGGGCAGAGGTCGTCGCGGTCGGGGCCGACCGCGACGGGATCCAGGGGCTCACCCGGGCGACCGACGCCGGGATCCCGACCTTCGTGCACCGGGTCAAGGACTTCGGCTCGCGTGAGGAGTGGGACGCGGCCCTGGCCGAGTCGGTCGCTGCGTACGAGCCCGATCTCGTGGTCTCGGCGGGCTTCATGAAGCTGGTGGGGGAGGCGTTCCTGGACCGGTTCGGCGGGAAGACGCTCAACACGCATCCGGCGCTGCTGCCGTCCTTCCCGGGGATGCACGGGGCGCGGGATGCGCTGGATTACGGCGTGAAGGTCACCGGGGCGACGCTGTTCATCGTCGACGCCGGGGTCGACACCGGGATGATCATGGCCCAGGTGACGGTGCCGGTGGAGGACGACGACACCGAGGAGACGCTCCACGAGCGGATCAAGGTCGTCGAGCGGTCGATGCTCGTCGAGACGGTCGGGCGGATCGCCCGCGAGGGCTACACGGTCGACGGCAGGCGAGTTCGATTCGGGCCTGCCTGAGCGGTTAGAGTGACGAGCACACGACTGGCGCGGGTGGGGGACCACCGGGGAGTGTGAGAGACGGCATCGACCGCCTGGGTGCCCTCATCGAAATCGTTGACCGATGAGGAGATTGCTGTGCTCGATCAGATCACCATCAAGAGGGCCCTGGTGTCCGTCTACGACAAGACCGGTCTCGAGGACCTGGTCCGCGGGCTCCATGACGCCGGTGTCGAGCTCGTCTCGACCGGCGGCTCGGCGGCACTGATCGAGAAGCTGGGCCTGCCGGTGACCAAGGTCGAGGACCTGACCGGCTTCCCCGAGTGCCTCGACGGCCGCGTGAAGACGCTGCACCCGCGCGTGCACGCCGGCATCCTCGCCGACCGCCGCCTCGAGTCCCACGTCGAGCAGCTCAAGGAGCTCGAGGTCGAGCCCTTCGACCTGGTCGTCTCCAACCTCTACCCGTTCGTGCAGACCGTCGCCTCCGGCGCCGGCCCGGACGAGGTCGTCGAGCAGATCGACATCGGCGGCCCCTCGATGGTCCGCGCCGCTGCCAAGAACCACCCCTCCGTCGCGATCGTGACGTCCCCGGAGCAGTACGCCGACACCCTCGCCGCGGTGCAGGCCGGAGGATTCACCTACGACCAGCGCAAGGCCCTCGCCGCGGCCGCGTTCGTCCACACCGCGACGTACGACGTGGCCGTCGCCTCCTGGATGGGCTCCGTGCTCACCGACACCTCCGAGGGCACCGGTTTCCCGGCGTGGGTCGGCGGGACGTACGAGAAGGCCAACGTCCTGCGCTACGGCGAGAACCCGCACCAGAAGGCGGCGCTCTACCTCAACGGGTTCGGACCCGCCGGGCTCGCACGTGCCGAGCAGCTGCACGGCAAGGAGATGTCCTACAACAACTACGTCGACACCGACGCCGCGCGTCGGGCCGCCAACGGCTTCGCCGAGCCGGCGGTCGCGATCATCAAGCACGCCAACCCGTGCGGCCTGGCCGTCGGCGCCGACATCGCCGAGGCGCACCGCCGGGCGCACGCCTGCGACCCGGTCTCCGCCTTCGGTGGCGTGATCGCCTCGAACCGGCCGGTATCGGTCGAGATGGCCGAGCAGGTCGCCGAGGTGTTCACCGAGGTCATCGTGGCTCCGGGCTACGAGGACGGTGCCGTCGAGATCCTGCAGGGCAAGAAGAACATCCGCATCCTGGTCGCCGCCGCCGACGAGCGCTCCGCGGTCGAGACCCGCCCGATCTCCGGTGGCCTGCTGATGCAGCAGGTCGACCACGTCGACGCCGAGGGCGACGACCCGGCTGCGTGGACGTTGGCCACGGGTGAGGCCGCCGACGAGGCCACCCTCGCCGACCTCGCCTTCGCCTGGAAGGCCTGCCGCTCGGCCAAGTCCAACGCGATCCTGCTGGCCTCCGACGGTGCCTCGGTCGGCATCGGCATGGGCCAGGTCAACCGCGTCGACTCCTGCCGACTCGCGGTCGAGCGCGCCAACACCCTCGCCGAGGGCTCCGAGCGGGCCCGCGGCGCCGTCGCCGCCTCCGACGCCTTCTTCCCCTTCGAGGACGGCCCGCAGATCCTGATCGACGCCGGCGTCAAGGCCATCGTCCAGCCCGGCGGTTCCATCCGCGACGAGCTCACCATCAAGGCGTGCGAGGCGGCCGGAGTCACGATGTACTTCACCGGCACCAGGCATTTCGCACACTGATCTCCAACCCCGCCGAGTCGGCTCGTTGTGACGAGCCGACTCGGCGGGAAATCGTGTCAGAACGAGCCGACTCGGCCTGGGATTTGGTCAAGATGAGCCGGGTCGGCGTCGCGTACAAGGAATACAGAGACTCGAGTGACAGGATTGACATCGTGACAGCACAGAAGCTGGACGGCACCGCGACGCTGAAGGCGATCAAGGCCGAGCTCGCAGAGCGGGTCGAGAAGTTGAAGGCCCAGGGGGTCACCCCGGGCATCGGGACCGTTCTGGTCGGTGATGACCCGGGCTCGCACTGGTACGTCAACGCCAAGCACAAGGACGCCGCCGAGATCGGTGTCGCCTCCACCCGTGTCGACCTGCCCGCCACCGCGACCCAGGCGGAGGTCGAGAAGGTCATCGACGAGCTCAACGCGGATCCTGCCGTCACCGGCTACCTCATCCAGCAGCCGACCGGTCTGGACGAGTTCGCGCTGCTCTCCCGGGTCGCTCCGGAGAAGGACGTCGACGGGCTGCACCCCTACAACCTCGGCAAGCTGGTCCTCGGTGAGGACGGGCCGCTGCCGTGCACCCCGGTGGGCTGCATCGAGCTGCTGCGGCGTCACGGGGTCGAGATCAACGGCGCCGAGGTCGTCGTGGTCGGCCGTGGGCTGACCGTCGGGCGTCCGCTGGGCCTGTTGCTCACCCGCCGCAGCGAGAACGCCACGGTCACCTTGTGCCACACCGGCACCCGCGACCTGGCCGCCCACACCCGCAACGCCGACATCGTGGTGGCTGCCGCGGGCGTCCCCGGGATCATCACCAAGGACATGGTCAAGCCCGGCGCGGCCCTGTTGGACGTCGGTGTCTCCCGGGTCGACGGTAAGATCGCAGGAGACTTGGCCGAGGACGTATGGGACGTGGCTGGCTGGGTGTCGCCGAACCCGGGTGGGGTGGGTCCGATGACACGCGCGATGCTGCTCTCCAATATCGTCCTCAGCGCCGAGAAGGCTCTCGAAAGGCTCTGAAAATCGTGTCCGTTCACCCGCCGCTCACCCCCACACCGGAGGCTCCCGCACCGGTGGTGGTGGCGTCTGAGCACGAGAAGACGGACCTCCAGGACGTACGCGGCTTCCCCTCGACCATCGGTGGGTTCGTCTACCTCGGGGTGCTGACCGCGGCGATCGTCGGTCTCGGGCTGGTCGGCTTCGGCCACTGGCGGGTGGGGATCATCGTCCTCGCCGCCGGGGTGGGGGCCGCGTCGCTGGGGCGTGCGGTGCTGCGTACGAAGGATGCCGGGATGCTCGCGGTGCGCAACCGCTGGTTCGACGTGGCCCTGCTGGCGCTGACCGCAGGCGCGCTGTGGATCCTCGCGGTGACCGTTCCAGGCGAATAGAAGACGTACAGATAGCACGAAGGCCGCCCCGAGGGGCGGCCTTCGTGCTTCTCGAGACTACTGCTCGATCGGGACCCATTCCTGCTTGGCGTAGTCCCAGCGCCAGCCGTCCTGCTCGTAGACCGGGAGGTCGCCCTCGGCGGCCGGGGTCGGCTGCTGCCAGGCCGGCTGACCGCCACCGGAGACGACCGTGCGGTCGCCGGTGTCCGGAGCCGGAGGCGTCGGTTCGGCGGCGGGCGCAGCGGGTGCCGCCGGAGCCGCAGCCGCTGGCGCCGCCGGAGCGGCGGCGGGTGCCGCCGGGGCGACAGCCTGGGAGTCCCAGGACGGGACGCTCTGGGCCGGCTTCAGGTTGTCGCCGCCGAAGGCGAGGCCGGCCCCCGCGAGCTCGGAGCCGTCCTTGTCGAAGAGCAGCGGGTAGACGAAACCGGCGATCGCACCGCCGAGAGCCGGCACGATCAGGAAGACCGGGAGGTTGGCCAGTGCGTCGGTGCCCGAGAAGAGGGCGGGACCGAACGAACGGGCGGGGTTGACCGAGGTGCCGGTCAGCGGGATGCCGACGAAGTGGATCGCGGCCAGCGCAAGGCCGATGGCCAGCGGCGCAGCGGTGGCGTTGGTCCCGGCCCGAACGTCGGTGACGCCGAGAATGATGAAGACGAAGATGAAGGTGAGGACCAGCTCGACCAGGATCGCGCCGATGAGGCCGGTGCCGGCTCCGTCGCCGAAGCGGTTGGCGCCGAGGCCGCCGTCGTTCCACGAGTTGTAGTCCGAGGCGAGCGCGACGAGGAACAGCACGATCGCACCGAGGGTGGCGCCGACGAACTGTGCGCCGATGTAGGCGCCGGCGTCCTTCCAGCTGATCCGGCCGGCGGTGGCCACGCCGAGCGTCACCGCCGGGTTGAAGTGGCCGCCGGAGATGCGGCCGAAGGTGTAGGCGCCGATCACGACGGCGATGCCGAAGGCGAGGCCGACGGCCGCGACCTCGAGCCCCCAGGTCGGCTGCCCGGCGTGGGTGGCGCCGGCGACGACGGCTACGACCGAGCCGCACCCGATGAACACGAGGATGAATGTCCCGATGACCTCGGCTGCGAGTTTCTGGATGAAGGTCGGCTCAGCCGCCGACAGTGATTCCTCAGTCATGTCCCCTTAACCCTTCAATGTCTGTTGACGTCGGTCAGACCCATCGACACCCGAGAAGCACTCAGGTATCAGCAGTCACCTGAACAACATGAGGTGTTGACACACAGTAACTCTTTTGCGACGGCACATCGTGGTGCTTAGGTGGGGCGGGGCGGTGTCTCATCACCCTTTCTGTTATCTTGATATCAAGACACTTTCTATCGTCCCGGGTCCGGATCTACGCAGATCGCAACTTGTCAGGAGTAGCCACAGCAATGGCCGCACGAATCATCTACACCCACACCGACGAGGCGCCGCTGCTGGCGACGTACTCCTTCCTTCCGATCGTCTCGGCCTACGCGGCCAAGGCGGGGGTCGAGGTCGAGACGCGTGACATCTCCGTGGCCTCGCGCATCCTGGCCCAGTTCGGCCTGGCCGACGACGCGCTCGGCGAGCTCGGTGACCTGGCGAAGACGCCGGAAGCCAACATCGTCAAGCTGCCCAACATCTCCGCCTCCATCCCGCAGCTGAAGGCCGCGATCAAGGAGCTGCAGACTCAGGGCTACCAGATCCCCGACTACCCCGAGGCGCCCAGCACGCCCGAGGAGGAGGAGATCCGGGCCAAGTACGACAAGGTCAAGGGCTCCGCGGTGAACCCGGTCCTGCGTGAGGGCAACTCGGACCGCCGCGCGCCGGGCTCGGTCAAGGCGTACGCCAAGGCTCACCCGCACACCAACAAGCCGTTCTCCGACGACTCCAAGACGACCGTCGCCACGATGGGCTCCCACGACTTCAAGTCCAACGAGAAGTCCGTGACGCTCCCGGCCGACGACACGCTCTCCATCGTGCTCGAGAAGGCCGACGGCGAGACGGTGACGCTGCTCGCCGAGCTGCCGGTGCTCGAGGGCGAGATCGTCGACGCGACGTACATGTCCGTGGCCAACCTGCACGCCTTCCTCGAGAACGCGCTCGCCAAGGCCAAGGCCGACGACGTGCTCTTCTCGCTGCACCTGAAGGCCACGATGATGAAGGTCTCCGACCCGATCATCTTCGGCCACGTCGTGAAGGCCTACTTCACCGACGTCTTCGAGAAGTACGGCGCAGACCTCGAGGCCGCCGGCCTGTCCGCCAACGACGGCCTGGGCGCGATCCTGTCCGGTCTCTCCGGCCTGGAGAAGGGCGCCGAGATCGAGGCCGCCTTCAAGGCCGCGATCGAGGCCGGCCCGCGCCTGTCCTACGTCAACTCCGACAAGGGCATCACCAACCTGCACGTCCCCTCGGACGTGATCATCGACGCCTCGATCCCGGCCCTGGTCCGCAACGGCGGCAAGCTCTGGGGTGCCGACGGCGGCGAGGACGACACCCTCGCGGTGATCCCGGACTCCTCCTACGCCGGCGTCTACCAGACGGTCATCGACGACGTGAAGAAGAACGGCCCGCTCGACCCGGCCACGATCGGCACCGTCCCCAACGTCGGTCTGATGGCGCAGAAGGCCGAGGAGTACGGCTCCCACGACAAGACCTTCCAGATCGAGGCCGCCGGCACCGTGCGGATCCTCAACGAGGCCGGCGACGTGCTCATCGAGCACGACGTCGAGGCCGGCGACATCTGGCGCGCCTGCCAGACCAAGGACATCCCGGTACGCGACTGGGTCAAGCTCGCCGTTTCGCGTGCCCGTGACTCGAAGACCCCGGCCATCTTCTGGCTCGACGAGTCGCGCGCCCACGATGCCGAGCTGATCAAGAAGGTCGCGACCTACCTGACCGAGCACGACACGGAGGGTCTCGAGATCAAGATCCTCTCGCCCGAGCTCGCCACGGCGTACTCCCTCGAGCGCCTGCGCAACGGTGAGGACACCATCTCGGTCACCGGCAACGTGCTGCGTGACTACAACACCGACCTGTTCCCGATCCTCGAGGTCGGTACGTCGGCGAAGATGCTCTCCATCGTCCCGCTGATCGCCGGTGGCGGTCTGTTCGAGACCGGTGCGGGCGGCTCGGCGCCGAAGCACGTGCAGCAGCTGGTCGAGCAGGACTACCTCCGCTGGGACTCGCTGGGTGAGTTCTTCGCGCTGGTGCCCGCGTTCGAGAAGTACGCCGAGCAGGCGTCCGCTCCGGCCGCGAAGGTGCTCGCCGGTGCGCTCGACCGTGCGACCGCGACCTTCCTCGAGAACGACCGCTCCCCGGGTCGCAAGCTCGGCACCACCGACAACCGCGGCTCGCACTTCTACCTGGGTCTCTACTGGGCCCAGGAGCTCGCCGCGCAGACCGAGGACACCGAGCTCGCCGCAGCGTTCAAGGGCCTCGCCGAGACCCTCGCCGCCAACGAGGCCAAGATCGTCGAGGAGCTCCTCGCGGTCCAGGGCAAGCCCGCCGACATCGGCGGCTACTACCTGCCCGACCCCGAGAAGGTCACCGCCGTGATGCGTCCTTCCGCGACGCTCAACGAGGCGATCGACTCTCTCTGATTCACCTCACGACGGCCCGGCACGGACTCCCGTGCCGGGCCGTCGTGCCGTTTCGGGACACCTTCCCGGCGTACGTGACCTTGCTCTCCAGATCTTTCTTCTGATTCCTATAGATGCAGGTCAGCGTGGTGTTTGTCGCCGGTTGAGGGCGGAAAACCTTTAGGCTGGTGTCGGTGGTCGCGCATACCGTGATCTTCTGATGACTGCGACGCTCTCGACTCCGCCCGTGCCCACCTCAGGCAAGGCTCTCGGAGTCCCCGCCGACCCTGCCGACCCGAGCCGGCAGGTCGACTGGCGACGCCTGAAGGGGCCGGTGACGCTCGCCGCGCTGATCGCGCTGGCGGTGGCCATGGTGGCCCAGTCGATCGGCACCGTCGTGGCCGGACGGCTGGCGGAGAACCCGACCGCGAGCCTGGTCGGCTGGCTGGCGCTCTGCGTGATCGGCGCCTCGCTGATCGACTCGACGGCGAAGATCGCCTGGGTCGGGGTCTCGGACCGGGTCGAGGGCAAGCTGCGCGAGGACGTGCTCCAAGCGGCCATGCGACAGCCGCTCTCCGAGTTGAGCGAGCAGGCCGTCGGCGAGATCCTCGACCGGGTCGACGACGACTCCCACGAGGTCGGCAACCTGCTGCGCTGGCAGCTGTGGATGCTCTTCCGCTCCGTCTTCGCGGCGCTGCCGATGTGGATCGTGGCCAGCTTCACCTGGTGGCCGGCGGCGATCCTGTTCCCGCTGCTCGCCGCGGTGACCTGGTTCGTCATCCGCCGGCTGCTGGGCAAGATCTCCGAGCTCAAGGTCATCGAGGAGGCCTCCTGGACCGACCACGCCGCTGTGCTCGAGGAGGGCATCGCGGGGCGTGACGACCTGCGTACGAGCCTGGGCCAGGACCACGTGGTCGCCCGGGTGGCCCGGCTGTCGGCGATCGTCCACGAGAAGTTCCGAGCGGTCGTCACGGTCGAGGCGAAGGTCGGCCGCCGGGCCGGCGTGCTCCTGCACTCCCTGCTGGCCGGCATCGGTCTCGCCGGAGTGGCGCTCGCCGCGAACGACCGCCTCGGGATCAGCGCGCTGGTGACGCTGTTCCTGGTCACGAGCACGTTCGTGGGCCAGATCGCCATGCTCGCCAACCACTTGCCCGACATCCAGGCGGGCCTGGGCGCGGTCATCCGGCTGCGCCAGATGATGGGATCGGAGCCGGAGCCCGAAGGCGGCGAGCCCGTCCCCGGCGGGGGAGCCCTCGAGGTCGAGCTGCGCGACCTGACCTTCTCCTACGCCGAGGGCACCTTCGCCCTCCAGGGCATCTCGCTCACGGTGCCGGCCGGCGACACCATCGCCCTGGTCGGCCGCACCGGCTCCGGCAAGTCGACGCTCGCCTCGCTGCTCTCCCGGGCCGTCGAGCCCCCGCGCGGCTCGGTGTTCCTGGGTGGCGTGGACGTACGCGACCTCGACCTGCAGCAGCTGCGCGCCTCCGTGGGCGTGGTGACTCAGCGCACCGAGATCCTGGCCGGCACGCTCGCGGAGAACATCGCGCTCTTCGATGACGTGCGTCCGCGCGAGGACATCGAGCGGGCGGTGGCCCGGCTCGGGCTCTCGGAGTGGGTCGCCGGTCTGCCCGACGGGCTCGACACCCTGCTCGGACCTGGCGGCACCTCGCTGTCTGCGGGGGAGGAGCAGCTGGTCGCCTTCGCCCGGCTGCTGGTGCGTGACGTACGGGTGGTCGTCCTCGACGAGGCGACGGCGCGGATGGACCCGCTCACCGAGCGCCGGGTGGTCGCGGCCGCCGACCGGCTGCTGACCGGGCGTACGGGCATCCTGATCGCCCATCGGCTCTCCACCATCGAGCGGGCGCCTCACGTGGCCGTGCTCGACCACGGCCGGGTGATCCAGCACGGCCTGCGGGCCTCGCTGGCGACCACGCCGGGGCCGTTCCATGACCTGCTGGAGGCCAGCCGCACCGACCATCACGACTCACCCTCCCCGGCTGCCAAGCCTGTGGACCACTCCACCCTCGACCATGTCGCGGAGGGCAACGTCGGCGGCAAGCGCCGCCAGGGCGCTCCGCCGGACGTCCCCGAGGTCGGCACCGGGCCGTCGCTCGCCCGTGGGATGCTGCACGTCCTGTTCCTGCGCCCCGAGTGGGGCGTCGCGGGTGCGCTGCTCTTCCTGTTCGCCTCGATGACCGGTGCGCAGGGTGCCTTCACCGGGCTCCTGTGGGGCCGGATCGTCGAGTCGCTGCAGGACGGCGGCAGGCCGACGGTGATGTCGGGACTGCTCGTGGTCAGCCTGCTGGCCGCGCCGCTGATGCTCGCCGACGCCTTCTACCGCTACCCGCGCTGGTGGATCGAGGTCATGCTGCGTGCCCGGATGGCCGTGCTCTACGGCCAGACCCGCCAGCACCGCCTGACGCGTACGCCGCCGGGCGAGGTTGTCGCCCGCTCGATGGACGCGGACCGGTACGCCCGCTACGCCGACCGCTGGGTCGACTTCGTCAACGGTCTCGTGATCGCGACGATCACCGCTCTGCTCGCCGGCACCGCGCTCGCGGGCGCTGTGCTCCTGGTCGTCATGATCGCCTCGGCGCTGGCCTCCGCGGTCGGTCGGCCGATCGCCGGCCGCTCGGCCGCGGCCTCCTCCGCCGCTCGCGCGCGGTTCGGCCGTGCGGTGGTCTCCGCGCTGGAGTCCGTACGCACGGTGAAGCTGGCCGCGGCCACGCCGCAGGTCCACGCCCACCTGCAGCACGTCGACGCAGGGAGGGTCGAGGCAGCGGTGAAGGAGCACCGGGTGCAGGCGTTCCTCGACGGGGTTCCCGCGCTCATGGTGCAGTGCGGTGTCGTGGCTGCCTGGGGGATCTACTTCGGCGGCGGCTGGGGTCTGGCGACCGCGCTGCTGGTCGCCAACGCGGTCTCGGGCTTCGACTGGTTCGGCCGGGTGGCCGGCATGGTCGTCACCGAGGCTCCCGGCACCCGCGCATGGCAGAAGGAGACCAGCCGGTTCGCCGGCGGTCGCGACCTGATGGATCTGCCGCCGGGCGTCGACCTGGTCACCGGTGACGCGCCGGATCCGGGCCCGGTCGAGCAGGTGCCGCTCGAGTCCCTCGAGCTCTCGGCCCTGTCGGCGGTCCACGACGACGGCACGATCGGCGTCTCCGACGTCTCGCTCACGATCTCGAGCGGCGAGCTGGTCCTGCTCGTGGGGCAGGTCGGCTCCGGCAAGTCATCCCTGCTGGCGTCGCTGGCCGGCCTGATCGAGCACACCGGCACGATCCGGTGGAACGACGAGCTGGTCCAGGACCCGCAGTCCTTCCTGAGGCCGGGGCAGGTGGCGTACGTCGCCCAGGTGCCGCGGGTGCTCTCCGGCACCTTCGCCGACAACATCCGCCTGGGCCACGACCGGCCGTTCGACAGCCCGGTCGCCGACGCGCGGCTCGAGCTCGACGTCAAGGAGGCGGGCGGCGCGGACGCGATCGTCGGTCACCGTGGCGTACGCCTCTCCGGGGGACAGGTCCAGCGCCTCGCCCTGGCGCGAGCGCTGGCCGCCGACACCGAGCTGCTCCTGGCCGACGACGTCTCCAGTGCGCTCGACGCGGCCACCGAGATCGAGCTCTGGCGGGCGCTGCGTGACCGGCACACGACGGTCATCGGCGCCACCTCGAAGCGAGCCGCTCTCGCTCAGGCCGACCGGGTCGTCGTCATGGTCGACGGTGAGATCGCCGCGGTGGGTCCGTGGACCGAGCTCGCTCCGGCGTGGTCCCACCTGGCCGGCTGACTCCCCGCCGAGGCGTCACTCCGGTCGTTCGACTGGGCACTGCGGTGCCCACTCGGCCGACGGGGGTGACGCCTCGGCCGACGGGGGTGACGCCTCGGCCTCAGGCGGCTTTGCCGTGCTCGAGTGCGCGGCGCAGCGAAGCAGCATCCACGCCGAGGGCCTGTAGGGCAGCATGTCCTTCCCCCTCCGCGCGCAGGATGGCGAGCAGGATGTGCTCGGTGCCGATCGAGCGGTCCTTGAGCCGGATCGCCTCGCGCAGCGAGAGCTCGAGGACCTTCTTCGCGTCCTTGGTGAAGGGGATGTGCCCGCCGAGGCGGCGGCGTGGCTTCCCACTGTCCAGAGCACCGGCACCGAACACCTCCTCCACCTTGGATCGCACCGCGTCCAGGTCGATCCCGAGCGCAGACAGCGCGTCGGCGTCGTCGTCGCCGAGGCGCCCGTGGGCCCGCTCGACCTCCGCCCGCAGCGCAGCGGCATCGACACCGGCCTCGGCGAGTGCCCGGGCGGCGGACGAGCCGGCGCTGGAGCCGACCGCCAGCAGCAGGTGGTCGTCGCCGATGCGCTCGTGACCGAGCTCGGCGGCGTACGTCTGGGCAGCGGTCACCGCATCGCGGGCCGGCTTGGTGAACCTCTCGAACATCACATCTCCTTCGCGTACTTCTTGTGGACCGCCTGTCGGCTGACCTCCAGCGCGTCGGCGATCTCCTGCCAGGCCCATCCCTGTCGGCGGGCGTTCGCCACCTGCAGCCGCTCCAGCGAGTCGGCGAGGCGACGCAGTGCGAGCGCGGCTCGCAACCCGGTGCTCGGGTCGGCGCTCGCGGCCGACTCGGCAAGGTCCTTCGCATCCGTCATGCTGTCAATATAGGTTGACATCACCATCGTGTCAACCTGGGTTGACGAAACCGGCCCGCCGCCGGGACACGCGTCACACCGATTCACGGAATAGCCCGCAAATCGCCGAAGGTTAGGCAGTAGTGACTGACATCGCCAGCCCCGAGACCGCCGCGAGACCGGTCACCACCGTCCGGTTCGTGATCGCCATGCTCGCCCTCGCAACGGGTGGGTTCGCGATCGGTACGACCGAGTTCGTCACCATGGGCGTGCTGCCCGAGATCGCCGAGGGCGTCGGCGTCGGCACCTCGACGGCCGGCCACCTGATCAGCGCCTATGCGGTGGGAGTGGTGGTCGGCGTACCGATCCTCTCGTTCTTCGTCGCCCATCTTCCGCGCAAGGGGCTACTGCTGTCGCTGATGGCGGCGTACGCGCTGTTCAACCTGCTCAGCGCCGTCGCCGTGGACTACAAGATGCTGCTGGTCGCGAGGTTCCTCGACGGGCTCCCGCACGGCGCCTACTTCGGCGTCGCAAGCATCGTCGCGACGTCGATGGCCGCGCCCAAGCACCGCGGACGAGCGGTCGCCCTGGTGATGCTCGGGCTCTCGGTCGCCAATGTGATCGGCGTCCCGTTCGCGACCTGGCTCGGTCAGACCGCCGGCTGGCGGGCACCGTACGCAGCCGCAGCGGGCCTCGCGCTGCTGACCGTGGTCCTGGTGCAGCTCTCGGTGCCCCACTTCCCGGGTGACCCGACCGCGACCGGCCGCAGCGAGGCCGGCCAATTCTTCACCAACAAGCAGGTCTGGCTGACGATGCTCGCGGGTGCGATCGGGTTCGGCGGCATGTTCGCGGCCTACTCCTACATCTCCCCGATCGTCACCGACACCGCCGGCCTGGCCGAGGGGGCGGTGCCGTGGTTCGTCTTCGCGTTCGGCACCGGGATGGTCGTCGGCACCTGGGTCGCGGGGGAGCTGGCCCGCTGGTCGGTGATGGGCTCGCTGCTCGCGAGCAGCCTCGGCATGGTGGCGGTGCTGACGCTCTTCTGGCTGGTCGCCCCGGCCGGGTGGTGGCTCGCGCCAGTCGCCTTCCTGACCACCGCGATCGCGTCGGTGCTGGTGATCAACCTGCAGGTGCGCCTGATGGACGTCGCCGATGACGCGGTGACCCTCGGCGCCGCGATGAACCACGCGAGCCTCAACATCGCCAACGCCCTCGGCGCCTTCGCCGGTGGCCTGGCCCTCGACGTCTGGAGCGTCCGTGAGGCGCCCCTGGTCGGCGCCGGCCTGGCCGCCGCCGGGATGCTGGTGCTGCTGTGGAGCACCAGCATCCACCGGCGTAAGGCCTAGAGGGCCTCTTCGTTGCCGTCCGTGGCGGTCGCCGCCTCGACCGCCGCCAGGAAACCGTCGGCCCAGGCCTTGGAGTCGTGGTGGCGGATGGTGTCCCACAGTCCGCGCATCCGGTCCTTGGCCTCGGCCTCGTCCATGTCGACGGCCTGCAGGAAGACCCGGACCATGTCGGAGACGTCGTGGGGGTTGGTCAGCACCGCGCCGCGAAGCTCGGCGGCTGCCCCGGCGAACTCGGAGAGCACCAGCGTGCCGCTCGTGCCGAGGAGACCGTGGACCGCGGCGTACTCCTTCGCGACCAGGTTGAGGCCGTCGCGCAGCGGGGTGATCCACATGACGTCGGCGTTGGCGTAGTAGGCCAGCAGCTCCTCGAACGGGATCGGCCGGAAGTAGAAGTGGACCGGCATCCAGCCCATCCGCGAGAACCGGCCGTTGATCCGCCCGACCGCCTGCTCGATCTGGTTCTGCAGGGTCTTGTAGACGGTCATCTCGCCGGCCGCGGGCACGCAGACCAGCACCAGCGACAGCTCGCCCAGCAGCGACGGGTCCTCCAGCAGCGCTCGCTCGAAGGCCTCGAGCTGCTGCAGCACGCCCTTGGTGTAGTCGAGGCGGGAGACGGCCAGCGCGATCCGCTGACCCTCGAATTCCTCCTTCACCCGGGCGATCGAGCTCTGCACCGCCGGGGAGGCCAGGGTCTGCTCGATCCGCTTCGTGTCGACGCTGACCGGGTTGGCGCCCAGGTGCACGCGACGTCCACCGACGTCGATCACCGAGGGCATGGTGTCCAGACCGAGAGCGAAGCCGTACGTCCGGAACCGAGGCGCCGAGTCCTCGGTCTCGATGACCTCGACCGGCGCCACTCCGCGGGCCACGTCGACGAAGTTCTCGACCTGGCGGGGGATGTGGAACGAGATGTAGTCGCACTGCAGCAGCGAGCCGATGATCTCGCGGCGCCACGGCACCACGTTGAAGACGTCAGCGCCGGGGAAGTGGGTGTGGTGCAGGAACGCGATCTTCACGTCCGGCCGCATCTCCCGCAGGTAGGCCGGCACCATCCACAGGTTGTAGTCGTGGATCCAGACGATGCCGCCGTACGCCGCCTCGGCCGCCGCCTGCTCGGCGAAGGCCCTGTTGACCCGGCAATAGACCTTCCAATCGTCCTCCTTGAACTTCGCGCGTTCCCAGAAGGTGTGCAGCAGCGGCCAGAACGCTTCCTTGGAGAAGCGTTTGTAGAAGACGTCGACGTCCTTCTTCGACAGGGGCAGCCGGGAGGCCACCAGGCCCGGGTAGAGCTTGGGGTCGACGACCGTATGGGTGGCGAACTTGCCGCGCTTGGGGTCGTCGATGGACCAGGCGACCCAGGATCCGGTGCGCTCGGTGAAGAACGAGAGCAGCGTCGGGATGATGCCGTTGGGCGACTTCGGCCGCCGGCGCTTGACCTCGCCGTCCTCGATCACCTCGTCATAGGGGAGCCGGTGGTAGACCATGACGAGGTCGGACTTCCCGGGGTCGTCGGCGTCGTTCTCCGGGTCGTAGATGTGCTCGTCGTCGAGCAGGTTGAAGTGCCTGATCGCCTGCAGGATCCCGCCGGTGCCGGGGGAGGTGGCGTGGAACGTACGCTCCTTGTCGCGGGTCGCGTCCAGCAGCAGGTCCTCGGCCTCGCCGACGCAGACGCCCGGGAACCCGATGTCGTACATCGACAGGTCGTTGAGGGTGTCACCTGCGACCAGCACGCGGTCCTTGGGGATGCCGAGGTGCTCGACGAGCTTCGTCACCGTGTGGCCCTTGTTGATCCCGGCGGGCAGCACGTCGAGATAGTGGCTGGCGGAGTAGAGCAGGTCGCAGCCGATCTCCGCGACCAGCGGGGCGAGGTCGTCGGTGACGGCCTCGGGGTCGCAGAAGTAGGAGACCCTGCGGTCCTGGGGCACGTTCTGCCGGACCAGCCCGGGGCGGTCGCCGATCTTCTCGAGCACGGTGAGCTCGCCCGGCCACTTGGCGGCGATCTCCTGCTGGATGGGCTCGACGGCGAGCAGGTCGTGTCCGGTCACGATGGTGGCGCCGACGTCGCAGATGATGAAGTCGGGCGTCGGGATGGTCGGGTCGGCGAGCAGCGGCAGCACGGACTCCAGCCCACGACCGGTGACGAAAGACAGAAGTACGTCCTCGCGACGGCTCAGCGTCTGGTACAGCTTGACCTTCGCCTCGGGGTCGCCGGCTAGGAATGTTCCGTCCAGATCGGTCGCAAGCAGCATGCGTGCGTTGGCAGCGGACGTGTCGTTCACAAGTCTCCTCGAGGGTCGCCTGGCCTCGAGGCCGATTCGGCAGCTGGCCCGAGGCTGCGGACCCCTTGGAGGATCCGCGGGTCGACCAAACAGGTTAACAGGGGCATGTGTCGGGCCGGAAAAGGGCATTTGACGGGCCATCGAATCTGCACTGAGTGGAGCCTCTCAGGAGGTCCACAAACTCGTAAGAAATTGGATGCACCTGTTCGATAACTCCGTCGAGAATCGGTCGTTGATGGGTCATGCGGATCCTGCCCGCGGCCTTCAAGAAGACCGCGGGCGACCACGGTCCTCGACGTTGATCACGGGGGGCGCCGAGGCCCATGGCCGGCACGCAGGTCGGTGCCGCGGGCAGGATCCACAGATCGTACGGATCGGTGATCGATCCTCTTCCTCCCACCATTTCGAGCCTTTCGGCGGGTGGCTGACAGAATGCGCACATGACCGGCAGCACTGCTCCTACGACTAGGCCCAGGGTCCTCTCCGGCATCCAGCCGACGGCGGACTCCTACCACCTCGGCAACTATCTCGGCGCGGTCCGGCAGTGGGTGAGCCTGCAGGAGGAGCACGAGCCGTTCTTCTTCATCGCCGACCTGCACGCGATCACGGTCGAGCAGGACCCGAAGGTGCTCCGCGAGCGTACGCGGCGGGCCGCCGCCCAGCTGCTGGCCGCCGGCGTCGACCCGGACCGGTCCGCGATCTTCGTCCAGTCCCACCTGCCCGAGCACGCTCAGCTCGGCTGGGTGATGCAGTGCATCACCTCGTTCGGTGAGGCCCGGCGGATGACCCAGTTCAAGGACAAGTCCGCCAAGGGCGGTGAGGGCGCGGCCTCGGTCGGCCTCTTCTCCTACCCGATGCTGATGGCCGCCGACATCCTGCTCTACCGCCCGGCGTACGTCCCGGTCGGTGAGGACCAGCGGCAGCACCTCGAGCTGACCCGCGACCTCGCGCAGCGGTTCAACAGCCGCTACAAGAAGACGTTCCGGCTGCCCGAGCCCTACATCCTCAAGGAGGTCGCGAAGATCTACGACCTCCAGGACCCGACGATCAAGATGTCCAAGTCGGCCTCGTCGCCGACCGGGTTGATCGACATGCTCGACGACCCGAACGTCTCGGCGAAGAAGATCCGCTCCGCGGTCACCGACTCCGAGATGGAGATCCGCTTCGACGAGGAGGCCAAGCCGGGCGTCTCCAACCTGCTCCGGATCTACTCCGCGCTGACCGGCTCCGAGATCGACACCCTGGTCGGCAAGTACGCCGGCAAGGGCTACGGCGATCTGAAGAAGGATCTCGCCGAGGTCGTCGTCGACTACGTCACCCCGTTCCGGGAGAAGACCTTCGAGGTTCTCGAGGACCGGGCGTACCTCGACGGCATCTTGCAGCAGGGTGCGGAGAAGGCAGGCGTGGTCGCCCGCAAGACTCTGGCCGACGTCTACGAGCGGGTCGGCTTTGTGCCCCCCGCGTCGCCGCTCGGCTAGTAAGGTCGGCGCATGCGCACCATCGGTGTTGCCATCGCGATCCCGGAGCCATGGGCAAGTCAGCTCCAGGACTACCGGACGTCTCTCGGGGACGCGACGGCGACCATGATCCCGACGCACATCACTCTTGTGCCCCCGACGGAGATCCACGACGACCTGCTGCCCGACGTCGAGAGCCATCTCGAGTCGGCGGCTTCGCGGGTCGCCCCCTTCAGCGTGCACCTGCGCGGCACCGGCACCTTCCGGCCGGTCTCGCCGGTGGTGTTCGTGGCTGTGGTGCAGGGCATCTCGGGCTGTGAACAGCTGGCCAACGCGGTTCGGCAGGGACCGCTCGATCAGAAGCTCACGTTTCCCTATCACCCGCATGTCACGATCGCTCACGACCTTCCCGACGCTAGCCTCGACAAGGCTTTCGGCGAGCTGGCCGACTTCGAGTGCGAGTGGTCGGTCGAGGAGTTCCACCTCTACGTCCACGACGACACGGATGGCTGGCGCCCGACGCGGGAGTTCGCGCTGAGAGCAGCACTGACCGGTTGAGGCGGGCTCGGGTCCGCCCATGAACGACGGATGGGGACCTCGGGATGAAGGACAAGGTCAAGGCAAAGATCGCCGAGCTGCGTGCGCGCTTCCCGGCGCTGGACCGGGTGATTCGCACGCAGGAGCACTACGGCGACGTCGGGGCCGCCCAGCAGGCCGGTGCGATCACCTACTTCGGCTTCCTGTCGACGTTCCCGATCCTCGCGCTCGCGTTCTTCGCCGTCGGCCAGATCGCCAAGGTCTACTCCGGAGCCGAGAGCGACCTCGTCGAGGCGATCGACCAGGTCCTGCCCGGGCTGGTCGGCGACGGTGCCGGGCAGCTGAAGATCTCCGACATCGAGAGTGCGGCCGGCGCGGTCGGGATCATCGGTGTCATCGGTCTGCTCTACGCCGGCCTCGGCTTCATCGACGGACTTCGCAAGGCCCTCGAGGCGGTCTTCCTGGTGCCCGACGAGGATCAGCCGGGCTTCTTGGCGGCCAAGGCCCGCGACCTGGTCGCACTCATCGGGCTCGGCCTGATCCTGCTGGTCGCGGTGGCCGTCACCGGCCTCGTACGCACCTTCTCGGTCAACGTCTTGGACTGGATCGGCCTCGACGAAGGCTTCGGCTGGTTGATCGTCCTCCTCACCCTGGTGCTCGGCCTGGCGGCCAACACGGTGCTCTTCTTCGCGATGTTCCACCTGGCTCCCCAGAGCGACACCCCCAAGCGTCCCCTGTGGGCCGGCGCCGTGCTCGGCGCGATCGGCTTCGAGATCCTCAAGCAGGCCTCGACCCTGCTGCTCAAGGCCACCCAGGGGCAGCCGGCCTTCCAGGCCTTCGGCATCGCCCTCATCCTGGTCGTCTGGATCCACTACACCTCGATGGTGATCCTGTACGCCGCCTGCTACGCCCACGTCGGCGCGACTCCTGCCGAGCCGGAGACCGATAGTCCGGGGAGTTCCGGTCGGTCTACCGGCGAGTAATGGACGGAAACTCCCCGGACTATCCGGGAGCGGCCCGAACGCCAGCACGGGTGCGGCGGATGAGAGAGTCGTACCCATGAAGCTCGAGAAGACTGACGGCGCGCTCCTCCTGGTCATCGGGGTCTGGACGATCGCGATCTGGACCAACTTCGGCCGCAACCTCGTCAAGACCGCCAAGGACCCGGAGCAGACCCGTCCGAAGCCCTACTACATCGCCCACGCGGTGCTCGTGGTCGTCGACGTTCTCCTCGGCGGCCTGCTGATCAAGCTGGGAGTGCAGCGGCTGCTGACGAGGGGATAGCCCTCAGGAGGACTCGGCCGTGTCGAGGTGGTCGACCAGCTCGGTGAGCTGGTCGCGCAGCGCGAGCGCCTCGTCACGGGTGATCCCCATCGATGCGCCGAGCTCCTGCGGTACGCCGGAGACCTGCTCCTCCAGGGCCTGGCCGGCCTCAGTCAGGCTGACCAGCACCCGGCGCTCGTCGCCGGGGTCGCGGTCGCGCCGCACCAGCCCAGCGGTCTCGAGCCGCTTGAGCAGCGGCGTCAGGGTGCCCGAGTCGAGCCGCAGGCGCTGGCCGAGGGAGGTCACCGAGAGCGGCTCCTCGCTCTCCCAGAGCACCAGCATCACCAGATACTGCGGATAGGTCAGCCCGGTCCCCTTGAGCAGCGTCACATAGCGCTTCGTCACGGCTCTGGTCGCTGCGTACAGCGGGAAGCAGAGCTGAAGGTCGAGCGAGAGCTGAGGGTAGGTACGGCCGGACACATCGATCAGTCTACCCCCTTGCGCTATTAAATTGTGCACAATATAGTTGTGCACATGACACCGATCTACACAGCCACCGCAGTCAGCACCGGCGACGCCCGCAACGGCCACGTCCAGTCCTCCGACGGTCTCATCGACGCCGACGTTCGCGTCCCCAAGGAGATGGGTGGCGCCGGCGGTGCCACCAACCCCGAGCAGCTCTTCGCCGCCGGCTACGCGGCCTGCTTCCACTCGGCGCTCAAGCTCGTCGCAGGCAAGGCCAAGGTCGACATGACCGACTCCGAGGTCGTCGCCGACGTGAGCATCGGTGAGAACGGCCAGGGCGGCTTCGGCCTCGCCGTGCAGCTCGAGGTGACCATCCCCGGCGCCGACGCCACGACCGCGCAGCAGCTCGCCGAGCAGGCCCACCAGGTCTGCCCGTACTCCAACGCCACCCGTGGCAACATCGAGGTCAAGCTCACCGTCGCCTGACCACCGGTCGAGGCGTCACCTACGTCGGCCGAGTGGGCACGACCGTGACGTCTCGGCCGACGTACCTGACGTCTCGGCATAGAAGAAGGGCCGCTCTCCGAGGAGAGCGGCCCTTCTGTCACGTGGTGACCAGACGGTCAGCCGAGGATCAGCGACTTGCGCAGGTCCTTGTTGAGCTGGGAGATCACGTCGAGCGGGATCTCCTTGGGGCAGGCGGAGGCGCACTCACCGATGTTGGTGCAGCCACCGAAGCCCTCGGCGTCGTGCTGGCCGACCATGGACTGCACGCGCGAGTAGCGCTCCGGCTGGCCCTGCGGCAGCTCACCGAGGTGGGTGATCTTCGCGCCGAGGAACAGCGAGGCGGAGCCGTTGGGGCAGGCGGCGACGCAGGCGCCGCAGCCGATGCAGGTGGCCGTGTTGAACGCCCGCATGGCCTTGTCGCGCGGGGCCGGCACCGAGTTGGCCTCGGGGGCCGAGCCGGTGTTGGCCGAGATGTAGCCGCCGTTCTGGATGATCCGGTCGAACGCGGAGCGGTCGACGATCAGGTCCTTGACGATCGGGAACGACGCGGCGCGCCACGGCTCGATGGTGATGGTGTCACCGTCGTTGAAGGAGCGCATGTGCAGCTGGCAGGTCGTGGTGACCTCCGGGCCGTGCGCCTCGCCGTTGATCATCAGCGAACACATGCCGCAGATGCCCTCGCGACAGTCGGAGTCGAACGCGATCGGCTCCTCGTCGTTGTGCAGGAGCTGCTCGTTGAGCAGGTCGAGCATCTCGAGGAAGGACATGTCCTGCGAGACGCCGTCCAGCTCGTACGTCTTGAGCGCACCCTTGTCGGACGCGTTGGCCTGCCGCCAGATCTTGAGCGTCAGCTTCACTTGTAGGACCTCTGCTTCATCTCGATGGCGGTGTAGATCAGATCTTCCTTGTGGAGGATCGGGGCGCCGTCCTCGCCACCGAACTCCCAGGCCGCGACGTAGGCGAACTCGTCGTCGTGACGCAGCGCCTCGCCGTCCTCGGTCTGCGACTCGGCGCGGAAGTGGCCGCCGCAGGACTCGCGCCGGTTGAGCGCGTCGATGCACATGAGCTCACCGAGCTCGATGAAGTCGGCGACACGGCCGGCCTTCTCGAGGTCCTGGTTGAGGGAGTCGGCCGAGCCGAGGACCTTGACGTTGGTCCAGAACTCCTTCTTGAGCTCGCGGATCAGCCCGATGGCCTTCTTGAGGCCCTCCTCGGTCCGCTCCATGCCGCAGTACTCCCACATGATCAGGCCGAGCTCCTTGTGGATCGACTCGACCGAGCGGGTGCCGTTGATCGACATGAACTTGTCGATCCGCTCCTGGACCGACTGCTTCGCCTCGACGACCGCCGGGTGGTCCTCGGAGATCGGGTCGAACGGGCCGTCGGCGAGGTACTCGCGGATGGTGTTCGGGAGCACGAAGTAGCCGTCGGCCAGACCCTGCATCAGCGCCGAGGCACCGAGGCGGTTCGCGCCGTGGTCGGAGAAGTTGGCCTCACCGGTGCAGTAGAGACCCTCGATGTTGGTCGAGAGCTCGTAGTCGACCCAGAGGCCGCCCATGACGTAGTGGACGGCGGGGTAGATGCGCATCGGCAGCTCGTAGGGGTTCTCACCCGTGATCCGCTCGTACATGTCGAGGAGGTTGTCGTACTTCTCCTCGATCGCGGCCTTGCCCAGGCGCTCGATCGCGGCACCCAGGTCGAGGTAGACACCGCGGCGGAACTTCTTCACCGTGCCGTCGGGCTGGGTCTCGTCGACCTCCGGACCGACGCCGCGGCCCTCGTCGCACATGTACTTCGCCGCGCGCGAGGCGATGTCACGGGGGACCAGGTTTCCGAAGGCGGGGTAGATCCGCTCCAGGAAGTAGTCGCGGTCCTCCTCGGGGATCTCGCGCGGGTCCTTGGCGCAGTCCTCGGCGTTCTTGGGCACCCAGATGCGGCCGTCGTTACGCAGCGACTCCGACATCAGGGTCAGCTTCGACTGGTGGGCGCCGGTCACCGGGATGCAGGTCGGGTGGATCTGCGTGTAGCAGGGGTTGGCCATGTAGGCGCCCTTGCGGTGCGCACGCCACGTGGCGGTGACGTTGGACCCCATCGCGTTGGTCGAGAGGTAGAAGACGTTGCCGTAGCCGCCGGTCGCGAGCACGACCACGTCGGCCAGGTGGGTCTCGATCTCGCCGGTGACCATGTCGCGGGCGATGATGCCGCGGGCCTTGCCATCGGCGACGATCAGCTCGAGCATCTCGTGACGCGTGAACTGCTCCACGGTGCCGGCGGCGACCTGGCGCTCCATGGCCTGGTAGGCGCCGATGAGGAGCTGCTGCCCCGTCTGGCCGCGGGCGTAGAACGTACGCGACACCTGCACGCCACCGAAGGAGCGGTTGTCGAGCAGGCCGCCGTACTCGCGGGCGAAGGGCACGCCCTGGGCCACGCACTGGTCGATGATGTTCACCGACTCCTCGGCGAGGCGGTAGACGTTGGACTCGCGGGCGCGGTAGTCGCCGCCCTTGACCGTGTCGTAGAAGAGCCGGTAGGCCGAGTCGCCGTCGCCCTTGTAGTTCTTGGCGGCGTTGATGCCGCCCTGGGCGGCGATCGAGTGGGCGCGACGCGGGGAGTCCTGGTAGCAGAACGACTTCACGTTGTAGCCGGCCTCGCCGAGCGTGGCGGCAGCGGCGCCACCGGCGAGACCGGTGCCGACGATGATCACCGACAGCTTGCGGCGGTTGGCCGGGTTGACCAGGCGGTTCTCGAACTTGCGGGTCGTCCAGCGCTCCGCGATCGGGCCGGTCGGCGCCTTCGGGTCGACCAGCTTGTCGCCGAGCACGTAGTAGCCCGCGGCGTCGTCGGATTTCTGGACCGGTGCCTCGTTGGTCGGGGTGAGGCCGGACAGGTAGTGGGTTCCAGCAGCCATGTGTCAGATGTCCTTACGAGATGACGCCGAAGACGGTGAACAGGGGGACCAGCGAGAAGCCGCCGGCGACCACGATCGCGACGACCCAGCCGGCGACGCGGGCCCTGGCACGCGACTCAGCGGTGTTGGTGAACCCGAGCGTCTGGATGGCGCTGAAGGTGCCGTGGTGCAGGTGGAACGCGAGCGCGAGCATCGCGAGCAGGTAGATGATGACCATCCACCACTGCTCCGGCTGGAACGCGGCGATCAGCAGCCGGTAGGGGTTCTCGGTGACCTCAGGGGCCTGCCCGCCAGCACCCACGTTGATCTTCACGATGGTGAACTGGAGCAGGTGCCAGACGACGAAGAGGAGCAGGGCCACGCCGCCCCAGCGCATGGTGCGCGAGGAGAGCGACGAAGCCTTGTTCTTCTTCACCGCGTACTTCACCGGGCGCTGCGCGTGGGCACGGATGGAGAGCGCCACCGCCGAAGCGACGTGCGCGATCAGTGAGCCCAGGAGCACTACCCGCAGGATCCAGAGGAGCCCGCCGTACGGCAGCATCGGCTCCCCGAACGTACGCAGGTGCTCGGCGTACTCGTTGTAGGCCATCTCGCCGCTGAAGGCTTTGAGGTTGCCGTACATGTGCGCCAGCACAAAGAGGATGAAGACGATGCCGCTGGCCGCCATAAGGAGCTTCAGGGCGATCGTCGAGCGCGTCGACCGCGCGCCTTTGATCAGAGTCGTGGTTGCCACGGCACGCACGCTACTACCCCTCATACCCGAACTTGTACGCAGGGAGTATGTGACATTTTCGTCGCTGCGTGGGCGGGTGGGGTTACTGGCGAGTATCTTGGGAATGGGTTAGGCAAGCCTAACAGCAGGGTGTGCATTCTCCGTGGCGATGGCGTGAGATTGTGAGGACCGGACCTCGCTCAGCGCCACCAGGCGGGCCAGCAGCTCGTCGACGGCATCGGTCCACGGACGCGTCGCGACCAGCTCCCGGCCGCGGTCGCCGAGCAGGCGCCGCCGGGGGTCGGAGACGACCGAGGCGACCGCGTCGGCGAGCTCGCGGGCGCGGGCCGGGTTGTAGAGCAATCCGGTCTCCATGTGCTGGACGATCTCAGCCGCCGCGCCGGCGCGCGGGGCGACCACCGGGAGGGCGCTGGCCGCGGCCTCACGCAGGATGTGGCCGCATCCCTCCTCCTCGCCGGGGTGGACCAGAACGTCGAGCGACGCCAGTGCGATGGCGAGGTCGCCGGTGCCCAGCGGGCCGGTCAGCTTCGCCTGCGGGACCCGCTGCTTGAGCCATCCGCGCTGGGGTCCGTCGCCGATGATGACGAGGCGGATCCCCGGCACCACGGTGAGCTCGGCGAGGCGGCGTACGCCATGGCTCTTGGCGAGGTTGCCCGCGTAGCCGACCACGACCAGCGGTGTGGGTCGGGACTTCGCCTTGGACCACCGGCGGTGGAGCCAGTCGTCGCGCAGACTGGGCGAGAAGGCGGCCGTGTCGACCCCCGGCTCCCACACCTCGGCGGCGACGTCGATCGCCGCGAGCGTGCGGCGCAGGTACTCGCTTGTGACAAAGATCTCATCGGCGTACGCGGCGATCGAGGTGCTCCAGGTGAGCGCCGCCTTGGGGGAGAGAGGGGACTGCTGGACGACCAGCGTAGTCGCGGCGGCCGCCGTCGGCGACGACAGAGCCTTGCGGCCCAGGCGGCCCGGGTCGAAGGTGACCACGACGTCCGGCTCGAACGACTCCAGGGCGTTGCGTACCTGGCGGCCGGTCTTGGCGATCGGCGAGACGCGGACGACCCGGCTGTTGCGGTAGACCGAGAGTCCGGGGCCGGGCGCGATGAACCGCACCTCGTGGCCCGACTCGATCATGCGGTCGGCGATGGCCTTCACCGTGGTTGTGACACCATCGATGGTAGGAAAGAAGCTCTCGGTGACCAGCGCCATCTTCATGGGACCAGCGTCCTGGCCGGGGATGGCGAGAGCGCGACGTGTGCGTTGACCTGGGATGAACCATCGGCACGACCAGTAGACGACCAGCGTGATGAGGACAATCAGTGGCGGTATCCAGACGGGTCTGGACGCTTTCGGCAGCAGCACTCGCGGTTGCTGGGCTCGTAGGGATGTCGGGCTGTGGTCAGGCACCGACCCAGCAGCCGTCGGGCGAGCGCGTCTCCGAGCAGCCCTCGACCGCGACGCCGGCCTTCGAGATGCCGGTCGAGAAGCCCAACCTGCTGATGATCACGGTCGATGACCTCTCCGCCCTCGACATGGACTACCTGCCGAGCGTGAAGAAGCTCGTGGGGGACAGCGGCGTCACCTTCACCGACGCGGTCGCGCCGACGCCGATCTGCGTGCCGGCCCGCGCCTCGCTGCTGTCGGGGCAGTACGCCCACAACCACGGGGCCCACACCATCCACGGTCCCGAGGGTGGCTATCCCTCCTTCGACGACTCCGCGACCCTGGCCACCTCGTTGCAGGAGGCGGGCTACTCGACGGTGTTCACCGGGAAGTACCTCAACGAGTACGGCGACGCGGGGACCGAGCGCGACCTGCCTCCGGGCTGGGACGAGTGGCGCGCGACCGTCGACCCCTCGACGTACAACTATCTGGGTGCGAAGTTCAACGTCAACGGGCGTCTGGTGAAGCCCAAGGGCTACTCGACCACCGTCATCACCCAGCAGGCGAGAGCAGCGCTGACGGACGCCAAGAAGAAGGCCGGGGCCGCGGAGAAGCCGTGGTTCCAGTGGGTCAACTACGTGGCCCCGCACATCGGCGGGCCGACGGAGAAGGGTGACCCCAAGCAGCGTTTCCCGGGCACCAAGGGTGCGATCGGCGTACCGGTGCCGGACAAGCAGGACCGGGACAAGTACGCCGACGAGCCGATCCCGGAGCAGCCCAACCTGTTCCCGGAGGCGCGCAAGAAGTTCCCGAAGGGGTCGCCGTCGCGGAAGAACCCCTCGCAGATCGAGAAGGACGCCTACCGGCTCTCCTATCAGCGGCGGATCGAGTCGGCGCGCAGTCTGGACCGCAACATCGCCTCCCTGCTCGGTGGGCTGAAGAAGAGCGGCGACCTGGCGCGCACCCTGGTCGTCTTCACCTCCGACAACGGCTTCTCGAGCGGCTACCACAACTTCAACGGCAAGCTCTGGTACTACGAGGAGTCGCTGCGGATCCCCGTGCTGATGAGCGGGCCCGGCGTACCGAAGGGGCGCGAGGTCGGGACCACGCTGACCAACCCGGACATCGCCACGACGCTGCTCGCGGCGGCCGGGGCCGGCGATCCGCACGAGCCCGACGGCATCGACATCCTGCCGTGGCTGCGTGCGCCCGAGCAGACCCGCGTCGTACCGATCGAGGCGTGGCCGACCTCCGACGGCACCTCGCGGCTCTGGTCCGGGGTGCGCGTGGGGCGGTGGACCTACGTCGAGCTGACCACCGGTGAGGTCGAGCTCTACGACCGCACCAACGATCCGTACGAGATGAAGAACCTCGCCGACGACCCGGCCCACGCCGCGACGGTCTCGCAGCTGGCCGACCTGACCGACAAGTACCGCGACTGCGCCGGCGACAGCTGTCCCAAGAAGATGTACGCCGCCGACCGCCCGCTCGACCTCGACGGTCTCTAACGAGTTAAAGTAGACTAAATAACTCTTATTACTTGGGGAGTGTTTGGTCATGCCGGTCGTCAACCTGTTCACGCGTCGCAAGCGCGCTGCTGTGGCGACGGCGGCGATGAGCGCCCTCGCGGTGACCGGCCTGGTGCACGAGCCGGCCGCGGTGGCGGCCGGCCCGACGCGTACGCCTGCTCTGGAGCGGCCGACGGAGAGGCCGAACCTGCTGATGGTCACGGTCGACGATCTCTCCGCCCTGGACATGGACTACCTGCCGCGAGTGCGGAAGCTGCTCGAGCGGACCGGCGTCTCCTTCTCCGACGGGATCGCGCCGACGCCGATCTGTGTGCCGGCGCGGGCCTCGCTGCTGACCGGGCAGTACGCCCACAACCACGGCGCGCGCACGATCGAGGGGCCGTACGGCGGGTATCAGGCCTTCGACGACTCCTCGACGGTCGCGACGTCGCTGCAGGACGCGGGCTACTCGACGGTCCTGGCGGGGAAGTACCTCAACGGCTACGGAGAGGGCGCGACCCGCGGCGACGTGCCGCCCGGCTGGGACCAGTGGCGCGCGACCGTCGACCCGTCGACCTACAACTTCCGTTCGCCGAAGTTCAACGTCAACGGCGAGATCATCAAGTCCAAGGGCTACTCCTCGACGGTCATCACCGAGCACGCGAAGGCCGGGATCGCGGCCGAGCGGGCGAGCGGGAAGCCCTGGTTCACCTGGGTCAACTACGTGGCGCCGCACCACGGTGGGCCCTCGGGGCCCGACGATCCGAAGAAGATCTACCCGGGCACCGACGCCGCTCTGTCCGTGACCGTGCCCGACGCCCAGGACCGAGGGTTCTACGACAACGTCCAGATCCCGGCGCGGCCGAACCTCTTTCCCGAGGACACCTCCGGCTACGCGAAGGGCTCGCCCGGGCGCGGGAAGTTCAACCCGCGCAAGAAGGACGCCCTCCGGATCGCCTACCAGCGCCGCCTCGAGGCGATCCGCAGCCTGGATCGCAACATCGCCTCGCTTCTGGGTGGGCTGAAGAAGAGCGGTGAGCTGAAGCGGACGCTGGTCGTGTTCACCTCCGACAACGGCTTCTCGAACGGTTACCACAACCTCAACGGCAAGCTGTGGCACTACGACGAGTCGCTGCGGATCCCGGTGCTGATGAGCGGCCCCGGAGTGCCGCGCGGCCGGACGGTACGGACCCCGGTCACCAACCCGGATCTCGCCGCGACCCTGCTGGCGGCGGCCGGGGCTCGGCCACCTCGGGCGCCGGACGGGATCGACATCATGCCGTGGCTGAGCGCGCCCGAGCAGGTCCGCGCGATCCCGATCAGCGGCTGGCGGGTGACCGACGGGAGCAGGCAGCTGTGGTCCGGCGTCCGGGTCGGCTCCTGGACCTACGCCCGTCTGCACACCGGCCAGGTCGAGGTCTACGACCGCTCCTCGGACCCCTATGAGCAGCACAACCTCGCCGCGGACCCGGCCGTCGCGGAGACCGTGAAGGCGCTCGCGAGGCTAGCCGACCGCTATCAGAACTGCGCCGACTCGACCTGCCCGAAGGACCTGTACGCCTCCGGCCGGGCGCTCGACCTGGAGACGCTGTGACCAGGATCGGTGACCTGGACCGCGAGGCCGCGCGGGCGCGGCTCGTCGAGGCGTACGCCGAGGGGAGGATCGACGCGCCCGAGCTGGAGTCGCGTGCCGAGGCGGTGTGGGGCGCCGCCCGGTCCGCCGAGCTCGCCGCGGTCGTCGACGACTTGGGCGAGGATCCCGCTCCGCCTGGTGGGGCGGGCCCCCGCCTCGTACGTGATCTGCTGGTCTTCCTGATCTGCGGCGCGATCGCCGTCCTGGTCTGGCACCTCACTGGCAGGGGGTTCTTCTGGCCGGTCTGGGTGCTGGTCTACACCGGCCTGCCCCTGCTGCGCCTGTGGCGCGACTAGGACTGCTTGGCCGACTGCTTGGCCAGGGTGTCCGCGGGGACGCGGCCCGACTCGATCTCCCGCGCCAGCTCGGTGATGCGTACGCCGCTGGCGGCCCAGCTGCCGGCGCGCTCCTCGTGGATGGGGGTGAAGGCGCGGCGCACCTCGACGGTCCAGTGGCGGCCGAAGACGACCCGGGCGCCGACGGCGAAGGGGAGGATCGCGAGCAGGAGGAGGAGCTCGATGCCGGTGAGCAGCATGACCGCGACGACCACGACGAGGATCGGCAGCGCGATGATGAGCCAGAGCACCATGAGGATCGCGCTGATCGGGTCGTCGCCGGAAGGGGCGCCGAGAGGGATCTCCAATGCGTCGAGACTCAGGCGGCGCGACTTCCGCTGCCAGGGGACCCAGCGTCGGGTGATCCGATAGGCCTGTCCGCCCGGAGTACGTACCTTCACGGCGGTCAACCTAACGGCGTGTCTCAGTTAGCGGTTGTAAACCTCACACTTTGTGGTCACCGCCACTTCATCGGCCTAAGGTTCGACCCATGAACGACGCCGCTCGCGACGACTCGTTGCGCCTTGCCCAGCCGGCGGATGCCCATTCCCAGGCAGAGTGGGAGGCGGCGACTGCTGCCGTCCTCCGTAAGAGCGGTCGGCTGACCGCCGACGACGCCGACTCGCTCGTCTGGGACAAGCTGACCCGCACCTCCCTCGACGGACTCCGGATCGCCCCGCTCGGCCTGCCGGGAGGGTCCTTCGTCGACGCGGCCCGTCCTGCGCGCGCCGGCGCCTGGGACATCCGCTCGCTCGTCTCCGGTCTCTCCGGCGTGGACGCCAAGGCGGCCAACGAGGCCGCGCTGGTCGACCTGGACGGCGGGGTCTCCTCGCTGTGGGTGGCAGCCGACGAGACCACCGACCTCGCAGTGCTCCTCGACAAGGTGCTCCTCGACCTGGCCCCGATCGTGCTCGACGCGCCGATCGGTGCGGTCAAGGTCGCCCAGAACCTGCTCGCGCTGATCGCCGAGCGCGGCACCGGCCTGCACGCCGCGACCAACCTGGGTGCCGACCCGATGGGCGCGCTGCTGCGCGACCTGCCGCTGGCGCCCGACGAGGCGTTCGCCGAGCTGGTCGACCTCGCCCGCCTCGCCCAGGGGATCGGGGTGCGCGCGATCGTCGTCGACGCCACGGCTGCGCACGATCTCGGCGCGTCCGACGTGCAGGAGCTCGGCTGGTCGATCGCGGTCGGCGTCGCCTACCTGCGTGCGCTGACCGAGGCCGGGTTCTCGCCCGCCGTGGCGGCGAGCCTCATCGAGTTCCGGTTCGCGGCCACCGACGAGCAGTTCCCGACGATCGCCAAGCTGCGGGCCGCCCGTCAGCTGTGGGCACGCGTCCTCGAGCTCTCCGGGGCCGAGGGCGTGGAGATGCGCACCCACGCGGTGAGCTCGCGACCGATGCTGTCGAAGTACGACCCCTACGTGAACATGCTGCGCGGCACCGTCGCGGCCTTCGCCGCCGGTGTCGGCGGCGCGGACGCGGTGACCGTGCTGCCGTTCGACTCCGCCAACGGCGTGCCGGACGGGTTCGGGCGACGGATCGCCCGCAACGTGTCCCACCTGCTGATCGACGAGTCCCACGTCGCGGCCGTCGCCGACCCCGCCGGTGGCTCCTTCGCCGTCGAGCAGCTGACCGCCGACATGGCCGCGGCCGGCTGGGAGGCGTTCATCCAGATCGAGGAGGAGTGGGAGCAGGGACGCGACTTCTCGCCCTTCCGCGACCGGATCGCCGCGGTCTCCGCCGAGCGGGAGAAGGCGATCGCGCGCCGCCGACGTCCGATCACCGGGCTCACTGAGTTCCCCAACCTCGCCGAGACGCTCCCGGAGCGGCCGGTCGACCCGCTCAACGAGCGGGTGGTGCGCTACGGCGCCTCCTTCGAGGCCCTGCGCGACGCTCCCGCCACCACCAAGGTCTTCCTCGCCACCCTCGGCACGGTCGCCCAGCACACCGCCCGGGCGACGTTCGCGACCAACCTCCTCGCCGCCGGTGGCATCGGCGTCGAGGTCGCGGGCGCGACCGCTGACGCCGAGGACCTCGCCGGGAAGTACCGCGCAATTTCTCGGGGGCATACCGGCGCGCCGCCGGTCGTCTGCCTGGCCGGCTCGGACAAGGCGTACGCCGAGTGGGGTGCGGCCGCGATCGCAGCCCTCCGCGAGGCCGGTGCCACACACGTGATCATCGCCGGGAAGCCTGACGCCGTCGACGCCGAGGTGGACGACGCCGCCTCGATGGGTGTCGACGCGCTCGCCTTCCTGACCGCTACGAGGGAGAAGCTCGCATGACCATCCCCAGCTCCTTCAAGGGCCTCCCGCTGAAGGGCGAGACCCCGCCGTACCCCGCCGACGCTCCCTCGGGTGAGGGCTGGCTGAGCCCTGAGGGCATCGAGATCCAGCCGGCGTACGGGCCTGAGGATCTCGAGGGTCTCGACGCGCTCGACACCTTCCCGGGGCTGAGCCCGTTCCTGCGCGGGCCCTACCCGACGATGTACACGACCCAGCCGTGGACGATCCGGCAGTACGCCGGGTTCTCGACCGCGGAGGAGTCCAACGCGTTCTACCGCCGCAACCTCGCCGCCGGCCAGAAGGGTCTGAGCGTCGCCTTCGACCTGGCCACCCACCGTGGCTACGACTCCGACCACCCGCGGGTGCGCGGCGATGTCGGCATGGCGGGCGTCGCGATCGACTCCATCTACGACACCAGGACGCTGTTCGACGGCATCCCGCTGGACCAGATGTCGGTCTCGATGACCATGAACGGCGCGGTGCTGCCAGTGCTGGCGCTCTACATCGTGGCCGCTGAGGAGCAGGGTGTCCCGCCGGAGAAGCTGGCTGGGACCATCCAGAACGACATCCTCAAGGAGTTCATGGTCCGCAACACCTACATCTACCCGCCGGCGGCGTCGATGCGGATCATCGGCGACATCTTCTCCTACACCGCCGCGAAGATGCCCCGGTTCAACTCGATCTCGATCTCCGGCTACCACATGCAGGAGGCCGGGGCGACGGCCGATCTCGAGCTCGCCTACACGCTGGCCGACGGTGTCGAATACCTGCGGACCGGTCTGGCCGCGGGCCTCGACGTCGACGCGTTCGCGCCGCGGCTCAGCTTCTTCTGGGCGATCGGGATGAACTTCTTCATGGAGGTCGCCAAGATGCGCGCGGCCCGCGCGCTGTGGTCGCGTCTGGTCTCGCAGTTCGACCCGGCGAACCCCAAGTCGCTCTCGCTGCGGACCCACTCGCAGACCTCCGGCTGGTCGCTGACCGCCCAGGACGTCTTCAACAACGTCGGCCGCACCGCGATCGAGGCGATGGCGGCGACCCAGGGCCACACCCAGTCGCTGCACACGAACGCGCTGGACGAGGCGATCGCGCTGCCGACCGACTTCTCGGCCCGCATCGCCCGCAACACCCAGCTGCTGCTGCAGCAGGAGTCCGGCACGACCGAGATCATCGACCCGTGGGGCGGCTCCTACTACGTCGAGCGTCTGACGCACGACCTCGCCGAGCGCGCCTGGGCACACATCCAGGAGGCCGAGGCGGCCGGCGGGATGGCCAAGGCGATCGAGCAGGGCATCCCGAAGATGCGCATCGAGGAGGCGGCCGCCCGCACCCAGGCGCGCCTCGACTCCGGTGCCCAGAAGCTGATCGGCGTCAACACCTTCCGACTTCCCTCCGAGGACCCGCTCGACGTGCTCAAGGTCGACAACGACCAGGTCTACAAGCAGCAGCTCGCCAAGCTCGAGCGGCTGCGCGCGGAGCGCGACGACGAGGACGTACGCCGGGCCCTGGAGGCCATCACCAACGCGGCCGGCTCGACGAGCAAGCCCAGCGGCACCGGCAACCTGGACGGCAACCTGCTCAAGCTGGCCGTCGACGCGGCCCGGGCGAAGGCGACCGTCGGGGAGATCTCCGACGCGATGGAGAAGGCCTGGGGACGGCACCAGGCCGTCATCCGTACCATCTCCGGTGTGTATCGGGACGAGGCGACGACGTCGGGTGACTCGAAGGTCACCAAGGTGCTGGAGGCGACCAAGGAGTTCGAGGAGGCCGAGGGACGCCGCCCGCGGATCCTGGTCGCGAAGATGGGCCAGGACGGTCACGACCGTGGCCAGAAGGTCGTGGTCTCGGCCTTCGCCGACCTCGGCTTCGACGTCGACGTAGGCCCGCTGTTCTCCACCCCCGAGGAGGTCGCGCAGCAGGCGGTCGACGCCGACGTACACATCGTCGGGGTCTCGTCGCTGGCTGCCGGTCACCTCGCGCTGCTCCCCGCGCTGAAGGCGGCGCTGGAGGAGCAGGGGCGCCCGGACATCATGATCGTCATCGGCGGGGTCATCCCGCCCGACGACGTGGCCACGCTCGAGCAGATGGGCGCCGCCGCGGTCTTCCTGCCCGGCACCGTCATCGCCGACTCCGCCATCGACCTGCTCGGTCGTCTGCGGGAGCAGCTCGACCACTGACCAGCGGTAGCTCCGAGTATGTCCTCGCCGGGGGCGTCGGGCTCGTCTAGCCTCAGAGCTGTGACGGACCTACGCCCCGGGCGGGCATCCGGGGACGGGCTGATGAGGGTCGGCGCCTACGAGATCCTCAGCAAGCTCGGTGAGGGCGGCATGGGCGTCGTCCACCTGGCCCGCCACGAGGAGACCGGCGAGCGGGTGGCGCTGAAGGTGCTGCGTACCCATGTCGTGGGGGACGAGGAGACCCGCGCCCGGCTGGAGCGCGAGGTGCGGTCGCTGCGGCAGGTGCGCAGCCCGTGGATCGCCGAGATCGTCGACGCCGACCCCTACGCGGACCTTCCCTACGTCGCGACCCGCTACGTGCCGGGGCCGACGCTGCACGACCGGATCAAGGACGACGGACCCGTCGTCGGCGAGGACCGGTTCTGGCTGGCGCGCTGCCTGGCCGGCGGCGTCGCCGCCTGCCACGACGCCGGCGTGCTGCACCGTGACGTGAAGCCCTCCAACGTGGTGATGGAGGGGCGTACGCCGGTGCTCATCGACTTCGGGCTCGCCCGAGTCGCCGACGATCCCAAGATCACCCTCACCGGATGGCTGGTCGGCACCCCGGGATACCTGGCGCCGGAGATCCTGGAGGGGACGCCCTCCTCGCCTGCCAGTGACGTGCACTCCTGGGCTGCCACCACGGCCTATGCGCTGCTGGGCCGCCCGCCGTTCGGGACCGGTCCGTCGATGGCCGTCCTGGATCGGGTACGCCGCGGCCAGCACGACCTCGACGGCATCGAGGGGTCGATGCGGGAGGTCCTGACGGCGGCGCTGGCGACGGATCCCGCGGACCGGCCGGGCCTGGAGGAGCTGCGGGAGTGGCTGATGGAGCCCGAGGTGCCGTGGTCGCGAGCCGACGCCTCGGCGGTCACCAAGGTGCTGCCGGTGACGATGCCGCTGGCCGCCGCACCGGTGGACGCCGGGCTGAAGCCGACGCTGGTGGACCCGGACGCCGCCGGCGATGCCGTCACGGAGGTGGAGGAGGTGCCGCCGACCGCGGTGACCGTGGCCGACGCGCCGGCCGAGCCTGTGGTGGTGCGCCGGTTCGACCCGCAGGCGCCGCCACCGGCTCCGTCGCCCGAGCCCGGCTGGAGCCCACCCAGCAAGCACGCCAACCTCAAGCGCTGGCCGGGGCCGATGCACTTCCTGATCCTGGTCGCGCTCGCCGCGATCCTCGCCGGGGTGGTGGCTGCGTACCCGCTCCCGGGCGCCACCCTGCTCGGCCTCGGTGTCTGGCTGCTGCGGGCGGTCTCGCTGGCCGCCGACCATCTGTCGAAGCGTCGCGAGGCGCGAGGCCGGAAGTGGTACGACGGCCTGTGGGCGCTCGTCCGCTCGCCGTGGGACCTGGTGCGCGCCGTCCCCGGCACGATGGCGTTGACCGCGCTGACGGGCGTGATCGCGGCCGCCGTCGCGGTCGGCTGCCTGGCGCTCGGGCTGCCGCTGACCGCGGTGCTCTACGTCGCCGCGATGGTCTTCATGTCCGCGGCCTGGCTCGCCTCGCAACGGGTCCGTGACACCGTCGGACCGGTCGCCCGGGCAGCGTCCTCGCCGTCACAGCGCTGGGTCGTCGCCGTCGTCGGCCTGGCGATCATCGCCGCCGCGGCGGCCTGGTACGCGGTGCAGATGGGTGTCTCGTGGGTGCCGCTGGACGACGTCCGTTCGGGTCAGCTGCCGGGCGTCGTGCGCGACGTCCTGCGGCGCGCTCGCTGACCGGGTTCGCGATTGGCTAAGGTGCTGGCCATGCCAGGGCCCGACGTACAAGACCTTCTCGACGGCATCAGCGACGGCAAGCGGGCGGCGGTGTCACGAGCGATCACCTTGGTGGAGTCGACCAAGCCCCAGCACCGCGACATCGCGCGCGAGCTGCTCACCAAGCTTCCGGCCGGCGACACGGTGCGGGTCGGGATCTCCGGGGTTCCCGGGGTCGGCAAGTCGACCTTCATCGAGGCGCTCGGCAGCCGGCTGACCGCCAACGGCCTCAAGGTGGGAGTGCTGGCCGTCGATCCGTCGTCGGTACGCACCGGAGGCTCCGTCCTGGGCGACAAGACGCGCATGCAGCGGCTCTCCGTGGACCCCAACGCGTTCATCCGGCCCTCCCCGTCGGCCGGCACGCTCGGCGGGGTCGCGCGGGCGACCGTGCAGGCGATGGCGGTGCTCGAGGCGGCCGGCTACGACGTGGTGCTGGTCGAGACCGTCGGCGTCGGGCAGTCCGAGGTGACCGTGGCAGGGATGGTGGACACGTTCCTGTTCCTCACCATCGCGCGCACCGGTGACCAGCTGCAGGGGATCAAGAAGGGCATCCTGGAGATCTCCGACGTGATCGCGGTCAACAAGGCCGACCCCAACGACCCCCACCGCGCCCAGGAGGCGCGCGCGGCCGCGCGCGAGCTCGCCGGCGCGCTCCGGCTGGTGCGCTCCCGCGAGGAGTGGGCGCCACCGGTGGTCACCGCCTCGGCGCTCCACGACGACGGGGTCGACTCGGTCTGGGAGCAGGTGATGGCGCACCGCACGCACCTCGGCAAGGACGGGCTGCGCACCAAGCGCGCCGAGCAGCAGCTCGACTTCACCTGGGCGCTCGTCCGCGACGAGCTCGACCAGCGGCTCAAGCACTCTGCGGGCGTCAAGGCGATCCGCGACGAGGTGCGTGCCGAGGTGCTCTCAGGCGAGCTGCCGGCGACCGTTGCCGCGGACAGGATCCTCGCCGCCTACGACAAGGATTAGTCTGACGGGACCATGCTGGAGCCTGCTGCCTTCCTCGCCGAGCGAGTCGACGCCTACGACGCCGAGCTGATCGACCTGCGCCGGGACATCCACGCGCACCCGGAGCTCTCGTGGCAAGAGCATCGCACCACCGAGCTGGTCGCCGAACGACTGGAGAAGGCGGGCTGGCAGGTCGACCGGCCGTCCGCGACCGGTCTGATCGCCGACCTGGGCAGCGGGGGCAAGGAGTCGAGGATCGTCGCGCTGCGCGGCGACATGGACGCCCTGCCCGTCGACGACGTCACCACCGACCTCTGGACGAGCACCGTTCCCGGGGTCGCGCACGCCTGCGGCCACGACGTCCACACCACGGCCCTGCTCGGCGCCGGCCTCGCGCTGGCCGACCTGCATCGCGAGTCGCCGCTGCCCGGTGGCGTACGCCTGCTGTTCCAGCCCGCCGAGGAGGTCATGCCGGGCGGGGCGCTGCACCTGATGAGCCTGGGCGCGCTCGACGACGTGGAGCGGATCTTCGCGCTGCACTGCGACCCGACCGTGGACGTCGGCCGCGTCGGGATCCGCTCCGGCGCGCTGACCAGCGCGGCCGACCTGATCGACGTACACCTCAGTGGCACCGGCGGTCACACCTCGCGCCCGCACCTGACCGGCGACCTGGTCTTCGCGCTCGCCAAGGTGACCACCGAGCTGCCGGTGATCCTGAGCCGCCGGATGGACCCCCGGGCCGGCGTGAGCGTGGTCTGGGGCAAGGTCACCGCCGGCCAGATCCACAACGTGATCCCGGCCCACGGCTCCGTCGGAGGCACCGTGCGGATCCTCGACAGCGACGCCTGGAGCGAGGTCGAGCACGTCGTGCGTGAGGTCGTCGCCGAGATCATCGCCCCCTACGGCGTGACCGCCGCCGTCGACTACACCCGCGGTGTCCCACCGGTGAGCAACGACGAGGAGTCCCACCAGATCCTCGTGGAGAGCGTCCGCGAGGTTCTGGGGGAGCGGGGTGCCGTCGTCTCCGCGCAGAGCCTGGGTGGCGAGGACTTCGGCTGGTACCAGGAGCAGGTCGCCGGCTCGATGTTCCGGCTCGGCGTACGCACCCCCGGCGGCCCCACCTACGACCTCCACCAGGGTGACCTGCGCATCGACGAACGCGCGGTGGGCGTCGGCGCCAAGGTTCTGGCCGCCGCCGCCCACCGCGCGCTGGTCTAGCTCGGGGTCAGCCCTTTCGGTACGGGATGCCGTCGGCGGCGGGTGCGCGTGAGTGGCCGACGAGACCGGCGACGGCGAAGATCGTCACCACGTACGGCAGCATCAGCATGAACTGCGACGGCACCGGAGAGCCGATCACCGAGAGCACGGACTCGACGTTGGAGGCGAAGCCGAAGAGCAGCGCCGCCAGCGTCGCCTTGATCGGATCCCACTTGCCGAAGATCACCGCCGCCAGCGCGATGTAGCCCGCGCCGCCGGTCATCTCACGTCCGAAGGACGGCACCGAGACGAGCGTGTACGTCGCTCCGCCGATGCCCGCGATCGCGCCGGCCAGCACGATGGTGCGGTAGCGGGTCGCGATCACGTTGATGCCGACGGTGTCGGCCGCCTTCGGGTGCTCGCCGACCGCGCGCACGCGCAGGCCCCACTTGGACCGGTAGAGGGCCCAGGCGACGAGGAAGACGGCGGCGTACATGATGTAGACCAGCACCGTCTGGCGGAAGAAGATCGGGCCGACCACCGGGATGCCGGACAGCAGCGGGATCTCCAAGCGCGGGAAGTGCGGCGGGTTGTTCAGTGCTCCGGCGTTCTCCGAGAGGACCTGGGAGAACATGAAGCTGGTGAAGCCGATCACGAGCACGTTGAGGACGACACCGACGATGACCTGCTCGACCCAGTAGGTGATCGCGAACAGGCCCAGGAGCAGCGCGACCAGCATCCCCGCGACCATCGCGGACACCAGGCCGGCCCATGGACTGCCGGTGAGGGAGGCGACGATCGCGGCGCCGAAGGCGCCGAAGAGCAGCTGGCCGTCGATGGCGATGTTGACGACGCCCGCCCGCTCACCGAGTACGCCGCCGAGTGCACCGAACACCAGCGGCACCGCCAGCGCGAGCGCGCCGGCGAGCAGGCCGACCACGGGCAGCGTCTTGCCCGCGACCGCCCAGGCCAGGAACCCGGACACGGCGATCACGGCGAACGCCGCGACCAGCACCAGGGGAGTCTTGCGGCCGGCGCGAGCGTTCCAGGCGGCGTACGCCGTGCACAGCAGGCACAGCACCACGGCCGTCCACACAACGCCGTTGGCGGGCAGCGTGATGTCGGGGATGGCGAACCAGTCACCGTCGCGGCTCCACCGGAAGGTGGAGTCACCGGTGCGCGGAGCCACGATGACGAGCAGCGCCACCAGCACGGTGAACACCGCCATGACGATGGGCGTCTTCCACAGGCCCGGGATGCGCTCGGCGACGACTGGTTCGTCGGAGTTGACCGGAAGATCGACAACAGACACGGTCCTCAGGCCTCCTTCGTGGGGAGTCGGAAGATCGCCTTCACCAGAGGTGGCGCGGCGAGGAAGAGCACGATCAGGGACTGGATGACCAGCACGATGTCGACCGGGATGCCTTCGGAGGCCTGCATGAAGAAGCCGCCGGACTTGAACGCGCCGAACAGGATCCCGGCGGCCAGGATGCCGAACGGCCGCGACCGTCCCAGCAGCGCGACGGTGATCGCGTCGAAGCCGATCCCGGCGTCGAGACCGCTGGTCGCGCCGTCGGTCACCGAGCCGAGCACCTGGTTGACACCGGCCAGGCCGACCAGCGCGCCGGAGATCAGGAACGCGCTCAGGTAGGCGACCCCGACGTTGATGCCGGCAGCCTTCGCGGCCGAGGGGTTCTCGCCGACCGCCCGGAACCGGTAGCCGAGCGAGGAACGGTTGAGGATCCACCAGACCAGGAACGTCGCCAGCACGGCGAGCAGGAAACCGGCATGCAGGTTGAACTGCGGCCCGAGCAGGTCGGGCAGGATCGCCGACTCCGGCATCGGCGAGGACTTCGGGTTGCCCGACCCGGGCGCTTGGAGCAGCGACTTGCGGGTCAGGGCGTAGAAGACCAGGTAGTAGCCGATGTAGTTGAGCATGATCGTCACGATCACCTCGTGGGCGCCGGTGAGCGCCTTGAGGAGGCCGGCGATCCCGCCCCACAGGGCGGCAGCCAGCGCTCCGACGAGGATGGCCAGCGGCAGGTGCACGATCATCGGCAGGTCGAACCTGACCGCCACGAACGCGGCCGCGGCGCCACCGAGCAGCATCTGCCCGCGACCGCCGATGTTGAAGAGCCCGGCGCGGAAGGTCAGGCCGATGCCGAGGCCGGCCAGCGTCAGCGGCGCGGCGAACTTCATCGTCTCGGTGATCGGCTTGATCTGCTGGGCGAACGTGCCGCCCAGATCGTTGTAGACCGAGCCCCGCCACAGCGAGACGTACGCCCCCGAGATGGCCTCCCACGCGTAGAAGAACGTGTCGGAGGGGCGGGCGAAGAAGTAGGAGAGCCCGTAGCGGACGTCCTCGTCGGTGAAGAGGATCATCAGCGACCCGAAGAACATCGCGAGCACCACCGAGAGCACCGCGACCAGCGCGTTGCCCGTGGTGATCTCGCGCATCGCCACGTGCCAACGGCTCGCCTCGGGCACCCGGTCGGTGTCGGCGGACGCCTTCTCCGGCTCAGCCGGCTCAGTTGGCTCGGTCGGCTCGGTGGGCTCTGTCGTCTCGGCCGGTTCGTTCTCCGGCCCCTTCTCGCTCACGAATCGCTCCCTTCAGGAGACTCGCCGGCCATCATCAGGCCGAGGGTGTCGCGGGAGGTGTCGGCGGGCACGATGCCCACGACCCGCCCGCGGTAGAGGACCATGATCCGGTCGGCGAGGGCGGCGATCTCGTCGAGCTCGGTGGAGACCACGAGGACCGGGACACCGGAGTCGCGCGCGGCCACGATCTGCTGGTGGATGAACTCGATCGACCCGACATCGACGCCGCGCGTCGGCTGTGCCGCGACGAGAAGTCGCAGGTCACGGGAGAGTTCACGGGCTACGACGACCTTCTGCTGGTTGCCGCCCGACAGCTGCCCGGCCAGAGTCGAGACCCCGGGGGCGCGTACGTCGTACTCGGCCAGCTTCTCCTTGGCGAAGGTGTCGAGCTTCTTCAGGTTCAGCGAGCCGCGCGAGACGAAGGGCTCGTCGTAGCTGCGGTTGAGCATGAGGTTCTCGGCGATGGTGAAGTTGCTGACGAGACCGTCGACCTGGCGGTCCTCGGGGATGAACCCGATCCCGGCCTCGAGCGCCTTGCGCACCGAGCGGCCGACGATCTCGCGGCCGTCGAGCATGATCGAGCCCTCGACGTGCGGAGCCAGGCCCACCATGGCCTCGGTGAGCTCGGTCTGGCCGTTGCCCTGGACCCCGGCGACGGCGAGGATCTCACCGACGTCGATGTGGAAGCTGATCGAGTCGACGTGGACACGGCCGTCCTCGTCGGCGACGGTGAGGTCGGAGACGACGAGCGCACGCTCGCCCGGCTGTGCCGGGTCCTTGTGCACCTTGAGCTCGACCGGTCGCCCCACCATCAGGGCCGCGAGCTCGGCGTTGGAGGCCTCCGGGGAGGCCTCGCCGACCACGGCGCCGCGGCGGATGACCGTGATCCGGTCGGCCACCTCGCGCACCTCGCGCAGCTTGTGGGTGATGAACACGATGCCCGTGCCCGACTCCTTGAGCTGGCGCATGATCGCCATCAGCTCGTCGGTCTCCTGCGGCGTCAGCACAGCGGTCGGCTCGTCGAAGACGAGCACCTCGGCGTCACGCGAGAGAGCCTTGATGATCTCGACCCGCTGCTGCACGCCGACGGGGAGATCCTCGACGAGCGCGTCGGGGTCCACCTGGAAGCCGAAGCGCTCGGAGATCTCCCGGACGCGCTTGCGGGCGGCGTCGAGGTCGAGACTGCCGGCGAACCCGGTGGCCTCGTGGCCGAGCATGACGTTCTCGGCGACGGTGAAGACGGGGATGAGCATGAAGTGCTGGTGCACCATGCCGATGCCGGCGGCCATAGCATCGCCGGGACCCTTGAAGCGCTGCGGCACGTCGTCGATGACGATCTCGCCCTCGTCGGCCTGGTAGAGGCCGTAGAGGACGTTCATCAGCGTGGACTTGCCCGCGCCGTTCTCACCGAGCAGGCAGTGGATCTCACCCGGCTCGACGGTCAGGGAGATGTGGTCGTTGGCGACCAGGGAGCCGAAGCGCTTGGTGATGTCGCGAAGCGCGAGTCTCATGGCACGGATCATTCCTTGCAGGGGTGGAGAAATTCCGGAAGTACGTGGTGAGGGGGCCGGGTGCATCCGGCCCCCTCGTCGTGGTGGTCCCGACGAGCGGGACCACCACCTAGGTCACTTCGCCAGGTAGGAGTTGACCTTGATCGAGCCGTCCTTGATGCCCGCGGTGACTTCCTCGATCTCGTCGGGGAGAGTCTCGGAGACCTTGGACTCGAAGTTGTGGAACGGCGCCAGGCCGACCCCGTCGTTCTCGAGCGTGCCGACGTACGGCGTCGCGTCGAACTTGTCCTCACCCGCGGCGAGGATGACATCCGTGGTGGAGGTCTTCATGTTCTTCAGGATGGAGGTGAGCACGACGTCCTGGGTGTTCGGGTCGGTCTCGTAGAAGTCGGCGTCGACACCGATCAGGGCGACCTCCTTGCCGGAGTCGTCGATCGCGGTGAGCGCACCCTGGTAGATCGGGCCGCCGACCGGCAGGATCACGTCGGCGTTCTGGTCGATGATCTGGCGGGCGGTGTTGGTGGCCTTCTCGTTGGCGACGAACTCACCGGTGAAGGAGCCCTTCTCGCCACCCTCGTAGCCGACGACCTTGACGTCCTTGTTCTTGGTCTTGGCGTAGTACTCGACGCCCTGCTTGAACCCGTCCATGAAGATCGTCACGGTCGGGAACGGCTGGCCGCCGTAGGTGCCGACGACGCCGGTCTTGGTGTAGTCGGCGGCGACGTAGCCGGCCAGGAACGCGGCCTGGGCGGTGTCGTAGAGGATCGGCTTGATGTTCTCCGCGTCGGTCTTGCCGTCGAAGTCGGCGTCGGCCGCGTCGTCGATCAGGACGTACTCGGTCTCGGGGTTGGCCTTGGCGGACTCGATGGTCGCGGCCGAGAGGGCGAAGCCGACGGTCACGATGGTGTCGCAGCCCTGCCCGACCAGGCTCTCCAGGTTGGAGGTGTAGTCGTTGGGGCTGTTGGACTCGACGTCCTTGAACTTCGCGCCGAGCTCGTCGGCGGCTTCCTTCACACCCTCGTAGCTGAGCTGGTTGAACGACTTGTCGTCGAACCCGCCCTCGTCGGAGACGATGCAGGGAAGGTAGTCGCTGTTCCCCTCCCCAGCGCGCTCGGCCGGCGCCTCTCCGCACGCGGCGAGCGCGGCAGCGGTCAGGACCGCGGCGAAGCCGCCGGCGGCGGCCTTTTTGATGTTGTTCTTCACTGGTGCCTCCAGGTCGTTGCTCCGCGAAGCGCGGCGCAAAGGACATTCATGTCCGAACGTTCTCCCCAAAGACCGAGCATTGCCAGGGATTACGCGAACGGTTACCAACTTTTGATCTCGACGAAGCCTAAGCCTCGTACCTTGTGCTTGGTTGTCCGGACAGGCTTTAAGGTCGAACCATGACCGAGAAGCAGACGTACGCCGCAGAGGGCTTTGACTGGGAAGGCCTGCGTGCACAGGCGGTGGAAGCCGCAAAACATGCGTACGCGCCCTACTCCAACTACCCCGTCGGAGTGGCCGGATACGCAGACGACGGACGCCTGCTCCACGGGTGCAACGTGGAGAACGCCGCCTACGGTGTGACCCTGTGTGCCGAGTGCGGGCTCGTCTCCTCACTGCACATGACCGGCGGCGGCCGCCTCACCCACGTCGTCTGCGTCAACGGCTCCGGCGAGGTCATCATGCCCTGCGGCCGCTGCCGTCAGCTGCTCTGGGAGAACGGCGGACCGGAGCTGCTGCTGATGACCGTCTCGGGAGTGCGGCCGATGTCCGAGGTCCTTCCGGACGCCTTCGGTCCGGAGAATCTCGCGTAGGCCTCGTTCCTGCCGGTAGCGGACCCGCGGCGATCGCGCCTTACGCTGTCCGCATGGCGGAACATGATGCGGTCGAGGTGATCCTCGCCAAGCGCGACGGTGGCGAGCTGAGCGACTCCCAGATCGACTGGATGATCGCGGCCTACACCCGTGGGGTGGTGGCCGAGGAGCAGATGTCGGCGCTCAACATGGCGATCCTGCTCAACGGGATGTCGCGGCGTGAGATCGCGAGGTGGACGGCGGCGATGATCGCCTCGGGAGAGCGGATGTCGTTCTCCTCCCTGGACAGGCCGACCGCCGACAAGCACTCCACCGGCGGCGTGGGCGACAAGATCACGCTGCCGCTGGCGCCGCTGGTCGCCGCGTGCGGGGTGGCGGTGCCGCAGCTGTCCGGGCGCGGGCTCGGCCACACCGGCGGGACGCTCGACAAGCTCGAGTCGATCCCCGGGTGGCGCGCGTCGCTCTCCAACGAGGAGATGCTGGCCCAGCTCGGGTCGGTCGGTGCGGTGATCTGCGCAGCCGGTGAGGGGCTGGCCCCGGCCGACCGCAAGCTGTACGCGCTGCGCGACGTCACCGGCACCGTCGAGTCGATCCCGCTGATCGCCTCCTCGATCATGTCCAAGAAGATCGCCGAGGGCACCGGGGCGCTGGTCCTCGACGTCAAGGTCGGTGCCGGGGCGTTCATGAAGACGCTGGCCTCCGCGCAGGAGCTGGCGCGAACGATGGTCGACCTCGGCACCGACGCGGGCGTCAACACGGTCGCGCTCGTGACCGACATGGCCACCCCGCTCGGCCTGACCGCAGGCAACGCCATCGAGGTCACCGAGTCCGTCGAGGTCCTGGCCGGCGGTGGACCCGCCGACGTCGTCGAGCTCACCGTCGCGCTGGCCCGGGAGATGCTGGCCGCCGCCGGTGTGTCCGGCCCGGACCCTGCCGACGTACTCGCCTCCGGCAAAGCCATGGACGCCTGGCGGGCGATGATCTCGGCCCAGGGCGGCGATCCGTCGGCGCCGCTGCCGGTCGCCCGCGAGACCCACGTGGTCACCGCGCCGACGTCCGGTGTCCTCACCCGGCTCGACGCCATGGCCGTCGGGCTCGCCGCCTGGCGCCTCGGCGCCGGGCGGGAGCGGAAGGAGGACGCCGTCCAGGCCGGGGCCGGGGTCACCTGGCACGCTCGCCCGGGCGACTCTGTCGCTGCCGGTGCGCCGCTGTTCACCCTCCACACCGACACCCCTGAGCGCTTCGACCGTGCGCTGGCCGCGCTGGAGGGTGGCTACGAGATCGAGGACGGAGCTGCGTACGAGGCGACCCCGCTGATCCTCGACCGGATCGGCTGACTCGATCCGCTGGTCGAGCCGCGAGGCCGCCTGCGGCCGAGCGTGTCGAGACCAACACGGTCCCCTTCGCGCTCGATGGGACCGTGTTGGTCTCGACACGGATTCGTTCGTTCCTCACGAATCCGGCTCGACCAGCGGGCGGCGATAACCGTTCGCTTCACCGGCCGGCGTACCGCCAGACTTCACTCATGGAGATCGTCAAGCCACCCAAGGCCGTCGCGGGCGACAAGGTCGCCGTGCTGTCACCCTCGTTCGCCGCGCCCGGGGTGGCACCGGCGATCCACGAGCAGGCGCTGAGGCGGCTGACTGAGGTGACCGGGCTGGTGCCGGTGGAGTATCCGACGACGAGGAAGGTCGGTGCGACGCCGCAGCAGCGGGCGGCCGACCTGAACGCCGCGTTCGGCGATCCGGAGATCCGGGCGGTGCTGGCGACCATCGGGGGCGAGGACCAGATCACCGTGATCCCGCATCTCGACGCCGAGCTGGTGCGGGCCGATCCCAAGCCGTTCCTCGGCTACAGCGACAACACCAACCTGCTCAACTGGCTGTGGACCAACGGCGTGGCCGCCTTCCACGGTGGGTCGACCCAGGTCCACCTCGGTCCGGGCCCGGGAGTCGATCCGATCCACGAGGCTTCGCTCGAGGCCGCGCTCCTCACGGGCGAGACCCTCGAGATCACCGAGCCAGGAGAGTCCGAGGACATCGGGCGCGACTGGAACGACCCGCGCGCGCTGACCGAGTACGGCGAGCGGGAGGCGACCGAGCCCTGGACCTGGACGGGTCCCGAACGGAAGGTCACCGGCCGCACCTGGGGAGGCTGCATCGAGATCCTCCAGTGGGCGCTGACCGCCGGACGCTTCCCGGCCGATCCGGGGGTGCTGGCGGGCGGCGTACTCCTCCTGGAGACCTCCGAGGAGCTCATCCCGGCGCAGGAGTTCGGCTGGATCGCGCGCTCGCTGGGAGAGCGCGGGCTGCTCGAGGCGATCGACGCCGTCGTGGTCGCGCGCCCGCCGACGTCGGACTTCGAGCGACGGCCCAGCGCCGACGAGCGTGTCGCCAAGCGCGCCGAACAGCGCGACGCGGCGATCGAGACCGTCGCCCGCTACAACCCCGACGCGGTGGTCGTCGTCGGCCCGCCGTTCGGTCACACCCGGCCGCAGTGGATCGTGCCCTACGGCGGCGAGATGACCGTCGACGGCACGAGCCAGCGTCTGTGGGCCGACTACTCCTGAGCGGGGCTCAGCCCTCGAGGAGCAGGACGACCGACTCCGCGACGCATGCGGGCTTGGCGGAGCCCTCGATCTCGACCGTCGTCTTCACGACGAGCTGGAGGCCGGCGGGGAGCTCGGTGACCTCGCCGAAGGTGATGACCGGTCGGATGCGGGAGCCGACCAGGACCGGCATCGGGAACCGGACCTTGTTGAGGCCGTAGTTGAGCTTCGCGCCGGGAGTCTCCAGCGAGTAGACGCTCGTGCCGAGGTAGGGGATCAGCGACAGCGTCAGGTAGCCGTGGGCGATGGTGCCCCCGAAGGGGCCTTCCTTGGCTCGCTCCTCGTCGACGTGGATCCACTGGTGGTCGCCGGTGGCGTCAGCGAAGGCGTTGACCCGGTCCTGGTCGACCAGGAGCCATTCGCCGGTGCCGATCTCGGTGCCTGCGGCGTCGGAGACTTCTTGGAGAGTGGTGAATGTGCGCACCCCCGGAATCTAGCGGCATACGGAATGATGGGCCCATGGAACCGTCCGACATGCAGATCAAGGCCGCCCCGAAGGTGCTGCTCCACGACCACCTCGACGGTGGCGTACGTCCCTCGACCCTCGTCGAGCTCGCCGCTGAGGTGGGTCACCGGCTGCCGGAGGGGACTCAGGACGATCCGGTGGCGCTGGAGGAGTGGTTCGTGACCAGCGCGGACTCGGGGTCGCTGGAGCGCTACCTCGACACCTTCGCGCACACGCTGGCGGTCATGCAGACGCTGCCCGCGCTGACCAGGGTGGCTCGGGAGTGCGTCGAGGACCTGGCCGAGGACGGCGTCGTCTACGCCGAGGTTCGCTGGGCGCCGGAGCTCCACCTGGCCAACGGTCTCGAGCTGGATGAGGTCGTCGCGGCCGTTCAGACCGGGTTCGACGAGGGTATGGCGGCCGTTGCGGCGACCGGGCGGAAGATCGTCGTACGCCAGCTGCTCACCGCTATGCGGCAGGCCGCTCGCGCCGCCGAGATCGCCGAGCTCGCGGTGACCTGGCGCGACCGCGGCGTCGCCGGGTTCGACATCGCCGGGCCGGAGAAGGGCTTCCCGCCGAGCCGTTTCCTGGCGGCGTTCGAGCAGCTGGCCGCCGACAACATGCGCTTCACGATCCACGCCGGCGAAGGCTTCGGGCTGCCCTCGATCTGGGAGGCGGTGCACCCTTGTGGCTGCGACCGGCTCGGTCACGGCGTACGCATCGTCGACGACATCACCCTCGAGGAGGGCGAGGCGCCGCGGCTCGGCCGGCTCGCTGCGTACGTCCGGGACCGGCGGATCCCCCTCGAGCTCTGCCCGCGCTCCAACGTGCAGACCGGGGCGGCGAAGTCGATCGCCGAGCACCCGATCGGGCTGCTCTACGACCTGGGTTTCCGGGTCACGATCAACACCGACAACCGACTGATGTCACGCACCTCGATGTCGGCGGAGATGGCCGGCATCGTGGAGGCGTTCGGCTGGGGGCTGCCCGAGCTCCAGCGGCTGACGACCAACGCGATGAAGTCGGCGTTCCTGCCCTACGACGAGCGGGTCGACCTGATCCACGAGATCAAGGACGCGTACGCGGCCCTGTGAGTCGCTGGATGGCGATGAAGCCGTGCTTCGGGTAGACCGCCGTGCAGCCCTTCGCGACCGCGTCAGCGACGACCTGCGGCTGCGCTCGCATCAGCGCCAGGCCCCGCTTGACCAGCACGAACGGTGGTTTGCGGTGCTCGCGGAGATCGCGGGTGAGCCGTCGCCAGAAGGTCACCGTCGGTGACTGGGTGACGCAGTAGGCGGCGGCCAGCAGCCCCGCGTCGCGGCACTCGGCGACGATGTCCTGGGCGAAGATCCCCTCGGCGACGAAGAACGGCTCGTCGCCGAGGGTCAGTGACTGGCAGCCGGTGCGGCCGTCGTGGGCGATGTCGTAGACGGGTACGTCGGCAGTGCCCGTCTCGCAGAGCGCCGTGATCGCCTTCATCGCGTCAGCGGGATGCCAGGAGTCGGGGTGATCCCAGTCGACCAGGCCCGCGTTGGGGCCCTCGGTGATCCGGGGGAGCGAGGGGTCGGAGCCGTCCTTGTAGAAGTCGTCCAGTCTCAGGACCGGCAGACCGAGCCGCTCGGCGAGGCGGGACTTGCCGGCCCCCGAGGGGCCGGCGAGGACGATGACCTGAGCGCGCACCGGAGCATTCTCGCCTGTGGCAGGCCGAAGTCAGTAGCCGGCGCCGGGAGCCGAACCCGCCAGCAGCGCGCGCGAGCCCGAGACCCCGAGCCTGGTCGCCCCTGCGGCGATCATCTGCTCGGCCTGCTCCATGGTCCGTACGCCGCCCGAGGCCTTGACGCCGAGGTCGGGGCCGACGGTCTGGCGCATCAGCTTCACGGCGTGGACGCTGGCGCCACCGGCGGGGTGGAAGCCGGTGGAGGTCTTCACGAAGTCCGCGCCGGCGTTAACGGCCGCCTGGCACACGCCGACGATCTCGTCGTCGTCGAGCGCCGCGGACTCGATGATCACCTTCAGCACGGTGGGAGCGGGAACGGCCGCACGGACGGCGGCGATGTCGGCCTCCACGTCGGCGTACCGCTTCTCCTTCGCCGCGCCGACGTCGATGACCATGTCGACCTCGTCCGCGCCGGCGTCGACCGCGGCCCTGGCCTCGGCGGCCTTGATCGAGGAGAGGTGCTTGCCACTCGGGAATCCGCACACGACCGCGATCTTCAGCTCGGCCGGCGCGTTGACCGGGAGCATCGAGGGAGAGACGCACACCGAGTAGGTGCCGAGCTCGGCGGCCTCCAGGATCAGCGCCTCGACGTCGGCGTGGGTCGCCTCGGGCTTGAGAAGGGTGTGGTCGATCAGCTTCGCGATGTCAGCGGGGGTAGGCACGGGCTCAGCATATGCATCTACGCCCGGAGGGCTAAGGTTTGCGCCGTGAATGACGATCAGCCCGAGGAGTGGTTCCGCAACTCCAGCAGCACCACCTGGGGATTCCTCTCGGCAGGGGCCGCGATCGCGGTCGTGGTGATCGACGTGGTCACCGGCTGGCACCCCGAGACGACAGCCGGTGGGGTGCTCTTTGCGCTGGTCGCGTACGCCGCGTTCGTCCGCACCAAGGTCGGGGTCAGCGAGGGCGACTTCGTGCTCCACCATCTCTACTCGACGGTGCGCTTCCCGATGGCCGCGCTGGAGAGCGTCTCGGTCGGCCGCACCCTCGGCGCCTACGCCGGTGGACGCACCTTCGTCAGCGGTGCCGTCGGGCGTCCGATGCGGGAGGCGATCAAGGGCGCCAAGCGCGACCACAAGCCGCTGAGCAACCATGCCGACTTCATCGAGGACCGGCTCAACGCGCTGGCCCAGGACGCGCGCGACCGGCGCCGGATCAAGCGCGACTCCGACGAGCAGTTCGCCCTCGCCGAGGACGTACGCCGCAGCTGGGACTGGCCGCTGATCGCCGTCACCGGCGTCGTGGCCGTCGTCTTCGTGGTCCTGCTCGTCGTCTGAGCCGCCCGCTGGTCGAGCCGCCGGAGCCGCTAGGCGGAGGCGTGTCGAGACCAACACGGTCCTATCGAGCGCCGAGGGGACGTGTTGGTCTCGACACGCTCGCTGGCGCTCGCGGCTCGACCAGCTGAATGCTAGACGCCGAGGGCGGCGCGGATGTCGACCTTGAGCGCGCCGAGAGCGATCTCGGCGTCCGTGCGGGCCTGTGCCAGAGCCTCCGGTGAGTCGACCGGCTCGACGACCTCGAGGTAGCACTTGATCTTGGGCTCGGTGCCGCTGGGCCGCACGATCACCCGTGACCCGCCGGCCAGCTGGTAACGGATCCCGTCGGTCGGCGGCAGGCCACCGACTCCGGTGGTGAGGTCGTCGAGCTGCTGCACGGTGGCCCCGGCCAACGCGGTCACCGGCCGGTCGCGGAGGCGCTGCATCGCGCCCGCGATCTGGGCAGGGTCCTCGAGCCGGACGGAGAGCTGGGTGGTGGCGTGCAGACCGTGCTCGACCGCGAGCTCGTCGAGCAGGTCGGCCAGGCCGCGACCCTCCGCCTTCAGCGACGCCGCGAGCTCGCACAGGAGCAGGAGCGCCGAGATGCCGTCCTTGTCGCGTACGTGCTCGGGGTCGACGCAGTAGCCCAGCGCCTCCTCGTAGCCGAAGGCGAGCCCCGGCGCGCGGGAGATCCACTTGAAGCCGGTCAGCGTCTCGGCGTAGGCCTGGCCGGCGGCCGCGGCGATCTTGCCGAGCAGCGAGGAGGAGACGATCGAGGCCGCGTACGTCCCGGTCACGCCCTTGCGGATCAGGTGGGTCGCCAGCAGCGCGCCGACCTCGTCACCGGTCAGCATCCGCCACTTCTTTCCGACCGGGATGGCGGCAGCGCAGCGGTCGGCGTCGGGGTCGTTGGCGATGACCAGGTCGGCGCCCTTCTTGCTCGCCAGCGCCATCGCCCGGTCCATCGCCCCGGGCTCCTCGGGGTTGGGGAAGGCGACGGTCGGGAAGTCGGGGTCGGGCCGCTCCTGCTCCTTGACCACGAGCGGCTCGGGGAAGCCGGCGAACTTCATCGCCAGGTTCACCAGATCGCCGCCGACACCGTGCAGCGGCGTGTAGACCGTCTTGAGGTCACGCGGGCCACCTTCGGTGAGGAGCCCAACCACGGTGTCGAGATAGCTGTCGACCAGGTCCTCGCTGATCACCTGGCCGGCCGGCCCCTGCGGGACCGAGCTCACCTTGTCGACCGCCGCGATCCGCTTCGCGATCTCGATGTCCGCCGGCGGCACGATCTGCGAACCGTCACCGAGGTAGACCTTGTAGCCGTTGTCCTGCGGTGGGTTGTGGCTGGCTGTCACCATCACCCCAGCGCTCGCGCCCAGCGCCTTGACGGCGTACGCCAGCACCGGCGTCGGCAGCGAGCGCGGCATCACCAGCGCGTGGAGGCCCGCTCCGGTCATCACCTCGGCCGTGTCCTGGGCGAAGACGTCGGAGTTGTGCCGCGCGTCGTAGCCGATCACCACCGGCCCCTGCGCGCCGGTCGCGAGCAGGTAGCGCGCCAGCCCCGCGGCGGCCTTGATCACGACCACCCGGTTCATCCGGTTGGGACCGGCCCCGAGCGCGCCTCGCAGCCCAGCGGTGCCGAACTGCAGCATGCCCGAGAACCTGTCGGCCAGCTCGGCCGCGGCGCCCGGGGCGGTGGACGTGAGGAGGCTCTCGAGCTCTGCTCGGGTCTGTGCGTCTGGGTCATCGGCAAGCCATTCCCGGGCTTGGACGACGAGCGCAGATTGATCTGTGGGGACCATGGATCTGACCCTAGGTCATCGGGTGGCGGAAGATGGAAGGGCTTCTGCCGTTTTGTGGCTGGTGTTTGCCGCCGACCCGTTCTTGGGGGGTGTTCTCAGCGGCGTCCGGAGTAAAGGACGGCCTTCGGCCGCCGGCTGACGCCGGTCGCCTTCGGCGATCCTTGACACCGGGATTCGTCGAGAATTTTTGGCTGGCTATCGGGTCGGCGGCAGGGGTTTGGCGCAGCGGTTTGGGTTGGGTAGGGGTTTGGGGACTGGGGTGAGCCGACCGGTGGAAGGAATTTTCTTTCCGCCCGGGGACCAGCTCTGCAGCTAGTTCGGTGAGGCGAACGAATTTTCGTTCGCCTCAGAGGGAGCCTGGTCTGGGGTGGGGTTGGCGGGTGGAAGAAATTTTTCTTCCACCCGGAGACCCCATGTCTGGTCTCGGAGTGGAGCGGTCACCTGCCGTGGGTGAGTGTGCCGTGGCCACACCCGGGCCGCCGCCCCGATAGCCAGCCAAAATCTTTCTCGACATGGTCCGGTGTCAAGGACCGCGAAGCGGCCGGCGTAGCCGGCGGCCGCAGGCCGTCCTTGACTCCGGGGCAGGTCGAGAACACCCTGAAAGAACGGGTCGGCGGCCCAAGACCAACCCCGAAGAACGACCCGCGACAAGCGTCGGACCGGGATGACGACCTCAGATCTTCGGCAACAGATCCCCAAGAAGCCCGCCCATCCGAGCAGCCGCATTGCGCCCAGCCTCGAGAACCTCGGCATGGTCGAGCGGCTGGTCAGAGATGCCGGCGGCGAGGTTGGTGACCAGCGAGATCCCGAGGATCTCCATCCCGGCCTCGCGAGCCGCGATCGCCTCGAGGGTGGTCGACATGCCGACCAGGTCACCACCGATGATGCCAGCCATCTTCACCTCGGCCGGGGTCTCGTAGTGGGGGCCGGGGAACTGGACGTACACACCCTCGTCGAGCGAGGAGTCGACCTGCTTCGCCAGCCCGCGCAGGCGGGAGGAGTAGAGGTCGGTGAGGTCGACGAAGTTGGCGCCGACCAGCGGCGAGGTGGCGGTGAGGTTGATGTGGTCCTTGATCAGCACCGGGGTGCCGGGGGACCAGGACGGGTTGAGTCCGCCGCAGCCGTTGGTCAGCACCATCGTCGAGCAGCCTGCGGCCGCGGCGGTGCGTACCGGGTGCACGACCGCGTCGACGCCCTTGCCCTCGTAGTAGTGCGTGCGGCTGAGGAAGACCAGCAGGTTGCGACCGCTCGCCGACCGGATGGAGCGGATCTTGCCGCTGTGCCCCTGGACCGCGGCGGCGCTGAAGCCGGGCAGGTCGGTGGTGGCGATCTCGGTGTAGTCCTCGCCGAGCGCGTCGACGGCGGGCAGCCAGCCCGAGCCCAGCACCAACGCGATGTCGTGCTTCTCGATGCCGGTCTTCTCCGCGAGCGCGGAGGCGGCTTCCTTGGCGAGTTCGTAAGGCGTGGTCACTCGCCGAGTTTAGACCCGCGCCCAGACCGACTCAGTCGTTGGACCGGCACGGGCGCGTACGCAGCGCGTGCACGTAGTCGTCCGGTGCCCCGGCCGCCTCGGCGGCATCGGCCAGCGCGCCCAGGTGCCGGGCGTCCGGGATGCCACCCTCGTACGTGTCCAGGACATAGGTCTCGCAGAGCAGGTCCTCGGCGAGCGCCGAGATCCGCACCTTGGTCTTGAAGTAGAGGCCGATGTCGGCCAGCTCCCACTTCTCCAGGGCTTCCATGTCCTGGTCCACGACGTCGTAGACCGCGACGAAGACCTGCTCGAACGGGTCTTGGACGATCGTGGCCGTCGGTCCGTCGCCGAGCACGTTGTCCTCGCCCCCGAAGGTGAGTCGCCAACCGCCCAGCCACCCGGTCGTGCGCAACGGCGAATGCGGGCACCGCTCACTCATCAGCGCCGGGTCGAGATTGACGCCATAGGCCGCATAGAGAGTCACGGGTCACGAGGTTACCGCCCAGTCCTCACCCGCTTGGGATCTATCTGTTATTGGCGGTCTACCCTTGGGTACGTGACCCACTTTGATGTTCTCGTCCTCGGCGCTGGCCCCGGTGGCTACGTCGCCGCCATCCGTGCCGCTCAGCTCGGCAAGTCCGTCGCCGTCGTCGAAGACAAGTACTGGGGCGGTGTCTGCCTCAACGTCGGGTGTATCCCGTCCAAGGCGCTGCTGCGCAACGCAGAGATCGCGCACATCATCACCCACGAGAAGAAGACCTTCGGGATCTCGGGTGACGCGACCATGGACTTCAGCGCGACCTTCAAGCGCAGCCGCGGTGTCGCGGACGCCAGCGCCAAGGGCGTGCACTACCTGATGAAGAAGAACAAGATCACCGAGATCGACGGCTGGGGCACCCTCACCGGGCCGAAGTCGATCGCCGTCAAGGGCAAGGACGGCGCCTCGACCGACTACACCTTCGACAACCTGATCATCGGCACCGGCGCGACCGTGCGCTCGGTCCCAGGTGTCGTGCCCAACGGGCAGAACATCGTGACCTACGAGGAGCACATCCTCACCGAGCAGCTGCCGAGCTCGATCATCATCGGCGGCTCGGGCGCCATCGGCGTCGAGTTCGCCTACGTGCTGAAGAACTTCGGCGTGGACGTCACGATCGTGGAGTTCCTCGACCGGATGGTGCCGACCGAGGACGCCGACGTGTCCAAGGAGCTGCTGCGCCAGTACAAGAAGCTCGGCGTCAACGTGCTGCTCTCGACCGCCGTCAAGGGCGCCGAGGACACCGGATCGGGCGTGAAGGTCACCGTGGCTCCGGCCGCCGGCGGCGACGAGCAGGTCCTCGAGGCCGACAAGTTCCTGGCCGCCTTCGGGTTCGCGCCGCGGGTCGCGGGCTTCGGCCTCGAGAACACCGGCGTCGAGCTCACCGACCGGGGCGCGATCGCTGTCGATGCCCGTGGCCGCACCAACGTCGAGGGCATCTACGCCATCGGTGACTGCACCGGCAAGCTGATGCTCGCCCACACCGCCGAGGCCATGGGTGTCGTCGCCGCCGAGACCATCGCCGAGGCCGAGACCATGGAGATCAACTTCGACATGATCCCGCGCGCGACGTTCTGCCAGCCGCAGATCGCCTCGTTCGGCTACTCCGAGGCGCAGGCCAAGGAGAAGGGCTACGACGTCAAGACCTCGTCCTTCCCGTTCTCCGCCAACGGCAAGGCCCGCGGCATGGCCGAGACCGTCGGCTTCGTGAAGATCGTCGCCGACGCCGAGCACAACGAGATCCTCGGCGCCCACATGATCGGCCCCGAGGTCACCGAGCTGCTGCCCGCGCTGACGCTCGCTCAGCAGTGGGACCTGACCGCCGACGAGGTCGCGCGCAACGTCTTCGCCCACCCGACTCTCTCGGAGGCGATGAAGGAAGCCATCGAAGGCATCGCTGGTCACATGATCAACCTCTGATCAGACCAATCTCTCGCGTCGAGGCCCGGATCCGCGGATCCGGGCCTCGTCACGTCTGCGGTGTCCTCTACACGCCCGCCGTGACCGGGCCGATCTCGATGCCGAGCAGGTCCCACGCCCGGCGGGCGGCGGCCTCGCGCGCCTCCGGGGTCGGTCCGTGCACCCCGCCGGAGACCATCGCGACGGCGAGCATGAGGTCGTCGGTGCTGTAGGTCTCCCTCGGGAGCCCGTCGATGGCGGTGCGTACCCGGTCGGCCAGGAAGCGGGAGCTCTCCTCGTCGGTGAGCCGGATGATGCCGACGAACGCGGTCGAGCGGATCATCTGCCAGGTGACGACGCCGAGCACATCGGCCAGCGTCGCATCGGGGCGGGCGGCGACCTGCTCGATGTCGCGTACGTTCCCCTCCAGCACCGCGGTGGCCAAGGTGAGCCGGTCGGGGAAGTGCCGGTAGAGGGTGCCCTGGCCGACGCCGGCGCGCTTGGCGACCGCCGACATCGGCGCGTCCAGACCCTGCTCGGCGAGCACCTCGCGGGCGGCGGTGACCAGGAGGTCCCGGTTGCGGACCGCGTCGCTTCGGGTCGGGTTGGCTGGGCTCGTCATCCCAGCAGGGTAATGGCCGGAGGATCTTTCGGCCCTCCGACCAATGCGGACAGAAACTGACCTGAACGCCTCATAGCGTTGGTGGTGTCAGAGGGAAACACCACCAAGGAGTCCATGTCATGACCGCAACCGCCGCCAGCGCCGTGAAGACCAGCGCCACCGCCACCCTGTCCCGTGAGCGCTCCGACCTGCTCGAGACCCTGGCCAAGCACCGCGGCTTCCTGCGCTACGCCGTCCGCAACCTGACCGACGACCAGGCCCGGCTCACCCCGACCGCCTCCGCGCTCAGCCTCGGCGGCCTGGTCAAGCACGTGTCAGCCTGCGAGCGGGGCTGGGCCGACTTCATCGTCCGTGGCGCGGTGGCGCAGGAGCTCACCCCGGAGAAGTACGCCGAGTTCGCCGCCGACTTCGTGCTCGCCGAGCACGAGACGCTGGCGGGCGTGCTCGAGGCGTACGAGGACGTGGCCGCGGCCACCGACGAGCTGATCCGCACGGTCGATCTGGACGCGGACCACGCGCTTCCCGAGGCGCCGTGGTTCGAGCCGGGTGGCCGCTGGTCCAACCGTCGCGTCCTCACCCACATCCTGGCCGAGACCGCCCAGCATGCCGGTCACGCCGACATCATCCGGGAGACCATCGACGGTCAGAAGACGATGGGCTGACTCTGTCGCTCCAGGGGGCGTGGAAGAATGCGGCCCATGGCGCGGGTGACGATCATTGGTGGGGGTCCAGGCGGATACGAGGCGGCGCTGGTCGCGCAGCAGCTCGGGGCGGAGGTCACGGTCGTCGACCGTGACGGCCTCGGTGGCAGCGCGGTGCTCACCGACTGCGTGCCGAGCAAGACCCTGATCGCCACCTCCGAGCTGATGTCGGACATGACGCTCGCCCGCGACCTGGGCATCCACTTCCGCGATCACCAGGGTGACCCGGCCACCGAGCTCTACGCCGACCTCGGGGTCGTCAACAAGCGGGTCAAGTCGCTCGCGCTCGCGCAGTCGAGCGACATCGAGAGCCGGCTGACCCGCCGCGGGATCCGCATCGTCAAGGGCACCGGGCGCATCGACGCCGACAAGCGTCAGGTGATCGCGACCCGGGCCCAGGACGGAACCGAGGAGGCGATCGAGAACGACGCGGTCCTCATCGCCACCGGCGCCCGGCCGCGGGTGCTGCCCACCGCACAGCCCGACGGCGAGCGGATCCTGACCTGGGAGCAGGTCTACGACCTCGACGAGCTGCCCTCGCACATGATCGTCGTGGGCTCGGGTGTCACGGGCGTGGAGTTCGCCAACGCCTACCTCAACCTCGGCTCCCAGGTCACCCTGGTCTCGTCGCGCGATCGGGTTCTCCCCGGCGAGGACGCGGATGCGGCGACGGTCCTGCAGGACGTACTCGAGCGGCAGGGGATGAACATCCTCAGCAAGTCGCGGATGGAGTCGGTGACCCGCTCCGGCGACGTCGTCACCGTCAAGCTGACCGACGGCCGCGAGGTCACCGGCAGCCACTGCATCCTCGCGCTGGGCTCGATCCCCAACACCGAGGGCCTGGGCCTGGAGGAGGCCGGCATCGAGCTCGACGAGGGCGGTTTCATCCGCACCGACAAGGTGTCGCGTACCTCCGCCTACGGCGTGTACGCAGCGGGCGACTGCACCGGCGGCTTCATGCTCGCCTCGACGGCCGCCATGGCCGGCCGGATCGCGATGCGCCACTTCCTCGGCGACGCGGTCATCCCGATGGACCTCAAGGAGGTCGCGGCCAACGTCTTCACCTCCCCGGAGATCGCCACGGTCGGCTACTCGCAGGCTCAGGTCGACTCGGGCGAGGTCGTCGCCGACACCCTGCGACTCGACCTCAAGGGCAATGCGCGAGCCAAGATGCAGGGCATCACCGACGGCTTCGTCAAGCTCATCTCCCGCCCCGGCACCGGCGTCGTCATCGGCGGCGTCGTCGTCGGCCCGCGCGCCTCGGAGCTCATCCACCCCATCACGCTCGCCGTCTCCACCGGGCTCACCGTCGACCAGATCGCCAACACCTTCACCGTCTACCCCTCGATCTCCGGCTCCACCGCCGAGGTCGCCCGCCGCCTCCACCACGTCGAGTAGTCACTTACGTCGGCCGAGACGTCACTTGCGTCGGCCGAGAAGGCACCCGAAAACGGTGTGCGAGCAGCGCCACGGCTTCGCTAGCGTGAGCGCCATGGGTAACTGCTGCATGACGATGTTCGTCCGGATCCGCCGCCGCTGACGGCGCGGATCCCACCGAAGCACTCGTCGCATTCGCGCCGCCACCTGGCAACCCTGCCGGGCGGCTCCGAGTGCTACCCGCAGGCCGCCCGGCTCCTTCTGTCTCGAGGAGCATCCATGCCCGACGTACGCCCTGGCCGGCACGAGCTCGGCCAGAACTTTCTCACCGACAGGTCGGTACTCGACCGCATCGTCCATCTCGTCTCGCAGCGGCCGGGTCCGCTGGTCGAGTGGGGCACCGGCAACGGCGCCGTCACCCTGGCGCTGTCCGAACTGGGTCGTCCGCTGGAGGGGGTCGAGATCGACTCTCGCCGAGCCGCCGAGCTGCGCCGACGGATCGGTCCGCACGTGTGTATCGCCGAGGGCGACATCCTGCGTCACGCGCCACCGCAGGACGCGGTCGTCGTCTCCAACGTCCCGTTCCACCTGACCACACCGGTCCTGCGCCACCTGCTCGCCTCGACGACGTGGCGCCATGCCGTACTCCTCACCCAGTGGGAGGTCGCCCGCAAGCGCGCGGGCGTCGGCGGTACGACCCAGCTCACCGCGCAGTGGTGGCCGTGGTTCACCTTCACCCTCGACCGCCGGGTGCCGTCGTCCGCCTTCCGACCGCGGCCGAACGTCGACGGCGGGCTGCTGCTGATCGACCGCCGTCGTGAGCCGCTGCTCCCGGACACGGACGTCCGCGACTTCCAGTCCTGGGTGGCGAAGGTCTTCAGCAGCCGAGGCCGCGGGGTTGCCGAGATCCTGCGCCGCAACGGTGTCCCCGCTCGTCTCGCCAACCAGATCGCTCAGCGGCGCCGGCGGTCTCAGGCCCCGGTGCTGCCGCGGGACCTGCGTGCGGAGGACTGGGTCGCGGCGTACGCAGCGGTCTGACCTGCCCAGACGTCACTCGCGCAGGCCGAGATGGCACCTAGGTGCCATCTCGGCCTGCCGCAGCGACGCTTCGGCCGACGCGGCTGACGTCTCGGCTCAGCCGAGGACGAGCACCAGGTCGCCGCCGTCGACGGCCTGGGTGCCGGAGAAGGCGAGCCGGGAGACGGTGCCGTCGACGGGCGCGGTGATGGCGGCCTCCATCTTCATGGCCTCGATGGTGGCGACGGTGTCGCCGGCCTTGACCGACTCACCGGCCGCGACCGAGATGGTCACGACGCCCTGGAACGGCGCTGCGACCTGGCCGGGAACGGCGGGGTCGGCCTTCTCGGCGGCGGCGACCTCCGCGGCGACGGACCGGTCACGTACTCCGATCGGACGCAGGTGGCCGTTGATGGTGGCCATGACGGTGCGGATGCCGCGCTCGTCGGGCTCGGAGACGGCGGTGAGCCCGAAGATGACCGTCTTGCCCTCGGAGAGCTCGACGATGTGCTCCTCGCCCTCGCGCAGGCCATAGAGGTAGTCGAGCGTCGAGATCACCGACACGTCGCCCCACTTCGAGCGGGCCTCGGTGAAGTCCTTCGTCGGTCCGGGGAAGAGCAGCCGGTTGAGCGTCCCACGACGGTCGGAGGCGAGCCCGGCGGCGTCCTCGGCAGACAGCGTCGGCGACGGCGCCTTCCAGGTGCGTCCCGCGGTCGCCTTGCTGCGGAACGGCTCGGGCCAGCCGCCCGGCGGGTCACCGAGCTCTCCGTTGAGGAACCCGATGACCGAGGCCGGGATGTCGTACGCGGCCGGGTCGGCCTCGAACGCAGCCGGGTCGGCACCAGCGGCGACCAGCGACAGCGCCAGGTCGCCGATGACCTTGGACGAAGGCGTGACCTTGGGGACGCGGCCGAGGATCTGGTTGGCCGCGGCGTACATGTCCTCGATCTGCTCGAACTTCTCGCCCAGCCCGAGCGCGATCGCCTGCTGGCGCAGGTTGGAGAGCTGGCCGCCCGGGATCTCGTGACGGTAGACCCGGCCGGTCGGCGCGGGCAGCCCGGACTCGAACGGCGCGTAGACGCGGCGTACGGCCTCCCAGTAGGGCTCGAGCGAGTTGACCGCCGCCAACGACAGGCCGGTGGCACGCGGGGTGTGGTCGGTTGCCGCCACCAGCGAGGAGAGCGGCGGCTGGGAGGTGGTGCCGGCCATCGACGCGGTCGCAGCGTCGACGGCGTCGACCCCGGCCTCGATCGCGGCGGTCAGCGTTGCCAGCTGGCCACCCGCGGTGTCGTGGGTGTGCAGGTGCACCGGCAGGTCGAACCGCTCCCGGAGCGCGGTGACCAGGGTGCGCGCGGCAGGCGCCCGCAGCAGTCCGGCCATGTCCTTGATCGCCAGCACGTGCGCCCCGGCCGAGACGATCTCCTCGGCCAGCCGCAGGTAGTAGTCGAGCGTGTAGAGCTTCTCGTCGGGGGAGGAGAGGTCGCCGGTGTAGCAGAGCGCCACCTCGGCGACGGAGGTCCCGGTCGCCCGCACCGCGTCGATCGCCGGCCGCATCTGGGACACGTCGTTGAGCGCGTCGAAGATCCGGAACACGTCGATCCCGGTCTCGGCAGCCTCCGAGACGAACGCATCGGTGACCTCGGTCGGGTAGGGCGTGTAGCCCACCGTGTTGCGACCGCGCAGCAGCATCTGCAGGTTGATGTTCGGGATCGCCTCACGCAGGTGCGCCAGCCGCTCCCACGGGTCCTCGGAGAGGAAGCGGAGAGCCACGTCGTACGTCGCCCCGCCCCAGGCCTCCATCGACCACAGCTGCGGCGTCAGCCGGGCGACATGGCCGGCGACACCGAGCAGGTCGGTGGTGCGGACCCGGGTCGCCAGCAGCGACTGGTGGGCGTCGCGGAAAGTGGTGTCGGTGACCGCGACCGGCTCCTGGGAGCGCAGCGCGGCAGCGAAGCCCTCCGGCCCGAGCTCGCGAAGCAGGTCGCGAGAGCCCGCCGGCGGAGCCACCGACAGGTCGAGCTTCGGCAGCTTCTCGACCGGGTGGAGCGAGACCGGCGCGGCGCCGTGCGGCTGGTTGACGGTCACGTCGGCGAGGTAGGTGAGCAGCTTGGTGCCGCGGTCACCGGATGCCCGCGCGGTCAGCAGCTGCGGGTGGGTCTCGATGAACGAGGTCGTGATCGAGCCCGAGATGAAGTCGGGGTCGTCGAGCAGCGCCTGCAGGAACGGGATGTTCGTCGCGACCCCGCGGATGCGGAACTCCGCCACGGCCCGCCGGGCCCGGGTGACGGCGTCCTCGAAGGTGCGCCCGCGACAGGTGAGCTTGGCGAGCATCGAGTCGAAGTGGGGCGAGACCTCGGCCCCGGCGTACGTCGTGCCGCCGTCGACCCGGATCCCGGCACCGCCGGGGGAGCGGTAGGTGGTGATCATGCCCGTGTCGGGGCGGAAGTTGTTGGCGGGGTCCTCGGTGGTGATACGGCACTGCATCGCCGCGCCGCGCAACTGCACGGAGTCCTGGGTCAGCCCCAGGTCGGCCAGCGTCTCGCCGGAAGCGATCCGCATCTGCGAGCGGACCAGGTCGACGTCGGTGACCTCCTCGGTCACGGTGTGCTCGACCTGGATGCGCGGGTTCATCTCGATGAAGACGTAGTTGCCCGCGGGGTCGAGCAGGAACTCGACGGTGCCGGCACAGGAGTAGCCGATCTCCTTGGCGAACCGCACCGCGTCCGCGCAGATGCGTTCGCGCAGCTCAGGGTCGAGATTGGGCGCGGGAGCGATCTCCACGACCTTCTGGTGGCGGCGCTGTACCGAGCAGTCCCGCTCGAAGAGGTGGATGACGTTGCCCTCGCCGTCGGCGAGGATCTGCACCTCGATGTGACGCGGCTCGACCACGGCCTGCTCGATGAAGACGGTCGGGTCGCCGAAGGCCGCCTCGCCCTCGCGCATGCAGGTCTCGACCGCCTCGCGCAGCTTGTCGGGGTCATCGACCCGTCGCATCCCGCGACCACCGCCACCCGCGACCGCCTTCACGAACAGCGGGTAGGGCAGGACGGAGGCGGCGGAGACGAGCGCGTCGACATCGGTGGACGGCTCGACCGACTGCAGAGTCGGTACGCCGGCAGCCTTGGCCGCCGCGATGGCGGTGGCCTTGTTGCCGGTGAGCGTGAGGACCTCCGCCGAGGGCCCGATGAACGTGATCCCCGCCTGGGCGCAGGCCTCGGCCAGCGCCGGGTTCTCGGAGAGGAACCCGTAGCCGGGGTAGATCGCGTCCGCGCCGCTCTGCTTGGCGACCTCGACGATCGCGTCTGGATCGAGATAGGCCCGGATCGGGTGACCGAGCTCTCCGATCTGGTAGGCCTCGTCGGCCTTCAGCCGGTGCTCTGAGCCCCGGTCCTCGTAGGGAAATACGGCGACTGTTTTCGCCCCGAGCTCGAAGCCCGCACGGAAAGCTCGGATCGCGATCTCGCCGCGGTTGGCAACCAACACCTTCTTGAACATGGCGGTCACGCTACCCATCCGAAGCGGGTCGTCCCAGGTTATGGGACGTTTCCTTTCAGTTGGTGGACAGCGGGGGCCTGCGCGAAGTGTGCGGATTCGTTGGGACCGCGCGACGGCTCGCGTCGATACCGTCGGCGGAATGAAAACCATGATTCGTCGGCGTCGCTCAGCTCTCGTCGCCCTCGCGGGCTCAGCCCTGCTGGCCGGATCGCTCACCGCGCTCGGAGCGGCGAGTTCGCCGGCCGCCGCGGCCGGCACCGTGAACTGCTCCGGCTCGATCAACGGCAAGGCGGGCGGCTACATCCGCAAGCGCTCCATCAAGAACAGCACGGTGACCGGCAACTATCGCAGCGCCGGCACGGTCAGCTGGTCGCCGCGGGCGTGGATCGAGATCGGCGGCGCCGGTGACGAGACCACCTGGAAGACCAGCTACATCGTGCCCGGCACCGACGGCACCGGCCGGACGGTGACGATCGGTGGGACCATCGGTCAGTCCGTGCTGACCGAGACGAAGTCCGCGCAGCTCTACCGCACCAACGGCTCCGCGGTGACCGGCTGGAGCCCCAAGAAGGTCGTGAACGGCCCGACGACCGCGGTCTACAGCGTCACCACCTCCGGCGTCGTGCAGCAGACCGCGCTCTCGTACTCCAGTGCGGGCACCCGCCTCGGCACGGTCACGAACCTGCCGGTCACCCTGCCGAGCACGACGACCGTCGCAGGCGTGTGGACGAGCCACAACGGGGTGATGTACAACCTCCTCTACTCGATCAACCCGAGCACCAACAAGCTCGAGCAGATCGTCGTACGTCCCGACCGTCCGGCGGAGGCGAAGAAGTACGTCGTCCGCAGCCTCGGCACCGGCTGGCGCTACATGTCGGTGCACAACTGCTACGACGCCGACGGCGCGGTCGCGGCCAAGGACATCGTCCTGATCAACCCGACGACCGGCAACGCGGTGCGCATCCGTCAGAGCAGCGGGATCGGGCACAGCACGACCTTCTCGGCCTCGACCCGGGTCGGCACCGACGGTTCGTGGAAGTGGAGCGGGATCAGCAGCTAGTGGACCCTCGTCCCGGCCAGAGGTCGAGCAGGTCCCCCGGGCGCAGCCCGAGGGCGTGCTCGATGTCGCCGGGCGAGGTCTCACGCAGATACTGCGAGACCAGCTGGGCCAGCTCCATCCAGTAGCCGCGCAAGGTCGACTCGGACAGGTACATCGACCGGCTCATCTCGGCGTACGTCAGTCCGCGGGCGCGGTGGGCGAGGACCTCGCGTTGCCTCGGCGTGAGGACGGTGATGCTGCGGCGGCGTACGAGGACCTCGATGAGGCCGGTGATATCCGGGGGGATCACCGGCTCATCGGCGGCGACCGCGCGGAACGCCGCCTCTGCCTCGGCCAGCGAGGCCGCCTTCGAGACCACGCCGGTCGCCCCGGCGGCGAGGCAGGCAGCGAGCACGAACCGGCGCTCCTCCTGGGAGTAGACGCAGACCCGGTAGCCGGCCTCGACGATGCGCCGGATGGCGGTGGTGCCCTGCGAGGCGTCGGGCTGGCCGGTGTTGGCGAGGTGGAGGTCGAGGATCACCACGTCGGCCTCCGGCATCGCCGTCAGCAGATCCTCGACGGATCCATGACTGGACACGAAGGTGAGATCCGGCAGGAGCAGGCTCAGCGAGGCGCGCATCGCCGTCGCGTCGTCCACGTGGCTGAAGCGCGGCCCGGAGGTCACGGCAGACATCACGGCACCTCCGCTGCGGTCGTCTGCGCCAGCGTGACCGTGGTACCGAGGTCGCGGATGCTGTTGATCTGGACGTCGACGCCCGAGCGCGCGAGCTGCTCGACGACCACCTCGCGCAGCCCGACTCCGTAGTCGGTCGCGGAGGTGTCGAAGCCGATGCCGTCGTCGTGCAGCGTGACCTCCCAGCCGGTGCCGTCCTCGTCCTCGGCGGCGTGCAGGACGACCCGGCCCGCCCGCGCGTGCTGGCGTACGTTGAGGAGCAGGCTGCGCAGCGCCGCGGCCAGGTCGTCGGCGAGACCCCGCGGGAGCGCGATGTCCTGGGCGAGGTCGGCGACCACCGTGATCGGGAGGTCGTCGAACTCCGCGCCGACGGCGGTGGCCACCGCCGCCAGGTTGGTCGCCTCGCTCACCGGCGGCGGGGTCTGACCGCTCAGATAGGCGCGCATCCGGTTGAGCTCGACCTCGGCCTGCGACCGCAGCGCGCCGTTGCCGTCGGCGGTGTCGGTCTCCACGAGCAGCCGCATCATCGCGGTGCCGTTGTGGATGGCGAGCCGGGCACGACGCTCCTCCTCGGCTTTGGCCGCTTCGGCGGCATAGCGCCGCGCCTCATCGGCCTCCGTCCCGATCCGCACGATCGTCTGACAGCCGAACCAGGCCAGCGGCCCGAGCACCAAGAGCGTCAGGCAGGTGCTCACTGCGAGGGTGAGATCGGCCGGCCCGTTCACGGTCGGCGCGATGTAGACCACCTCGGCCACCGCCAACGAGGCGAGCAGGAACATCCACAGCCACCGCGAGCGTACGGCCGAGAGCCCGCAGGACACGCACAGCGCATAGCCCAGCTGGAACCCCACCCAGGTGCCCGTACGCAGCTCCACGGGGACCGTCCACAGGCCCACGATCAGCAGCGCCACGGCGACGGCGACGTCGATCACGGCGTACGGCACTCCCGGCGGACGCCGGGTGACCAGGGTGATCGCCGCGATGCCGACGAGCATGACGGCCGCGAGGATCCAGCTGGCCCCGGTCAGCCAGGGGTGGTCGGCACGGGACAGCGCGGGCATCGCCGCGAGCAGCGACGGCGCCATCTGCGCGAGGGTCGCCAGCCGCATCCCGGCCACGAAGAATGCCACCAGACGCACGGCGGCTGCCCGAGTCGAGTGTGGCACCCGTGAATTGTCGCTGATGGTCGGCGGAACGGCGGAGCATGGGGCCAGGATCAGGCATCCGGCGCCGGGCCGGTACCAACGAATCCGCGGGGCGTCACCGGCCGATCAGTGCGTCTCGCTGTTCCGCCATCTGCTCCCGCAGACCGCCCACGACGGCGGCCACGGCGGGCCGCCGCCAGGACTCGGGATGCACGACCGCCCAGTAGGGCAGCCGCTGGTGGATGTCCTCGTGCAGCATCCGGACGAGGTCGGGGTGCCGGTCGGCCATGAAGCAGGGCAGCAGGCCCAGACCGGCGCCGGCCCTGGTCGCCTCGACGTGGACGAAGACGTTCGTCGAGGTGACCGCGTCGCGGATGCCGGGCAGCAGGCGCCGGGGGAGGTCGAGGTCGTCGACCTGGAGCATCGAGTCGACGAAGTAGACCAGGCGGTGGCGTACGGCCTCCTCGATCGTGGCGGGAGCACCGTGACGCTCGAGATAGCCGGGTGAGGCGTAGAGGCCGAGCTCGTACTCACCCAGGTGCATCGCCCGGCCGCGGTTCACCGCCGGCTCGCCGACGACCACCTCGATGTCGACACCGGAGCGGTGCTGCGCCGCCTGCCGGGTCACGGTGACGATCTCGACCGAGAGCTCGGGATGGTCCTGCCGCAGTGCGGCCACCGCCGGCGAGGCGATGTATGCAGCGAAACCGTCGGTCGTCGACATCCGCACCACGCCGGCCACCGGGTCGGCCGGCTCGTCGGCCGCCAGCCTGGCCAGCGACTCGGCGACTCCCTCGGCGGCACGCGCCGCGCGCTCACCGAGAGCGGTCAGCGCCCAGCCGTCGGAGCCGCGCACCAGGACCCGGCCGCCGAGGGCACGCTCGAGGGCGGAGATGTTGCGGCTGACCGTCGTGTGGGTCAGGCCCAGCGAGCGGGCGGCGGTGGTGAAACGGCCGCTGCGCGCCACCTCCAGCAGCACCAGCAGCTGGTCGGCGGAGGGTGGTGTCGATGGGGAGGTGGCCATCGGGCCAGAGTACCGATGATGTGCATTTTCGTTCACACCGTGTGCCAACATGCGCGTTGCAAGCACATTATGACCGCTGTCACACTCCCAACCATGACCTCGACACAGCCGGGCGCCACCGCCGCCCCCAACGACCCAGTCGACGAGCAGAGCCTGCTCCGCAGGACCGTGGCGGCCTCCATGGCCGGCACCGTCGTGGAGTGGTACGACTTCTTCCTCTACGCCACCGCCTCGGCGCTGGTCTTCGCCAAGGTGATCATGCCGGCCACCGGCAACGCCTACGACGCGATCATCGCCGCCTTCGTGACGTACGCCATCGGGTTCGTCGCCCGCCCCCTGGGCGGCGTCGTCTTCGGCCACATCGGCGACCGCCTCGGCCGCAAGTACACGCTGCAGCTGACCATCATGCTGATCGGTGTCGCCACCGTGCTGATGGGCTGCCTGCCGACGTACAACCAGATCGGCCTCGCCGCGCCGATCGCGCTGGTGGTTCTGCGGTTCGTGCAGGGCCTCGCCCTGGGCGGTGAGTGGGGCGGTGCCGTCCTGCTGGTCGCCGAGCACGCCCCCGACGACAGGCGCGCGACCTGGGCCGCCTGGCCGCAGGCCGCGGTGCCGGTGGGCAACCTGCTCGCCACGCTGGTGCTCACCGTGATGACCCTCGCGCTCTCCGACGCCGCCTTCCTGGCGTGGGGCTGGCGGGTCGCGTTCTGGCTCTCGGCAGTGGTGGTCGTCGTCGGCTACTTCATCCGCCGCTCGGTGACCGACTCGCCGATCTTCGAGGAGGCGAAGGCGGAGCAGACCGAGTCCGCCTCGACCGGTTACGGCGTCTTCGAGGTGCTCCGTCGCTACCCGCTGGGCGTGCTCAAGGGCATGGGCCTGCGATTCGCGGAGAACATCATGTACTACCTGGTGGTGTCCTTCTCGATCGTCTACCTGGTCGAGGACCAGAAGATGGACCAGGGCGCGCTGCTCGGCCTGATCGCGGTCGCGCACGCCTGCCACTTCTTCTTCATCCTCGCCGTCGGCCGGATCGCCGATGGCGTGGGCCGCAAGCCGGTCTACCTGGTGGGTGCTGTGCTCGGCGCGACCTGGGGCTTCTGGGCGTTCCCGATGCTCGACACCAAGAACAACCTCGCCATCGTGGCGGCGCTGATCGCCGGCCTTGCCATCCACGCGCTGATGTACTCCACGCAGCCCGCGATCATGGCCGAGATGTTCCCGACCCGGATGCGCTACTCCGGCATCTCGATCTCCTACCAGGTGACCTCGATCTTCGCCGGCTCGCTCGCGCCGCTGCTGGCCATCGCCTGGCTCAAGGACACCGGCACCTGGACCAACACCGCGATCTACCTCGCCGTGGCCGGCATCATCACCGGCCTGGTCGTGCTCACCCTCAAGGAGACCAAGGGCACCTCGCTGCGGGCCCTGGACCGTGCCGACGCCGAGCGTGCTGAGCGCGAGGTGAGCCCGGCGTGAGCTCAGCGACGACGGCCCCGTCTGCGTCAGTCGATTCCGGACGTACGCTGCGGGGCCGCCGCGCCCTTGTCACCGGCGGTGCCTCGGGGATCGGCGCGGCGGTGGTCCGCGAGCTCGCCGCCCGGGGCGCGCGGGTCGTCGTCGCCGACGTGGCCGGCGACGCCGCCCATGCCCTTGCCGAGGAGATCGGCGGCGAGGCGTGGGTGGTGGACCTGACCGCGACCGAGGAGCTTGACGACCTCACCCTGGAGGTCGACATCCTGGTCAACAACGCCGGCATCCAGCGGGTCAGCCCGATCGAGAAGTTCGACCCCGACGACTTCCGCAGGATCCACTCGATCATGCTCGTCGCTCCGTTCCTGCTGGTCAGGGCCGCTTTGCCGCACATGTACGCCAACGGCTGGGGTCGCATCGTCAACATCTCCTCCGTGCACGGCCTGGTCGCCTCCCCGTTCAAGAGCGCCTACGTCTCGGCCAAGCACGGCCTGGAGGGACTCTCGAAGGTGACCGCCCTCGAGGGCGGCCCGCACGGGGTGACCAGCGTCTGCATCAACCCGGGCTACGTGCGTACGCCGCTGGTGGAGAAGCAGATCGCCGACCAGGCCGAGGTGCACGGCGTCCCGGCCTCCGAGGTGGTCGAGCAGGTGCTCCTGCAGGACGTTGCGGTGAAGCGGCTGGTCGAGCCGGAGGAGGTCGGCTCCCTGGTCGGCTGGCTCACCGGACCGGACGCCTCGATGGTCTCCGGCGCCTCGTGGGCCATCGACGGCGGCTGGAGCGCCCGGTAGCCCCACCTCGCTCAGGCCTGCGTACGCCACCAGTCCACCGTCGCCTTGGCCCCGGTCTCGAGCGGGGTGGGGGCCAGGCCGAGCAGGGACTCGCTGGCCGAGGAGTCCAGCACGAACGGCTTGTCGAACTGGTAGACCATCTCGGCCAGCTCCCGGGTGCCGGAGTGCACGGTGCCGATCGCCTTCATCGTCCAGGTGGGGATGCGGCCGACCCGGGGCGCGGCGACCCCGGCCACGTCGGCATAGAGCTGGACGAGCGCACGCTGGGAGATGGCGGGTGCGGTGGGCGCGTGCAGGAAGGAGTTCCACAGGCCCTCCTCGTCGGCCGCCCGGATCATCGCGGCGCCCAGGTCGGGAACGTACGTCCAGGAGTGGGGCGCGTCCGGGTCGCCGAGGACGCGCATGGTGCGGCCGGCGAGGACCGTCGGCACCATCCGCTCGCCGGCGTGGGCGGTACGCACCAGCGGACCGTAGAAGTCCGAGGCCGCGACGCTGACGGTCGGGGTCGGTGAGGCGTCGCGGGAGCGGAGCAGCTCGACCCGCACTGCGGGCTTGCCGAAGTCGGCGTTGCGCGGCGTCTGCTCGGTCATCGGCCCGGTGACGTGGCCGTAGGCGTAGAGGCTCTCCGGGAAGACGACCACGGCACCGGCTCGTCCGGCGGCCTCGAGCACGACCTTCTCGGCCCGCGGGAGCTCGGTGCGCCAGGTGTCGGCGGCGTACGCGCTGCCGTGCATGCAGTGGAAGACGGCGCTCACGCCCGCGGCCGCCTGGGTGACGGTGTCGAGATCCGTGGCATCGCCGCGGAGCCGCTCGATGCTCGCGTGCACCGGGCCGCTGCCGGAGCGGGTGAGGAGGCGTACGCGATCCCCGCGGGCGGCGAGCTGCTGGGCGATGGTCGCGCCGACGGGGCCGGCGCCGATGACGAGGTAGGTGCTGTTCATGACTGTCTCCGTTGATTCGGTTGGTCGAGCCGGTTGACTCGGAAAGGAGAGCACTGCTCTCGGAATGAGTGTGGCGCGCTGCTGCTCAGAAAGCAAGAGCAGTGCTCACTTTTGTTGACATCGCTCTCGAAAGGAGGGCACGATGACGCCATGACAGGCACTCCACGCGAACGGGCGCGGGCGCAGACCATGGACGAGATCGTCCGGATCGGCCGCGAGCACCTGGCGATCCACGGTGCAGCCGCGCTCTCGCTGCGCGCGGTCGCCCGCGATCTCGGAGTGGTCTCCTCGGCGGTCTACCGCTACGTGAAGAACCGCGACGAGCTGCTGACCCTCCTCCTCGTCTCCGGGTACGACGAGCTGGGCGACGCTGCCGACGCCGCCGTCGCCTCGGCCCCTGGGGACGACTATCGCGCCCAGTTCGTGGCGCTCGGCCGAGCGGTCAGGACCTGGGCGCTCGCCGAGCCGGCGACGTACGCCCTGCTCTTCGGGTCCCCCGTCCCCGGTTACGCCGCGCCGGACGAGCGCACCAGCGTGCCCGGCACCCGCGTCCCGACCGCGATGCTGCGCCTGGCCGCCGGCGCCATGGCGGCCGGTCGACTGAGCGTGCCCGAGGAGCCGGGGGAGATCTCACCCGCTCTCGCCACGGGACTCCAGGGCATCCGTGACCAGCTCGGCCTCGACCTGCCCGACGCTTGCCTCACCCGCGGCGTACTCGTCTGGACGAGCCTCTTCGGCCGCGTCAGCTTCGAGGTTTTCGGCCAGTTCGGCCCCGACAGCTTCGGCGACCCCGCCGCGCTCTTCGAGCTCCATCTGGCAACGCTGGCCGACGAGCTCGGGTTGTGACGCGCGGGATGCTCACCGAGGTAACTCGGTGAGCGTGCACTGACTTCGTGGAGTTCCGCGCGGGAAGCGGCCGCTGACCGAGGTACCTCGGTGAACGGCCGCCGCCCAAGCTCGCTCGGGCGGTGACCCTTCTGCTGCATACCTTGACGAAGGAACAGCCCGGACGAGCTACTTGATCTCGGCGATGACGGCGCCGTTGGTGACGGTCTCGCCCACGGTGGCGTTCAGGCCGGTGATGGTGCCGGCCTTGTGGGCTTTGAGGGGTTGTTCCATCTTCATGGCTTCGATGACCACGACGACGTCGCCTTCGGCGACCTCTTGGCCTTCGTCGACGGCGATCTTGACGATGGTGCCCTGCATGGGGGAGGTGACCGAGTCGCCGGAGGCGGCTGCTCCGGTCTTCTTGGCCGACCGTTTGGGCTTCTTCGCCGCACCGGCACCGGCGCCGGTGGTGAGGCCGCCGAGGCCGGCGGGCAGGGAGACGTTGAGGCGTTTGCCGCCGACCTCGACCACGACGGTCTGGCGTTCGCCGGTCTCCTCGGCCTCGCCGATAGCACCGGCATAGGGGGTGATCTGGTTGTCGAAGTCGGTCTCGATCCAGGTGGTGTAGACGTCGAAGGACCCATTGGCGGCGGTGTAGGCGGGGTCGTTCACGACGGCCTGGTGGAAGGGGATGACGGTGGGCATGCCGTCGACCTTGAACTCGGCCAGGGCGCGACGTGAACGCTCGAGGGCTTGTTCGCGGGTGGTGCCGGTGATGATGAGTTTGGCGATGAGGGAGTCGAAGGCGCCCGGGATGGTCTCGCCCTTCTCGTAGCCGCCGTCGAGGCGGACGCCGGGTCCGGCCGGGGGTGCCCATTCGGTGAGGGTGCCGGGGGCGGGCATGAAGTTGTTGCCGCCGTCTTCGGCGTTGATGCGGTATTCGATGGAGTGGCCGCGGACCTCGGGGTCGTCGTAGCCGAGTTCTTCGCCGGCGGCGATGCGGAACATCTCTCGGACCAGGTCGAGGCCGGTGACTTCCTCGGAGACGCAGTGTTCGACCTGGAGGCGGGTGTTGACCTCGAGGAAGGAGATGGTGCCGTCGGCGGCGACGAGGAACTCACAGGTTCCGGCGCCGACGTAGCCGGCTTCGCGCAAGATGGCCTTGGAGGACTCATAGAGGCGTTTGTTCTGTTCCTCGGTCAGGAACGGGGCGGGGGCTTCCTCGACCAGCTTCTGGTGGCGCCGCTGCAGCGAGCAGTCCCGGGTGGAGACCACCACCACGTTGCCGTGGGTATCGGCCAGGCACTGGGTCTCGACGTGACGCGGCTTGTCGAGAAACTTCTCCACCAGACACTCACCCCGCCCGAACGCACCCACGGCCTCGCGGACCGCGGACTCGTACAGGTCGGGGATCTCCTCCAGGGTCCGGGCGACCTTGAGGCCGCGGCCACCGCCCCCGAAGACGGCCTTGATCGCGACCGGCAGGCCGTGCTCCTGGGCGAAGTCGACGATCTCGGTCGCGTCCTTGACCGGGTCCTTGAGCCCCGGCGCCAACGGCGCCCCTGCCTTCAAAGCGATCTGCTTGGCCTTGGCCTTGTCACCCAGCGCATCGATGGCCTCCGGCGAGGGACCGATCCAGGTCAACCCGGCCTCGATCACCGCCTGCGCGAAGTCGGCGTTCTCGGCCAAGAACCCGTAGCCGGGGTGGACCGAGTCCGCACCCGAACGGGCCGCGACGTCGAGGATCTTCTCGATCGAGAGATACGACTCCGCCGGGGTCGCGCCACCGAGGGCGTAGGACTCATCGGCCAGCCGCACGAACAGCGCGTCACGGTCGGGCTCGGCATAGATCGCGACCGACCCGATCCCGGCGTCCTTGCATGCACGGATCACTCGAACCGCGATCTCACCGCGGTTGGCGATCAGCACCTTGGTCAATGGCTTGCTCAACGAGAACTCCTCGATCGTGACTGCTTGGATTCCGTCGTAACGATTGTCACACCTCGCTGAGCTGAGCAAGCGAGGAGGTTACTCGACGGTACACGGCGTCGTCGACGAGCACGCCCGCATGCCGCAGGGACAGCACGGCCGCCCCGGCCAGGCCGTCGGTCGCCACGACCGCCCCGGGAGCGACCCGCGCGGCGAAGTCGGGCTGCCGGGCCAGGACGCTCCCAGCCGCGACCAACGGTCCCTCGACATCAGGCGTACGCACCGCCGCCAGCGTCTCCGCCAGCCCCGCGGCCGCCCGGTCGAGGATGCCCGCGGCAACCTCGTCACCGGCATCCGCCGCGGTGAAGACGAGCGAGGCGAAGTCGGCCAGCCGCAGCGGCGGCATCGCGTAGAGCGCCGCCGTCGCCGCGACGAGGGTCCCGGTCCGTCCGCCTTGTGGCCGTTCGTCCCGGACGGTGCCGAGCCGGTCGAGCAGCAGGCCGGTCAGCACCGTCGTGGCGCCGCGCCCGTCGAGCGGCGCCAACCCGGCACGTACGACCTCTCGGCCCAGCCAGAAGCCCGACCCGACGTCCCCGAGCAGCCAGCCCAGTCCGTCCGAGATCCCCGCGAGCCGGCCGTCCTCGACCCGCACCGCCGACGCCCCCGTGCCAGAGAGCAGCACATAGCCGTCCGACGCCGCCGTCCCCGAGAAGTACGCGGCCAGCACATCGAAGTCGAAGACCGGCTCCACCGCGACCAGGTCGGAGAGAGCGGCCACGATCGCGGCCCGGTGGCCGGCGTCGCCCGCCCCCGCCACCGCCAAGGCCGCGCCGGCGAGCTGACCGGCATTTGCGGAGGTCACAGCCTGTGTCACCGCCGCCCGGATCGCCGTCGTGGCAGCGTCGACACCGGCCGAGGTCGGGTTGCCGCTGCCGGCCTTGCCGATGCCTGTGCATCGGCCGTCTGAGGTGACCACGACGGCGCGAGTGCTGGTGCCTCCCGCGTCGAGTCCCAAGTAGTTGTCATTCATTGACACCGTTTCGTAACAGAAAACCATTGCCAGGCGTACTCTCTCCAAATAGTTTTCGAGCGCAGGCCTCGACATACGGTCGCGGCCGGAGTTTGCTAGGTGGGTGGACTAATTGACCAGAGACGTGTTCGGAGCCTTCGATGAGCAGGTTCGCACACGCCTGTCCGAGCTGCAGTCGATGGCGCAATCCGGTGGCCTCGACAAGGCGGTCGAGGCGATGGTCGGCAGCATCCGGAACGGCGGTGTGCTGCAGGCGTTCGGCACCGGCCACTCGCAGGCGTTCGCGATGGAGATCGCCGGACGGGCCGGTGGTCTGATCCCCACCCACGCCATCGCTCTGCGTGACACGGTCCTCAAGGGCGACCGGCCGGCGAGCGATCTCAAGGGCGGCCTCCTCGAGCGTGACACCAACATCGCCAACGAGCTCTGGGAGCTCCACGAGTTCCACCCGGAGGACGTCTTCCTGATCGCGTCCAACTCCGGTGTCAACGGCTCGATCGTCGGCATCGCGCTGCGGGCGAAGGAGGAGGGCCACACGGTGATCGCTGTGACCAGCCTCGAGCACACCAACGCGGTCACCCCCAAGCACCCCAGCGGCAAGCGCCTGGCCGAGATCGCCGACGTGGTGATCGACAACCTGGCTCCGTTCGGCGATGCCACCGTCCCGGTCGGCGACGGCGGCGTGCTCGCCGGTGCCGTCTCCTCCATCACGGCGGCCTACATCGCCCAGCTCCTGACCCTCGCCACCGCCGCGAGGATCGAGGAGACAGGCGAGACCCCGCCCCTCTACCTCTCCGCCAATATCCCGGGTGGCGATGAGCACAACGATGCGTTGAAGGCTCGCTACGGCGAACGCATCGGAAGCATGGCCTGAACACCCGTAATGAAGAAGTAACGAGGAAACCACCCGAAAGAAGGCAGCACGATGTCCCAGCAGCTTCACCGGCTCGACCGCCGGACCCTTCTGCGCGGCACCCTCGCCGGCGCGGCGCTCGTGTCGTTCTCTGGAGCGCTCGCCGCGTGTGGCGCGCCCGGTAGCGACACCGACAACTCCGGCGGTGGCACCAAGTCCGCGTCGAACCCGTTCGGCATGCCCAAGGACGGCACCGTCGACGCAGTGATCTTCGACGGTGGCTACGGCTACGACTACGTCGAGTTCGCTGCCGGCATCGTCGGCAAGGAGTTCGCTGACGCCGACCTCAAGGTCAGCGCCACCACCAAGATCGCCACGGAGCTGCAGCCGCGCTTCGTCGGCGGTACGCCCCCGGACCTGATCGACAACTCGGGTGCGGACCTGATCGGCTTCAGCTCGATCGCCGCCCAGCTCGAGGAGCTCGACGACGTCTTCGAGGCCGACAGCTACGAGGGCGTCAAGATCGAGGACACCCTCTACCCGAACGTCAAGGTCCCCGGCACCTACAGCGACCGGTTCGTGGCGATCAACTACGTCATGACCCTCTACGGCGTGTGGTACTCCGCCTCGCTCTTCGAGGAGAACGGCTGGACCGCGCCGAAGACCTGGGACGAGGCGCTCGACCTGGGTGCCAAGGCCAAGGCCAAGAAGAAGTACCTCTGGACCTGGGGCAAGGAGGCGGCGACCTACTACCGCACCCTGGTGATCGACTCGGCGGCCAAGGAGGGCGGCGACGAGGTGCGCCTCGGCCTCGAGAACCTCGAGAAGGGCATCTGGTCCCACCAGGTCATCCAGGACATCCTGGGCAAGCTCGGCGAGATGGTCAGCCAGGACATGTTCATCCCGGGCGGCGCCGGCACCCAGTTCACCGCCGCGCAGGCCAAGTGGTCCAACGACCAGCAGGCGCTCCTCTACCCGAGCGGCGGCTGGATCGAGAACGAGATGAAGGACGCCACCAAGGAAGGCTTCGAGATGACCGGCATCCCGGAGTTCGTCCTCAGCGACAGCCCCGCGCTGCCGTACGAGGCCGTCCGTGCCGCGGCCGGCGAGGCGTTCATCGTCCCGAGCAAGGCGAAGAACCCGGCCGGTGGCAAGGAGATCCTCCGCGCCATGCTGTCGAAGGAGGCCGCGACCAACTTCGCCAAGACGAAGCTCGCGCCGACCATCGTCAAGGACACCATCCCTGCCGACGGGTTCGGCTCCGCGGCGCTGAAGTCGCAGAGCGCGATGCTCGACGCCGCTGGTGAGAACACCTTCAACTTCCAGTTCTACGACTACTACGGCACCAACGCCGACGAGCTCGTCGTGTGGAACTCGTTCCTCTCCGGCGACCTCGACGTCAAGGGCCTGACCAAGGCAGTCCAGGGCATCTTCGACAAGGTCGCCGACGACTCATCGATCGAGAAGCTCAAGGTTTCCTGACACCATGCCGGACCCATCAACCACGATGGCCCAGACGGCCGGCGGCCCCTCCGAGGAGAATCCTTGGGGGGCCGCCCCCGGCCGGCGCCGCCGCAAGCTCACCCTCGACCGGGCACTGTTCATGACGGTCTTCCTCGGCCTTCCGGTCGCGGTCTTCGTCATCTTCGTCGTGGTCCCGATCGGGCAGGCCCTCTTCTACTCGCTCACCGACTGGACCGGTTTCTCTCCGGTCATGAACTTCGTCGGCCTGGACAACTACGCCAAGCTGCTCGACGACGACACCTTCCTCAAGGCGCTGCGCAACAACGTACTGCTCACGATCGTGGTGCCGTTCGTGACTCTGGTCGCGGCGCTGGCGATCGCGGTGGTCGTGACCACCGCGGGTCCCAGCACCGGTCAGGTCCGAGGTCTGAACGGGTCCGGCTTCTACCGGGTCGTCTCGTTCTTCCCCTACGCCGTCCCGGCCGTCGTCATCGGTCTCCTCTGGGCTCAGGTCTACGACCCCGCCGCCGGCCTGCTCAACGGCATGCTCACCGGCGTCGGACTCGACGGGTTCAAGGACTACGCCTGGCTCGGTGAGGTGCGTGCGGCGATGCCGGCCTCCATGTTCGTGATCATCTGGGCGAGCATCGGCTTCTACACCGTGCTCTTCGTGGCCGCCATCAAGGGCGTACCCGCGGAGATCTACGAGGCTGCGCGCATCGACGGTGCCGGTCGCTTCCGCACCGCCATCTCGATCACGCTGCCCTCGATCCGTGACAACGTGCAGACGGCCTACATCTATCTGGGGATCCTCACCCTCGATGCGTACGTCTTCATGGCGGCGCTCGCCCCTGGCGGCGGCCCTGCCAACAGCACGCTCACGATGAGCCAGCACCTGATGAACACCGCCTTCAAGAAGAGCCAGTTCGGCTACGCCACCTCGATGGGCGTGGTGCTCGCCCTGGTCACGCTGCTCTTCGCCGCCCTGGTCTTCGTCGTCTTCCACTTCGCCGGCGGCCGGGACAAGAAAGCCGAGGTTCGACGATGAGTGCCGTCACTCTGGACAAGCCAGTCGCCACCCGCTCCGAAGGCGGGCGACGTACGCCCGGCGACGCACTGGTCGCCGGCACCTCGCACACGATGCTGATCATCTGGTCGGTCATCGTCATCGTGCCCTTCTGCTGGGTGGTGCTCTCCTCGTTCAAGACGTCGAAGGAGATCCTCTCCTCGCCGTTCTCCCTGCCCGCGGAGTGGAACTTCGACAACTACGTCAGCGCCTGGACCAAGGCCGGCATCGGGACGTACTTCTTCAACACCGTCATCGTCGTCGGCACCGCCTTGGTGCTGGTGATGCTGCTGGGGGCGATGTGCGCCTACGTGCTGGCGCGGTTCGAGTTCTTCGGCCGCCGGGTCATCTACTACACGATGCTGGCTGGGCTGACCTTCCCGGTCTTCCTGGTCATCGTGCCGCTGTTCTTCGTGCTCCAGGGTTTCGGGCTGCTCAACACGCTGCCCGGGTTGATCCTGACGTACGTCGCCTACGCGCTGCCGTTCACCGTCTTCTTCCTCTACGCCTTCTTCAAGACGCTGCCCGACGACGTCTACGAGGCCGCGATGATGGACGGTGCGGGCGAGTGGCGCACGTTCTTCCAGATCATGCTGCCGATGGCCGCACCCGGGATGGCCGGCGTGGCGATCTTCAACTTCCTCGGACTGTGGAACCAGTTCCTGCTGCCGGTGGCGCTCAACACCGACCGGAACAACTACGTGCTCACCCAGGGCATGGCGTCGTTCTCCTCCCAGGCGGGTTACAACGTCGACTTCGGCGCGCTCTTCGCCGGGGTGGTGCTGACCGTGCTTCCGGTGCTGGTCGTCTACCTGATCTTCCAGCGGAGAATCGCTGGGACGGTCTCGACGGGCACGTTCCGCTGACCCGGATCTGACCCAGATGTGACGCGGATCTCGCGCCCCAGGTTAATAAGCGCTAACCTGGGGCGCGTGACCGCCTTTCTCCAGCCCGAGCACGAAGAGTTGCGTGCTGTCGTCCGTGACTTCGCCCAGAAGGAGATCGCGCCCCATGCCTCGCAGTGGGACCGCGACCATCACTTCCCCGTCGACGTGGTCCACAAGATGGGTGAGCTGGGCCTGTTCGGCCTGACCGCCCCCGAGGCGTACGGCGGAGGCGAGGGTGACCTCGTCGCGCTCTGCGTCGCGATCGAGGAGCTCGGCCGCGTCGACCAGTCGATCGGGATCACGCTCGAGGCCGCCGTCGGTCTGGGCATCAACCCGATCCTCACCTACGGCACCGACGAGCAGAAGGAGCGCTGGCTCCCCGACCTCGTCGCGGGCAGGAAGCTGGCCGGGTTCGGGCTGACCGAGCCGGGTGCCGGGTCCGACGCCGGCGCGACCGCCACGAAGGCCGTCCTCGACGGCGAGGAGTGGGTCGTCGACGGCGCCAAGCAGTTCATCACCAATTCCGGCTCCTCGATCACCTCGGTCGTCACCGTCACCGCGCGCACCGGGACCCGCGACAACGGCAAGCCCGAGATCAGCACCATCATGATCCCCTCGGGCACGCCCGGGTTCACCGCCGAGAAGGCGTACGACAAGCTCGGCTGGCACGCCTCCGACACCCACCCGCTCTCCTTCGACGGCGCCCGGGTGCCGGCCGACCACCTCCTCGGTGAGCGCGGGCGCGGCTACGCCCAGTTCCTCGCCACCCTCGACGACGGCCGCGTCGCGATCGCCGCGCTCGCCGTCGGCTGCATCCAGGCGTGCCTCGACATGGCGCTCGAGTACGCGGGGGAGCGGCAGACCTTCGGCGGCCCGATCGGCCGCAAGCAGGGCGTCGCCTTCCAGATCGCCGACCTCGAGGTCATGCTGCGGGCCTCGCGGCTGCTGACGTACGAGGCAGCCGCCATGAAATCCGGGCTGGATTCGGGCGCCGTGACGATGAAGGAGTTCAAGCAGGCGGCTGCCGCCGCCAAGCTGTACGCGACCGAGTCGGCCGTCACCGCGACCCGCATCGCCACCCAGGTCTTCGGCGGCTACGGGTTCATGGAGGAGTACCCGGTGGCCCGCTTCTACCGCGACGCGAAGATCCTGGAGATCGGCGAGGGCACCTCCGAGGTGCAGCGCATGCTGCTCGCCAGAGGTCTCGGCCTCCCTGTCGAGTAGGCGCGAATCCTACGGCACGCTGAACGAAACCCGCGAAGTAATCAAGAGCCATCTCACCATTGACCGTTTACTGTGGCCACATGGTGTTCGGGGGACAGCTGCTGGGAGGGCTGCGTCGCACCCGCCTCCTCGGGGAGGTGGTCCGCTTCATGATGGTCGGCGGAATCGCGACAGCAGTCGCTTTCGTGCTGTTCAACGGACTGGTACACGGCTTCTTCATGGGGTCGGGGCCGATGAACGGTCAGCCGATCCCGGCCTACATCGTCGCCAACACGGTCGGCATGCTGATCAGCTACGACCTGAGCCGCCGTTGGACGTTCCGTCACCGCGTCTCCGACCATCCCGATGGCGGGTTCACGGCCTATGTCGTGATCAACGCGGTCACGATGCTGCTGCCGGTCGGGTGCCTCTACGTCACCCGTAGCGTGATCGGTTGGGACAGCGCGATCGCCGACAACCTCTCGGCCAACGTGGTCGGCGTGCTGCTGGGCCAGATCGCCCGGTTCTTCCTCTTCCGGAAGTTCGTCTTCGGCCGCCCGATCCGCTACACGCAGGTCTACGGCAGCGTGGAGGAGGAGGCCGCGGCGCTCAAGGCCGCGGCAGGCGGGACGGTGCTGATGGCTCCGGAACGCCGAGAGCCGGTCAGCGGTTCCACAGAGCAGGCCACGCATGACCGAGCCGGCTGAGCAGGTCGCGTAGCAGCGGCAGGCTCAGCCCGACCACATTGTGGTGGTCGCCCTCGATCCCGGTGATGAAGGCCCCGCCGAGCCCGTCGATCGTGAATGCCCCGGCGACGTGCAGCGGCTCGCCGGTCGCGACGTACGCAGCGATCTCCTCGTCGCTCACGTCGGCGAAATGCACCGTCGTGGCAGCTGTCTGCGACACCTGCTGACCGGTCGCGGTGTCGACCAGGGCGTGCCCGGAGACGAGTACGCCGCTGCGCCCCCGCATCTCCCGCCAGCGCTGGGTCGCCTCCTCGGGGTCGTGCGGCTTCCCCAGGGGTTTCCCGTCCAGCTCGAGGACGCTGTCGCACCCCAGCACGAGCGCCCCTTCGGGCACCTCGGGACGGCCGGCGACCGCGTCCCGCTTGAGCTCGGCGAGCCCGAGCGCCAGCTCCGTCGGCGGCAGTCCATCGAGCTTGCTCTCGTCGACCCCGGAGACGATCACCACAGGTTCGACACCTGCGCTGCGCAGCGTCTGCAGCCGGGCGGGGGACTTGGAAGCAAGGACCAGCGTGGTCATGGCTCAACCCTAGGGGTAGTGGTCCTTTACCCCGGAGTCCGTCCCGACTAGGTTTCGCACATCCAACCCATCTCAATGAGGAGAAATCCGAAGTGACGGATTACCCGCCGCCCCCGCCCCAGCAGCCGTACGGTGCTGGCCCCGTGGGCGAAGTTACCCTGAGCCAGCCGCTCCGCGGCGCGTCGCCCCGCGACGCCATCGTGCGCTTCTTCAAGAAGTACGCCACCTTCGAGGGCCGCGCCAGCCGGTCCGAGTTCTGGTGGCCCTGGCTCTTCGCCTGGGTCGTCAACACCGCGATCACCCTGATCCTCGGGAACGACTCTGCGCTGGGCAACATCGTCGGTGGCATCTTCGCCCTCGCGATCCTGGTCCCGTCCCTCGCTGTCGGCGCCCGCCGTCTGCACGACACCGGCCGCTCCGGCTGGTGGCAGCTGCTCTACCTGACCTGCGTCGGCATCATCGTGCTGATCGTCTTCTGGGCACTGCCCGAGAAGGCCGAGGGCGACAAGTACAACGTCGCCTGACCGGCGGCTAACCACGAGCGACGATCAGTCCCTAGACTGATCGTCGCTCGGCCGAAGTGGCGGAATAGGCAGACGCGCAGGATTTAGGTTCCTGTGTCTTAGGACGTGCGGGTTCAAGTCCCGCCTTCGGCACCATATGACTCTTAGTCGAACATCCAACGGAAGACATCCGTGAGGACAGCTTACCTTCGGACCTTCGTCTACTGGCGCACCGAAACCGACCGACAGAGCCGCGGATACGGGCTCAAGCGGCTCTTGAACGACCTATTCGACCTGGCCGAACTCGAACACCGCTGTTCGTGCAAGACCCCTGTCGACCAGATCGACGGCTCGGTGGACCGTCGAGGCTTTTCCTATCTAGTTGAAGCACGGTGGCGGCAGAGCTTCGCTGCAGCCAAGCGATCAGGAGGCATTTTCTGGCAAGGTGTCGCGTCGCCTTGACGCAACACGTGGCATGTTCATCTCCATGGCGGGGTTCGCGGCGAGGCCGTGAAACTGTACCGGCTAGCCCAGGACAACCGCTTGATCCCCATCGAACGGCCACGCCTGACTCGGATTCTCGAGGATCGCATTGACCTGACTGACGCGCTGAAGGCCAAAGTACAGGCCGCCCACGTCTGGGGCGGGCCGTACCTGCGGCTGGCGGAGATCGGCTGATCCGAGGTCAGCTCTGCAAGGCTTGTGCAACTACTCGGCAAGCAATCAGAAGGCCACGAGAGCGGTGCTGACGACGTGCCCCGCGGCTGCCGCCCACCGTGGCCTGCTGGCCAGTTCGAGGTCCGCGAACTGTCGGTGCTGCGCTCTACCCTCGGATCTCGGGGGATCGCAGGAGGGGTGGAGGACGTCTGCGTGAGTCGTCATTCGCCGCGGCCCCGAGGACTTGCCGGTAGAACTTCCGAGTCTCTGGGCGGAAGACCTGAGCAACGACCGCGTTCCTCTGTCAGCCAAGCAGGTGGATAGTTGGCTAGCAGATGCCCGCCGGCAGCAATGACGCGTTCTGTGTCAAAGCCTGGGCGCGTAGGATCCCGGGCTGGACACCTCTTAGCGAGCATCGGCGCTAGCCGCTCCTCACTCCGCGGTCGGCACCCGATAGGGGTCGAAAGTGAGCACCTTCCCGTCTCGGGAGAGTTCGCCATACAGGTCAGGGTCGAGGGGTTGTAGCGCCAGGCTCACTAGGGGCACGGCCGCGTTTTCCGGGCTGGGGGCGTCAGTCACGTCCCAGAACGCTTCCGAAGTCGGGGTGTTCATCATGCCAGGGCACACGGCCGCGAGCAGGATGCCGCGGGCGAGGTCATCGCTGCGTCGACACTCGGCCAGCGTGCGGATTGCGGCGACCTGCCCGATCTTGGACGGGATGTTGATGAAGCCGGGCCAGGGGCTGCCTAGGACTTCACCGCTGGCCACCTGGTCCCGCCAGGTCTTGATGGCGTGGTCGACCTCGTCGAGGGTGTGCAGGTTGCGGAAGACGGGGTGCAGGACCGGGGCGAGGTAGCCGAGCGTTCCCAGGGAACTCGCCACCACGATCAACCGTCCGCCGTCGCGAATGATCGGGCCGAATGCCCGCAGAACACGGGTGGTTGCGAGGTTGTTGACTTCGACGTACTCGCCGACGACTGCGGTGGCTTCGTCGTTCGGCTGAACGCGCATGACGGCGTTGTTGAAGGCGATGTCGACGCCGCCGTGGCGGTCCTGAAGCAGCGCTGCGACGCGGGCGGCGCTGTCTGCATCGGCCACGTCGAAACGCTCCGGCACTACGGTTGCACCGGGCATTCCCGAGAAGGCAGCTGCCAGTTCCTTGGTCTTGGCGTCGTTCCTGCCGGTGAGGTAGACGACGTCTTGTGGCTCCAGGCGGCGGGCCAGTTCTCCGACGAGTGCGAGGCCGAGGCCCTGCGTTGCTCCAGTGACAAGTGCGACACGTGGCGTGGTGGTCATGCAGTCTCTCCTGATTGGTTGGTTCAAGGTGCATTTCCACTCTGCAGCGATCCGTGTACGGCGCCTATACCTGGTGGTAGTTGCGCTTAAACTGGTATAGCCGCCACCTGTTTGAGGGGTTCCATCGACACAGGCGGCTTTCTACGGTCAAGTGCATGACGAAGATCATCGACACCGTGATGTCGCGCGTCGAGGTCACTGACCTCGACGCCGCACTGTCCACCTACCGCATGCTTGCCGGCACCGATGAGGTGCGCCGGCTGGAGTTCCCGCAGTTCCGCATGGCGATCGTCGGAACGTTCATGCTGATCGAGGGCACACCCGAGCAGCTGGCACCGTTCCGTCGGGCCGCCACCCTCATGGCGTCCGACCACGACGCCGCAGTGGCCGCATTCACCACCGCGGGCGGGCAGGTACTGGAGGGCGCGACGGCCTCCGCGGGCGGGACCCGCACCATCGTGGCGGACCGCGACGGGAACCCGTTCGAGGTCTACACGCCGCAGGCTGGGTGAGCGCCCGGCCCGACCTCGACGGTCAAAGTTCGACGGTTAAGCGGGCATCAGCTCGTGGGCCGTGCCGTAGGGGACAAACGGGCTACCGAGCTTGTCCGCGGTCTCCTGGTCTGCGGGCAGGAACGCCAGCATCATCAGGTGGCTCTGCTCGGCGACGTCGAACTTGACGTAGTCGAGCTGGAGGACCCCGAGCCTGTCGTGCCGCAGCTGCTTGCGTGCCGGCGAGAACCGGCGCGCGTGTTGCTCCTGCCAGAGCTCCGCAAACCGAGGGCTCTCCTGCAGGAGAGCGTCGCGCAGCTCAGCACCCCGGGGATCCTTGGGGTGCTGAGCGAGGTTCACCCGCAGCTGTCCGACCAGCTGACGCGCCTCCGCGTCCCAGTCGACGAACAGGTTCCGCGACCGGTTCTGCGTGAACGTGAGCCATAGGACGTTCCGTTCCGCCACCGGGCGCTGGTCGTATCCGCCCAGCAGCTCGGCGTACATCTCGTTACAGGCCAAGACGTCCCACCAGGGGTTGGTCACGTACGCCGGATTCGGCTGCATGGTCTCCACCAGACGCCGCAACGTGTCGCTGACTTGCACGGGTTCAGGCACGGCCGGGGGCAGCGCGAGCCCGGCGAGCGCGAACAGTACCTCCCGGTCGTCTTTCCCCAGGCGCAGAGCCCGGGCGATCGCTTCGACGACCTGCCGACTGACGCCGATGTCCCGTGCCTGCTCGAGCCACGTGTACCAGGTCACGCTCACCCCGGATAGCTGGGCCAGCTCCTCGCGACGCAGGCCCGGCGTGCGGCGACGCGGTCCACGGGGCAGCCCGACCGTCGCTGGGTCGGTGGCCTCGCGGTGAGACCTCAGGAAGGTCGCGAGCTCTCGTCTCTGAATCACATCGGGCAATCTCACCACTCCTCGCACACCAGAACCAGGTGCTCGTCATACCAGCATAATTGCTGTCTGTACCAGGCTGAGCATCAGGAACACCATGCTGTCATGGCCACCAGAACGCATAACCCAACCTCAGCCCCGACAACATCCGCGCCGACGTTCACAACATCTCCGAACGATGACCCCGCGACACCATCCCAGCAGTCCGATCACTGGATCATCCCGGTCGCCCTACTAGCGCTCGGCACCTTCGCCATCGGCACCGACTCGTTCGTCCTTGCCGGCATCTTGCCCAACCTCGCCGCCGGCCTGCAGATCTCCGAAGGAGGTGCCGGGCAGGTCGTCACCGCATTCGCGATCACCTACGCGATCGCCGCCCCGTTCCTCTCGGCCCTGACGCACAGGGTGCCGCGCAAGACCCTGATCGCGGTCGGCCTGACCGTGTTCGTCCTGATGAACGCGGCCGGTGCACTCGCTCCGAATTTCGCCGTCCTGATCCTCACGCGTGTGCTGTGCGCACTGGGTGCTGCGAGCTTCACGCCGACCGCGAACGCCGTTTCAACGGTCCTGGCCGGGCCTGCCGCGCGCGGCAAGGCCCTGTCCATCACGCTAGGCGGGATCGCGCTCGGTACGGTCTTCGGCGTCCCTGTGGGCACCACGATCGGCCAGCGTTTCGGATGGCAGGCGAGCCTGCTCTTCGTCGCCGCCGTCGGGTTGGTCGCCCTGGTGGCGCTCCTGGCGGTTCTGCCGCGCCTGGAGGGCGAGGCGAGTGTGCCGATGCGCCACCGCTTCGCCGTGATGGGCGATCCGCGTGTGATCCTGGTCGTCCTGGTCACGGCGGTGGCGACCGGGTCCGGCATCCTCGTCTACACCTACATCGCTCCCATTACGCACGCCATCGCCGGCATCTCCGGTACGGCTCTCGCCACCGGCCTGCTCATCTGGGGAATCGGTGGCGCGATCGGGGCGTTCGGGTGCGGCTGGTTCATCGACCGCATCGGTGCGGGACTGACATCGGCCCTCGCCATCACCCTGCTCGCGGTCGCACTGACGATCATCGCGTTCGCCGGGTCCCCAGCCCTAGTCATGATCGCCATGTTCTTCGGCGGGATCGGCAGCTGGGCGTTCGTCGCTCCCGACAACCACATGCTCACCGGTCTCCACCCCCAGATGGCGAGCGTGGTGATCTCCTTCAATTCGACCGGCACCTACATCGGTCAGGCAGTCGGCGCGGCCGCCGGGGGCATCCTGCTTACCGCCGGACTCGGTGCCAGTACGACGGTGCTGATCTCTGTCGCCGGGCTCGGCGTCGCGGTGATCCTCGCCCTGCTCGCGCGGCGGGTGACACGCCAGCCGGCCTGACCATGCCCGATGCCTGCGCGCTGCCGTCAGTTGGTCATGGGTGGGCCCGGGCGGCCGTCGCCGTCCCGGGCCCAGTCGTGCAAGGCGTTCAATGCCGGTTCCAGCGCGCGGCCGAACGGTGTCAGCGAGTACTCGACGTGCGGCGGTACAACCGGCTGGGCCTCACGGTGAACAACGCCGTCGGCCTCGAGCGCCCGCAGTTGCTGGATGAGCATCTTCTGCGTCACGGCCGGGATCGCACGCTCCAGATCGGAGAAGCGCCGCGGCTCCTCGATCAGCAGATGGTGAATGATCAGTAGCTTCCACCGTCCCTCGATGATCCGCAGTGCTCGTTCGACCTGGTCGATCGTGCAGGGCGGAACACTTACTTTTTTGTGGGTACTGGTCATCTTGGGAGCATAGATCTAGCGTCGAACGCATGGCAACCATCACCGACGCGGCCGATCCGGCCGCGCTCCAGTACGTCCTCGACCGGCTCGCGATTCAGGACCTGATCGTCCAGTACGCCCTCGGGCAGGATCTGCACGAGAACGGCGACGACCAGGTTCACGAGCAGTGGGACGTCGTCTTCGCTCCCGACGCCCGCCTCGATTACCGCGCGGGCGGAGCAGCGCCGGACCTCGACTACCAGACCCTCATACACACCATGCGCGGCCCCGGCGGGACCATGTCGGGCCTGGGCAGCTGGCAGCACCTCCAGGGATTCGCCGCCGTCGACATCGACGGCGACACCGCCACCGCGCGAACCCAGCACCTGCACACCCACACCGGCACTACTGACGGGAAGGACTGGAACCTCATCCAGACCGGGTTCTTCATGGACCGACTCGAACGCCGCTCGGAAGGGTGGCGGATCACGCACCGCACGCTCGAGATCCTCTGGATGCAGACCTTCCCGACCCTCTGACCTCTCCATGGGAGACATCGGGCAGTGGCTTCACCTGCGGCGGACTCGGGACGATGACCCGGGTCCCCGCCGGCGTCACGTGCGGCGCGCCTGACGCCCCGCGTCCGTGAGCGAGCCGTCGATGACGACGTCCAGCCATGGGTGTTGCGGCTCCGTGCCACGCAGATGGTCGGGTAGCGCGGCCACGACTGTCATGAGCTCGTCTGAATCGATGTGCACATGAACCAGGCCGTCGCGTTGCGCGCCCGCGACGATTGCAGCGAACGAGCGTTTCAGCGGCTCGCAGGCGATAGCGATGGCGGAGGCGTCATCACCGAGCGACTCCATGAGCACGGCGCGCAGCCCGCGGTACGGCGCGGGCATCCGATCGAACGCGCCGAGCCATTCCACGTACGCCTCGAGCGGTGCACGAGTCGCGAGCAGCCGGTCTGCCTCGACTGCCAGATCTTCGAACGTCGAGGCCAGCAGGGCCGCGAGCAGATGATCTCGAGTGGGGAAATGACGGTACAGCGTCCCCTTGCCCAGCCCCGCGACCCGCGCGACGTCCTCGAACGCCATCTCGGCGCCCCGAGTCTCGAACTGCTCCCGCGCGGTCTCCAGCAGCCGCTCGAAGTTCCGCACCGCGTCCGCGCGAGGGCGCTTCTCCGCTGTCGGCACGATGCCTCCCTTGATATTCGGACGGTCCGTCCGTATCGTATCCCATCGTATGCGGACGCAGCGTCCGTTTAGAGGATGGAGGGATCATGTCGAAGCGATTGCAGGGCAAGACGGCTCTGGTCACCGGCTCGACGAGCAACATCGGGGCGGCCATCGCCGAACGGTTCGCGGCCGAAGGAGCGCGCGTCGTCGTCTCGGGCAGGTCCAAGGACCGAGGCGCCGCGGTCGTGGACCGGATACTGCGCGCCGGGGGCGAAGCCGTCTTCGTCGGCGCGGACCTCGACGGCAGCAAGGCGGCGTCGGAGGCTCTGGCGCACGAAGCGGTGACCGCGCTCGGCGGGCGCATCGACGTCCTGGTCAACAACGCTGGGCTCTTTCCAGGGGGACCGACGGCGACGATCACCGAGGAGACCGTCGACCTGGTGTACGCGGTGAACGTGAAGGCGCCGTTCTTCCTTGTCGCCGCGCTGGCGCCAGCCATGGCCGAGCGTGGCGAAGGAGTGATCATCAACATGGGCTCCTGGGGTGCAAGGTTGGGCATCCCGGGCTCGGCGCTGTACACGTCCTCCAAAGGCGCGATCGAGACCCTGACCCGCGCGTGGGCGGCCGAGTTCGGCCCCTCCGGCGTAACCGTCAACGCAATCTCGCCTGGTGTCATTCGAGAGACGCAGCCGGACCCCGATGAGCGCGGCGAAACACTGATGTGGGGAACACCCGCCGGGACGAGCGGGCGGCCCGCTGCAATCGCAGCTGCTGCGGTCTATCTCGCCAGTGACGAGGCACGCTTCGTGCACGGGTCAGTGTTCGACATCGACGGCGGACGCTCCGGCGTCGCGGTTCGTGGCCCACGCCCAGCCGCCTGAGCCTGCTGCTGCCCGCCGCTCAGGCGACCGGCGGGCAGCAGGGCTCTTCAGGCTGGCGTGACCGAGCGTTCGACCCTCACGCTGTGGATGCCCGCCGTGGTGGGGCGCATGTACCGCTCGCGTGCCGCGTGGGCGGCTCGGTATGCATCGGTGTCCAGCGCCGCGCGCATGCCGGCCTCGGAGATGAACGTGATCTGCACGACGGCGTCGATCGGGTCCTCGCTGCCGTCATTGACCACATCGGCGACGTAGTGCTGGGTGTAGGAGACGACCTGCGGCATCCGGGTATACGTGGGTCCGTACTCGTGCTCCATGAAGTGGCGGAAGTCGGTGGTGGAGACGTCCGCATGCTTGCGGATCACGGTGATGAGCGACAATTCTGGCTGGGTATTAGGCATCTGCTCCTGCTTTCTGGTGGATCCAGTCGACGATCTGATCAGTGGCGGCAAGCCCGACGCCGATGCCGGTCAGCTGGGCGCGTCCTTGCTCGTCCAAGCCGGACACCGCGTCGTCGGCCACCATGATCTGGTAGTCGCGTTCGCTGGCCTCATAGATCGAGGTGCGCGGACAGTTGGGGAAGTTCGCGCCGGCGAACACGATGGTCTCGACGTCGATTTCGCGCAGTCGCTGATCGAGGTCGGTGGCGAAGAATGCACCCCACCGCGGCTTGTACAAGATGATCTCCCGGTCTCCGACCTGCTGAGCTCGACCAGCCAACAGTGCGTCGTCGTCGAAGTCGGGATCGTGCGGGACGATCCCCGGAGCCAGAAGCCTCCCCGGCGTCCCGGGCCGCAGCAACGGCGTCCGCCCCGAGACCAGGGCGCGGCGCACCGGCTCGGCGTTGGTCCCGTCCGCCCGGTAGAGCCGCACGACATGGACGATCGGCCTACCAGCCGTACGGAACGCGGCTGCGAGGGCACCGATCGCGGGAACAGCAGCACTCGTGCCGGGGATCTCCAGCGGTGCTCCGTCAAGGGTGTCGCGCTGCACGTCGACCGTGATCAGCGCCGCCCGATGCACGTTCAGGGGAGCAGAGGTATTCACCTGCCTCATGCTCGCACCCCCAGGGCGCCGACTGGCGTGCCGTGCCTGGTGCTGTTTGTACCAGGCTAGTCGGGCGACGGCAGCTCGGATGGCGCCGCTGTTGACGTGCTGGATCTGGCGCATCTCGCCGAGGTCACACGATTCCTTGCCTCACTCCTGAGGGAGTCGTAACGTTCGTTACGTAACGATCGTTACGAGGGATCGAGGTAAGGAGTGGGATGCGGACAGAACCAGATGCCCAGGCGGCCGGACGCCTGTCGGTCGCGGTGTGGGAGGTGATGGCGCAGCGGGGGATCGAAGGGGCCTCGGTCCGCGCCGTCGCGGAGGCGGCGGGGTGCACGACTGGGCTGATCATGCATCACTTCGGCTCGCGGGCGGCGATGCTCGTCCACGCCCGCCAACTGCTGTTCGGCAGGACGACCGAGCGAGCCAATGCAGCCGAGGATGCCGGGACCGACCCGGTCGCTCGTTTGACTGCTGTGCTCGAAGGAGCGCTACCGCTCGATGAGGAGCGGGCCGCAGAGATCCGCGTCTGGCTGGGGTTCGCTGCCGCCGCTGTCGCGGACCCGGAGCTCGCGGCGGTCCACGTGGCCGGCAACCGTGACTGGGTCGGGCGGATTGCTCGGCTCCTCGCGGCGTGCGTACCGGACATCGACGACGAGCACCGTCTGAGGGTCGGGGCGATACGCCTGGTCGCGCTGACCGACGGCCTGCCGACGCTCTCGATCCTCGACCCGCAGACCTACGACAAGGACATGCAGAACGCGGCGCTGCGCGACGCGATCGACAGTGTCGTCCGCGACCTCAAGGAGAGCCGATGACCACGCCAGACATCACCGAATGGGACCGCAGGCTCGCAGACGCCGCCAGCGTGGTGGGCGACCACCTGGTGCCGACGCCGCTCGTTCCGATCACGCTGGACGGCTTCACGGCACCGGCCTACCTCAAGCTCGAGACGCTTCAGCCGACCGGCTCGTTCAAGGTCCGCGGCGCGCTGGCGGCGGTCGCAGCCTCGGCCGTCGACGGCCGCCGCGTCGTCACGGCCTCCGCGGGCAACCATGGCCTCGGTATCGCCTATGCCGCGACGCGGATGGGAGTTCGCGCAACTGTCGTCGTCCCGCAGACCGCGTCACCGGCGAAGATCGAAGCCCTGCGCCGCTTCGACATCGACTTACGGCTCATCGGCGACGGATACGACGCGGCCGAGAGCGCCGCGCAGAAGATCGCGAGGGAGGACGATGCACGGTACGTCTCCGCCTACACAGACCCGGACGTGATCGCCGGGCAGGCCACGGTCGTTCGTGAAATCGCCGACGCGCTACCCGGCGCCGCCAGGATCGTGGTGCCGATCGGTGGCGGCGGACTGGTCTCCGGAACGGTGCTCGGTGCACCCGCCCGCTACCGGGTCCTGGGTGTCGAGACGGCTGCCTCCCGTGCTGTCTCCGCCTCGATGGCGGCTGGACGCATCGTCCAAGTCCCCGTCACGGAGACCATTGCCGACGGACTCGCCGGAAACATCGCCCCGGATACGCTCGCCCCGTCGATCCTCACGGCCGCGGGCGTCGATGTCATCGCGGCCGACGAACCCACGATCGAACGAGCTGTCACAGATCTCGCCCTCGTACACGGAATCGTCTGCGAGGGATCAGGTGCGGTCGGCATCGCCGCCGCCATGGACGCCCATATCCCGACAGACCTGCCCACCGTCTTCGTCATCACCGGGCGCAACATCTCTCGTCTCCGACTCGCCGCGCTGCTGGCCCCATGAGCACCACATCCAACAGAGAACCGGCCCCGGCGGTCTTCACCGAGAACGACGTCCGCGCAGCCGTGGATATGCCCGACGCGATCGCCTCGGCCCGGCGGGCCTTTCTCGCCCTGGCCCAGGGACAGGTGCACTCACCCGAACCATGGCACCTGGACATCCCGAACGGCTCTGTCCACGTCAAGGGCGGCGCCCTCGACGGGGCCGAGACCTTCGCAACGAAACTGTCCAGCGGGTTCCCCGGCAACGCTGACCGCCGCCTGCCGACCTCCGACGGTTTCACCGCGATCCTCGACACCGAGACGGGGCGCATCCGTGCTCTACTCCTCGACGGCGGTTACCTGACCGAACTGCGGACCGGCGCGGCCGGCGCCATCGCCCTCGATCTGCTTGCCCCACCGCGAACCGACACCATCGCGTTCATCGGTACGGGCGGTCAGGTCCGCCATCAGATCGACGGCGCCATGCACGTGCGCGAACCCTCAACCCTCATCCTGATCGGGCGCAGCCAACCCCGCACGACCGAACTCGCCGACTGGACGCGTCGCCACTACGACGTCGAAGTCCGCACCCGGCAGCTCGACGAGTCACCGATCGACGCCGACGCGATCGTCACCGCGACGGCCTCGACCAGCCCGATCCTGACCCGCGCACAGCTCCGACCCGGTGTGCACGTCACGGCCGTAGGCGCCGACAGTCCCGGCAAACGCGAACTCGCCCCCGAGATCCTCCTGGACGCCGACTTCATCGCCGTTGACGACCCACAACAGTCAACGCGGATCGGCGAACTGCAGGACATCCCCGAAGACGACCTCACTGCCGCGACCGGGAATGGGTCGCTCACCACGCTCGGCGTACTGCTTCATGACGGGGCCCCTCCGTGGACCGCCGCCCGCACGTCCGTCGCGGACCTGTCGGGAACAGGCGCTCAGGATGCCGCTATCGCGGAGATCGCGGCGGGGCTCTTGCTCACCTGAGAGAGCGATGTAAGATGAACGACGTTCACCAGGTAAACGCCGTCCACCAGGAGTCATCATGCGCATCGCCCACGACCACACCAGTCTCTCTGTCGCCGACCTCGACAAGCAACGTGCCTTCTATGCCCATGCACTCGGCCTGAACCAGGTGGAGGAGGAGTTCGCCATGCCCGAGGCCGGCGTCCGGTCCACGATCCTGCGCTCGGCAGACGGCATGAAGCTGGAGCTCGTCGAGCGCACCGGATCGGCTGCCCAGAGCTTCGCCGACCCCTACGAGGGCGCCGGCACACAGGGGTACTTCCACTGGGCCGTGCAGGTCGACGACCTCACCACCGTCTTCGACCACGTCCTCGGAGCCGGGGCAACCGTCGTCTCCCCGCCGGCTGGCGCGGTCCAGCCTGGCGCACGCTTCGCCTACGTCCACGACCCCGAGGGAAACCTGCTGGAGCTCATCCAGCCGGCCGCGCAGTGAGTCCGAAAGGCGGTGGCCCGACACCCCCGGCCGCCACGCGACCTGTCGGACACCATCATGGCGACCTGCGCAACGCGCTGGAGACGGCTGCGCTCGACCTCCTCGTCGAGAGGGGGCCGGGCGGCTTCACCCTCAACGAGGTCAGCCGCCGCGCAGGAGTCAGCAAAGCTGCCCCGTATAAGCACTTCACCGACAAGGAGGACCTCCTCGCCTCGCTCGTCCAACGGTGCTACGAACGCCAGCACTCAGTGTTCAGTACCGCAGTCATGGCAGCGGCTACGCCGGTAGACGCCCTGGTGGCGTTTGGTGCTGCCTACGTACGGTTCGCCGCGGAAGAACCCGCGCTGTTCACCCTCACTTTCGGTGGGACGCTGGACAAGACCGCTCACCCCCACCTCGAGGAAGCGGGCAAACGGGTGCTGGACGTCATCACCGCTCCGGCCCAGGACCTGGCCCGGGACTCCGGCGGCGCGCAGCGGCTAGCGCTTGCGATCGCTGCCAACGCCCACGGCTTCGCGGTCTTTCATCTTCAAGGCGTCATCGCCCAACTGGACGCTGCTGTCGAGCAAGCCGAGGACTGCGCCCGTCGGCTCACGGCCCAATGAGGGCGTGCCGGCAACCTTTGCGCGAAGGGCACGAAGTGCAGTTCCTCAGCCACCGCAGGCACGCGCGGTCTCGTCGGCGGCGCCGCGCTCCGGACCTGGGCTATCGAAGCGTCACGCTGCCGCAGGCGGTTTGGCGGCCCCACAGATCACGGACCGATGTATCGGCTCGGTCTCCCTCGCGGTCCGCGCGAGTGATCAGACCCTGGAAGTCGAACAGGGGAGAGACCAGCCGGTACTCGAAGACAGCGCCGGGGACTGCCTCGAGGCCGGCCGATCGAGCGGCCTCGGCCATCGCGAGAGCCTGAAGAGGACCGTGGGTGAGTAGACCGGGGTACCCCTCAACATCTCGAGCGTAGTCACGGTCGTAGTGGATCCGGTGACCGTTGTAGGTGAGCGCGGAGAAGCGGAACAGCAGCGGTGGTGTCACCTCAATCTCCCGCTCGTCATCTGTGGCCGGCACCGGCGTCGCTGCAGCCGAATCGGGGGGTCCCGGCAGGTCGACTGCTTCGCGATAGACGAGGTCTTGGCGTTCGCGCACCTTCACCTCGTCGCGCTGGCTGATCTCGTGCTCAACGCTCACGATGGTGAGGCGACCGGTCCGTCCCTGTTTGTCGACGGACTGCGCCACTCGGGTGCGCCGGGTCGCATACTCGTTACAGACGAGGGCACCCAGGGATTGGATCGCGCCTCCTGCCCACATCCGTCGGCGCCCAGGTCCCGGAGGCGCAGGGATGGTTCCCCGAGCAGGGTGACCATCTTGGCCGAGGTCTTCGGTGCGAGGTCGATCAAGCAGGTACAGCCAGTGCCAGGTGAACGGCAGGCCTTCTCCTGCCTCGAAGTCGGGAACCGGCACGTTCAGCAAAGCTCCCAGAGCTTCGGCGGGTTCCGGCTGGATCCGCTCCTTTCGCTCGATTACATCCGACACTTCTACTCCCTGTTCCACGACGGCGTTATGGCGGGAGACTCGGCGGTCGCCGAGCTTCCCGCCACCATGATGAACCGCTGCCTACGGCGACGTACACCGTCAGGAAGTGCGATTACTTCATGCGTCAGACGCATAGCGGGAGCTCTTGGCGAACTCCAGGAACCGTTGGGCGGCTTGACCGGTGGGACCCCCTGGCCGACTCACCAGCCCGTACTCGCGGAACGCGTCAACGTCCTCGATCGGGACCTCAGCGACTGCGTCCTGGCCGGAGGTATGGGTCTGGTTGGTCGTCGTGAGCGCGATGCCGATGCCCGCCGCTATGAGTGCAATGACGGTAGTGAGTTCGGTGGTCTCGCACACGATGTTCGGCTGAAACCCGGCACGGTGACACAGGCGGTCGCCAACCTGACGAAGGCCGTAGCTCGGCTGGAGCACCACGAACGGCTCCGCCGCCAGTTCCTCGATTCTCACCGACTTGCGTCGGGCAAGCTGGTGATTCCGCGGCACGCTGAGGCAGAGATCCTCGCGCCCGAGAGCGAACCACGCCACGTCATCCGCCACCGGCTGCGGCCCAACCAGACCTACATCGGCGCGGCCATGGCGCACGTCGTCCACGACCGTGTCGGCCGCGGCGCCCCGCAGGTCGAACCGCGCTCGGGGAACTTCCGCTAGGTAGCCACTCATCAACCCCGGAACAAGCCAGCCGCCAAACGAGTGCAGGAATCCGAGTGAGATGAGCCCCGACTCCGGATCTACCAGCGACCGGATCCGGTCCTCGGCAAGACTCATGTCGTTGGCCGCCCGAAGTGCATGGGCGCGGAAGATCTCGCCGTATTTGTTGAGGTGAAGCCGGTTCTGCCGTCGGTCGAACAGGCGCACGCCGAGTCTGCGCTCCAGACGAGCGAGTGCCCGAGAGAGCGTGGGCTGCGAAACGTTGAGCCGCTCGGACGCCAGCGTCACATGCTGGGTCTCGGCAAGGGTCGTGAACCACACCAGCTCCCGGATCTCCATCCCCACATTATGCATCTGATGCATGGAATGACTGAAGATTGGTTGTTTCACACGGGCATGTGGCCGGCGTCACAATCGTCTGAACCTGTCCAGACAATGGAGATCCACGTGACACCTCGATCAAACTCAGATTCGCATCCGACTCTGCGCCCCTCGCCCTCAAATGGACCCCTTGCCGGGGTCACGGTGGTGGCCCTGGAGCAAGCGGTCGCCGCGCCGTTCGCGACCCGACAACTCGCCGACCTCGGGGCCCGTGTCATCAAGATCGAGCGCGACACCGGCGACCTGGCGCGTGGCTACGACCGCACCGTCAAGGGTGTCGCGTCCCACTTCGTGTGGCTCAACCGTGGAAAGGAATCCATCGTCTTGGACGTGCGGTCTCCTAAGGGCAATGAGGTTCTTCATCGGCTCGTCGACCGTGCCGACGTCCTCGTCCAGAATCTCGCTCCCGGGGCCGCAGACCGGCTGGGCGTCGGATCCGCGACACTGGCGAAGACCCATCCGGAACTCATCACCTGCGACATCTCCGGCTACGGCAACAGCGGCCCCTACCGCGACAAGAAGGCATACGACCTCCTGGTGCAGTGCGAGGCGGGTCTGGTGTCCATCACCGGAACGCCCGAGACACCCTCGAAGGTAGGCATCTCAATCGCCGATATCTGCGCCGGAATGTACGCATACTCCGGCATTCTGACCGCGCTGTTCGAACGCTCCGAGACAGGTCGCGGGGCCAACCTCGAAGTCTCGATGCTGGAGGCCTTGGGCGAGTGGATGGGGTACGCCGACTACTACCAGCGATACGGCGGGACATCGCCGGCTCGCACTGGTGCCAGTCACGCAACCATCGCTCCTTACGGACCGTTCCCCTCCAAGAACGGCGAAACGGTGACTCTCGGCCTCCAGAACGAGCGGGAGTGGGCCTCCTTCTGCACAGTCGTCCTTCATCGCCCCGATCTTCTCGAGGACACCCGATTCACCGGAAACGCCCAGCGGGTCGCCCACCGCGAAGAGCTCGACGGCATCGTCTGCTCCGTCCTCGGCGACCTGCCGACGACCGAGATCATCGAACGACTCGACCGAGCCTCTATTGCATACGGCCAGCAACGGACCATGGCGGAGTTCGCCGACCATCCTCAACTGCGCGCCCGCGACCGTTGGCAGACCTTCGACACCGAGGCCGGCCCCGTAGAGGGACTCATCCCTCCCGTCACGGTGCTCGGGCGCCAGCCCACGATGCGCGGCGTGCCAGCCCTCGGCCAGCACACGCAGTCAGTACTCGAGTGGTTGGACATCGATGCGTCCACCCCTCCCGCAGGCACCGAAGGCTGAGGAGGCACAGTCATGGAACTCATCGGAATCCTCGTTCTCGCGGCGGTCTTCCTTCTTGGCACTGTCCGCGGCGTCAACATGGGAACCCTCGCCCTTGCAGCTGCCTTCGCCACCGGCGCAATCGTCTATGACCGAGCACCTGAGGACATCCTGGCCGGGTTCCCCGCCAGTCTTCTCGTCGTTCTGGTCGGAGTCACCTTCCTCTTCGGGATCGCCCGGGTCAACGGCACGATCGACTGGATCGTCGCGGCGGCACTGCACCTGGTCGGCAACCGGGTTGCCCTCATCCCGTGGGTGCTCTTCGCCGTAGCGGTGGGGCTCACCGCAGCAGGCGCCGCATCCCCAGCAGCCGTCGCGATCGTCGCGCCCATCGGCATCGCGTTCGGCATGAGGTACGTACTCTCGCCGCTCTACCTGGGGTTGATGGTGGTGAACGGCGCGGCGGCAGGGAGCTACGCACCGACCGGAATCCTCGGCGGCATTGTCAACGGGACCATGGACGCCGCCGGCATCGATATCGACACGGGGGCCCTTTTCATCGGCAACCTCGCGTTCGGCCTGCTCGTGTGCGTGGTGACCTGGCTGGTGTTCGGGCGGCGACCGTTCGAGCCCACCGAGATCCCGGGGACCCAACGCGGTGCCGGCCCGCACGCTGTCACGACCACGTCCCCGGGCATCTCAGCGGGTGGCAGCATCAGCGCCACCGCCGTACATGCCGAGCCGCATGTGCAGCACCGGCTTCAGCCGGAGCAGGCCATGACGCTGGCGGGGATAGCGACGCTGGTGATCGGCTCCACGGTATTCGCTCTGGACACAGGGTTCCTGGCTCTCACGGTCGCGGCCGTGCTGGCCGTGATCCGCCCCGAGTCAGGTGCTGCTGGGGCCAAGGAGATCGCGTGGCCAGTCATCCTGCTGGTTTGCGGAATCGTCACCTATGTGACGATGCTCGACGCGGTCGGCGTGGTCGACTGGCTCGGCGAAAACGTGGCCGCCGTGGGCGTTCCACTCGTCGCCGCGCTGCTGATCCTCTACATGGGCGGCGTCGTATCCGCATTTGCGTCAACCACCGGGATCTTAGCGGTGCTGGCGCCGCTCGCCGTGCCGCTTCTCGAGTCCGGCAATCTCGCCGCGACCAGTTTCGTCATCGCGCTGACCGTTTCGGCAACCGTCGTGGACGCCAGCCCGTTCTCAACCAACGGTGCCCTTGTCGTCGCCAACTCACCCGCAGTTGTACAGGCAAAGATCTATCGCTCCCTGCTCCTGTGGGGTGTTGGCATGACCCTGGCGGCACCGCTGCTGGCCTGGCTCGCGTTCGTCGTCGTCTGAAAGGGACCCGACATGTCACAGATCGCTGCCCGATCGCTCCTCTTCGTACCCGGTGACAGGCCCGACCGCTTCGCCAAGGCGGAGCGCTCAGGTGCCGACGGCATCGTTCTCGACCTCGAGGATGCTGTCGCCCCAGACCGTAAGGCCATCGCGCGATCCTCTGCCGTGGAGTGGCTCGCTGCTCGACCTGGCTTCGTGCGTATCAACGCCCACGACTCGGGGTGGCACGAGGACGACCTCGAGTCCCTGGCGGCGGCCCACGAGCTGACCGGGGTCATCATCGCCAAATGCGAGTCCACCACCGACGTTGAACGTGTTCGCACCAAGCTCCCTCAGGCCAGCATCATCGCGCTCGTCGAGTCTGCTGTCGGAGTCCTACAGGCACCCGCCATCGCGCGGTCCCCTGGCGTCGACCGCCTTGCGTTTGGAAGCATCGACTTCGCCCTCGACGCCCGCATCCGACCGACTCCCGACGAGCCTGAACTGGAGTTGGCAAGGTCGACGATCGTCCTGGCATCACGCGCAGCCGGACTCCCTAGCCCGCTGGACGGAGTGCATGCTGACCTACGAGGCTCGTACCCGCTCACCCGCAACTCGAGACGATCTTGGGACCGCGGATTCGGGGGGCGTCTGTGCGTTCATCCCGACCAGGTTGATGCAGTCAACGCCGCCTATGGACCCACCGACAACGAGATCGAGTGGGCGAAGCGGGTGCTGGCCGCGGCGCGACACCACGAGGGAGGCGCATTCCGGTTCGAAGGCCGGATGGTCGACCGCCCGGTGATCGAGTTGGCTCGGCTCTATGCCACCGACGCAGACTCGAGCGTGTCGTCCTGCCGAAAGAGCTGAGTACGAAACTGCTCGCAGTGACCTACTTCGGGCAGTTGATGTCAGCGCCTGAAACCTCGCGGCGCACCTCTACTCGGCCCGGGACCGTCCGCGTCACTGAAGACGTCACTGGCGCCTACAACAGGTTACTGGTCCACGCCGGGCGTCGCCGCCGTCGACGTCATCTGCGCCCGAGCTCGGGATCCGCAAGCAATGCGAGAACCACAGCGAGGCGAGGCCCCCGGTCCGCCGAGGCCAACCGCGACGGCGTCAACGACGTGCAGACCCTGCTCGGAGATCAGCCTCCCCAGCCTGTACGGAGTCGCCCATCAGAGCGTCCGACAGTTCCGTTCGGCGTGAGGGATCATTCATTGTCGATGAGAGCACGGAACTGGTTCGTCACGCTCCCAGGATCGTCCACCTCGTGATCGATGTCGGCCTTGATCGCTGCGCGGAGATCGGGCAAGTTTGGTGGCCCGTACTGTGGCCTCTCCATAAGCTTGGGGACTTCCTTCACCACGCCGCTCCACCACGCCTGCGTTCCGCGCCCCCGGTTCTGGTTCTTCCGCTCATTGAGGAGTTCCTCCCAGAGGCCAAGCTCCCAGGTGTTGTGGGCGGCGTCGATGGCAACTTCGCCCTGAAGCAGGTCGCGTAACTGCTCCGCGAGGCGGGTCGCACGTACGGAGGTGTGCTCGAAGGTATCCACGGTGAACTCCCACCAGATCTTCCGGCGGGTCCCGATAACTCGGGAGGCGAGGCTCTGTGGTTCCTCTTCTTGGATCTGCTCGACCACCTCGTGGAGGTCTTTGACCAACCGCTGGACATCCTCGAGCTCGTACGATGCCGAGTCGGCGGCGGCTGCGGCTGAGTCGGCGGACGAGGCTGCGGAGTGAGGGGCATCGGCGGCATCGGCTGCGGTAGCAGTCATTCGCGCGATAGGTTCGGCAATGTTCGTCTCGATGGCGTCGGCGATCTGGTCGACCTGACCACCGACCGCACCGACCGCTGACTGCAACTCCGTCGTTGTCTGTCGGAAACGTGTCGCGAAACTCCCAGCTTCCCGATCAAGGTAGATGCCCAGTAGTTCGTCGTCAGTGAGTGCCCGAGTGGATCGGCCCTGCCTGGTCTGGCGACGCCCTTCGTCGTCGAAGTGCGGGGCCATCGTCGGACGGATCTCGATACGAATGAACGGGGTGGGTTCTTCGACGACTTCCTCGATGATGCGGACGTCTACTGGGATGGGTCGGACTTTGCTCGCCATGTCCTGGATACGCGCGACGGATTTGTCGAGTCCCTTCGCGAGTCCGCACGGCACGCCATAGACGAGACCGGTGTCCGTGTCTTCGGCTTCGTCGACGCCCACTAGCAGGTGAGCGGCATCCCGATCCGGATCGAGCGATACCCAGTTCGCAAGACCAGCGAGCAGTTTCGGCGTGACGGCGTCGATGTCGCGCTTGAACTCGTAGCGGTCTGATTCTCCGAGAGCGAGGATCCGCTTCGCGGCGGGGCTCACCTTCTTGAACCGCGATGGCTGGGGATCCTTGGTCATGGAACTGTTCTAGCAGTGACCACCGACGCCTCCGCCGTCGAATGACGTTGTGGCAGTGCGACTGGTACAAACGGCAGCAGAGCGTGGAATCGGCCTAGCTGCTCCGATCTTTGGCCAGGATTAGACGCACGGTGCTCTCTCCGACGCCAGCCCGCCGAGCGATCTCGGCGACGGAAGTTTCTGTCGAGTTAAGGCTCCTAACGCGGGAGACGGTCTCAACCGAGAGTCCCGAGTTGGTGAGCCCGACTCCCGCCTGGCGCAGGATGACACGTACGGCGTAGTCGCTGATGCCATATTGGCGTGCGAGAGCAATCATCGCCGTGCCTGTGACGTAACCGGCGACGATCGCGGCGCGGTCGGCGTCAGCGAGACGATCGCGGATGCGACGAGGTGCTGGCCGCACCTCAGCCTCTCGCGGTGGTTGCGATGTGACGGCGAGACAACGGTCTAGGAGGCCAGGGCCGTCACCTCTGCTATTCGAGTACCGTCCCAAGACATGCACCAGATCACCTCTATTCCAACCTTCACGCAGAAGGTGACGGTGTAGGAGTGTTTCAGTTGAGTCGAACTCCCCGGCGCCATCGCTGGGGAGTTTCGTTTGCTTCGGGGTCTCGGCAGTCTTCGAGGCGTTGCGTAGCGCGGCCCTCTGGGCCTTCGTCAATAGTTCCGCATCCACGGCTGAGCCAGCGCCATCCACCAGCCACACGGATAAGAGACAGATCGGGTTCAACGCGTCACGGGCCGTACTTGCACAGAACTGTGGACCATACGTCAGCTGACTGATCTTCCATCCGCTGCATTGCCTCAGTGCGCCGCGGGTGCAACCCTTCCCGTGAATCCGTTCCAGTCGAAAGCAGGTCACCACCATGGCAACTGTGTCTGAACTACTCGAGGCGAATCTCTTCCAGGTGTTCGGCAACCGCGATGCGGGCAGCCGGCGAGTTGCCATCGAGCGCACCTACGCCGCGGACGTCAGCTTCACTGACCCAGAAGAAGTCGTCCACGGCTGGGATGCGCTGGAGGCCAAGGCGGCAGAAATCCTGCAGCAGGCTCCGGAAACGTTCGTCTTCGCAGCCGACGGCCGCAAGTATGTAGGCGACGCTATCGGGGCGATGCCATGGGCGTTCGGCCCAGAAGGTGCCCCGATCCTGCACGGCGTCGACGTGATCACGGTGCAAGATGGCCTCATCCAGGCCGTTGCGACATTTTTCGGCGAGGGCGAGCAGCCGTAACGGCACTCCGGCCCAGGACAGCAGCGACGACCCGGCAAACGGGCCACGCCCTGTGCGGCTTGCCCCACGAGGAGGGAAGTTTGTGAGCGACACCGTACAGCGCCTTCAGGACCGCATCGCGATCCGCGAGCTCGTGGATACGTACGCTCGGGGCGCCGACCGCCGTGATGCCCGCTTGGAAGCATCAGTCTTCGCCGACGACGGGCGCGTCATCCTCTTCAACGGCGACCCAGCCCACACCGAACCGCTAGACGAGATTCAAGGGCGCGACCGTCTTGCGGAGACGTTCGCCAGCCTCATCATGCAGTACGACGCGACGACATACCTCAACGGTCAGTCGACCGTCAGCTTCGTCGGTGACGACGAAGCTGACGGCGAGACGTACTGCATCGCGTTCCACCTCCTCAGCAACCAGGGCGAAACCTCCCTGGTGACCATGTCGATCCGCTACCTTGACCGCTTCGTACGGACGTCCGGCGGGTGGCGAATCGCGACACGGCGGATCGTCTTCGATTGGACCGACAGGAGACCTTCGGAGCCCTCGATCAGTTGAAGAAAGCAGCTGACATCGTGAAGCACACGTCGCGGGTGCTCAACCGTGGCAACAATTCATACTGCGGTCGCCCGGCCTCGCAGCACGGAACGAACCACTCAGCCACCACAGGGCATTGCGCGTCAACTACTGGACTGTAGCGTCGGCCCGAATCTCCACAAGCCCATCGTGAGCTATCGAGTCTCCCGCTGCGTCGCGACGCCGACCACGGACGCGATCAGGCCGGGGAAGCGTTCCTCGAGGTCACCGCCGCGCAATCGCACCGCGTAGTCCCGCCCACGCACACGAGTACTGGTCAGACCCGCCTCGCGCAGTGTCTTGAAGTGGTGGGACAGCGTGGACTTGTGGATCGCGATCCCGTACTCGTCAACGGTGCATGGGTGGTAGTTGCCGTCAGCAAGGCGCGCAACGATGCGCAACCGCACCGGGTCGGCCAACGCCTTGAGGACCGGCACGAGCTCGATCTCGCTGGGGTCCGGCACAGGAAACTGGGTCGACCTCTCGCCGTCGTTTGACATATGTCAAACGATACCGCACGCTGCGGAATGTTTGATCAACATCAAACGTTCACGGCGGTATGAGGAAATGAGCCCTCAGAAGGAGCAAGAAAGAGATGGCCACCACAACGAACATTCATGTACCGGACAACCGGGCGGCGATTCGAGAGGATCTCGAGCCCAAGGGGCGCATCGCGATTCTGACCGCGGACCGGGTCGAGGACATCGAGTTCTTCTACCCGTACTACCGCTTCACCGAGGAGGGGTACGACGTCGACGTGCTCACGCCCGCCGGCGAAGAGGTGAACGGGTACAAGGGCCTGGCCCTCAAGACCGGCGTTACGCGGATCGACGATGCCACTGCCTCCGACTACGACGCACTGTTCATCCCGGGTGGCCTCGCTCCGTCCGAGGTGCGAGAGATCCCGGAGGCTCTGAGGTTCGTCAAAGACTTCGCCGACACCGGCCGTCTGATCGGAGCCGTCTGCCACGGCCCGCAGATCCTGATCTCGGCAGGCCTAGCAACCGGTCGCCGCATGACATCGTGGCGTGACGTCGCCCCTGAAGTTCGCGAGGCGGGTGCGGAGTACGTCGACGAGCCCGTGGTCGAGGACGGGCAGTACATCACCTCGCGCAAGCCAGGCGACATGCCCCGCGAGCTGGCCCGCTTCTTGGAGCGCCTCGCGGACGCCAAGGACACGAAGGGCGAACACCATGAGTGAACTGCTCCAGACCCCGTTCGGTGCCGATGCCACCGCAGATGAAATACTCACCGACGTCGACCTGACTGGCAAGCGCTACGCGATCACAGGTGGCGCGTCGGGTATCGGCGCGCAGACCACGCTCGCCCTGGCACGCAAGGGCGCGGAGGTGACGATCGGCGTCCGCGATCCCGGGGCGGCACGTACGTGGCTGGCCTCGGTGGGAGCCGTGGCCGGTCGGATCGACGTCGCTCACCTGGACCTCGCGGACCTGAACAGTGTCGAGCGCTTCACTTCCGGGTGGAGCGGCGCTCTCGACGGGTTGATCGGCAACGCCGGGATCATGGCACTTCCGCGGCGACAGCTCAGCGCCGCAGGGTGGGAGCTGCAACTGGCCACGAACTATCTCGGTCACTTCAAAGCCGCTCAGGGCCTATTCGGCCCGTTGGCACGGGCCGGCGGCCGCATCGTGCTGGTGAGCTCCGCCGCACACCTGCGAGCAGGCGTCGACTTCACCGACCCCCAGTACGAGCGGCGTGGCTATGACCGATGGAACGCCTACTCGCAGTCCAAGACCGCGGACGTGCTCCTGGCGGTCGGCCTGGCACGCCGCTGGAACGCCGACGGCATCACCGCCAACGCGCTGATGCCGGGCTGGATCACCACCCGGCTGCAGCGACACCTTGACGACGAGACACTGCGTGCGATGGGCGCGATGGACGAGGAGGGCAACCGCATCGACCAGCCCTACTTCAAGTCCACGGCCCAGGGTGCCGCCACCTCGGTGCTCCTGGCCGCGTCGCCGCTCACGGCCCACGTCACCGGCACGTACTTCGAGGACAACCAGGAGGCGCCCGTCGTCGAGACGGGTGAGGGACACGCGACGGGTGTCGCTCGCCATGCGGTCGACCCGGGCAATGCTGACCGACTCTGGGAGCTCGGCACCAGCGCGCTCGGGCGATGACCGGCGGAACGGCGTGGTGTGCCTCTGGCGCACCACGCCGTTCAGTCCTCACACCGTCCGCCGACCGGCACCGGCGACTACTGGAAGGCGTCGCGCAGCGACGCGGTCGCCAGCCAGACGGCGTGCTTGGCCGACTCGGTGTCGTGCAGCGAGTTCACCATCGCGAAGTCGTGCACGATCCCGCCGAAGCGCGCGTTGGCAGCCTTGACGCCGGCCTCGCGCAGTCGTGCCGCGAACGCCTCGCCCTCGTCGCGCAAGACGTCTGCGCCCGCGGTGATGATCAGTGTGTCGGGAAGGCCGGCCAGCTCCTCAAGGCTCGCCCGGAGCGGAGAGGCGGTGCTCTCGGCCCGCTGCGCCTCGTCGGTCGTGTACTGGTCCCAGAACCACTTCATGCCCTCGCGGCTGAGGAAGTAGCCGACCTCGAACTCCTCGTAGGACTCCGTGTCGAACGCCGCGTTCGTCACCGGGTAGAACAGCACCTGCTTGAGGAACTGGACGTCGCCGCGCGACTTCGCGAGCAGGCCCAGCGCGATCGCCATGTTGCCACCGACCGAGTCACCAGACACCGCGATCCTCGTGGTGTCCAGGCCCTTGTCGCCGCCTTCGGTCGTGACCCACTGGGCAGCCGCGTACGACTGCTCGATCGCGACCGGGTACCCGACCTCCGGCGACCGGTCGTACTCCGGGAACACCACAGCGGCGTTCGACCCGATCGCGAGATCACGAACGAGGCGGTCGTGCGTGTGAGCGTTACCGAACACCCATCCAGCGCCGTGTACGTAGAGGATCACCGGAAGGTCGCCGTCGACGCCGAGGGGCTTGAGGATGCGAAGTCGTACGCTGCCGGTCGGCCCGCCAGTGATCTCGACCCACTCCTCGTCGATGTCCGGCTTCTCGATCGGCGTGTCCTGCACCGAGTCGACGACCTTCCGGCCCTCCTCCGGCGGGAGCTCGTACAGGAACGGCGGAGTCGACGTGGCGTCGACGAACGCCTGAGCAGCCGGCTCGAGCGCGACGTTCTTCGGGTTTCCAGGCATATTCCGTCTCCAGACTCGTTGACTTCCCTGGCGACTTGCCAGTCCGTCAACTGTGGTCGAGGCGCTCAGCGCCGGGCATCCGTGGCATGACGTAGATCTGCGGATGAAGTGTCGACACTTTGTCCGCGAGGCGCATACTCTGGCGGCGTGTCAGAACGGCCAACACTCGCCTACGACCTGGTCGGGCGGACGAACGAACTGAGTCGGCTGAGCAGCTTGGTCGATGCCTCGGGCCAAGCCGGGACATCCCTGCTCATCGAGGGGGACGCCGGGATCGGCAAGTCCACATTGCTACGGGCCGCGGTCGCCGAAGCGGTGCACTCCGGTTACCGGGTGCTGCGTTGCACGGGGCTGCAGGGCTCGTCCCCGGTCGGCTTCAGCGCGCTCCACGAGCTGCTACGCCCGCTGCTCGCCGATCATCTGCCCGCCCTGCCGTCCCGCCAGCGGGAGGCGATCGCGACCGTCTTCTCCCTCGCCGATGGCCCGGCTCCGGATCGACTCCTCGTGGGGATCGCCGCGCTCGGGCTGCTCGAGGAGGCCGCCGAGAAGCAACCCCTGTTCCTCGCCGTGGAGGACCTGCACTGGATCGATCACGCCACCGCGCACACCCTCGCGTTCGTCAGCCTGCGGCTGGAGGGAGCCCCGGTGTTGATGGTCGCAACCAGCCGCCCGTCGTGGCGGCCCGCGGCCGAGCTCGTGATGCCGGTCGAGACCATGTGGGTGCCCCCACTAGATGAAGATGCAGCGGCAGAGCTCACGGCTCGGAGGGCATCCGGACTCCCAGCCGCTGCGCGCAGACGCGTCCTGCGAGAGTCAGCCGGCAACCCCCTTGCGCTGTGCGAGCTGTCCACCGCTCTGCTCACGCGCAGCAACCAGGCCGAGCTGGGATCGGCCCTCCCGACCACCAGTGCGCTGGAGCGCGCGTTCCTTGCACAGGCCATCGGGCTCGGCCCGGCCAGCCGCCGCCTGCTGCTGCTGGCAGCGGCAGCAGACGACGCACCGATGGTGGACATCCTCGAGGCCGCAAAGTCCGTCGGCCTCGGGCTCGGCGACCTCGCACCGCTGGAAGACCGTGGGCTGCTCCGCGTCGTCGACGGCAGGCCTCAATTCCGCCATCCACTGCTGCGGGCCGCCGTCCTGGGGTCTGCGTCGACAGCGAGCCTGCAGGAGACGCACGGCGCACTCGCCGGCTCGATCCGCGACCCGGACCGGGCGGTCTGGCACCAGGCGGCCGCCACCTTCGAACGAGACGACGCCGTGGCCGAGGCCATGGAGGACGCCGCTCGTCGTGCTCGCTCCAAGGGCGCATTGAGCGAGTCCGCTGCCGGTTACCAGCGGGCCGCCGCTCTCTCGGGGCAGGTGACAGATCGTGCAAGACGTTTGTCTCACGCCGCTGACGCTGCCCGCGCGGCGGGCATGGGTGAGGAAGCGCTGGAGATCCTGAACGAGGCCGACCAGGTCGCCACGGAGCCGCAGACCCTGGCCGAGCTCGCCACCACACGCATAGCGCTCAGCCTGACCACGGGCCTGGGTGGTCACCCCCGCGCCGACTGGACGGCGGTCACGTCTCGGCTGCCAGGCGCGGAGAACGCTGCCCGACAAGTCCAGATCCTGTGGGGCGCAGCACTGAACGCCCGAGGGCGCAACCTCCCCCCAGACGACTGGCGCCGGCTGGAGACCCAGATCCGAGCCGTCGAGACCGACAGTCCGCTCAAGCCAGTCGCGCTGGCGCTCCTGGCTCCCCTCGGCCATGTCGAGGAGGACATCCGGGCCCAGCTGCCCCGGCTGGTCTCCGAACTGCGGCATTTCCCGCTCGGGATGGTCTCGCTCGCGATCGCCGCCGAGTCCCTGCAGGACCTGGAGACCGCCCTGACCTGTTGGGGCCTGAGCCGTGAGCTGTTCCACGAACGAGGGGCTCCGGCAGACGAAGCGCAGGCCCTGCGCGGCCGGGCGGCGCTCCTGCTGCTCCGCGGCCGGATCCGCGAGGGGCTGGCCGACGCGGAGTTCGCGGGCCGCATGGCGCGCGACACGGCCCAGCCGCTCATCGAGACCATGTGCGTCGCAACCGTCGCGCGTGCCTACGCCATGTTGGGCGAGCCTGAAGCCATGAACGACGCCCTGGCACGACTGAGCGAGATCGCGACCACCAACCCACTCGCCATGGCGAGCGCGGAGTCAAGGTGGGCGACCGGGATCGTCGCACTCGCCCACAACCACTACCGCGACGCGCTCATCGAGTTCACCCACATGAGCGTGCACCCCACCCGAGCCCTGTGGGCTATCGCCGATCGCACAGAGGCAGCTGTCCGCGCGGACCGCGTCGACACCATCCGGGAGAACGTGACCGCAGCCGACAAAGCCTCCCGCGCCTACCGCTCCGCGTTCCTCACCTCGCTCGTAGGGCGGAGCAAAGCGCTGATCGCCGAGGTTGACGGCGAGGCCGTGGCCGTCGAGGACCACTTTCGCAGTGCAGTCCGCGCCGGAGAGCTCAGTGAGTCGCCGTTCGAACTGGCGCGTACCCACCTGTTGTTCGGGGAATGGCTCCGGCGCGAACGCCGTCCGGTCGACGCGCGACCCCATCTGAAGAGCGCACTCGCCGTGTTCGACGCGGTAGGGGCCAAGATGCTCGCCGGCCGCGCAGCATCCGAGGCGCGGGCCGCGGGCGAAGTCCTCGCCCGACCCGACCAGAGTTCGTGGCCGGCGGCCACCGTCCTGACACCGCAAGAACTACAGGTCGCACTGTTGGCAGCGCGCGGGATGACCAACAAGGAGATCGCCGACCGCATCTACCTCTCGCACCGCACGGTCAGCACCCACCTCTACAAGGCCTTTCCCAAGCTCGGGGTCGCCAGCCGCGCGCAGCTCCGCGACACATTGACCGACGCCGGCCATACGATCTAGGACGTCGCCCACCAGAACAGGAGAAGCCCAGGTCATGACGGGCAGCGCCAACGATGCTGTCATCGACAGCCGACCGATCGCCGATAGGGTGCACGCGATCATCCGCAAGCGAATCCTCTCCGGACAGCTGGCGGGAGGGGCGCCTGTGAAGGACTCAGTTCTTGCCACGGAGCTCGGTGTGAGCCGTGCGCCGGTACGCCAGGCCCTCGACCGACTTGCGCTGAGCGGACTGGTCATCAAGCTGCCGAACAAGCCCTGTCGAGTCGTGAGCATCGATCGTGAGTCGTTGTCCGAGCTGCAGCTCCTCCGGTTCGCCGACGAGTCCGCGGCCATCCACTTTCTCGTGGCGAACCAGAGCGATCTCTCTCCGCTGCGGGACAGGCTGAAGGCGATCGAGCGTGCGGCGGAGTCCGGTCGCTGGTCCCAGATCGCCCAGGCCGACCTGGCGTTCCACCGGGAGGTGGTTGCGCTCACTGGGCTTCCACGCCTCATCGCCCGCTTCGATGACATCCTCGACCAGGTGCACACGTGGCTCACCCACGCCGACCCTCCTGAGCTCGTCGTCTCCACCCAGTTGCAACGACACATCGAGCTCACCGAGCTCCTTCTCGAAGCCCAACGCACTCACGACGGCCGGCCTGCGATCATTGCCTGGGAAGCACATATCCTCGGCGACCGCCGCGAACAGCTTGCCAGCCTTCGAGCAACCACGACGTGACTGCCGTGCTCGATGAAGACCCCTGGGCAAGGGCTACCATCGAACGTCCGGTGAGACGCTGCGGCCAACTCCGGCGATGCCCGCGTGACGGAGGACCTTGCAGATCGAGTAGTCGCTGACGCCGTGGTGCGCCGCGAGGACACAGGTTGCGGCGCTGCCCCCTAGGTAGGCCTTGACGATCACGGCTCGATCTTCGTCAGTGAGGCGACCTCGGAGTAGACGAGCCACTGGCCGCGTCTCAGCCTCTCGAGGAGGCTGCGATGTGATTGCCAGGCAGCGGTCTAGCAAGGACATTTTGTTGACAGCTCTGGAATAACGTGTCGTGGCCTGCACACAGATTCCGGGTCCGACCCGGGGCGTCCCAGGGTCGATCCCCATGGACATTGGTCACCGGACCCTCAAGGATGGAAGAACACCACCCCATCCAGGAGAGGGATGAAGTCATGTCGTTCAAGGACAACGCGTCCAACTGGCGCGATGGCGTCCAGAAGGGCGTCGAAGGCGCCAAGCCCGCTGTTGCGGACGCCAAGGTGAAGTCAGCACCTCACCTTGTCACCGGCGGCGAGAAGACCGTCGAGAAGGCCGGCGAGTTCAAGGCTCAGATCGAGGCCAAGAGGGCTGCGATGGCGTCCGCACCCGACGCGGACACGCCGCGTAACCAGGCCCTGTCGGGTCTGCTCCAGGTCGGCGCGGCCGCCACCGACGTCGCCGCCCAGGCGGGCGAGTGGCTGATGGAGACCGGTGCCAAGTGGAGTGCCGGCGCCGGCCCCGTGGTCGTCGAGCCGCCCAAGGAGATCCCGGGGGAGGACGTACCTCCTCCGCCTGACTTCAAGAAGCCCGACGACCAGCAGTAGAGCTACGAGGCGAGGCCGAGGTCGCGGCGGAGCTTGGCGACGTGACCGGTCGCCTTGACGTTGTACTGCGCGACCTCGATCTTGCCCTCCTCGTCGACCACGAACGTCGAGCGGATCACGCCCTCGACGACCTTGCCGTAGAGCTTCTTCTCGCCGTAGGCGTCGTACGCCTTGTGGACCGAGAGGTCCTCGTCGGAGGCCAGGGCGATGGTGAGCCCGTCACGCTCGCGGAACTTGGCGAGCTTGGCGGGCTTGTCCTTGGATACGCCGACGACCTCGTAGCCGGCGGCCTTCAGCGAGTCGATCGAGTCGGTGAAATCGCAGGCCTGCTTGGTGCAGCCGGGGGTCATCGCGGCGGGGTAGAAGTAGACGATCACCTTGCGGCCGCGGAGGCTGCTGAGCGAGACCTCCGCGCCGGTGTCGTCGGGAAGAGTGAAGTCGGGGGCCACATCGCCCGGCTCGAGACGCGTCATGGAGCCAACCTAGCGAACATTCCCAGGCGAACCGCAGCGGTGGAGCACGCAGTGGACGTACGCCGGTTGCTAAGGTCTGCGCATGTCCAAGGACCAGACTTCCTCGCTCGAGTCCGAGATCGAAGAGATCCGCGAGCGGCTCGCAGGCACCATCGACGAGCTGATCTACCGGGGCAGCCCGAAGACGATCGTTCAGCGCCAGGTGGCGGCTATCAAGGCGGTCTACGTCGACCCGGTCTCCGGCGAGCCGAAGATGGGCAACATCGCGAAGACCGTCGGCGGGGTGGTGGGCACCGTCGTGCTCATGGCCACGCTGCGTAAGATCACCAAGGCCAACTGACCACTCCCCACCGGCAAGGCAACACGGACGTGACCGACAAGACCCCCATCAAGATGCTCCACGACCGGGTGCTGGTCGAGGTCGCGTCCGACGCCGGTGAGCGTCGCTCCTCGGGCGGCATCGTCATCCCGGCGACGGCCGCCATGGGCGCGGCCCGGCGGCTCACCTGGTCACGGGTGGTCGCGGTCGGTCCGCACGCGCGGGCTGTCGAGATCGGTGACCGGGTGCTCTTCGACGCCGATGACAAGCCGGAGGTCGAGGTCGCCGGAGAGGTGTACGTCCTGATGCGCGAGCGCGACGTGCACGCTGTTGCTGCGGAGCGGATCGCGGACGAGTCCACCGGCTTGTACCTCTGATTTACTGCCGAGTCGGCGCATCCGACCCCTCCCGCTCGCTTCGCTTCGCGAGACACGGGGTCAGATGCGCCGACTCGGCACCACGAGAAGCACGGGGTCAGATGCGCCGACTCGGCGTCACGAAGGTAGTGCGTTAAACCGATGCGCCATCACGACGATGTTGCTGTCGTAGCTCGAGCCGTTCCAGTCGGTGCAGGTGATGATCACCAGGCGGCCGTCGCCGTGGTCCTGCCCGAAGAGGCGCTGGGCCTGCTCGGCCAGCTCCTTGCGGCTGAGCACCTCGACGGAGTCGACCTGGTGCTGGAAGGTCCCGTCCTTGGTGACGATGTCGACCTCCTGCCCCTCCTCGATGTGGTCGAGCTTGTTGAGGCTGCCGCCACCGGTGTGCACGGTGTGGCCGGTGACGACCGTCTGACCCTGCGCTGAGCCTGGCTTGGCGCTGCCGACCCACCAGCCGATCTCGCGCGGGTTGCGCGGCGGGTCGAGCACCTCGCCCTTGAGGCGGATCGGGACGACCCTCGCCTTCGTGTTCAGCCCAGGCAGCTCGAGGCGCTGCGGGGCGCCGGGCGGCACCTCCACCGCGGCGCTGCCGCTGGGCCACAAGAGCCCGGCCAGCACCATCGCGACAGCGAGCACGACCAGCGCGGTCCAGAGGCCACCCGCCGCCGCGGCGAGCCGCGGCGGCGAGTCAGCAGAGGTGTCAGCCACGCCGCAACATGCGGACGTACGTCGCCACACCGGCGCCCGCGGCCGCGAGGAGCAGCAGGGTGACCAGAGCGATGCGTCCGGCGCTGCCGTCGTCGTAGCTCTCCACACCGGCGGTCACGACGGTCGGGACCGAAGCCGGCGGGTTGGCTGCCTTCGGCGGGTTGTTGACGACCGTCTTCGTGACCGGGCTGTTCGGACCACAGTGGCTGGTGCCGATGGTCAGGTGCGCCAGGCTGCTGCCGACGAAGGCCTCGGCGGCCGGGAGGATCTTGGCGTCGAGCGCGGTCACCGTGATCGCGCCGGGGGACTTGTCCTGGGCGTTGAGGGTGATGTCGAGGACGTTGTCCTCCAGCGGCGCGAGCTGCTCCTCGAGCGAGGTCAGGAGCGTGGCGAGCACCTGCTTCTGGATCGCGTCGGTGACCTGGGTGAGGTCGCTGAGCGCCCCGTCGAGGCCCTGGGTGAGCTGGGTGCGGAGACCGGCCATGATCGCGTCGACCACGCCGGACAGGTCGGTGACGACCTTCTGGTTCACGGCGGGCTCGACCGGCAGGTCGACGAGGGTGACCCGGTCACCGCCGGGCATGACCACGTAGGCCGAGGAGTCGGCGATGGTGCTGTCGCCCGAGGCGGTGTCGTCGTCGGCGGTGCAGCTGCTCTGCACGGCGCCGAGGTCGACGTAGAGGCCGGCGCCGTCCAATCCGCCGACCAGTGGGGCAAGGAGCTGCGCGAGCGCGCTGGTGATCTGGTCCTGGACGGGCTTGCCGAGCTCCTGGAGCTGGCTGTCGGCTCCCTGGAAGAGGTCGGACTGGATCACCTTCAGGTTGCTGAAGTCGAGGCTGGCAGCATCGAGCGAGACGTTGTCGCCGCCGCTGAGGCAGTCACCGGACCCGGCCGCGACCAGGGTCGCGCCGTCGCCGGCGATGCCGGCGCAGGCGGCCGAGGTGGCGTTGCGCTTGGCGACCGCGTCCTGGGCCAGCGTGCCGATGTGGATGGCGTCCTGGCCACCGAGCGCCGTGACGATCGGCTCGTTGGTGCCCTTGGCCGACTCGGTGGAGCCGTCGTTGGTGACGGCATAGGTGCCTGAGTCGGTCGCTCCGGTGCCGGCCAGCTCGAGGCTCAGCGCGGTTGCGGACGCCTGCGACACCGTGGCGGCGCTCGCAGGTGCTGCTGACAAGGCAACCATGGCGGCTGCAGCCGCCACCGCGGCCCCCCGCGCGATGAGTGTTGTGCGCACGTGAATATCCCTCCCTTTGACGTTCGTCACACTCAACGGAGGAAGAGCCTCGTACGTTACGGGCTGGGGTATCGCTTCTGACCTGCGGAATCCGGGTGTCGCGTCAGCTGTCGCAGACCGTGCCGTCCTTGTCGCCGTCGCGGTACCAGGCGTACTCGGCGTCGCGGCCCTTCCGGTAGGGCCCGTAGCCCTTCGCGGTCGCCTTGGCGCAGGTGTCGAAGCGGGGATCCTCACCCGAGTCCGGGGCGTCCGGGTCGCTCGGGGCCGGGTCGCTCGGGGCCGGCCCGGCCAGGCGCACGGTGATCTCGGGGTTGTCGCAGCCGGCGGCGATGTCCTCGATCGCAGCCTTCTCCGCACGGTCGACGAAGAGGCTCCAGCGGATCTTCACGGCGACCCAGTCGGCGACGTACGTGCAGTGGTAGCTCGTGGCGTCGGGCATCCAGTCGGCCGGGTCCTGGTCGCCCTTGCTGCGGTTGGTCGCGGCGGTGACGGCGATGAGGGCGCGCGGGTCACCGAGGTCGTTCGCGTACGCCTCCCGCTGCTCGTCCGTCCATGCGTTGGCGCCGGACTCCCAGCCCTCCTTGAGGGCGACCATGTGGTCGATGTCGAGGCCGCCGGGGCGCTTGACGGTGACCCCGTCGTACGTGGAGAGCCATACGCCCCTGGTGACATCGCACTTGCCGCGCGCCTTCTTCCTCGACTCCTCGAGGAGCACCTCGGTGCGGGCGTCCTGACAGTCGCCGTCGGCATCGACCCAGTGGTTGAACTTCTCCCGCTCGTAGCCGGACGTGACCTCCTTGGCGACGGGGAGCTTCGCGATGGCCTCGGTCAGCGGAAGGCTGACCTCCTCGCCGCTGTCGGCGCCGTATCCGGCTTGGACGGCGGTGTCTGGCTGGGAGACCTCGGCGCAGCCGGAGCAGAGGAGTACGACGGCGAGCAGGGTCGCCAGCGGGCGCAGCATGGGGTGACTCCAGAGAGATGGGGGAAGAGCTCTGGGGAGCATCGGGGGCGGCCCAACCCTGTCGGATCCCACGGCGGGCGGCACGCAGGCGCGCCGCCCAGAACCTGCACCCTTTCCGACAAAACGAGCGCGTCCCGGGCCGAGGCTGGAGCCTTGGCCCGGGACGCGGGTGTCGCAGGTTCTACGACGGTCCTACCGGGGAGTCCTGATCAGCGGATCAGGCGTGCGACCGGCGCAGCAGGAACCACCGGGTGGCGGCAGCAGCGGCGACGAGCAGCACGAGCGCGCCTGCGGCGAACCCGCCCTTGGCGGCCGGGGACGAGAGCAGGTTGAGCTCGGCGTTGGCCGGGGCGTTGTCGGGCTTGGCCTGGACGCTCGTGTCCGGGTCGGACTTGTCGCCGGAGACGACGACGTCGACGTTCTTCTTGTCACCGCTGGCCGCAGCCTTCTCCTCGGAGGCGGTGAGGCCGTTGGTGCCGCACGTGCTGGTGCCGATGGCGACCTTGGCGGCCGTCGGGGCGCCGACCTTCTTCACGGTGTCGAGGACGTTGATGTCCAGAGCGGACACCTCGAGCGACTTGGCGGTCTTGTCCTGCTTGTTCAGGGTGAGCTTGACCAGGTCGGTCTCGAGGCCCTTGAGCAGCACGGCGAGCTGCTCCTTGATGTGCTCGATCAGGTCGATGCGGATCGAGACGTCCAGGCCGGCGAGCCCGTCCCTGGTCTTCAGGCCCGACTGAAGCAGCGTGTCGACGCGGCCGAGGACAGCGTCGGTCACCGGGGAGAGGTCGGGAACGACCGTCGTGTTCTTCTTCGGGTTCGCCGGAAGGTCGGCGACCTTGATGTCGCCCTTGCCGGGGACGTTGACGGTGACGGCGGCGTTCTTGAGCTGGGTCTTGCCCTTGAACTTGGTGCCCTGCGCCATGCAGGTGCTCTCCGCGGCGTCGAGGTCGACACCGACCGAGAGGCCGCCGACCTTGGCGAGCACGCCGGAGACGACGGTCTGGACCAGGTCGTTGACCGGGCCGAGCTTGACGTGGACGTCCTTGCTCTCGTCGTTGAGCAGGTAGTCGGTGGTGGCGCCCAGCTTCTGGAGGTCGAGCTCGGCGAGGTTCACCGTGACGGCCTCGCCCGGCTTCACGCAGCTGGAGCCGTCGCCGATGGCGACGAGGGTCGCGCCCTTGCCGGCCAGGGCCGAGCAGGCGCCGGAGTAGACGGTGCCGTTCTGGAGGGCGGCTGCCGCGTCCTGGGCGAAGACGCCGACCGAGAGCAGCTGCTGCTCGCCCGCGAGGAGCGGAAGAGCGGGCTTGTTGGTGCCCGAGTTGACGGTCTTCTTGCCGTTGTAGGTGGCGGTGTAGCGACCGGTGTCGACCTTGACCTTGTCAGACACGTTGACGGTCAGAGCGACCGACGAGGCCTTGGCCTGGGGCTTCTCCGCCGCAGTCGCCGGGGCCGCGGTCACGGAAAGACCGATCATCGCGGTCGCCGCAGCAAGGGCGGCTCCGCGGACCGAGAGTGGGGAGCGCAAGTGACTTCTCCAATGGTGTTGATAACTGTCGATGACAGGGCACGACGAGTAGAAGTCAGCCTCTGCAGCCCCCCGGTTGCTGTGACTCGCCGTGACGAAGCGGGGAGTTTAGCCACGTCGGATCGCGGGTGCATAGGCGTACGAGACGACCCGGATGGCCGTGAAATCGGCCGTAACTTCCCCGGCAACACGTCGTCTTCGAGCATCTGGTCGGACCCCTTGTTGATCTTCCTCATGATCGCTACCCGAACGTCTGAGACGCCTGGGCAAGTTGTGGTCGTCACGTTGTGCTCTCCGGTTCGGGAACAATGCACTGTAGGCATCTCCACAACCCGATCTGAGGCGAGTTTGTTAGGGTTACCTAACCAAAACCTTGCCGACTTTCTGACAGTGTGTCAGGATCTTTGCCGGACCGCCGATCGCTGCCGCCCGACCCTGACTGGAGCACACATGTCCGCCCTCCTCGCCGACGAGATGCACGACGCTCCACTCTCCGCGCTGATGCGCGAGGGCTCCCGGATCCAGCACACGGCCGCCGAGAGCTCCTCCTTCATGGAGGAGCTGCTGGCCGGCCGGCTCAACGAGCAGGGGTACGCCGACTATCTGCTGCGCCTGCGCAAGGTCTACGTCGCGCTCGAGACGGTCGGCCGCGACCTGGCCGCCACGGACGCCGTCGCCGAAGCCGTCCATGACGTCGCCCTGGAGCGCCTGGCCTCGATCGATGCCGACCTGGCCGTGTGGGCGCCCGGTGTCGACGGTGATGCCGTGGAGTCGGCGGCCGTCGACGCGTACGTCGCTCGGATCGAGGCCACCCGCGCCTGGGGCGGTCTCTACGCCGCCCACCACTACACGCGCTACCTCGGTGATCTCTCCGGTGGCCAGGCGATCGGCCGGCTGCTCGATCGGTTCTTCGAGCTCGACGGCGAGGGAGTGGCGTTCTACGAGTTCACCGAGATCCCCAAGCCGAAGCCCTACAAGGACGGCTACCGCGCCCGCCTCGACGCGCTGCCCCTCGGCCCCGCGGAGAAGATCCGCATCGTCGAGGAGGTCCAGGTCGCCTTCGGTCTCAACCAGGCCCTCTTCGAGGAGCTCGGCGCTCGCCTCGACCTCTATCGCAGGTGAACTAGGGTTCGCTCTCGTGCCCCGTATCGCCGCCGAGAACGTCCCCGAACACCGCAGGCTGGTGCGCGAACGGATCTTCGCGGCGTTCGCGGAGCTGATGGCCGAGGGCAGCTACGACGCCATCAGCATGTCCAAGCTGGCGCAGCGCGCGGAGATCGGACGCACCGCGATCTACCACCACTTCAAGGACCGCGACGCGGTGATGGTCGCATTCGCTACCCACGAGACCTCGGAATACGTCGCGTCCCTCCAGGCTCAGCTCGCCGCGAGCGATCAGCCTGCCGAACGGCTGCGGATCTACGTACGCAACCACCTCACCCTCGGCGAGAAGTTCCACATGGGCTTCGGCCCCCAGGTCTACGGCGGGCTCCCCGAGGAGGCTCGCCAGGAGATCCGCGAGCACGTCGTCGCCGTCGAGCGGGTCCTCGCCGAGATCCTCGAGCAGGGCGCCGAGCAGGGCATCTTCGCCGTCACCGACGTCGACGCCACCCTCGCCCTCGTCCATGCCGTCCTGGGCACCCGCAACCTTCCGGCTGAGCGGATCGAGGAGTTCGTCCTCCGCGCCGTCGGCGCCCGGTGAGTCGCACGGCGAGTAGGTCAGCTAGCCCTGCGGCAGGCCGACGCTGTTCCTCTGGAAGTCGATCAGCCGTTCGTTCTCGTAGGTGATGCGGTCCTCAGTGCCCTCGAGCTCGCGGAACATCTCCTTCAGGGTGCGGATCCCGTCGGGCGACTGGCGCGTGATGAGCTCTGCCAGCTCGAGAGCGACCGCCTCGGCTTCGTCGGCGCGAGCCGTACGCTGGGCCAGGCCTGTCGCGACGGCCTCGTCCGCCCCGACCGGGCGCCCGGTGTAGATCAGCTCCTTGGCGCAGGAGAGGCCGACGAGCTGGGTCAGTCGGGCCGGGCCGACTGGAACGCCCAGCCGGGCGCCGGCCCAGGCGAGCTTCAGGTTGTCCCCGGCCACGCGCAGGTCGCAGCCGGCGATGATCTCGGCGCCGGCGCCCACGCAGTTGCCGACGCAGACAGCGATCGTCGGCACGGGCACCTGCTCGACGAGCCGGTAGAGCTCGGCGAACGCCTCCATCCGGGCGACTCCGCCTGCCGCGTCCAGCGGTTCGGTGACGTCCGCGCCCGCGCAGAAGGCGTCGGGAGATGTCGTCGAGAGCACCACCGCGCGAACCTCGCCGTCATCGGACAGTTCTCTCAATGCGTCGTTGAACAGGCGGAGCGTCGGGGTGTCGAGGGCGTTTCGCTTCTCGGGACGGTTGAGCCGGAGGATCTCGACGTCTCCGCGCCGCTCCCGCACGAGGCTGGTCATGGCCGGTCCACGAAGATGTCGTACTCCAGGTCGCCGGTCCCGCCGTACTTGGAGAAGTCCGTGACTCCAGCGTCTCGCAGCACGTCGACATCGAGGAACGAGTTGCCGGTGCACTCGCGCGAGGGGCGGCCCAGGATCTCCACCGCGGCGTCGGCGACGATCTCGGGCGTACGCGACCTCTCCACCGCTGCGTCTCCGCCGAGGAGGTTCTGGACCGCGGCCGTGGCGATGAGGGTCTCCGGCCACAGGCAGTTGGCGGCGATGCCGTGCTCGGCGTACTCCGCTGCCCAGCTGAGCGTCAGCAGACTCATTCCGTACTTCGCCAGGGTGTACGCCGGGTGTGCGCCGAGCCACTGCGGGGCGAGGTTGATCGGCGGCGACAGCGACAGGATGTGCGGGTTGGCCGATGCGCGCAGGTGGGGAAGCGACTTGCTGGTGAGCAGGTAGGTCCCGCGCAGCTGGATCTGCGTCATCAGGTCGAAGCGCTTCATCGGCAGGTCTTCGGTGCCGTCGAGCGCGATCGCGGAGGCGTTGTTGAGCACGATGTCGATGCCGCCGAACCGCTCGACGGTCTGTGCGACGGCGTTCTCCACCGAGGCCTCGTCGCGGACGTCGCCGACCACTGCCAGTGCCTGCCCGCCCGCTTCCTCGATCTCCGCGGCGGCAGTGTGAACGGTGCCGGGGAGGCGTGGGTCGGGTGTGTCCGTCTTCGCCAGCAGCGTGACGTTGGCTCCCAGCCTGGCCGCGGCGATGCCCACGGCCAGGCCGATGCCGCGGCTGCCGCCCGACATGATGATGGTGCGTCCAGTAAGGCTCATGCCCAGGGACGTTACAGATCCTCTGCGGCTGTGGCAATGATGTAAATAACACATCATCTGCGGATGCGGGATTCATGTAAGATCCGGAGCGATGTCACCGACTCATGCCGATGCGAGCGCCCTTCGCCCTGTGTCCGCCCGATCGGCGCTCCTGGGCCTGCTCATGAGCGCCGAGGTGCCGACGTTGTCCGCCCGCGAGCTCGTCGCGGGAGGCCGTCTGGTCGGCTTCTCGGAGACGACGGTCCGGGTCGCGCTCTCCCGCATGGTCGCCGCCGACGACCTGGTCCGAACTGCGGAGGGGCGATACCGGCTCTCCGAGAGGTTGAGCCACCGCCAGCGCCGGCAGGAGGCGGCGATCCACGTGCAGACCGGTGCCTGGGACGGTGACTGGGACATGGTCGTGGTGACCGCTACCGGCCGCTCCGCTGCCGACAGGGCGAGCCTCCGGGCGACGCTCACCGAGCTCCGTCTGGCCGAGCTGCGTGAGGGCGTGTGGGTACGCCCGGCGAACCTCGACCTCGAGTGGTCCGATGAGCTCGCCGGTCTGTGCGAGCGGCTGACGATGCGGCCCACGACCGACCCCGCGGAGCTTGCCGGCCGGCTGTGGGACCTGGTCGGCTGGGCCGCCCGGGCGCGCGAGCTGCTGGCGGCCACCGACACCGATGACCCCGTGCTGCGGTTCACCGCCTGCGCCACCTCCGTACGTCACCTGCTCGCGGATCCCGTCCTGCCCGACGAGCTGCTTCCCGCAGACTGGCCAGGTGCCGCGCTGCGCAAGGCGCACCTCGACTACAAGGACTGGCTGATCGACACTCGCCGGGCGCTCACCGAGCGCATCTCCTGAGCGTACGAGCGTGATCGGATGTCGCGGTGGCGTGGTAGCCAGCGGGATACGATCCACAGGTTGAAGTACGCCACGGATGGTCGTCCGCCGGCGAAACGTCAGGGATTGCGGGGGAGACGTGAACACTTCTGAGGCCTTGCTCGCTCATTCATCAGACGGCCGCACCTTCGTGTACGTCGGGCAGGAGACCTTTGCCGTCGTTCCGGGCGACATCGTGGTTCTGACCACCGAGGACAGCGGCATGGTGCTTGGTCAGGTTCTGGACTGCAACGACCCGGCCGTGCTGGATGACGGTGGGTCCGGCATCCTGCTCGGTCCGCTCGACGAGACCGGCGTACCGCGGCCGGAGCGCCGTCAGCCGTTTCGCAACGCCCGGCTCTCCGAGCCCAGCACACGGCACCTCGAGCGACTGCAGCAGGTCTCCGGGGCCACGCTGGAGGTCGGCACGTGGCGGTCCGCCGGACACGAGGTCCCCGCCCTGCTGAGACCTGGGGCCTTCAACCGGCACACCTTCCTGTGCGGCCAGAGCGGCTCCGGCAAGACCTATGCGCTCGGGGCGATGCTGGAGCGGTTGATCTTGAACACCGAGCTCCGGGTCGTCGTGCTCGACCCCAACGCCGACTTCGTCAGCCTCGGCGAACCGCGTGCCGACGCACCGGCGGCAGTTGCCGATCGTCTGTCCGCGACGGCGGTACGGGTTCTGGGCGCAGACACGACCGACTACGAGCCGCTCAGGCTGCGCTTCTCCACGATGTCGCGCCGAGCCCAGGCGGCGTTGCTCGAGCTCGATCCGATGCGCGATCGCGAGGAGTACAACCTCTTGATCCACCGCATGGACGAGATGGCCTCGTCCGACTTGCAGCAGGTGATCCGCAAGCTCTTGGTGGGTGCCCCGGACGAGCGCGCGCTGGGTCAGCGGATCGAGAACCTGGGCCTCGACCGCTGGGAGGTCTGGGCCGGCGAGCTGCTGTCCGCCGCCGAGATCGTGTCCTCGGGGACCCGAGCGACGGTGCTCGACCTGAGTGGTTTCGAGGATCCGCACGAGCCGATGGCGATCAGCCTCGACCTCGTCGAGCGCTTGTGGGCGGAACGCACCGGCCGGGTTCCCACCTTGATCGTGATCGACGAGGCCCACAACCTGTGTCCGGCGGACGCTTCAGGTGCGTTGCAGCAGGCACTGGTGGACCGCATCGTGCAGATCGCGGCCGAGGGTCGAAAATACGGGCTGTGGCTGGTGCTCTCGACCCAGCGACCCGACAAGATTCATCAGCAGGTCGTATCGCAGTGCGACAACCTCGTGCTCATGCGGATGAACTCGCCCGGCGACGTTGCCGCCGTTGCTCACCTGTTCGGCTTCGCGCCCTCGGCGATGCTGCGTACCGCGCCCTTCTTCCAGCAGGGCGAGGCGCTCTTCGCCGGACGCTTCGTGGCAACGCCGTCGTTCTTCCGGATGGGTGCGCGCTTCACGAAGGAGGGAGGCACGGACGTGGCGGTTCCCGTCGCCGCTCCGTGACTCACCTGATCGGTTCGCCGACCAGCTGCCAGCCCGCCGCAGACGTACGCTGCTGCCAGAAGTCCCGGTAGCGACCTCCGGCCGCGAGCAGGTCGGCATGGCTGCCGCGCTCGGCGATCCGGCCGCCGTCGAGGACGAGGATCTGGTCGGCGGCCGTCACGGTCTGGAGCCGGTGGGCGATGACGATGACGGTGCGGTCGGCGGCCAGGGCGGTCAGCGCCTCCTGCACCGCCGCCTCGTTCTCGGCGTCGAGAGCCGCGGTGGCCTCGTCGAGGAGGACCACGGAGGCGTCCTTGAGGAGCGCACGGCAGATCGCGACCCGCTGGCGCTCGCCGCCGGACAGCGTGGAGCCGGCCTCGCCGACGCGGGTGTCCCAGCCGTGCGGAAGGCGGGCGACGATGTCGTCGACGCGGGCCAGTCGCGCGGCCTCGTCCAGTCTGGCCGGGTCGGCGTCGGGAGCGGCGAGCAGGACGTTGTCCCGCAGGGTGCCCTCGAAGAGGTAGACGTCCTGGAAGACGATGGACACCTCGGCCATCAGCGCCTGGGTCCCCAGATCGCGTACGTCGACACCACCGACCCGCACCGACCCGGAGGTGACGTCGTGGAACCGGGCGGCCAGCCGGAGCAGGGTCGACTTCCCGGATCCGGAGGGCCCGACGATCGCGGTGAGTGAGCGGGCCGGAGCGGTGAAGGACACCCCGTCCAGCACCGGGGTGGAGCCGTCGTAGGAGAAGGAGACGTCGTTCATCTCCACCGCGCCGTCACGCGGGGTGCCGGGGACGGAGGGCTCGGGGAGCGGGGCGGTCTCGAGCAGGTCCAGGACCCGGCGCAGCGACCCCTGGGCGATCCGCAGGGCGCTGGAGAGCTCGCCGAGGTCGACCATCGACTCCACGAACCGCACGCTGAGCACCAGCAGACCGATCGCGGTCGCGGCGGCGAGGGTGCCGCCGAGGACGAGCTGGACCGAGAGGGCGACCACCACGGTGAGCAGCGCCTGGACGGCGAGCAGCTGGAGCCCGCGACCACCGAAGCCGGTCACCAGCATCCGCCGGCTGGCCGCCCGCTGGGCGGCGAAGGCGTCCTCGACCAGCTCGTTGCCATGGACGGTGCGTCCGAAGACCCGCAGGGCCTGCTGGTTGAGCGCGAACTCCACCACGCGCGCCGAGCCGTTGGCCATCGCGGCGTCGTAGCCGGCCTCGGAACGCCCGATGATCACGCTCAGCAGGCGGGTCGCGGCGAAGACCAGGACCACGCCGGCCAGCAGCGCCACCCCGAGCCGCCACTCCATGACCAGCAGTGCGGCGACCACGGTGACCGGACTGATCACGGCCGAGGTCATCGGCCGGAGCAGGTGGCCGGGGATCGAGGAGATGTCGGCCGCGCCCTTGGACGCCATCCGGCCGACCATCCCGGTGCGGTCAGCGTCGTACCACCCCAGCGGCAGCCGGGCGACGTGCTCTCCGAGCTGGGCCAGGGTGCGGTCGAGGAGGTCGCAGGCCAGGTCGTAGCCGGCCAGGTCGGCGAGGGCGAGCAGGACGTGGTGGGCGACCAGCAGCCCCAGGAGCACGGCCGCCCACACGGTCACCCCGTTCCAGTCCTGAGCGAAGAGCGCGACCAGCAGCGGCACCAGCGCGGCGAAGGCGAGCCCCTGGAGGATCCCGGTGGCGACGAAGGTGGCGACCACTCGCAGCAGCCGGCGACGGCCGTCGTGGTCGAGGAGGGTGCTGAGCATGCGTACGACGGAGATCATCGGGCCACCTCGGCGGTCTGGGTGTGGACGGGTTCCAGGTGGGCACGCTGGTCGGCCTGCCACAGGCGCGCGTAGAGGCCGTCGGCGGCGAGCAGCTCGGCATGGGTGCCGGACTCGGCGACCAGGCCGGAGTCGAGGACGACGATCCGGTCGGCGCCGGTGATCGTGGAGAGCCGGTGCGCGATGACGAGCAGGGTGCGTCCGGCGACCAGCCTGGAGAGCGCCTGCTGCACCTGAGCCTCCGACTCCGGGTCGGCCGCCGCGGTGGCCTCGTCGAGGACCAGGACCGGGGTGTCGGCCAGGATCGCCCGGGCGATCGCGACCCGCTGCCGCTCGCCTCCGGAGAGCAATGCGTCCTCGCCGACGACCGAGTCCAGTCCGCGCGGCAGGGCGTCGAGACGGTCCAGGATCTGCGCGGCGGCCGCGGCGTGACGTACGTCCTGGTCGGAGGCGTCGGGGCGGGCCAGCCGGATGTTGTCGCGGACGCTGGTGCGCAGCAGGGAGGTCTCCTGGAAGACGAACGAGACCCGTTCGTAGAGCTGCTCGCTGGTCAGGCTGCGCAGGTCGCAGCCGCCGAGGGTGATCGACCCGAGAGTGGGGTCCGCGAAGCGGGGGAGGAGCCTCGCCAGGGTCGACTTGCCCGACCCCGACGGGCCGACGAGTGCGGTCACCGTGCCGGGTTCGAGGGTGAGCGAGATCCCGTCGAGCACGAGCCTGCCGCCCGGCGTGTAGGCGAAGCCGACCCCACGCAGTTCGACGCGGCCGCCCTCCGGGCTCGCGACGGTCGTCGGGGCCGGGAGCTCCGGGGTGTCCAACAGCTCCTGGATCCGCCGCGCGGCACCGGTCGCCTCGCGCAGCTCGCGACCGGCGTACCCGGCCACGGTCACCGGTGCCGTCATCGTCAGTCCCAGCACCAGGAACGGGACCAGGTCGATCGCGGCGAGGTCGCCGCCGCGCACCAGCAGCGAGCCGACGACCGCGACGAGCGCGAGGGCGAGCACCGGGGTCAGGGCGAGCTCCATCACCAGCATCCCGAGCGCGGAGTGCCGCATCCAGTCGCGGTTGAACCCGCCGAAGCGGCCCGCGACCTCGGTGAACCGGCGGTGCGTACGGCCCTCCCGGCCGAAGGTCTTGACCACCGTGATCCCGTTGACCAGCTCCACGGCCGCCGAGCCGAGCTCGGCCAGCCCGCGGTCGTACGTCTGGTAGAGCTCGGCCGCGCCGCGCATCGAGATCCGCAGGCCGATGATGCCGGCGGCGAGCGGGACGCAGGTGACCAGCGCCATCGTGACGTCGACCGAGAGCAGGTACGCCGCCACGGTGAGCGGGAGCGTGATGGCGGCGGTCAGCTCCATCGCCGAGTGCGCGACCAGGTGGTGCAGCGCGGCCACGTCGTCCTGGACCGCCTTCTTCACCTGCCCCGAGGAGCGCTCGGTGAACCAGGCCAACGGCACCCTCCCGAGGCGGGCGACCAGGCTCCGCCGCAGCAGCACCGAGAGGTCCAGGTCCGCGGCGTGGGAGAGCCAGGAGGCGGTCAGGATCGTCGCCAGCCGTACGCCGAGCGCGCCCAGGCTCACCTGAACGACCAGCCAGGCGCGGTCGGCGTCGACGCTGCCGCCGCCGGTGGCCGGTAAGAGGATCCGGGCCAGCTCGACGATGCCGATCATCGGCACCAGCCCGGCGACCGTGGAGACCACGGTCAGAGCAATACAGGCGAGAAGGCGGCCGCGTACGGGCCGGAGGATGTCGCTCAGTGGCGAGGCCATCAAGGCATGTCCTTGTCCAGTGGAAAGGTCGAGGTCCGAGAAGCCTGATCAGGCTGGCCGACGGCCACCTCGGCGCTCCACGAACTCATCCGCGCCTAGAATCAGGAATCATTCTCATTTTGACATGACGGGTCGTCGGGAGGAAGTCGCCACGCCCAGGATCCGGAGGGGTCGAGATCCGGCCCAGGGCGCTCTTCCGGTCGGACGCATTGGTGGGCCTGCAGATGGTTACCGTGCTAGGTGCCGACGGAGCCGTCTGGGTGACTTCGTCCGTGGCTTTCTCAGGGCTGTGAGGTTCAGGGCCGGTCGCAGGCAGTGACACCACGATGCGTGCCGCCGGTGCCGTGGCCTCGGACTGCTCCGGGGTCGCGGTCGAATTTCGAGGCGAATGATCCTGAACCGCATTCCGTACGCGTCGGGCGTCGAGAGCCTGAAATGCAAGAAACTCCCGACCGAAACCGCTGGTCAGGAGCCTTGTTTGGTACGCCATGTAGGACTTGAACCTACAACCCGCTGAGAGAAAACCGGTGTGCGGGGGATGTGGATTGCGCGGCCCAGGTATGCGTGAAGGCTTGGGAATGTACATCGATCTTTGTGGTTGTTTGTGTGCCCGTTTGTGTGCCCGCCCGAGCCAGTCTGCTGGCGGATTCTGTCCGAATGCTGGCTCAATCCCGCGCCCCGAGGTCCGTACGTCCAGCACGGCCGAAGGTACGAATTGCATCCTCGGCCGCCACGAACGCCTCGTGGGTGGTCCTAGCGGCGTAGGTGTTGATTGCAACGATCGATTTCCGCGCCGCAGTCGATGCCGCCTCAGTTCCGAAGAGTTGAACCTTTGCTTCGGCCGCGATGAGCCGATCCATATCGTCCATCCGCGGTTCGGGGGATCCGCCGAGGATGTTCTCGACTGCCCAAAACCAGTCGAGCATGCGGCGTACCTCGCTCTGAAATTCCACGTAGGACTCCCGTCGAAGGTCGAACAGGCGGCTGTCACGAGCGTCCTGCCGATCGTGTGCGGCGTGAAGGGAGGCGGAGTTCCTGTCTTGCTCCGCCTGTTCGGCGGTCTTCCTAGCCTGGTACAGCGTCGTGAGCGCGGGAATCACCGCGCCCACGCCTACACCAAGCAACGCCCAGATGGCCTCAGGCATCTGGTTCGGACTCGCTTGCTGGTGCGACGTGCAGGATCGTCATCGTCCGCTTGGTAAGGCCATCGGGTCGCTCCGTTACCGCCACGCGAACGGTCAGCCGAACTTCATCCTTGACGTTCCAGGTTGACGCGACGGATGGATCCAACTCGCTCGCGTTCATGCGCAGGTCCTCGTCGCCGACCTCAACGAGCCACCGCTCACGATCGCTGATCGTCCGGAGGACACCCGTCATCTCCACCGCTTCTGAGTTGAGGCCTCGGCCGTCAACGAACTGAGCCAGCCATCGCGCAGTTGACGGATTCACCGTGGCGCGCAGACTAGGAATCATGGGTTCGGCCCAAGTCGCGTCCAGTGTGATGTTGGTTCGATCGAGTGTCTGCGCCAGGCCCTTGAGGGCTCCTCCGACGCGTGGCCCCAACTGCTGCAGTTGAGCTGAGAGCTCATCCTGAAAAACCACATCCTCGACCTCGGCGAGCCCAAGTAGCCGTATGACCTGCTCCGAGGCGCGGTCTGCGAGCGGGCGCTCGGCGTTGACCATCGGGGTGTTGCCGTCGGGCTCGACCTCCGGAAGTGGGGAGGTCTTAGGAATGATGTTGAAGACCACCGACCCAGGTTGGGGCGAGGCGTTCAACGCCAGCGCGGTCCGTTGGAGGATGTGAGTAGGCAGGTTTCCGCGCGTTGTCTTGATCCGCTCCAACCCCGCCCCGGCAGCGGATACAACACGCTGCCATGCACTGGCGATTGCTCCCACTGCACCTAGATCGGCTGCGTTTTCGAGCACCTCAGGACCTGACATCCGGATGGTGCCTTCAGAGACCGACGATCGAGCGCTGGGCATCCTGTTTGCCACGAACGCGTCAAGACTCAGCCGTCCCCAGTCGCCGGGACCCGGTATGGGGCGCTCAATTTGTGTGTATTGCCCCAAGAACCAGGCGGCCGAGAAACGTTCATCGGTAGCCATCGATGAGCACCTCCAGGTAGCCGCGCCTTGGTATTGCCCCAAGGCGTTGGTCGACGTCTCGTACGCGGGACCACAGGTCATCCCAGTATCCACGGTTGCGGTGGTACTGATCCTGAATCGGATTGTCTCTCTCGACCCCTGGCGTCGGCACCCATGTCAGAACGTATGAGTCGATCATCGCTCCAGTTCTCTTGATGCCTCCGGTTGCCGCATCGTAGACGAGGCCGGCGGCCGCAGGATCCTCCGTGGCCGACAACTTTTCGAGGCGCGCGATGTCGACCACATAGAGGCAGTCGATGTCGCCCGGTACAGGCTTGCTCGAGAAGAAGCTGCCGGACAGCCAACAGGCGGCCACCTCTCCAAGGGCGGACTGCAATGCCCCGGTCAACCCGACCCACTGTGTCCAGATCTCTCGGCGTCGGTCAGTCGGAGCATCTGGGACGTACGCTCGCTCCACCTCTGCGAGAGTGCACACGTGGCGACCCATCGGCAGGTGTCCGTCGATCAGCGCGGGGGCTGCCATCTCGCGGTGTCCCTTTCGTCAGGCATCGATCTGACGGACGCTAGCGGTGTCGAATGGGCGCTGCGGCCGATCTGGTGAGGGCGGTGCCCGACGTACCTCAGATGTGGTATGCGCCAGCGCACGGAGCGCGCCGTGAGTCAGTAGAGAAAGTTGTCACGCCAGTCGCCCCTGGCTTCGGGGCAGTTCGTGGCGGCTTGATGGTCCCGGCACCGCGTCTGGTGGCATGAGTTCGGGTCGGAGGATCGACTCTATTCCTGGATATCCCGCGCGACATCTTGTGGTTCGACCGAGCATCCCGGTTCGGCAAGGGCGTCCAGGTTCGATGCGTCCGTGACGCCGTTCTGAATGGCCTTGGCAACGGATTCGTACTGCACTAGGCAGGGGTTCGGTTTGTCGGTTACAGCATCCTCGACGACCGGTGAGGTCGCATTGAGAATTACGCCGGTCATGATCACCCCGATTCCAGAAAGAATCGGTGTCATCCAGGATCTACGGCCGGAATTCCTCTCCAGGTCTGCGACTTTCGCCTCAAGTTGAGCGATTTTCTTGCGCTCAGACATTCTGGGGCGTCCTGCCCAGAACGGCGCGTAAACGTCTTTCGAGAACTGTTAGTTGCTCTCGGTCGGCGATCGCTGCGGAGACGAGGGCGCTAGCAAGGAGTTCGCCCTGGTCGCGTAGCCAAGATGCAACCTCGGTTAGGACTTCCGTGGGAATATCAGCGACCCACCAGCGAATCCGCTGCTGAACCTTCCGCTCGATTAGGTGTCCTTCGCGCGGATAATCTCGGGGTGGTTCCGGGTCCTCGTCGTCGAGAACTTGAATACTTATCAACGGGGCCCAAGACGATTCCAAGAGGGGGCCGACCGCACTGGCGGGGATCGAGATGAAGTCAATCTCGCGCTGGGTCAAGCGCAGATGCGCCAGCAGCTCGGATTCCACGCGCTGCACCTTGCGCTTGTGGGTTACGTACAGAGCGATTCCCACAGTAACGAGCGCGACTCCAAGGCCCTGGATGATTACTGCGACGAGTGCGATCGTGTACCCCGGTGTGCCCTCGGGCCCTGGGTTCTCAAGAACGTAGGAGTTGAAGAGGACGTACGCACCGAAGACAAAGGTTCCGAGCCACCCGAGAAAGATGGGCTCATCGGCAACTTTGTTGATTGAACGAATGGGCTCGGCCACGATCATGGAACGTATCTGACACGGGCCTACTGAAGTGGCGGTGCTTGCTCGCCGTCCTCTGAATTGGGGAGCGCAAACCGTCTCGCGGAGCTCTCTCGTCGACCCGTCTGCGTTGCCGTGGACGTCCCTTGGTGGCTATCGGTTCTTGTGGTCGCTTGTGTTCCCGCAGCCCCCCGGGGCTGCGTGGCTCGTCCTGTGGCCCTAGTTGGCAATGGGCTCCGAGTGCTACTAGTCGGCAAGTGGCTGGATGCTGGCAGGCGTAGCAAATATCTTCGAGGGATCCTCATGCTCAGCGACTGGGCCGACAGTGCTGAGAAGTTGGTCCGCCATGGATTGAGCCTGAGCTGGTGAGTTGCGCACCGTGACGCACATGTTGAGGAGTTGAAGGCCGGTGAGTAGGCAATGCCCCCGAGCTTTGGCGTACTCGAGCATCTGGTCAGGAAAGGCTGCGCTGCGGTCCTTCAGAGGAATGTCCTTCCACGCGTTCACCACGAGGATGCCCTTCGCCTCGACGTCACCGGCAAGCTCTTCGGCGACCCACTTCTCGAGTTGGGCGGCGTGCTTCTCGCCGGCGCTCTTGCCAAGTCCCTTGACCTCAACCACCACCCGCTTTCCGTTATAGTTCAGGCGCAGGTCACTTCTCCCGCGCTGGGTGTCCAAGACCTCGAAGCCAAGCAATTCAAACGCTGCCTGCACCTGTCTCTCGAGCGCCTCGCCCTGACTGACGATCAAACGCTTCCACTGAGCATCCCCTGCTTGGGCAGCCTTTAGCTCCTCTAGCTTTGTGGCGAGTTCTGCCATCGAGGTCTCGACCTGGACGAGCTCGTTCTGTCGTTCGGCTTCGGAATGGAGCAGGAGATTCATGCACCATTCTGGGAATGGTTCATCCTCACCAACGCTTAGTCCGACGGCCCATGCGTAGATCGCTTTCGGAACCAAGAGCGGATCCTCGGTCTCGGCCGCCGCGTCTCTGTTCTCTTGAGTCGTCTCGTCTTCGTCATCTTCGTCGTTTGTGTCGTCCTCGTCCTCGACCTCGGGTTCGATCCATGGCTCGGGAAGGAGGGCGAAGACACCGCCGTTCTCTCGGATCTCGACGCTGCCCACGACCTTGTCCACGTTGGCCACGCGAAGGATCGCCTTGCCCGGAAAGGTCTCGAGAGTGCACCGATAGACCCATTCTCCCTTGGTCGCACGCCACAACCCGCCAGCGACGTCGGCTGCAAGCTCGAGTTCGATACCGGTGCCCGCCATGGCTTTGTACGGCACAGGTAGGGCCATCAACAGGTCTACGTCTTCAACAAAGTTAGTTACCTTCTGGTTTCGCCCCGTGCCCGACGTCTCGCGTTTTCCCGTTTCGACCCAAAAGACCTTCGGAGGGGTGGCGAAGACGATCAGGGTCTTGCCCAGGGCAAGTAACTCCCCAAACTCGGTCTGGCGCCGTACGAGTGCTTCCATGAATGCAACAGAATCCGCCGCGTCCAGCTGGGGCCCTCCTCGATGCTGGGCCTGGTAGGGCTTGCTCGCGAGTTTTCTCGCAGTCCCGCCTGGGTCCCACATCACCAGGTCATAGTCGAAGACCGAGACATATGACATGAAGGTGAACGCGTCTGCCCCTGGCAGGTCGAAGGGGCAGTCAAGCAAGAGTGTCCTCACCGCCCTATTGTCCTTCACGGGAAGGGGATGGTGCGTGAGTACGAGGAATCCCGCGCCGCCGCTTGGTTGGTGGCACAGCGTCCGCCTTGCGGATGTGCGCCGCCTTTGCCTCTGACTGGGTCACGTACGACGCAAGGCGTTGCCTGTTGGGTAGGTCGTTGCGTAGACGCACCGCCCCAGGACCTCAACGACAGCAACGCTGGCTGTAGCCACCCATGCCGCCCTACCTTGGGTCGGCATCATCGGCGTGCCCGAACTGCGCAATCACCACGTTCCCGTACGCCTCCTGCCGCGCCTCCCAGTCCAAGTCATCGCGAGCCATCATCCGCTCGACCCGCTCGGGCAAGGGCAGGCTCGGATCATCAAGGAGCTCGATCGGGTACTCGACCTTGGGCTGTCTCATACCTTCCTCATACCCCAACTCACCGACTTCAAACATCGTTCCTTGCATGGTGCGGACCCTGGTCCTTACTGGAAGAAGCGCTCCTGGTCGACGCGGCGCAGCCCGTACTCGACACCGGCCGCGATGACCCCGAACTGGACCAGCACTCCACCGGGGATGAGGAAGACGAACCCCACGCCCTGGCTCTCGATCATCAGGAACCCTCCGACCACGCTCAAGACCAGTCCGAGAGCCACCATCCCCCATGGTGAGCCGTGGTACTTGTCGGGCAGGCTGGACAAGACCTTCTCCCGGTCTTTGCCTGGGTCGTTTCCGGTGGGGGTCTCGTCGCTCATGTCTGCAGGGTGGCGTGTCCAAGACTGCTGTAGCCGCTGGAAGGCCAGATCAGATACCGAAGTTCGGGGAGGCGGTCCAGTTGACCGCGTGGCTAGCGCGTTCGTACACATGTTCGCGGCAGAATCGGTACATGACTGAAGACAAGATGGTCCACTTCACCGACGACTCCGAGAACCGCGAGACGTTCTCCAAGGGCTCGAACATCGTCGACTCGAAGGAGCCTCAGGGCTTCCAGCCGCCCCCGGTTGCGTCACTCGTCACACGACCGCCGGAGCAGGCCCCAGCTGCTGTGGAGGGCTCGGCCGAGTCTCAGGACTAAGCGGTCGTGCCTGCGTCGTCGGCGGCGCTGTTCGTCCTGATCGTGCTGGTGCCCGGATATGTATGGCTCAGCCTGACCGTCAGACACCGGCGAGCGAATCACAGCCCGACACAAGTCGAGGAGATCCTGACTCTCGTCGGGGTTGGGCTGCTCATTTCCGGGCCTATCCTGGCAATCACGGCTCTGATCGCGGACAAGACAGTCGTAGCCCTTCTCAGCACGCCGGCCGACAAGGTCGATTCGGAACTTCTGCGCCGAAGCATTTGGCTCGGACTCGACGCGCTCGCCGTTTCCATCGCGGTGGCCTTACTCGGAGCATGGGGGTACCGCAAACTTCATCCGGTCCGCTCAGGAGAATCCGGGTGGCACGATGCGTTCACGGTCAGCAAGTCGATCCACCTCGACGTCGGACTCACGGACGGCACGACGGTCCGAGGCCTCCTTTTCTCCTACGACGGCAAGAGCCACGGCGCAGGCCGAGACATCGTCCTCAAGGAACCCATCCATCTCGTGCGACACGGTGAGGACCCCGCGGAAGTGCCATGTGCTCGGCTTGTGATTTCCGAGACGCAGATCCACTCCGTTGCCGTTCACGACGTCTCGACTGCACCGACTGCACCGACTACCAAGAAACCCCAATGAGGTGCGGTCAGTACGGTCGGTCGTGCTGTGCCTCCTTGCGAAGTTGCTCGCGGCTCTCTGCGTAGTCGCGGCGGGCCACCTCTCGGCCGAAGGCCTCTAGCTTCTGCAGGCGTCGCCAAGCCGCAATTACCCCGTCGCGGTAGCCCCGCTGGTCCGGCGAACCGGGACGTAGGCCAGCCTCGTAGCGGGAGACGATGTCCCAGCTCATCGTGCCGAAGTGCCGTACGCCGAGATCGTAGGATTTGCGGTAAGCCCGAGTCGCTTCCGAGCGCGGGGCGTAAGGCGTCGGCGGGTACTCGCGCTCTCGGCGGGGCGGCTGCTGCGGGTATGGCAAAGGGGTCGCCTCCAAGCTGGTGGATCGACCCCTTAGGTGCCCCAGTGTACGACCCGCGGTCCGCCGGTCGCCAGGTGCTTAGACGGCCTCGGCGGCGCGGTTAGCGCTGGTCGGGAACGTACACAGAACGGCTGTCGCGTCATCGTGGCGCTTTCCGCGAAACTGCCCGGTGCTCGTCTCGTCGGCGGACCGAACGTGCCCGATCAGGACCCGAGGTCCTTGCTCGAGGAGGCGCATCGTCTCGGCCCATTCGCCGGCGTGGCGCTCTACGAGGGTGGCTGCCCCGTCGCTGAGGAGAGCTGCGGCGCGGATCTCCTCAGCCGGGCCGTCGCCGTTCAGGCTGAGCGTGCCCGTGACGGCCATGCCTCCAGCCTCCGGCCGCGTGCTGGCAACCCAGAATCCGTCAGGGGAGTTCCTCAGCTTGCTGACTCCCGCGACTGAGTAGTCGGGGAGGTGGTCAATCCTGTCGTCGGTGATCGCGGTGATCGTGCCGTCGTTTCGCTGGACCACGATGGGAGAGTCCGCCAGGACGAGGTAGTCGATCTCCTGTCGACGCCTTCGAAGTATCGCGACGGTGCTTGATGGGCTGTTCGGGTTGGACAGGTCGCACGTGCCCTCGTGGGTGGCGTTCACGCCGCCGATTGCGTCAGCGAGGATGTCGGCGAGGGGATCGGCGGACGTCGTCAGCCGCGCGAGCAGTTGCCCGGCGAGAGTGCGGACCAGCCACGGCACATCGTGGATGCATCCGGTGTCGAGGCCCTTCACAGGTGACGCGCCATCGAGGACCACTGCGAAGTTCTGACCGACGAGGACAAAGTCTTCGTTGATCGCGTGGTCAGGCGACGCCTCTGAGTAAGACCGCGCGTCTAGACCGAATGCATCTGGACTCGTGTTGGTGTTGGTCACGCTGGTGCCTCGAATTCGTAAGCGAAGGTGTGGCGGTCTCCCGCCAGGACGGACCGGAAGACCTCGACAGGTCCGGCCTCGGTGAAGGCGATGCGGTGTAGTTCCACGACTGTTGTGCCCCTCGACAGGCGGAGCGCACTTACCTCCTCCGGCGTCGGCTGCCGCGAGGCGAGTTCCTCACGGAACTTCGTCAACTTGTGGCCGACCTCCTCTAGGCGCGCGTATCCCCCTCCCGGGCCGGTGTCTTCCTGCATGATTGCGGTGCCCTCGACCACCTCCAGGCGGTAGTAACTGTCCCCGAGTTGGGTGGGTACCCCCTCCAGCAACGTCCGACGCCGCCGTGCGAAGACTTCGGTGCCGGCGGGGATGTCGAACCACTCGGCAACCCAGGCGGGCGCGGGCACGGTTTCGAGCGCGAGGATCTCCTGACTCCAGGTGAGGCCAGCGGTTTCCGCCTCAGCTTGGAAGGGAGCCTTGCCGCCGTCACGGACCGCGCGGGAGTAGCGATCTGACCCGAGACGGATCATCGGCGGAAGCCGCCGCACGAACGCGCCAGCACCCTTGCGGGTTTCCACGAGCCCCTCTCCTTTCAGGGCGTCGATCGCGTTCCTCGCGGTCTGGTACGCGACGCCGTACGTCTCCATGAGCTGCGACGTCGACGGCACACGGTCGCCGGGAGCGAGGTCGCCGGAACGGATCACCGCGCGCAGCTGGTCCGCGATCTGCTGCGCGGGTGACTTCGGGTCTGACTGATCAATGGCCACTCCGAAACTTTCTCACACATATCTAGTCAGGTGGGCAACGACCGTGCTACGGTCCACCTATCCACCTAACTAGATAGGTGCCAACGAGGAGGACACGTGAACCGTTTGAACGGACCTGTTGCCGAGGGGCCAACCCGAGGCGACCTTGCCGCGATCGAAGCCGAATGGCCGCAGATCGCCGCTGAGGTCGACCTGGTCGATGCCGAGTGCCGCCTTCTTGCTGACCCGGCCGACGCGCTCGCCAAGCGGGCCCACCGCCGGGCCGTGAGCTCGCTCCTGCTCCTGCTGGTTCAGCAGGCCAACCACGACGCGGCGATCAAGCCCGCGCCCGTCTACATGATCACCAACCTGGGCCCGGCCGCTACGGCCGAGGCTGCCTGATTCTCGGAAGGAACCAGTCAATGGTTACCGCACCTTTGTTCATCATCTTCGCGATCGTGGCGTTCGTCGCGGTCAAGTGGGGACCGGCAACCCCGGGCGTTGTCCTCCTGGGCATGCTGCTGGGCCTATCGCTGGCCTCGACGTCGATCGGTGGCCCGATCCTGTCTGGTTTGGAGACCGCGTCGGCCTCTGCGATTCAGACGATCACCGGCGCTGTTGGCGGTGCGCGATGAGCGCCGCCAAGTCCTGGGATCTGACCTGGGTCGCCACCCTCCTCGAAGGGCTCCCGAACGTCGAAATGCACGGGTTCTCGGTCGACGCCGAACCGCGCCTGGCGGCCGCCAAGACGATCGGTAACGCTGGTCGGCGGCCGATGGTGCGGCTGTCGATCCGCCCAGCCGGCTACGAGGCCGCGGCCAAGCTCGCTGAGTTCCTGCACCTGTCGGAGCACATGACCGCCGACACCGAGGACGGCCTCGGGCTGCTGGTCCGCCACACCTGGGCTGGCTGGGAGGTCGCCGCCTCCTCCGAGGTCGATGTGTGGGTCGAGATCACTACGACCCAGCGGGTCTGGTCCGAGGCGGTGGCCTGATGGGTACGGCAATCGCGGTCCTGATCATCGTCTGGCTGCTCTCCGACGTCGTTTCGAAGAACGTCGGAGGTGGGGGCCGATGAGTGAGTGATGACCGGTGCCAGGCGTGCGAGCAATACCGCCGCGAGCTCTACCTGCTGCACGACCGACTGGGACAGATGACTCAAGGGCTGGCGGCGGTGGTGGCGCTGCTGGATGCCGAGCAGATCGAGCCGTCGATGCCGAAACACCGGCTCCTCGCGGTCGTCCACCACCGGGCGACCCACCTGCTGAACCAGACCAGATGACACGGGACCTAGGAAGGAACCGAGCAAGTGACTGAGTACCAGAGCAACACGATCGGCCTCGACGCCGCTGACCTGGCCGACCGTGCCGATGGCACCGGCGAGTTCGGTGAGGTGATCCCGTTCGACCGGGGCACCGACGCCGAGCGTGTCGACGTGGTCGACGGGACCGTCGTCGCCGTGGTCGACCACCTCGACCGCACCCACGCGGCCGACGAGGACGAAACCAGCGAGTCCGGCGAACCTGACGACCTGCCGTCGTCGCTGACCTGGGCCGCCCCCGACCGGGCGACAGGTGATCGTGCCCCGGTGATTCCGCCGTGGCTGCGCTCTGCCGAGGCCCGCAAGGCTGCCGCAGTTCAGGCCGTCTCGACCGCCCGCTACTACACCGCCTTCCACGCCGTACGCACCCCGCTGTACGCGACCAAGACGCTCGGCTACTCGCTGGTCGGCGTGGGTCGGGTGACCGGCAAGGTCACCCGGTGGGTGCGTGCCGAGGAGGGCAACTACGAGCTGCGGCAGCAGGCTGCGGCCTCGAACGATGCCTACACCTGGCAGGCCCTCAACAAGGTCCGTGCCCGGGAGGCACGTGGCCGGATGTGGGCACTCAGCATCGCCACTGGGGCGCTGCTGATCCTGGTCACGATCCTGCTCACCACCGGTCTGCTGGCCGGTCCCGTCCTCGCTGGAGTCCTGGTCGGCCTGATGCTGCTGTTCGCCCGCCTGGGTCGCCCGGCCGACAAGCCGATCCTGGGCCGTGTCGCCTCTGGGCGGAAGTTCACCAAGCTGACCGGCGACCTGGTCCGCAACGCCCTGGTCGCCCTCGCCGTACGCGGCATCACTGCCCCGGAGCAGGTCGAGTTCTGTCACCCCGGCATCCACCGCGACGGCCCCGGCTGGTTGGCCCGCGTGAACCTTCCAGAGGGTGTCACCGCTGTGAAGGTCCTCGAGAAGCGTGACGCGCTCGCGGCTGCGTTGCGGCTCCCCGTCGACCAGGTCTGGCCCGCCGCCGGTCCCGACCACCCCGGCCAGCTCGACCTGTGGGTCGGCTACCACCCGGCGTCGAAGACCGGGCAGCCGCTGTGGTCCCTGGCTGGCGATGCCGTGTCGACCTCGTTCTTCGAGTCTGCCGAGTTCGGCACCGACGAGCGCGGACGCCCGGTCGAGACGACCATGTTCCAGCGCTCCTACCTGCTCGGTGGCCAGCCCGGTTCGGGTAAGTCCTATGCCGCGCGTGCGCTGGTCGGGATCGCGATGCTCGACCCGACCTGCGAGCTGAAGATCTGCGAGTTCAAGGGCACCGGCGACTTCCTCGACCTCGAAGACCTCTGCTCCACCTACGTGTGCGGCGTCGACGACGAAGCCCTCGACCAAGGTGTCGCGCTGGGTCGTTGGCTGGTCGAGGAGGCCGAGAAGCGCGGCCGCCGGATCCTGGCCGCCCGTAAGCGCGGCGAGGCCCCGCAGGGCAAGGTCACCCCCGAGCTCGCCGCCAAGCCCGGCTCCGGACTCCACCCGGTCTGCGTCCTGATCGACGAGGCCCACGAGCTGTTCCTCTACTCCGCCGATGCGGCCGGGAACATCGAGCGCGCCATCAAACGCCTGCGTGCCCTGGGTGTCTCGGTGATCCTGGCGACCCAGATCCCGGACAAGTCCAGCCTGCCCCCGGGCATCACCCGCTGTGTCACCAACCGCTGGTGCCTCAGCGTGGCGGGTCAGGTCGAGAACGACATGATCCTCGGCACCGGCGCCTACAAGCGTGGCCTGACTGGCACCGTCTACCGGCCCGTGTTCGACGCCGGCTGGGGCTGCATGACCGGCGGCGCCGCACCCGTGGCGGTTCGCTCGCAGTTCCCTGACGAGGAGACCTGGGCCGGGATGGTCGCCCGCTCTGCCTCGCTACGTGGCGGGAAGGTCGTGGGTGCTCCGATCGAGACCGCACCGGCCCGTGATCTGCTCGCCGACCTCACCGAGGTCGCTGCCTCCAACGGCCAGCACTGGGACACCGCCGCCGAGGCACTGGCTGACACCTGGCCCGAGGCCTACCCGCACCTCACCGCGGCGGCGCTCTCGGACATGGCACGCACCGCCGGACTCGCCTCGGTCAACGTCAAGATCACCGGCGAGGTCCGCCGCGGCTACCGCCGCACCGACCTGGTCCAGCTCCGCACCACCCGCGACGAGGCCACCCAGACCGACCAAGCCGAGACCGACCCCGCTCACGGCACTGACGGAGGTGAGAACTAGGCCTCGAGCCGAGGTAGCGCGGGAGGTAACGCCCCCGCTACGGGTAGCGGCCCCGCTACCCACCCCGCTACCACCAAACCCCGCCCTGACCAGCACACATGTTCGAAAGTAGCGAGTAGCGACCACGAGCCGCACCCGCGCGAGACCCTCCAGGAGACAGAACCGATGACACCGCTCACGCTCGCTACCGCCGCCGTCCTGCTCGCCCTGGCCGGCACCGGGATCTACGCCGCGATCTACTCCACGAACCCGTTCACCCGCTGCCGCCGCTGCGAGGGCACCGGCCACCGCACCAAGCCCAGCACGTTGGGACGCACCAAGCTCCGGCCCTGCCGCCGCTGCAAGGGCGTCGGATCCCACCTCCGCACCGGACGCGTGATCTACCACTTCGCCCGCCGCGTCCACGCCGAGGCCACCACCACCGTCCTTCCGAGTCGAAACACCAAGCCCAACAAGCCCGGCTGGTAACCCTCGCCCGATCTCGCCCCTCGGGCCGCTGCAGGGCCCGGTCCCTACCCTCCCCATGCCAAAAACAGCCTTTGAACAGGAGAAACACCACCATGAGCACCGCCACCAAACCCCGCTCTGACCGTCCCTCCGGCCTTGCTGTCGTCGGCTATGGCATGACCGCCGTCGGGTTCGTCCAGGTCGCCGCGACGATCGCTCCCCAGGTCTCCGCGCTGATCCCCGCAGCCGGGAGCGCCGCGCCTGCCATCGGCGTGGCCGTCGCCTTGGCCGCCGATGTCGTGTGGGCCGCACTGGGCCACACCACGATCCAGGCCTACAAAACCGGCCAGCGGACCGCCGCCTACGGCTTCGGAGCCGCCACCGCGGTCGCCGTGGCCGTCTCCACGATCCTGCTGGCCGCGGTCGGGCACATGGGCCCCTGGTCGGCGATCCCCGCCCTGGCCGCGCTGCTGCTGGTCGCCGACGGGATCCGTGACCAGGTGACCGTCTCTCCCGAGACGGCCGCGGTCATCCGGGAACGTACCGCCGAGATCCGCGACCAGCGCGCCCTGGCCGTCATCGAGGCCCGCCACGCGGCCCACATGGAGACCATCACCGGCTACCGCGAGTCCGCCCGCCTCGCCGCCCGCACACACGCCCTGGCCGAGATCAAGGTCACCGTCGAGCGCGCCGAGAACAAGGCCGCCAAACGCCTCACCACCTCCGCCGAGAAGCACGCCGCCGGCGCGGTCGCCTACCGCGAGCTGCTCGGTCGCCAGTGCGCCAGCGACCCTGACAACCAGCCTGACATCGGGGGTGACACCGGCCCTGACAACCAGCCCCACGCGATCACCGCCCAGGACCTCGCCGCCACCCCGGATGTCACCCCCGATGTCAATACCGCACCGGCCCTGACCGTCATCCCTGACACCCACAGCATCGACACCCTCGAGTCCGCAGAGGACGACGCCGACACCGGGCTGTGCGCCATCTGCGTCACCGACCTGGGCGAAGACGACGGCAACCACGTGCACCCCTCCTGTGCCGCCGTCGAGCTGCGCCGCGTCATGAGCGTGCCCGAGGTCGCCGTGCTGCTCGGGGTCACCGAGCGGACCGTCTACCGCTGGACCAAGGAGGCGAATCGCGATGACGTCGCCTGACACCACCCCCGGCGAACTGCCCGGCGCACTGTGCCCGCAGACCGACCCCGAAATCTTCTTCCCCGAAGCCGGCGGCAGCCCCAAGGCCGCCAAGAAGGTCTGCGCCGCCTGCGAGGTCCGGCCCGACTGCCTCGCACTGGCGCTCTCCCTCGGCACCGTCATGGGGGTGTGGGGCGGCCTGACCGAGCGCGAACGCACCAACCTCAAGCGCGCCGCCCGTACCCCGGCGCCGGCCCGCCGCATCTGCCCGGGGTGCGACAAGGAGTTCACGCGGGCGACACCGCACGCCATCTACTGCGGCGACCTGTGCCGACAGAAGGCCCGCCGCGCCACCAAGGCCGCCTCCGCGGCCCGTCGCACCCGCCACGAGAGGAAGGCCGCCTGATGTACGCCGCGCCCCAGACCCGCCCAATGCTCGCCGGCGCCTTGGCCGCCGCTGCCCGTGGCTGGCACGTGTTCCCGCTCCTGCCGAACACCAAGCGCCCCGCACGTCCCGACCACCGGGCCGCTGACTGCACCGGCACCGACCCACGTTGCCGAGGCGGCCACACTGGCTGGGACGCCCGCGCGACCACCGACGAGACCCGGATCCGGCGCGCCTGGGCCGACGACGCGCCGACCTACGGTCTCGGGATCGCCACTGGTCCCTCCGGCCTGGTCGTGGTCGACTTGGACACCGCCAAACCGGACACAGAGATCCCGGAGCCGTGGAACCGGTTCGGGATCACCACCGGGGTCGAGGTCCTCGACCACATCGCCGGAGCCCGCGGCGGCACCATCACACCGACCTTCACGGTGCGGACGCCCTCGGGCGGCACCCATCTCTACTACACCGTGCCCGAGGGTGTCCGGTTCGGGAACACCGCCGGGACGATCGGTTGGCTGGTCGACACCCGCGCCCAGGGTGGTTACGTCGTCGCCCCGCCGACGATCATCGCGACCAGCACCGGCGCGAGCTGCTACGCGGTCGTCGAGGACCGGCCTCCGGCCCCGCTGCCGATGTTCCTGCTCGACCTCGTCGAACGCCGACACCGGCCCACCCCATCGGGGCCGACGCGGATCCCGGCCTCGACCGACCGGCTGCCCGCCTACGTCAAGAGCGCGGTCACCCAGGAGGCCGCCAACGTCGCCAGCGCCCCGGCCAAGCAGCACAACGCGCGCCTGTTCGTCTCCGCCAAGTCGCTCGGTCAGCTCATCGCCGGGGGCGTGCTCGACGAGCACACCGCCTACGACGCCCTCACCACCGCCGCGCACTCCCTCATCGGCCCCGGCTGCGATTGCCACCCCCGCGAGATCGACAACACGATCCGCTCCGGATTCCACGCCGGAGCCGCCAACCCCCGCACCCCCAACACCAACTCGAGGAAGGCCGCCTGATGACCCTGAGCGCTGTTGACTACTTCTGCGGCATGGGCGGCTCCTCCTCGGGGCTCGTCGAGGCAGGGTTCGAGATCAAGGTCGCCGCCAACCACTGGTCCCAGGCGATCGAGACCCACTCCGCCAACCATCCCGACACCGAGCACCTGTGCGCCGACATCCAACAGGTCGACGTCCGCTACCTGCCCAAGGCCGACCTGCTGTGGGCCAGCCCGATCTGCACCGAGCTGTCCCAGGCCGGCGGCCGCAAGAAGCCCCGCGACCACGACCAGCCCGGCCTGTGGGAGGAACACGGCCACGTCCCGGCCGAGGCGTTCGAACGCACCCGGGTGACGTTCTGGGAGGTGCTGCGCTACGCCGAGGTCCACAACCCCGCCGTCGTCCTGGTCGAGAACGTGGTCGAGGCCGCCGACTGGCACCTGATCACCACCTGGCTACACGGCTGGACCAGCCTCGGCTACGACGCCCAGCTCGTGTGCGTCTCCGCTGCCCACGTGGGCGGGGAGGACAACGACCCGGCTGCGCAGTGGCGTGACCGGATCTACTTCGGGATCACCCGCAAGGACGTGCCCCTGCTCGACCTGGAGCCCCGGCCGGTGGCGTGGTGTGAGAAGTGCGGCCACGACGTCGAGGCCCGGCAGTGGTGGAAGCCGAAGACGAAGCGGATCAACGGGATGCCGGTGGGCAAGTACGGGCCGCAGTACCTCTACGTGTGCCCCGAAGGCGACCACGGCCAAGTCGAGCCCTACGTCGCCCCGGCGGCCTCGGTGATCGACTGGAGCGACCTCGGCGTCCGCATCGGCGACCGCTCCGCCCGCGGGCTGCGCGACCTCGGCCCCAAGACAATGGCCCGCATCAAGCTCGGCCTCACCACGATTGCCGACCCGGTCCTGATCGGTGCCGGCGGCAACACCTGGGACGCCGCCTCCGGGGCGAAGAACTCCTACCTGCGTGCCTGGCCGCTGCTGGAGTCCCCGACACCGGCGCAGGTCACCGCGATCCAGAACGGCATTGCGATGAGCGAGCCGTTCGTCACGATGAGCCGCAAGCACGGCCGCAACCACCCCGTCACCCGCGGTCCTATCCCGACGTTGGCCGCCGGTGGACGCCACCATGGCCTGACCATCCCGCCGGGCGCGTTCATCTCCGCGCACCACGGCGGCTACGCCACCGCCGACCCCTCGATGAACAAGCCCGTCACCGAGCCGTTGCGCACCCAGACCGCCCAGCTCAACAAGTCCCTGGTCATCCCCTATCGGAAGGGAGCCAAACCGTACCCGGCCGCCGCGGATGCGCTCTCGACGCTGGCCACCCGTGAACAGCACGCGCTGCTCCAGGCCGCGATCGAGGTCGAGGACTGCTACTTCCGGATGCTCAAGCCCCACGAGGCTGCCTGGGCCCAGCGGTTCGCTCGCACCTACGTGATCACCGGCAACCAGGGCGAACAGCAGATGCAGGCCGGCAACGCCGTCGCCGTCAACGTCGCCGCCTGGCTCGGCCGCCGGGCCGGTGACGCCCTCGGATGGGGCTCCACCCGCCGTACCCACCAGAACGCCGCCTGAACACGACCACGGGAGGTCACCAGATGACTGAGAACACCACCGAGCACCGCGCTAACCGGCCCGCCCTGCGGTCGCTGTCCGAGGACGGCCGCCCTCGCGTCAAGGTCGGCTCAGACCCGGCCTCGATCAAGGCCCTGTCCGAGGCGTTGGACCAGCGGCTGCTGTCTGACACCTACGTCCGTGACGGTGCCCCCGTCGTGCTGGAGGAGGTCTCCGGCGCGGCCGAGGTGGTCGCCGGTGACGAGGACGCGCCGGCGCCGCTGCGTTCTACCGAGCTGCGGCCGGCGCTGCTGGCTCGGCTGCTGGCTGAGCAGGCCGAGGTCTACCGCAGCCGCCAGCGCGCCAACGGGGGAGCGACCTACGACGAGGAGATCACCCCGCCCCGCCACGTCCTCGAGTCCGTACTGTCCCGGTCGAGTTGGCCCGGCCTGCCGGTCCTTCACAAGGTCATCACCACTCCGGTCCTGCGCCCGGATGGCACCCTGCTCCAGACCCCGGGCTACGACGAGGCCACCGGCTACTACCTCGCCGGACGGATCACCGCCGACCCCATCCCCGAGGACCCGACACCGGCCCAGGTCGCCGAGGCGCGGGACTTCCTGCTCGGCACGTTCCTGCGGGACTTCCCGTGGCGTACGCCCGCTGATAAGGCCAACTACCTCGCGCTGCTGGCCACGCCGATCCTGCACCCCTTCACCCGGGCAATGAACCCGTTCGGGGTCGTGGACGCCACCATGCCCGGCTCCGGCAAGACCATCCTCACCTCCTGTGTCGGGCTGCTGGTGGGGCAGCGGGTGCTGACCTGGACCGACTCCGAGGAAGAGCTGCGTAAGTCGATCACGACCGTGCTCGCCGACCAGGTCGGCGTGATCGTCTTCGACAACCTCATCGAAGGCTGCGTCATCGACTCGGCCGTCCTGGCCCGCTTGGTCACCGAACGGGTCTGGACCGACCGTCGCCTCGGCACCAACGCCGCCTCCTCCTTCGCCAACGACCGGCTCTGGCTGGCCACCGGCAACAACCTGCGCACCGGTGGCGACATGGCCTCCCGCGCCGTGTGGGTCCGCCTCGACCCCGACTGCCCCCACCCGGAGGAACGCACCGGGTTCTCCATCCCGAACCTCGACACCTGGATCCTCGATCCGGCCAACCAAGCCATCGTGCTACGGCACCTGCTGGTGCTCATCCTCGACTGGACCCGCGCCGGCGCACCGGTGTCGAAGAGCGTGCCGCAGATGCGCCAGTTCTCCCGCTGGGCGCGTTACCTCGGCGGGCTCCTCGAACACCACCAGGTGCCCGCGTTCCTGGCCAACCACGCCGAGTCCCGTGACCTGGACGACGACTACGCCGAATGGCGCGCTTTTCTGCTGCGCTGGCACCACCTCACCGGCGATCGACGCCTCACCGCCGCCGAGCTGCGCGCCAGCGCCGAACCCGACATGGGTGGCTTGCCCGACCGCTGGGAAGGAACCTTCCCGACCACCACCGCCGGCCGCCTGCTCTCGCCCAAGAGCCTCGGCCGCATCCTCACCGGCCAGATCGGTCGCTGGCGCGGCACCGTCGTGCTGCGCACCGAGACCGACAGCCACACCAAGGCCCGCGCCTACTACGTCGAACGCCGCCCCGAGAAGACCCAGCCGGCCACCTCAAAACCGGCTGGACCAGAGGGGGAAACGGCACCAGCCAACGCTGGTCTGTTCCCGAGCCCCGAATCAAACCCGCAAATACCGCAAACACCGCAGAACCCCCATCTGACCAGGGAAAACAACATGCGGCATTTAGAACCGGGCTAGAACCCGCAAATACCGCATACCCCGCAAATCTGCGGTGTTTGCGGGGTTTAGAACCAACCGCCGATTCCAAATACCGCAACTGTTTCACCAGGTCAGACCCCATTTGCGGAGTTTGCGGGGTTTGCGGCATCACTTCTCACCCCATTGGTCCAGCAACTCACTCAGCACCACACCAACCATCCACCGCTAGGAGAACAGATCCCGATGTCTCGGAACGCGAAAGACGTTGAGTCCGGCTCCAACCTCCAAACTCGCTCGACCCACCGGAAGGGGCTCGAACCGATGAGTGGCAAGAAGGCTGTCGAGAAGCTTGAAAGGCTCTGGACGATCAGCGACGTGAGTGAGTACCTCGGCGTGCCCGTCGCCACGCTCTACGCCTGGCGATCGGCTGGCCGGGGCCCGGCAAGCCGCCGAGTCGGAAAGTACGTGCGCTATGTGCCGGACGAGGTCCGGGCGTGGGTGGAGGCCCTGCCGATCGGAGTTGCGTCTTGAGTAGATACGAACGACTTGAGCCGGGGGAGCGCGCCGAGGTCTCGGCCACCCAGCAGGAAGACGGGCGCTGGCTGGCTATCCAGTACTACCGGGATCACTCGGGCGCTCCCAGGCGAGGAAAGGCGACCCGCAAGACGGAGACGGCCGCGAAGAAGGCCGCGCGGGCCAATGTCGATAAGGCCCTCGCGGTCGGTGGTGGGGTGTACAAGCCGAGTACTCGCTTCGAGGTCGCGGTGAGCGACTACCTTGAAGAGGTCAAGGACCTGGTCGAGCGTGGTTCGCGGTCGCCGACGACGTACGACGCCTATGTAACCCACGCGGAGAAGCACGTCATTCCTGCCATCGGCGATCTGCGCCTCTCGGAGCTGACGACAGGACGGCTCGACGCATTCCTGACCAAGACTCACCGGACCAAGGGCTACTCAACGGCGAAGACCTGCCGGACGGTGCTGTCAGGCACATGCGGGCTGCTGATGCGCCGCGACGTCCTGCGGGTGAACCCCGTCCGCGACGTCGGCCGCATCGAGCAGGGCCGCAAGAAGGCCGCCCGCGCTTTGAGTGAGGAGGAGGTACACACCTTCCTGGACATGCTCAATGAGAGCGAGTACGCCAATCGGAAGGATCTGCCCGACCTGCTGCGCCTGCTGTTCGCGACCGGTGTCCGAATCGGTGAGGCGCTCGCGCTCCGCTGGTGTGACGTCAACCTTGCGACCGGCGTGATCGTCTTCGACGGGACGATCGTCTACGTGAAGGGCGTCGGCCTGGTCCGCAAGACAACCAAGTCGGTGACGTCCGATCGAATCCTCCAAGTGCCCGAGTGGTGTCGGGTGATGCTGGCCGAACGGTACGTCGGGCAAGACCTCTCCGCACCCGTCTTTCCGAACGCCGTTGGCACCTGGCGTGACCGGAGCAACGTTGGTCGCGACATCCGGAAGGTGCGTGGAAAGGTGTTCAGCTGGCTCACCTCTCACACCGCCCGTAAGACGGTGGCGACTGTGCTAGATGAGCGCGGCATGACCGCACGGCAGATCGCCGACCAGCTCGGCCACGCGCGACCCTCGATGACCCAGGACGTCTACATGGGGCGCAAGGTCACAAACGCCGCTGTTGACCACCTCGACAGGATGATTCCAATGAGAAAAAACTCGGGGGACGATGACGGCAAACCCGACCGGAAAGCGAGCTAATCGGAGAATTGATAGTTCGGGTCCCGCTCGGGGAACTATGGCAAGAGTCTCTGATTAGGTAGATGCCAAGATTGGAGGCTCTTGCCATTTCGAAATTCGGGCGCTTCCCTCCCCGCCTACCCGAGTTCTAATTGCTCCCGAAGTGGCGCACGTCGGCAGGAAGGTGCCTGACGCGAGACATCGGCTCTCCCGCAACGATGCCGTCGGAGTCAGCGAAATTGGGGATCTTCATCGCCCTGGGCAGACCCGTAGCGCTCACATCCAGATAGGCAATGCGCCATGCCTGATCCCCGTCACCGTGTTGAACTCAGCAGGACCGCCGTTATCATTACCGCGCTCGTCGTGTTCATCTCAGGCGCCTTGGGCGCCTGGGGTGTTGGGAGGTTGGCTGACCGCGGAGTACAGGCGATCACCGACACTGGTCCGCTCGGAGTTGACGTCGAATACAGCGGGGCGACGACCCTCGTTATCCCAGAGAAAGGGGTCGCGAACTTGTCACCAGAGATTTACGGGGATGAATACCGGCGCGCCGCGCTTACTCTCGGAGCTATCGACGTAGAAACACAGATCGTCTTCTACCTCTTCGGCGAGGCAGACACGCCGGTCGTTATCAAAGCAATCGACGCCGTTGACGTCGAATGCGAAGAGGCCGATGGCCGATGGGTAGGAGCAACACAAGACGTCGGCGGCTACCTGCCCGAGTTGTTCCTTCAGATCCAACTCAAGGCCGGCGCCGACGAGGCGCCAGGCATCCCGATATCCAACGTGGACGAACCTGAGAGTGACTGGAAGTTCTCACGGGACATTTCGCGGGCCGAGATCGAGAAGTTTCGTGCGATTGTCGCCGCTCCTCCCACTGCCATCTGCTCCTACAGTCTGAGCGTCACCTACCGCCACGAAGGCAAGGACCGGAAACGCCGCATCGATGACGATGGCGCGCCCTTCCGGATCGCCGGTGAGGATATCGTCGAACCGACCTTGGCGTTCTAAGCCAGGAAGGCCACCACGATGCCAGAGCGGGCCACACCACTGGCCCACGAGAAGCACCAAGAGCAGTCGGGAAAGCGACACTAGATCGTTCGTTTGCTGGCCAAGGGTTGGCGGCCCGCGGTTCAGGCCCCTCGAACGTGGTGCGACTGGTTCAGCAGGTCGCGCCATCGCATGCTTTGCAAGCGCACACCGTCGCGGGCGACCTCCGATGCAACCTGCGCGCGCAGCGCTTCCACCTGCGACAGAGACACCTCAGCGCCGAGAATCGTGGAAAGAAGGTCGCGTGTGTGGGAAAGGGTCGCGAACGCGGCCGGCGACATCCCCGTGACGGCTAGGTCAAAGTCACTGCCGAGCCGGGCGTCACCTCGCGCCACCGAACCAAAGAGGATTGGGTCTCTCAGTCCTTGCTCGGTCAACGTGTCCAGTACCCGTTGTCGATGAATGAGCAGCACAATCCTCATGAGAACGGTTCGGGTCGTCGGTAGCGTGGCCCAGGTGACCTTCATGGATGAAGTCTCTCGTCAAGATGACGAGCATCGGCGGCGTCAAGCCAGATTTGACGCGAACGTCACTGAGAACCTGGCAACAATCGCCGAGTTCCGGTCGGCATTGCGGGTTGCAGGTGACCCGGGGACGCGCACTCTCCCGGTGATGGAAGTGCAGGTCGTCACCAGGAAAGTTCCAGTGCGAAAGGCGGGCCTGCTACGGCCCGCCAAGTGGGAGCGTCGTGTTAGCCACGAGCCGCACGCCGTCAAGCAGTACGAAGGGTGGGAACTGCTGCCCCCAGGCAGCGCCATCACGGACTATGGAACGCTGTACGACCTAGAGCTCAGATACCTGACGTACGCGTCGTCGGACATCGTGCTGCTGGTCGACGGTACTCTGGCGGTGTTCTCCTCGGCGAACCTGAGTGGACCGGACTTTTACGTGAGCTACACGTTCGCGAACACACCAAGCATCAGCCTGGAACAGGACAAGAGGGTGGTGACAGGTGCCGCGGTGAAGCCCGGACTGGGGTTTTTGCGGCCAGAGGCCTTCAGAAGCCATCTGGCTACCTACCTGCGTTCCTTGAGACCCCACGCCTAGGGAACTGCACTGGCAGAACCTGCCGAACTCGCCGAGGCTCGCGTTCACGAAGCCACAGCACCCACAACGGGCGCTCTCGCATAGCGGTCGCCCGGTGAGGCGGCGGGTTGGTTGAACCACGTTCAAGCACTGACGGCAACCGTGGTAACCGGGGGCTTTGTGTGCCGAATTGTGTGCCCGGGTTAGGTAGCAAAGAACCGGCCCTCACCTGAAAGTGCAGGTGAGGGCCGGTTTCGATGTACGCCATGTAGGACTTGAACCTACAACCCGCTGATTAAGAGTCAGCTGCTCTACCAATTGAGCTAATGGCGCATGTCTTGGAGCCCGTCAGGCGCGCTCGGCGACGAGAAGAACACTAGCAGCGGGCTCGGATGCGCCCCAAATCGAGGACGTCGTCAGCGGAGCTCCAGGACGGCTTGGGCGGCGTTGTGGCCGCCGAGGCCGGAGACGGCGCCGCCGCGGCGGGCGCCGGAGCCGCAGAGCAGGATGCTGCCGATGTGGGTGGCGACGCCCCAGCGGGCTGCGGGGGTGGTCAGGTCGGCGTCGTCGGGGGCCCAGGGCCAGGCGAGGTCGCCGTGGAAGATGTGGCCGCCGGGCATGGCCAGGTCTGCCTCGATCTCCTGGGGGATCTTGGCCTCGATGCACGGCTCGCCATCCGCGGTCCGCGCGACGACGGAGGAGATCGGGTCGAGCAGGTGGCGGTCGAGGGAGGCGATGGCGCGCTCGACGGCCTGCTCCTTGCGCTCCGAGCGCGTGGCCGGGTCCTCGAAGAGGGTCGCGGGAGCGTGCAGGCCGAAGTAGGTGAGGGTCTGGGTGCCGGGCGGTACGTCGCCGAGGATGGAGGGGTCGGTCAGCGAGTGGCAGTAGACCTCGCCCGGCATATCGGTCGGTACCGAGCCGGCGGCTGCCTCGGCGTACGCCTTCTCGAGCTCCGAGTAGGACTCGCCGAGGTGGAGGGTGCCGGCGAAGGCGACCTTCGGGTCCTCGCCGGAGCGCAGCCGGGGAAGGCGTTCGAGGAGCATGTTGATCTTGAGCTGGGCACCCACCGGCTTGTCGGAGGCGGAAGGGATGCGGCCGAGGAGGCCGTCGAGGACGTACGGAGCCAGGCCGGAGAGCACGTAGTCGGCGGCCACGGTGTGGGAGCCGGAGGCGTCGGTCCAGGTGACCTCGGCGCCCTCGCCGACGGCACCGCCGCGGATCGAGGTGACGGTCGCGCCGGTGAGGACCTGCGCGCCACCTGCGTACGCCGCCTTGGCGATCGCTCCGGTGACCGCGCCCATGCCGCCGATCGGGACCCGCCACTCGCCGGTCCCGTTGCCGATCAGGTGGTAGAGGAAGCAGCGGTTCTGGATCAGGCTCTTCTCGCCGAGGCCGGCGAAGGTGCCGATCAGGGCGTCGGTGGCGACCACGCCGCGGACCAGATCGTTGGCGAAGCGGCGCTCGATCGCCTCCCCGAGCGGCCGCTCGACGATGTCACGCCAGATCGGCGCGCCCACCTCCGAGCGGATCGCGGCACCCGTGGGAAGCGGGGAGGTGAGAGTGGGGGCGACGGCCCGGGCGAGGTCGGAGACCTCGTCGTAGAACGACTGCCACGCGGCGTACTCCTCGTTCGAACCCGTCACCGCGCGGAAGCTCGCCGCGGTGGCCTCGCCCTCGGGCGTCTCCACGAGGAGGCCGGTGGCCCGCGAGCCGTCGAGGTAGGGGGAGTACGACGCGGTCTGCCGTGACGCGAGCTCGATGTCGAGCCCGAGGTCAGTTCGGATCTGCTCGGGGAGCAGTGAGACCAGGTAGGAGTAACGCGAGAGCCGGGTCGGGAAGCCCTCGAACGCCTGCGCCGAGATCGCGGCACCCCCGACGTGGTCGAGCCGCTCGAGCACCAGGACCGAGAGGCCCGCCCTGCTCAGATAGGCCGCGGCGGTGAGGCCGTTGTGACCGCCGCCGGCTACCACTACGTCGTACTTCTCCTGTGCCATGGCCCCGATACTAGGAGGTGGCCAGTGCCGCGTTGGCCCGTTCGGTGAGGGTGGCCAGGACGCGCGCGGTCACGACCAGGTCCTCGGCCGGGATGTCGGCGAAGAACGACCTGGTCAGCGGCTGGACACGCTCGGTGATCTGCTGCTGGAGACGGTCACCCTCCTCGGTCAGGGTGAGACCGTCGGCGATCAGGCCGCGCGCGATCGCGGCGTCGAGATGCGACTCGACCTCGGCAGCGGAGATCTTGATGTTGTCGGCCGTCGCTGCGACCAGATCGGCGCGCGAGGCGTCGCCCTGGCGCAGGTAGTTGAGCAGGAGCGACTGCTCGAAGGTCAGGTCGTGGTCGTCGAGCACGCTGAGGAGGTTCTTGCGCAGGGCGAAGTAGGCGACGCCGAGGTTGGCGCCGGTGAGAGGGGGAGTGGCAACGGTCATGATCGGTCTCCAGGGGTGGGGTCGGTGTCGATGGGTGCGGCGAGCATCGCCTCGAGCGCTGCTTGCGCCTCGGCGGCACGACGGCTGTTGCGGCCGCCGAGCGGTGCGGTGAGCTGGTCGAGCAGCCGGCCGGTCACCGCGATCGCCTCGCGGGTCACCTCGGTGCCCTCGGGGGTGATGACGAGGCGTACGGCTCGGGTGTCCCTGGCGTCGCGGACGCGCTCGATCCAGCCCCTCGTCTCGAGCTGGCGGGCGAGCTTGGAGACGTACATCGGCTCGAGTCCGGTGAGGTCGGCCAGCTGCTTCTGGGTCGGGGCCTCCGAGGCGCTGAGGCCATGGAGGGAGGCGATGAGCGAGTACTGCGCATGGGTCAGCCCCAAGGGCGCGAGCGCTCTGTCCATCGACACCCGCAGACGCATGGCCAGGCGCCACACGACGTATCCGATCGTCTGCTTCTTCATGGAAGAAACCGTACATGGTGATAATAAACATGTATAGCAATTAAGAATGTCCGTGGTGCCTGGCAGGATCGGAACCATGGCTGAGCGTCCTGAGGTCCCCGAGGCGATGGTGGCGCGGCTGAGGGAGATCCTCACCGCCTTCCCGAAGTGCCTCGAGGACGACGCCTGGGTGGGGGTTCGCTGGCGGGTCGGCCAAGAGACGGTCGCGCACGTCTTCGGCGGCGAGGACCAGCTCTTCCGGATCGTCTTCCGGGGTGAGCCCGACGAGGTGGTGGCCTTCGAGCACCTCGGCCACCCCTACTTCAAGGCCGGCTGGGGTGGCAACGTGGTCGGGATGATCCTCGACGACGACACCGACTGGGACGAGGTCGCCGAGCTCCTGACAGACTCCTACTGCATCCAGGCGCCGGCCAAGCTGGCCGGTCTCGTCGAGCGTCCGTCGGTGACAACGGAGTAAGGTCCGCTCGTGCATGTCGAGCAGGTCAAGAAGTACGTCGCCTCATCCCTGCTCTGCTCCGTTGTGATGCTGCACTCCCTGGCGATGGCCGCCTTGGGCGCGACCGGCGCCGACAAAGGTGGAGCGCGCGAGGGTCTTTTCGTGATCTCGGTGCTGCTCGGCGCGGTGGCCGTGGGCGGCGTACGCCTGATCAACAAGCTTTCGCTGGTCACGCCCTGGTTTCTTGTGGCACCCGTGATTCCGGTGCTCGTCTACTACCTCGTGCTGTGGAGATGACTGCGAAGAGTTGCAGCCCGGATTGGGACTTTAGACCCTAGGCCGACCGGCCAGACTCCGGCATGTTACCTTGGCAAATCCAAGGGAACAGTTTCCCTTCCATGGCAACAAATTTCATAAGGAGTGCGTGTGCGTCGCATGGCCATGCTGATCCTCGGGGGAGCCGTTGCGGCGGCCGGGGTTGGCTGCGGTTCGGACAGTTCCATCGACTACGGGTTCTACAGCAACAACCACGGCGAGAACCCCGCGATGGAGAAGAAGGTGATCACCGTCGACAGCACCGAGAGGATCGAGCAGAACCAGCAGCTCGGGTTGACGGCTGAGGGAACCATCAAGGGCGAAGCACCCGGAATCCTGTTGAGGGTGATCGTGCAGGACGTCTTCGAGACGTCCTTCACGGACGGCACCGAGACCCCGCCGGGGTCGCGCGTGATGGCCGTCGAGATCCAGGTCGTCAACGCCGGGTCGAGGGTCTTCAACGACACCCCGGCCACCGGCACGACGGTCATCGATGCCTCGGGCAAGAAGTACGAGAGCCTGCCCAGCACGGTGACGGTCGACGGCGGCGACGTGTTCCCGAACCCGTTCGGTCTGCAGCCGCGTGACCAGCGGACGGCCCTGGTGCCGTTCGTCGTTCCGGTCGGGGTGAACATCAAGCAGGTCGGGTTCCAGATCGACAAGGGCGGCGAGAGCGGCCTGTGGCGGGTTCCGTAAGCCAGAACCCCTAAATCTGGATCCAGCATCAGCCTCCAGGCAACCTTCTGGCGGCATTACGCGTCACCATCTCTGTGGTGATGAGACGATGAGTCTTCTCGGACGTAATGCTGCGTGGTCAAACAGGAGGTGTGGTGCGGGTCCGGGTCCTAGGTGCCGTCGAGCTGGTGTGTGACGACGGCACGGTGCAGAAGCTGTCGCGCACGCGGCGGACTCTGCTTGCCCTGCTGGCGGCCGCGCGCGGAGCGCCGGTCTCCTCGGACCTCCTGGTCGACGAGCTGTGGAGAGGTTCACCCCCGGCAACGGGGGTGAACCTGCTTCACCAGCGCGTCCGTGACCTGCGCCGGGCGCTCGGCGAGGATCGCCGCCGTCTGCAGAGCCGGGCGAACGGCTACGCGCTGGTCGGCGCGGACATCGACCAGGCCCGCTTCGAGGAGCTGGTCGAGCAGGGCCGCGCTTCGGCCGAGGCCGGAGACCACGAGCGGGCCAGCATGCTCTTCGACGCTGCCCTGGGACTGTGGACCGGAGGCGCGTACGGCTCGGTCGGTGAGTCGCCGATGATCGCGACCGAGGCCGCTCGGCTCGAGGAGCTGCGGCTCGTCGCCGTCGAGTCCCGGGCGGCCGCTGACCTGGCGCTCGGCCGGCAGGCCGCGGTCGTGGCCGACCTGGGACCGATCGTCCGGGCCAACCCGCTCCGGGAGGGCCTGTGGCTGCTGCTGATGACGGCGCTGTGGCATTCCGGCCGCACGGCGGAGGCCCTGGACGCCTACCAGCGTCTCTTCCGTGTCCTCCGCGACGAGCTCGGGGTCGAGCCGTCCAAGGACGTTCGCGACCTGCAGCTGCGGATCATCGAGGGGGACGATCCCGAGCCGGTGCAGGCACGGACGTACGAGGAGATCGTGCCGCGCCAGCTGCCGCCGGTCGTTGCCGCCTTCGCGGGCCGCGAGGACCACCTGACGACGCTCGACGAGCTGGTGGCGAAGGAGGACGGCGGGGCCGTCGTGATCTCGGCGATCGCGGGCACCGCCGGGATCGGCAAGACGACGCTGGCGCTCTACTGGGCGCACCGGACCGCTCCCCACTTCCCGGACGGCCAGGTGTTCGTGAACCTGCGCGGCTTCGACCCGTGCGACGCGCTCGACCCGTTGGACGCGCTCGGGGTGTTGCTCGAGGCGTTCGGGGTGGAGCGGTCCCGCCAGCCCCAGGACATCGACGGCCGGGCAGGGCTGCTGCGCAGCAAGCTCGCCGGCAAGCGGGTGCTGCTCGTGCTCGACAACGCTCGCGACAGCGAGCAGGTACGCAGCCTGATCCCCGGCAGTCCGGGCTGTGTGACCCTGGTGACCAGCCGAAACAGGCTCTCCGGCCTCGTCGCGGAGGCCGGTGCGAGTCCGATGGAGCTGGGCCTGCTCAATGACGCCGAGGCCTATGAGCTGCTGGTCGGGCGGCTCGGCGAGGACCGTCTCCTGGCCGAGCCCGAGGCCGTGGAGCGGATCATCGAGCTGTGCGCCTCGTTGCCGCTGACGCTCTCGGTCGTTGCCGCCCGGGCGGCGATCCGGCCGGCCTACTCCCTCGCCGACCTGGCCGAGGAGCTCGGCGAGTCCCGCCTGGACGGGTTCGGCGGCGGGCGCGGTGACCTCCGGGCGACCTTCTCGTGGTCGGTCCGGCACCTGTCCGACGCCGCGGCCCGGCTGTTCCGGCTGATCGGCCTGCATCCCGGGCCGACGCTCACCTGCGTGGCTGCGGCCAGCGTGGCCGGGATCTCCCGCGTGCGGGCCCGCCGTCTGCTCGACGAGCTCACCGAAGCCAACCTGCTGACCGAGGTCGCGCCCGGACGGTTCGTGCTGCACGACCTGCTCCGGGAGTACGCCGCCGACCTCGCCAACGGCGAGCCCGCGGAGGTCCGCGAGGCGGCCGAGCTGCGGATGATCGACCACTACGTCTTCAGCGCTCGGGCGGTGCACAGCGCCTACGACCCGCACCAGCGCCACCTCGATGCGCAGGAACCGATGCGCGACGGGGTCACCCCCGAGGTCGTCGGCGACAGCGTCGAGGCGCTGGCCTGGATCGGCACCCAGCTGCCGGTGATCTCCCGGGTGATCGACGTCGCCGTCGCCCGGGGACTCGCACCCGACCGGATCGTGCTGCTCGTCGGTGCCCTCGAGCGTCTGCTCGACCTCCAGGGACGCTGGATCGAGCTGGCCGCGCTGGCCGAGGCCGCGCTCCCGGGAGTGCGCCGCAGCGTCTCGCAGGGCGGCGACCCCGCCGGGCTCGGCGTCATGCACCGCGCCGCCGGGGCGGCCTGCGGGCGCCTGGGGCGCGTCGGGGATGCCCTCGACCACCTCGGCCGGGCCCTCGATCTGGCGATGGAGTCCGCCGACCTGGTGGGCGAGGGAAAGACCCTGCACCGGCTGGCCACCGTGGCCACGGCCTCCGGCGATCATGCCGGGGCTGCTGCGTACGCGGCTCGGGCGGCGGAGGTCTTCGCTCGCGCCGGCGACCCGATCCGGGCGGCCTGGACGACCGGGCGGCTGGGTCTCTACGAGGCCCTCGACGGTGCGTACGAGTCCGGGCTCCGTCACTGCGAGGCGGCGCTCGAGGAGCTGCGCCGGGTGGCACCCGGCTACCGCAGCGAGGGCAACGTGATCGCCACCATCGGCTGGATCCACCAGCAGCTCGGCTCCGTCGACGAGGCGGCCGGCCACTTCGAGGAGGCCGTGACCAAGCTCCGTGCCGCCGGTGATCTGCCTGGCCTGGCCGACGCGCTCGGCCACCTGGCCGACGCCCGCGCCGCCCTCGGCAAGGACGAGGACGCCCGCTGCGCGAGGGTCGAGTCCGCCTCGATCCTCGCGCAGCTGGGCTGACCGCGCCGGTTACGCCGTGGGCAGCTTGTAGTCGGCGTACTCCTCGCGCAGAGTCTTCTTGGAGAACTTCCCGACCGAGGTCTTGGGCACCTCGTCGATGAAGACCACGTCGTCGGGCACCTGCCACTTGCCCAGGTTCTCTGCCAGGTAGCCGAGCAGCTCCTCCTTGGTCACCGACTCGCCGTCCTTGACCACCGCGAAGGCCAGCGGCCGCTCACCCCACTTCGGGTGCGGCACCGCCACGACGGCCGCCTCGGCGATGCTCGGGTGGCCCATGATGAGGTTCTCGATCGCGACGGTCGAGATCCACTCGCCACCCGACTTCACCAGGTCCTTGGTGCGGTCGACGATGCGTAGGTAGCCCAGCGGGTCGATCGCAGCGATGTCACCGGTGCGCAGCCAGCCGTCGGGGGAGAACGAGGTCGGCGCGTCGACCTTGTAGTAGCCCGACGCGATCCACGGGCCGCGGCACTCGAGCTCGCCGGTCGTCTCGCCGTCCCACGGAAGCTCGTCGGTCGTCCCGGGCTCCACGATGCGGAGCTCGACGCCGACGGCCGGGATGCCAGGGGACGTACGGTAGTCGGCCTTCTCCTCCTCGGAGAGGTCCGTGATCTCGGCGCGCTCGTTGAACACACTGCCGAGCGGCGACATCTCGGTCATGCCCCAGGCCTGGGTGATCGGCAGGCCGATCGCCTCGCGCCAGGCCTCCGAGAGCGACTTCGGCACCGCGGACCCACCGCAGATGACCACCCGCAGCGAGGAGAGGTCGGCGTCCTTCAGCAGCGGGACCATGCCCATCCAGATCGTCGGTACGCCGGCCGCGATCGTCACCTTCTCGGCCTCGAGGAGCTTGATGATGCCGGGGGGAGAGAGGTCGGGGCCGGGCAGGATCAGGTTGGCGCCGGCCAGGAGGGAGGAGTGGGCGAAGCCCCAGCCGTTGGCGTGGAAGAAGGGCACCACCGGAAGCACGCGGTCGCGGTCGTTGGTGCCGAAGAGGGTGCCGGCGAGGGAGGCCAGCGCGTGCAGATACTGCGAGCGATGGGTGTAGACGACGCCCTTCGGGTTGCCGGTGGTGCCGGAGGTGTAGCAGATCCCGGCAGCGGTGCGCTCGTCGGTGACCCGGCCCTCGATCGCCGCCTCTTCGGCGTCGGCCATCAGCTCCTCGTAGGAGACGACCCGCGGGTCGTCGGGGAGCGGGGTCGGCGCCCCGTCATCCATCACCACGACGTGCTTGAGCGTGGTCAGCTGGGGAAGAAGCGGAGCCAGCAGACCGAGCAGCGACCGGTCGACGAAGACGGCCTCGTCCTCGGCGTGGTTGAAGGTGTAGACGAGCTGTTCCGGGAAGTAGCGGATGTTGCCGGTGTGCAGCACCCGGCCGGTACAGGGGACGGAGTAGTAGAGCGCGAGGTGGCGCAGGGTGTTCCACGCGAAGCTCGCGACCCGGCCGTCCTCGGAGATGCCGAGCCGGTCGAGGACGGTGGCCTGCTTGCGTACCTCCACGGCCAGGTCCTTGAACGTGTTGCGCTCCAGACCTGTGGCGGTCTTGGTGACGATCTCCCGCGTCGGGAAGACGCGCTCGGCGCGCCGGATGATCGTGTCGATGGTCAGCGGTGCGTCCTGGATCAGTCCTTGCATGCTGCACATCGTGACCCAACGTGGCGCGCGTCACAACGTGTTCCGCGAACTTCTTGCCGGGCGATGCGGCCGACCTGTGGCGCGCGGGATCCCCAGCGGTCAGAATCGTCTGCGTGAGCACTCTCTTCGTCGCGGCCGGTGGTGGGGGTGATGCGCTCGGCGTGCTCCTGGCGCGTCGGGTACTCGAGCCCGAGATGGACGACGGCGACGTGCTCGTGTCGACCTGCGCCTGGGAACGGCTCCGCATCGACCCGGTGCCCGGCCCACGCTCGCGCGGCGACTTCATCGGGCTCCGCCTGGTCGATGGCGTCCGGGCGGAGATATCGACCACGACGGACACCCTTCCTCCGGGCCGGTCCGTGCTGCCGCGGCTTGCCGGCGACGTCGACGCGCGCCTCTTCCTGCACGACCTCGCGGATGGTGCGGTCGGACTCGCCGAGCAGCTCCAGCATCTCGCCCGGGCCCTCGGCGCCGACTCGCTCACGGTCGTCGACGTCGGTGGCGATATGGTCGCCCGGGGAGACGAGCCCGGCCTGTTGAGCCCGTTGGCCGACTCGCTCACGCTGGCCGCGGCGTTGCGGACGGGCCTGCCGGTGCGGCTCGCCGTCGTCGGCCCCGGTGTGGACGGGGAGCTCCCGGCGGAGCAGGTGATCGCCATCCTCGGTGGGCTCGGTGGGATCCATGCGGGAACGCTGGGGACGGCGGATGTGGACCGGGTCGGCGACTCGCTCGGCTGGCATCCCACCGAGGCGACGACGCTGGCCGCGGCAGCCGCGCGGGGCCTTCGGGGCGCCGTGGAGATGAGACGAGGGCAGACCCCCGTCCCGGTGAGCGAGGCGAGTGCGACCGTGTGGCGCCTCGATGCCGTCGTGACGTACGACTTCCCGCTCGCCGAGGCGCTGATCAACACCCGCTCGCTGGGGAGCGCCGAGACGATCATCCGCGGCATCACCACCGTCGACGAGCTCGACTACGAGCGGCGACGGGCCCGGGAGCGCCGCGAGATCCCGTCGCGAACCGTGACTGCCGCCGACATCGCTCACGCGAGCCTCGCTCGAGGCGCCTCGCACATCACCACCCGCCGCCTTCTGGAGGCGACGAGCGGGGACGTACCGAGCTACGAGTCGGCACGCTTCGACGGGCTCGGGCTGTGGGCCCTGGAGGCTCTCGCCCGGGGTTGAGTCCGAGGTCGAGCTCGGTCAGACGACGGCCTCGGAGGTGGTGAGGGCCAGAGCCGGGGTGGAGGCGGCGCGGGGCCAGACCTCGGCGAGGATCTCGACCCCGCGCCGGACGAGCTCGGGGCGGGGCGTGATCGCCAGCCGCAGATGGCGCTCGTAGGCGCCGTCGACCCCGAACCGCGGCCCTGCGGTGACGAGCAGTCCGTGGGGTCTGGCGGCGAGGGTGAGCTGGGAGCTGACCGGCGCGGGCAGACCGACCCAGGCGGAGAGGCCGCCGTCGATACGCGGCGGCAGCTCCCAGTCGGGAAGGTGCTCGCGCATCGCGTGGTAGAGCGCGGCGCGGCCGGCTGCGAGCTGCGCGGCGCGCTCCTCGAGGATCTCGGGCAGATGCCGGAACAGGATCGTGGTGACGAGCTGCTCCCAGATCGGGGTGCCGAGGTCGGTGGCCGAGCGTCCGCTGGCGATCTGGGTCAGCAGCACCGGGTCAGCGCGGATCCAGCCGACCCGCAGCCCGCCCCACAGCATCTTGCTCGCCGAGCCGATGTGGACGACGCGGGCCTGGTGCTCGCCGGCCATCGCGGCCAGTGGCGGGAACGTGTGCGGGCGGTCGATGTTCAGCTCGGCGGTGGTGTCGTCCGCGACGAGGAGCGTGTCGACCTTCGCAGCGGCGTGCAGCAGCCGGAGCCGGTCCTCGGTCGACATCGAGCGAGACGTCGGGTTGTGGAAGTCGGGCATGACGTACGCCATCACGGGGGTGGTCCGGGCGATGGCCGCCTCCATCGCGGGCATGTCCCAGCCGGCGTCGGTGGTCACCGGACTCGTGATGATCCGGGCTCCGGCGAGGCTCAGGGCGTCGTACGCGTTGGGGTAGGACGGGCTCTCGGCGTAGGCCCGGTCGCCGCGGTGGATCACGGTGCGGGCGAGCAGGGCGATGGCGCTCTGGCCGCCGGTGGTCACCATGATCTGGTCGGGGTCGGTCGGCAGGCCGCGATCGGTGTAGCGCGCCGCGATCTCCGCGCGAAGCTCCTCGATGCCCCACAGCGTGTAGCCGGGGCCGGTCATGTGGTCGGCCAGCCGCCGGGTCGCCTCGACCGCGGCCTCCGGGAGCCGCCGGGTGGCGGGCAGAGTGGCCCTGACCAGGTCGATCTCGCCGCCCTCGGTGAACGAGTCGGGCGCGGTGGGTGGGAGCTTCGTCGTCGTACCCGACCCCTGGACGCTGAGTGCGTACCCGTGCTCACGCAGGCGCCGGTAGGCGGCCGTGATCGTGGTCCGGCTCAGCATCAGCCGCTCGGAGAGCTCGCGCTCGGAGGGGAGACGTACGTCGGCGGAGAGCCGTCCGTCGATCAGCAGCAGCTGGATCCGTTCGGCGAGGTTCTCGTACGCCGGGCCCTCTCCTTGCCACTGACCGAGCAGGCCAGCGAGCGCAGTGGCACCGATTCTTCCGCGAGGCATGAGGCCACCTTACCGCGATTGGCTTCTTTACCTTCGATTGGACCCGTGATTGGCTTTGCAATCGTGAAGGATCTCTCTGTGAAGTCGCTCTCCTGGTTGATAACTGGACTCTTCCTCTACGGCATTGCACTCGCCATGCTCGTGCAGGGTGCGCTGGGCCTGGCGCCCTGGAACACGCTGGCCACCGGACTCGTCGAGATCACCGGAATCTCCTTCGGGATGATGACCAACCTGATCGGGCTCGCCGTGCTGCTCCTCTGGATCCCGCTGCGACAGCGGCCCGGCGTCGGCACCGTGATGAACGTCCTGCTCGTCGGCACCTCGGCGGAGATCGGCCTCTGGCTGATTCCGCAGCCGTCCGGCCTGGTCGCTCAGGTCGCGCTCTTCACCGGTGGCCTGCTCCTGCTGGCCGCGGCGACCGGGATCTACATCGCGCCCGGCCTCGGTCCGGGCCCGCGCGACGGCCTGATGACCGGCCTGCACGAGCGCACCGGTGCCCCGGTCTGGCTCTGCCGTGCGGGCGTCGAGATCACCGTCCTGGCGATCGGCTGGCTGCTCGGCGGACTGGTCGGCATCGGCACCGTCGCCGAGGCGCTGCTCATCGGTCCGATGGTGCACCGAACCCTGCCGTTCTTCCGGACCCTGTACGCCGGGCGGGCGGCCGCTGCGGCGCTCAGCGCCGAAACACGCGCGAGTGCATGATTTAACCCACACGAATTTCCTGTGGCGCCCCCGACAGGATTCGAACCTGTGACCGTCGGATTAGAAGGCCGATGCTCTATCCAGCTGAGCTACGGAGGCGTGGCCTGTGTGAGCACCCCGCCGGAAGGGGGTTTGCGCAGGCCGCGCACGATCTTACCGGTGCCCGTATCCCCTGTGTGCATCGGAATCCGAAACGCTGGCCGGAGTGTTACCAAGGTGTGGGGGGTATTTGGGTGCACTGTCCCCACACTGTCGACGTGAGTGTCCGATTGGCGGACCACGAGGGTTCGAGACTGGGCCCGATCATCGGTAAGGTCCCCGGACATGACTATGGAGTCCATGTGCACCTCGTGCGGTGCAGCCGTCACCGGTATGCGCTTCTGCACAGGTTGTGGGACCCCCGTCAGAAGCGCTCATCAGCCGCCGTCGCAGGGTGCACCGGAGCCGGTCGCACCGCCGCGACTGCCGCAGCGGGGTGCCGATCCTGAGCAGGGTGGTCTGTCGTTGCCGAGGCGTGGGCAGGGAGCTGCTGCGCCCGCGCCCGAGGCCGACACGGAGCCGGCCCCGTTGCCGCTCGAGCAGGTCAGGCGTACGCCGGGGGCCTCGATGGCGCCCCAGCTGAGCATGACCGCGCCCAGCGGTGAGCAGCCGGCCTTCGGTGGTGGCATGGCCCCGCCGCCGGCGGGTTCGGACGGTGGTGGCCTGTTCGGGCTGGCGGCGCGTACGCCGAAGTTCGAGCCGGAGCTCGCCTCCCAGTCGCAGTCGCTCTTCCTGCCCAAGCGCAAGCGCGTCGCGGAAGAGCCCGAGCCGGCCCCGGAGCCGGTCCCGGAGCCGGATCCTGAGCCCGAGGCACCGGTCGCCGCGCCGGCGCCGCTGCCGGATCTCCCGACGCGGCCGGCAGCACAGGACCGCGCGGCCGAGCCGCTCGCGCCTGCGCCCGCCCCCGCCCCTGCGCCCGAGCCGCAGATGCCGGAACCGCAGGTGCCGCAGACCCCGGAGCCCATGGCCGCGCCTCCGCTGCCGGAGCGTCCGGCTGCTGCGTACCAGAGCGCGGAGCACCCGACCTTCGTCGAGCCCACGCCGCAGTTCGGTGGCCAGGCCCCCGAGTCGGCCTACGAGGCGACCCACGAGGCGATGCCGCCGGTCGAGCGACGCCAGCCCGAGCCGGTCCATCCGGACGAGACCCTTCGACAGGCTCAGGACAACGCCCAGGTCGCGATGAGCCCCCGGTTCGACGCCGTCGACGAGGAGGCCTCCGGAGGCACCCGTCCGCGCGACGAGTTCGAGCAGTTCGCGCCGCCGCAGCCGCAGTTCGACGCTCCGGCACCGGAGTCGCGCTATGACGACGGCCAGCCCGACCAGGGACAGCAGGCCCCGACGTACGGTGACCCTGCCTACGCCCCGCTCGCACCGCAGCTGGAGCCCGACCAGAGCCAGTGGTCGCCTGGCTACGACCAGCCCTACGGACAGCCGTACGGACAGGGCGCCGACCAGGGCTTCGACCAGGCGTACGAGCAGTCCTACGGCCAGCCGCAGGACCGGTCCCAGGACGACTTCGGCCAGCCGTACGGCGACCCCTACGGCCAGAACCCCTACACCGATGCCACCCTCGTCGGGCAGCCGCCGGTCGGCGGCGGGCCCAACACCCCGGCGCCGCCGCCGATGGCGCCGCAGGGCTACGACCCGTACGGGAACGGCTACGACGCCCGCTACGAGCCGCAGCGCGGTCAGGGCGGTCAGGGCAAGGGCCCTGGTGGTCTCGACCTGAAGCGCTGGGGCCTGATCGTCCTCGCGCTGGCCGTCGTGGTTGCGATCATCGCCTTCGTCATCGGTCTGACCAGGAACGATGACGCCAACGCGAAGACCGGCTCCACCACGGATGCCACCACGACCGAGGGCGGCGCCGCGGCCGAGGCGAAGAAGATCGACGACCTCATCAAGACCTCGGCCAAGGACAAGGCGGCCATCGGTGCAGCTCAGGCCGACCTCAAGGCCTGCGAGAACATCGACGAGGCGATCCAGACCTTCCAGGACGCCGCGGCCTCCCGTGAGAAGCTGGCTGCGGATGTCGCCAAGATCGACACCGCCGTCCTCCCGGGGTCGCGGAAGCTCGTCAAGAACCTCGAGTCCGCGTGGATGACCTCGCAGAACGCCGACCTGGCCTTCGCCGCCTGGGGCGAGAAGCGCAGGGTCAACGCCGATGGCGAGTGCGTGGGTGGCAAGGGCAAGCTGGAGAAGGCGACCACGCTCAGCCTGGCCAGCCACGACCCCAAGAAGGCGGCCGCCAAGGCGTGGGGGCCGATCGCTGAGGAGTACGGCCTCGAGCCCGTCGAGTGGACGAAGCTCTGAGCTCAGCGTGAGCGGAGGTACGCCGCCATCGCCCGTTTGATGGCGGCGGCCGTCCGCGCCTGAAACCGGTCCGACTTCAGCAGGCGCGCGTCCTCGGCGTTGCGCATGTTGCCGGTCTCGAGGAGCACCTGCGGCACCGTGGTGAGGTTGAGGCCGGCCAGGTCGTCGCGCTCCACGAACCCGCCCTCACCGAGGTAGGAGGCCAGCGGCATCCCGGTCTTCCGCATCTCGGTGCGGAGCAGCTGCGCGTAGCGTCGCGAGGGCTCGACGACCTCGTCGTTGGTGCCCGACGGCACCGGGATCAGCAGCGAGTAGCCCCGCTCGGAGGCGGCCGCGCCGTCGGCGTGGATGTCGATCGCGACGTCGGCCTTCGCGTCGTTGATGATCTTCGCGCGCTCGTCGATGCACGGCCCGACCCCGTCGTTGCTGTCGCGGGTCATGACCACCTTCGCGCCGGACTCGCGCAGATCGGCCGCGAGCTTCGTGGCCACGGCCCAGGTGAAGTCGGTCTCCGGGTAGCCGTCGTCGGTCGCGGTGCCCGTCGTGTTGCACGGGCTCTGCGAGCGCCCGTTCCACACCAGCTCGTTGATCACCTCGGGCGCGCCCGCGTTGCCGCCGTTGTGGCCCGGGTCGATCCCGACCACGGCTCCCGCGAAGACGTCGTCAGAGCTACTCGAGGAGGGCACGGACGGGGATGCCGTCGCTGATGGCGAAGCGGCGGGCTGCTGCCGCGGCGTACTTCCCGGGCTGCAGGCCATCAGGGCCGAGGCCAGGGCGAGGCAGCCGGCCACGGCGATCGCTGACCGAGGTAACTCGGTGAGCAGCCGCTTCCCTCGTGGAACTCCACGAGGGAAGCGCGACTCGACTGAGTTACCTCGGTCAGCACTCACCTCACAGATACTGACCCATCCACGCCTCGACGTCGTCGGCCGTACGCGGCAGGCCGGCGGAGAGGTTCACGGAGCCGTCCTTGGTGACGACGATGTCGTCCTCGATGCGGATGCCGATGCCGCGCAGCTCCTCGGGGACGAGCTTGTCCTCCTTCTGGAAGTAGAGGCCCGGCTCGACGGTGAGGACCATGCCCTCCTGCAGCGGTCCCTCGATGTAGGCCTCCTTCGACGCGGAGGCGCAGTCGTGGACGTCGAGGCCGAGCATGTGGGAGACGCCGTGGAGGGTCCAGCGGGAGTAGGTCTTGTTGTCCTCGGAGAGCGCCTCGTCGACGGACACGGGGAGCAACCCCAGGTCGTCCAGCCCATGCGCGAGGATCTCCATGGCGGCGAAGTGGCCGGCCCGGAAGGTCACGCCCGGGCGGATCGCCTCGATGCCGGCCTGCTGGGCCTTGTAGACGAGCTCGTAGAGGTTGCGCTGCAGCGGCGTGAAGGTCCCGGAGATGGGAAGGGTGCGGGTGATGTCGGCGGTGTAGAGGTTGTGGCCCTCCACGCCCATGTCGAGCAGCACCAGCTCACCGGGGACGATCGGCCCGTCGTTGTCGATCCAGTGCAGCGTGGTGGCGTGGGACCCGCCGCCGACGATCGAGTCGTAGCCGAGGTCGTTGCCCTCCGCGCGGGCGCGGCGGAAGAAGGTGCCCTCGATCCAGCGCTCGCCGTGCTTCAGGACCTGGTCCCACTCGCGCACCGCGTCGGTGAAGCCCCGCACGGTGATGTCGCAGGCCTCCTTGAGCTCGCCGAGCTCCCACTCGTCCTTGATCAGGCGCAGCTCGGAGAGCGCCTTGGCGAACTCCTCGTCGCGGGCGGCCTCGGCCGGGGCGACCAGCTTGTCGACGTCGGCCGAGACGCCGCGAAGGACGCGGGTCGGGGTGTTGCCGGAGAGGTCGGCCTCGAGCTGGTCGACGTGGCGGACCTCGATGCCCAGCGAGTCGGAGAGCTCACGGGCCGAGGGACGCGCACCGGCCCAGAGCGCACCGTACTGACGGTCACGGAAGAACTCGTCGGTGTCGCGGCCGCTGCGCGGGCGGGCGTACAGGACCGAGGTGCCGTCGGGCTCGATCACGGCGACGGCGTCGGAGGTCTGGTTGCCGGTCAGGTGCACGTGGGCGGTGTCGGCGCGGAAGCGGTAGTCGGTGTCGTTGGCGCGGACCTTGTAGGTGCCGGCCGGGACCACCAGTCGCTCACCCGGGAAGATGCCCGAGAGGCGCTCCCGGCGGGCGGCCGCCCACGGCGTGATCGGATGCTCGGGAACCTCGACCTCACGGTCGTCCCAGCCCTCCCTCATGAACTTGGACCACGCCTCCGGAACCGTCTGGTCGTGGCTCTCGGTGTGGTCGTCTGCAGGAGTGGGGGCGCCTTTGTCCGTCATACCGGAATCGTACGCCGCGCCGGATCGACAACGCTCGTGAGTTCCCAGGCCACACGGGTGGCGAGGACGTCTCGATCGGTGTCTGGTCGCACGTGCGGTCCGGACGCCCGATAGTCTGGCGCGCATGGGGGCGATCCCGAAGGATCCGACGAGAAGCAACCGCACGTTCACCATCGTGGTGGGCGTGCTTGTCGTGCTGACCTCTTTGCCGGTTCTCGGCATCGTTCTGCTCAGCACCAGCGTCGTCAACGACCATCTTGCCCCGACCGGCGCGATCCTGGGAGTGCTCTTCGCGGCCATCCCGGTGGTGCCGCTGGTCTATGCCTTCCTGTGGCTGGACCGCTACGAACCCGAGCCGAAGTCGCTGCTCGCGCTCGGCCTGGGGTGGGGCGCCTTCGTCGCGGTCGCCGCCGCGCTGATCGTGCAGAGCGTCGGGGCGCTGCTCGCCGGGTGGAGCGAGCCGACCCAGCTCGCGATCGTGGCTCCGGTCACCGAGGAGGCGGCCAAGGGGTTGTTCCTCTTCGTGCTGCTGGTCTGGCGTCGCCACCTCCTCGACGGGGTGCTCGACGGGATCGTCTACGCCGGCATGGTCGGCATCGGCTTCGCCTTCACCGAGAACATCCTCTACCTGGGCGGCACCTACAACGGCACGCCCGGCATGGGCGACAGCTCCACGGGACACATCGGTGAGTTCACCGCCGTCTTCGTGATGCGCTGCCTGTTCAGCCCCTTCGCGCACCCGCTCTTCACCGCCTTCACCGGCATCGGTATCGGCATCGCGGTGGTGACGCGCAAGCGCTGGCTGAAGGTCGTGGCGCCGTTGCTGGGCTACGCCATCGCGGTGCTCACCCACGGCACCTGGAACGGCTCGACGCTGCTCTATGACGGGGCCGGGTTCCTGCTGGCGTACGTCGTGGTGATGGTGCCCGCGTTCGTCTCGATGGTGGTCTTCGCGGTCTGGCGGCGAAAGTCCGAGCGCATCGTGCTGACCCGGTCGCTGACCGACGCCGCCCAACGGGGGCTGATTCCCTACACCGACATCGGCTGGGTGGTCGATCTGCGGCGCCGGGAGCAGGCGCGGAGGTTCGCGTCGACCCATGGAGGGGCTCAGGGGGTTGCGGCCATGCGTGAATACCAGCAGGCTGCCATCGAGCTCGGATACTTGCACTGGCGATTCCTGCGCGGCAACCCGCCGCCAGACTTCGCCGCCCGGGGGAGGGCATACGTTGACCGCATCAGTGAGGTACGTCCACACATCGCGTTCCCGAGCGGGCAGGTGATGACCGGATGAACGAAGAACACAGAGACGACGACGCTCCGGAGACGGCTCCGGAGACCCGGCCTGCTGCCTACGAGGCGCTGACCGCGGGGATGCTCGCGGAGAAGCCGACCACCGAGTTCGAGGCCGCCCGGGCCGAGATCGAGGCGTCCGGCGGCGAGGGCAACCGGATGGTGACCTCGCTCATCCAGCTCCACCGCGCGCTGACCGAGGTGACCCTGCCGCTGGACCTGCCCGGCGCCGACGAGCAGCGGGCTGCCAGGCAGAACATGGTCGAGCAGCTCGAGGACTACGTCATCCCGCGGATGATGACCATCGACGCGCCGCTCCTCGCGGTCGTCGGCGGCTCCACGGGCGCCGGCAAGTCGACGCTGGTGAACTCGCTGGTCGGCACCAAGGTGACCACGCCGGGGCTGCTGCGGCCGACGACCCGCTCGCCGGTGCTGGTGCACCACCCCGAGGACGGCCGCTGGTTAGGCCAGGACCGCCTGCTTCCCGAGCTGGAGCGGGTCAACCACCCGACCAACGACCCCGGTGCGCTGCAGCTGGTCGCCAGCGACCGGCTGCACCCCGGGCTGGCGATCCTGGACGCGCCCGACGTCGACTCGGTGGAGGAGGCCAACCGGGTGCTCGCGGCCGAGCTGCTCGCCGCGGCCGACCTGTGGATCTTCGTCACCTCGGCCGCACGCTACGCCGACCAGGTGCCCTGGGAGTTCCTCCAGCTCGCCGCCAACCGCTCCACCGCGGTGGCCGTGGTGCTCGACCGCACTCCGACCGAGGCCGTCCAGACCGTCGCCGGCCACCTGGCGCGGATGCTCGCCTCGCGCGGGCTCAAGGACTCACCGCTCTTCATCGTCCACGAGGGCGAGGTCTCCGAGCAGGGGCTGCTGCCCGCCGAACACGTCGCCGAGGTACGCGCCTGGCTCGACATGCTCGCCGACGACGCCACCGCGCGACATCAGGTCGTCACCCAGACCCTCGACGGTGCGGTGCGGGCACTGACCCTGGAGGTCCACCCGATCGCCGACACCGCGGACGGTCAGGGAGAGGCCGCGCAGCGGCTGCGTACCGATGCGGACATGGCCTACGACGAGGCGCTCAGGTCCATCATGGCGGCGACCGCCGACGGGACGCTGCTGCGTGGCGAGGTGCTCGCGCGCTGGCAGGAGTTCGTCGGCAGCGGCGAGATCCTCAAGGCGCTCGAGACGAAGGTGGGGATGCTTCGCGACAAGATCCTCGGCTCGATCAAGGGCAAGCCGCAGCAGGCCGAACGGGTGACCGCTGCCGTACAGGGCGGCCTGGAGATGCTGATCCTGGAGCAGTGCGAGGCGGCTGCCGAGAGGGCCGAGGCGGCCTGGCAGATGAGTCCCGCGGGCCGCGGGCTGCTCGCCACCGGCCCCGCCGACCTCGGCAGAGCCTCCCGTGCGCTGCGGCCCAAGGCCGAGCGCGCGGTGCGCGACTGGCAGCAGGACGTGCTCGACATGGTGCGCAGCGAGGGTCAGGACAAACGTACGACTGCGAAGTTCCTCTCCTACGGGGTCAACGGCCTCGGAGTCGCGCTGATGGTGGTCGTCTTCGCCTCCACCGGCGGGGCGCTCGTCGGTGCCGAGGTGGGCATCGCCGGCGGCACCCTCCTGCTCGGCCAGAAGCTCCTGGAGGCGGTCTTCGGCGACCAGGCCGTGCGCGGGCTCGCGTCCCGGGCGCGCAAGGCGCTGGAGGTACGCATCGTGGGACTCGTCGACGAGGAGCGTGCGCGCTACACGGGTCAGGTCGACGCGCTGCAGATCGACCATGGTGCACCGGAGCGACTGAGGCACGCTGCGCGGAAGGTCGGCGACGCCCGTTTCGCCAGCCAGCGCGGCGATGACTGAGACTTGTCAGACTGAGCTTTTTCAGGAAGGGAAGGGGGATCCTTGAGCGGTCTGCTCGAAGGTGCAAAGAACCTGGTCAGCCGAGGCGGAGACCTCGGTGATCGGCTGGACGGACTGACGGCTGCGACTGTGGCGGCGACGGGGCGCCTCGACGACGGACTCGTCGAGGACGCGCGCGCCGTGGTCAACAAGGCTCAGGGACGCCTCAAGCTCTCCGCCGACCACACGGTCGTCGGGGTCGCGGGGGCGACCGGGTCGGGCAAGTCGTCCACGTTCAACGCCCTGACCGGGCTCGAGCTCTCCGCCGTCGGTGTCCGGCGGCCGACCACCTCGTGGGCCACCGCCTGCGTGTGGGGTTCGGAGGGCGCTCAGGAGCTCCTCGAGTGGCTGGGCATCCCCGAGCGTCACCAGACTACCCGCGACTCGATGCTCGACACCCGCCGTGAGGGGCACGAGCTCGACGGCGTGGTGCTCCTCGACCTGCCCGACCACGACTCCACCGAGGTCTCGCACCATCTCGAGGTCGACCGGCTGGTCGAGCTCGCCGACATGCTGGTGTGGGTGCTGGACCCGCAGAAGTACGCCGACGCGGCCATCCACGACCGCTATCTGCAGCCGCTCCGGACCCACTCCGAGATCATGGTCGTGGTGCTCAACCACATCGACCGCGTCCCCGAGGACCGTCGTGAGGCGATGCTGGGTGACGTACGCCGCCTGCTCGACCAGGACGGGCTGCGCAACGTGCCGGTGATCCCGGTCTCGGCCAAGCTCGGCTGGGGGATCCCGCAGCTCAAGACCGAGATCGCCCAGCGGGCCGCGGCGAAGCGGGCCAACAAGTCCCGGCTCTCGGCCGACATCAAGACCGCCGCCGTGAAGCTCGCCAAGGCGTCCGGTGACGCCAAGCCGCGTTCCCTGGCCAAGCCCCGGGTGGAGGCCCTCGAGGACGCCATCTCCGAGGCCGCCGGGGTGCCGACCGTGGTGGACGCGGTCGAGCGATCCGTACGCACCCGGGCCAGTGCGGCCACGGGCTGGCCGCTGGTCTCCTGGGTCTCCCGGCTGAAGCCGGACCCGTTGAAGCGGCTTCACCTGGCGCTGGGGGAGGAGGCGACCCAGCTGGCCGGGCGCGCCCGGACCTCGCTGCCGCAGACCACCGCCGTCGAGCGCGCGCGGGTCGACACCGAGGTGCGTCAGCTGGCCGACGAGGCCGGCGCCGGGCTCGCCTCGCCGTGGCGCGACGCGATCCGGCGGGCATCGGTCTCGCGGATGGACGACCTCGCCGACAGGCTCGACGCCTCGGTCGGCGGAGTCGACCTGAACGCCGAGCGGCTGCCGCTGTGGACCGGGCTGGTCAAGGCGCTCCAGTGGCTCCTCATCATCCTCGCGACCGTCGGGCTGGTGTGGTCGGTGGCGCTGCTTCTCTCCGGAGCCGCTCAGATCGGCGACGTGACGCCCTCTGTCGCCGGGGTCGAGCTGCCGTACGTCCTCGTCATCGGGGGTGTCGGGCTCGGGCTGGTGCTGTGGGCCGTGTGCCATGTGCTGGTGATCAGCACCGCTCGACGTCGGGCGCGGGCGGCCGATGCGCGGCTGCGTACGGCGGTCGCGGACGTGTCCCGTGAGCTCGTCGTCGACCCGATCGAGACCGAGCTGGCGGCTTACACCGCCCTTCGGCACGGGGTGGCCAAGGCGCTGCGCTGACCGGTCGGCGGGCCGATCACTGTCCACAGGCACGGTTCGATCCGGGGTTGTCCACAGGCGGACGTACGCCGCCCGGAACTGTCGGTGGTCGAGCGCAGGGTTGTCTCCGAGGCCCGCATCAGGCGGGCGCGAACACGAGGAGACAACGATGAACGACTCGATCATCACCCTGCGCGGCAACGTCGGTGCCGACCCCGTCGTGCGGAACGTCGGTGAGGTCTCGGTCGCGAACTTCCGGATGGCGTGCACGCCGAGGAAGCTCAACCGGTCCACCGGAGAGTGGAGCGACGGCGTGACGCAATGGTTCTCGGTGAGTGCCTGGCGTCAGCTGGGGGAGAACGTCGGGCGCTCGCTGCGCAAGGGCGACCCCGTGGTCGTCCAGGGACGGCTGTCCGCCCGCAGCTACGTCAACAAGGACGGGCTCGAGGTCAACACCTTCGAGGTCGAGGCGACCGTCGTCGGCCACGACCTCAACCGTGGCATGTCCAGCATCTCGCGCAATCCGCGCTCACTGGCCGCGGTCGCCGCTCCGGCCCCCGGACCCCGCGACGACGACCCCGAGCGCGACCCGCTCTCCGACTGGCGGGCGCCGGGTGCGGACCCGTGGGACCAGCAGCCGGCGCCGGCGGACGATGGCGAGGCGACTGATGAGACGGAGGCGTCTGTGGCAGCCTGAGGTGAGCCGGGCGGTCGCACGGCCCTGTGGCAAGGTGCGCCGGTTGTACCGGCGTGCCTCTCCCTCATTAGGGTGGGCACCATGGCCGACTACATCCTCTCCCTGCGCAATGTGCGCAAGGCCCACGGCGACAAGGTCGTCCTCGACAACGTCACCCTCTCGTTCCTGCACGGTGCCAAGATCGGCGTCGTCGGCCCGAACGGCATGGGTAAGTCCTCGCTGCTCAAGCTGATGGCGGGCCTGGACCATCCGAACAACGGCGACATCGTCCGCGACCAGGACGCGACCGTCGGGATGCTCCAGCAGGAGCCGCCGCTGACCGAGGGCAAGACCGTCCTCGAGAACGTCGAGGAGGCGGTCGGCGAGATCAAGACGAAGATGAAGCGCCTCGAGGACGCCTACATGGAGATGGGTGACCCCGACGCCGACCAGGACGCTCTGATGGCCGAGACCGGTGAGCTCCAGACCTTCCTGGACAACATCAACGCCTGGGACATCGACTCCAAGCTGGAGCAGGCGATGGACGCGCTGCGCTGCCCTCCGGGCGACGCGCTCGTCGACAACCTCTCCGGTGGTGAGCGCCGCCGTGTCGCGCTGTGCAAGCTGCTCCTGCAGGAGCCCGACCTGCTGCTCCTCGACGAGCCCACCAACCACCTCGACGCCGAGTCGGTGCAGTGGCTGGAAGGTCACCTGAAGAGCTACAAGGGCGCCGTCCTGGCGGTCACCCACGACCGTTACTTCCTCGACAACGTCGCCGAGTGGATCGCCGAGGTCGACCGCGGCTCGATCCACGGCTACGAGGGCAACTACTCCACCTACCTGGAGACCAAGAAGGACCGTCTCAAGGTCGAGGGCCTCAAGGACGCCAAGCGCGCCCGGATGCTCGAGAAGGAGCTGGAGTGGGTCCGCTCCAACGCCAAGGCACGCCAGACCAAGTCGAAGTCGCGTCTGGCCCGCTACGAGGAGCTCGCCGCCGAGGCCGACAAGGCCCGCAAGATCGACACCGCCGACATCAACATCCCGCCGGGCCCGCGCCTGGGCGACGTGGTGATGGAGGCCAAGGGCCTGGTCAAGGGCTTCGAGGGCCGCACGCTGTGGGACGACATCTCGTTCTCGCTCCCGCGTGCGGGCATCGTCGGCATCGTCGGCCCCAACGGTGTCGGCAAGACCACGCTGTTCCGGATGATCACCGGCTCTGAGAAGCCCGACGCGGGTGAGCTCAACGTCGGCCAGACGGTGAAGATCTCCTACGTCGACCAGAGCCGCGGCGGCATCGACCCCAACAAGAACGTCTGGGAGGTCGTCTCCGACGGCCTGGACTTCATCAAGGTCGCCAACTTCGAGATGAACTCGCGGGCCTACGTCGCCTCCTTCGGCTTCAAGGGTCCCGACCAGCAGAAGAAGGCCGGCGTGCTCTCCGGTGGTGAGCGCAACCGCCTCAACCTCGCGCTCACCCTGAAGCAGGGCGGCAACATGCTGCTGCTCGACGAGCCCACCAACGACCTGGACGTCGAGACACTCTCCTCGCTCGAGGACGCGCTGCTCGACTTCCCCGGCTGCGCCGTGGTCACCTCCCACGACCGGTGGTTCCTCGACCGCATCGCCACCCACATCCTCGCCTGGGAGGGCACCGAGGAGAAGGAGGGCGAGTGGTTCTGGTTCGAGGGCAACTTCGAGTCCTACGAGGCCAACAAGATCGAGCGCCTCGGCCAGGAGGCCGCCCGCCCCCACCGCGTCACCCACCGTCGCCTCACCCGCGACTGACCAACCCGCGCCGAGTCGGCGCGTTCTGACCAGAACCATCGCCGAGTCGGCTCGTCACAACGAGCCGACTCGGCGCGTTTGTCACAGGGTTGCGGGCTCCTGGGCCGCTGCCGGGCGTACGCCGTTCACGGCGGGGGTGATCCGGCGCTCCAGGCGCATCGAGGCGGCGACGATGAAGCCACAGCCGACCACCATCAGCGCGATGAATGCCGTCGACTGGCCGTGCTCGAGCAGGAAGCCGGCGAGGATCGGGCCGATGATCGCCCCGGTCTGGAACGAGGCGGAGTTGATCGCGTTGTAGCGCCCGCGGAGATGGTCGGGCGCCATGTCGTTGGTCAGGGCGGGGTAGGCCGACTGCATCAGCGTCTCGCCGAGGGCGAAGAAGATCCCCTGGAAGGCGACCACGCCGACGATGGCTGCGACGGAGCCGGGGACCAAGCCGGTCGCCCCGAACACCACCCAGGCCAGGCCCCAGATCGCGGCGGTGGCGACGAGCACTCGAGTGCGCCGTCGGCCGCTGACCCGGTTCATCACCCAGAACTGGGCGAGGACGATCACCGCGCAGTTCACCACGAACGCGAACCCGATGACCCGCGTGGAGACCTCGGCGATCTGACGCGAGTAGGCCGGGAACCCGCTCTCGATCTGGCCATAGCCCAGGGTCGAGAGCAGCACCCCGATCACCACCAGCCAGATGACCTCGGGACGGCGCAGGATCGTGGCGTACGAGGCGGTCGCGTCGGGCTCGTCGGCGGCAGGTCGTGCGGCGCGGCCGTGCAGATGACGCAGCGGGCCGAGCAGGACCAGGGCCGGGATCGTGAAGGTGGCGGCATTGGCGAGGAAGGCGTAGGTGAACGTCTCGGGCCGGCTCACGTCGATGAAGAGACCACCGATGACGCCGCCGACGCCGATGCCGAGGTTGATCAGCGCGAAGTTCACACCGTAGTAGCGCTGCCGGAGCTCACCTTCGACCACGGTGGCGACCAGGGCGTTGGCTGCCGGCCAGGACACCCCGGCCTGGACGCCCAGAAGACACAGCGCCGCCGCGGCGATCACCGGGGTGGTGGCGAAGGCGAGCATGACGTCACCGGCGATCGCGCAGACCAGGCCGCCGAGGATGACCGGACGGGCGCCGTACTTGTCGATAAGGCTGCCCGCCGGGCCGGTGACGAGGAAGCCGGCGATGGCGATCAGGCCCATCAGGGTGCCGGAGAGACCGAGGTCGAAGCCGCGTACCTCATGCAGGTAGATGATCGTGAACGGCAGCGTCATGCCGCGACCGAGGAGCTGGATCGCAACCGTCGACAGGAGCCAGCGGCCCTCGCGTGGAAGTGCGGCTATGAAGTCACGGAGACCGAGAGCAGGGGGAGTCGACACCGAACGATTCTCGCCTTTACCTGGAGCCGTGGCGAATTGTTTCTGGGGCCTGCGATGCCTCGGACCGGTCTCATCGCCGGTCTCATCGCCGGCCTCGTCGCGGGCTTAGGTCCCGGCTCATTCTGCCGTTGGTCCCGGCTGTTTCAGGGCTCTCGTCCCGGGTTCGGATCGAACCTTCGGTGACAACTTCCTCGCCGTTAAGGGGTGCCAGTGCATGGAACAGCCCGTAGACAGGGCTAACGTAATGCCCCGTGGGTGATGAGACTCGGTGGCTGGACGAAGAGCAACAGCGCTCCTGGCGTGCGCTGATGATGGGGATGACCCTGCTCGATGACCGCCTGGACGCCGACCTACGCACCCGCTTCGACATCTCGCTCCCGGAGTACGAGATCCTCGTACGCCTCTCCGAGAACGACGGCGCCATGCGGATGGCTCAGCTCGCCGACTCCTTGGCCCACTCGCGCTCCCGGGTCACGCACACGATCACCCGGATGGAGCGTGCCGGGCTGGTCGAACGCCGCAACTCGGCCGAGGACGGCCGCGGTGTCGTCGCCACCCTCAGCGACCGCGGCTTCGAGCTGCTGCGGGAAGCGGCCCACGTTCACGTCACCGGCGTGCGCGACTACCTCATCGATCTGGTCAGCCCCGAAGACTTCGCGGCTCTGGGGCGAGTGATGAACGCCGTCTCCGACCACCTGATCAGCGACCGCCCCGGCATCGAGATGCGCTGAAACGCCGACTCGGCGCGCCTGCCTGTGACAGACGCGCCGAGTCGAGGGGTGGGTGTCAGATGCGCTCGAGGATCATCGCCATGCCCTGGCCGCCGCCGACGCACATGGTGATCAGACCGGTGGACTTGTCGTGCCAGTCGAGGCTGTTGAGCATGGTGTTCTGCAGGCGCGCGCCGGTCATGCCGAAGGGGTGACCGACGGCGATGGCGCCGCCGTTGATGTTGAGGCGGTCGATGTCGATGCCGAGGTCCTGGTAGGACGGGATGACCTGGGCCGCGAAGGCCTCGTTGATCTCGACCAGGTCGATGTCGCCGATCGACATGCCGGCGTACTTCAGCGCGTTCCGGGTCGCCTCGACCGGGCCGAGGCCCATGATCTCGGGGGAGAGGCCGGAGACGCCGGTGGACACGATCCGGGCCAGCGGGGTGACGCCGAGCTCAGCGGCTTTGGTGTCGGACATGACCACGACGGCGGCGGCGCCGTCGTTGAGGGCGCAGCAGTTGCCGGCGGTGACGGTGCCGTCCTCGCGGAAGACCGGCTTGAGGCCGGAGATGGCCTCCAGGGTCACGCCCGCGCGGGGGCCGTCGTCGGCCGAGACGACGGTGCCGTCGGGGGTCGTGACCGGGGTGATCTCGCGGGCCCAGAAGCCGTCGGCGATCGCCTTCTCGGCAAGGTTCTGGGAGCGTACGCCGAACTCGTCCATCTCCTGGCGCGAGATGCCGCGCGAGGTGGCGAGGTTCTCGGCGGTCTGGCCCATCGCGATGTAGACGTCCGGCAGCAGGCCGTCCTCGCGAGGGTCGTGCCACTTCTCGTTGGACGTGGCGGTGGCGGTGGTCCGCGACTGGGCGTCGTCGAAGAGGTGGTTGACGGTGTCGGGCAGGTGGTCCGAGGTGCCCTTGAAGAAGCGGGACACGGTCTCGACACCGGCCGAGACGATGATGTCGGCCTCGCCGGCCTTGATCGCGTGCAGCGCCATTCGCGAGGTCTGCACCGAGGAGGAGCAGTAGCGGGTGATGGTCGCGCCGGGCACCTTGTCCCAGCCGTTCAGCACGGAGACCACACGGCCCATGTTGTTGCCCGACTCGCCGCCCGGCAGACCACAGCCGAGCAGCAGGTCGTCGATGTCGTTGGGGTCGAGACCCTCGACCTTGCCGACGGCTTCCTTGGTGATGAGCGCCGCGAGGTCGTCGGGACGGAAGTCCTTCAGAGATCCCTTGTTGGCTCGCCCGATCGGGGTGCGGGCGGCGGCGACGATGACTGCCTCAGGCATGAAGACTCCCGGTTACTGATGAGTAAGTAGAACTGTGGTCGACACCATACTCGCCCGGACAGCCTCTGGTCGCCAGGTCCAGTGCCCAAGATGATCTGGAAGGATCGGGCACGTGCGCCACCTCTACGAATGCCCCATGCGTTGGGCCGACCTCGACATGCTCGGCCACGTCAACAACGTCGTCTACGTCGACTACCTCCAAGAGGCGCGCGTGGACATGCTGCGCACGCACGCCCGGAGCCCGCAGACCCAGGGCCTGGCCGAGGGCGTCGTGGTGGCCAGCCACCAGGTCACGTACGTCGCCCCGCTGCTCTTCGACTTCAAGCCGGTCTACGTCGAGTCGTGGGTGACCGACATCCGGGCGGCCAGCTTCACGATGGCCTACGAGATCTTCCGCGACCAGCCCGACGGCACCCGCAAGATCTTCCTGCGGGCGAGCACGGTCCTGGCACCGTACGTCTTCGCCACCGAGTCGCCGCGCCGGCTCAAGCCGGAGGAGAAGGCCAACCTCCAGCCGTACCTCGAGGCCTACCCGGAGGAGTGGTCGCCGAAGCCGCTCGCCCTGGGTGAGCCGAAGCGGCTCGAGGACGGGCGCTTCCCGCTCTACGTCCGCTTCTCCGACGTCGACGCCTACGGGCATGTGAACAACGTGAAGTACTTCGAGTACTTCCAGGAGTCACGGGTGGCGCTGACGCAGCGGCTCAGGTCGCAGCACGGCATCGAAGGCTGGCCGTCCGTCGTGGTCGCGCAGACCGACGTCACCTACCACGCACCGGTCCTGGCTCGCTCGGAGCCGTACGAGGTGTGGAGCTACGTCTCCCGGCTGGGCACCAAGTCGATGACGATCGAGTCCGAGATCGCCGACGGAGACCTTCGGCTCGCCCGCGGGCAGGTCACGCTGGTCTTCTACGACCTGGAGTCCGGGAAGGCCGTCGAGCCCAGCCCGGAGGTGCGTGCGGCCGTCGAGAGCGTGCTGTAGATCGTTTCAGTCGCGTCGGTCGTCATCGTCGCAGTCGTCGCGGCGGTCGTAGCGGTGCTCATAGTGCTGCTCGCGCCGGCAGTCGTCGTCGCTGTCGCGGTCGCCGTACCAGCCATCCGCGTCCCACTGACTCCAGTCCCAGCCGTCCTGGGTCGTGGTGAAGTCCTGCCCGGGCATGGCCGGGACCTGACCTGAGGTCTCGTCCGACTTCTCGCCGCCGCGCGTCTTCCGGGCGCTCAGCGTGCTGCCCTCGGTGGGCTGGTTCGCGTTCGGCGCCGAGTCGGGCGGCGCGAGCAGGTCGCGGGAGGCGAGCTGGGTGGCGAGCGAGGCGTCGGGAGGAGGGGGCAGCGTGCCGACCGAGGTGTCCTCGGCGGCGTCGATGGGGTCGGGCGGGCCGGTCGGGTCATCGGTGAGCGGAGTCTGCTGACCGGTCGCCTGCTGCGCGGGCTGGGTCGACTGGTCCGGTCCGATCGACCGTATCCCTCCGATGAGCAGTGCCATCGCGACGAGGGCGACGACTGCAAGCCCGACTCCGACGATAGCCCGCTGAATTGCCCGCATGCGTCCTCCGAGAGCGCTCTGGTCAACTAAATGTTCTGCTTGAGTCCAGTAGCCTCCCAGTGCTTGCGTCAGATGTCGAGAAGCGGGACCTTTGTCAGCGTTTCCTGACCCGCCGGACGAACCGGGCGCGGCGCTCGGAGATCCGTTTCCACACCACCTGCTGGATGCCGAGCGTCGCCCAGCCGGCGAGCGCCATCCCGGTGATGTTGAGGAGCAGCTGCAGCACGCTGCCTCGGATCTCGTGGCCCACGCCGAAGGCGAGACCGAGGGCGATGTTGGCGGCTGCCGGGATGGTGGTCACCGAGATGAAGACCCCGGAGAGGCCGCCGACCCGGGCCGAGGTGAGGGCGAGTACGCCTGCCGACGCCGCGATCAGCGCCACGATGAACGACCACTTGTCCGGGGTGTAGATGAAGCCGGTCCCCGGCCGGTCGGCGAGCACGTCGTCGAGATCGATCCAGCCGAGGGCGCGGCCGATGAGCGCGGCCCCCGTGGTGACCGCGATGCCGACCAGGAATCCGAGGGCGAGCGTGCCCAGCGAGCGGCCGAGGAGGTGATAGCGGTGCCGGACCAGGGCGACGCCCAACGCCGCGATGGCGCCGAACTCCGGGCCGATCACCATCGCCCCGATCACCAGGATCTGGGAGTCGAGGACGATCGCGATCCCGGCCAGCAGCGTCGCCAGGGTCATCAGGCTCATGAAGGTCCAGTTGGCCTCGGTGTCGTCGTAGGCCTGCTGGGTGACGTCGGCCCACACCACGCTGTCCGCGCTGCTGCCCGGAGCCAGGTCGGCGGCCTTCAGCGCGCTCTCCGAGAGCCACGCCTTGGCCGAGTCGACGTGGATGCTGCCCTCCTTGTGCACGTCCAGGTCACGGAGCCGGTCGATGACGTCGTTGGCGGCCTCCCGCGCCACCCCGGCCATCACCACGTCGCCCTCCGGACGCAGCGATGCGCCGGGCAGCGAGGAGAGCTCGCTGACCGCCGGGTCTGCGGTGAGCACGTCGATGACCTGAGGCGTCAGATGTGCCGGCGAGGTGATCCGCAACTGCAGCATGGCGCACATTGTCGCCTACCGCATCGCCGTGTGGCCGCGCCCATGCCCGCACCTCGGGTCAGAGCCAGCGTTTGGCCTTGAACACCCTGTGCAGGACCACCGCGGTGACGATGATGGCGACGGTCGAGGCGATGAAGCCAGTAGTCTCGCCGGACCCGGGGTAGGGCACGTTCTGCCCGAAGAAGCCGGTGATCAGGGTCGGTGCGGCGACGATCGCGACCCAGGCCGAGATCCGGCGCATGTCGTCGTTCTGCCGCACCGAGGTGGCGGCGAGCCCTTCGGTGGCCAGTGCCAGGTGGGTGCTGGTGCGGGCCTGGTAGAAGTCGATCACCCCGCGGACGAAGTCGCCCTGCCCGTCGGCCATGGTGCGCACCATCTCGAACCGGTCGGCGATCTCCGCTGCCCGCACCGCCAAGCCCGCGACCGGTCCGTTCCCGCGCCGCGCCACGGCTCGGTAGGTCTCCGCGCTGTGGGTGGCGATGGTGCGTACGGCCAGCAGTGCGTGCCCGACCTGGAACAGCTCCTCCAGCAGCGTCTCCGGGTCGTCGTCACGGTCGTCGTCGGTGACCTGCTGCTCGATCCGGCCGGACTCCCGGGCGAGGTCGGCCACCAGCTGGGTCTCGCGGCGCACCATCGACGAGACGATGGAGTGGGACAGGTCCCAGGACGTACGCGGATGGATGTCGCCCTTCAGGATCCGCTGCCGCACGCCGTCGGTGTCGATGTGCGCCACCTCGGGGTCGACCACCGGGTTGAGCGGACCGTGCACGGTCACCAGGTAGTTCGGGCCGATGAACTGGTCGAGCTCGACGTAGTGCACGTGTCCGCCGCTGCCGAGCTTCGGGGCGTGCAGCACCGTGAAGACGTGGTCGTCGTAGAAGTGGAACTTCGAGATGTGGTTGCGGGCCACGCAGTCGCCCAAGGCGAGGGAGTGGAACGGGAACCAACGGCTGAGCTGCTCGGACATGGCCGCGTCGCACTGAGGGAGGTCGATCCACACCACGGTGCCGGGTTCGTCGAGCAGCTCGGTGACCTCGTCGAGGTCGTGCTCGGTGAGTCCGGTCGGACGTAGTGCGTAGACCGTCATGTGGGGGCCTCTCAGATCCAGTTGCGACGGCGGAACAGGATATAGAGGACGACGTTGACGGTCAGCATCAGCCCGAGCGCCATGAAATAGCCGTAGCGCCACTGCAGCTCGGGCATGAAGTCGAAGTTCATCCCGTAGACGGTGCCGACCAGTGTGGGAGCGAAGAGGATCGCCGCCCAACCGGAGATCTTCTTGACCTCGTCGTTCTGCTGCACGCTGAGCTCGCTGAGCGCCTTCATCTCCTCGTTCTGCTGCTGGGCAACCAGGGTGGCGTTGACGGTCAGGATGTCGCGCAGCAGGTTGCGGAACTCGTCGATCTGCTCGACGGTCCCGATCACGTGGTCCTCGACGTCGCGCAGGTAGCGCTGGAGCTCCTCGTCGGTGCGGTACTTCTCGAATCCAGCAGAGAGGGAGCGGACCACGTTCAGCAGCGGCCGGGTCGCCCGCTGGAACTCGACCACCTCGCGGGAGAGCTCGTAGATGCGACGGGACACCTGGGTGTCACCGCGGAACATCTCGGTCTCGATCTCGTCGATGTCGTTGGCGAGTCCGGCGACCACCGGCGCGTAGCCGTCGACCACACGGTCGAGGATGGCGTACAGGACCGCCTCCGGGCCGAGCCTGAGCAGATCGGGGTTGCTCTCCATCCGGCGCCGCACCGGGGAGAGGTCGGGCTGGGCGCCGTGGCGGACGGTGAGGACGAAGTCGGGACCGACGAAGAGGTGCAGCTCGCCGAAGTCGATGTTCTCGGTCTCGTCGACGTACCAGGCTGCCCGCAGCACCACGAACAGCGTCTCGTCGTAGCGCTCGATCTTCGGTCGCTGGTGAGCCAGGATGGCATCCTCGACGGCGAGCTCGTGCAGGCCGAACTCCTCGGCCAGCGAGGCCAGCTCGTGCTGGTTGGGCTGGTAGAGACCGATCCAGGCCATCGCGTCGTCGTGGTCGCGCAGCGAGCGGTACGTCTCGGCCAGCGTCGAGGGCGAGTCGACCCGGTCGCCGCCGACGTAGACGGCGCTGTCGATCATGCTGCCGCGAGCCGCCGGCACCGGCGTCGTCGACCGACCGCCTCCGCCATGCAGCGGCGGGATCGTCGGCGGGTCGGAACGGCGCTGCTTGGTGAACGGGCGCAGGAACGGGTGCTCGGACATGATGGCCTCCGGAATGATGCGAGCGGGATCGCGACGCGGGAACGCGACGCACCAGCCCGGCGCGCACTCCAGGTGGGCCGGACCGGTCAGGGCGAGGTGGTACTCGGAGGTTGGCCGTCCATCTCAGCCACCTCCTCTTCTCGCTCGCGGTAGCAACCGATTGCCTGTTCATTCGCGCGGAGCCACGTCCGCACGGGGACATGGTAGGCGCCCCCGGTCAAGGATGCGTCAATCGCGAGGCGTACCCCGTCAGGGAACCGTCAAGGACGGCCCTCTACGGCCTCGGGCGGGGCTGCAATGGAGCCGTGCTAGATCTCGTCTACATCCTCATCACGCTGGTGTCCTTCGCAGGGCTCGCCGCGCTGGTCGGAGTCATCGACCGGCGATTGGGCCAGCCCTCCGACACCGACACCGCCCCCACCGAGGCCGAGCCGCGGGCGGTGAGCCGATGAGTCCCGTCGCCGCCGCCGTCCTGCAGATCGTCGTCCTGATCGCGGCGCTGGCCCTCGCGGTTCCTCTCCTCGGGCGCTACCTCGCCCACATCTACACCAGCCCGAAGCACCTGCGTGCCGAGACGGTGGCCTACCGTGCGCTCAAGGTCGACGCCGAGGCCGACCAGCACTGGCGCTCGTACGCGATGTCGGCGCTGGGCTTCTCGCTGGCCGGGATCCTGTTCCTGTTCGCCTTCGGCCGGCTGCAGAACCTGCTGCCGCTCGACGGAGGCTTCGACCCGCTGCCCAGCGACGGAGCCTGGAACGCCGCGGTCTCGTTCGTGACCAACACCAACTGGCAGTGGTACTCCGGCGAGGCGGCCACCGGCCACCTGATCCAGATGGCCGGGCTCGCCGTGCAGAACTTCGTCTCCGCCGCGGTCGGTCTCTCCGTCGCCGCGGCCTTCGCGCGCGGGCTCGCCCGCACCCGCAGCCAGGGAAGGATCGGCAACTTCTGGGTCGACCTGGTGCGTACGACGGTCCGGGTCCTGCTGCCGGCGGCGTTCGTGGTCGCGATCGTGCTGGTCGCGGCCGGGGCGGTGCAGAACCTGCACTCCGTGCACGAGATGACCACGCTGACCGGCGGCACCCAGCCCCTGACCGGTGGCCCGGTCGCCAGCCAGGAGGCGATCAAGGAGCTCGGCACCAACGGCGGCGGCTTCTACAACGTCAACTCCGCCCACCCCTTTGAGAACCCCAACCCGTTCACCAACCTGCTCGAGATCTGGGCGATCCTCGTGCTGCCGTTCTCGATGGCCTGGGCCTTCGGCCTGATCGTCAAGGACAAGCGCCAAGGCGGCGCGGTGCTGGCCACGATGGGCACCCTCCTGACCGTCGGCATCACCCTGCTGACCTGGGCGGAGATGGCCGGTCCCGGCACCGCTCCCCAGCTCGCCGGAGCGGCGATGGAGGGCAAGGAGACCCGCTTCGGCGAGGCGGCCACGGCGCTCTTCGCCGCGGCCACCACCGGCACCTCGACCGGTGCCGTCAACGGCATGCACGAGAGCCTGACCGCACCCGGTGGCGGTGTCGCGCTGTTCGGCATGATGCTCGGCGAGATCGCCCCCGGCGGCGTCGGCTCCGGTCTCTACGGCATGCTCATGCTCGCCGTGGTCACGGTCTTCCTGTGCGGCCTGATGGTGGGACGTACGCCTGAATATCTCGGCAAGAAGATCAGCCGCGACGAGATGGTGCTGGTCGCGGTCTACATCCTGACCACCCCGATCCTGGTGCTGGTCGGCGCGGCGATCGCGCTGACCGCTCCGGCAGGCTTGGCCGGCCTCTCGACCGACGGCCCGCACGGCCTCTCCGAGGCGCTGTACGCCGTCACCAGCGCCGCCAACAACAACGGTTCCGCCTTCGCCGGCATCACCTCGGGCACCCCGTTCTGGAACACGCTGCTCGGGATGCTGATGCTGCTCGGCCGGTTCGTCCCGATGGTCTTCGTGCTCGCCCTGGCGGGCCGGTTCGCGACCGCCAGCCGGCTGCCGGACAACGCCGGCACCCTGCCCACCCACCGCCCGCTCTTCGTGGGCCTGCTGACCGGCGTCGCGCTGGTCGTCGTCGGCCTGACCTTCGTCCCGGCTCTCATGCTGGGCCCGATCGTGGAGTCCCTGTCATGACCCAGACCCCCGTACGTACCCGTGAAGAAGGCACCGAGCACTCGACCCATGTCGAGGCGGCACCGTCGGTGCTCACGACCAAGCAGATCGCCGAAGCGGTGCCTGGTGCGCTGCGCAAGCTCGATCCCCGCAAGCTGGTGGCGACGCCGGTCATGCTCGTGGTCGAGATCGGTGCGGCCGCCACGACCGTCATGTCGGTCCTCGACCCGTCGGTGATGGGCTGGTTGGTCACGATCTGGCTGTGGCTCACCGTCGTCTTCGGTGCCTTGGCCGAGTCGGTCGCCGAGGGCCGCGGCAAGGCCCAGGCGGCCAGCCTGCGTGCCCTGCAGACCGAGACCACCGCACGCCGCCTGCATGGTGGCCCGGGCGGTGCCGAGGAGGTCGTCGCCTCCACCGGCCTGCGCGCCGGCGACGTCGTCGTGGTCGAGGCCGGCGAGCGGATCCCCGGTGACGGCGACGTCATCGAGGGGGTCGCGAGCGTCGACGAGAGCGCGGTGACCGGCGAGTCCGCCCCGGTGATCCGTGAGTCCGGCGGCGACCGGTCGGCGGTCACGGGCGGCACCCTGGTCCTCTCGGACCGGATCGTCGTCCGGATCACCTCCGACCCGGGCCACTCCTTCGTGGACCGGATGATCGCCCTGGTCGAGGGCTCGGAGCGGCAGCGTACGCCGAACGAGATCGCGCTCAACGTGCTCCTGACCAGCCTGACCGCGATCTTCGTGGTCGTCTGCTGGAGCCTCTACTACCTCGCCGGCTACTCCGGCGCGCACCAGTCCTGGCTCGTCCTCACCGCGCTGCTGGTCTGCCTGATCCCGACCACCATCGGCGCGCTGTTGAGCGCGATCGGCATCGCCGGCATGGACCGGCTCGTACGCCGCAACGTCCTGGCGATGTCAGGAAGGGCCGTCGAGGCGGCTGGTGACGTCGACGTGCTCCTGCTCGACAAGACCGGCACGATCACGTACGGCAACCGGCAGGCGTACGAGATCATCCCGGTCACCGGGGTCACGCTGACCGGCGCCGAGAACGCAGCGGTCCTGGCCAGCCTCTCCGACCAGACGCCGGAGGGTCGGAGCATCCTGACGCTCGTGGGTCGCTCGATGGGCGGGCCGGCGGAGGCCACGATGGTGGAGTTCTCGGCCACCACCCGGATGTCCGGCCTGGACAGCCCCGGCCTGAGCGTACGCAAGGGCGCCGCCTCCGCGGTGACGGCCTGGGTCAAGGAGCACGGGGGCCAGGTGCCCCCGGAGACCGGGGTGATCGTCTCCGAGATCGCCGAGACCGGTGGTACGCCGCTCGTCGTCGCCGAGCACCGCAACAGCGACCCGGCACGGGTGCTGGGCGTCGTACATCTCAAGGACGTCGTCAAGGACGGCATCCGCGAGCGGTTCGACGAGCTGCGCGCGATGGGCATCAAGACGGTCATGATCACCGGCGACAACGCGGCCACCGCCGCGGCGATCGCCAAGGAGGCGGGCGTCGACGACTTCCTCGCCGAGGCGACCCCGGAGGACAAGCTCGCGCTGATCCGCAAGGAGCAGCGCGGCGGGCGGATGGTCGCGATGTGCGGCGACGGAACCAACGACGCGCCCGCGCTGGCGCAGGCCGACGTCGGCGTCGCGATGAACACCGGGACGACCGCGGCCAAGGAGGCCGGCAACATGGTCGACCTCGACTCCGACCCGACCAAGCTGATCGACGTGGTCGAGATCGGCAAGCAGCTGCTGATCACCCGAGGCGCGCTGACCACCTTCTCGGTGGCCAACGACGTCGCGAAGTACTTCGCGATCCTGCCCGCGATGTTCGTCGGCGCCTTCCCCGCGCTCGACGTCCTCAACATCATGCGGCTCTCCTCGCCGGAGTCGGCCATCGTCTCCGCGGTGGTCTTCAACGCGCTGATCATCATCGCGCTGATCCCGCTCGCGCTGCGCGGCGTCCGCTACCGGCCCTCCTCGGCCTCGGCCCTGCTGCGCCGCAACCTGCTGCTCTACGGGGTCGGCGGCCTGATCGTGCCGTTCGTCGGGATCAAGCTGCTCGACCTCGTCATCTCTCTCATCCCAGGACTGTGAACATGCCTGATCTCTTTGCACTGCTACGTCACTCCCTCGCCGGGCTCCGCGTGCTCATCGCCGCCACCCTGCTGTGCGGGATCGTCTTCCCGCTCGTCGTCACCGGCGTCGCCCAGGCCGCCTTCGGATGGCGTGCCGACGGCTCGCTGGTCACCGAGTCGGGCGCGCACACCAACGACCCCGCCGAGGCGGTCGGCTCGGCCCTGATCGGGCAGGGCAACGACGACGAGGGGCTCTTCTACCCGCGTCCCAGCGCGGCCGGCGACGGCTGGGACACGCTGTCCACCTACGGCTCCAACCTCGGCCCGGAGGACCCGGACCTGGTCAAGGCGATCACCGAGCGCCAGCGCGAGATCGCCGCGCGCGAAGGCGTCACGGTCGACCAGGTCCCCGCCGACGCCGTCACCACCTCCGCATCCGGCATCGACCCCGACATCTCACCGGCTTACGCAGCCCTCCAGGTGTCCCGGGTTGCCCGCGCCAACGGGCTCTCGGAGGAGGAGGTGACGGCGCTGGTGGCCGAGCACACCGACGGCCGGACCTTCGGGATCCTCGGTGAGCCGCGGGTCAACGTGCTCGAGCTCAACATCGCGGTGCGCGCGCAGAGGGTTGAATAGGGACGTGCAGACCACGTCAACGGACGGACGGTCCCCGCGGAAGCGGGGCCGTCTGACCGTCTATCTCGGAGCCGCGCCAGGCGTCGGCAAGACGTACGCCATGCTCGGCGAGGCGCAGCGGCGCCAGGCGCGCGGGACCGATGTGGTCGTCGGGTTCGTCGAGACCCACGACCGCAGCAACACCGCGCGCCAGATCGAGGGGCTCGAGGTGATCCCGCGCCGGGAGATCGACTATCGGGGCGCGACCTTCACCGAGCTCGACGTGGAGGCGGTGATCGCCCGCGACCCGAAGGTGGTCTGTGTGGACGAGCTCGCACACACCAACGTGCCGGGCAGCCGACACACCAAACGGGCTCAGGATGTCGAGCAGATCCGGGCGGCGGGGATCGACGTGATCACCACGGTCAACATCCAGCACCTGGAGTCCCTCAACGACGAGGTCGAGCGGATCACCGGCGTACGCCAGCGGGAGACGGTGCCCGACGACCTCGTGCGGACCGCCGACATGATCCATCTGGTCGACATGGCGCCGGAGGCGCTGCGGCGGCGGATGGCTCATGGCAACGTCTACAAGCCCGAGACCATCGATGCCTCGCTGACCTCCTACTTCCGGGTCGGCAACCTCACCGCGCTGCGGGAGCTTGCTCTGCTGTGGCTCGCGGACCGGGTCGACGATGCGCTGGGCGACTACCGGCGCGAGCACCGGATCGAGCACCCCTGGCCGACCAAGGAGCGGATCGTGGTCGCGGTCACCGGAGGCCCGGAGTCGGAGACGCTGCTGCGGCGAGCGGCCCGGCTGTGCCAGCGCGCGAAGGGGTCTGAGCTGCTGGCGGTCCACGTGGTCACCGCCGATGGGCTGGCCAGACCGGACGCCGGTTCGATAGAGCGCGTCCAGGCGCTGACCGCGTCGCTGGACGGCACCTTCCACAGCGTGATCGGTGAGGACGCGGCGACGGCCGTGGTCGACTTCGCGACCGGTGCCAACGCCACCATGATCATCGTCGGCGTCTCCCGGCACGGGCGGCTGCGTCGGCTCTTCACCGGCACCACCGGAGACCGGATCGCGGCCGCGGCCGGGTCGATCGACGTACACCTCGTCACCCACGAGGAGATCGCCCGCGGCTCGCGGGTCCGCGGCGGCCTCGGCTCACCGCTCAGCCGCACCCGGCAGGCTCTGGGCTGGATGTGCGCGCTCCTGGTGCCCTCGGCGCTGGTCTGGCTGCTCCACAACGACGGCATCGAGGGCGACATCTCCAACCAGCTCCCGCTGGCCAGCATGCTGCTGCTCGCCGCCACCGTCCTGGTCGCGCTCGTGGGTGGGCGCTGGCCGGCGGTGGCCGCCGCGCTCGCCGGGTTCCTCCATCTGAACTGGTGGTTCACCCAGCCCGTACACCGCTTCACCATCGCGGAGCCACGCAACCTGGTGATGTTGGTGATCTTCGTCGCGGTCGCGGTCGGCGTCGCCACCGTCGTCGACCGCGCCTCACGGCGAGCGGCCGAAGCACGCCAGGCCAGGGGAGAGGCGGCGACGATGGGGGCTCTGTCCCGCTCGGTTCTCACCGGCCAGGACACTGCCGAGGCGATCGTGAGCCGGGTGCGCGAGACCTTCGCCCAGCAGGCGGTGGTTCTGCTGGAGGAGACACCGCAGGGATGGGTGCGGCTGGCGGGTGCCGGGGTCGGCTACCCGGCAGACCCGGACCAGGGCGACGCCCAGGTGGCCGTCGACGACACCCACGTGATCGTCCTGCGCGGCACCCCGCTGCGGGCGCGCGATCGACGGGTCCTGGAGGCCTTCGCGGTGCAGACGTCACTGGTGCTGGAGCATCGCCGCCTGCGCGACCAGGCCGACCGCGCCCTCGCCCTGGAGCGGGCGGAGCAGACCTCGACGGCCCTGCTTCGAGCGGTGTCCCACGACCTGCGTACGCCGCTGGCGACGATGCGAGCCGCCCTGGACGGCCTGCTCGTGGGCAGGGTGCCGGAGGAGGACCGCAAGGAGCTCGTCGAGTCGGCCGCGACCTCCGCCGACCAGCTCGAGGCGCTCATCGACAACCTGCTCGACCTCTCCCGGGTCGAGGCCGGTCTGGTGCACCCCGCGATGCGGGACGTCAGTCTGGAGGAGTCGCTGCCGCTGGCGGTGGCCGGCCTGCCGCCCGGATCGATCGCCTTCGACGTCGGCGAGGACACCCCGCTCGTACGCACCGACTCGGGCCTGCTCGAGCGCATCGTCGCCAACCTGGTCAGCAATGCGGTCCGGGTCAGCCGACAGGGACCCAACGCCGGCGAGCCGGTGCGCGTCCTCGCGCACGAGACACCGGAGACTGTGGAGGTGATGATCGTCGACCGCGGACCAGGGGTGCCCGAGGAGCAGCGGGACCGGATGTTCGAGCCCTTCCAGCGTCTCGACGACACCTCGGCCGGTGGGCTCGGGCTCGGTCTGGCCGTGGCCAAGGGCCTGAGCGAGGCGCTGGGCATCCGGCTCTCGGCCGAGGACACCCCCGGCGGCGGCCTGACCATGGTCGTCGCGGTGCCGCGCGCGAGGAGCGGGCGATGAGCCGCGTTCTGGTCGTCGATGACGAGCCCGCGCTGCTGCGGGCGCTCGCCATCAACCTGCGCGCCGCCGGCTGGGAGGTCGAGACGGCGACGGACGGCCGCTCGGCGTTGGCCGCCGCCGCGGCTACGCACCCCGACGTCGTCCTTCTCGACCTCGGGCTCCCGGATCTGGACGGCACCGAGGTGATCGAGGGGCTGCGGGGCTGGACCCAGGTGCCGGTGGTCGTGCTCTCCGCCCGCCAGCACGGCGACGACAAGATCGAGGCGCTCGACCTGGGCGCCGACGACTACGTCACCAAGCCGTTCGCGATGAACGAGCTGATGGCCCGGCTGCGAGCGGCCGTACGCCGCTCGCAGGAGTCCGCGCCCCCGGCCGCGACCACCCTCGCCATCGGTGACCTGGAGATCGACTTCGCCCGTAAGCGGGTGCACAAGGCAGGCGATGACGTACGCCTCACCCCGACCGAGTGGTCCTTCCTGGAGCTGCTCGCCCGCAACGTCGGCCGGCTGGTCCCGCGCGAGCAGATCCTCAAGGAGGTCTGGGGTCCCGCCTATGCCAAAGAGACTCACTATCTGCGGGTCTACGCCGCCCAGCTGCGCCGCAAGCTCGAGGACGATCCCTCCCACCCGAGATACCTCGTCACCACCTCCGGGGTCGGCTACACCCTCGACCCGGACGGATCTTGACGAAATCCTTACGGTTCCCCGCGTAGCCGGGATGTGGCGTCGCGACGCCTGAACCGGAAGCGTTGTCCTCGTGACCGCAGCGATCGCAGAGAGCGGCCGGGCGGCCGTCCCGGAGCCCACGGAGACCCCCGAGAAGAAGCATTCGTGGTGGCAGGTGATGTGCCTGACCGGTGTCGACTATTTCTCGACGCTGGGCTACCAGCCCGGCATCGCGGCACTCGCTGCCGGGCTGCTCTCGCCGATCGCGACGCTGGTTCTGGTCGGGCTGACCCTGCTCGGTGCGCTCCCGGTCTACCGCCGCGTCGCGGCCGAGAGCCCGCACGGCCAGGGCTCGATCGCGATGCTGGAGCGGCTGCTGTCCCGGTGGGGCGGCAAGGCGTTCGTGCTCGCCCTGCTCGGCTTCGCGGCCACCGACTTCATCATCACGATGACCCTCTCCGCCGCCGACGGCGCCGCGCACGTGGTGGAGAACCCGCTCTTCCCGTCCACCTGGCACGGGCACAACATGGTGATCACCCTGGTGCTGCTGGCCGCCCTGGCCGCGGTCTTCCTGAAGGGGTTCAAGGAGGCGATCGGGATCGCGGTCGCCCTGGTGGTCACCTTCCTCACCCTCAACGCCGTCGTCATCGCCGTCGGTCTGGTGCACGTGTTCAGCGACCCCAGCGTCTTCACCCGCTGGAACGACGCCCTCTTCGTCGAGCACGGCAACATCACGACGATGATCGCCGTCTCGCTGCTGGTCTTTCCCAAGCTCGCTCTGGGGATGAGCGGCTTCGAGACCGGCGTCGCGGTGATGCCGCAGGTCAGGGGTGGCCAGGGCGACACGGAGGAGAACCCTGCCGGCCGGATCCGGGGTACGAAGAAGCTGCTCACCGCGGCCGCCCTGACGATGAGCGTGTTCCTGATCGCCTCCTCCTGGGTGACCACCCTGCTGATCCCGGCCGAGGCGTTCGAGGAGGGCGGCGCGGCCAACGGCCGGGCGCTGGCGTACCTCGCCCACGACTATCTCGGCAGCGCGTTCGGCACCGTCTACGACGTCTCCACCATCCTCATCCTGTGGTTCGCCGGTGCCTCGGCGATGGCCGGTCTGCTCAACCTGATCCCGCGCTACCTGCCGCGCTACGGGATGTCACCGGAGTGGGCGGCGGCGACCCGGCCACTGGTGGTGACCATCTCCGCCGCGGCGTTCCTGATCACCTGGATCTTCGACGCCGACGTGGACGCCCAGGGCGGGGCGTACGCGACGGGTGTGCTGGTCCTGATGCTCTCCGCGGCGGTCGCGGTGACCCTGGCCGCGCACAAGGCCGGCCAGCGGGTCCGGACGGTGCTGTTCGGCCTGATCGCGGCCGTGTTCGCCTACACCACGGTCTCGAACGTGATCGAGCGTCCCGACGGCGTCAAGATCGCCGCCTGCTTCATCGCCGCGATCATCGGGGTCTCGCTGGTCTCCCGGATCATGCGCTCTTTCGAGTTGCGGGTGACCGGCGTCGAGCTGGACAAGAAGGCCGAGACGTTCCTGCGCGAGTGCGCGCGCCGCCAGATCCGGCTGATCGCCAACGAGCACGAGGGCACCGAGGGGCCGGAGGAGTACGAGGACAAGCTGCGCCAGATGGTCCTCGACAACGATCTGGCCGACGACGGCGACATCATCTTCGTCGAGGTCCTCGTCACCGACCCGTCCGACTTCGAAGGCACCCTGAAGGTACGCGGTGAGGTGACCGGACGCCGGCGGGTGCTGCGTCTGGAGGCACCGGCGGTGCCCAACGCACTGGCCGCCGTCCTGCTCCATGTCCGCGACGTCACCGGCGTGGTGCCGCACATCTACTTCGAGTGGACCGAGGGCAACCCGGCGGTCAACCTGCTGCGGTTCCTGTTCATCGGGGTCGGCGAGGTCGCCCCGACCACGCGCGAGATTCTGCGCCGTGCCGAGCCGGACAGGTCACGCCGGCCGCATGTGCACGTGGGCTGAGCCCTACGGGATCAGCTCGGGGTGTTGATCATGAAGTTCGCGGCGTGCTCGGCGTACGCCCAGAACTGCGCGTCCTGCTCCGGGGTCAGCCCGGCGGCGTCGAGGCCCTCACGGAAGTGCTGGAGCCAGCGGTCGCGGGCCTCCGAGGTGACCTCGAACGGGGCGTGACGCATCCGCAGCCGCGGGTGGCCACGCTGCTCTGAGTAGGTCGTCGGGCCGCCCCAGTACTGAGCCAGGAAGAGCGTCAGCCGCTCCTGCGCCGGACCGAGATCCTCCTCGGGATACATCGGCCGCATCAGGTCGTCGGTCGCCACGCCCTCGTAGAACTTGGCCACGATCGTGCGGATGGTGTCCATCCCGCCGATCTCCTCATAAAACGTCACTGAGCCATTCTTCCACGCGGGTCCGCGCTCGCCTGCCGTGGCAGGATCGGGGGCGTACGCATTCACACGAACTTTGGGAGATAACGATGGCCACCACCCGCACCGCCACCACCGTCTGGGAGGGCTCGCTCTTCGAGGGCGCCGGCAAGGTGACGCTCGACTCCTCGGGCCTGGGGACCTACGACGTCTCGTGGCCGGCCCGCACGGAGGCGCCCGGCGGCAAGACCAGCCCCGAGGAGCTCATCGCCGCGGCCCACTCCTCCTGCTTCTCGATGGCCTTCTCCAACGGTCTGGCCCAGAACGGCACCCCGCCGACCAGCCTGCAGACCAGCGCCGAGGTCGAGTTCACCCCCGGCAAGGGGATCACCGGCATCAAGCTGACCACGCGTGGCGTGGTCGAGGGCCTCGACAACGATGCCTTCGTCAGGCTCGCCGAGGAGGCCAAGGCCGGCTGCCCGGTCAGCCAGGCCCTCACCGGCACCACGATCACCCTCGACGCCGCCCTCGCCTGAGATCTCGCCTGAAATGTGGTGATGCCCCGGCTGAGGCCGGGGCATCACTGGCGGCGTACGTCAGGCCGTCTGCTCCTCGGCGGCGGCCTTCTCCTCGCGGTGCCAGATGACCCGCTGCGGGAAGGGCATCTCGATGCCCTCGTAGTCGAGGCGGGCCTTGATCCGCTGGCGCATCTCGCGCGCGATCGCCCACTGCTTGAGCGGCAGGGTCTTGATCAGCACCCGAAGGGTGATGGAGTCGGCGGCCAGCGCCTCGACGCCGGTGACCTCGGGCTCCTCGATGATCTGGCCCTTGAAGTCCTCGTCGACCCACAGGTCGTGGGAGACCTCGCGCAGCACGCGCTGCACCTTGTTGAGGTCCTCGTTGTAGCCGACGCCGACGTCGATGACGGCGCGCGCCCAGTTCTGGCTGTGGTTGCCGACGGTGAGGATCTCCCCGTTGGGGATGTACCAGACCGTGCCGTCGAGCGAGCGAAGCCGGGTGATCCGCAGCGTCACAGCCTCGACGGTGCCGCTGATGTTGTTGACCTCGATGCTGTCACCGACGCCGTACTGGTCCTCGATGATCATGAAGATGCCGGACAGGTAGTCCCGCACCAGCGACTGGGCGCCGAAACCGAGCGCCAGACCGACGATTCCGGCCGAGGCGATGATCGGGGCGATGTTGATGCCGAGCTCGTCCAGGATCATGGTGGCGAAGATCGCGACCAGGACGCCGGTGACGACGCTCTTGAGCAGCGAGCCGATCGCCTGGCCGCGCTGGCTGCGGCGGGAGGACGCGAAGGTGGCGTCGCCCGCATCGTGCGTCTTGGTGATCTTGCTGGCGAGCGTGGGCGCCTCGACGGTGCGGCTGACGATCTTGTCGATCACCCGATGGAGGATCCAGCGCAGCACGAGCGCCAGCACGATCAGGCCAAGGATGCGCAGGGGGATGCCGATCACCCATTCGCCGAGCGTCGACCAGGAGACCGAGACCAGTGGGGGGTTCGGGGGGATAGACATGGGTTCCAGTATCCAAGCCGTTCAAGGTCGACGGCCAATCCCCGGCCGGGCATCGACTCCCGCCGCGGCGACGAGGGGCAGAGATGAGAACCACGACGTACGCCGGTTAGTATCTGCCCCGTGAGCAACCAGATCCTGCGCCGCGCCGGCCTCCTCGGCGCCTCCGCCTCCGCCGCCGTCGTCGCCTCTGTTGCTACCGCCGGCCCCGCCAGCGCCGAGGTTCCCAACGGCTGGCCGGTCGCCGAGGAGATGACCGCCTCCGGTCTGCTCCTGCTCATTCTGCTCATCCCGGTGATCCTGATGGTGGTCATCTCCCTCCTGGTGCTCCTGCCGGGTGTGTTCCGCGGCGAGGGGCTGCTGCCCAAGCCCCACAAGGCCGAGGACGACAACCTCCCCGCCGCGACGCACTGACCGGTTCGGTCAGCTGAGAATGGCCAGCTGCTGGGTCGCCCGCGTCATCGCGACGTAGCGGTCCACGGCACCCTCGATCCCGGTCCCGTACGTCTCGGGGTCGATGAGGACGACCAGGTCGAACTCGAGCCCCTTGGCGTGCTCGGGGCTCAGGCGGCGTACCCGGCCCTCGATGTTGTCGGGTGAACCGCTGGCGATGACGCAGGCGATGCCCTCGTCGTGCTCGGCGAGCCAGGTGTCCAGGATCACGTCGAGCTCGTCGACCGTGCCGTGGTGCACGGGGATCCCGGAAGCACGGATCGACGTGGGCACATTGGCGTCGGGGAGTGCCGCGCGGATGACCGGCTCGGCCTCGGTCATCACCTCCTCGGGCGTGCGGTAGTTGATGCTCAGGCCGGCCATCTCGATCCGGTCCAGGCCGACGCGCTCGAGCCGCTCCTGCCACGACTCGGTGAACCCGTGGCGCGCCTGGGCGCGGTCGCCGACGATCGTGAAGCTGCGCGAGGGGCAGCGACTGATCAGCATCTGCCACTCGGCGTCGGTCAGCTCCTGCGCCTCGTCGACGACGATGTGCGCGAACGGCCCGGCGTACGGGTCGAGCTCCTCCGGCTCCCGCACCGAGTCGTCGAGGAGGGCGGTGCGCAGGTCCTGTCCGCGCAGCATCGACATCACCTTCATGTCGGAGTCGTCGTGGCTGATCAGATCCGAGACGACCGCCGCCTTCGCCTTCCGGTCGGCGGCCGCCGCTGCCTTCTGCGCGCTCCGGCGCCGTGAGGCGCCGGGGTCGCCGAGCCGGCGGTGGGCGGCATCGAGCAGCGGCAGGTCCGCCTCGGTCCAGGCCTGGCCGGCCTGGACACCCCGGTCGCGCTGCAGCGTCTTCACCTCCTCGGGAGTGAGCCAGGGCGCGCACATCCGCAGGAACGCCGGCACCTCCCACAGGTCCCCGACGATGTCGGCCGGCCGCAGCCGCGGCCAGACCTCGCCGAAGACGTCGAGCAGACCGGCGTTGGTCTCCAGCGAGGCACGCAGGGCGTCGGTCGCGTCCTCGTCGACGAGGCCGTACGCGTCGAACTCGTCCTCCTCCTGGTCCGCGTCGCCCCAGTCGTCGAGATCGGCGTCGTAGTCGCGGTCGGGGTCGGCTCCGGTGTTCTCCTGGATCCTCTCGGTCACGATCTTCAGCAGCGCCTCCCAGACCTGGTCGCGGGCGTCGTTGTGCGGCGTACCCTGCTCGGCCGCGGCGATCGCCTCGGCCCAGTCGCCGGTGCTGATCACCGCGTCGCCGTAAGGCGTCTCGACCAGCGTGGGCTTCGACGGAGGCTTCTCGTAGAGCGCCACCGCGGGCTCGATCGCCGCGACCATCCGGGCGTCGGCCTTGAGCCGGGCGACCTCCTTGTCCGTCTCCGGCGCCAGCGAGGCACCCTCGGGCACCATCCGGCGCAGCGTGGTGGTGCGTACGCCCTCCTCGCCCAGGCTCGGCAGCACGTCCGCGACATAGGAGAGGTAGGGCTCGTGCGGCCCCACGAACAGCACCCCACCCTTGCCCTCGCCCAGGCGCGGGTCGGAGTAGAGGAGGTACGCCGTGCGGTGCAGCGCCACCACGGTCTTGCCCGTCCCCGGACCGCCGTCGACCACCAGAGCGCCGCGCGAGGACGCTCGGACGATGGCGTCCTGGTCGGCCTGGATGGTGCCGAGCACATCGCGCATCCGCGGCGAGCGGCTGCTGCCCAGCGTGGCGATGAAGGCCGACTGGTCATCGAGGGCGGCGTTCCCCTCGAGCCCTTCGGCGGTGAAGACCTCGTCCCAGTAGTCGGTGATCCGACCGTTGGTCCAGCGGTAGCGGCGCCGGCTCAGCAGCCCGCGCGGGTCGGCGTGGGTGGCCGCGAAGAACGGCTCCGCCGCCGGCGAGCGCCAGTCGACCAACAGCCGCCGCCCGTCGCTGGCCGTCAGGCCGAGCCGCCCGATGTAGATGGTGCTGCCGGCGTCCGTGACGATCCGCCCCAGGCACAGGTCCAGGCTGAACCTGCGCAGCATCCGCAGCTGCACGCCGATCCGGTGCACCTCCAGGTCGCGGTCCATCGCCTCCTGTCCGTGCCCGCCCGGCCGGCGGCGTACGTCATCCAGCCGTTCGTTCAGCTCGGAGATCTGCTCATCGAGACTCTCCGCGATCGCAGCGAAGTGCTGCTCGTCCTCAGCGATCAATGCCGGGTCCGCCTTGGCGTCGTGACGGCCCGCGAGATCGAATGCTTGCAACGTTGAATCCCCTGTCTGATCAGGCCTTTTACCTGTTCGAGGAGGAGATTCTGCCCCAAGCCGGGGGCCTTGCGGCAAGCCCCTATGTGCGCTATAAAGTTGTTAGTGGAAGGGGAGATCTCCCTTCCATTCGTGGTTTTCGAGCAGATACAGAAGGGCCCCGGAAGCAGGTGCTTCCGGGGCCCTTCGCGTGTGGTGCTACTGAGCGTCGCGCTCCTGAGCGGCGAGGGCGCGGGCGACCTCGTCACGTCCCTCGCGGACGTACCGCTTCGCGGCCGGCTCGGCGGGGGAGGTCTCGAGCCACTTGTCGGCCTTCTCCAGAAGCTCCGGGGAGGCGGCCGGCTTGGGGAAGATGAACTCCAGCACCGTCGAGGCGCGGTGGGTGCCGAGGTGCTCCCAGAGGGTGTCGGCGGCCTCGAAGTAGCGGTCGACGAAGGGCGCCAGCACCTCGTCCTGCCCGCCACGCTGGAACGAGATCACGATCGAGCGGGCGGTCTCGTTGGCCACGTCGGTGCGGACGACGACCGACTCCCAGGCAGCCTCCTTGGCCTCGGCCGTCGGCTGCGCGGCGCGGGCGGCGGCAGCCTTCTCCTGGCCGGAGATGGTGTTGTCGCGCTCGAGCTCGGCAGCGATCTCGGCCTCACCGAAGGTGCCCGAGGCGGCCAGGCCGGTGACGAGCGCCCAGCGCAGGTCCTGGTCGATGTCGAGACCGTCGAAGGCCAGGTCGCCGGAGAGCAGGCCCTTGAGGTCGGCGATCGCGGCCTCGGAGCGGGCTGCGGCGGCGTACGTCCGGGCGAAGGTCAGCTGGTGGTCGCTGCTCGGCGCGGCGGCCTCCAGCAGCTCCCTCAGGCCGGTCTCCCAGCGCGCCTTGAGGGCGTCGCGGTTGGCCGGAGCCGAGAACGAGCCCACCGCCTGGGCGGCGAAGACCGGGATCCGGGTGACGCCCCAGGCGTCGGTCTCCTGGCCGATGTTGGCGAGCACGAGCTCGACGAAGTCGCTCGCCCGCATCTCGGCGTCGCGGGTCATGTCCCACGCCGCACCCCAGATCAGCGCGCGCGAGAGCGAGTCGCCCAGCACGGACAGCGACGACAGCGCGGTGGCCAGCGAGCGCTCGTCGAGCCGGATCTTGGCGTACGTCAGGTCGCCCTCGTTCAGCAGCAGCAGGTCGGGCTGCTTGACGCCCTCGAGCTGGGGAACCGTGGTCAGCTCACCGGTGACGTCGATCTCGAACGCGTCGCGACGCACGAGCGCGCCGTCGACGAGGTCGTAGAGGCCGAGGCCGATGCGGTGGCGGCGGAGCGTCGGGTAGTCGGCGGCGGCCGACTGGCGCACGGCGAAGGCGGCGTAGGAGCCGTCCTCGGCGAGGGTGAACTCCGGTGCGAGGGTGTTGACGCCGGCGGTCTGCAGCCACTCCTGGGCCCAGCCCTGGAGCTCACGCCCGGAGGCGGCCTCGAGGTGGCGCAGCAGGTCCTTGAACTCGGAGTTTCCGTAGGCGAACTCCTTGAAGTAGGCCTTGAGGCCCTCCAGGAACGGCTCCAGCCCGACCCACGCCACGAGCTGCTTCAGGACGGAGGCGCCCTTGGCGTAGGTGATCATGTCGAAGTTGACCTCGACGGCCTGCAGGTCGTAGTTGTCCGCGGCGATCGGGTGCGTCGTGGGTAGCTGGTCCTGGCGGTAGCCGGTCTGCTTGCGTGCGTTGGTGAAGCCGGTCCAGGCGTCGGTGAACTCGGTCGCGTTGGCCTGGGCGTGGTAGCAGGCCCACTCGGCGAAGGACTCGTTGAGCCAGAGGTCGTCCCACCACTTCATGGTGACCAGGTCGCCGAACCACATGTGCGCCATCTCGTGCAGGATCACCGAGGCGCGGAAGTCGTAGAACGAGCGCGGCTGCTTGGAGCGCGGCAGGTACTCGTCGCGCAGCGTCACGGCGCCGGCGTTCTCCATCGCGCCCATGTTGTACTCGGGCACGTAGAGCTGGTCGTACTTCCCGAAGGGGTAGGGGAAGTCGAAGGCGTCCTCGAAGAACTCGAAGCCCTGCTTGGTGATCTTCACGACCTCGTCACGGTCGAGGTGGGGCACCAGCGACTGACGGCAGTAGTGACCCAGCGGGATGGTGCCGAACTTGCCCTCGTAGACGTCCTGGACCTCGTGGTACTCGCCGGCGATCAGCGCGGTGATGTAGGTCGACATCTTCTTGGTGGGCTCGAAGTCCCAGGTCGCGCGGCCGTCGCCGAGCGGCTTCGGCTCGGGGGTGACCGCGTTGGAGACGACCTTCCAGCCCTCGGGAGCGGTCACGTGGAAGGTGAAGACGGACTTGAGGTCGGGCTGCTCGAAGGTGGTGTAGACGCGGCGGGCGTCGGGCACCTCGAACTGGGAGTAGAGGTAGACGCGGTCGTCGGCGGGGTCGACGAAGCGGTGCAGGCCCTCGCCGGTGTGGGAGTAGGTGCAGTCCGCCTTGACGACGAGCACGTTCTCGGCCGCGAGGCCGTCGAGGAGAATCCGGGAGTCCTGGTACGCCACCGCGGGGTCGAGCGCCATGCCGTTGAGCGTGATCTCGTGGACCGTCGCGCCGACCAGATCGGCGAACGTCGAGGCTCCGGTCTCGGTGGAGGTGAAGGTGATCGTCGTCGTCGAACCGAAGGTCTCAGCACCCGTGGTGAGGTCGAGTTCGATGTCGTACGAGAGGACGTCGAGGAGTGCGGCCCTAGCGGTGGCTTCGGCGCGCGTCAGATTGGTTCCAGGCATGGCTGGATCCTCTCACTGCGCCCGGAATTCGAGACATTTATATCGCCGTTGTTGCCCGTTCTTGGGAGTCGCTGAGCGTGAAAAGTAAAAATACAGTGTTGTAATTCCGACACACCGGTATCAATGGTTGACAACTTTCTCTAGGGTGCTCATGTGCCCCTCAAGTCACAGAAACACCAGTATTCACAGGAGTCGCGCCAGGTGGGGAAGCCTGGCGGGGCGCTGCGCCGGGCCTTGGTCACCGGCGCGGTTCTGCTGCTCGTCGGCCTCGGTGTGCAAGTCATCCCCAAGTTGGCATCACCGGCGCACGCGGGCTCGATCACGCTCTGCTCCGGCTTCTCGGACTGCCGCAGCAAGGGCTACTCCACCGGCGGGTACGAGAGTGCATGGGGGAGCATGTACTGGCGGATGTACGCCGGTCGGAACTGCACCAACTACGTCGCGTACAAGCTGATCCAGACCGGCCTGCCGAACGCTCGTCCCTGGTCGGGCGAGGGCAACGCCACCAACTGGGGCGTCGCGCTGAGCAGGCTGACGAACCGCACGCCGACCGTCGGCTCGGTCGCCTGGTGGCACTCCTCGCACCCGAGCGCGAGCCGCTTCGGGCACGTCGCGATCGTCGAGAAGGTCGGCGCGGACACGATCACGATCTCGGAGTCGAACTACGGCAGCGACATCAGCTGGCGCCGGATCGGCAAGGACTCGGTGAACTACCCGACCGGGTTCATCCACTTCAACGACCAGCGCCTCTCGGTCACCAAGCGGCCCACGGTCGAGGGCACGGCACAGGTCGGCAAGGCGGTCACCGTCAACACCGGATCGTGGAGCCCGAACCCGAACAAGATCCGCTACCAGTGGATCGTGAACAAGAAGCCGATCCCGGGGGCGACCAACAAGACTTTCCGCATCCCCGGCCACCTCGCCGGCAAGCAGATCGCGGCAGTGCTCACCGGCACCCGCCGGGACTACAGCGAGGCCAAGACGATGAGCGAGATCCTGCCGCCGATCAAGCAGGGCACGTTCAAGGTCCTGGCGCAGCCGAAGATCAATGGCACCCAGACGGTCGGCTCGACGATCTCCGTCGGCGGAGCGGACTACGAGCCGTCGGCCAAGATCGGCGAGGTCAGGTGGTACGCCGACAAGACCCTGATCGCACGCACCAAGTCCCGCTTCCTGAAGGTGCCGGCAACGGCCTCCGGGAAGAGGATCGGCGCGGTCGTCGTCGGTGTCCAGGAGGGTTACCGCCCGAAGCAGTCGTACGCCTTCGCCAGCACGCTCGTCGGCGGCGGCAAGGCGCCGCAGCAGCCGGTGGAGCCGACGCCTGGAGGCACGCTCGCCCAGACCGAGGCCGGCTTCGTGAAGGGCGGCACCCGTCTCGGCGGCCTGATGCAGGTCGACCCGGGAGGCTTCAGCGAGGCCGTCGACCTCTCCTACCAGTGGACACGTGAAGGCACGCCGATCTCCGGTGCCGCGACCGAGAAGTACCGTCCCACCGAGGCCGACGTCGGCCACCGCCTCAGTGTCACCGTGGTCGCCCGCTCCAGCAGCGGCCAGACGCTGAGCAAGACGTACGGCCCCAGCGGCCGGGTCCGCGTCAAGCCGAGCGTCAAGGTCACCGCGACCGGCGGCTCCCGGGAGGCGAAGGTGGCCGTCCAGGTCACCGCGCCGGGCTACCTCCCCACCGGGACGGTCAAGATCACGACCAACGGCGGACGTACGGTCACCAAGACGCTCAGCGATGGCGCGGCCGGTGTCACCTTCGTCAAGCTCCCCGCGGGCGAGTACGCCGTCACCGCCGCCTACAGCGGCGACGAGGTCGCCTACTGGGCCAGCGGGGGTGACTTCACCACCGTCAGGTGAGGGCTGGAACAGATCCGCGGCGGGAGTGGTTCGTGTCGATATGACTCAGACCACCCCCGCCGCACCGTCCGAGAAGACTTCCGAGAAGACCCCCGAGAAGACCTCTGCCGACTTCTGGTTCGACCCCGCCTGTCCGTTCGCCTGGATCACCTCGCGCTGGATCCTCGAGGTCGAGAAGGTGCGTGACGTCGAGGTGACCTGGCACATCATGAGCCTGGCGTACCTCAATCAGGACAAGGACATCCCGCAGGAGTACCGCGAGTTCCTGAAGACCGCGTGGGGCCCGGTGCGGGTCTGCATGGCGGTCCAGAACGAGTACGGCCAGGAGAAGCTCGCCGAGATCTACACCGCGCTCGGCACCCGCCGCCACGTCGAGGGCCGTGACTTCGACCGGGCGCTGATCGAGGAGGCGCTGGCATCGGTCGGCCTGCCCGTCGAGCTGGCCGACGCGATGGACGACTCCTCGTTCGACGAGGACATCGCCAAGTCCCACCACGAGGGCATGGACCAGGTCGGCAACGACGTCGGCACCCCGACGATCGCGATGAACGGCTCCGCCTTCTTCGGCCCGGTCATCTCCAAGGCGCCGAAGGGTGAGGAGGCCGGCAAGCTCTGGGACGGCTTCCAGCTGATCACCGCCTACCCCTACGTCTACGAGCTCAAGCGCGCCCGGGTCCACGACCTCGACTTCAGCTGAGGTACCGACCGCGAGGAATTTTTCGGTGACGCCGAGGTCTACCAGTCGTACGTTGGCAGGGTGACTACTACAGACGACGCAGGACTCCTCTCGCGGGCGCTGGACCAGACCGGCGATCTGCTCGACCGGGTGCACGCCGACACCGTCTCGCGGCCGACGCCGTGCCGCCAGTGGGATGTCGGCACGCTGGCCGACCACGTGATCGCGGATGGCACCAACTTCGTCACGATGCTTCGTGGCGGGGAGCCCGATTGGGGCGCGCCCGCGCCGCACATCGCCGAGAGCTGGGGACCGGCGTTCAAGGTCGGCGCCGATGACGTCCTCCACGCGTGGGACCAGGGTCCCGGGACGGACGGCTGGGAGGGCGGCGCGTCGGTGCCGGTCGGTCTGCTCGTCGCCGAGTACGCCACCCACTCCTGGGACCTCGCGCAGGCACTCGACGTCCCGACCTCCGAGCTCGACCCGGAGCTCGCCGAGGTCGGGCTCGAGTTCATGAAGGCGACCTTGAAGCCGGAGATGCGCGCGGGCGCCTTCGACGCCGAGGTGGCGGCGCCGGAGGGGGCTGGAGCGTACGAGCGGCTGGCTGCTTTCGCGGGGCGTCGCGTGGCCTGATCTCGCGGCTGTTGGCGCTGATCTATTACGGTTTCCATCGCGAGGCGTCCCTGCGATCATCCGATGATGAGGTTGATGCCATCGCTTCGCACCCTGGCGTTCATGGGTGCCTCCGCCGTGCTGCTGGCAGGTGCCAGCGGCTGCGGCGGTGCTGACGGTCCTGCGAAGGACAGGGCGTACGCCGACGAGAGCCCCAAGACGATCGTCGGTGACGCCAAGGAGGCGATGGACGCACTCAAGACAGTGCGGATCGCCGGAGACATAGAGGACGAGGGCGAGGCGATGTCCCTCGACCTGCAGGTCTCGACCACCGGTGACTGCACGGGAACCATGAGCATGTCCACCGGAGAACTGAGCCTGCTGTCGGTCGGCGGGAAGCTCTGGTTCAAGGGCGACGACAAGTTCTGGAATGACGCCGCCGGTGGCGATGCCGCCGCCGTGATGGAGATGGTCGGAGACAAGTGGATCGTCGGTGGCGAGGACATGGCTGACCTCAGCGAGATCTGCAACTGGGGCACGTTCAGCGAGGAGGTCTTCGGGGACTTCAAGATGAACAACCTGGAGAGCCTCACCATGAAGGTCGCCGGCGACGAGCAGGTCGATGGGCAGGCCGCGGTGAAGCTCGAGGACCGTGGCGGCAAGGACCCCGGCATCATCTACGTTCTCGAGGCCGATCCGCACTACATCCTCAAGATGACGGGCGGCGGCGCCGGGCAGATGACATTCAGCGACTTCGACGTGCCGCTGAATGTCAAGGCTCCGGGTCCGAAGCAGCAGATCGACTTCGACAACATGGGTTGATCCGTCATCGGGTGATCCGGCGGCACCTGGTCGACCACGGCCGCGTACGCTGGCGTCCGTGGTCGACCAGATGGGAGTGCTCGCGCTGCAGCGGGCCCTGACGCAGGCAGCAGAGCTTCTCGACACCGTCACGGCGGATGATCTGACCCGGCCGACGCCGTGCCCCGAGTGGGATCTGCGCAAGCTGGCCAACCACATGATCGCCCAGCCCCGCGTCTTCGTGACGATGCTCCAGGGTTCGCCGCCCGGATGGGATGGGCGCGAGGACTACGCGGTCAACCTGGGCGAGGAGCTTCGCACCCGAGGCAACGCGCTGATCAACCTGTGGCGCGAGGTCGGCCCCGACGACATGGTCATGATCGACCCCGACTGGCAGTCGGCCGAGATCGCGGTCCACACCTGGGACCTGTGTGCGGCGCTCGGCCGCCCGACCGACGGCCTCGACGAGGCCGTAGCCCAGCGAGCGGTCGTCGCGATGGACCGCATCCTCGGGCCGGAGCGCAAGGGGCGGGCCTTCGCCAACGCGCTCTCGGCGCCGGAGGGGTCGGGGGCCTATGAGCACTTGGCTGCGTACGCGGGGCGTCCGGTGCCGTTCGTGGCATGACCCCGAACTGGGCCTCATGAGTCACAGAGGTCTCAAACGACACACCGAACACATGCGTTTGCGGCATGTCGGGCGCTCGACTCTCCAAAATCAAGGGTATGGCCAGCTTCCCCCGCGTCATCACCGTGACCCTGACCGCTGTCGTCGTCGGCGCGTCGATGCTCGTGCCTGCTATCGGTTCGGCGATCGATCCGGCAGCCGCAGAGGACGGTCAGCTGATCAAGCTGCCCCGTCTCGAGGACGGCATCGCCACCCGTGACGTGAAGCTGCCGCCGCGGCTGACCGAGCGGTCCGCCGCCGCGGCCTCGACGGAGAAGCTGCGTACGACGACCTTCTCGATGGTCGGGGTCTCCTGGACCGGGGCGGAGACTCCCCAGGTCGAGGTGCGGGTGAGCAGGTCGGACCGGTGGCGCGAGTGGCAGGAGCTGCCGCTGCAGGAGGACCTGCCCGACGGCGCCGAGAGCGTGGTCGCGCGCGGCAAGGTCGAGCGCCGGGGCACCCAGCCGGTGTGGACCGGCCGGGCCAGCGGCGTACAGGTGCGGGTCGAGGGCGCACAGCCCAAGGACCTGAAGCTGACCTTGATCAACACGGGCCCGCAGGAGGACGTCAAGGCTCCGAAGAGGGAGGCCGACGACCTGGGCTACGGCAGCGCCTCAAACGGCAGCGCCAACGGCCGGGTCGCGCGGTCGCGACCGCGGTGGGCGCCGAAGCCGGTGATCTTCACCCGGTCGCAGTGGGGTGCCAACAACTCCTGGCGCAACGGCCGCCCGGAGTACAACAGCACGCTCAAGCAGGTCCACATCCACCACACCGCTACGAGCAACAACTACTCCAAGGGCGACGTGCCGGGGATCATCCGCGGCATCTACAGCTATCACACCAGGTCACTGGGGTGGTTCGACATCGCCTACAACTTCCTCATCGACAAGTACGGCCGTGCCTGGGAGGGGCGCTCCGGCGGCATCGACCGGCTCGTCAAGGGCGCGCACACGCGTGGCTTCAACCACCAGTCGATGGGCATCGCCCTGATCGGCAACTTCGAGAACGTACGTCCCTCCGACGACGCCCTCATCAAGACCGAGCGGATGGCGGCCTGGAAGCTCGACATGGCCGGCCGCGACGAGCGCGGCACGCTCGAGACGATCTCCAAGGGCAGCGACCGGTTCCCGGCCGGCCGGAGGGTGCGGGTCTGGGTCATCGACGGTCACTTCCACACCAACGAGACCTCCTGCCCGGGCGCCCAGCTCGCCAAGTGGCTGCCCTGGATCCGGAAGTACGCCTACCAGCGGGACCAGATGTTCAACCCGTGATCCGGGTTGCCGGTGTCGATGACTGTGTCGATGGAGGGCTGATGACGCCCGCTCCCTAGGATGGAGCCATGAGCAACGTTCTGTCCGCAGTCGCCTGGCCGTACGCAAACGGCCCGCGCCACATCGGCCATGTGGCCGGTTTCGGCGTGCCCTCCGACGTCTTCAGTCGGTACATGCGGATGGCGGGTCACGACGTGCTCATGGTCTCCGGCTCCGACGAGCACGGCACCCCGATCCTGATCGCCGCCGACGAGGCCGGAGTGACGCCCCAGGAGCTCGTCGACAAGAACCACCGGATCATCGTCGAGGACCTGACCTCGCTCGGCCTGACGTACGACCTCTACACCCGCACCACCTCGGCCAACCACCACTCGGTGGTGCAGGAGCTGTTCCTCGGGGTGTGGAACAACGGCTACTTCGTCGAGCAGACCTCCAAGGGCGCGATCTCGCCGTCGACCGGGCGGACCCTGCCCGACCGCTACATCGAGGGCACCTGCCCGATCTGCGGGGCCGATGGTGCGCGCGGTGACCAGTGCGACAACTGTGGCAACCAGCTCGACCCGGATCAGCTGATCAACCCCGTCTCCAAGATCAACGGCGAGACGCCGGAGTTCATCGAGACCCAGCACTTCTTCCTCGACCTGCCCGCCCTGGCCGACGCCTTGCACGCGTTCCTCGACGAGCGTGAGCAGACCGGCCTGTGGCGTCCCAACGTCATCCGGTTCAGCCAGAACATCCTCAAGGAGATCCGGCCGCGGGCGATGACCCGCGACATCGACTGGGGCATCAAGGTCCCCCTCGACGGCTGGCGCGACAACCCGACCAAGCGGATGTACGTCTGGTTCGACGCCGTCATCGGCTACCTGTCCGCCTCGATCGAGTGGGCCCGGCGCTCGGGCGACCCTGACGCCTGGCGAGCCTGGTGGAACTCGCCTGACGCGCCCTCGTACTACTTCATGGGCAAGGACAACATCGTCTTCCACTCCCAGATCTGGCCGGCCGAGCTGATCGCCTACAACGGCGGTGGTTCGAAGGGCGGCGAGCCGGGGGCGTACGGCACGCTCAACCTGCCGACCGAGGTCGTCTCCAGCGAGTACCTGACGATGGAGGGGAAGAAGTTCTCCTCCTCGAAGAAGATCGTGATCTACGTGCGCGATCTCCTCTCGCGCTACCAGCCCGACGCGTTCCGCTACTTCGTGGCCGCCGCCGGCCCCGAGTCGAACGACTCCGACTTCACCTGGGCGGAGTTCGTGCGGCGTACGAACGACGAGCTCGTCGCAGGCTGGGGCAACCTGGTCAACCGCACCGCCACCCTGATCGCGAAGAACTTCGGCGAGCTGCCCGCCGCCGGGACGCTGACCGAGGCGGACCAGGCGATCCTGTCCACCGTGGAGGCGGCCTTCGGCACCGTCGGCGACCTGATCGGTCGCCACCGGCAGAAGCAGGCGATCGGTGAGGCGATGCGTGCGGTCGGCGAGGTCAACAAGTACGTCACCGATCTCGAGCCGTGGAAGCTGGCCAAGGCCCCCCAGGACCGCGAGCGCCTCGGCACCGTGCTGCACGTGATGGCGCAGTGCGTCGCCGACCTCAACCTGATCCTCTCCCCGTTCCTGCCGTTCTCCGCCAATGAGATCGACAAGGCGCTGGGCGGCAAGGGTGAGGTCGCCCCGATGCCCCGCATCGAGGAGGTCGAGGACCTCGACAACGGCAAGCCCTACCCGATCATCACCGGCGACTACTCCGGCGCGCCCTCGTGGGAGCGTCACCCGATCGTCGTCGGCACCCCGGTCGCCAAGCCCACCCCGGTCTTCCAGAAGCTGGACACCGCGATCATCGACGACGAGCTCGACCGGCTGGGCATCAAGCCGGAGTAGCGGCTGCGGTAATCGGTTGGATCGAACCCGGCGTGGCTGGGACGATTCGGCGCATGATCGCACTGCTCGGCGACGACCGGGGACACCGCAGCCATCAGGAGCTCAACGCGCTTCGGCCGCAGCTGGCCGAGCTCGGGGCCGAGACGCAGTGGGTGCCGACCGACTCCGGGTTCGACATCTCGACCTACGACGGAGTCTGGCTCGTGCCCGGTTCGCCCTATGCCGATGACGCTGCGGTCCTCGCGGCGCTCACGGTCGTGCGGGAGCGGGAGATTCCGTTCCTCGGGGTGTGCGGTGGAATGCAGTACGCCGTGCTGGAGTGGACCCGCAACGTGCTCGGCTCGACGGCGACCCATGCCGAGTCCGACGGCGTGGGCGAGGACAACGCGGTCGCCGCGCTGGCCTGTTCGCTCTACGGCGAGGAGCGGCTGGTGACACCGGTCCCCGGCACCCGCTTCGAAGCCTGGCAGCCGGAGCCGTTCGTCGGCATGCACTTCTGCAACTACGCGCCCACAGCTGAGGCCGTGGCGACGCTGGAGAAGATCGGTGTCGTCGTCGGCGCCACCGCGGACGACGCCGGAGCGGAGGTCCTGGAGTTCCCGGACCACCCGTTCTACGTCACCAGCATGTTCCAGCCCCACGTCGGCGCCCTCGCCGGAGCCCCGGTCCACCCGCTCGTACGGGAGTTCGTGAGCGCGGTCGCCGCGCGGCGATGAGCGTCACGCTCCAGTTCCACCCCGACTGGCCGTACGCGGGCGGGCTGGTGATCGAGTCGCTGGCGCGCGATGGGGTCTACCGCTCGCAGTTCGAGACCGGCATCTCGAATGGCGGCTTGACCGCGCATCCGGGTGGGGACCGCTGGCGCTGGGAGAGCCGGCTGTTCGGAGGGCGCTACGACGCAGGACCGGCCGGCGAGAGGCCGGTCTACGGAGCGTGGAACCGTCGTCGAGATCCGTACGGTGGCGCGATCCGGTTCGGATCGGCCCACCTCAGGCTCCGGCCGGAGGTGCGGGATCGGTGCACCTTCTGCTTCCCCGACTCGGTCTTCGAGCCGACCGACTTCGGTGGTCCGGAGATGCTGCCGCAGCTGTCCGAGATGGCCGACGCCGCCTCGGGCTTCGACGACCTCGACGAGTGCGTCGAGGCGCACGTGCACGGTGGCGTCGTGATCGATCGCGACGTCGAGGCGGTCGTGCTCGACCCGTGCTTCCGGGACACCGCTGTCGAGGCGGCTGCCGCTCGCCTCGGCTGCGCGGTGGAGTGGCATCCGGGGTTCCGGGTCGCCACCGACGGCCTCGATCCGGGCTACCGCGGTCAGGAGTACGTCGACCTGGCGCGATCGCTCGGTGACGTACTCACACCTGGTCTTCTCGGCGACGCGGCGCGGTCGGGGGACTACGAGGCGCAGTCGGTCAAGCGGGTCTGGCACTACCTGGCGAGGTTCGGGAGGGGCGATTCCGGTTCGCTATGAAAGAGGGTCCGAGCTTGTGAGGGATTCACAAGCTCGGACCCTCTGTCATAGCGGACATCAACCGCCTCTACCGTCTCCGCCACCGAACCAGTCACCTCGCCTACGAGAGGCTCGGAAGATCCCCGCGTACGGTGGCCGCGGCCAGTCAGTCCGGCGATGAGGTGGCGCCGCTCTGTCACCCGACCCAGCAGGCCGCGCTGCACGAGGTTCTCCGCGATCAGCTTGGCGTCATTCCGGCGGGGTGATGGCGGCTGCGTAGCGCTTCGCGAGGATCTCGAGGTGGTCGCGGAGCTCCGGGGGTGACTCGACGGTGAAGTCGAGGCCGAGCATGCCGATCCAGACGGCCACGACCTCGAGGCTGTCGCCGCCGGTGACCAGGACGCTGCGGTCGGGGGCGATGGGCTCGACGGTGCCGACGGCGGGGTTGATCCGGGAGATGACCTCCTCGGCGGAGGCGGCGATGATCAGACGGGCGTGGACGGCCCAGCCGGTGCGCGCGACCTCGCGTACCACGAACTCGGTGAGGTCGAAGGCGGGATCAGCCGGACGGAACGGGCGCCCGCCGGGAACCTTCAGGCGCAGCCAGTCGACGCGGAGCGGCAGCCAGGCGTCGGCGCGGGGGTCGCGGGCGACGAGGTACCAGCGCCGCTGCCATGCGATCAGCCGGTAGGGCTCGACCTCGATCGGCTCGTCGCGGTAGTCGGCACGTACGCCGGCGTGGTCCCGGATCGCGGTGGCCAGCGCTTGGAGGGTGCCGGCGTCGACGTCCGGGTCGGGAACGTTGCTGTCGGTGTTGACGGGGCCGGCGTCCATCGCGTCGACCACCGCGGCCAGCTTGCGACGCAGGTGGTCGGGCAGCACCTGCTCGAGCTTGCCCAGCGCCCTGGCACTGGTCTCCGCGACGCCGGTGATGCCCGTCGCAGCCCGCAGCCCGACGGCGACCGCGAGCGCCTCCTCGTCGTCGAGCAGCAGCGGCGGAAGATTCCCGCCGGAGCCGAGCCGGTAGCGCCCACCCGGGCCGCGGACCGACTCCACTGGATAGCCGAGCTCGCGCAGCTTGGTCATGTCGTTGCGCACGGTGCGCTCGGAGACGTCGAGCCGGGTGGCCAGGTCGGCGCCGGTCCAGCCGGCCGAGGACTGCAGCAGACCGAGGAGCGCGAGCAGTCGCGCAGAGGTTTCCAGCACGGGCTCAGCGTGCGGGAAAAAAGATTCACGGGCCACCGGAATTCCGGAATCAGGCTTGCCGGAACCCTTCATAACGTGGGTCTCACAAGGTCGGAAACCACCAAGGAGAAGTCATGAACACGCAGGTCAACACCGGAATCAGCACCAAGTCCAACGGCGAGATCAGCACCGTCACCGTCGAGTTCCCGCAGGCGGATCTCGACGACCTCCGCTCCCGCCTGGAGCGCACCCGGTTCGCGCCCAGCGTGCCCGGCGACTCCTGGGTCTACGGCACCCCGACGGCCTACCTCGCCGACATGGTCGAGCGCTGGAAGGGCTTCGACTGGCGTGCGGTCGAGGCGCGGATCAACGCCGTGCCCAACCACCTGACCGAGATCGACGGCCAGGTCATCCACTTCGTCCACGTACCCTCCTCGAACCCGGACGCCAAGGCGCTCCTGCTCGCCCACACCTACCCGGGCTCGTTCCTGGAGTTCCTGCCGATGATCGACTTGCTGACGGAGGAGTTCCACCTGGTGATCCCGGAGCTGCCGGGCTTCGGGCTCTCGACCCCGGTGGTCGACACCGGCTGGACGATGAAGCGGGCGGCCGAGGCGTACGACGTGCTCATGCGCCGGCTCGGCTACGACTCCTACGGGGTGCACGGCAGCGACGGCGGCGCGATGATCGGTCGCGAGCTGGCCCTGCTGAACCCCGAGGGCTTCCTCGGCGCGCACGTGCTGCAGCTCTTCTCGTTCCCGTCGGGCGACCCGAGCGAGTTCGAGAACTTCGGGCCGAAGGAGTACGCCGCGCTCGAGCACATGCAGTGGTTCCAGTCCGTCGGCGGCTACAACGCCATGAACGGCTCCCGGCCGCAGACGATCGGTGCGGCGCTGGCCGACTCGCCGGTCGGGACGCTGGCCTACAGCGAGCTCTTCGAGTCCTTCGGCAACGGCACCTCGCTGGTCACCCCCGAGCAGGTCATCGAGCAGGCGACCTACTACTGGCTCACCAACTCCTACGCCTCGGCTGCGCGCTACCACTACGAGGAGGGGCACGCCGAGCGCGAGCCGGAGGTCTCCCAGGGCCGGATCGGGGTCGCCGTCTTCAAGGACGACTTCCAGACCATCAGGTCGCTGGCCGAGCGGGACAACGCCAACATCCAGCACTGGTCGGAGTTCTCCGAGGGCGGCCACTACGCGGCCATGGAGCGTCCCGAGGACGTCGCCGCCGACGTGCGGGCGTTCTTCGCCTGACGTCTCGCAAAGAACCCGAGGATCGCAGCCCCTCCGCGGCTGCGATCCTCGGGTTTTGTCAGGTGGCTGTCGTGGTGACGGTGGTGGCGACCATCACCGCGGTCATGACCGCGGTGACCTCGTCCATCGCGTCCTTGACGCCCTTGGCGGCCCAGTCGCCACGGGCGATCTCCTTCGCCCGCTTCTTGACCGCTCCGGCGCCGACGCCCCTCGTGTCGACCACCTTGTGGGCGAGGTCGATGGAGGAGAGGAGGGCGATGAGCGGTCCGGTCCGTGCGTCCGGTGCGGCACCCTGGATGAGGACGGCGACCAGGCGGCCGCGTACGGCGTTCTCGTGGGTCGAGTCCGCGGCCGGCCAGGTGGTGCGCGGGAAGAGGCCGAGGATCTTCTCGTCGCGGCGCTTGAGGATGTTGCGGTCGCACAGCCGCGCGGCGAGCGCCTCGTGCAGCCCCTTGCCGAGGTTGGTGACGGCGTTCTTGGCCGCCAGCGGCTTGGCCGCCAACACGTCGTACGCAGCGGCCAGGACCGGCTCGTCCGGCCGCCGGCCCGGCACCGCCATGGCCTTGGCCGGGGTGAGCCCGGACTTGGGGACGACCTGGGCCGAGCCCGCCATGACGAGCTCGGTCAGGATCGCTCCGCCCAGCGCCTGCTGGACCCAGGACGAGGCGAGCGTGCCCTTCTCGTCGTCGAGCACGAGCAGCAGCAGGTCTTCCGCGATCAGCATGCATCGACGGTAAAACGACTCGCTGCCCGGCGCCTCCTACGAAAGACGGATCTTTGCTCGGACCTTCGTCTAGGCCTGTGCCGACTCCGGGCTGGCTACGTCGAACATCCAGCTCACGCCGAACTTGTCCTCGAACTGGCCGAAGTAGTCGCCCCACGGCGCCTGCGCGAACGGCATCCCTGGCGTGCCGCCCTCGGAGAGCTTGGCGTAGTAGTCGGCGAAGCGCGACTGGTCGGCGGGGTCGGCGCTGGTCATCGCGATCGTGACGCCGGCGGTCGGGGCGACGTACTCCATGCCCATCCCCGGAGGCGTGTCGGCGGCCATCAGGACGAGGCCGTCGTCGAGGGTGAGCGAGCCGTGCATGACCAGGTCCTTCGCCTCCGGCGACACCGGACCCATCGCGTCTCCCATGGAGTCGAAAGTCATGGTCTCGACGGTGCCGCCGAGCACCGACCGGTAGAACTCGAGCGCCTCAGCGGCTTCGGACTTGAAGCTGATGTAGGGGTTGAGCGTTGCCATCCGGATCGTCTCCTTTGATCGATTTCCGACCCCTTCCCCCACACAGTAAGCGCGCCGACGGAGGTAGAGAAGGGCGCCGCCGGTTTGCCCCGATTTCGGGGTCGCCGTTTCACGCGTGGGTGATCTCGACGCCCAGCCACCCAGCCAGCGCCTCGATCTCGGCCTCCACCGCGTCACCGATCTCGGCGGTCCACCCGAAGTCCTCATGGACGGCGAAGACGTTCATCACCGCCTTCTTGTGGTCCACCTTCGCGTCGAGCTTCCCGGCGAGCCGCTCGCCGTACAGGATCGGGAGGGCGAAGTAGCCCCAGCGGCGCTTGGCGGCCGGCTTGTACATCTCCAGGACGTACTCGAACCCGAACAGGTCCAGCGCCCGGTCGCGGTCGTAGACGAGGCGGTCGAAGGGGGAGAGCAGGGCAGCCCGCGGCGCGAACCCGTCCTCGAGAGCGGCCAGCGCCTCGGGGTCGACCCGCCACTCGCCGTCGACGCCGGCCACGGTGCACGGGACGCCGGCGTCCCCGGCCCCGAGCACCTCGCCGCCGGAGGAGTCCTTCCGTCCAGGTCGGGCGATGCCGAGGGAGGCCAGGCGGCGCACGGTCTCGACCCTCAGCGCGTCCTCTGGGGACGGAAGCCGCAGGTCGGAGGGGTAGACGCGCTCGGCGAGGTCCCAGGTGCGCAGCTTGCCGCGGCGGCCGGCGATCGCGACCTCACCCATCCGGTTGAGCAGCTCGATCATCCGCAGAACGTTCTTGTCGTTGGTCCACCCGGTCGATGCCCAGGGAACCTCGGCGGTGTCCTCGATCTCGCCGGCCACGAGCGGACCGTCGGCTCGCAGACGGTCCAGGACCTGCGTACGGAATCTCTTGTTGGCTTCCATCCACTCGACGGCCGTGGGGTGGATCCGGCCCGGGGACAGCGCGAGAACCGTCTCGATCTCGTCCATGGGGAAGATGAAGCTGGAGAACTCCACCAGCGAGCGCTCCTGCTCGAGGGCGAAGGTCAGATCCGAATGGTCGTACGCGTCCCCCAGCCGCGACCACGCCACCAGATCCGCGCTCGGGGCGATCGCCTTGGTCGGGTCGATCTGCAGGAGCGTCAGCTGATCGACGGTCTCCACCAGCGAGACGGGCCGACGTGCGTCGAGCAGTTGCGCACGCACAGCGATCCGGCGCGCCTGCTCCGGGGTCAGGGTGAGCGTCATGGTCGACACAGTATGGGGAGTTCCGGACGACCTGCTGCCGATTCGAACCGATCTTCCGATTCCGCTTGACCGCGCGAATGTTAGCGCTCACACTGGGTCGCATCGTGACGACGGTCACACCGGCCGCCGCAGTAAAAACACTGGAGGACGACAGTGAAGAAGACCCTCATCGGGCTGTGTGCGCTCGCCATGGGTGGGATGTCGCTCAGCGCGTGCGGCGGCAGCGAAGCAGCCGACGACGGCACCATCACCATGGGCTTCGCCCAGGTCGGTGCCGAGAGCGGCTGGCGCACCGCGAACACCACCTCGATCCAGGAGTCGGCCAAGGAAGCCGGCATCGACCTGAAGTTCTCCGACGCTCAGCAGAAGCAGGAGAACCAGATCAAGTCGATCCGGTCCTACATCCAGCAGAAGGTGGACGTCATCGCGTTCAGCCCCGTCGTCGAGACTGGCTGGGACGCTGTGCTCCAGGAGGCCAAACGCGCCAAGATCCCCGTCGTGCTGACCGACCGGGCCGTGGACACCGAAGACACCTCGCTCTACGTCACCTTCATCGGCTCCGACTTCGTCGAGGAGGGTGAGAAGGCCGGCCAGTGGCTGGTCGACAACGCCGACGCGTCCGATGTCGACAAGGACGGTGCGGTCAACGTCGTCGAGCTTCAGGGCACCACCGGATCGGCTCCGGCGATCGACCGCAAGAAGGGATTCGAGGACAAGATCGCCGCGGACTCCAAGATCAAGATCACTGAGTCCCAGACCGGTGACTTCACCCGTGACGGCGGCAAGCAGGTCATGGAGGCCTTCTTGCAGTCCAACCCGAAGATCGACGTCGTCTACGCCCACAACGACGACATGGGCCTGGGTGCGATCGAGGCGATCAAGGCAGCCGGCAAGAAGCCCGGCACCGACATCAAGATCATCACCGTCGACGCGGTCAAGGACGGCATGACCGCGCTGGCCGCCGGCGAGATCAACTTCATCGTCGAGTGCAGCCCGCTGCTCGGGCCGCAGCTGATGGACGTGGCCGAGAAGGTCGTCGCCGGCGAGGAGGTCCCCGACCGCATCGTCACCGAGGAGACCACCTTCACCCCGGAGCAGGCCGCTGAGGCGCTGCCCGACCGCAAGTACTGACGCCCGTTGACCGAGGTGCCTCGGTGAGGCGTCGCTTCCCTCGTGGAACTCCACGAGGGAAGCGCGCGTCCACCGAGCTACCTCGGTGAGCATCCGCCGCCGATCCCCCCGACCCCGCCAGGAGCCAGTACGACATGAGCCAGGCAGAAATGAAGCCACCCCGGCCGGTGGTGGAGATGCTGGACGTCTCCATCACGTTCGGAGCGGTCCGAGCGCTTGACGGCGTCTCGCTGCGACTCCTGCCGGGGGAGGTGCACGCGCTCATGGGAGAGAACGGGGCCGGGAAGTCGACGCTGATCAAGGCGCTTACCGGGGTCTACACGATCGACTCGGGCCGGGTGGAGATCGCCGGCGTCGAGACCCAGTTCGCCACCCCGGCCGCGGCGCAGCACGCCGGGATCAGCACGGTCTACCAGGAGGTCAACCTGGTGCCGAACCTGACCGTTGCCGAGAACATGCTCCTCGGCCGCGAGCCGCGCCGTCTCAACGGGATCGGCCCGATCGACCGCCGGGCGATGAACCGCCGCGCCGCCGCCTCGTTGCAGGGCCTCGGCATCGACATCGACCCCGGGTCGGAGCTCGGCAGTCACCCGATCGCCGTCCAGCAGCTCGTCGCGATCGCGCGTGCCGTCGACACCGACGCGCGGGTCCTGATCCTCGACGAGCCGACCTCCAGCCTCGACGCCGACGAGGTGGCCAGGCTCTTCGAGGTGATGCGCAGACTGCGTGACCAGGGCACCGCGATCGTCTTCGTCTCCCACTTCCTCGACCAGGTCTTCGAGATCTCCGACCGGATGACGATCCTGCGCAACGGCCGCGTGGTGGGTGAGCGGCTGGTCGAGGGGACCACCCAGCTGGAGCTGGTGCAGATGATGATCGGCCGCGACCTCCAGGTCCTCGAACGCCTCGACCATGCCGTGCACGAGGCATCCGAGGAGGCCGCGGCCGAGCAGCGCCTCCCGGTGCTGAGCGCCGTCGGGCTGGGCCGGAAGGGGAGCCTGGAGGCCACCGACCTGACCCTGTACCCCGGGGAGGTCGTCGGCATCGCCGGCCTGCTCGGCTCGGGGCGTACGGAGCTGGCCCGGCTGCTGTTCGGCGCCGACGCCCCCGACACCGGCGACCTCACGGTGCGCGGCTCGAGCCGGCGGAGGCTGCGCAGCCCCCGGCACGCGATCGACCGCAAGCTCGCCTTCTGCAGCGAGGACCGCAAGGCCGAGGGAGTCTTCGAGGAGCTCTCCGTGGCCGACAACATGCTGCTCGGCCTGCAGGCGACCCGTGGCTGGTTGCGGCCGATCCCGACGGCCACCCGCGAGAAGCTGGTCAAGGAGTTCATGATCGCCCTCGACGTACGGCCGGCCGACCCGAGCCTGCCGATGCGAAGTCTTTCCGGTGGCAACCAGCAGAAGGTCCTGCTGGCGCGCTGGCTGATCACGGAGCCGGACGTACTTCTGCTCGACGAGCCCACCCGCGGCATCGACATCGGTGCCAAGACCCAGATCCAGCAGCTCGTCGCCGATCTCGCCGAGAAGGGGATGAGCGTGGTGTTCATCTCCGCCGAGCTCGAGGAGGTGCTCCGGCTGAGCCACCGGCTGGTGGTCCTCAAGGACCGCCGCAAGATCGCCGAGCGGCCCAACCGCGGCATCGATGTCAACGACGTACTCGAGATCATCACCGGCGAACCCGGCGGCCTTGCCGAGAAGGAGCGAGCAGATGCCTGAGAACATCAGAGCGGGCAAGGGACTCGGCGCCCGCGCGATGGCCCACCGGCTCTTCTGGCCGCTGGCGGCGCTCGGCGCGCTGCTGGTGGTCAACCTGATCGCGACGCCGACCTTCTTCAACGTACGCATCCAGGACGGTCACCTCTTCGGCAGCCTGGTCGACATCGTCCGCAACGGTGCCCCGGTGCTGCTGGTCGCGATCGGGATGACGCTGGTCATCGCGACCCGCGGGATCGACCTCTCGGTGGGCGCGGTGGCGGCGATCGCCGGCGCGGTCGCCTGCGTCTACATCGTCAAGAGTCCTGCCGACGGTGCCGCCAGCACGGCCGTCATCGCGATCTCGATGGCACTCGCCGTCAGCGTCGCGCTCGGGCTGTGGAACGGCTTCCTGGTCGCGGTCGTCGGCATCCAGCCGATCATCGCCACGTTGGTCCTGATGGTTGCCGGCCGCGGCATCGCGATGCTGGTGACCGGTGGCCAGATCACCACGGTCAACAACGACGCCTTCGCCGCGCTGGCCTCGGGCCATCTGCTGACCCTCCCGGTCGCCGCCCTGATCGCGCTCGGGGTCTTCGCGGCCACCCAGATCGTCGTACGCCGCACCGCGCTCGGCCTGCTCATCGAGTCGGTCGGGATCAATCCGGAGGCGAGCCGGCTGGCCGGCGTACGCTCCCGCACGATCATCTGGACCGTCTACGTCTTCGCGGCACTGTGTGCCGGCACCGCCGGCCTGATCATCGCCGCCAACACCCACTCGGTGAACGCCAACAGCCTCGGACTGTGGATCGAGCTGGACGCCATCCTGGCCGTCGTCATCGGAGGTACGTCGCTGGCCGGCGGCCGCTTCTCGCTGACCGGCACCCTGGTCGGGGCGATGCTGATCGCCACCCTCACCCGGACCATCCCCAACATCGGCATCCCGGCCGAGGCCAACTATCTGTTCAAGGCGCTGGTGGTCGTGGTCGTGTGCCTGCTGCAGTCGCCGAAGGCGCGGGCGGTGCTGCAACGGCGCAGCGACCGTACGCCGACCAGCCGCGAGGAGGCTGTCGCATGAGTGTTCAGGTGCCCGCGATCGAGACCGGGCTCATCGCCCGGGTCGCACGTTACAGCCCGCCGCGCCGCTACCTGCCCGTGCTCGGCACGTTCGCGCTGTTCATCGGCATGTTCGGGATCGGCGGGATCCGCTATGAAGGGTTCGCCGACCCGCAGGTCTTCCTGACCTTGTTGCTCGACAACGCGTTCCTGATCGTGCTCGCGGTCGGAATGACGTTCGTGATCCTCACCGGCGGGATCGACCTCTCGGTCGGCTCCAACGTGGCCCTCTCGACGCTGATCGCAGCCCGGACGCTCGAGCTCGGCCTGCCGGTGGTCGCGGTGATCGTGATCGTGCTCCTGTCCGGGACCATATTGGGCACAGCGATGGGGCTGCTGATCCACTACTTCGACATCCAGCCCTTCATCGCCACCCTGGCGGGCATGTTCCTGGCCCGCGGTCTCTGCTACCTGATCAGCGTCGACTCGATCCCGATCAAGGACGAGACCTTCTCCGCCATCGCGTTCGGCACGATCACGTTGCCCGGTGGCTACTACCTCGGGTGGACGGCGGTCTTCGCACTGGTGATCGTCGCGGTCGCTGCGTACGTCCTCGCCTCGACCCGCTTCGGACGCACCGTCTACGCGCTCGGCGGCAGCGAGCCGTCGGCCCTGCTGATGGGACTGCCGGTCGCGGCGACCAAGGTCGGGGTGTACGCGATCAGCGGGCTGTGTGCGGCGCTGGGCGGGCTGCTGTTCGCGCTCTACACGCTCTCGGGATACTCGCTGCACGCGGTCGGGATGGAGCTCGACGCGATCGCTGCCGTGGTCATCGGCGGAACGTTGCTCACCGGTGGGCGTGGTTTCGTGATCGGGTCGCTGCTCGGGGTGCTCGTGCTCGGCACGATCCAGACCTTCATCTCCTTCGACGGCACGCTGTCGTCGTGGTGGACTCGGATCTCGATCGGGGTGTTGGTGCTTGTGTTTGTTGTTGCGCAGCGGGTGTTGACTCGGAGGGGGTAGGTCGGTCTTCTTCTCCTGTCGGGGGCCGTGTTTTGTGGTTGGGGTTTGCCGCCGACCCTTTCGAGGAGGGTGTTCTCGCCGCCGTCCGGAGTAAAGGACGGCCTTCGGCCGCCGGCTGACGCCGGTCGCCTTCGGCGATCCTTGACACCGGACGTCGCCGAGAATTTTGGCTGGCTATCGGGTCGGCGGCAGGGGTTTGGTGCAGCGGTTTGGGTTGGGTGGGGGCTCGGGAGCTTGGGTGGGCCGACCAACGGAAGGAATTTTCTTTCCGCTTGGCGTCTAGCTGGGCTCGTGGTTGGGGAGGCGAACGAATTTTCGTTCGCCGCGGAGGCCACCTCGGCCGGTTTGGGGTTGCCGGGTGGAAGAAACTTTCCTTCCACCCGGAGAGCTCATGTCTGCTGTAAGCGTGGAGCGGTCACCTGCCGTGGGTGCGTGTGCCGTGGCCACACCCGGGCCGCCGCCCCGATAGCCAGCCATGTCTTTTCTCGACATGGTCCGGTGTCAAGGACCGCGAAGCGGCCGGCGAAGCCGGCGGCCGCAGGCCGTCCTTGACTCCGGGCCAGGTCGAGAAGACCCTCAAAGAACGGGTCGGCGGCCCAAGACCAGCCCCGTTGAACAGTCCGCAGACGTCAATGACGCCAGCAAAGTTACAGCCGCCCAAGCGCCGCCCGAAGAGGATCGAGGCCAAGCGAGCCAAGGTCGAGCGCCGCCCGGTGGAACGCCTTCATGTCGAAAGCGGCGCCGGCACGAGCGCGCGCATCCTCGCGAGCCTGGAGCCAGATCCGCTCACCGACCTTGTAGGACGGGGCCTGGCCCGGCCAGCCGAGGTAGCGGGCGACCTCGAAGTCGAGGAAGGCGTCCTCCATCAGGCAGTGCTGCCCGATGAACTCTCGGCCGAGCTCGGGCGTCCACACCTCGCCCGGGTGGAAGGCGAACGGGTTGTCCTCCGGGATCGTCAGCTCCAGGTGCATGCCGATGTCGATGATCACCCGCGCGGCCCGGAACGACTGCCCGTCGAGCATGCCGAGACGGTCACCGGGGTCGTCCAGGTAGCCGAGATCGTCCATGAGGCGCTCGGCGTAGAGTGCCCATCCCTCGCCGTGGCCCGAGACCCAGCACATCAGCCGCTGCCAGCGGTTGAGCAGCTCGGCGCGGTAGGCGGTCTGGGCGACCTGGAGGTGATGGCCCGGTACACCCTCGTGGTAGACGGTGGTCAGCTCGCGCCAGGTGCCGAACGAGGTGACCGACTCGGGCACCGACCACCACATCCGGCCAGGCCTGGAGAAGTCCTCGGACGGGCCGGTGTAGTAGATCCCGCCGTCGGTGGTCGGCGCGATCATGCACTCGATCCGGCGGACCGGCTCGGGGATGTCGAAGTGCACGTCGGCCAGCTCCGCGATGGCTCGGTCGGCGGCGGTCTGCATCCACTCCTTGAGCGCGGCGGTCGAGGTCAGCTGCCGCGCGGGGTCCTTGTCGAGATGGGCCGCCGCCTCGACGACGCTCGCGCCAGGAAGGATCCGGTCAGCGGTGGCCTCCATGTCGTCGGAGAGTCGCTTGAGCTCCTCCCAACCCCAGGCGTACGTCTCCTCCAGGTCGATCTCGGCGCCGAGGTAGCGCCGGGAGGAGAGCTGGTAGTGGTCGCGCCCGACGGCCTCCTTCGGGAGCCCGTTGGGCACCAGGTCGGCGGCCATGAAGCGCCCGAACTCGGCGAACGACTCGTTGGCCTTCGCAGCCGAGGCCTCGAGCTCGGCGCGCAGGGAGGCAGGAACGGCGTCCGGGGCGCGTGAGACCAGACCGGTGAAGAAGTCGCCGGCACCCTTCTGCCCGGTCCAGCTCAGGATCTGGTCGGCGACCTTCTCGTACTGAGCCGTCGCCGAGACCCGTCCGGCCGCGGCCTCCTCCCGGAGGGTCGCGGTGTAGCCCGCGACCGCGTCCGGCATCCCGGCCAGCCGGGCGCCGATCGCGGCCCAGTCGTCCTCGGTGCCGGTCGGCATCAGGTCGAAGACCTCGCGCAGGTTGTGGATGCCGCTGGTGATGACCGAGACGAACTTCCGGTCCAGCTGTGCATCGGCGAACTCGATGTCGAGCCCGACCCGCTCCAGGAACGCATCCTTGGCGACCTGCTCACGCTCGTCGACCGGCCTGATCGCAGCCACGTCGGCGTAGGCAGCGCGGTTGAGCTCCTCCACCGCCTGCATCCCGTCGGGGGAGAGGTCGGGGAGCTCTGCGTCGTGGCCGGCGACACCGACGTACGTCGCGGTCAGCGGGTCGAGGGCGCAGAGCTCCTCGACATAGCGGTCGGTGCGGGCGTCTACTTCACGGGTCACCCGGCCAACCTTAGGACCGGGGCGTCTTGGGGCAACTCAATTCCCCGCTACACGCAACGAACACGACAGACTTCGCGTAGGAGGGGTGTGAACGTGCCAGAGGAGGTGTCCGTGGATGCCGAAGAGCAGGAGAGGGATCCGGACTTCGGGGCCTGGGTGGCCTCGAGGGGGCCCGCGCTACAGCGGTTCGCCTATCTGGTGACCGGCAACAACTCCGACGCTCCTGACCTGGTGCAGGACGCCCTGGCCCGTGCGCTGCCGCGGTGGGAGTCGCTGGCGGCGTCCGGGACGGCGGAGGCGTACGTGAAGAGGAGCATCGTCAACGGGTCGATCAGCGGCTGGCGCAAGCGGCGTCGGCTGGTGCTGGTCGAGGACGTCGAGCCGATGGCGACCAGCCATGAGCCCGGCCCCGAGGAGCGAGACGCGGACGAGGCGTGGGAGCTGGTGCAGACGCTCCCATCCAACCAGCGAGCGGCGGTGGTCCTCCGGTTCTACGAGGACCTGTCGTTCGCGCAGATAGCGACGGTGCTCGACTGCGCCGAGGCGACCGCCCGCTCACACGTGCACCGGGCGCTGGCCAAGTTGAGGGAACGTTTGAACGAGGGGGTTGACAATGAGTGACTTCGAGCGCGAGGAGCGGGCCTTCCGGGCCGCCCTGGCCCGTGCGGCCGACGGTTTCGAGCCGCGGAAGCTCGCGATCCCCGGGGCCTCTGATGCGTCGGGGCCGGTCGACGTGTCCGACGGGACGGACCAGAGCAAGCAGGCCGAGGAGAAGGCACCCGTACGCCGACGGACCACCTGGATTCTGGCCGCTGCCGCCGCGGTGTTGGCCGTCGTCGGTCTGGGTGGCGTGGTGGCCAACCTGCAGCCCACCGGCGGCGCTGGCGAGAGCACTGCCGCGAGCGACACCGCTGGCGACGAAGATGGTGCCGCTGATGCGCCCGAGGCGCTCGACGCGCAGAAGGGCGCTGCGCCGGAGGACACCTACATCGAGCGTCGTCGCGACGACCTGCCCGCGCCCGCGGACGGGAACCGCTGGGCGGTCCGCTACGACATCGCCTTCCAGGTGCCCCAGGAGTGGGCCGACGCCACGGCGCCGGCGCTGCCGGAGTGCATCGCGAAGCCTGGCGACCAGTGGGACACCGTGCCACGGACTCCCTACGTCGCGAACATCACCAACCAGCCGGTGCCGGCCATCGCCTGCAACGAGACCAGCGACCGTGACTTCCCGCCGCAGTTCGGCAAGGTGCCGTTCGCGCTGTGGCAGCCCTACGTCCTGATCGAGAAGCCGGGCAAGGGCGCCACCCTCCAGACCGGTTCCTGGGAGCACGAGGGCTGGTTGCTGACCCGGGTCCAGGTCGGAGACGACGCGTACGCCACGATCCTCACCGGGCCGGGCGACGAGCGGGTCAACCAGGAGATCAAGGGGTCCCTGAGGACCGTCGCGAAGGATCCCTACGGCTGCGAGACCGCCTCGCCGCTGGCCGAGGGCGACCCGGTGCGGCCGAAGACCGACCCCGCGACCTCGCCGCTGGAGGGCGATGCCCCGGAGTCGATCGCGATCTGCGAGTACGAGCCGTCCTCGGCATCGCTGACCGGTTCGCGAGAGGTCACCGGCGCCGAGGCCGCCGGGCTCGTGGAGGCGATCCGCAGCGCGCCGGCCCGCTCCGGTCCCAACACGCCGCAGAACTGTGCCGCGGGGCAGCCGGTCACGGCGTACGTCATCCTGCGGATCTTCCGCGACGGAGGCGAGCCCGGGGAGGTCTTCGTGAACTACGAGAACTGCGAGGACCACGGGTTCTACGACGGGATCACCGTGCACGAGCTCACCCCGGCGGCCTGCCGGCCGGTGTTCGCCGAGGAGCCGGTCACGATCTACTCGGCTCAGGGCGACGTCGCCAAGGTCTGCCTCTCCTGACCCTCGGTTGCTGGCCGCCCCCGCTCGGGGAGGGCGGCCAGCAACCGGGTCGTGCGCCACGCGGCATAGAGGAAGAGAAGCACCAGCAGGCCGTTGCGCCAGGCCAGCACCTCGGTGATCCACGGTGAGCCGATGTCGTTGAAGGTGAGCATGTAGCCGTACATCCGCGGGAAGATCTCGTGGGTCAGCAGCGTCACCACGACCAGCACGACCGACCAGATGCCGAGCTGACGGCGAGCCCTGCCGCGGAGCAGGACCAGACCGGCGGAGGCGGCGGGGAGCAGCCAGAGCATGTACTGCGGGCTGAGCACCTTGTTGGTCACCAGGAACGCGGCCACGGTCGCGAGCACCAGCCACACGATCGTCTCCTCGGTCCGCTCACCGCGGGGGAGGCGTCGCCAGGCCAGCACCCACCAGACGAAGACGAGCGCCCCGGCGACCACGGACGCGATCGTCGCCGCGAGGAGCAGCGGCTCGACCAGCGGCCCGCTGATGTCGTACGCCTTCCACTCGGTGTAGTCGATGGCGTAGCCGCTCTCCGGACCGCCGTGGCCCCACTCGTACATCGCCGGGGTCGCGAAGACCGACTCGATCTGCAGGCCCCGCTCGCCCTGGTAGTTCAGCGGTGTCCAGAGCCGGTCCCAGCCACCGAGGACAAGACTCAGCCCGGCCAGGGCGATGCCGGTGCCGGCCACGGTCAGGATGACTCCGCGGCGGGTGGTGCGGTTCGCGGCGAGGGCCGGGATGACCAGGATCGGCCAGTACTTCGCGCCGGTCGCGAAGGCCGCGAACGCCGCAGCCACCTTCGGTCTCCTGGCCGCGTAGAGCACCGCCAGGCCCACCATGATCCCGGGGAAGAGATCGAAGCGGGCGTACGCCGTCGCCCCCAGCGCCGGGACGGCGACCAGCCACAACGCCTCCGCGGCGGAGATCCCGAACCTCGGGTGCGTCCCGCGGCGGTTGCGGACGAGCAGCACCATGAAGAGCAGGTCGGTCAGCGCCGCCATCGCCAGCACGGCGATGATGTACGCCTCGCCGCCCAGGTTGAGCAGGCCGATCGCGGCGTACGGGATCCAGAGCAGCAGCAGCGCCGGCACCGGATATTCGACCAGCGTCCCCGCGACCCCGTCTGTGGCGAGCGCGTCGAGGCTGTCGCGGTAGTAGTTTACGTCGCCCACCACGCCCCACTCGGCGCCCCACCAGGAGAACGAGCCCTCCGCCGCGGCCGGGAAGCCGTAGAGGATCACCACCCATCCCCGGGTCACCAGCCATGCCAGGGTGACCAGGAGATATCGCCGAGAGAACGTGATCACGGAGCGATCATGACATTGCGGTCCTCGTCAGCGAGGCAGGCCGCTTGCGCGCCAGGCGCCGGGGCCGGGGTGGAGTGGGGTACGCAGCTGCGGGGTGGCCCACAGGGAGCGGGGCTTCTTCTTCGGCGGCGCGGTTGAGCCCAGGGCTGCGAAGACGGCCACGATCGCTGCCACCTCTTCGGGGGTGGCGTTGTGGTCGATGACCTTGAGCAGGGGCTTCTGCTCGTGGTTGTCGGTCATTCCGTGACCACCTTTCGTCTTTCAGATGCCTTACGTCGGGCTTTCGCCGAGTCGGCGCAATCCGGTCCTCGCTCGCTTCGCTTCGCTGCGGTCCGTTTGCGCCGACTCGGCGCGCTCGCGAAGAAGCAGGCAATATCCCGCTCCTCGCTCGCTTCGCTCACATCAGAGCGGGATATTGCCATGCTTCTTCGCGGGTAGGGTTTCGCGTTTGGTGCGCAGCAGGCGTAGGGCGCGGGTGACTTCGGCGCGGGTTTCGTGGGGTGGGATGACGGCGTCGATGTAGCCGCGTTCGGCGGCGATGTAGGGGTTGGCCAGGGTGGTCTCGTACTCGTCGATCAGCTGGGCGCGTTTGGCTTCGACCTCGTCGGTGCCCACGCCGGAGGCTTCCAGGTCGGCCAGGGTGCGGCGGTGGATGATGTTGGCGGCGCCTTGGGCGCCCATGACCGCGATCTGGGCGGTGGGCCAGGCCAGGTTGATGTCGGCGCCGAGGTGTTTGGAGCCCATCACGTCATAGGCGCCGCCGTAGGCCTTGCGGGTGATGATGGTGACCAGGGGGACGGTGGCCTCGGCGTAGGCGTAGATCAGTTTCGCGCCGCGGCGGATGATGCCGTTGTGTTCTTGGTCGGTGCCGGGCAGGAACCCGGGTACGTCGACGAAGGTGATCACGGGGACGTTGAAGGCGTCGCAGGTGCGGACGAACCGGGCGGCCTTCTCGGAGGCGTCGATGTCGAGGCAGCCGGCGAACTGCATCGGCTGGTTGGCCACGATCCCGACCGGGCGGCCCTCGATGCGGGCGTAGCCGATGATGATGTTGGGTGCCCACAAGGGCTGGACCTCGAGGAACTCCTCATCATCGACCACATGGGAGATGACCTCGTGCATGTCGTAGGGCTGGTTCCCGCCGTCGGGGATGAAGGTGTCCAGCTCCCGGTCCAGCCCGGTGATCTCCAGGTCCGCGACCTCCTCGTAGGCGGGGGGTTCTTCGAGGTTGTTGGAGGGCAGGTAGGACAACAACGCTTTGACGTAGTCGATGGCGTCGGCCTCATCGGCGCCCATGTAGTGGGCCACCCCGGACTTGGAGTTGTGCGCCAGGGCGCCGCCGAGCTCTTCCATGGTGATGTCCTCACCGGTGACGGTCTTGATCACGTCGGGGCCGGTGATGAACATGCCGGAGGTCTTGTCGACCATGATGGTGAAGTCGGTGACCGCGGGGGAGTAGACATGCCCGCCGGCGCAGTTGCCCATGATCAGGCTGATCTGCGGGATCACCCCGGAGGCGTGGACGTTGCGTTTGAAGATCTCCCCATACAACCCCAGGGACACCACGCCTTCTTGGATGCGGGCGCCGGCGCCCTCGTTGATCCCGATCAGCGGGGACCCGGTCTTGATCGCCAGGTCCATGATCTTGGTGATCTTCTCGCCATAGACCTCACCCAGCGACCCACCGAAGACGGTGAAGTCCTGGGAGAACACACACACCTGACGGCCATCGATGGTGCCGTACCCGGTCACCACACCATCCCCGAAGGGCCGGTTCTTCTCCAGCCCGAACGCGGTCGAACGATGCCGGGCCAGCTCATCGACCTCCTGGAACGAGCCCTCATCGAGCAGCATCTCGATCCGCTCCCGCGCGGTCTGGCGACCCTTCGCATGCTGCTTCTCCACCGCCTTCGCGGAACCAGCATGGACAGCCTCGTCAAGACGACGCTCCAGCTCGGCCAGCTTCCCGGCAGTCGTGTGCAGATCGATGACTGGCTCGTTGGTCGATTCGGCGCTCACGTTGCTCCTTTGGACTTCGTGCGGTGCGGGGGCCAATCTAATCCCCGTGCCTCCTTTCGCGATGCGACGCCCATCACTGGACCGTTCCCGGCTCGATGCGTTGCCGGGGGGATGGCGCGTCGAGGTCCTCGACGAGACACCCTCGACCAATGCCGTACTGGCCGAGCGCGCGCGCTCGGGCGAGGCGCCGGGCCTGGTGATCACCACCGAGCACCAGACCGCCGGCCGAGGACGCCTGGACCGGGGCTGGATCACCCCGGCGCGCTCGGCGCTGGCCGTCTCCGCGCTGCTGCGGCCCTCGCCCTCGATCCCGGTCGAGCGGTGGCCGTGGCTCCCGCTGATGACCGGTGTCGCGGTCGCATCGGTGCTGCGGCAGAAGGGGTACGCAGCGGGGCTGAAGTGGCCCAACGACGTACTCATCGAGGGTCGCAAGGTCTGCGGGATCCTGATCGAGCGGATCGACGGACCCGAGGGGGCGGCCGCCGTGATCGGGTTCGGGCTCAACACCTCGCTGACGCGCGAGGAGCTGCCGATCGAGACCGCCACCTCACTGGAGCTGGAGAGCGGCGCGCCGGTCGACCGCACCGAGATGCTTGCCGCGCTGCTGGAGGAGCTGGGGGCTGCGTACGAGATCTGGGGGTCGGACCCCGCCGAGCTCGCTCGCCGCTATCGGGAGCTGTCGGTGACCGTCGGTGAGCAGGTACGCGCCGAGCTGCCGGGCGGGGACGTCTGGGAGGGCGTGGCCACCGAGATCGACGACTTCGGCCGCCTCGTCATCGCGACCGACGACGGGTCGCGGGTGGTCGGCGCGGGCGACGTCATCCACGCCCGGCTCCGTCCGCGGTCGTGACGGGCGGTCGTGACGAGCCGGATGGCATGATCTGTTCGTGGCGAAATCGAAGCAGCCCGTCAACCTGACCTCGGCGGAGGTCGCCGAGAAGGCCGGCGTGAGCCTGGACCAGGCGAAGCGTCTGTGGCGTGCTCTCGGGTTCCCGGAGATCGGGGACGACGAGGCGTTCTTCGACGAGGCGGACGTGCAGGCCCTGGCCAAGGCCAACGAGATCGCCGGCAACGGGCTGGTCAGCTTCGACCTGGTCGTCAACCTGACCCGCGGCATCGGGCAGTCGATGGCGCGCCTGTCCGACTACGAAGTCTCCGCGCTGCTGCACCACGTCGAGACCCAGAACGAGGGCGACCGGACGCCCGCCGAGCTGCTGAAGGCGACCGTCTCCGTCTCCGAGCAGTTCGAGAGCGCGTTCGAGGAGATGATGATCTTCGCCTGGCGCCGGCACACGCGCGCCGCGCTCGCTCGGGCCGAGGCGTCGATCGCCGGCCCCGAGGAGCAGCTGGGCACGGTCTGGCAGACGGTCGGGTTCGCCGACATCGTCTCGTTCACCGCGCTGTCGAACACGCTGACCGAGGAGAAGATCGGCGACCTGGTCGAGCTCTTCGAGTCGCGGTGTGCCGACGTGGTGGCGACCTGGGGCGGCCGGATCATCAAGTCGCTCGGCGACTCGGTGCTCTTCGTCAACGACGACCCGCTCCAGGCCTACGGCACCGCCGAGGGCATCATCAACGTGATCGGCCGGGACCCGCGGATGCCGGACGTACGTGTCGGGCTCGCCTCCGGCAATGTCGTCTCGCGTCTCGGCGATGTCTTTGGACCGCCTGTGAACATGGCCGCGCGGCTGACCGCTGTCGCTCGCCGCAACCGGATCATCGTCGACGAGGCGACCGCCGGGACGATGCCCGAGGACGAGTTCGAGACCCGGCGACTGGCCGCTCGACCGGTGCGAGGGTTCGGGATCGTGGAGCCCGTCGCTGTCCGCCGTGTCTGAATCGTGACCTTCGAGGGTGTCGCTGACCTGCGGTTTCGCGGTTTTGTTCACATTCCGTTGTAGTTAACAGTCGATCAACGACGGGCCCTGATTGCTTTACCCGGCAGGTCCTTCGTGGGCATGGTTGAGTGCGCGATTCGGGGGCGCACGTTTGGCATGCCCAATTCGTTGCACCTTGGCATGAAAATGTCAGTGGCAATATCGTGCAATCCTTTGCCAAGGGCTCTTTACCTCCCTAATGTCGGTCTCATGATCGAGGTACAGGAGATCAAGCTCGACCCGGAGACGCGGCGAGCATGGCGGAACGATGAGGAGCTGACGCTCTCTCGCAAGGAGTTCGACCTGGTTCACGCCCTGATCAAGAGGGCTGGCAATGTCGTCTCCCGTGACGAGTTGATGAGGGACGTGTGGAACGCGACCTTCTACACCTCGTCGAAGACCATCGACGTACACCTGGGATGGGTGCGTCGCAAGCTGGGCGACGACCCCCGGAAGCCCCATCTGATCACCACCTTGCGCGGCAAGGGACTGCGCTTCGAGAAGGCCTGACCTTCGTTCATCTGCCGGGGGTCGGGTTTCGCGGATTGCGTGAGGGGGATCCGCGAAATCGGCCCCGGCGGGGCAGTCTCATTACCCTGTCGTCGTGACCCTCGCACCGACACTTGCGATCATCGGCGGCGGCCAGCTGGCCCGCATGATGGCTCAGCCCGCAATCGCGCTCGGCCTCCCGCTCCGGCTTCTCGCCGAGGGCGAGGGTGTGTCGGCCGCTCAGGTGATCCCCGACCAGTTGGTAGGCGACTACCGCGACCTGGACACGTTGAAGAAGGCCACCGAGGGATGTGAGGTGGTCACGTTCGACCACGAGCACGTCCCGACCGAGCATCTGCATGCGCTCGCGGCCGCCGGGGTAGCTGTCCGCCCCGGCCCGGACGCGCTCGTGCACGCCCAGGACAAGGGCGTCATGCGCGCGCGGCTGACCGAGCTCGGCATCCCGTGCCCGCGCAACGCCATCGTGTCGTCCACCGCAGAGGTCGAGGCGTTCGGTTTCCCGTGCGTCCTCAAGACCACCCGCGGCGGATACGACGGCAAGGGCGTCTGGGTCGTACGCGACGTCGCCGATGTCGCCGAGCCGCTCCGTGTCGCCGAGGAGGCAGGGGTCCAGGTCCTGGCCGAGGAGCTCGTCGACTTCCGCCGGGAGCTCTCCGCGATCGTCGCCCGTTCGCCGAGCGGCCAGGCCGCTGCGTACCCGGTCGTGCACACCTACCAGGAGAACGGCGTCTGCAAGGAGGTCATCGCTCCGGCGCCCGACCTCTCGCCCGAGCTCGCCGTCCAGGGCGAGCAGATCGCGCTGCGCATCGCGGGTGAGCTCGGCGTCGTGGGCATCCTGGCGGTCGAGATGTTCGAGACCGTCGACGGCCGGCTGCTCGTCAACGAGCTCGCCATGCGCCCGCACAACACCGGCCACTGGACCCAGGACGGCGCCGTCACCTCGCAGTTCGAGAACCATCTGCGCGCGGTCATGGACCTGCCTCTGGGCTCTCCCGCTCCCCGCGCGAAGTGGTCGGTGATGGTCAACATCCTCGGCTCGACCCGGGAGAACGTCGGCCGCCTCTACGACGGCTACCCGCACGCCATGGCCCGCGACCCCCACCTCCGCGTCCACCTCTACGGCAAGGAGATGCGCCCGGGTCGCAAGGTCGGGCATGTCAACGTCTACGGCGACGACCTCGACGACTGCCTCGAGCGCGCCCGCCACGCCGCCGACTGGTTCCAGGGCGACCTCGGCAACGACTCCGACTGACCTTCACCCTCGCCGAATCCGCAGTTCTGGGCGCCGAAACTGCACTTCTGGACACCGAGTCGGTAGTTCTGCAAACGCCAGAACTACCGACTCGCTCGCCATAACTGACGATTCGGCGCCCAGAACTGAGGACTCGGCCTCCAGAACTACAGATTCGGCTGGGGTCAGACGCCTAGGCGCTGGCGTTCGGTGGCGACGACGTCGCGGGCGATCTCGGCGTCGGAGGCTTCGGTGGCGAGGGCGGTGACGGCGTCCTCGGGATGCGAGGTCTCGTACGCTTCGGGACTGCTGGCGGCGGTGGCGCTGACCCGGGCGAAGTCGTCGAAGAGTTCGGCCTTGGCGGCGAGGATGTCGTGGATGCGCTGGTCGACGCCGACCTCGGAGAGCAGGCGGTGGACCTGGACGGACTGGAGCTGGCCCATCCGGCGGGCACGGGCGATGGCCTGCCACTCGATGGTCGGCTTGAGCTGTGGCTCGCAGATGACGACGACGCTGGCCGACTGGATGTTGAGGCCTACGCCGCCGGCGACGATCTGGGTGACCAGCACGGCACCATGTCCCGCGGCCGAGAACTCGTCGACCATCTGCTGCCGCTCCTCGGCGGGCACCGACCCGGTGAGCGGGCCGAAGACCTCACCCGGCAGGAGCGTGACCAGGTCGTCGAGGACTTTCCTGAAGTGGGAGAACACGATCACGCGGCGGCCGTTCTCCTCGGCCTCGCCGACGATCTCGACCAGCCGCTCGACCTTCGCCGACGACGTGCCCTGGAGCATGGCGGCCTGGCGCATGGCCATGAAGTTGCCGTCGCGGACACAGTCGGCGTACGCCCTCTCGTCGGCGACGGAGAGGGGCAGCCAGTCCTCGACCTCGACGAGGTCGGGCAGCTCGGTGAGCACGTCCTCCTGGTTGCGGCGCAGGTAGACCGGGGCGACCTGCTTGCGGAACCGGTGGGGGTTGAACTCGTCGGCGGAGAGCAGCAGGTCGGGGCGGAGATAGGAGACCAGGTTGCGGAACTCGTCGATGCGGTTCTCCATCGGCGTGCCGGTGAGCAGGATGGCGCGGTCGGAGGCGTCCAGCACCCGGCGTACGCGTTCGGTGCGCTGGGTGCGCGGAGACTTGATCATGTGCGCCTCGTCGACCACGACGCAGGCGACCTTGACCTGGTCGAGGAACGGCTGGATCGCGTTGAGCGTCTCGTAGGTGGTCACCGCGACGCCGCCCTGCTCGACCCAGATCTTGGCGGCCTTCAGGCGGCGGTTGCCGTGGAGACGGTGGGGGACGAGGGTCGTCTTCGAGTCGGTCTCGCGCACCCAGTTGGTGACCACGGCGGCCGGACAGACGACCAGCGTGTGGGACGCGCCCATCGCGTGCAGATGAGCGAGCACGGCCAGCGACTGGAGCGTCTTGCCGAGCCCCATCTCGTCGCCGATGATGACCTTCATCTGCACCAGCGCGAAGCGGACGCCGAAATGCTGGTAGCCGCGCAGCGACGCGGTCAGGTTGTTGGTGCGCAGCTCCTGGGCCCGCACCGCCTCGATGATCTCGGCCGACAGGTCACCGTGGATCTTGTCCTCGTCCTCGGTGAGGAAGCCGAGCTCGGAGAGCATTGCGTAGTAGTCGGCGGGCCGCTTCTCGAAGTCCTCCCACGGGTCGGCCGGGCGGTTGCCCGGACGCACCCGGCGGGCCATCTCGGCTCGGTGAGCGATCGCCCGTAGCGCGCCCTGGAAGTCATCGAGGCTGGCCGCATTGGCCAGGATCAGATGGAACCGCGCACCACTGTCCAGAGACCGGATCAGCGGCCGCAGCGACTGGACCAGGGCGAGCTCCGCCCCCGCGTCCTTCGTACGCCGCCCGGCCTCCCACTCCGCCAGCCGCGCGAGCAGCCTGGTGGCCGCCGGGGTGCGACGCTCGTGGTCGATCGCGAGCGGCATCTCGTCGTAGGTGCGCTGCCACAGCGCCTGCGCCGCCTCCTGCATCCGCATCGCGGTGGCCGGACCGACGCCGGGGAGCTGTCGCAGATCAGAGGCGGGATGGATGACCTCGTGGACGGTATTGATCCCGGCCTCGAGGAGGGCTTCGACGCGTACGAGATCGGCGAGCTCGTCGACCGGCAGCGACCTGACCGCCGTGTCGGTGTCCGCGCTCCTGACCGCGTTGGCCGCGTCGGTCGCGGCTCGGCGCGCGGGCTCCTCGGAGCGCCTGGCCTCGTTGAGCGCCTCGCCCTCGTTGCGCAGCACGAGGACGCCCTTGCGCGGAGCCAGCACCGCCTCCGAGCCCAGGTCGGAGAGCGCCTCGAGGAGACCGACGCTCGGCAGCAGCGCCTCCCGGATCCGTACCCGGCGCCGGGCCGGGAGCCTGGTCAGCTGGTCGAGCCGCTCGGGCGCATGGATCTCGCTCGCGCGCTGGTGCAGCTCGAGCACCTGTCTGCCGGCCAGCTCGGCCTCCTCGCGGCGGCTCCCGCGCACCAGCAGGCGACGCGCACCGGAAGCCTTCTTGGCCTTCGCCACGTCGTCCGCGGCGGCGACGAGCGAGTCGACGAGCTCCTGGGTGGTCTCCTCGACCGGCTCGAGCGCGTGACATCGCGCGATCGCGGCCAGGCGCGGCCCGTCGCTCCGGTCCAGGGCGATGCTGCGCCAGGCCACCTGCGCCGCGCGCTTCAGCTCGGCCGCGCTCGCCCGGTAGTGGTCGACCGCCTCGGCCGCCTCCTGCTCGATCTCGGCCCGAGCGCGGGTCGCCGACGCCGCCTGCCGGGACCAGGACGCGACCTGCCGCACCCGGGACGGCAGCGCCTTGCGCTCCGCCTTGGTCAGCCCGGTGAACCGCTCGACCGCGGTCGGGTTCGGGCGCGCGGTGACGACGACGTCGGTGCTCGTAGCTGGATCCATCTGCCTTTGTGGGGTCGTGGGGGCGTACAGGACGGCGTCGGATGACCTTAGCGGGCGGCACCGACAGGTAGATGACGGACAGAGGTCGGCCCGGTGACACGAGGCAGCCCGGTCGGCGCATAGCCTGTCCCCATGAGTGCGCGCGTGGGGATCGTGATGGGGTCCGACTCCGACTGGCCGACGATGAAGGCAGCGGCCGAGCTGCTGGACGAGTTCGGGATCGAGTGGGAGGCCGATGTGAAGTCGGCCCACCGGATGCCGCAGGAGATGCTCGACTACGGCCGTGAGGCGGCCGGTCGCGGCCTCTCGGTGATCATCGCCGGCGCCGGCGGTGCCGCCGCGCTTCCGGGCATGCTCGCCTCGGTCACTCCGCTGCCCGTCATCGGCGTCCCGGTGCCGCTGAAGTACCTCGACGGCCTCGACTCGCTGATGTCGATCGTTCAGATGCCGGGTGGCATCCCGGTGGCCACGGTCGCCATCGGCAACGCCAAGAACGCCGGCATCCTCGCCGCCCGCATCCTCGGCGTCGCCGACCCTGAGCTGCAGCAGAAGCTGGTGGCGTACGAGAAGTCGCTCGCCGAACTGGCGGCCGCCAAGGGCGAGGTCGTCCGCAACGCCACCTCCTGAGGCTCAGGGCAGGAGCGAAAGCCCCTTGACCAGCTTGTCGATGATCCGGCGAGGGCCGAAGAGGCTGACCGCGCAGTAGGACAGATCAGCGCCGCGATTGTTCCCGACGGCGAACAGGTAGTCGTCGTACACCCTCGTGTGCTGCGCCTGGGTCGGCATGTCGATCACCGCGACCCCTGGCTGGGCGACCGCCTGACGACGCAGATCGGTCAGCCGCTGGGCCGGCGCGCCCAGCACCGTACAGCCGATCCAGGGCAGGCCCGGGTGCGTCGAGTCGTCGGCGTCGACCGCGTCCTCGCCTAGGAGGCCGACCGTACGCTGCGTGGTCGCCCCCGCGACGCAGACGGCCGCGTTCACCGCGCGGCCGGCGGGAAGGGCCTGGTCGACGACGACCACCCACTTGAAGGGCACGTCCCGCGTGCTGGCGGACTGGTCGATCTCGTCGGGTGCGAACCCGATCCTGGCTTCCTCGACACCTGTGCTCATCGCTCTGACTCCTTGTCATTCGCCAACTGATTCGAGGACAAGTCTTGAGAATGTCAGGAGTGAGCGCAATCAGGCCGGTCATTGTCAGGAAGATTGGCTAGTCTGGCGTGCATGGATGAAGTCGACCGTCAGATTCTGGCCGCCTGGACGATGGATGCACGGCGGAGCCTCCGGGACATCGCCGCAGAAGTCGGCGTCTCGGCGACCACCGTGCACGACCGCGCGCGGGCGATGCAGCGCCGCGGGCTCATCCGCGGGGCGTACCTCGACCTCGATCTACGCCAGATCGACCGGGGCGTGCAGGCGCTCGTCGCCGTGCGGATCCGACCGCCCTCGCGCGCCAACATCGAGTCCTTCCGCGACTGGGTCGGCGCGCTCCCGGAGGCCGTCGGTGTCTTCGTCACCTCCGGCCGGATGGACTTCATCGTCCATGTCGCGGTCGCCGACAACGACGCGCTCTACGCGTTCGTCATCGACCGGCTCACCTCGCGGGCCGAGATCGCCGATGTGGAGACCTCGGTGATCTACGAGCACCTGCGGACGATGACGTTCGAGCCCTAGCCTTACGCCCGCGCGCCGGCCCTGGCGCGCTCGAACCAGATCTTGCTCGGGCAGGTGTCCATGACCATCGGCACTCCGGCCGCGGTGGTGCGCTCGAAGGCGGACTCATCGACCACGCCCATCTGGAACCACACGCCGCCGGCGCCGATCGCCACGGCCTCGTCGGCGAACTGGCCGGCGGCCTCGGAGCGGCGGAAGACGTCGACGACATCGATCTTCCCGACGGCTGCAGCGGCGTCGGCCAGGGTCGCATAGACCTTCTCGCCGAGCACCTCCTTGCCCTCGGCGGCTGCGCCGGGGTGGATCGGGATGATCCGCTTGCCGTGCTGCTGGAGCTCCTGGGCGATCGAGTAGGCAGTACGCCACGGATCGCCTGAGAGGCCGACCACCGCCCAGGTCTCGGAGTCGTCGAGGAGCTTGTCGATGGTGTCCTGGTCGAGCCACGCAACGGTCATGTAGCGCACAACAACAACGAGGGTCGGTGGATTCCGTGGCCCACCGACTTACTGGCGAGTAGCAAACAGGCATAGACTCCGGGACATGAGTGCCGAGTACCCGTTGTTCGCCCTCTCCGAGGAGCACCAGGAGATCCGCAAGGCCATCCGCGAGATCTGTGACGCGAAGATCGCTCCGGCCGCGGCTGCGGTCGACGAGGAGGCTCGCTACCCGCAGGAGGCGCACGACGCGTTGGTCGAGACCGAGTTCTTCGCGCCGCATGTGCCGGAGGCGTATGGCGGTGTGGGTGCCGACGCGCTCGCGACGGTCCTGGTGATCGAGGAGATCGCTCGTGCGGACGTCTCGGCCTCTCTGATTCCCGCCGTGAACAAGCTCGGCTCGCTGCCGGTGCAGATCGGTGGCTCGGAGGAGCTGAAGAAGAAGTACCTCGGCAAGCTCGCCGCTGGTGAGGGCAACTTCTCGTACTGTCTCTCGGAGCCCGACGCGGGCTCGGACGCGGCCAACCAGAAGACCCGGGCCGTACGCGACGGCGACTTCTGGGTGCTCAACGGAGTCAAGCGCTGGATCACCAACGCCGGCGTCTCGGAGTACTACACCGTGCTCGCGGTGACCGACCCGGAGAAGCGCTCCAAGGGGATCTCCGCCTTCGTGGTGGAGAAGTCGGATGAGGGGGTTTCCTTCGGTGCCCCGGAGAAGAAGCTCGGCATCAAGGGCTCTCCGACGCGCGAGGTCTACTTCGACAACGTGCGCATCCCCGCGGACCGTCTCATCGGCGAGGAGGGCAAGGGCTTCACCTACGCCATGCAGACCCTCGACCACACCCGGATCACCATCGCCGCGCAGGCCGTCGGTGTGGCTCAGGGTGCGCTGGACTATGCGTTGGGCTACATCAAGGAGCGCAAGCAGTTCGGCAAGGCGATCGCGGAGTTCCAGGGTGTGGAGTTCATGGTCGCCGACATGGGCATGAAGATCGAGGCTGCCCGCCAGCTCACCTACGCGGCCGCGGGTCGTTCCGAACGGGGCGACAAGGACCTGACCTTCTTCGGTGCCGCGGCCAAGGCGTTCGCGTCCGATGTCGCGATGCAGGTCACCACCGACGCCGTCCAGCTGCTGGGTGGCTACGGGTTCACCCGCGACTACCCGGTCGAGCGGATGATGCGCGACGCCAAGATCACCCAGATCTACGAGGGCACCAACCAGGTCCAGCGCATCGTCATGGCCCGCCAGCTCCTCGCCGGCATCCAGTCGACCCTGTGACCGGACTTCGGCTCCGCGAGTGGGAGGAGTCGGACGCGGAGGTTCTGCTCGCTGCGTACGCAGGCGCCGGGATGGAGACCGAGCGGCCGGCGGACGTGGTCACGGTCGAGGATGCCGAGCGGCTGATCGCCGGATGGGCTGAGGACGCGGTCGCGGACCGGGCCTACACCTTTGCCGTCGTCGACGGCGCCGACCTCCTCGGGCAGATGCGGGTCACCACCCACATGCGGGTCCACAGCATCGGCTGGATCTCCTACTGGACCCTCGAGAAGCACCGTGGGCGAGGTGTCGGCAGCACCGGCCTGAAGCTGCTGGCCAGGCACTGCTTCGACGAGCTCGACCTCTTCCGCCTCGAGACCGGCCACCGCCTCGACAACCCCGGGTCGTGCCGTGTCGCCACCGCCGCCGGCTTCCTCGTCGAGGGCCGAGAACGCCAGAAGCTGCTCTACGACGGCGTCCGCTACGACACCGAGACCCACGCCCGGCTGGCCACCGACCCCACCTGACGGGCGTACGTCGGCGAGACGTCACCCCGGTCGGGCGAGACGTCACTCCGGCGAATCGAGATGTCCTCTTGGTGGCATCTCGGCCGACGTACATAACTCTCGGTCGACGGGGCTGACGCCTCGGCCGACGTACGTGACGCCTCGGCCGACGTACGTGACGCCTCGACCGGCGGGGGTGACGCCTCGGCGGTCAGTCTTGGACACGGCCGCGGAGCTGCTTGGTCTGGCCGCGCTGGCGCTTGGCGTCGAGGCGGCGCTCCTTGGAGCCGCGGGTGGGCTTGGTGGGGCGGCGGGTGGGAGGTGGCGGGGCGAGGAGCTCGCGGATGCGGTCGGCGAGGCGCTCGCGGGCTGCTACCCGGTTGCGGTGCTGGGAGCGCTGCTCGTGGGAGACGACGACGAGCGGCCCCGAGGAGCGGGCGAGGAGGCGGGCGAGCTGGCGCTCGTCGAGGGCGGATGACGCGGCGGGGTCCCAGGAGAGCTCGACGCGGGAGTCGGTGGTGTTGACCGACTGCCCGCCGGGACCGGGGGAGCGGGAGAAGCGTTCGACCAGCTCGGTGTCGGGGATGACGAGACCCTCGGGCAGCCCAGGGCCCGGTGGTACCCGAAGATCCTTCACTCGAAGAACCCTAGTCCGCGGGGCTACCGAGCGGCCGGCCCGGTCGAGTCGCGCACCACGAGCTCGGCGGGGACCCGCTGCCGCCGGGCGCGTGAGCCGGGCTCCTTCAGCGCCAGCGTCAGCGCCCGGGCGCCCATCTCGGCCATCGGCAGGCGCACGGTGGTGAGTCCGGGGGAGAGGTCCTGGGCGACGGCGACGTCGTCGAACCCACTGACCGAGACCTGGCCCGGCACCGAGACCCCGGAGCTGCGCAGCTGGGAGAGACACCCGATGGCCATGTCGTCGTTGAGGGCGATGACAGCCGTCGTACGCGGGTGGTCGGCGAGCATCCGGCGGATGCACTCGCGTCCGCCCTCGCGGGTGAACGGCCCCTCGAGGACGGGTACATCGCCGGCGTCGAGCCCCGCCGCCTCGAGCGCGTCGCGCACCCCCTCGAGCCGGTCGGCGACGGTGGTCAGCTCCAGGGTGCCCGAGACGACCACGATGCGCCGGTGGCCCAGGCCGAGGATGTGCTCGGCGACGGCGCGACCGCCGGGACGGTTGTCGGGCAGCACGCTGTCGACCCCGAGGTGATGCCGACCGACGACGGCGACCCGACCGCCCGCCTCTGCATAGCGCTGCACCTCGAACCGCATCGGCGCCTCGACCGAGGCGTCCACGAAGCCCGACCCCGCGATCAGGATCGCGCCGACGCGGTTGGCCACCAGGCTGCGTACCTGCTCGACCTCGGCCTCGGGGTCGCGGCCGGTGTGGCAGATCTGGACGGTGCGCCCGTGTTCGGCGGCGAGGCTGAGCACGCCGCTGGCGATCTCGGAGAAGTAGGGGTCGCCGATCTCGTGTACGACGAGCCCGATGGTCGCGGTCGATCCGCTGGCGAGCGAGCGGGCATGGAGATTGGCGACATAGCCGAGCTCGCGTGCCGCCTGGCGGACCTTCTCGGCCACCGAGTCGCTGACACCGGGGGTTCCGGAGAGCGCGCGGGAGGCGGTTGCGATCGAGACGCCGGATGCATGGGCGACGTCGATCAGGCGGGGGGAGCGGTTGGTTCGGACCATCGATGCCCCTTGTCGTCAGGAATGTGACTCTTGCCACACTAAGCGAGAGTCGGTAACGTCATCGTAAACGCTTACGTAAGCGCTTTCGTAGAGGAGACCCGCAGATGCGCTTCACGAAGACCCCCACCGCGAGCAAGCGGTCCAGAGCAAGAGCAACCCTGGCCGCCGCGGCGGCCGTGACTCTCGCCTCCACCCTCGCCGCCTGTGGCGCCGCCGAGGAAGGAGGCGGCGACGACGAGATCGTGATCGGCATCTCGCTGCCCCTGACCGGCGACTTCAGCGAGCCCGGCAAGGGCATCCAGCGCGGATACGAGGCCTGGGCCGAATACGTCAACGCCAACGGCGGCCTGCTCGGCCGCGACGTACGACTGGAGATGCTCGACGACCAGTCCAGCGCCGAGCGTGTCGCCGCCGACTACGAGAAGCTGATCAACCAGGAGCAGGTCGACCTGGTCGTCGGTCCGTTCTCCACCCGCCTGGTGATCCCGGCCGCCCAGGTCGCCCAGGACTACGGCTACCTCTTCGTCGAGCCGGCCGGCGCGGCGCCCGAGGTCTTCGAGGAGGGCTTCGAGAACCTCTTCTACGCCGCGCCCGCGGTCGCCGACGACCACTACAAGCTCCTCGCCGAGCACATCCTGGCGATGCCGGAGGCCGAGCGACCCAAGACCGCGGCGTACGCCTCGATGGACGACCCGTTCGCCCAGGGCACCGCCTACGGCCTCAAGGAGGCTTTGGAGGAGGGCGGCGTCAAGACCGTCGTGGACGAGGTCTACCCGCCCAACACCACCGACTTCAGCAGCATCGCGGCCAAGATCGCCGACAGCAAGGCCGACATGGTCGTGGGCGGCAGCCAGTACCAGGACGGTGTGAACCTGATCGTCGCGCTGCAGCAGCTCAACTATCAGCCCAAGCTGGCCGCGTTCTCGACGGCACCGACCGAGACCGAGTTCGCCGAGGCGATCGGCGACAAGACGCAGGGCATCATCGCGCCGACCGGCTACACCACGAAGGCGGACTACCCCGAGAACCAGGAGTTCGTGAAGTTCTACGAGGAGAAGCACGGCGAGGCGCCCGGTGAGGACGAGGCCAACGCCTGGACCACGGGCCAGGTCGTCGCGGCCGCGGTCGAGGCGGTCGAGTGTGCCGAGCCCGACCCCGACTGCCAGTCCAAGCTGATCGACTGGCTGCACGAGAACGAGGTCGAGACCGTCGTCGGGCCGCTGAGCTGGGACGACAAGGGTCGCCCGCAGAGCGCCCACATGATCCAGCAGTGGGTGGACGGCGAGATCAAGATCGTCCTGCCCGAGGACCAGGCCGAGGCCGAGTTCATCTACCCGAAGCCGGCGTGGTGAGCGCATGTCGATGTCGCTTCTCCTGCAGAGCCTGATCCTGGGGCTGCTGCTCGGAGGCCTCTATGCCCTGCTCGCCGCCGGCCTGACGCTCTACTTCGGCGTCATGCGGGTCGTGATGATCGCCCACTCCGCGTTCCTGATCCTGGCTGCGTACCTGGCCTGGTTCTTCACCACGCAGACCGGGCTCGACCCGCTGCTCTCGCTGATCATCACCGTGCCGCTCTTCTTCGCGGCCGGCTATGGGATGCAGCGGGCGCTGCTCTCCCGGCTGCGGCCGGCGACGCTGACGATGATGTCGGTGCTGCTGACCTTCGCGATCGCCCTGATCATCGAGGGTGGCCTCGGCTACCTCTTCTCCGGCACCCAGCGGCGGATACAGCTCGGCTACTCCAGCGCGAGCCTCGAGCTGTGGGGAGCGCGGATCGCGGTGGTCAAGCTGGTCGCCTTCGGGCTGGCCGCGGTCTCGCTCCTGGCGCTCTACCTGCTGCTCAAGAAGACCCGCTTCGGCCAGGCGCTGCGGGCCACGATCCAGCACCGTGAGGCCGCCCAGCTGCTCGGCATCGACACCGACCGGATCGCCGGCTTCGGATTCGGGCTCGGCCTGGCGACCGCGGCGGTCGGTGGCACCGCGCTCGCGCTCGACGCCACCATCTATCCCTCGCTGCACTGGCACTGGATCGGACCGCTGATGGCGATCATCGTGATCGGCGGCCTCGGCAGCATCCCCGGTGCCGCGGTCGCGGCGATGGTCCTCGGCGTGACCCAGAGCCTGCTGCAGATCCCGATGGGCACCACGTGGGCGCAGACGGTCTTCTACCTCGCCCTCTTCGCCACCCTCATGTTCCGCCCCCAGGGATTCTTCGGAGGTCGTCTTGCTCAGCGCTTCTAGACACCGAGAAAGCCGTACGTCCTCGGGCCGCTCCGTCCTGGTGACGAAGCTCGTCGCGGCCGCCGTCGCACTGGGCCTCGTGCTCGCCTTCCCGGCGCTCGCCCCGGACCCGTTCATCCTGTCGGTGGGCGTGGTGATCGCCAGCTACGCCGCGCTCGCGGTGGCGTGGAACTTCGTCGGCGGGCTGACCGGCTACATCTCGCTGGGACACGCCGCCTACTCCGGGCTGGGCGGCTACGGCACCGCGCTGCTGATCACCGAGGCCGGGGTGAACCCGTGGGTCTCGATGGTCGTCGCGGCCGTACTCGTGGGCCTGGCGGCGGTGCCGATCGGGATCGCGTCGCTGCGGGTCCGCGGCGCCTCGTTCGTGATCGTCTCGATCGCCCTGGTGCTCATCCTGCTGCTGGTCGCGCAGAGCTGGTCAGACGTGACCGGCGGGTCCAACGGGCTGCGGGTGCCGCGGCCGTTCGGCACCGACGTACTCCGGCCCGAGCAGCACGAGCGGTTCTTCTACCTGTTCGTGGCGCTGACCCTGGTCGCCCTGGTGCTGTGGTGGGTGATCGACCGGTCGCGGCTCGGCACCGGGCTCAAGGCGATCCGGGAGGACGAGGACAAGGCCCAGGCGCTGGGCGTGCCGACGTTCGCCTACAAGCTGGTCGTCTTCGTCGTCTCGGCGTTCATGACCGCGATGGCGGGCGGGATGTACGCCCTCTGGTTCGGCTCGCTCGACCCGATCTTCCAGTTCTCCATCCTGACCGGTTCCTACCTGGTGCTGATGTCGCTCCTGGGCGGCGTACGCAGCCTGCTCGGTCCGGTCGTCGGCGCGGTGATCGTGGGCTATGCGGTCGAGTTCTTCAAGAACCAGTACGGCGATACCCAGCTGCACCTGGTCGCGCTCGGGCTGCTGCTCGCGCTGGTCGTGCTCTTCATGCCCGACGGGGTCATCCCCTGGCTGACCGCGCAGTTCGACCGATTCCGCCCCGGCGGCACCTCGATCCGCGAGGTGGACGCAGCCCAGCTGGCCGAGGAGCGCAAGGCGCTCGAGGAGGCGAAACGATGACCGAACTGATCAAGCACTTTCTGGAGACCGACGGACTGACCAAGGCGTTCGGCGGCGTACGCGCCGTGGACGACGCCACGGTCAGCTTCCAGGAGGGCAAGATCAACGCCCTGATCGGCCCGAACGGCTCGGGCAAGACCACCTTCTTCAACTGTGTGACCGGGATGATCCGGCCCGACTCGGGCACGGTGACCTACCAGGGTCGCGACGTGACCGGCCACGCACCTCACCGGATCGCGCGGGCCGGGCTCGGGCGCAGCTTCCAGCTGTGCCGGATCTTCCCGCGGATGACGGTGCTCGACAACGTGCTCGCCGGGGTCCGCTCGACCGGGCTGGTCCACCGGCTGCGCGGGGCCCACAACCCCGACGACATCGCCCGGGCGCGGGAGCTGCTGGCCCGGGTCGGCATCGAGCACCTCGAGCGCAGCGAGGCCCGCGACATCTCCTACGGGCAGCAGAAGCTGCTCGAGCTCGCCGGAGTGCTGATGGCCGAGCCCGAGACGATCATGCTCGACGAGCCCGCCGGCGGTGTGAACCCGGCGCTGATCGGCCGGATCGCCACGCTGGTGCGCGAGCTCAACGCCGAGGGCCGCACCTTCGTCATCGTCGAGCACAACATGGAGCTGGTGATGAGCCTCTCCGACCACGTCGTGGTCTTCGACCGCGGCCGCCCGATCGCCTCCGGTGCGCCGGCGGACGTGCAGAACGACCCACGAGTCCTGGAGGCCTACCTTGGTGTCTGAACCTCTTCTCGAGCTGCGCGACATCGAGGCCGGCTACGGCCGTGCGGCGCTGGTGCTGCGAGGCCTCACCGTCACCGTTCCCGCAGGTCAGATCGTCTGTCTGGTCGGTCCGAACGGAGCCGGCAAGTCCACGGTGCTCAAGGTCGCCAGCGGCATGCTGACGCCACGCTCGGGGACCATCACCGTCGACGGCGTCGACGTCACCCGCAACGGGCCGCAGCAGATGCTTCGCGCGGGCATGGCCCACGTCCTCCAGGGTCACTCCGTCTTCAAGGAGATGACCGTGGCCGAGAACGTCGGCCTGGGCGCCTACACGGTGCGTGACGCGGCCGCGATCCAGGAGCGGACCGACTTCGTGAAGACCCTCTTCCCGGTCGTCGCCGAGCGGTGGAACGCACTCGCCGGCGCGCTCTCGGGCGGTCAGCAGAAGCAGGTCGAGTTCGCCCGCTCGCTGATGGTGAGCCCGAAGGTGGTGCTGCTCGACGAACCCAGCATGGGCCTGGACCCGAAGACCACGGCCACCGTGTTCGAGCAGGTCGTACGCATGCGAGACGCCGGTCTGGCGGTCCTGCTCGTCGAGCAGAACGCCCGGCGGGCCCTGGAGTCGGCGGACCTGGGGTGCGTACTCGATCTGGGGAAGGTGCACATCGCAGGCGCCGCAGCCGACCTGCTCGCCGATCCGCGCATGGCCGAGCTCTATCTCGGGGGAGCCGCAACAACCTCAGCAGGGACCACCGACGGTTCCGATTAGGGGAAGGGAAAGCAACCATGAGATGGAACAGGAGATCGACGCTGAACCGAATGGTGGGGCGAGGCGTACGCGCCGGTGTGGTCGCCCTCGCAGTGGCCCTGGCCGCTCCGCTCGCCGGAGCCCAGGCCCATACGACCGAAGGACCCGGTCTGACCGTGGTCAAGCCCAGGGCGAGCCTCGCTGACTGGGATCCGGTGACCGAGGAGAAATGGGCGTTCGAGGACGGCCAGGTGATCCTGACCGAGCCTGGGACGGCACAGCCCGGCCCACGACGCCCCTTCGAGTACGCCGTGGTGACCAAGGGGCCCGAGCTCGGCTCGCTGACCTACCGCGCCGAGGTCCGCATCGACGAGGCCGTCACGGTCACCAACCGCGACGTGATCCTGGTCTGGAACTACCAGTCCCCGACGCGCTTCTACTACGCCCACCTCTCGACCGACAACACCATCTACCCCCACAACGGCATCTTCGTGGTCAACGACGCCGACCGGCTGCGCATCGACCACCAGTGGAACGGCACCGTCGGCGCAGCGCCGTCGATCACCGACGCCGAGTGGCACGACGTACGTCTCGACTACAACGCCCGCACGGGCGCGACCGCGGTCTACCTCGACGGCGCCGACGAGCCCCGGATGACCGCCACCGACACCACCTTCACCGGAGGCCGGTTCGGCTTCGGTTCCTTCGACAACTTCGGGCGCATCCGTGACGTCACCGTCGCGGGGCTCCGTCATCGCTGAACCTCGGTAAGGAGAGAACACACCCATGGGAACCTCACGTCTATGGGGCGGTCTCGCGGTGGGCGCCATGCTCGCCGCGCTACTCACCCCCACGCTCTCTGCCAACGCCGCCATCCCCGGCAGCGAGCCCGTCCCCGACCCCATCCCCGAACAGCCCCTGCGCAGCAGCCTCGGTCTCGTGCTCCAGGAGGTCACTCAGCTTCCCAAGACCGAGCCCTACCCCGCCCCCACCGACCAGCGCCTGGTCCGCCACAACCGCATCAACTTCATCGGCGAGGTCCCTGACGGCTCGGGCCGGATGTACGTCCCCGACCTCAACGGGCCGATGTATCTGCTCGAGGGCGGGCAGCAGCACGTGTACCTGAACCTTCGTGATCACTTCGTCGACTTCTGGTCCGGTGCCGGTCTCGGCAGTGGCGCCGGGTTCATCACGTTCCACCCGGAGTTCGAGACGAACGGGCTCTTCTACACCACCCACACCGAGCGCTTCGGCGCCTTCGCCAAGACGCCCACCTTCCCGTCGCAGACCAACCCCGGCTCCGGGCGCACGGTCAGCGTCGTCACCGAGTGGGACGCCACCGACCCCGCGGCCGACACCTTCGAGGGCACCAGCCGTGAGGTGATGCGGATCGACTTCGCCGGTCAGATCCACGCCATCCAGCAGATCGACTTCAACCCGACCGCCAGGCCCGGCGACGAGGACTACGGGCTGCTCTACATCGCCTCGGGCGACGGCGGCAACGGCGTCCGGAGCGACGACCCGCAGAACCTCGGCAACCCGTTCGGCAAGATCCTGCGGATCGACCCGCTCGCCCGCGACGGCCGCAACGGGGCGTACGGGGTCCCGGACAGCAACCCGTTCGTCGACCGGGAGGGCGCGATCGGCGAGATCTGGGCGTACGGCATGCGCGACCCGCACCGGTTCTCGTGGGACGTCGAGAAGGGCACCTTCCTGCTCGGCCACATCGGCCAGCACGCGATCGAGGGCGTCTACGACGTGAAGGCCGGGGACAACCTCGGCTGGAGCGAGATCGAGGGCCGGCTCCTCTACGACAACACCGACGAGTGTGCCCTCTACACCGTCCCCGACGACTACGACATGTCCGGCTTCACCCTTCCGGTGGCCTCCTTCGACCACGACCCGCCGGCCAACTACTCCTGCACCTCCGACAGCGGCCACGCCGTCAGCGGCGGTGTCGTCTATCGCGGCCGGTTCGACGACCTGAAGGGCAAGTACGTCTTCGGCGACCTGGTCAACGGCGAGGTCTACTGGACCGACTCCCGGCAGATGCGGCGGGGGAGCAGCCGTGAGGCGACCCTGCACCAGATGCAGCTCTTCGACACCTCCGGCAAGCGGCTCTCGATGCAGGACTTCGTCGACCATCCGCGCGTCGACCTGCGCTTCGGCACCGACTCCCGCCGCAACCTCTACCTGCTGGCCAAGGCCAACGGGAAGATCTGGAAGGTGGTGAACACCGTGCAGCGGCCGTGGCCGAGCGAGGTCGTGCCGTCGCTGCGTGAGGACCTGGTCAGCTACTACGACTTCGAGCACCCCTTCGCGCCGGGAGCGCGTGAGGAGGACCAGGGCTTCTCGCGGACCCTGCTCAACCAGGTCAACGGTGGCAACGCAATGCAGGTGACGGACTCGGCGTACCGGACCAGCAACAACGCCCTGCAGACCCAGCAGGTCGACCCGGAGGTCAACGGCAACGACGACTGGAAGGCGGGAACGTTCAACGAGAACGGGGTCGCGTCCCTGGCGCCTTTCGCGGGAGCCGAGCAGATCACCGTGGCCGGCTGGTTCAAGGTCGACATGGACGGGCCGGCACTCAACTCGGTGACCGCCGATCCGACCGACCGGTTCAACGCGATCGGGCTGGCCGGGGTGCTCTCGGGCAACTCCGACGGCCATGGCGTACGTGCCCTGCTCGAGCTCATCAACGTCAACGGCACCCTGCGCCTGGTCGCGCTGGGACGCCGGCTCGACGAGGGGGCCTCCCAGACCTTCGCCGCCTCGGCGGACTGGCAGACCCTGCTGCCACGAGGTCAGTGGGTGCACCTGGCGGCGACGTTCGACTACACCACGGGCAAGATGGCGCTCTACCGCAACGGCAAGGCCGTCGAAGGGTTCTACACGACCGCCGGTGACCCGTGGCAGGTCGACGGCACCGGCACCTCCGACACGTTGCCGCGCGGCTACAAGGTCGGCGGATCCTTCCCTCAGGACACCGTCGAGCGGAACCCGTGCAACTGCCGGATGGACTCGCTGATGTTCCTCGACCGGGCGATCACGCCCGACGAGGCGCGAGCCCAGTATCAGCGGTTCGTCAACGGCCGCTGAGCCGGTGAGGGTCCACGGCTCGGTTCAGCGAACCGGGCCGTGGACCTCGCTGCGTAGCCGGGCCATGGTGGCGTCGAGGTCGGCCGCGGTGCGGGCGGCGGCGCCGAGCTCGTCGCGCAGGGTCGTGGGGACGGTGCCGTCGTACTTGTAGTAGATCGAGTGCTCGACGCTGGCCCAGAAGTCCATCGCGATCGTGCGGATCTGCAGCTCGACCGGCACGTCCACCGCCCGGTCGGAGAGGTAGACCGGCACCTTGATGATCAGGTGGAGGCTGCGGTAGCCGTTGGCCTTCGGGTCGGCGATGTAGTCCTCGACCTCGACCACGTCGACATCGGACTGGCTGCCCAGCATCTCCATGATCCAGTAGACGTCGGAGACGAACGGACACACCACCCGGATCCCGGCGATGTCGCGGATCTGCTCCTCGAGTGCCTCGAGGGTGAGCGGGCAGCCGATCTTGCGGGCCTTGGCGAGGAGGCTGTCGGGCGTCTTGAGCCGGGTGCGTACGTGCTCGATCGGGCTGTGATCGTGGGTGTGCTCGAACTCCTCGCGCAAGATCGCGATCTTGGTCGAGACCTCGTCGATCGCGAACTTGTAGCGCATCCGGAACCTGGCCAGATCGCGCGCCATCTCGTCGCTGCTCGCCTCGACGAGATCGACCAACCCGTTGATCGGGTTGTCGTCGACTGTTGTCATTGTCCCCCCTCGTGAACGAGACCTATCTTTGCAGGCTTCGGCAAGGCGACGGCCCGGTGCCCGGCATGAGACCGGGGCGAGCGGCCCGGTGCTCACCAGGTCTTCCGACCCTCTCCTGGACACCGAGGTGCACCTGGTCGAGGGCGCCCGATACAGTGACACCCCTCGGGGGATGAATACCCCTCGGGGGATACAGGTCTATTCGGGTTGCCTACGAGTAAGGACACTTCCCCCACATGCGCATTCTGCTGCTCGTCTCCGCGTTCAACGGCCTGACCCAGCGGGTCTGGTGCGATCTGAAAGAGGGTGGCCACGACGTCGGCGTCGTGCTGGCACCTGTTCATGACGACTCGTCCCTGGTTGCGGCCGTCGAGGCGATCGACCCCGAGCTGATCCTGTGCCCGTTCCTCAAGCACCGGGTGCCGGAGGCGGTCTGGGGTCGTTATCGAACGGTGGTGATCCACCCGGGCCCGGTCGGTGACCGGGGCCCGTCCTCGCTCGACCACGCCACCCTCGATGGGCGTTCGCGTTGGGGCGTCACGGCGCTGTCGGCCGTCGAGGAGATGGACGCCGGCCCGGTCTGGGCGACCGAGACCTTCGCGATGCCCGAGGTCCCGATCGCGAAGAGCGCGCTCTACAACGGCCCGGTCGCCGATGCCGCGATGGACTGCGTCACGGAGGTCCTCCGGATGGTCGCCGCGGGGGAGGCTCCGAAGCCTGCCGAGGAGTGGGCTGCTGAGGTCGAGGGCACCGGTGAGCTGCCGCTGCTGCGCCGCACGGCCTTCGAGATCGACTGGTCCGCGCCGGCCACCGAGATCGCTCGGCGGATCGCGGCGGCCGATGGTGCCCCGGGTGCGCCGGCGACCGTCGATGGGAAGGCGTACTGCCTCTTCGACGCCGCCACGACGCCTGAGGACCATGGCGACGTGGAGCCGGGCACCGTGGTCGGGGTCGACACCGACGCGGTCGCGATCGCCACCGGCGAGGGCACCCTGTGGGTCGGCTACGCCGCCACGCTCGAGAAGAAGCGCGGCCCCAAGCTCCCAGCCGCCTGGGTGCTCGACGCCGGGCACGCGCCCTACCGGCGGATGCCGGATGCGCTGGCCGAGACGACCTACGAGCGCGACGGGGACGTCGGCTATCTCACCCTCCGCTCCTACAGCGGCGCGATGTATACCCAGCAGTGCCGCCGGATGACCGATGCCGTGCGCAAGGCGCTCATCGAGGACACCAGGGTCCTGGTCGTACGCGGCACCGAGCACGCCTTCTCCAACGGCATCCACCTCGGCGTGATCGAGGCGGCGCCGGACCCGGCGGCCGAGGCCTGGGACAACATCCGCGCCATCGATGAGCTCTGCCTGGCGATCGCCGAGGCCGAGCAGCTGACCATCGCCGCGTTCACCGCCAATGCCGGAGCCGGCGGGGTGATGGCCGGCCTCTGCGCCGACATCACGGTCGCGCGCGCCGGTGTGGTGCTGAACCCCTACTACGACATGGGCATCTTCGGCTCGGAGCTGCACACCTGGGGCCTGCCGAGCCGGGTCGGCGCGGAGAAGGCCGACGAGCTGCTCGGCGCGAAGCTGCCGATCTCTGCGGCCGAGGCCGCGCGGATCGACATGGTCAGCGATCTCGGTCCGCGTGACGCGGCGGAGTTCGACGGCTGGCTGCGCAACCTGGCGCAGAGCGTCGCCGAGGCTGGGGCGTACGTCCCGGCCCTGGCGGCCCGCGAGGCACGCCGCGCCTCTGCGATGCCGATGTCCTACTACCAGAGCATCGAGCTGGCCGAGATGGCTCGCGACATCTTCGACGACCGCTTCGGGTTCGCCGCGAAGCGGAAGGCGTTCGTCACCAAGGCCGCGCCCACCGAGACGCCGTCGAAGATCCGGTTCTGACCGGTTGACAAACTAGAACGTGTTCCACCAACCTGGTGGTGTGTGACCTGACTCACACGCCACCAGGAGGAGCACGTGACCCAGGCGCCCCCGCCGCCCGAGATGACCTTCCAGCGATCGGGCCGCGACCCTGCGGCGATCGGAGCGAGGCTGGAGCAGTGGCTGGCCACGGCGCTACCGCCCGGGGCTCATCCCGAGGTCGCCATCATCGGGGGCATCGATGCCAACGGGCTCTCCAGCGAGACCGTCCTGCTCGACGTCACCTCGACCGTCGACGGAGAGAGGCAGACGAAGGCGTACGTCCTGCGGGTGGCGCCCCGCCCCGAGGACATCCCGGTCTTCGCGACCTATGACCTGCAGGCGCAGTATGACGCGATGCGGCTGGCCGGCTCGCTGTCTCCGGTGCCGGTCCCTGAGGTCGGCCTCGCTGAGATGAGCGGCGCGGTCCTCGGCACGCCGTTCTTCCTGATGGAGCGGGTCGAGGGGGTCGTCCCGCCCGACGTGATGCCCTACAACTTCGGCGACAGCTGGCTCTTCGACGCCTCGCCCTCGGACCGCGCGGCGCTGCAGAGGCGTTCGGTCGAGGTGCTCGCCGGACTCCACTCGATCCCCGACGCCGCCTCGCGGTTCGCCTTCCTCGATCCCGCCGCGGCCGGTCATTCCGGCGAGACGCTGATCGCCCGCAACCTCGCCAAGACCCGGGCCTGGTACGCCTTCGCCTCCACCGCCGAGGAAGGGGGCGGCCGCTCGCCGCTGGTCGAGCGAGGTCTGGCCTGGCTCGAGGCACACCTTCCCGACACTGGCCTCTCCGAAGATGGCGGCGAGCCCGTCCTGTCCTGGGGCGACGCGCGGATCGGCAACATCATCTACCGCGACTTCGCGCCGGTGGCGGTCCTCGACTGGGAGATGGTCAGTCTCGGGCCCCGCGAGATGGACGTGACCTGGATGATCTTCGCCCACCGCATCTTCGAGGACCTGGCCTCGATGCTGGAGCTGCCGGGGATGCCCGGCTTCCTCACTGCCGACGAGGTCCGGACGACCTATGCCGCGGCGAGCGGTGTCGAGCTCGGCGACCTGACCTGGCACGAGGTCCACGCGGCGGTCATGTGGGGGATCATCTACCTGCGGATCGCGGCGCGCCAGATCCACTTCGGTGAGATCGAGGCGCCCGAGGACCCGGAGTCGGTGCTCTACCACCGGGCGATGTTCGCGGCGATGCTGGACGTGGTCGGGGCATGAGCGGGTCTCATGGGGAGTATGTCGGCGTCGGCCCGCTCGATGAATATCCGATCCACCAGCTTCCGCGCCCGGTGGCCTGGGCGGGGAGCAGCGACCGCAACTTCTACGACCGCTGCTACCTCAACGCCCACGACCGCACCGGCGACCTCTTCCTCATCTCCGGGATGGGGTTCTATCCCAACCTCGGCACCAAGGATGCGTACGTCCTGCTCCGCCGTGGCGACGAGCAGACCGCCGTGCACCTGGGCGACGGCGCCGACCCGCGGGGTGGCGACCGGCTGGAGCAGCGGGTCGGGGCGTACCGGATCGAGGTCTCGGAGCCGCTGCGGAAGCTCCGGCTGGTGATGGAGGAGACCCACGGGATCGCCCTGGACCTGCGGTGGGAGGGCTCGTTCGAGGTGGTCCAGGAGCAGCCGCACGTGATGCGCCAGGGTGCGGGGACAGTGCTCGACGCGCAGCGGTTCGCGCAGGTCGGGACCTGGGAGGGGGTGATCGAGGTCGACGGCGAGTCGATCGCCGTCGACCGCGATCGCTGGATCGGCACCCGCGACCGCTCCTGGGGGATCCGTCCCTCCGGCGAGGCGCTGCCGCCGGGCAGGCCCGCGGAGCCGGCGTTCGACGGGATGTGGTGGCTCTATCTGCCACTGCGGTTCGACGACTTCGCCGTCGTGCTGATCATCCAGGAGACGCCGGACGGTCATCGCACCCTCAACGACTGCACCCGCACCTTCGCCGACGGGCGGGTCGAGCAGCTCGGCTGGCCGCACGTCCGGATCCGTTACCAGGACGGGACGCGGCTCCCGGAGGGCGCGACGATCACGTGCACGACTCCGGCGGGGAAGCCGCTGGTGCTCGAGGTCTCCTCGCTGCTGGGGGTGCCGATCCATGTCGGTGGCGGCTACGGCGGCGACTCCGACTGGTCCCACGGGGTCTGGAAGGGCGCGGGGTTCACCGAGCGGTTGACCTACGACATGAAGTCGCCCGACGTCGCCGGCCGGGTGCCGTTCGGGGTGATCGACCACGTCGGGCGCGCGGTCGCGCACGGTCCGGGTGCCGATGGGGTCGAGGGCTGGGGGCTCTTCGAGCACGGGATCCTCGGTCGTCACGATCCTTCCGGGTTCACCGACTGGTTCGACCGCGTCTGACCCACCCCGCCGAGACGTCGCCCCCCCGTCGGCCGAGACGTCGCTCCGGTCGGCCGAGATGGCACTCGCGCGCCATCTCGGCCGACGTAAGTGACGTCTCGGCCTGCGTACCTGACGTCTCGGCGGTCTCAGGATCCGAACAGCCATTTATGGCTAAACTCTAGTGACTTACTCTGGTTTGGACGGACCAACCAGAGGAGAGCCATGATCCGCCCCACCCCACCGCGCCTGACCGCCATCGCCGCCGTTCTCTCGACCCTGCTCCTGGGGCTGACGGCGTGCGGCGGCGCCGATGCGTCCAGTGCTTCCAAGCTCGCCGCCGACGCGGCGCTCCCCGACCAGGTCCCGGAGGGGACCGTCCTGCGCCTCGGGCTCCCGCCGATCGAGGTCGCGCTGAAGACGTCCGGCCTGATCGACGAGGTCGAGGGCTACGAGATCGAGTGGGCCAACATCTCCGGGGGCCCGAAGAGCATCGAGGCGTTCCGCGCCGACGCGCTGGATGCGAGCTACGTCGCCGAGATCCCGCCGCTCTTCGCGACCTGGACCGACACCCCGGTCACGATCGTCGCGGTCACCGAGAACCCGGACCCGCTCGACAATCCGATCTACGAGCTCGGCATCGCGCCGAAGTCGAAGGTCGAGACGGTCGAGGACCTGAAAGGGAAGAAGATCGCCTACTCGCCCGGCCAGGCCCAGGGCGCGCTGGTCCTCAAGACGCTCAGGGCTGCCGGGCTCACCCAGAAGGATGTCGAGCTGGTCGAGATCCAGAGCGTCGACGACACCTTCTCCAACGCGCTGGCCTCCAACCAGGTCGACGTCGCCCCGCTCGGCGGGCCGCAGCTGACCTCCTATCTGGCCAAGTACGGTCGCGACGGTGCCACCTCGATCCGCACCGGCATCCGCGACGACTCGACCCTCATCTACGGGCCGGAGAAGACCTTCGAGGACGCCGGCAAGGCGGCCGCGTTCAAGGACTTCCTCGGGCTGTGGGTCAAGGCCGAGAAGTGGGTCGACGAGCACCCGGACGAGTGGATCCAGGCCTACTACGTCGACCACGAGGGGCTGACCTTCGAGGACGGCAAGAAGGTCTTCGAGACCTCCGGGCAGAACGTCATCCCGGAGAACTGGGACGACTTCATCGAGCGCCAGCAGGAGACCGCGGACATCCTCTCGGAGGAGCAGAACCATCCGAAGCTGAACGTCGCCGAGCTCTATGACCGCCGCTACGAGAAGGTCATCGCAGAGGCCGTGAAGGGCGGTCGGTGATGGCGACCACGGCAGTCGAGGCGCCGATCGTCGGCGTCGTCTCCGAGAAGATCACCGACAAGAGGGTCGTACGCCGACGGCTCGGCCCGGGGCCGCGGGTCCCCGGCACGCTGTGGATCGGGCCGATCCTGCTCCTGGGGCTGTGGTGCCTCGCCTCGGCGACGGGCGTGCTCGATCCGCGTACGTTGTCCGAGCCGTGGGTGGTCGTCGAGACCGCTCAGCGGCTGATCGCCGACGGGCGGCTTCCTGAGGCGCTCGCGACCTCGGCCTACCGGGCCGCGCTCGGGCTGGTGATCGGGGTCGGCGTCGGGCTGGCGCTGGCGCTGGTCTCCGGGCTCAGCCGGGTCGGGGAGGCGGTGATCGACGGTCCGGTGCAGGTCAAGCGGGCCATCCCGAGCCTGGCGCTGATGCCGCTGCTGATCCTGTGGCTGGGGATCGGGGAGCCGATGAAGGTGATCACGATCGCGCTCGGCGTACTCATCCCGATCTACATCCACACCCACAACGGGCTGCGTGGCATCGACAGCCGCTACGCGGAGCTCGCCGAGACCGTCAGCCTGGGGCGCGGCGCGTTCGTCCGGCATGTCGTGCTGCCAGGCGCGACGCCGGGCTTCCTGCTCGGGCTGCGGTTCGCGGTGCTCAACGCGCTGCTGTCGCTCGTGGTCGTCGAGCAGGTCAACGCGACCAGCGGTATCGGCCACATGATCACCCTCGCGTCCAGCTACGGCCAGACCGAGATCATCGTCGTCGGCCTGGTCGTCTACGCCCTGCTGGGCCTGGTCGCCGACGGCATCGTCCGCTTCACCGAGAGGAAGGCACTGGCATGGCGACGCACGCTGGAGAGTCACTGACGGCACCCGAAGGATCCGCCGTACGCGTCGAGGGGCTGCGCCGCAGCTTCTCCGAGGCGGGCGGGGTGCTCAACGGGCTCGACCTCACCATCGCCCGCGGCGAGTTCGTAGCGCTGATCGGGCGCTCGGGTTCGGGTAAGTCCACTCTGCTTCGGGCGCTGGCCGGCCTCGACCGCGCCGTCTCGGGCTCGGGTGTCGTGGAGGTGCCCGAGCGGGTCTCGGTCGTCTTCCAGGACTCCAGGCTGCTGCCGTGGCGGCGGGTGCTGGACAACGTGGTCCTGGGTCTGCCTGGTGCCGACGCCCGAGCCCGTGGTCTCGAGGCGCTCTCCGAGGTCGGCCTCGAGGGCCGCGACAAGGCCTGGCCGCACGAGCTCTCCGGTGGTGAGCAGCAGCGAGCGGCGCTGGCGCGGTCGCTGGTCCGCGACCCACAGCTGCTGCTCGCCGACGAGCCGTTCGGCGCCTTGGACGCGCTGACCCGGATCAAGATGCACAAGCTCCTCAAGAAGCTGTACGCCGCTCACAACCCCGCGATCCTGCTGGTCACCCACGACGTCGACGAGGCGATCGCGCTCGCCGACCGGGTGATCGTGCTGGTCGACGGCGTCGTCGGCTCCGACCTCCGGATCGACCTGGGCGCCAAGCGGAGCCCGGGCGACCCGCGGTTCGCGTCGCTGCGGGCCCAGCTGCTGGCCGAGCTCGGTGTGGTCGAGTCGGCTGAGGAGGAGGTGGCCTGATGGGTGCCCGACAGCTCCACTTCAACCTGTTCCTGCTCGACACCGGTCACCACGAGGCGTCCTGGCGGCTGCCTGCCTCGGACCCGCACGCCAACCTCTCGCTCTCGGCGCATCAGCATCTGGCGCGGGTGGCGGAGGAGGCCAAGTTCGACTCGCTGTTCCTCGCCGACTCCCCGGCCATGTTCGGTGAGCCGGGCCGTCGGCCGTCGGGGCGGATCGAGCCGACCGTGCTGCTGTCCGCGCTCGCGGTCTCCACGCAGCACATCGGCCTGATCGCCACCGCCTCGACGTCGTACAACGAGCCGTTCAATCTCGCCCGTCGGCTCGCCTCGGTGGACCACATCTCCGGCGGTCGGGCCGGGTGGAACATCGTCACGACCGCAGGGGACGCCGCAGCGCGCAACTTCGGTCTGGAGGGGCAGCCGCTGCACAAGACCCGCTACGAGCGGGCCTCTGAGTTCCTGGAGGTGGCGACCAAGCTCTGGGACAGCTGGGCCGACGACGCGATCGTGGCGGACAAGGACGCCGGGGTGCATGCGCTCGGTGACCGGATTCGGCCGATCTCTCATGTGGGGCCTCACTTCTCGGTGGAGGGCCCGCTCAACCTGGCCCGTCCGCCGCAGGGCCACCCGCTGCTCGTCCAGGCCGGCTCCTCCGACGACGGCAAGGAGTTCGCGGCCCGCTGGGCCGAGGCGATCTTCACCGCTCAGCCGACCTTGGCCGAGAGCCAGGCGTTCTATGCCGACATCAAGCGCCGGGTCGTGGCGGCCGGCCGCAACCCCGACCACGTACTGGTCCTCCCCGGCATCGTCCCGATCCTCGGCGAGACCGAAGCCGAGGCGCGTGAGCTCGAGGCCGAGCTCGACCGGCTGATCGCTCCGGAGTACGCCCTCGCCCAGCTCGCTCAGCTGCTCCGGGTCGATCCCTCGCGGCTGGACCTGGATGCGGAGCTGCCCGACGATCTGCCTTCGGAGGACTCCATCGAGGGTGCCAAGAGCCGCTACACCCTTGTCGTCGACTGGGCTCGTCGTGATCGACTGACGGTCCGTGAGCTGATCGGGAAACTGGGTGGTGGGCGTGGTCACCGCACCTTCACCGGGACCCCTGTCCAGGTTGCTGACACGATCCAGCACTATTTCGAGAACGGTGCTGCTGACGGGTTCAACATCATGCCTGCCGTGCTGCCCTCGGGCATCGAGGCGTTCACCGCGAAGGTCGTGCCGATCCTCCAGGAGCGAGGCCTGTTCCGCACCGAATACACCGGGGCAACCCTCCGGGATCACTACGGCCTACCGTGCCCCGCCAACCGCCTCGTCCCGGGTGTGACGGAGGTCGAGGCCGCCTCCTGAACCCCGCCGACTCGGCTCGTCCTGACCGACCTTCATGCCGAGTCGGCTCGTCATAACGCGCCGACTCGGCCTGTTCTGCGGTCAGGATGAGCCGACTCGGCGGGTCAGCGGACGACGTCGGGGGTGAGCAGGTCCTGGTTGTCCTCAGCCCAATCGCCCATCCGATCCTCACGGACAGCGCGCCACAGGTCGCGGTCGCGGGAGGGGTCGAGGCGTACGACTGACTGGTCGCCGACCATGCCGGTGCCGTCGGTGGGGACGGTCAGATAGCTGATGTCGTCGGTGCGCAGGTTGCGGAGGGAGGCGGCGAGCTTGGCCATCTGGGTGGTGGACCAGTCGTCGTCGACGGAGGCGTGCTTCGAGAAGAGGGCGAGGAGGTCGAGGACCTGGTCGGGGTTCTTGCGCAGCTCCTGCTCGAGGGTCTGCTTGAGGAGCGTGCGCAGGAAGGCCTGCTGGCGGGCTACGCGGTCGAGGTCACCATCCTGGAGACCGTAGCGCTGGCGTACGTAGAGGAGCGCCTGCTCGCCGTCCAGGTGGTGGCGGCCGGCCTCCCAGCGGACGTCGCGGGCGGAGTCGTAGACGGTCTTCGGGATGTCGATGTCGACGCCACCGATCGCATCGGTGAGGGCCTTGAAGCCGTCCCAGTCGATGACGGTGAGGTGGTCGATGCGTACGTCGGTCATCTTCTCGACGGTCTCGACCGTGAGGTTGGGGCCACCGAAGGAGTAGGCCCAGTTGACCTTGCCCTTGCCGTGGCCGGGGATGTCGACCCAGGAGTCGCGCGGGATCGAGATCACCGAGGCGGAGTCGCGGTCGCCGTCGATGTGGACGAGCAGCATGGTGTCGGAGCGTGCCTGGCCCGGCTCCCAGCCGGGCGCCTCGGCTCCGGTGGTGGGTGCGTCGGATCGGGTGTCGGTGCCGAGGACCAGGATGTTCATCGCGTCGGCGGCCGACCCGGAGGTGGGCTTGGCGGGCCGGTCGGTGAGGCCGGTGAACGTGTCGGGCAGCCGCTGGATGTTTCCCTCCACCTTCGCCTGGAGCCACAGGATCCCGGTCAGGGCCGCGGCGCAGAGCAGGAGAAGGCACACGAGCAGCCCGATCAACGGCTTGCGAGCCCGACGCCATCCGCGCGCGGGGGGCTCGTCCGCAGGCTCCGGCTGCGGCGGCACGGGCGGATGATCGAGGATGGCCACCTGAGTATGGGACCCGGGACTCCCTCCATATGGGGTCCAGATGCTCGCCATTCCTCAATTTGAGGCACCAGTCGGTAACGGCCGGTAACCAAAAATAGGTAGGCGATCCGTCCCCCGGGCTGAGTGAGTAAAGTCCCTTTGCCGTACGGCGCTGTTCATGTCGGACCTTCGGGTCCACGCGTGTTTCATGCCGCCTGGCTGCGTCTTGGGAGGGCGCGGCACGACGAGGATGACCAGGGGAGAGCTGTGTCGATGTCAAGAGTCGGTCGGGATGAACGTGCCCGGCTGCACGAGGCTGCCTCCGCGCTGGCCGGGATCCGGGCGGCGACCACGCTGCTCAACTCGCCCGGCGCGATCGGTGACGACCGGCGGGCAGCGATGACGGCGATGGTGCAGAGCGAGCTGGAGCGGCTCGAGCGGATGGTCCGCCGGCAGCAGGATGCCGCGAGGGCGGAGATCCCGGAGCCGGGGGCCGATGAGATGCGGGCCGGTGAGATGCGGGCCGGTGAGATGCGGGCCGAGGTGATCGACGTCGACTCCGTGGTGGCCACGATGGTGCTCGCCCACGAGGCCAAGGGCACCGACGTGGTGTGGCGCCCCAGCAGGATGCTGGCGCTAGGCGACTCCGACCAGCTGACCGAGGCGCTCAACGTGCTCCTCGACAACGCTGCCGCCCACGGGAGCGGATCGGTCCGGATCGAGGTACGTGCCGCCGAGCCGACGAGCACCTCGGTGGAGATCGCGGTCACCGACGACGGGCCGGGGGTCGCGCCCGAGCTGCGCCGTCGGATCTTCGCGTGGGGAGTCAGCCGACCAGGGTCGACGGGCCAAGGCATCGGCCTGCACGCCGCGCGAGACCTGATGGAACGCCAGGGCGGCTACCTCGAGCTGGTCGAGGCGAGCGAGCGCACCACCTTCGTCCTCGGCATCCCGATGCTCGGCTGTGCCGATGGCAGGGCAGGCGACGGGGCCGACCAGCACGACACCCCGACCCGGGGAGGTCGCCGTGGTGTCGCCGCGTAAGAGGGTGAAGGTGGTCATCGTCGAGGACCACACCCTGTTCGCCGAGTCTCTCGAGCTGGCCCTCACCTTCGAGGGCTACGACGCCCACCGCGTCGACCTGCCCGAGGAGCCGCCCTCGGAGGCCAAGCTCACCTCGCTGATCATGAGGTCCCAGCCGCGGATCGTCCTGCTCGACCTCGACCTGGGCCAGCACGGTTCGGGCGTACGCCTCATCGCGCCGCTCGCCCGGGCGGGGGCCGACGTCGTCGTGGTGACGGGCTCGACCGACGAGACCCGCTGGGGGCACGCCCTCCACGTCGGGGCTCGCACGGTCCTGTCCAAGACGGTGCCGCTCGGCGAGATCCTGGGCACCGTACGCAGGCTCAACTACGGTCACAGCGTGCTCGACGTCGACGACCGCGAGCGCCTGATCCGGGCGTGGGCGGGGCAGGAGCAGGGCATCATCGAGATCCGTCGCAGGCTCGCCCAGCTCTCCCCGCGGGAGTCGCAGGTGCTCGAGCACCTGATGGAGGGCTTCACGGTCGGCGACATCGCCAAGCTCCGCGTCGTGTCCGAGGCGACGGTGCGCACCCAGGTGAAGTCGATCCTCGCCAAGCTCGGCGTCTCCTCGCAGATCGCGGCGGTCAGCATCGCCCACAAGGCCGAGTGGCGGGCCGCCTGACCCTGGGTCGATCGGCTCGTCAGACCGCGACCAGGCCGTCGTCCTCGCTCGTCCCGCGCAGGACGTAGAGCGTGCCCGTCTTCGGGCAGCGCCAGGCATCTCCCTGGGCGACCAGCGGCGCCCCCGCGTGCCCGACCCAGCCCATCCGCTGCGCCGGGACCCCGACGACCAGCGCGTGGTCGGGTACGTCGCGGGTGACCACGGCGCCTGCCGCGACCATCGCCCAGGCGCCGATGGTGACCGGCGCAATACAGACGGCCCGGGCGCCGATGCTGGCGCCGGTGCGTACGGTCACGCCGACGGCTTCCCAGTCCTCGCCGTCCTTGAGGGTGCCGTCCGGGTTGACGGCGCGGGGGAGGTAGTCGTTGGTGAACACCACCGCCGGCCCGACGAACGCGCCGTCCTCGAGCACCGCCGGCTCGTAGACCAGCGCATGGTTCTGGATCTTGCAGCGGTCTCCCACCACGACGCCGGGACCGACGTACGCCCCGCGGCCGATGATGCACTCGCTGCCGACCCGGGCGTGCTCGCGGACCTGGGCCAGGTGCCACACGAGGGTCCCGGCGCCGATCGTGGCGCGGGCGTCGACATCCGCACTGGGCTCGATCCGAGTCTCGGAGCCGGTCTTCTCGAGGGTCATCCCCCTAGCAAACCGGGACTCGGACGGCGGGTGGGACAGACCCGGGATGGAGTACCCGATTCAGCGTAGAACCGCGGGCGAGGCCGCCTCCGGGACGAGCACGCGCGGGGTCGCGGAGGCCGTGGTGTCGAGCGCCCAGACGTCGCTGACGGGCTCGCCCTCGCGCTCCAGGCCGTAGAGGACGGTGTCGTCGTCGAGCCACTCGATCTGGTCGTCGATGCTGTGGGTCTCACCGGCGAGCACGGTGCGCCGGCCGGTGGCGAGGTCGAGGACCGCGGGAGTCCACCGGGTGCCGTCCTTGTCGGCCTCCTTGAACGCGATCCGGGTGCCGTCGGGGGAGAGGGACGGGCACTCGACGTGGTCGGCGATGGTCGTCAGCGAGCGTTCGGTGAGGTCGCCGCGGGCGAGGTAGGTCCGCCCGCCCGTGGCGACCGTGGCGTAGAAGGTGCGGTCGTCGTCGGCGAAGGTGATGCCCCAGATGTTGCGGTCGACCGGGGAGACCTTGCGGCCGTCGACGACCAGCCTGAACTTCTCCAGATCTCCGTAGCTCGCCCCACCGATCCGGCGGATCAGGGTGCGCGTCGAGAAGCCGCTGACCATGTAGGAGTCGCCGTTGACGAACACCGTCGAGGAGACCAGCTGCCCGTCCGGCGAGATCCGGGTGCGGCTGGGCAGCCCCGGCAGGTCGGTCCCGTCGACCTCTCGCCAGGCCTTCCCCGGGTCCGAGGTCGCCAGGTCGGTCGCGCGGTAGCGGCTCACCACGCCCCGCTCGGTCGTCAGGCACGAGACCGAGCGCACCTGCGCGTAGACCCGGTCGCAGCTCAGGTCGGTGAGCGCTCGGGCGCCGCCGGGGTCGGCCAGCGCCACGGCGCCGACGTGGCCGTAGTCGGCGTCGCGTCCGGTGTGCCGGAAGAGGATCCTGGGCCCCTTCTCGATCTGCGTCAGGGAGGTCGTCGTCGCGTCGGTCGCCCGGGACGTACGCCGGTCGTTCTCCGCGATCGCGGAGAGGGCGTACGCCGTCACACCGGCCGTGACGAGCACGACGATCGCACCGAAGATCGCCGTGCGCTGCTTGACCCAGAACGTCGTCATCGCACCGCCCTGCGCATCACCGCGAGCCCGGCCGGGATCGCGGCGAGCAGCACCACGCAGACCGCGAGCATCGCGACCCGGGGGCCGACGGCGTACCAGAGCAGGCCGAAGCCGGTCGCCGCGACGAGGCGAGCCAGCGCGACGGCGGTCTGGGCGGTGGCGATACCGCTGGCGCGTACGGTCTCGGGGACCAGCTGCCCGGCGACGGCGGCCAGGGTGCCGTCGGTCGCGGCGTAGAAGACGCCGAGGAGGAGCACCGCGGCGCACGTCGTCCAGAGCGCGCCGGACCCGGTCGCGGCGCACAGGTAGGCCGCTGCGAGCGGAAGGTGGCCGAGCACGAGGACCCGGACCCGCCCGACCCGGTCCGCGAGCCGGCCCAGCGGGACGGCCAGGGCGAGGTAGGCGAGGTTGGTCCCGACGTAGAGGACCGGGAACCACTGCGCCGCGAAGCCGCCGGTCTCCAGCAGCGCCAGGTAGACGAACCCGTCACCGATGGTGAGCAGGGCGAGTACGGCGGACACCCCGGTCACCCGCGCGAGACCGGGCGTGAGCACGGTGCGCCAACGCACCTTGGGGCGCGGCTCGCTGCGACGAGGAGCGGTCCGGCGGACGGCGCCGGTGCGGAACGGCACGAAGCAAGCCATCGTCGCCACCCCGAGCACCGCGAAGCCGAGCGAGACGACCAGCACGGTGTCGTAGCCGTCGGCGATCCGCCACAGGATCACGAACGCCAGCAGCGGCCCCAGCGTCGCCCCGATCGTGTCCAGCGCCCGGTGGGCGCCGAAGCTGCGGCCGAGGTGCGCCGGGTCGCTGGAGGCGGCGATCATCGCGTCGCGCGGAGCCGTGCGTACGCCCTTGCCGACCCGGTCCAGCGAGATCGCCGCCGAGATCGTCCCGAAGCCACCGGCGAAGATCAGGCCGAGCCGCGCGACCGCGCTCATCGCGTAGCCGGCCAGCGCCACAGGCTGCGGCCGGTCGGTGCGGTCGGCCGCCCACCCGGCCGCGATCCGCACCAGCGAGGAGACGCCCTGGTAGAGCCCGTCGATGAGCCCGTAGGCCACCGGAGAGAGCCCGACCACCGCGGTCAGGTAGAGCGGCAGGATCGCCGAGACCGACTCCGAGGAGATGTCGGTCAGCAGGCTGACGATGCCGAGGGTGACGACCGTCCGGGAGACCCGCCCGCCGGTCTGCCGCGGCTCGGCACTCGAGGTGGGACGGTCGCTGAGAGACAGGTACACCGGCTCAGGTCTTCGTGTGGAGGACGGAGTAGAGGGTGAAGTCGACGTTGCGGCGGCCGGTGTGGGTGACCGTGACGCTCACCGTCTCGTCGCCTCGGTGCATCGACATCGCGGGAGTGTTCTCGACCGATGTGGTCGTGACCTCCTTGAAGCCGTGCTGCGCGAGGCGGGTCCGGAAGTGCCGCAGTACGTCGCAGGGTTTCCGGCAGCTCGCGGTCAGTGCAACCTGGAGCGCGTCCTTGGTGGGCGAGACGCTGGAGACGTCGACCGTGGTGCGCGACGGGGGTTCGAGCGCTGCCGGGTAGCCGGCCACGAGCGTGCCCTTGCGGACCGCCTGCTTGGGCAGCGGCTCCGAGATCAGCGCCGCCGTCTTCGTACGCGGCTTCTCGGTGAGTCCGGGCAGGCCCGACTCGCTCGGCGTCGAGGCCGCCTCCGGCAGCGCCTCGGTCGCGGGCTCGGGATCCGACTTCCGGCCGGACCCCGATCCGGCGCTCGCATCCGAGCTGGCTTCGGCTCCCGGCGAGCCGGACGGGGACGCCGAGGTCGAGCCTCCACCGTCGTTGCCGGACGAGGAGTCGGCGAAGCGCCCCGGCATCCAGAAGATCGCGACGCCGACGAGCACGCCGAGCAGCACGAACATGAGGAGGCGCTTGAGGTTCACGGGACCAGTCGACGCGTAGCGGAGTCGAGTCGGGACCGATGGGTGGGTCGCGTACTCAATTTCAGGCAGCCTGCCGAGTGGCCCACCGCCGGTCGAGGTGAGGCATGCGACGTTGCCGTAGCCGGGAACGGTCCCGGCCCAAGCATCCCGGGGGACGGGCCACGTTGAACACAGCCGACTTTCTTCTCGAGCACGCGCCCGAGGATTCGATCGCGCTCGCCGAAGCGGGTCGCGAGTACACCTTCGAAGAGCTGCGAGCCAGCGTGTCCGTGCTCATGGGACGGCTCTCCGTGCTCGGTCTGAATCCGGGCACGCCGGTCGGGATCATGGCGCCCAACGGGCTGTTCTGGACCTCGGCCTATCTCGCGGCTCTCCGGATGGGGCTGATCGTGGTGCCGCTGGCCGTCACGCTGCCGACCGAGGAGGTGGTGGCCCGGGCGCGCTGGGTCGGCGCCGACGCGCTGCTGGTGGGCCGCGCTCAGGCCGAGGCGCTGAGGCTGAGCCTGCCCCGGAGCCTCCCGGTCGTGGTGGAGCGGAAGGAGCGGCTGGTCCCGAAGCAGCGATCGACGCCGGTCGAGCTGTCCGACGCGGTCGAGGTCGACCCGGACCAGGACGCGCTCTACATGTTCACCTCCGGCACCACCGGTGACCCCCGCGCGGTGCGGATCACCCACCGCAACATCCAGGCGAACACGACCTCGATCCTCGGCTACCTCGGCATCACGTCCGAGGACCGGATGCTGGTCGTGCTGCCGTTCACCTACGTCTTCGGGCTCTCGCTCCTGCACACCCATCTGCGCGCCGGTGCCGCGATGATCATCCAGCCGACGTTCGTCTTCCCGCAGGCGGTGGTGGACCGGATGGCGTCCGCACGCTGCACCGGCTTCGCCGGTGTGCCGTCGACCTTCGGGATGCTGCTGCGCAACAGCACCTTCGGGAGCACGGCGCTGCCGTCGCTGCGGACGATCCAGCAGGCCGGCGGCCGACTGGCCCCCGCTCTGGTGGAGCAGATGGCGCGGGCCCAGCCGCAGGCGCGGGTCTTCGTGATGTACGGCGCGACCGAGGCCACCGCGCGGCTCTCCTACCTCCCGCCGGAGCAGGTCTCCCTGCGGCCGGGATCGATCGGCCGAGGCATCCCGGGCGTGGACCTGCGCGTGCTCGACCGCGACGGGGTGCACGTCGCCCCCGGCGAGGTCGGCGAGATCTGGGCCAGCGGCGCGAACATCTCGCCCGGCTATCTCGACGACCCCGAGGCGACGGCCCGCAAGATGCCCGGCGGGATGCTGCGTACGGGAGATCTGGCGAAGGTCGACGAGGACGGCTACATCTACGTGGTCGACCGGGTCGAGGACTTCATCAAGTCGTGGGGGCACCGGATCGCGAGCCAGGACGTCGAGTCCGCGGCTCTCTATCTGCCGGACGTGGTGGCGGCGGCCGCGGTCGGGCTCCCGGACGACGCCGCCGGCGAGCGGGTCGAGCTGGTGGTGGTGCGGCGGCGCGGATCGCTGCTGCGCGGCGCCGACGTGATCGCGCACTGTCGCGAGCGACTCTCGAAGCACATGGTGCCCGAGGTCGTCCGCTTCGTCGACGCGCTGCCGCTGAACGCGAACGGAAAGGTCATCAAGCGCGACGTCCGCGCGATGTGTCTACGGCTGGCCCAGGAGCCGGCCGAGGGACAGGACGACGACGTCGATGATGCGGATGATGCCGGTTTCGAAGGGGTCAAGGTGGGTTGAGGATGGCGAGGAGAAGGGTGTCCGGTTCGGTGAAGCTGCTGGCCGGAGTGTTGGCAGGAGTGATGGTGGTCACGGTCGCACTGGCTGGGGCATGGTTGCTGAGGAGTCCAGGGATGAACGAGCAGGTCGCGATCGCGGAGCCCAGCGAGTCCGAGCTGCAGGTCGTGGGGGAGACCACGGTGCTCTTCGGGCACAACTCCGTCGGGATGAACATCCTCGACGGGGTCTCGAAGGTGTACGCAGATGCCTCGATGCCGGCGCCGGCCATGGCCGATGTGACTGGCCCCGAGATCTCCGGTGCCAGCCTGACTGATGCGGAGGCTGCGACGATGCGGCATGCCTACATCGGGGTGAACGAGGATCCGCTCAGCAAGTTCGCCGCGTTCACGAAGCTGGTGGACAGCCCTGCCGGGAAGGACGTCGACGTGGCGCTGATGAAGCTCTGCTACGTCGACATCACCGCCTCCACCGATGTGCAGGCCGTCTTCGACGCCTATGTGTCGACGATGGACGAGGTCGAGGCAGCCCATCCCGACGTACGTTTCCTCTACACGACCGTGCCGCTCACCGCCGACCGCAACTGGAAGTCCAAGGTCAAGGCGGCCCTGGGCCGCGACGACGAGATGGGGCCGGCCGACAACATCGCCCGGGAGCGCTACAACGCGATGATCCGGGAGAAGTACGGCGCCACCGGCCGCCTCGTCGACATCGCCGCCGCCGAGGCCGACGGCACCGGGGAGCGCAGCCAGGACGGCACCACCTACTACGTGCTCAACAAGAACCTGACCTTCGACCGCGGTCATCTCAACGAGACCGGCTCGGAGGCCGTCGCCGCCGAGCTGCTCAAGATGGTGGCGACCCACAGTCCGGTCGCCTGAGGTGCTGACACAGGGCGATGAGCGTGCGATGAGCCTGCAGGGGGTCGGGATCGACGTCGCCGACATCAGGCGCTTCGCTCGGCTCCTGGCGATGCGTGGTTCCGGATTCGCGGTGCGCTGGTTCACCGACGCCGAGATCGCCCAGTGCATGGCCGCCACGACCCCCGCCACGGCCTTCGCGATGCGGTACGCCGCCAAGGAGGCCGTCTGGAAGGCCCTCGGTCCCGGCGAATGGTCCGGGCCGCTGCCGTGGCGCGGGATCATCGTGCTCGAGGATGCTCCTGGGTCGCTCTCGGTCTCTCTCGACGGCCCCGCGGCCGATCTCGCGGCTCTCGCCGGGGTCACCACGGTCCGCGTCGCCACCGTCCCCGGGCCTCGGATGGCCATTGCCACCGCCGTCGCTGAAGGCACCCCGATGCGAGGTGACGATGCCTGACCTCCGACTCGACCACATCGGCATTCAGGTCCGCGATCTGCTCCGCACCGCCGAGGCCTTCGAGCGGCTCTTCGGCTACCGCCGCGTCACGGATCCGGTCGTCAACACCCGTCACGGGGTCCGTGGGGTATTCCTGGAGAAGCCTGACTCGATCGCCATCAAGCTCATCACTCCGGTGACTCCTGGGCCGCATGCGTACGGTCTCCATCACCTGGCCTTCATGGCACCTGATCTCGAATCGACTCTGGTCGAACTCGGGGTCGCTGGGGCTCGTACGCTCAGTCCGCCTCAGCCTGGGGAGATGTTCGACGACGAGCTCATCGCATTCGTCCGGGCTGCTGGGATCAATGTCGAGCTCATCACTACTGATCGGCGTCGGGCTCGGATCCGCTGAGGTTCTTTCGGGGTTGGGGTGGGCCGCCGACCCGTTTTCGAGGGTCTTCTCGACGAACCCCGGAGTCAAGGACGGCCTGCGGCCGCCGGCTTCGCCGGCCGCTGCGCGGTCCTTGACACCGGGGCCCGTCGAGAAAGATTTTGGCTGGCTATCGGGGCGGCGGCCCGGGTGTGGCGCAGCGGAATCTTGCTTGGGACGGGTGAGGTTGATGGGGCGGAAGGGTGGCCCTTCGGGCCACTTACCATCCACAAGAACGAGGTCGTTCGCTCACCGCGAAAACAGGGTTTGACCTGGGAAAATTATTGGCTCCAGAGCGCGTGAAGGCCTAGAATCGGATCCATCACAGCACACCTCTGAGAGAGGAACGGCGATGAGTCTCGGCCGCGACATCGACCACTGGGGCACCAACCCCGGCGATGCGATCGACGCTGCCCTGCAGGCCATCGAGACCGCCCTCCACGACCTCCTCGCGACCGATCCCGCCTACTGGCGCACGGAGCAGAAGAAGGACCTGCTGGCACGGTTGGAGAAGCTCCAGGCCCAACAAGCGGCATTGAAGCTGCGAGTCCTTGCTGCGGCCGGTGATATTGCTGAGGAGACCGGTGCGAAAGACGCCTCCGGGTGGATGCGCACCGACCTCCTCGTTGACAAGGCCGTGGCTCGCTCCCAGGTGAAACTCGCGGCGGCGGTGGCCAAGTACGACCTCGTCGCTGCCGGCCTCGCTGAGGGTGTGGTGTCCCAGGACAAGGCCCGGGTGATCACCCAAGCCCTTGACAAGATCGAGGCCGACCCGGTCGCCAGCGCCGAGGACCTGGTGTTGGCCGAGAAGCTGCTGGTCGACTACGCCGGTCGCCTGACCGCCAACGAGCTCCGGATCGTCGGACGACGGATCCTGCGCGAGATCGACCCGGCCCGGTTTGAGGACGCCGAAGCCAAAGCATTGTTGGCTGAGGAGGAACGTGCCCAGCAGAGGACCGCGCTACGGGTCTGGGACAACCACGACGGCACCGTCGGCTTCGACGGCGTCCTGCCGACCTCGATCGGGATGCGGTTCAAGCGGCTGGTCGAGGCCTACGCCCAGCCCCGCAAACAACAGTTGATCGGCAAGGGTGCTCCGTTGCCGCCGTGGGAACGGCTGATGGGCCAAGGCTTCGCCCGGCTCCTCGAGACCATCGACCCAGCCTCCCTGCCCCGTCACGGTGGCGACGCGACCACCATCAACGTGGTCATCAGCCTCGAGGAGCTCCGCAAGGACCTCGGGATCGCGACCCTGGGTTATGACGAGACCAACGGCACCACCATCAGCGCGGCGGAGGCCAGGCGGATGGCGTGCAACGCGACCATCATCCCCTGGGTGTTGGGTGGCGACAGTGAGGTCCTCGACGCTGGCCGGGGCAGCCGGTTCTTCCAGCCGATCCAGCGCAAGGCGCTGCGGTTGCAGCAGAAGTGTTGCCAGGCCGAGGGTTGTGACATGCCACCGGAGTGGTGCGACGCCCATCACCTCGACCCCTGGGCCGCCGGCGGAAAGACCGATCTCAAGGACGGGGCGCTGCTCTGCCCGCATCATCACCGCCTGGCCCACAACGCGGCCTACGTCCATGAGCGACTACCCGACGGCACCATCAGGTTCACCCGCCGCCCCTAACCGACTGGGCGAGGAACCACTTCACCGGGTCCCGGCCGCGAGGCGAGAACCCCAACCGTCGACCGGTGTCAGCTCTTGCTGAAGGCGCCTGTCCCGGTGCGCAAGTGAGCGTTCCGGCCACGTTTCTCGACTCCACGCCCGCCGCTCCCCACCGGCGAGGACACTTCCCCACTCCAGTGGAGGTTCCCCACGTTCCGGAGCATGGGGAACCTCCATGCCCGTGGGGATCTCTCCGGATCAGTGGGGAACTGATGACCTGCCTTGACCGAACCCGACCCGGGCAGAGCCGACGGCAACCTTGTGAACGGTTGACGAGGTCACGCCCACTGCCGTAGTCACCCCACGAGACACGATCCCCCGGCGCACGACCAGCCACAGCCCCCAAGCCGGCACTCAACTGAATCCGCTGCGCCAGACCCTGCCGCCGACCCGATAGCCAGCCAAAATTCTCGGCGGAGCCCGGTGTCAAGGACCGCGAAGCGGCCGGCGAAGCCGGCGGCCGAAGGCCGTCCTTGACTCCGGGGTTCGGCGAGAACACCCTCCGTAACGGGTCGGCGGCCGGTGCCTCATGCGGCTTCAGTCCTCCGTAGAACCCTTCCGACGCCCCCTTCGAATCTCGGTGTCGAGAGCGTCGAGGTGCTGGGTCCAGAAGCGGCGGAAGGGGGTGAGCCAGGCGTCGACCTCGGCCATGGGGCCGGTGTCGATGGAGTAGATGCGGCGGGTGCCGACGGGGCGTACGTTGGCGAAGCCGTGCTCGCGCAGGACCTTGAGCTGCATGGAGACGGCGGGCTGGCGGATGCCGAACTCCGCCGAGATGGTCTCGACGATCTCGCCGGAGGTGAGGTCGTCGTCGGCGAGGAGCTCGAGGATGCGGCGGCGTACGGGGTCGCCGAGGACGTCGAAGGCGTGCAAGTGGCTAGTCCGGCATCGCGGTGTAGGCGGCGACGCAGCGCTCACCGGCAGCGCGGGCCTGGTCGGGGGAGGTGCCGAAGGCGATGTCGGCCTCGACCCAGGCGGCGGCGGAGCCCTGGGTGTGCTCGATCATCGCGGGCAGTGCGTCGGGGGACATCGGATCCATCTTCTCGGCCTCGGGGGCGGAGAGGTGGAGGGCCAGGCCGAGCAGCATCTGCTCCCAGCCGATGCCGACGGCACTGGGACCGAACTCCTTCCACTGCTCCGGCGGGACGGGGGCGGAGTGCTCGAGGCGGAGCAGCGTACGGCCGCCGGAGGCGGTCAGGGTCGCGTCGACCCAGGACATCATGTCGCCGTATGCCCAGGTGATCGAGAGCAGCTTCGGTCGGTCGCAGGCGAGGATCTCGCCGCCGGCGTTGCCCTCGAGCTGGTAGCGGCCGCCGACCTCGAAGTCGCCGGTGACCGGCATCAGCCAGCGGGGGATGCGCTCCTTGGTGGTCAGCGCGTCCCAGACCTCGTCGGGCTCGGCATCGTAACTGCGCTCGACGACGAGCACGCGCAGCTCCTCGCCGCCGCGGGTCGTGGTGGTCAGGGCGCGGTTCACGGCGCCGAGGTGGTCGGCAGGGATGAAGGGTGGTGTGCTCATGCCTGCCGACGTTATATCAAGATGTCTTGATATTCAACGGGACCTCCTCGACGAGCACGGGTGCCGCGTGGAAGTAGGCCGTGGTGCGGCGCTTCTGCTCGATGTCGCGGTAGACGCGCTCGACCTGCTCGACGGTGAGGCCGGTGGCCTCGGCGACCTCGGCGGTCGGGACGTCGTGGTTGAGCCCGTAGAGGCACAGGTCCATCCGCTGGTAGGGCAGCGAGAAGTAGAACTCCTCCTGCGACTGCTCCAACGAGTAGGTGTCGGTGGTCGAGGGGCGGGCCTGGATCTCCTCGGGCACGCCGAGGTGGGCGGCCATCGCGTAGACCTGCGACTTGTAGAGATGCGCGATCGGCTTCACGTCGGCGGCACCGTCACCGAGCTTCACGAAGAAGCCCTGGTCGTACTCGAGCCGGTTCGGGGTGCCGGCGACGGCGTAGTTGAGCCGGTCGGCGTGGAAGTACTCCAGCGCCTTGCGGGCACGCTGCTTGAAGTTCGTCGCGGCGACGATCTCCAGGTAGGCCTCGGTGGTCAGACGGTGCGTGCTCTGCGCGCCGGACGGGTCCTCGACGACGACCGAGAAGAGCCGGAACGCGTCGGAGTCGACCACGCTGGGCAGCACGATCTTCGACTTCCACCCCGGCCCGTACGCCGGCACGACCCGCCGGATCGCGTCGTCCCGCCGCTGGTAGGCGCCGAGGCCGACCAGGACCGGGGAGATGTCCTCGAGGACCGAGTCGATCCCCAGGGCGTCGGTCAGCTTCGTGCTGAACCCGATCGTGTCGTCAGAGGACTCCTGCTCGGGCATGTGCAGCGCGAAGACCCGATCCGGGCCCAGCGCCTTGACCGCCAGCGCGGCGACCACGCTGGAGTCGATCCCGCCGGAGACACCGAGCACGATGCCCTTGCGCTTGTTGGTCACCAGATAGCGGCGGATCGTCTCGCCGATCCGGTTCGCCTCCGCCTCCTCGTCGAAGCTGAGCGTCTCCAGTCCGTACGCTGCGGCTGTCGTTCTTGGGCTGGTCGTGGTCATGCTGAGGTCCTTCCGGTGGGCTCGAGGCTGGTGGTCCCGAGAGTGGTGTCGAAGACGGTGAGCGGGGCCGGCGGTGCGGCCGATGTGGTCGGTGCGGTGAGCAGCTCGCTGTGCAGCAGCTGGGTGGACAGGACGGCGACCAGGCGCATGTTGTCGGTGTTGCCCAGGCCCCGGCCGTCCGTCCGCCGGGCCTTCTCCAGCAGCCGCTGGACGAGCTCCGGCCGGAAGACCCCGGCGGCCTCCAGCGCGGAGCCGGAGGTGACGTCGAAGACCCAGTCCGGGGTGCCGCCGGCGAAGAACGCGGCCGCGTCGGGCGCCCGGTAGGGCTGCTTGGGGCGGCGCAGGATCTGCTCGGGCACCAGGTCGGCGAAGGCCCGCTTGAGCAGGTGCTTCTCGTCCATGCCGTGGATCTTGTGCTCGGCCGGGACCCGGCCGGCTAGCTCGGCGACGTGCGGGTCGAGGAACGGGAACCGGCCCTCGACCGAGTTGCCCATCAGCATCCGGTCGCCCTGGGAGGCCAGGATGTAGCCGGGGAGCAGGGTCGTCATCTCCAGCCACTGGGCGCGCGCGACCGGGTCCCACGAGGCGGCCGCGGCGGGCATCGCGTCGACGACGCCGGCCGCACTGCCACCGACCTGCCTCATCTCGGGGCGCAGCATCGAGGCCAGCACCGCCGTGGAGTCCCATCGCGGCCGGTGCGACATCGCCAGATCGTCGGCCGAGAGGTTGCGCGAGAAGAAGCTGCGGGCGAACGCCGGCGCCTGGTTGGGGGAGCGGTGCATCCACGGGTAGAGCTGCTCGACCGCGGCCTCGGCGGCCGCCGGGTCCCGCAGCCACAGGTCCCGGATCTTGGCCTCGCGGAAGATGTCGTAGCCACCGAGCACCTCGTCGGCGCCCTCGCCGGTGACGACCACCTTGAAGCCGGCCTCCCGTACCAGCCGGGAGAGCAGGAACATCGGTGCCGGGGCGGTCCGCAGGAGCGGCGACTCGGCGTGGCGTACGACCTGGGGGAAGACGTCGGCGATGTCGCGCTCGCTGACCACGACGTCGTGGTGGACGGTGCCGAGGCGCTCGGCCATCAGCGCCTGGAAGCCGCCCTCGTCGAACTCGGCCTCGGCGAACCGCAGCGAGAACGTGTGCAGCGGTGCCGACGTGCTGTGGTCGATCCTGCTGGCGGCGATCGCCCCGGCCGTGACCGCGGAGTCGATCCCGCCGGACAGGTACGCGGCCACGGGCACGTCGCTGCGCTCGAACCGCAGCCGGGTGGCCGCCATCAGCGTCGTACGCAGCGCCTCGGCGTTGGCCTCCAAGTCGGTGAGCTCCTCGGCTCCCGCCGGTGGGAACGAGGGCGCCCAGTAGCGGCGCTCGACCTCGACGCCGTCCCGGCTGTGCCCATTTCTTATGGTCAGGTACGAGCCCGGCGGCACCTGCACGATGTCCCGGAAGACGGTGCGCGGGGCGACCGCCGACCACAGCGTCAGCACCTGGTCCAGCCCGGCCGGGTCCAGCTCGCGCGGGACGTCGGGGGAGGCGTACAGGGCCTTGACCTCGGAGGCGAAGAGCAGCTGGCCGGCGGCGCGCGTGTAGAAGAGCGGCCGGACACCGAAGCGGTCCCGGGAGAGGACGAGCGTTTCCGTCCGGCGGTCCCAGATCGCCAGCGCCCACTGGCCGTTGAACCGATCGAAGCAGCCCGGCCCCCACTCCTCCCAGGCGTGCACGATGACCTCGGTGTCCGAGCGGGTGTCGAAGACGTGGCCGCGGGCCCGTAGCTGGGCGGCGAGCTCGACGTGGTTGAAGATCTCGCCGTTGAAGGTGACCCAGACCTGCTCGCTCTCACCGATTACTCGGCACGAGCGGCCGGTCATCGGCTGGGTGCCGCCGACCGTGTCCACGATCGCCAGCCGGGTGTGGCCGAGCGCGACCCGCTCGTCGCGGTAGTAGCCGCTGCCGTCGGGGCCACGGTGGGCAAGAGCGCCCAGCATGTCCCGCACGAGGGCAGGGTCAGGCGCCTCGGTGCTGCTCAGCACCCCACAGATCCCGCACATGGCGCTCCTCGATCGATCTCGGACGGTGCCCGAAGGTTTGCTCGCGCAGGTATGCCAGGGCATCGGGATCACCCCGTTTATCACCCAATGTCGGCATCTCCGGGCCCGATTTCTGCTCCCGACCCGCTTCGGCTGACAGAACGGAGGGGCATTCGTAGACCGTTCACAAACAGGGAGATGTGATGGCGGACGTACAGCGCACGATCGAAGGCTTCATCCTGGACAGCCTGCTGCTGGGTGATGAGACCCGGTTGCCCGGGCCGTCGGAGTCGCTGGTCGAGTCGGGCGTGATCGATTCGACCGGGATCCTGGAGCTCATCGAGTTCCTCGAGGCGGAGTTCGAGATCTCCGTGGACGAGGCCGAGACCGTGCCCGAGAACCTCGACGGCGTCGCCAACCTGGTGGCGTACGTCGCCCGGAAGACAGCGGCCCAGGAACGAGAGAGCCTTGCTAGTTGACGGTGCCCGGGTGACAGGCGACTTCGAGGTCGACCTGGCCAAGATGTACGCGATCGTCCTCGACGGTCCGCGTACGTCCTGGCTGTCCAGGCTGCGGTTCTGGCTCTTCGACTACGAGCTGCACTGCGTCGCCTGCTACCGCTTCGGACGCTGGGCGACCCGGCTGCGCACCCGCAACCGCCTGCTCGGCGTGCTCGCGCTGGGGGTCTACTGGTTCTGGAACCGGCGCAACATCCGCGTCCACCACGCCGACATCTTCCGGCGCGCCGACATCGGGCCCGGGCTGCTGCTCATGCACCGCTCGGGGATCATCGTCGGCCCGGCCGTGGTCGGCAGCAACTGCGTCCTGCACCAGAACGTCACCATCGGCCAGCGCATCGCCGACGGCGACCAGGGTCTGCCCACGATCGGTGACGACGTCTGGATCGGTCCCGGCGCGGTGATCACCGGCGCGATCACGGTCGGCGACGGCTGCACGATCTCCGCCGGCACGGTGCTGTCGAAGGACGTCCCGCCCCACAGCCTCGTCTGCGGCAACCCCGGCAGGGTCATCGCCAAGGACTACGACAACAGCAACATGATCAACTTCGTCGTTCCCGGCGGGGTGCGACCGTCATGATCGCGAGCGTCGTGGTGCCGGCGCACAACGAGGCCAAGGGGCTGTCGGAGAATCTGACGGCCCTGCTCGACGGCATCCCCGAGGGGGCCGTCGAGGTGGTGGTCGTGTGCAACGGCTGCACCGACGACACCGCCGCGGTGGCCCGGAAGGTCCCGGGCGTACGCGTCCTGGAGATCGCCGAGGCATCCAAGGCGCGCGCGGTCGAGGTCGGCAACGCCTCGACCACGACCTATCCGCGGCTTCACCTCGATGCCGACGTACGCCTCACCGGTGCCGACCTGCTCCGGCTGGTCGACGCGCTCGACGAGGACGGGGTGCTGGCCGTCGCGCCCGGGCGGAGCATCCCGACCGAGCACTCCTCCTGGCCGGTCCGTGCCTACTACCGCGTGTGGCAGGCGCTTCCCGCCGTACGCAGCGGTCTGTTCGGCCGCGGGGCCTTCTGCCTCACCGCCGAGGGCCAGGCCCGGGTCGCCGGCGCCAACGGTCCGGGGGCGAGCCTGATGAACGACGACCTGGTCGCCTCGGAGCTGTTCGCGCCCGCCGAGCGCCGTGTGGTCACCGACGCGACCGTGATCGTCCGGCCGCCGCGTACGGTGAAAGACCTGGTCAGACGCAGGATCCGCGTCGCGACCGGCAACGCTCAAGCCGACGCCCATGGTGCGCGGCACGGATCCACCTCGTTCTCGGATCTCCTCAAGCTCGGGCTGCGTCAGCCTGCGATCGGACTTCGGGTTCCGGTCTTCATGACAGTCACCCTCGTCGCCCGGATGCTCTCCCGCAGAGCGGTCCGGACCGGCGACTACACCACTTGGTTACGCGACGAGAGCTCGCGAGCCTGATCCGAGAAGGAGCACGACTGTGAAGCTGCGAACGGGACTGGCCGCGTTGCTCGGAGTTGTTCTTGTCACCCCTGTCATATCGCTCGTCACTGCGTCCAGCGCGAGTGCCGATCCGTGCGGCCCGGAGGGCAATGCGATCGCCTGCGAGAACAGCAAACCAGGAAGTCCCGCGAGCGAATGGGGCATCACCGGCGCCGGTGACAGCTCGATCCAAGGGTTCGCGACCGACATCAGTGTCGACGTGGGCAACCGGATCGACTTCAAGGTCGACACCGATGCCTCGGCGTACACGGTCACGATCTATCGGATGGGCTACTACGGCGGTGACGGTGCCCGCCGGATCACCTCGGTGACTCCGTCGGCGAGCCTGCCGCAGAACCAGCCGAACTGCTATCGCGACACCGCCACCGAGATCACCGACTGCGGCAACTGGGCGGTCTCGGCCTCCTGGAACGTGCCGGCGACCGCGGTCTCGGGCGTCTATGTCGCCAAGCTGGACCGCGCCGACACCAACGAGTCGAGCCACATCACCTTCATCGTCCGCGACGACGACAGCCACTCCGACGTCGTCTTCCAGACCTCGGACACCACCTGGCAGGCCTACAACAACTACGGCGGGTCCAGCTTCTACACCGGCGGCGGGAACGGCAGGGCCTACAAGCTCAGCTACAACCGACCGTTCTCGACCCGCTCCGGCGGGACGTCCCACGACTTCTTCTTCGCCAACGAGTACCCGCTGGTGCGGTTCCTCGAGCGCAACGGCTACGACGTCAGCTACATCTCCGGCATCGACACCGACCGTCACGGCGGGCTGCTCACCAATCACGAGACCTTCCTCAGCGTCGGGCACGACGAGTACTGGAGCGGGCAGCAGCGGGCCAACGTCGAGGCCGCCCGCGACGCGGGTGTGAACCTGCAGTTCCTCAGCGGCAACGAGGTCTACTGGCGGACCCGCTACGAGGCCTCGAAAGACGGCACCAACACGCCCTACCGGACCCTGGTTACTTATAAGGAGTCCTGGGCGCAGGCCAAGCTCGACCCGGCCCCGGAGTCGACCGGCACCTGGCGCGACCCGCGCTACACGCCAAAGTCGCTTGGTGGCGGGAAGCCGGAGAACTCACTGACCGGCACCATCTTCATGTCCAACCTGACCGACCTGCCGGTGACGGTGAAGAAGTCCCAGGGCGGGCTGCGGCTGTGGCGCAACACCGGGCTGTCCTCGATGACCGCCGACCAGACCGAGCTGGCGCCACACACGGTCGGCTATGAGTCCGACGAGGACCAGGACAACGGGTTCCGACCACCCGGCCTGATCCGGATGTCGGAGACCACCGGGTTCATCGACAACCAGTACATGACCGACTTCGGCCGGACCACGGGCGACGGCACCACGACCCACGCACTCACGCTCTACCGGGCCGCCAGCGGCGCGCTCGTCTTCGGCGCGGGATCGGTGCAGTGGACCTGGGGCCTCGACTCCGAGCACGACAACCCGTACCACGACGAGACCGCCGACCGCCGGATGCAGCAGGCGCAGGTGAACCTGCTGGCCGACATGGACGCCCAGCCGACGACGCTGATGAGCGGCCTGGTCGCGGCGACCAAGACCACCGACACGACCGGTCCGTCGGTCGCCATCACGTCGCCGGCTGCCGGCTCGACGCAGCCCAACGGCACCAAGGTGACGCTCACCGGCACCGCGACCGACACGGGCGGCGGCGTGGTCGCCGGAGTCGAGTACTCCCTCGATGACGGCACCTCGTGGCACCCGGCCACGGGGACGACCGCCTGGTCGGTGACGTACGTCCAGCCCGGGGTCGGCAGCACCCCGGTGCGGGTCCGCGCCGTCGACGACAGCGCCAACATCGGCACCGCCGTCAACCGCAGCTTCAACGTGACCTGCCCGTGCAGCATCCTCGGCCAGCGGGAGGTGCCGACGACCTGGAACGCCGTGACCAGCCCGGCGACACCGTCGGCCAACGACGGCGGCGCCGCTGAGCTCGGCCTGCGCTTCACCCCTCAGGCCGACGGGTACGTCGCGGGCGTCCGCTTCTTCAAGGGCGCCGGCAACACCGGCACCCACGTGGGCTCCCTGTGGAGCAGCAGCGGCGAGCGGCTGGCCCAGGTCACCTTCACCAACGAGTCCAGCGGCGGCTGGCAGTCGGCGACGTTCAGCCAGCCGGTCGCGGTCGCCGCGGGGGCGAGGTACACCGTCTCCTACACGGCTCCGGCCGGACACTACGCCGTGGCGCCCTGGGCGTTCGCTGCGCAGGGGTTCGAGGCGTACCCGTTCGAGGTCGAGGGTGGCTACGGGGCCGCTCCAGCGGGGGTCTATGCGGGTGCCGGGCAGTTCCCGGCGAACTCGTACCAGAACCCCAACTACTTCGTGGACGTGCTGTTCACGACCACGGACAACTCGCCGCTGACCGCCACCAACCAGTGGCCGCTGGCCGACTCCTCCTCGGTCCCGCGCAACACGACGGTGAGCGCCCGGTTCACCAAGCCGGTGGTCGCCTCGAGCGTCGGGCTGCGACTGACCGACTCCCTCGGCAACGTGGTGGCCGGGTCGACGGCCTATGACTCGACGACCAGGACGGTGACCTTCACCCCGTCGGCCAACCTCGCCGGGTTCGTCACCTACACCGCCACGCTCTCGGGGCAGGACAGCGGTGGGACGGCGATCTCGACCGGGAAGACGTGGTCGTTCCGTACGGCCAAACCGCCCGCCGCGGCAGGAGTCTGCCCGTGCTCGATCTATGACGAGGACGCCACACCGACGGTCCTCCAGGACCCGGAGAACGCGCAGCTGACGCTGGGCGTCAGGTTCCGCGCCGATGTCGCCGGCACCGTCACCGGGGTCAAGTTCTACAAGGGCGTCAACAACGCCGCCCCGCACACCGGCACCCTGTGGTCGGCCAACGGGGCAGTGCTCGCCCAGGGCACCTTCACCGGCGAGACGACCAGTGGCTGGCAGACCCTGACGTTCACCGAGCCGGTGCAGGTCCAGGCGAACACCGACTACATCGCCTCCTACCGCACCAACGGCTACTACTCGGCCACCCCGAACGCCTTCGCGTCGGCCGACCTGTCGAAGCCGCCGTTGCGGGTGACCTCGACGGCAGGGGCGTACGCCTATGGCACCGGCTTCCCGGCGGCGACCTCGCCCTCGAGCTACATGGTCGACGTCGTCTTCGAGAAGGGTGCGCCGACGCTGACGATGACCTCGCGCAGCCCGGTTCCCGGGGCGGTCGAGGTGCCGCGCTCGAGCAACGTGGTGGCGTCGTTCTCCTCGGCGATCAGCTCCGGCTACACGATGTCGGCGACCTCGGGCGGCCAGTCCATCCCGGGGACGACGACGCTGAGCAACTCCGGGACGACGCTCACCTTCGACCCGACCTCCTCGCTGCCCGCATCCGCGGACGTGACGGTCACGATCAGCGGGGTCACCTCGACCGAGGGGGCGAGTCTGCCCACGCAGACCTGGACGTTCCGGACCAGATCGGCGGAGACACCATCGAGCCAGACGCTCTTCGGTGACGTGGTGCCCGCGGTCGAGGCCCAGGACGACAGCTCTCCGGTCGAGGTCGGGACGGTGTTCAGTCCCACCCGAGACGGGCGGGTGACGGCGATCCGGTTCTACAAGGGAGCCGGCAACGGCGGCACGCACGTCGGGTCGCTGTGGAACATGGCCGGTCAGCGGCTCGCCCAGGTGACCTTCACCGGGGAGACCGCGTCCGGCTGGCAGCAGGCCACCTTGTCCAGTCCGGTCGAGGTGCAGGCAGGGGTGTCGTACATCGTCTCCTACCTGGCTCCGCAGGGGCACTATGCGACGACGTCGCAGTTCTTCGCGACCGCCTACTCCTCGGGTGACCTGACCGCTCCGGCGGGCAACAACGGTCGCTATCTCTACGGTGCCGCGGGCGGGTTCCCGCAGTACTCGTTCGGGTCGACGAACTACTTCGCCGACGTCGTCTTCGAGCGGGCGGGCCCGACCATCTCGGTCACCGAGCGAACTCCGGAACCGGGCACGACCGAGGTGGCGACCTCGGTGAACCCGTCGATCACGTTCTCGACAGGGATCGCGAGCGGCTGGAACATGTCGGTCACGGCCAACGGGTCCTCGGTGGCGGGTTCGGCCGCGCTGAGCAGCGACGGACGTACGCTGCGCTTCACCCCGTCGGCGGCGCTGCCGTCCGGGGCGACGGTGTCGGTGACGGTCTCGGGGGTGGTCTCGACCGACGGGGCGAACCTGCCCACGCAGACGTGGTCGTTCACGACTATCCCAGCCGCGGTGACCGAGGTGTCCCTGTTCACCGGGGTGACGCCGCAGAACACGTCCACGTTAGACATCATGCCGATCGAGGTCGGGACCGCGTTCTCGACGTCGGTGGCCGGCACCGTGACGGCGATCCGGTTCTACAAGGGCTCCGGTAACATCGGCACCCACACCGGCTCGCTGTGGAACTCGGCAGGCACCCGGATCGCCCAGGTGACCTTCACCAACGAGACCGCGACCGGATGGCAGACGGCCACGTTGCCGACACCGGTCGCGCTCACGCCGGGGGCGACGTACGTCGTGTCCTACTACGCGCCGAACGGGCGCTACGCCTCGACGCCCGCGGCGCTCACCCAGTCGCGGACGGTCGGCCCACTGACGGCCCCGGGCGGAGCCAACGGCAGGTATCGGTACGGGTCCGGAGGGGGGCTCCCGAACCGATCCTGGAACTCCACGAACTACTTCGTGGACGTGAGGTTCCGCCCGGCGTCCCCGTAGGCCGGCTGAGCGGTCCCTAATTGCGGGGATAGGTGGGGCGAGGCTCTTCGGAGCCTCGCCCGCGCCGATTTCATGGTCGTCATGACTGATGGGGATCCGCTCGGCGTGGCAGTGGTCGGGGCCGGTTACTGGGGGCCCAACCTGGTCCGCAACTTCCGGAACGCACGGGACTGGTCGCTGGTCGCGGTGGTCGACCTGGACCTCGCGCGGGCCCAGGAGGTGATCGGCGGCGGCACGGATGTGCTGGCCACGACCGACCTCGACGAGGTCCTCGCGCGCGAGGACGTGGACGCGGTCGCGATCGCGACGCCCGCGGGCACGCATCGGCAGCTGGTCGAGCGGGCGCTGCGGGCCGGGAAGCACGTGCTCGTCGAGAAGCCGCTGGCCGACGACGTGGAGTCCGGGCGGAGCATGGTCGAGGCCGCGCGCGCCAACGATCTCGTGCTGATGGCCGACCACACCTACTGCTACACGCCGGTCGTGCAGAAGATCCGCGAGCTGATCGAGGACGGATCGCTCGGCGAGATCCTGTTCGTCGACTCGGTGCGGATCAACCTCGGGCTGGTGCAGCCCGACGTCGACGTCTTCTGGGACCTGGCTCCGCACGACCTCTCCATCCTCGACTTCATCCTGCCCGGCGGGCTGCGCCCCACCGGGGTCGCGGCGCACGGCGCCGACCCGCTCAGGGCCGGCAAGTCCTGCGTCGGCTACCTGACGCTGCCGCTGGAGGGCGGGGCGATGGCCCACGTCCACGTCAACTGGCTCAGCCCCACCAAGATCAGGCAGATGGTGATCGGCGGGAGCCGGCGTACGTTGGTCTGGGACGACCTCAACCCGCAACAGCGGCTCAGCGTCTTCGACCGCGGCGTCGACCTGGTCCAGCAGAGCGTGGACATCGCCGACCGCGCCGCCGCGACGATCTCCTACCGGCTGGGCGACACCTGGGCGCCTGCGTTGCCTGAGTACGAGGCGCTCTCCCGGATGGTCGGCGAGTTCGCCGAGGCGATCCGGCAAGGCCGTACGCCGCGCACCGACGGGGCCGCCGGGCTCCGTGTCCTCTCCGTCCTGGAGGCGGCCCAGACCAGCCTCCGAGCCCGTGGCGCCCTCGTCGAGGTGGCCGCCGAGACCCCGACCCTGGAGCTGATCCGATGACCTCTCCCGACCTCACGAAACTGAACGGTGCGAACGTCCTGGTCACCGGAGGTGCGGGCACGATCGCCTCCACCATCGTGGACCAGCTCCTCGACGCGGGGGTCGAGCACGTCGACGTGCTCGACAGCCTGATCCGGGGCCGCAAGGCCAACCTCGACGACGCCCTCGCCACCGGTCGGGTGCGGCTCGTGGAGGGCGACATCCGTGACCGGGACCTGGTCGGCGACCTCACCGCCGGCAAGGACCTCGTCTTCCACCAGGCCGCCATCCGGATCACGCTGTGTGCCGAGGAGCCCCGGCTGGCCAACGAGGTGCTCGTCGACGGCACCTTCAACGTGGTCGAGGCCGCCGTGCAGGCACGGGTGGACAAGCTGATCTACGCCTCCTCGGCCTCGGTCTTCGGGCTCGCCGAGGAGTTCCCGACGCCGGAGGGGCACCACCACAACAACAACGACACCCTCTACGGGGCCGCGAAGTCCTACAACGAGGGGCTGGTGCGGTCCTTCCGGGCGATGCACGGGCTCGACTACGTCGGGCTGCGCTACTTCAACGTCTACGGACCCCGGATGGACGTCCACGGCGCCTACACCGAGGTGCTGGTGCGGTGGATGGAGCGGATCGCCGACGGCAAGCCGCCGCTGATCTTCGGCGACGGGCGCCAGACGATGGACTTCGTCTGCGTCCCCGACATCGCCCGCGCCAACATCCTGGCGGCGGCCTCGGACGTGAAGGAGGGCGTCTACAACATCGCCTCCGGCACCGAGACCTCGCTGCTGGAGCTCGCCGAGGCGCTGCTGCGGGCGATGGACTCGCCGCTCGGCGTCGAGCACGGTCCGGAGCGAGCGGTCAACGGGGTCACCCGGCGGCTCGCCTCCATCTCCGCGGCCCGCGAGGACCTGGGCTGGTCCCCGACGATCGGGCTGGAGGAGGGGCTGCGCCAGCTCGTCGAGTGGTGGGCGCCGCTGCGCTCCGAGATCGCGGCCGGCCGTGAGCTCAGCGGAGGTACGTCGTGAGCCGCGTCAACGTCATGCAGCCCTGGCTGGGCGAGGAGGAGGTCGAGGCGGTCGCCGAGGTGCTCCGCTCCGGCTGGGTCGCCCAGGGGCCGCGCGTGGCCGAGTTCGAGCGCCGCTTCGCCTCCTCGCAGCAGGCTGCTCACGCGGTCGCCACCTCGAGCTGCACCACGGCGCTCCACCTGGCGCTGGTCGTGGCGGGGGTGAGCCCCGGGGACGACGTCGTCGTCCCGTCCTTCTCGTTCATCGCGACCGCCAACGCGGCGGTGTACGTCGGTGCCCGGCCGGTCTTCGCCGACGTCTCGCCGGTCACCGGGAACCTCACCGCGGCGACGGTCCAGGAGGCCATCACGCCGCGGACCACCGCGGTGATCGTGGTCGACCAGGGCGGGGTGCCGGTCGACCTGGACTCGATCCGGAAGGTCTGTGACCCGCTCGGCATCATGGTCATCGAGGACGCCGCCTGCGGTGCCGGGTCGACCTACCGCGGTCGTCCCGTGGGCGCCGGCGCTGAGATCGCTGCCTGGTCCTTCCACCCGCGCAAGATCCTCACCACCGGCGAGGGCGGGATGCTCACCACCTCGCGCGCTGACCTGGCCGAGCGGGCGCGCAAGCTGCGCGAGCACGCGATGAGCGTCTCCGCCGCCGACCGGCACGCCAGCCTGGTCTCCCCGCCGGAGTCCTACGACGAGGTCGGCTTCAACTTCCGGATGACCGACCTGCAGGCCGCTGTCGGCCTGGTGCAGCTCGACCGGCTGCCCGAGGTCGTCGCCCGGCGCCGCGAGCTGGCCGCCGTCTACGCGAAGTCGGTCGCCGAGATCGGCGGGCTGCGCGCCGTCGCCGACCCGGCCTGGGGCACCTCAAACTTCCAGTCGTTCTGGATCGAGGTGGGGTACCCCTACGGACTGGACCGGGAGGGGCTGCTGAGCGCCCTCGCCGAGGCCGGGATCTCGGCTCGACGCGGGATCATGGCGTCGCACCGGCAGCCGGCGTACGCCTCGTCGTCCGTCAGTCTCCCGGCCACCGAGCACCTCACCGACAACACGCTCATCCTGCCGCTTTTCCACCAGATCTCGGACTCGGAGCAGGCGCGGGTCATCGACGTACTCCGGCAGGGGGGAGGGCGTCGATGACCACGCTGGTTCTCGTCGCGGCCAGCGGGCTCGCCGGGGAGGTCGCGGCGGCGGCGGAGTACGACGAGATCGTCGCCGTCGACGACGACCGCGAGCGCTGGGGCCAGATGATCGGCTCGGTCGACGGAACCGGCGGGGCCAAGGTCATCGGGCCGATCGAGGTCGCCACCGACTGCGGTGACGACCTGGTCATCTGCGCCGGGGCCGGGTCGACGCGCCGACGCCTCTACAACCGGCTGATCGGCTACGGGGTGGCGCCGGAGCGCTACGCGACCATCGTCCATCCCACCGCGTCGGTGCCGGCCGGCTGCGAGGTCGGTGCCGGGACCGTGCTGCTCGCCGGGGTCGTGCTGACCGCCGGCGTACGCGTCGGGCGCCATGTCGTCGCGATGCCCAACGCGGTCCTCACCCATGACGACATCGTCGGCGACTACGCGACCATCTGCGCCGGGGTGACCCTCGGTGGCGAGGTCGTGATCGGTGAGGCCGCCTACCTCGGGATGAGCTCCTCCGTGCGTCAGCGCACCACCGTCGGAGCCGACTCCGTCCTCGGCATGGGAGCGGTCCTGCTCCACGACCTGCCCGCCGGGGAGACCTGGGCCGGAGTGCCCGCCCGCCGTCTCAATTCACGTCAGGAGCTGATCTGGTGAAGGTGCCGTTCGTCGACCTCGGGTCGCAGCAGTCGGAGATAGAGGACGAGGTACGCCTCGGGCTGGACCACGTCTTCTCGCGAACTGCATTCGTGGGAGGACCGGAGGTGACCGCCTTCGAGAAGGAGTATGCGGCCTACGTCGGAGCCGGCCATTGCGTCGGCGTCGGCAACGGGACCGACGCGCTCGAGCTCGCGATGCGAGCGGTCGGGGTGCGGCCCGGTGGCGAGGTGATCGTGCCCGCCAACACCTTCATCGCGACCGCCGAGGCGGCCAGCCGGATCGGGGCCGTACCGGTGCCCGTCGACGTCGACGAGTCGCACTTGTTGATCGACCCCGTCGCGGTGGAGCGGGCGCTCACGTCGCGGACGCAGGCGATCGTGCCGGTGCACCTGTTCGGGCAGACCGCGTTCGTGGAGCAGTTGCTCCCGCTCGCGGCGGCCGCCGGGATCCCGGTGATCGAGGATGCCGCGCAGGCGCAGGGCGCGCGACGGCACGGTCGAGCGAGCGGCTCGCTCGCCACCGTCGCGGCGACCAGCTTCTACCCCGGCAAGAACCTCGGCGCGGCCGGCGACGCCGGTGCGGTGACGACCTCCGACCCGGAGATCGCACGGATGGTCCGGCTGCTCGCGGCGCACGGCTCGGAGACCAAGTACGTCCACGAGGTCGTCGGGATGAACTCCCGCCTCGACACGATCCAGGCCGTCGTGCTCGCCGCGAAGCTGGCCCGTCTGGAGAAGTGGAACGAGCTGCGCCGGCAGGCCGCCGACCGCTACCACCGTCTTCTCTCCGGCGTTCCTGGGCTCCGGGTGCCCGAGTCGGCGCCGGGCAACCTCGACGTCTGGCATCTCTACGTCGTCCGGGTCGGTGACCGCGATCGGGTGCTGGCTGCGCTGCTGGAGGCCGGGATCGGCACCGGGATCCACTATCCGTTCCCAGTGCATCTGACTGCGGCGTACGCCTCGCTGGGGTTCGGCGAGGGCTCCTTCCCGGTCGCGGAGAGGGCGGCGGGCGAGATCCTGTCGCTGCCGATGTTCCCGCACCTGAGCCCGGAGCAGCAGGAGTACGTCGCCGACGTGCTCACCGCGGCGGTGAGGCATGGGTGAGGTGCGCACACCGGTCTCGATCGTCTGTGTCTACAACGACCCGGCGGTGCTGGAGTCGTGCCTGGCGGCCTCGATCAAGGCCGGTCCGGGAGCATCGCGGCAGACCGAGGTGATCCCCGTCGACAACGTCTCGGGTGCGTTCGCGAGCGCCGGCGCGGCGCTCAACCACGGCGCCCGGATGGCACGCAACGAGGTCGTCGTCTTCGTCCACCAGGACGTCTACCTGCACTCGCTGACCGCGCTGGAGGTCGCCGCCGCGACACTCCTCGCAGACCCCTCTCTCGGGGTGCTGGGGGCGGTCGGGGTGGACCACCGCGGCGAGGTCGTCGGTGCCGTGCGCGACCGGGTCGTCCCGCTCGGCCGCTCCACCTCGGTCCCGGTCGACGTCGACTCCCTCGACGAGGTGCTCTTCATGGTCACCCGCTCACAGGTTCTGCGCGAGCCGCTCTCCGAGTCGCCCGACCTGGCCTGGCACGCGTACGCCGTGGAGTACTGCCTCCGCATGCGCGCCTCCGGACGCCGCGCCGCCGCCGTCGACATCCCGCTGACCCACAACAGCATGACCACCAACCTCGCCCGCCTCGACGTCGCGCATCGCAGCGTCGGCCACACCTACGCCGGCCTCGTGCCCATCCGCACCACGTGCGGGATCGTGGCCGGTGAGCACGGCGCCGGGACCACCTCCTGGACCGTCCGGCGCGCTCGGGGCGCGCGAACGTTCTGGGGCGAGTCCGTCCGGGCCCGCCGGGTGAGGCGCTCGCTGCGCGGGGTCCCGCAGGATCGGGGCGACGCTCGTGGGCGTCAGGTGGTGCTCGCCGACATCCGGCTGCTCGTCGACGACGTCGCCCGGCTCGCCGGCAGCTCCTCGATCCGCGTCGTCGACCCCACCCGCGACGGCACCGTCGGCGAGGCCGAGGGTCTCGAGCGCAACGGCATCGCCTTCTCCGCCGCCACCCTCCGCTGGCCCGGCGTCGTCGCCGCCGTCGCCGCGACCGCCCCCTCCGAGCTGCTCCTCGTATCCGGCCTGCGGCCCGAGGAGATCGCCCCCCTCGCCGCCACCGCGACCGGCCCCTACGTCGTCGGCCTCGCCCGCGACACCGGCCTCTGGCTCCTCCTCGGCGCCGACCCGGCCGCTCTCGCGCCGCTGTGGAGCCGGCCGCGCAACCGGGCGTTCTTCGTGGGGTAAGGGGTGTAGGGATACCCGGTTAACCGGGTATCCCTGCACTTCTCAGGCATTGCAATGCCAGAGAAGTGCAGGAAATGCCAGAGAAGTCCGCCCACTTCAGCCGTGTGCAGGGCAATGCGCGGAAACATGCGCGACTGAAAATGTCGGTGGCCGTCGGCAGGATGCAGAGCATGACACTCTCATTCGACGATTCTCGGCTCACTCCGATCGCCCTCCGCAAGGAGCTGCTCGACATCGGGCACAGCGACAGATCTCTGGCGCAGGCATTACGTACGGGTGCGCTCGCGAGGCCACGGCGCGGCGCCTACGTGGATGGGAGTCTCTGGGAGGGGCTTTCGGAGCAGGATCGGTACGCGGTCCGCTGCCGTGCGGCGTACCGGCAGTCGAAGACCGATGTGGTCCTGTCACACGTCTCGGCCGTTCCCTTCCGTGATGGACCGCTTTGGGGTCTGGATCTCGAAGAGGTGCATCTGAGTCGTTCGGACCATCGCACCGGCCGGCGCGAAGCCGGCGTACGTCAACACAGCGGGAAACTGCTCGAAGCGGATGTCGTGACGGAGAACGGCCTTCTGCTGACCTCGCCGGAGCGAACGGCCGTGGAGGTGACCACCGTGGCTCCCATGGTCGCGGCTCTCGGCGTCGTCAACGATCTCCTGCATCGGAAGATCACGACCCTCGAGCGCGTCAAGGCACGCTATGAGCTCTCGATGGAACATTGGCCGAACTCGCTGTCAACCGAGGTCGTGCTACGACTTGCGGACCCACGCATCGAGTCGCTCGCCGAGTCATTGTTCGTCGGAGTCGCGTGGCTGCAGAGCCTGCCGATGCCGATCCCGCAGTACGAGGTGACGGACTCCGAGGGGAAGACTCGGCGACTCGACTTCGCGCTTCCGGAGTTCGGCGTTTGGTTCGAGATCGACGGCAAGGTCAAGTACGAGCGGCCTTATCGGATCGGGGAGACTGCGACGGACGTGGTTCTCCGGGAGAAGCGCCGCCAAGAGCGGATCGCCGAGGCGACGGGGTGGCGCTGCATGCGGATCTCGTGGGCCGATCTGCAGGATCCCGTACGCCTGGCGGCTCGGATCCGCGCTTTCCTGGAGTCCGCCATCACCGCCCAGGTGCGGAGGAGCGCCTGAGGTCTCCGCCGCACTGAGCGGCGGGGCAGCCTCCGCAGTCACACGTGTCACAGCGCTTAGGCAATCCCTGCACTTCTCCGGTGTTGCATTGCCAGAGAAGTGCAGGGATACCCGGTTAACCGGGTATCCCTGCCGGCCGGCGGCGCAGCCGCGCCCGAACCGCAGCAGCGGCCCACTCGGGGGCGAGGTCGCGGACGCGGCCGGCGCCGCCGCGGCGGGTCTGGCGCCACATGGAGATGCGGTCGGTGAGTGGCATCGCACCGAGGAGGCCGGCGGTGATGTCGGCGCCGGTACGGCTGAACGGGTTGGTCGCCTGGACGGAGACGGTGAGCAGGTCGAGGTGGCCGCGGCCGCGGACGGGGGCGAGCAGGTCATCGCCGAGTCGCTGCGGTGTCAGGTAGAGCGACTCGGCGTCCGCGACCCAGCCGGGGCCGGTGTGGCACTCGAGGATCGCCTGGGCGGTCGCGCTGCCGCGCGAGACCCGTTCACGCGGCCGGCGGACCAGGTCGAGGAGGGTGTCGCGCAGATGGTCGGCGCTCTTCGGGCGGAGCATCAGGTGGTCGATCCCGGGAGAGTCCGAACCCCAGACCGCACACTCGGGCCGATGCCCGCGGAAGGTGACGACGGGGTTGCCGAGGCCGCCGGACTCGAGCAGCGAGGTGAGCCCGGCGAACGGGAACGAGTCGAGGTAGACGTCGGCGGCATGGTGGAGCGGGGCCACGTCGGGGAGCATGCCGACGGCCTGGATCCGCCCGGACGTACGCCGCGCCATCCCGGCCCACGGCTCCGACTCCGGGTTGGGGCCGGCGACCCGCCACTGCAGGCGGGGTTCGGCGGCCACGGCGGCCTCGACGGCCGCCAGGTAGGTGTCGCCGCCCTGGAACTTGCTCGAGTCGGCCGCGGTGACGACCAGGACGTCGGAGGCGCGTACGTTCCATTGCGGCTTCGCGGTCTCGCGACGCTTGGTCCGGCCGCGGACGGACAGCGGCCGGTTTCGCACGATCGACCGCTCCATCGGCAGGCCGCGACGGTGCTGCGCGAGGTCCTGGCCGCTGCGCCGCAGGTGGACGACCCGGTCATAGGCCCGCACCCCGACCCAGAAGACGTGGTCGGTGTTGTCGATGTAGACGACGGGCGGCAGGTCTCGGCGGTCGGCGAAGGCGAGCGCGGGGACCACGTCGAAGGGGTGGCAATGGGAGACGACCAGGTCGGCGGTCGAGGCGAGCGCACGCAGCCGGGCGGCGCGGTGGAGCAGGCTCCCGGGTGTGGTGTCGAGCATGGTCAGGCCGACCCGGTCCCCGAGCCGGGAGGCGATCTTGGCCGGCACCGGCGAGGTCATCTGCCGGGTGGCGACGATCTCGTGGGACCGGTCGGCGAGCTGGTCGGTCCAGCCGGCGATGATCTGGGTGTGCCCGCCGCTCTGGTACATCTGCGTGACCACGTGCAGCGTGCGCCGCGGCCGGGTCGGCACGGCCACGGACGGGAGCGAGCGGCCCAGCTCGGTGAGCAGCAGCTCGAGGGGCTCGTACGCGAACCAGCCGGTGTGGTTGCCCCAGGCGAACTCGGCCGCGGCCTGGGCCAGGGCGGCCGCGCGCTGCGGACGTCGTCGCGCGGCTGCTGCCGCGGCGGCGTACATCTCCTCCAGGGTGTCGTGGTTGTCGTCGAGACGGTCAGACATGGACGTCCTCGTTCAGTGTCGTGGGGGGCTCACTTGGGGTGGGGGAGCCGGCTCCGGAGCGGAACCAGCGGACGTCCTCGCGTCGGCGTCGTAACAGCACCGCCCACACGGCGGCGAGCACCAGGCCGGTGACCGCACAGGTCACCCAGACCGACGGCTGCGCGACCCGCATCCCGACGGCCGCGGCCCAGACGGCGAGCGCGCCGAGAGCCGGCAGGGCGGCTCCGGCGGCGAGGCCACCGAGCCCGACCCCTGCCCGCGCGAGATAGAAGAGATGCAGCGGCAGGATGACGACGAGGCCGACCGCGAACGTGGCCAGGCCGACCCCGCCGACGCCGTCCCACGCCGCCCCCGCCAGCAACGCCGGCACCAGGGCGATCAGCCAGACGATCTGGATCGTCATCAGGCTGCGCGTCGAGCCGGCGATGACCAGGAAGTCGTAGGCGAGCTCGAAGGAGATCCGCAGCACGGCGAGCGCGCCGAGCCACAGGAGCGGTGCCGCGGCCGCCTGCCAGACGTTGCCGTAGACGAGCCCGATCACCTCCGGTGCCAGCGCGGCCAGCGCCGAGCAGCCCGGGAGCGTCACCGTCAGCACCAGCGCGGAGAGCCGCGAGAAGGCCCGCCTCATGCCAACGGGATCGTGCTGCAGCCGAGCGAAGATCACCGGTGTGACCTGCCGCAACGGCTTCGACAGCATCGTGACCGGCCAGCTGGAGAGGTTGAAGGCGACCACGTAGAACCCGAGCGCGGTCGCACCCAGCATGCCGCCGATGACGATCTGGTCGGCGAACCCCACCGCGAAGACCAGGATGCTGGTCACCGCCAGCGGGGCGCCGAAGCGAAGCAGCGTGACCGCATGGGGTCGGGAGAGCCCCAGACGCCACGGCAGCGGCGACATCCGCAGGAACATCACCGTGGTGACGGATACGCCGAGAAGATGACCGATGACCAGGGAGTACGGACCGGCGCCGGCCAGCGCCAGCCCGAGCATGACCGGCACCGCCACGAGCGTCGCCATCTGGTCGATGAGCATCCGCTTGCCCTGCATCAGGTTGCGCTGCAGCAGCGCCGCGGGCGTGGCGCTGATCCCGCTGAGCACCACCGGGACCGCGAAGAGAGCAACCAGCACCGCCGCGTCCGGCTCGCCCATCGCCCGCGCATACGGGCCGGCCCCGATCACCATCCCCGCGGCGATGAGCAGGCTGGCCGCGACCGAGATCGTGGTCACCGTCGGCGCGATCTCGCGCGGGTCGTCCTTCCAGCGCACCACCGCGAGGCTCACGCCGAGCTCGTTGAAGCTCAGCACCGCCATCAGGGCGAGGAAGGCGACGGCGTACGTCCCGTAGCTCTCCGGCCCGAGCAGCCGCGCCACGAGGATGCCGACGACCATCGTGCCGAGCTTGGTCACCGCCGTGTTGGCGATGCTCCAGGCGAGGGCGGTGTGGGGGCGTGTCTCAGCCAAGGTCGGTCTCCGGCGGCGTCTCGGCGCGGCGCGCCTTGCGCCGCAGCAGGATCGGGTCGATGCGTACGACCAGGTAGAGGGTCGCCGCGGCGCCGAGCATCCCGGAGACGGCGAACGCCCGCTTCGAGCTCCCGCCGACGGGGTAGACGACGGTCGAGCCGGGCGCTTCCTTGGTGGTCATCCGGAACGCCTTGGCCACCTGGTACTCGTCCTGCACCCGGTCGAGCGCGGCCGTCATCGCCTCGACCAGCTGTTCCTTCCTGGTGCGCACGGTCTCCGGGTCGGAGCCGACGACCTCGATGATCAACCACTGGTCGGTGTAGTTGGGCGCCCACTGGCCGCCGGTGTCGGGCAGCCGGACGGTCCAGCCGTCGCGTACGCCCATCCCGATCAGCCCCGCGTCGGTGGCGGTGAACTTCGGAATCTGCCGGGTGCCGACGACGAGCTTGCCGACCACGCCGGCGGTGATCACCAGGTCCTCGGAGGTCGCCCGCAGCGCGTTGGGATACTGCGCGTTCTTCGGAGCCAGGAAGACCAGGTCCGTACGCGTCCAGTACACGCTGCGGTCCTGGCTCGCGTAGTTCGCGGCGGCGAGGGTGAGGATCGCGCCGACCACCACGATCGGCCATCGTCGGACCATCGCCCGCAGCAGGTCCCACAGCGCCATGGTCGGAACGCTAGGTCCGCCGAGGCCGGGTCAGCCCAGGTCAGCGGGGTCATCGCCCAAATCGGGTAGGACGTCGGCGAGGTCGGCTCGCACCGATCCTGGATGGGTACGTTCGGCCGCATGGTGTTGTCGGAGTTCGTCGGTGCGATCCGGCGACGTTGGTATCTCGCGGTGGTCGGCATCCTGCTGACCGGAGTGCTCGGCTGGAGCGCATCGGCCTTCGTGGCGCCGACCTACACCGCCCGTGGCCTGGTCCTGATGCTCCCCTCCAAGAACGCGGTCGGCCCCGGCGGCAACCCGTTCCTGGGGCTCGGTGGGCTCGACCTACCGGCCCGGGTCGTGGTCGCCTACTACACCAGCGCGCCTGCCCAGGAGGCGATCGCGGAGGTCACCCCGGGTGCCGCGGTCACGGTCTCGATGGAGGAGTCGACGCGCGGTCCGGTGATCGCGATCGACGTCAGCGCGGACAGTGAGGCCAACGCCATCGAGGCGTTGAACTTCGTCGCCGACTCGATCCCCGACACCCTCGGCAGGCTGCAGGACGAGGTCAACGCGAAGGGCAACGCCCGGCTGCGCTCCCGTCCGCTCGCGCTGGACGAGACCGCCGCCATCGACGGCAGCGGGCCGCTACGGGCGCGGATCATGGCCGTCGTGCTCGGTCTCGCGATGACCGCGGTGCTGGTCTATGCGATCGACGGGATCGTGCTGCGCCGCCGCCTGGCCCGCGAGGAGAGGGCCGCGTCACTGGCTGCGCAGGACGCCGCCTACGACGACGAGCCCGACCAGGACGACCAGTACGACCGGTACGACCAGGACAACCGGGACGACCGCGGCGACGACCACGTCGTCCAGCGCCTCCACGGCTGAGGCAGGAACGATGGCCGTACGCCGTGGTGTCGATGCGGTGACGTGGCTGAGCCTCTACACGTTCGCCGTCTTCGTGATCCCGTCCTGGCTGGTCTTCCGGCCGCTGGGCAGCGCCGGCTCGGTCTCGATGCTGATGGGCCTGGGCAGCTTCGCGATCTGGGTACTGCTGAGCATCGGCCGGCCGCTGCCGGTGGACCGGCCCCCGCAGCCGATGCGGGTGGTCCTGGCGCTGTTCCTGTTCAGCATCGGGGTCACCTATGTCATCGCGATGTCGCGTCCGATCAGCCGCGACGAGGTGAGCCCGGCCGACGTCGCGATCCTCGCGATGGTCTCCTGGGTGGGCACGCTGCTGCTCGCCGGCGACGCCATCCCGAGCATGGCCCGGGTCCATGTACTGGTGTGGCGGCTGGTCGTGGGCGGCACCTTCCTCGCGGTCCTCGGCCTGGCCCAGTTCTTCGCCCGGCAGATCTTCGTCGACCGGATCTCGATCCCCGTCCTGACCCCGATGACGACGGTCGAGCTGGCGATGCGCAACGGCCTTGTACGTCCCGCCGGGACCGCCCTGAGCCCGATCGAGTACGGCACCCTGATGGGGATGCTGGTGCCGATCGCGCTCCACGTCGGCTTCCAGCACCGCAACCTCAACCCTCTCGTCCGCTGGACCCCGGTGGTGCTGATCTGCATGATCATCGCCGCCTCCTCGAGCCGGTCGGCCTACCTCGGCGCCGCCATCGCGGTCGCGGTCTGCATGATCGGCTGGTCGCGCAAGCAGCGCGCGATGGTGCTGGGGCTTGCGGTCGGCGGGCTTGGACTGGTGTTCCTGGTGGCGCCCCGGATCATCAACTCGGTGACAGGCATGTTCGTCGGCGCCGAGGAGGACCCGAGCGTCACCTCGCGCACCGACAGCTACGGGGTGGCCTGGTTCTTCGTCGACCGCAACCCGTTCTTCGGGCGCGGGCTGGGGACGTTCCTGCCGAAGTACCGCATCTTCGACAACCAGTACCTCCAGATGATGGTGAGCATCGGGATCATCGGCCTGCTTCTCTTCGTGGCGTTCGTCGTCGCGACGTTCATCCAGCTCGCCAGGGTCTATCGCGCCTGCGAGGACCCGAAGACGCGTGACCTCGTCGTCGCGCTCATCGGCGCCTCCGCCGCCGGCTTCGCCGGGCTGGCCTTCTTCGACGCGTTCGCCTTCCCGATGACGATGGGCACGATCTTCCTCGTGCTCGGGCTGGCGAGCGCGGTCACGCGTCTGGAGTTCACGCGGGCACCGGATCGCACCGAGGCCGGCGAAGAGCTGGCGCAGTCCGTACGATCCGGGTGACCCGTCCCGGTCAGGTCGTCCTGGTCAGGTCGTTCAGGGCAGGTTGCGCACCACGACGGGCTGGCCGGCGGAGTTCAGCGTCGCGGTCGCGGCCTGCCACTGGGTGACCAGGTTGCACCTGACGTCGAGCGGCCCGAAGACCCAGCTCCGGTCGACCACGTACAGGTTCCTCACCGTGCCGGGCGTGCCGAGCCGGAACGGGTAGCCGCCGCCGCTCACGATCAGGCCGTCGATGTCGACGGAGGTGTTGTCCTGGTCGGGGTAGAAGAACGGGGCGGTGCCGCCACAGCCGTTGGTGTCGACGAAGTCGATGACCGTCTTCCGGACGGTGAGCGCCCCGCCGCCGTACCCCTGGATGCCGTCGCCGTGCCAGTCGGTGCAGACGTCGGGAGAGACGACACGTACGTAGGAGTCGTGGATGGCGACGCCGCCGCACGCTGACCTGCCTTGGGCCCGGAAGCCCTCGGGGACCCCGTCGATGAGTACGTTGCGGGCCGTGTAGCCGCCCGAGGTGACGGCGGGCCAGGCGTCGTCCGTCGTCGGGGCCGTGCCACGGACGATCTCGGAGTCCTCGATGACGAGACCGGTCGCACACGTGCCGCTGGTGAAGTTGGCGATCACCGAGCCGACCGCCTGCACCCGGCGCAGGGTCACGTTCCTGGCGTTGACGGCGATCGTCCCGTTCGTGACACGCAGGTCCTCGACGACGGCGCCCGGTGTGTTGATCGTGTACGTCCCGGTCACCGACCGCTTCGGCTGCCAGCCGTCCGGCAGACCGGCGGATGCGCGGGTCGGGAAGCCACCGGCGGGAGGAGCGGAGGTGGTCGTGGGGGTGGACGTCGTCGGAGTTCCGGCCGGGGAACTCGGCGAGGTCGACGGAGCCGTCGAGGAGCTCGCCGGCGCGCTCGGGCTGACGCTCGCCGAGGGGCTGGGACTCTGGGACGGAGGCGCGCTGGAGGGTGGCGCACTCGCGGACGGCGTCGGTGAGGTCGTCGGCTCCTCGCCGGAGCCGGCCGGCCGCACGACGACGTCGACCTGGTAGTTGGTGGCCCGGTACGTCGAGCGGGGGAACTCGCCCGGACGGTAGTTGTAGACACCCGCGTTCTCGCCGGCCGAGAGCGGACCGTTACTGATCGGGCGGTCGAAGAAGTGTTCGTCGGTCGAGTAGTGACCACCGGGCGCGGTGTACGAGACGACGTAGGAGCGGCCCGGCTTGAGACGTACCGGCTGGTCTAACGAGGCGATCCTCAGGCCGTCCCCGGCCGTGCCGCCGAGCTGGACGCGGGCGAGCGGGCGGCCCCGTCCCGACCACAGGGTCGCCAGGTGCGGGCCGTGGTTGTCCGGGCCCAGGTACACCTGGACCGCGATCGCCTCGACCGGCTCCGAGGTCCGGAACCGCAGCCCGAGCTCGACCGGCCGGGAGTCGGGATCCGTCAGGACCGCGGGGACCGCGTCGTCGCGGAGAAGGCTGACCGTCTCCGGGTGCGCGGTCGCCGTTCCGAACGCCCAGAGGGCGCTGCCTGCGATGAGGGTGACGAGGACGCTGGCGAAGGCGGTACGCCGCCACCGGGTAGACCTGCTGGGCGTGCGGTGGGAGGGCATAAATGCACCTGTTCGTGGGGGGATACCTGGGCAACGGCATCGACCCTAGGCACGGTCCTTACGGTCCCGGCACCTCAAAACTTGGTATAAATGGCGGATTTTCCAGCCCGGAAGTCACTCGCAGGGTAGGTCGCGGATCGGGACGGGCTGGCCCGCTGAGTCCATGGTGACCACGGCCGCGCTCCACTCGGTGACCACCGAGCAGTCCACGTCGAGCGGGCTGTAGACCCAACTCTGGTCGACCACGTAGAGGTTGTTGACCGGGCCGGGCATGCCGTTGCGGAACGGGTAGCCGCCGCCCGCCACGACCAGGCCGTCGATGTCGACCGATTCGTTGCCCTGACCTTCGGGGTTGAAGAACGGGGCGGTGCCGTGGCACTCGTTCTTCACGTCCAGGATCATCACCGTACGGCGTACCTTGACCTTGCCGCCGCCGTAGCCCTGCAGGCCGTCGCCGTGCCAGTCGCTGCACACGTCCGGGGAGGTGACCCGGATGAAGGAGTCCTGGATGCCGATGCCGCCGCAGCGCTCCTTGTTGGAGGCGCGCAGCCCCTCGGGTACGCCGTCGATGACGACGTTGCGCACCGTGTAGCCGCCCGCGGAGACCGCCGGCCAGGCTTCCTCGGTCGTGGGGGCGCTGCTCCGGATGAAGTCGGAGTCCTCGATCAGCAGCCCGGTGTTGCACTGGTCGTTGTAGTCGTTGACCACGACCGAGGCGATCGCCTCGACGCGGCGCAGGGTGACGCCGGGCGCGGTGACGTAGATGACGCCGTTGGTGATCCGCAGGTCCTCCACGACCGCCCCGCGATGCCGGATCCAGAAGTCTCCGGTCGCGGTGCGCTTCGGCTTCCAGCCGGCGGGCAGGCCTGCTGACTCACGGGTGGGGAAGCCCTTGGCAGGGGGTGCGGCGGTGTTCGAGGACTGCGTACGCTCCGGGGTCGCCGACGGCGCGGGAGTCGGTGTAGGCGGCGTCGAGGAGACCAACGGGCTCGGGTCGGCCGAGGGGGAGGGAGACACGCTCGCGGGTGGCTGGACCGTCGGCAGCGAGTCGGAGCCGACGTTGCTCACCTGGTCCGAGTCGGGCCACAGGAACCAGGTCATGGCGACCAGCAGCAGAGCCAGCCCACCGATGATCGCGATCCGCCGGCGCCGGCCTGGCTTGGTTGGCATGTGTTCGCACCCGTTCGCGTCTCGATGGCGATGGTTTTGTCGGCACTGTCGCGTCGACACTGCCCGACCTCGTGGTCGGGGGCATCCTTCAAACTGGTTACTTCTCTCGGGCGGCGCAGGGGTTCAGCGCAGCCTCTTGACCAGGCCCGCGGCCTGGCGTTCCACCCTTCTGGCGATGCCCTGCCCGGTCAGGATGTGGCTGCGTACGCTGGCCCCGTCGTCGTCCGCGGTGATGCTGAACCTCGGCTGTAGCCAGGCTCCGGCCACCGCCTGGGCGCGGTCGCTGGTGTAGACCTGCTGGTAGCTCAGCCGGCGCAGGTGACGCAGCGTGGCGCGGTCGTAGCGGCCGAGTGGGAGCGCCGCCTCGTCCACCGTCTCCCCGGCCGCCATGGTGATCTGCTCGCGGGCCTGGATCAGCTCGCGGCGTACTCCTGCGGCGTCGAGGCCGCGCCAGCTGACGTGGTCCATGCCGTGGGTGCCGATCCGCATGCCCGCCACCCGGAGGAGACGGACGTCGAGGCGGTCGACGCTTCCCGGCTTCCCCAGCCGTCCCGCGAGTACGAAGAAGGTCGCGGTCAGGCCGCGGGCCTGCAGGCCCGGCAGCCCGATCGCGACGTCGGAGTGGTTGCCGTCGTCGAAGCTGATCCGCACCTCGGGGCGGCCGGCGACGGCATCGAGGATGTCCTCGTAGGCGTCCTGGCTGATCCAGTAGCGGTCCTCGCCCGGCTCCAGCTCGCGCTCGGGCTCGCCGATGCCGTGGAAGCAGATGTTGGTCACGTGGGCGGGCATGCTCTCCACGTTAAGGATCCGGAGGTCGCGTCCGGACCACCTGCGCGAAGGCCTACCTCATACGGGGGATCTGCGGTCGGGAGGCGGGCCCAGCGGGGGTGCACCCCGTTGAGACTCATGACGTGTCGCTCCCGATCCGCACCATCGCCGTCGTGGTGGTGACCTACAACAGCGCTCACCTGCTGGCCGATCTCGTCGGCTCCCTGCCGGGTGGGCTCGCCGGGCTCGGGTGGCGGCTGGTGGTCGCCGACAACGCCTCCGCCGACGACACGGTGGCGACCGCGCGCCACCTCGCGCCGGACGCGACCGTCGTCGAGACCGGCCGCAACGGCGGCTACGCGGCTGGGATCAATGCGGGCGTCGCGGCCGCCTTCGCCGCGGATCCGGACGTCGACGCAGTGCTGGTGCTCAACCCGGACGTACGTCTCGAGCCGGACTGTGTCGCGGCGCTCGCGCGCGAGCTCGTGCCCGGGGTCGGCGTCGCCGTGCCCAGGCTGGTCGATGCCGAGGGCCGGCTGATCGAGTCGATGCGTGGCGCCCCGAGCCTGGTGCGGGCCTTTGCCGACGCCGTGGTGGGCGCCAACCGAGCCGGCCGGGTCCGGTGGGCGGGGGAGATCGTGGCCGACCCGGCGGAGTACGAGCGCGGTCAGGACACCGACTGGGCCGAGGGGTCGACGCAGCTGATCAGCGCCGAGTGCTGGCGCGCGTGCGGTCCCTGGGACGAGTCCTACTTCCTCTACTCCGAGGAGACCGAGTTCCACCTGCGCGCCCGCGATCGGGGCTTCCGGGTGCGGTTCGTGCCCGCCGCGCGCGCCGTGCACCTCGGCGGCGAGTCCACCACCTCGCCGGGGCTGTGGGCACTCCTGGTCGCCAACCGGGTGCGGCTCTTCACGGTCCGCCGCGGGCGGGTCCAAGGGGCTGCGTACTGGCTGATGGTGCTGGCCCGCGAGTGCAGCCGGGCGCTGCTGGGGAAGCAGACGTCGCGACGTGCCGTACGCACCCTGGTCAGCCCCCGCCGGATGAGCGCCCCGCGTGGGCCGGAGTGGGTGGCGAGCGCATGAAGGCCGTGCTCGCCCCGATCACCGCCGACGACCTTCCGGCTGTCTCGGCGTTCCTGCACGAGCAGCTGAACCCGCGGGTGCAGGAGCTGGAGTGGACCCAGGCGCTGCGGGTGCCCTGGGACGTACCCCAGCCCAACCACGGGTTCTTCCTCGCCGAGGGGGAGCGGGTGGTCGGGGCCTACCTCGCCTATTACTCCGAGCGGAGGGTCGGCGCGGAGACGCTCCAGGTCTGCAACCTGGGCGCCTGGTGCGTCCTCGACAGCCACCGCCACCAAGGGCTGCGGCTGCTGACCACGCTGCTCAAGCAACCGGGCTACGAGTTCACCGACTTCTCGCCCTCGGGCAACGTGATCGCGCTCAACCGGAAGCTCAAGTTCACCGACCTGGACACGACCACCTCGCTGGTCCCCGCAGTGGGCCTGCCGGGGCGCGGGGTGCGGGTGAGCAGTCGTCCCGACGTACTGGACTCGGTGCTGCAGGGCGCGGAGCGGGACCTCTATGCCGACCATCGAGCCGCGGCGGCGGCCCGGCACGTGGTGCTGAGCACGGGCTCCGAGCACTGCTACGTCGTGGCCCGCAAGGACACCCGCAAGGGCGTACGCGCCTTCGCCTCGGTCCTCTACGCGAGCAACCCGGAGCTGCTCCGGTGGCACGCGCCGCGGCTGGCCTCGCACCTGCTGTCCCAGCACGGCGCCGCCGCGACCCTGGTCGAGCACCGGGTCGCGGGTGGGGCGCCGAAGGGTTCCTACCGGCTCTCGCGGTCGCGGCCGAAGATGCTGCGCAGCGACGCCCTCGACCCGGCGCGGGTCGACTACCTGTACAGCGAGCTGACATGTCTGGAGTGGTGAGATGCCGAACGTTGGGGGCCTAGCCGTCGGGGGCGTACCCGTGCGGCTGCTGGCGGAGAGGGTCGGCTCGACGCCGTTCTTCGCCTACGACCGGGCCGCGATCGATGCCCGGGTCGCCTCGTTGCGCGAGGCGCTGCCCGGGGATGTGCGCCTGAGCTATGCGGTCAAGGCCAACCCGATGCCCGCGGTGGTGCAGCATCTGGCCCGGGCCGTCGACGCGCTCGACGTCGCCTCGGGGGCGGAGATGCGGGTGGCGCTCGACACCGGGATGGCGCCGGGTGAGGTGAGCTTCGCGGGACCGGGGAAGTCGGTCGCGGAGCTGACCCAGGCCGTCGCGGCCGGGGTGCTCGTCGAGATCGAGTCGCCGCTCGAGGCCGACCGCCTGGTCGAGGCCGCCGAACGGCTCGGGATCCGGCCGCGGGTCGCGGTGCGGGTCAACCCGGACTTCGAGGTCAAGGGCTCCGGGATGCGGATGGGCGGCGGCGCCCAGCAGTTCGGAGTCGACGCCGAGACGGTGCCGCTGCTGCTCAAGACGCTGCACGACCGCGACGTCGAGGTGGCCGGCTTCCACGTCTTCTCCGGCTCCCAGAACCTGCACGCCGAGATCCTCGCCGAGGCTCAGGAGCGCACCGTCGACCTCGTCCTGCGGCTGTCCGGTGACCTTCCGGAGGCGATGACCTATCTCAACATCGGCGGCGGCTTCGGCATCCCGTACTACACCCAGGACCAGCCCCTCGACCTCCCGCTGGTCGGGTCACGCCTCGAGGAGCTGCTGGCCACCCGGGTACGTCCTTCGCTGCCGTCCGCGCAGGTCGTCATCGAGCTCGGCCGCTATCTGGTCGGTGAGGCCGGGGTCTATGTGACCAGGGTCGTCGACCGCAAGATCTCCCGCGGCAAGACCTTCCTGATCGTCGACGGCGGCATGCACCACCAGCTCGCCGCCTCCGGCAACTTCGGCCAGGTCATCCGCCGCAACTACCCGATCTCGGTCGCCCCGGCTGCCGGTGATGCCGAGGCGGTGGAGGAGACCGTGCAGGTCGTCGGCTGCCTCTGCACGCCCCTGGACCTGCTCGGCGACAAGGTGAGCCTGCCGCGCGCCGAGGTCGGCGACCTCGTCCTAGTCCACCAGGCCGGGGCGTACGGCCTCACCGCCAGCCCCACCGCCTTCCTGAGCCACCCGGCGCCGCTCGAAGTGCTCGTCTGAGTCCCTGAACCCGTTGAACCCGAAGGAGTCCCCATGACCATCGACACCACCGAAGCGACCCTCGACGGGGTCGGCGAGGCGATCACCGAGGTGATCGGCACCGATCACAGCGCCGGCACGCTGAGCGCGGACACCCTGCTCTTCGGCTCCCTGCCCGAGCTCGACTCGCTCGCGCTCGTCGAGCTGATCACCGTCCTGGAGGAACGTTTCGGGTTCGAGATGGACGAGGACGACATCAACGCCGAGGTCTTCGAGTCCGTCGGGTCCTTGGCGGAGTACGTGCGCGCGCAGATCGGTTGACCGCCGGTCGGCCCCGCTGGTCTCGACACGCTCGCTGGCGCTCGCGGCTCGACCAGCGTGGCTCAACCAGCGGTGGCAGCGAGGAGCTGAGCGGCGGCCTGGTCGATCTTGCCGTTCCCGAGGCGGGGGAGCTGGGCGACGGGGACGAGTACGTCCGGGACCGAGTCGGGACGCAGGACCGTCGGGAGCCGCCGGCGGAGATCGCCGAGATCAGCACCGGGGCCCTCGACGAGGCTGACCAGGCCGCCCTCGGGGGTGGCGGCGGTGAAGGTGGCCAGGCCGAAGGCCTGCTTCACCTCGGCGTCGAGCGCGTCCAGGTCGACGAAGCTCGCGCTGCGCTTCACCCGACGCCCCGCGCGGCCCAGGCAGAAGAGCTCCTCGCCGCGCCGGGCGCCGACGTCGCCGGTGAGCACCCGCTCCCGGCCCTCCCAGCGCGGGAACTCCCCGTTCGGGTTGCCGAAGAGATAGCCGCCGGGCAGGTGCGGCGACTCGATGGCCAGCATGTCGGCGGCCTCGTTGGGAAGCAATGACGTACGCCACGCCCCGACCGCCCCGCGCCCGATCCCGACCGCGCCATGGACCGTCGACAGCTCGTCGCCGGCATCGAACCGGGCGGCGCTGGCGAACCCGATCGTCTCGCTGGTGCCGTACGTGTTGACGACGGTCGCGACGCCGAGGTCGAAGACGCGCTGGGCGTCGGCGGCGGAGAGCCGGTCGCCGCCGGAGCCCCAGACCCGCAGGGTCCGCGGGGCTCCGTCGATCCGCTCGGCGGCCGCGAGGTCGATGAACCGGGGAGCCAGCCGCAGGTGCGTCGCCTCGACGCGGGCGCAGAAGCCGAGCGGCCGGAGCCGGTCGCCCAGCGAACCGGAGAGGTGGAGGGAGGAGCCGGCGGCCAGGGCGACAAGCAGGTTGGTCATCGCCAGGTCGTAGGAGAGATGCGAGACCTCGGCCCACACCGAGGAGGCGTCGAGGTCGAGCACGGCCGCGCCGTGCGGGACGAAGGCGTCGATGCCGGCCCAGGACGACAGCACGCCCTTGGGGCCACCGCCCGTGGAGCCGGAGGACATCGCGACGTACCCGGCCTCCAGTGCCTCCCGAGACGAGGACGATGACGACGCGACGGCCCGGATCCCCGACCGGTCGAGCACCACGTCGGGATGCAGCGCCTGGAGGAGGGACCGGCGGTGCTCCTCGGCGGCCGACGGGTCCACGAAGCAGACCGAGAGATCGCCGAGGATCGCGGCCACGAGCGCGACGACGGCGTCGGTGGACAGCGGCAGCGACACCGCGACCAGCGGCCGCGGGACACCGGCGGCCGCGACGAGGGCGAGCCGCAGCTCCTCGGCCGCGCCGACCAGCCCGTCCGCACCCACCGACGTGCGCCGGTCCGCGATCACGGCCTGCGACCGGGGTCGGGTGCGTACGGATCGGATTCGCTCGGCCAGCGGGTTCACAGGATGCGAGGCTAGGAGCCGCTGGCCGCTCCGGCACCGGCGTCGCCACTCACGATCCCCGGATTCGGGGATATGCCCGCACATGCCCGACAAGCCGGTCTCGGCACGCTCAACGCTTCTCACATGGTCAACGCAGCCCAGCAGAGACATGGCGTGGCAAAGACGCACGTGCTGATCATTGTCCAGAACCTCCCCGTGCCGTTGGACCGACGTGTCTGGCTGGAGTGCCAGGCGCTGGTCGCGCGCGGTTACGAGGTCAGCGTGATCTGCCCGAAGGGCCCCGGCGATCCCGGGCGCCAGCAGCTCGGCGGCGTACGCATCTACAAGTACCGGCCCGCGCCGCAGGCCCGCGGTGTGCTCGGCTATCTGCTCGAGTTCGTCTACTGCTGGATCCGCACCGCGCTGCTGGCCAACAAGGTCTGGCGGGACCGTCCGTTCGCGATCATGCAGGCGTGCAACCCGCCCGACACCTACTGGCTGCTGGCTCGCATCTGGAAGCGCCGCGGCGTCCGGTTCGTCTTCGACCAGCACGATCTCAACCCCGAGCTTTTCCTCTCCCGGTTCGGCACCCCGACGTCCCTGTCCGGTCGCGCCCAGCTGGCTGCGCTGCGCTGGCTCGAGAAGCAGACGTACGCCACCGCCGACCAGGTCATCTCGACCAACGAGTCCTACCGGAAGGTCGCGATCACCCGCGGCGGGATGGCTCCCGAGGACGTGACCGTGGTCCGCAGCGGACCGGACACCTCGGTGATGCGTCCGGTGCGGCCCCATGACCCGGCGCTCCACGCCGACCGCCACACCCTGGTCTACCTCGGGATCATGGGTCCCCAGGACGGCGTCGACACGGTGCTGGAGGTGATGGAGGAACTCGTCCACCGGCGCGGCCGCAGCGATGTCGACGCGGTGCTGATGGGCTTCGGCGACTGCCTCGAGGACCTCAAGCGGCGCTGCACCGAGCTAGGCCTCGACGATGTCGTCACCTTCACCGGCCGGGCCGGCGCGGCGCTGATCGCTCGGCACCTCAGCGCCGCCGCCATCGGCCTGTGCCCTGACCTGAAGACGCCGCTCAACGATGTCTCGACGATGAACAAGACGATGGAGTACATGGCGTACGCCCTGCCGTCGGTCTCCTTCGACCTGGTCGAGACGCGGGTCTCCGCCGAGGACGCCGCGCTCTTCGTTCCCTCCGGGGACGTGGCCGCGTTCACCGACGCGGTCGAGTCGCTGCTGGACGATCCCGAGCTGCGGGTCGAGCTGGCCCTGCGGGCGCGGGAGCGCGCGGCGAAGGTGCTCGACTGGGGCCCGCAGTCGGCGGCGTACGTGCAGGTCTACGACTCCATGTGCGCGATCGGCGAGGCGCCGAAGGCGGTCGAGGGGTTCGAGTACGTCGATCTGGACGACCCGGACGCGCTTCGCCAGTTCGTGCTCACTCGCGGACCTGCGGTGACGTAACCGATTTGGGGTATATGACCCCGACTTCGGGTCCGCTGTCCCTGCGGATCCCCTTGGATGGCTCCTTGTGTTGAAAATAGGGGCCATCGGCTCCTAGAAACTAGGAGTCAACCCCACGTGACCCCCACTGTACGGATGCTCGGCACCCGTGGTGTGCCCGCTGCCCACGGCGGCTTCGAGACCGCGGTGGAGAACATCGGCCTGGACCTGGTCGACCGCGGCTGGCGAGTCGTCGTCTACTGCCAGGACGACGAGCCGCACGCGGATCTTCGGATCGACTCGTGGAAGGGCATCGAGCGCGTCCACGTGCCGGCCCGGCACGACGGTCCGCGCGGGACGATCGAGTTCGACGTCGGCGCGGTGCGGCACGCAGCCCGGGAGGCCGAGGTGGACGGCAGTTTGTGCGTGACGTTCGGCTACAACACCGGCGCGCTCAACGCGGTGCTGCGCTCCCGCCGCGTGCCCAACATCATCAACATGGACGGCATCGAGTGGAAGCGGGCCCGCTGGTCGGGCCCCGAGAAGGCGTTCCTGTGGACCCAGGAGCGGGCCGCCTGCTGGCTGGGTGACCACCTCATCGCCGACCACCCCGAGATCGCGCGCCACCTGGCGACCCGGGTGCCGGCGGAGAAGATCACCACGATCGCCTACGGCGCCCCCAGCGTCGTCGACGCTCCCGAGTGGGCGGTGCTCGACCACGGGCTGGAGCCGGCTTCGTATCTGACGCTGGTCGCCCGGCCGGTGCCGGAGAACAGCATCCTCGAGGTCGTCCGGGCCTTCTCCAGCCGCCGCTGGGGTCGGAAGCTGGTCGTCCTGGGGACCTATGATCCGGCGGATTCCTACCAGCGCGCCGTCCTCGAGGCGGCCAGCGACGAGGTTGTCTTCCTCGGCGCGATCTACGACACCGACATCGTCTCAGCACTGCGCTTCCACTCCGTCGCGTACGTCCACGGTCATCAGGTCGGCGGCACCAACCCCTCCCTGGTCGAGGCACTCGGCTGCGGCAACGCCGTGATCGCCCACGACAACCGCTACAACCGCTGGGTCGCCGGCGAGGCTGCTCTCTACTTCTCCGACGAGGCCAGCATCGTGGCGGCGCTGGAGCGGCTGCTGTCCGAGCCCGAGCTGGCGGCGTCGCTGTCCGGCCACGCCCGTGCCCGTCACTCCGCCGAGTTCACCTGGAGCCGGATCACCGACCAGTACGAGCAGCTCATCCGCGCCCACCTGCGCTCCTAGACGTCGGTGGCGATGTCCGCGCCTCTCGGTGCCGTCTCGCGGGCGGTGTAGGCGCGGTACGCGAGGACGCAAGCGACGGTGAGGACCGCGGCGCTGACGGCACAGGCTGTGAAGAGGGTGTGCCACTGGTTGTGGTCCGCGGCCGGCCCGGCGATGACGGCGGCGATGGAGCTGCCGATGAAGAGCGAGGCGGCGAAGCAGGCGACGACGGTGCCGCGCGCCTCGGGGACGATCGAGGTGGCCCAGGTCTGCAGCGAGGTGTGCAGGAAGGCCCAAGTGATCCCGAGCATCACGACGATGCCGACGATGGTGGGCACCGAGACCGTCACGGTCGCGGCGGCGTACCCGGCGGTCAGGGCGACGCCTCCGATCGCCATCAGCGCCCAGCGTGGGAGCCGTCGGGTGAGAGCCTTGAGGACCTGCGAGGAGAGCAGGACCGCGATGCCGTACGCAGCCGCCGCCAGGCCGGCTCGCGCTGCGTCGACACCTTGAGCCTGCAGCGCAGGGGCGAGGAGGGTGAGTACGCCCAGGACCAAGCCACCCTCGACGAAGACGAGCAGCCCGACCACCATCACCCAGCGGTTGCTCAGCGCCGCCCGGAACGACGCCCCCACTCCTTGGTTCGTCGCGCGCGGCGGCTCGGCGAGCGAGCGCAGACCCCAGGCGCTGATCAGCGCCACGACCGCCGGCACCGCGAACACGACCCGCCACCCGGCCAGCTGGCCGGTGATCCCCGCGGCCGCTGCGGCCAGCGCGGTCCCGACCGCCATCGCGGCCATCAGGTCCGAGAGCGCCCGCTGCCGGTGGGTCGCGGAGACGGTGTCCCCGACGTACGTCAGTGAGGTCGGCACGATCGCCCCGAAGAACGCTCCCGCGACGACTCGCACGACGACGAGAGTGATCAGGTTCGGGGCCGCCGCTGAGACGAGTCCCGCGATCCCCGCCCCGACCAGCGCCCCCTGCATCAGACGCACCCGTCCGAACCGGTCCGAGAGGGCGCCCCACAACGGCTGGCTGAGGCCGTACGCCAGGTAGTAGCCGCTCGCGATCGCCACCGCCTGCCCCACGGAGACCTCGAACGTCGCCGCGACCAGGACCAGGATCGGGCTCACCACGAACCGGTCGAAGCTGCTCACGAACGAGGCGACCGAGATCCAAAATGGTGGGCGTGTGGGGTCTGGGGGCACGTGTTCAGGTTAGTAAAGGACTTGTGTCCCCGCTGGTCGAGACCTCCCCGCTCCGATGGTCGAGCCGCCGGAGCCGCTAGGCGGAGGCGTGTCGAGACCAACACGGTGGCTTTGCTGGTTTGGGGTGCCGAGAGCTCTCCCTGCCGGGACGTTTCGCTCGGAGGTGGTCGGGGCCGCCGACCCGTTTTCGAGGGTCTTCTCGCCGGGCCCCGGAGTCAAGGACGGCCTTCGGCCGCCGGCTTCGCCGGCCGCTTCGCGGTCCTTGACACCGGGGCCCGGCGAGAAAGATTTGGCTGGCTATCGGGGCGGCGGCCCGGGTGTGGCGCAGCGGGATCTTCCTTGGGACGGGTGAGGTTGATGGGGTGTGAGGGTGGCCCTTCGGGCCACTTATCATCCACAGAAACGAGGCCGTTCGCTCACCGCGAAAACAGTAGTTGACCAGGGAAAATAGATAGCCAGCCAGGCGTTGAAAGCGTAGAATCAGACCCATCACAACACCTCTTTGAAGGGAGGGATGGCGATGAGTCTCGAACGCGACACAAACCACTGGGACACCAACCCCGGTGACGCGATCGACGTAGAACTGAGCGCCATCGAATCCTCCCTCGATCGACTGCTGACCCGGGATCCGGCCTATTGGCGCACCGGGCAGAAGAAGGACTCCCTGGAGCGGCTGGAGAAGCTCCAGGCCAAGCTGGCCGCCGTCAGACTCCGGGTGCTCGCATCTGCTGGCGACATCGCCGAGGAGACCGGCGCCAAGGACGCCTCCGGATGGATGCGGACCGAACTCCTCGTCGACAAAGCTGTGGCTCGCTCCCAGGTGAAACTCGCTGCGGCAGTCACGAAGTACGGCCTCGTGGCTGACGGCCTGGCCGAGGGTGTGGTGTCCCAGGACAAGGCCCGGGTGATCACCCAGGCGTTGGACAAGATCGAGGCTGACCCGGTCGCGAGTGCCGAGGACCTGGTCCTGGCGGAGAAGCTTCTCGTTGACTACGCCTCTCGGTTGACCGCGAACGAGCTCCGCATCGTCGGACGACGGATCCTGTGTGAGATCGACCCGGCCCGGTTCGAGGACGCCGAAGCCAAAGCCCTCCTCGCTGAAGAAGAACGGGCTCAGCAGAAGACCGCGTTGCGGGTGTGGGACAACCACGACGGCACCGTCGGCTTCGACGGCGTCCTGCCGACATCGATCGGGATGAGGTTCAAACGGCTGGTCGAGGCCTGGGCACAGCCCCGCAAACAACAGCTCGTCGCCAAAGGTGCTCCGTTGCCGCCGTGGGAACGACTCATGGGACAAGGCTTCGCCCGGCTCCTGGAGACCATCGACCCAGCCGCGCTGCCTCGTCACGGTGGCGACGCCACCGTGGTCAACGTTGTGATCAGCCTGGAGGAGCTCCGTAAGGACCTCGGCATCGCCACCCTGGGCTATGACGAGACCGACGGGGCCACCATCTCCGCGGCGGAGGCACGGAGGATGGCGTGCAACGCCACGATCATCCCCTGGGTGTTGGGTGGCGACAGTGAGGTTCTCGATGCTGGTAGGGGCAGCAGGTTCTTCCAGCCCATCCAGCGCAAAGCGTTGCGGTTGCAGCAGAAGTGTTGCCAGGCCGAGGGGTGTGACATGCCACCGGAGTGGTGCGACGCGCACCATCTAGACCCGTGGGCCGCCGGTGGGAAGACAGATCTGAAGGCCGGTGCGCTGCTCTGTCCCCACCATCACCGCCTCGCCCACGCACCCGGCTATACCCATGAGCGGCTACCCGACGGGACCATCCGATTCACCCGTCGCCCCTAGCTGGCTGGGCGGGGCATCACTTCACCGGGTCCCGGCCGCGAGGCGAGGACCCCAGCCGGCGACCGGTTTCAGCTCTTGCTGAAACCCGCCCGTCCCGGTACCCACCGAGCATTCCGGCCAGAGCCCTTGACTCCGTACTCGCCACCTACCTACTGGCGGGGACACTTCCCCACTGCAGTGGAGGTTCCCCACGCTCCGGAGGGTGGGGATCCTCTGCGCCCGTGGGGAACTCTTCGGATCAGTGGGGAACTGATGACCTGCCTTGACCGACCCCGACCCGGCCAGAGCGACGGTGACCTTGTGAACGGTTCACAAGGTCACGCCCACTGCCGTAGGCACCCACGAGGCACGATCCACCGGCGCACGGCCAGCCACAGCCCCCAAGCCCGCACCCAACTGAATCCGCTGCGCCAGACCCTGCCGCCGACCCGATAGCCAGCCAAAATTCTCGACGGATCCCGGTGTCAAGGATCGCCGGAGGCGACCGGCGAAGCCGGCGGCCGAAGGCCGTCCTTGACTCCGGGATTCGGCGAGAACACCCTCCTCGAAAGGGTCGGCGGCAAACACCAACCACCCAGCAACGGTCGACGACCTGCACCCCGACGACGTACAACCCGTCTCGTCGCCACCCAAGAATCGAGCGTCGCGACGATCTACGGATACAACGAAACCCGAAACGCGGCGGCGTGGAGTGCGGCCGACTCCGGCCATTCGCGCGCCGATAGATCGGGACGCCCGGCGGGCGGATTGGCGGTGACGGCCTTCAACGCACGCTCCAGGTCCTCGATGGTGAGGGTGCCTTCGAAGAGGTGGAGCCAGCCTTCGCCGACCTCCTCGGCCAGGCGACGGTTGACCTCGTTGTCGGGGGCCAGGACCGGGGTGTCGAGGGAGAGTGCGAGCAGGAGGGCGCCGGAGTTGTGCATGGCCTTGTAGGGCAGTACCACCAACGTGGCGGCGGCGATCTCGGCGGCCAGGGTGGGGTCGTCGGCGTAGCTCAGGTCGGCGCTGATCCGGGCGTCGGCGGCTGCGGCAGCACGGACGCGGTCGGCGAGAGCGGGGTCGGAGGGGGAGCCGACGAGGCGTACGTCGAGCTCTGCCTCGGGGCTGTCGGCGATCGCCTCCAGGAGCTGTTCGACGCCCTTGTAGGGCTTGATCAGGCCGAAGTAGAGCACCCGACTGTCGACCGGCTCGATGGGTTCGAGCGCCTCGATCACGGGCTCGAACCAGTCGCGGTAGTGGGCGTGGACGATCGTCGAGGTCGGTACGTCGAGCGGGGGAGCGGTCTGGTCGGTGAGCCGGATGACGTGCCTGGTGCGGCGCTCGAGGGCGTCGAGGAGCCGGTGGTCCCAGCGGCTCAGGCCGTTGGGTCGGACGAGGTTGTGCCAGGTGCGTACGACCGGAGTCCGGGTCAGCCGGAGACGGGTGATGAACGCGGTGGTGAGGAGGCGGCGGGCCAGCCGGCGCAGCGGCGTACGTGCCGACGTCAGCAGCAGCTCGGGCCAGTGCACGTGGAAGACGTCGTAGCGGCCCACGATGGCCCGGGCGAAGCCGAACAGCACGACCTCGGTGTCGTCGCGCCGATCCAGGGTCTCGATGAGCTGGACGATGTAGGGGTTGGTCGTCGCGCGCAGCTCTCGGGCCGACTCCAGGACCCGTACCGGGCGGTCGCGGCGCCCGTCGCGCAGCCCGCGCAGGACCGCGGAGACCGGTCGTACCGGGTGCAGGAGCTGTCGGCGGCCACCTCGCATCAGGATCTCGTACGCAGCCCCGAAGGCCCCGCGACGCCAGGCCTGCTGCCGCTCCTGGCTGAGCCAGGTCCGCGCGAAGAGGGCGCGGTTGCGGATGTTGAAGTAGTAGTAGGCCGGCGACTTGGCGCGGGAACCCTCCAGGCGCTGGGTGCCGCCGCCGGAGTGGATCGCCGTGGCCCCGTCGATGACCGCGACCCGGCCGCCGAGCGCCTGGACCCGGGCGCACAGGTCGACGTCCTCCCAGTAGAGGAAGTAGCGCTCGTCGAAGCCGGACAGCCGCTCCCACAGCTCACGTGTGACCGCGATGCAGGCCCCGGTGACCCAGGGCAGAGTGTCCGCCTCCGGGTGCTCGGTGCGGCGTCGCCAGGGGCGCATCGCGCCCGTGTCCAGGTCGAGATCGAGACCCGCGGAGGCGACCTCACCGTCCGGGCCGAGCACCGTCGGCCCGGCGAGCAGCAGCGGTTCGGCCTCGACAGCGGCCATGAGGCGTACGGCCGACTCGGCGTCGATCGTGGCATCCGGGTTGAGGAAGAGCAGCACCTCGGCCCCATCGGCCAGCGCAGCCGCGGCGCCCAGGTTGCAGCCGGCGCCGAAGCCGGTGTTGGTGCCGGGGAAGACGCCGGTCCAGCCCCCGCGGTCGCAGAGCTGCCGGACCGCGTCGCGATGGGCGTCGGTCGAGTGGTTGTCGACGACGACGATCCTGGCCGGCCCGAGCGCGGCGGCGACCTGGGTCGTGTGCCGCTCCAGCAGGGCGGGATCGCCGTAGCTGACCACCACCACGGCGAGCCGGGAGAGCTCGCTCACGACGAGACCTCCACCGAGCCGTCGAGCACGCGCAGCTCACGCCACCACTTGCGCAGCGCGATGGCCAGCGCGGCGGCGTTGCAGACGAAGACGAGGGCGTAGACCCAGGTGAAGACCGCCCCGAAACCGAGCAGCACGAACATCCAGCACTGCGCGCCGTAGTCCATCGGCAGCAGCGCCCACTTGCGCAGCGGGTTCTCGTGGACCGATGCGGGCGATCCGGGAGGCCCGCTCACAGGGGCCGGGCGCAGCGTCGGCATCAGGATCAACCCGAAGTACGTGACCACGGCAACCACCTCGAAGCCCAGCGGCACCAGCAGCCAGCCGTCGGTGACCGGACCGAAGCGATACCAGGACACCAGCACCGCCAGATGCAGGCTGGCGGTCTTGAAGCAGTCGATGGTGTGGTCGAGCCATTCGCCCGAGCGCGACCCGCCGCCACGCAGCCGGGCGAGCTGCCCGTCGGAGGAGTCGAGCACATAGCCCGCGGCCAGCAGCACCGCGACCAGGATCCCGGTCCACCAGCGCGGCTCGACCATCGCGAGCACCGCCAGGCCGGCCGCCGAGAGCGTCGCGCTCACCGCCGTCACCTGGTTGGGGCTCGCCCCGACGGTGTGGGCGGCCGCGGCGACGACCCGGCCGGCGGGCCGATTGACCAGCCGCGAGTAGGCCGCGGTGTTGAGTGAGGGCTTCTGTGCCTGAGCCAGCGCCTCCAGATGTGCACGGAACCCGGCTGAGGCGCGTTCGGCGCCGGTCGCGGCCATGCTCGATCCTGCTTCGCTCATACGTGCACACGTGGGGGAGGGGTTGGACATGCGGACCTTAGGTGACCCTCGATCGTCGTAGGGCACGAAGCGCGTCCACTCCCCAGATCTGGGTAGGACTTTGTCAGGACCTTCGGCCCGGGCCGTCCTGGTGACATACCGTTGCCCATCATGCGTTTGTTGGTCGCCCACCCGTCGCCGGACGTCTACGGTTCCGATCTTCAGCTGGTCGAGACGGTGCGTGGGCTGCACCAGGCGGGACAGCGGATCACCGTCGTCGTACCCGAACATGGACCGCTCCTCCCGCTGCTCGAGGGCGCCGGCGCGAGCGTCGAGGTGATGGCCTTCCCGGTGCTGCGCAAGGCCTACCTCAGCCCCGTCGGACTGGTCCGGCTTGCCGCGGCGCTGATGGTCTTCTGGGTCCGTGCGGCGCTGCTGTGGCGGCGGGTCCGGCCGAGCCGGCTGCTGGTCAACACCGTGACGATCCCGTGGTGGATCGTCGTCGCGCGCGCGGCCCGCGTCCCCGTCGTCTGCCACGTGCACGAGGCCGAGGACGACCAGCCGAAGCCCGTACGCCTCGCCCTGACCGCTCCGCTCCTGCTGGCCACCCGGGTGGTGGCCAACTCGCGGGCATCGCGCGACGTCCTCACGCACACGGTGAAGGTGCTGGAGCGGCGTACGACCGTCGTCTACAACGGCGTCCCGGGGCCGGAGTCCGTGGCGGCGGCACGCAGCCGGAGGCCGAACGAGACGCTGCGGCTGGTGCTGGTCGGGCGGCTCTCGCCGCGCAAGGGGACCGACGTGGCGCTCGAAGCGCTCGCCGAGGTACGCCGGCGGGGGATCGATGCCCGGTTGCGGGTCTGCGGGTCGGTGTTCGCGGGCTACGAGTGGTTCGAGCAGGAGCTCCGCGAGCGCGCCGCCGTAGGCGACCTGGCCGGCAGCGTCGACTTCCTGGGCTATGTGGCCGAGCCCGCGGGCGAGCTCGAGCGGGCCGACGTGGTGCTGGTGCCCTCGCGCGTCGAGCCCTTCGGCAACGTCGCGGTCGAGGCGCTGCTCGCCGAGCGCCCGTTGATCGCGAGCCGGGTGCAGGGCCTGGCCGAGATCGTGACCGACGGCGAGACCGGCCTCCTCGTGACCCCCGATGACGCGAACGACCTCGCCGACGCGATCCAGCGGCTCGCCACCGATCCCGCTCTCGCCGCCGAGCTCGCCGCCGCCGGCCGCAAGGACGCCGAGGAGCGCTTCGGCGCCGAGCGCTACCGCGAGGAGATCGCGGCCGAGGTCCTCGGGTGACGGTGACCGACAACCCCCACTCCGGACTCGGCAGAAGCGCGACGCGCGGCGGTCTGGTCGTGCTCGGCGGCCAGGGCGTACGCATCCTGGTCCAGGTCGCCTCCGTCGCGGTGCTGTCGCGGCTGCTCAGCCCTCGGGACTACGGCCTGGTCGCGATGGTGCTGGCGGTCGTCGCGGTCGCCGAGATCTTCCGCGACCTCGGGCTCTCGACCGCCGCGATCCAGGCCAAGGTGCTCACCCGGGCGCAGCAGTCGAACCTGTGGTGGCTCAACACCGCCCTCGGCGTCGGCCTCGCGCTCGTCGTCATCGCGGCCGCACCGCTCGTCGCCGCCCTCTACGACGAGCCGGCCCTGACAGCCCTGACCGCCGCGATGTCGGGGATCTTCGTCCTCAACGGCATGGGCGCGCAGTACCGCGCCGACCTCACCCGCCGGATGCTCTTCGCAAGGCTCGCCGTGGCCACCACCCTGGCGCCGCTGCTGGCTCTCGGGATCGCGGCGTACGCAGCAGCCAACGGCGCCGGCTACTGGGCCCTCGTCATCCAGCAGCTCGTCCAGGGCGCGGTCGCCCTGGTCGCCGTCGCGGCGTTCGCCGGCTGGCTGCCCGGGCGCCCGCGGCGCGGCGTGGAGATGGGCGGGTTCCTGCGTTTCGGCTGGTCACTGGCCGGAACCCAGCTGATCAACTACGCCGCCAGCAACATCGACTCCGTGCTCATCGGCACCCGCCTGGGTGCCGACCAGCTCGGCTCCTACAACCGCGCCTGGCAGCTGCTGATGAACCCGCTGGTCCAGCTGCGCGGCCCCACCACCACCGTGGCGCTGCCGGTGCTGAGCCGGATCCGCGACAACCCGGCGCTGACCCAGCGGTTCGTGCAGCGCGGCCAGGTCGCGCTCGGCTACAGCCTCGGCGCCGGGCTCGGCCTGGTCGCGGGCGCCGCCGCACCGGTCTGCGCCCTCTTCCTCGGACCCGGCTGGGACGTCGCCGGTGTGTTCGCCCTGCTTGCCTGTGCCGGCCTGTTCCAGACGCTGGCCTACGTCGGCTACTGGGTCTATCTCGCCCACGGGCTGACCACCGAGCTGCGCCACTACACGCTGGTGGCCTCCGTTCTGAAGGTCGTCTGCGTGCTCGTCGGGGTGCAGTACGGGATCACCGGCGTCGCGGTCGGCTACGCGACCGCCCATCTCCTGGAGTGGCCGCTGTCGCTGTGGTGGATCTCCCGCCGCACCCGCCTCCGCGTCGGCCCGCTCTACCTCGGTGCCGCCCGTATCCTGACCGTCGCCGGGTCGGTCGCCGCCGCTGCGTACGTCACCGCCGAAGCCCTCCACGGGCAGCACCCCGCGGTGACGGTGCCGGTCTGTGTGGTGGCCGGGGCCGCGGCGTACGCACTGCTTCTGCTCGTCCCGCCGATCCGCCGCGACGTGATGTCGCTCGTGGTGACCGTGAGGGGCGCGCTGGCCCGGAAGGTCAGCCGCGGCTGAGGGCCACCGGACGGCCGGAGTCGTCCCAGACGTTGCCGGAGTGGGTGATCTTCGTCGAGGACGGGTGGATGATCGCGCAGCCGTCGATGCGCTGGTCGCTGAGGAACCGGTTGTCGCGGATCACCGTGCCACGGATCGGGCCCCGGCCCTTCTCGGCGATGTTGACGGTGCAGCCGCCTCCGCCGAGGAGGTTGTCGCGGATCGTGACCCCGTTGACGTCGCCGATGCTCTGGGTGATCTGCACCCCGGCGTTGTAGGCGCCGGTGAAGCGGTTGTCCGCGATCGTGATGTTGCTGCCGCCGATGATCTGGATCGAGTCGTCGTGGGAGGCACCGCCGCCCTGGTAGGGGTCGCGCTCGAAGTGGTAGTTGTCGTGGAACCAGTTGTCGCGCACCGTCACGTTGCTGCCGGTGATGTGGACCTGGTCGGTGACGTGGTGGATCTCCGAGTCCTCCAGGGTGAAGTCGCGGCCGACCACGCCGTTGACGCCCGGCGCGGCGTTCTCGGCGAGCACCTCGACGTTGCTGACCAGCATCCCGGCCCCGCCGTTGTTGTTGGAGATCCCGGCGGTCTCCGAGCCCGTCGGCACGATCACCTTGGTGTTGCGGATCGTCACGTTCGGCGCCTCGACGCTGACCCGGCCGTGCACCTCGAGGCCGTCGACCACCTTCCCGGGGGTCCTGATGATCAGGTCGCCGCGGTGGACGCGCAGCTTCTTCTTCGGAGGTACGCCGGTGTCCCCGGACCCCGGAGCGTCACCCGCCGGCGGTGAGCTCAGCGGCTCGCCCTCGCGCGGTCCCTGCTCGCCCGGCCGGTCGCCGGAGCGGTTCGGCTTCCCCGAGTCCGTGGGCCGCTTCTTCGGGTCCGCGCCGTCCGAGGGCTTGGCCGTCTGCGTCGAGGACGCAGAGGGAGAGACCGACGGCGAGGGGGACGGCGTCAGCGTCACCGGTCCGCCGAAGTCGTCGGGCGGCAGATCGCCGTAGTTCCTCTCCGCACGCGGCGTGGGCTCCTCGGCGGGGCCGGAGGTCAGCGCGTAGGTCGAGCCCAGCGCGACCACGGTGGCGACCGTGGAGATACCGAGGAGGAGGACCCGGGACGGGACAGCCAAGAGACGTACGCCTTCCTGTGGACTCTGCATCCAACTGACGGTGTGGGAGTCTGCCCCCTGAACCACGCAGTTTGCGAGCGTTGGGTGCTTGCGTCCCCACACATACCCGATTCAGGGGATCGGAAGTGCGATTGACGGGCGGATGACCGTGTGTGTCCGCGACACTGCCGTGTCGCGGCCGAGGTGGCCGCCTTGTGCAGGGATGGATGATGACGCGGATTCACGAGTGGCGTCTGCTGGCGGCCGGGGCGGTCGCAGCTGTTCTCGGGGTGAGCAGCCTGGTCATGTCGGGAGGGGCGACGGCGGACACAGCGCCGGTCGACCCGGAGCTGCCGGAGACGGTCTCGGCCGACGTACTCCCGACGGTGCAGATCGACGGGGTCGCCTGGAAGCAGGTGATCGTCGGCGACATCGTCTACGTCGGCGGCAACTTCACCTCGGCTCGCCCGGCGGGCGCAGCGGCGGGGACGGATGAGACGCCGCGGTCCAACATGCTGGCCTACCGGCTCTCGACCGGCGAGCTGATCCCCGGCTTCGCGCCGAGCTTCAACGGCCAGGTCAAGGACATGGCGCTCTCGCCCGACAAGACGCTGCTCTATGTCGCCGGCAGCTTCACCCAGGTCAACGGGGTCAACCGCTACCGCGGCGCGGCGATCAACCTGGCCACCGGCGCGCTGACCAGCTTCCGCCCGATCTTCAACTCGACCACCAACGCGGTCGCGGCGACCGCCGACGCGGTCTTCTACGGCGGCGTGTTCACCTCGGCCGACAACACCGCGCGTACGAAGCTGGCAGCGGTAAGGCCCGGCGACACCGGCACCCAGCTGCTGCCGATGAACCCGACGGTCTCCAACGGTTCCGTGCAGGACGTCGTGGTCTCGCCCGACGGCGCCGACATCGTGATCGGTGGCAACTTCACCCGAGTCAACGGATCCTCCAACCCGGGCTACGGCCTGGCCCGGATCAAGGTCGCGACCGGTGCCTCGATGGCGCTGCCGGTCAACTCCGAGTTCCGCGACGCCGGCAGCAACTCCGCGGTCCTCGCCCTGGAGAGCGACGGCACCAGCTTCTACGGCAGCGGCTACCACTACGGCAGCGGCGGCAACTCCGAGGGCACCTTCAAGGCCGACTGGGCCACGGGCCGCCTGACCTGGCTCGAGGACTGCCATGGCGACACCTACTCGATCTGGCCGACCGCCGACGTGGTCTACCAGGCCAGCCACAAGCACTATTGCGGCAACTCCGGCGGCTTCCCGGAGACCAGCCCGCGCAGCTTCCAGCACTCGACGGCGGTCACCCAGGACGTACGCGGCACCAACACCCGCGACATCTACGGCTACCCCGACCACCCCGGCACCCCGCGTCCGGAGTTCCTGGAGTGGTACCCGAAGTGGACCCCCGGCACCTTCACCGGTGCCAACCAGGCGCCCTGGACGGTGACGGCCAACGCCGACTACGTCGTCTACGGCGGCGAGTTCCTCAAGATCAACGGGATCGCCCAGCAGGGTCTGGCGCGATTCGCGGTCAACACGATCGCCCCCAACGACGTCGGTCCGGCCATGTCCGGCGCGGAGTTCGGGCTCACCGCGACCTCGCCGGCCGACGGCCAGGTCAAGCTGACCTGGCCCGGCAACGCCGACATGGACAACGCGACTGTGACCTACAAGGTCTACCGCGGCTCGACCGATGTCGCCCCGATCCACACCAAGGCTGTCACCGCGGCGTTCTGGAAGCAGACCACGCAGAGCTTCCTCGACACCGCGGCGCCGCCGGGCACCACCCAGAGCTACCGTGTCGTCGCCGAGGACGCCTTCGGCAACCAGTCGCCCACCGAGTGGGTCACCGTCGACGTCGCCGGCGAGCCGGCACCTCCGGCCGAGGGCGTCGTCGCCGCGGACACCTTCGGACGTGCCGAGGCGAGCGGCTGGGGCACGGCCGAGACCGGCGGCACCTGGGCGCGCACCGGCACCGCCGGCAACTTCTCGGTCTCCGAGGGCCGCGGCTGGCACTCGGTCACCCCGGGTGGGACGACCGAGTCCCGGCTCGAGGAGGTCTCGGCGACCGACGTCGACGCCACCGTCAGCGTCGGAGCGTCCCGGCTGCCCGACGCGGGCTACGTCTGGTCGATCCTCGGCGCCCGCGTCTCCGGCACCAACCACTACGCCTCGCGGCTCCGGTTCAACCCGGATGGCACCGTCGGCATCCATCTCGTACGCAGCGGCACCCCGGTCGTCGGCGCCAACGTCGTCCCGGGCCTGAGCGTCGCGCCCGGCGACCGGCTGAAGGTCCGCCTCCAGGTCACCGGCACCGCCCCGGCGACCGTGCGCACCAAGGTGTGGCCGGCGGGCTCCGCGGAGCCGTCGGGCTGGACGTACGAGCTCTCCGATTCGACCCTCGCGAACCAGGTCGCCGGTGGGGTCATGCTGCGCAGCTTCGGTGCCTCGACGATCGGCACGGCGCCGGTCCTGATCGGTTATGACGACCTGAAGGTGATCGAGCCGTAGGAGGCATACCCGATCTTGGGGAGTAGGCGTCCGGATCCCCCCATGGGCGTCCGGCTTGGGCTTTAATCCAATGTCTTTGAATCGATGCTTTTGTCCGACCCGCCCGCGGAAGATCCCCCATGCTCAGTCAAGTCCCGCGCTCGAGGATGTACGTCGCGGCAGCCGTCGCTGCCCTCGTCCTGGTGAGCGTCGCGGTCGTGCTCATCGTGCGTCACCCGTCCGGCTCGGCCGACCCCGGGTCGGACTCGACGGTGGCCGCGGCGCCCTCCTCGACGGCGACCCCGTCGGAGAAGTCCTCCGAGTCAGAGGAGTCGGAGGAGTCGGAGCCGGGAAAGCCGTCGGGCGACAACCGCGCGGTCGGCCTGAAGGCCGAGGCGACCTCGGCCCCGGGCGTGACGGCGCGGCTGGCCAGGATCGACTCGGTCCAGGCCACGGCGAGCCTGCCCGGCGAGGTCGGCGGCCCGGCCCTCGCGATCACCGTGAAGGTGAAGAACGAGACCGGGAAGAAGCTCGACCTCGCGCTCGGTGTGGTCAACGCCTACTACGGGCCTGAGCGCACCCCGGCGGTCAGCGTCGCCTCCGACGGCGAGGTGCCGTTCCCGGCCTCGGTCGCCGACGGCGAGTCCGCCAAGGGCGTCTACGTCTTCCAGATCCCCGAGGAAGCCCGCCCCGTACGCGTCGAGCTCGATCTGGGCAACGGCGCCGACGTGGTGGTCTTCAAGGGCCGTCCCCAGCGATAACCCTCCCCCCGATGAGAGATGTGATGAAGCCGATCCTGGCTGTGCTGGCGCTCGTGGCAACGAGCCTGACCCTGGCGACGACCTCCGCATCCGCGGACACCGCGCCGACCGATCCCGACCTGCCGAAGACCGTCGCTGCCGACGTACTTCCCACCGTGCAGATCAACGGCGTCGCCTGGAAGCAGGTGATCGTCGGCGACATCGTCTACGTCGGCGGCAACTTCACCTCGGCGCGTCCGGCGGGCGCCGCGGCCGGCACCAATGAGTCACCGCGGTCCCACATGCTCGCCTACCGGCTCTCTTCGGGTGCGCTGATCACCACCTTCGCGCCGAAGTTCAACGGCCAGGTCAAGGACATGGCGCTCTCGCCCGACAAGAAGCTGCTCTACGTCGCCGGCGGCTTCACCCAGGTCGACGGCGTCAACCGCTACCGGGGCGCGGCGATCGACCTCGCGACCGGGAAGGTCACCAGCTTCCGGCCGATCTTCAACTCGACCACCAACGCGGTCGCGGTCACGTCCAGCGCGGTCTTCTACGGTGGCGTGTTCACCTCCGCCGACAACACGGCACGGACGAAGGTGGCCGCCGTCAAGCCCGGCGACACCGGCACCGGCCTGCTGCCGATGAACCCGAAGCTCGCCGGCGGCAACGTCAACGACATCGTCGCCTCCTCCGACGGCACCAAGATCGTGATCGGCGGGGCGTTCACCAGCGTCAACGGCTCCTCCAACCCGGGCTACGGTCTGGCCCGGATCGAGGTCTCCTCGGGCAAGTCGCTGGCACTGCCGGTCAACTCCGAGATCCGCAACGGCGGCACCGAGGCGGCGATCCTCTCGCTGGAGTCCGACGGCACCAGCTTCTACGGCACCGGCTACGACTACGGCAGCGGCGGCAACTCCGAGGGCTCCTTCAAGGCCGACTGGGCCACCGGCAAGCTGACCTGGCTCGAGGACTGCCATGGCGACACCTACGCCGTCTGGCCGACTTCCACTGCCGTCTACCAGGCCAGCCACAAGCACGGCTGCGACACCTCCGGTGGCTTCCCGGAGACCAAGCCGCGGGCCTGGTACCACGCCACCGCCACCACCCAGGACGTACGCGGCACCAACATCGCCGACGACAAGTACGGCTACCCCGACCACCCCGGCACCCCGCGTCCGGAGTTCCTGGAGTGGTACCCCAAGTGGACCAACGGCACCTACACCAGCGCCAAGCAGTCGACCTGGACCGTGACCGCCAACGCCAGCTACGTGCTGTACGGCGGTGAGTTCCTCAAGGTCAACGGCGTCGCCCAGCAGGGCCTGGTGCGGTTCGCCGTCAAGGACATCGCGCCCAACAAGGTCGGCCCGACGCTGAAGGGCGCGAAGTGGGCCCTGACCGGCTCCTCGCCGTCGGCGGGCAAGGCCACGCTGAAGTGGCCGGGCAACCCCGACAAGGACAACGCGACCGTCACCTACAAGCTCTACCGCGGGTCGATCGAGTCCACGCCGATCAAGACCGTGAAGGTCTCCGCCCCGTTCTGGAAGCACACCGCGATGACCTTCACCGACACCGGCCGTGCCAGTGGCTCGGCGCAGAAGTACAAGATCGAGGCAGTGGACCCGCTCGGCAACATCTCCCGCTCCGACTGGGTGACGGTCACGATCAAGTGAAGTCAGTGAAGTGATGAGGCCGGTCTGGGTCTGCATGCTCACCTATCGGCGGCCCGAGGGGCTGGCCGAGGCCATCGGCATGCTCCGGGCCCAGCTCGATCTGGTTCCTGGCGCCCGGCTGCTCGTGGTCGACAACGACGAGCAGCCCAGCGCTTCCTCGGCTGTCGCGGAGGCGGCCGGGGGTGACGTACGTGTGCGGTATGTGCACGAGCCGACCCCCGGCATCGCCGCCGCCCGCAACCGGGCGCTGGATGAGGCCGGTCCGGAGGCTATTGTCGTCTTCATCGACGATGACGAGCAGCCGTCGGAGAAATGGCTGGCGACCCTGCTCGCGTGCTGGGAGGAGACGGGCGCCGCGGCCGTCGTCGGGCCGGTGCTCTCCACCTTCGCGGCAGAGCCTGATCCCTGGATCACCGCGGGTGGCTTCTTCGTACGTCTGCGGCATGCCACCGGCACCGTGGTCACCACCGCAGCGACCAACAATCTCCTCCTCGACACAGCTCAGGTCGGCTCCCTCCGCTTCGACCTCGGCTTCGGTCTGTCCGGAGGCTCCGACACCGTCTTCACCCGCACCCTGTCAGCTGCCGGTGGACGGATCGTGTGGTGCGACGAGGCTCCCGTCCGCGACCTGGTGCCTGCTGACCGGGCGACCCGGGAATGGGTGAGCGCCCGCGCGTCCCGCATCGGCAACTCCGACTCCCGCGTGCAGGTCTATCTCGCGCCTCCCGGGCGCCGTCCGATCGCACGGCTGCGCGCCACCGCCCGCGGCCTCGTCCGCGTCCTGGGCGGATCCTCCCGCGTCGTCCTCGGCCGCCTCACCGGCTCGCTGACCCACCACGCCCGCGGCACCCGCACTCTTCTCCGGGGCGTGGGCATGCTCCGCGGCGCCTGGGGCTCCTACGTAGCTGAGTACGCCCGCTGACCCACTCGGCGCATCTGTCCCGCTGAGACCCGTCGAGTCGGCGCGTCTGTCCCGCGCCGCCCTTGCTGCGCATCGGGGGTTGGGACGTTTGCGCCGACTCGGCCTTGTCTAGCGGGACAGATGCGCCGAGTCGACGTTGTTGGGCGGGGCAGATGCGCCGGGTCGGCGGGTGAAGGGGGCGTCGAAGATGCCCCGGATGCGACCCGTGATCAGCCGGTCGAGAGCCAGCGCGAGCAGGATCGCGGCGAGGGTCAGCAGCGGCACCGCCACCAGGCCGGTGCCCGGTGGCCAGTCGATGTCGCGGCCGGTGAGCAGGGCTGCGGCGGCGGTGATCGGGAAGGCGTGGACGACGTAGATCGGCAGCGTGCGGGTGCCGAGATGGCGTACGAATCCGAGCGCGGGGATCTGCGCGATCATCACTCCGAGCCCGCAGCCCGCGGCGACCGCGAGGAGCCCGAGCATCGGACGTACGAAGAGGATCCGGTCGTCGGAGACGTAGAGGAAGAACCCCAGCACCACCACGTACGCCACCGCCGCCCCGACCACGTGGACCGGCCGCATCCGCGGCACGACCGAGCGCACCGTAGGCGCCGTCCGGGAGGCCAGCACGAAGAAGAACCAGTAGCGGAACGTCTTGTCCCAGGGGAGGTCGCCGGTGGAGACGAGCCCGGCGGCGAAGACCGCGGAGCAGATCAACGCGGTCCCGACGACCAGCCATGCGGGCAGCCATCGCGTCAGCCAGCCGACCAGCGTGAACAGGCAGAGCGTGTAGAGGAACCAGAGGTAGACGTTGGGCTCGACCAGGATCCGGGCGAGGGACGCGAAGGCGTCGGGCGGGGGATGAGGCAGGAGCGCGCGGAAGGTGCCGAGGAGCAGGCACCACAGGACGTAGAGGTAGATCAGGTTCAGACATCGGGTGCGCAGCACGGTCCGCAACGGGCGGGCGAGCAGCGCGGGAGCGAGAAGCCCGGCGAGGAAGAAGAACAGCGGCATCCGGAAGGTGTCGAGGGTGTAGGCCAGCCGCGACCAGGGGCCGGCGAGGCCGACCAGGTCGAGATTGATCACGGCATGGAAGAGCACCACGAGGACGATCGCCAGGCCGCGTGCGGAGTCGATCCAGCCTTCACGCACGCTGCGGCCCTCCTGCGAGGTAACGGCGGCGAGCCCGCTGGTCACGACGAGCCCTGCGCGGCTTGCGCATCGCCGGCTTCGGCACCGGCGGCACCGGAGGCACCCCATCGGCGGCGGCCTCCTTGCGCTGGAGCAGGAACACCCCGAGCGCGAGCGCGAGTGGCGCCAGCGAGCTCATGATCGGGCCGAAGAAGAGGTTCCAGCCGAGCTGCAGGGCGAGGAAGATGCCGAGCGCGGTGCCAGTGCGGTTGGCCATGCTGCGGCCCAGATAGATGGTGGCGAGCCACAGCAGCCACCCCGACAGCACCAGCCCGGCGAGCCCGAACCAGATCCACAGGTCGCCGATCAGCGAGTGCACCTCGATCCGGGTGCCGAACATGTAGTGCTCGACGTAGCCGTTGTCCGGGTCGTACCCCAGACGCGACATGCCCTGCTTCGCGGCCTGCATGTCGGTCGGCGTGGCCATGACGCCGGCGCCGTAACCGAGCGGCTCGTGGAGCATCAGTGCGACCGTGGCCCCGATCTCGGGCCGGCCGCCGAGGATGAGCGACCCGGCGGCCTGGGTCTGCTCCTCGGTGCGCTCCTGGGCCGACTGGCCGAGGTAGCCGTCGAGTGCGGCGCCCTCCAGCGCTCGGTAGAGCCCGAACCCCAGCGCCCCCACCAGCACCAGCGAGAGCAGGGCCGAGGTGGTCCGCTTGGCCGTTCTCGGCCGGTGCTGCCACAGCAGCAGCACGGCGGTCATGATCAGGAACGCGCTCATCGACCTGGCTCCGGACAGCGCGGTGACCGCGGTGATGATCCCGAGGACGGTCATGTCCGCGAGGAGCCTCTTGCGAGGACGCCGCCGGATGAGCATGCAGGCACCGAGCAGCAGCATCGTCGACGGCGTCGCGAACCCGAACCGCCACGGTTCGTCGGCGAAGCGCGACCCCATCGTCGAGGTCATGAACGAGCCGATCGCGTAGAGGCACACCACGACCCCCGGCGACAGCACCTGCTGCGCCCACAGCAGAGCTCCGACGCACATCGCGGCCGAGACGACCGGCACCAGCTCGAACAGCACGCCCGCCTCGGTCGGCGGGTGGGTCGCCGAGCGCCAGGTGGCGAGCGCCAGCGCGGAGAAGAGGCAGGCGAGAAGGAGTACGCCGCCCAGGGCCGCGCCGCGGTAGCGGCCCGCCTCCCGGATCCAGACCGGTGCCAGGGCCGCACCCATCAGTCCGCCCACGGTCAGGCCACGGACGAGATCGAAGTCCGTGCCGGCGAGGAACGCGGCCGCCCCCGCCAAGAGAGCGGTCAGCACCTCCCAGCCGGTGCGCTCGACGCGCGGGGTACGCCCGGTGCGCCCGGCGCGGACCCGGACCGCCGTCGCGACGGCCATGCTCAGCTCCCGGCGGCCGGGTAGCCCTGCTGGCGCGGTTCCCGGGGGCGTACGAAACCGGAGAGGAGGCGGGCGAACCAGCCCTGCTCCGGCTGGCCGTAGTAGGTGTGCGCGGCGGTGTCCCGGACCTGGTTGGCGACGATGCCGAGACAGCGGGCATCGACGGCCTCGAGGCTGTCGATCGCCTCCAGCACCTGCGGCCGGTGGATCGTACGGCAGTTGGCGACCACCAGGGCACCGTCGGTCAGCCGGGACAGGATCGCGCCGTCGGCCACCGGAAGCAGCGGTGGGGAGTCGAGGATGACCACGTCGTAGCCGGCGCGCGCCTCCTCCAGCAGGTCGGCCATCCGCGGCGAGCCGATCAGCTGCGCGGGGTTGGGCGGGATCTCACCCATGGTGAGGACGTGCAGATTGGCGTCGCCCCAGACCTGGACGACGTCGTCGAGGTCGGCCTTCCCGATCAGCACGGTCGTCAGCCCGGCCGCGCCCTCCAGGCCGCAGTAGTCGGCCACCGCGGGGCGGCGCATGTCGGCGTCGACCAGCAGCACGCGCTGGCCCTGCTCCGCGATCGCCAGGGCCAGGTTGATCGAGGTTGTCGACTTGCCCTCGCCGCCGATCGAGGAGGTCACCACCATCGAGCGGACCGGCGAGGAGGCGTCGAGGAACTGCAGGTTGGTCTGCAGCCTCCGATAGGCCTCGGCGGCGACGTTGTGCGGGTCGATGGCGGTCACCGCGCCGCGCGAGCGCCGTTGGCCGCGGCGCCGGGGGATCGCGCCCAGGAGCCCCACGTCGGTGAGCTGCTCGATCTCGGCGGCGGTCCTGACCCGGGTATCCAGGAGGGCACGGACCACGGCGATCGCGACGCCGAGGCCGAAGCCGCCGGCGAATCCGACCAGAGCGGCCAGCCGCGTACGCGGCGCGAACGCCTCCTGCGGTGGGTCGGCGCGGGCGACCACCGTCACCTCGACCGCGGACTTCTTGTTGGAGCTGGGGGAGAGGTTGGTGATCGTGGTGGTGAGCTCGTCGGCGACCGAGTTGGCGAGGTCGGAAGCGCCGGTGCTGGTGGTGGCCACCGCGTCGATCTCGATGATCACCGTGTCGAGCGGGTTCTCGGCGGTGATCTCCTCGGCCAGCGCCTTGGGGGTCGTGTCGAGGTCGAGCTCGTAGATGACCTGGTCGAGCACCACCGGCATCGTCGCCAACTTGGCGTAGGACTGGACGATGTCCTGGGTGAACGTCGAGCCCTGGACCAGCTCCTGGGTCGTCGCGCCGCGCGCGATCGAGACGAAGACGGTGCTCTGTGCGCGGTACTGCGGCGGGCTCGCGTGTGCCTGCGCGAAGGCCGCGCCGGCGCCGATGATCGCGAGTACCGCGACGATGTACCACCGCTTGCGCAGAGCAGCGACATAGTCGCGCAGGTCCAACAGGTCACTCCATCCGATGTCTGTGCCAGGCTGCTTGTCCGGGACTCACCCGCCGAAGCGGAGCCCGAGGCAATGGGTCGCGCCGTCAGGGCGGCGCCACGGGGCCATCGCACATCCTCACCCTGTTTGGGGGATGACAGGGCCGAGTGTCCGGCCCGTTCACCCAAATGGGGGATTGATTCGCCGTCGGTTTCTGGAGGCGTACGCCGACTGCGTAATGTCTGTCCGTCACGTTCGGGGGGTTGGCTGCGTGGATGTGAGGTCCGCGCTCGAGAACCGGCAGGCAACTGTTTCGAAGGTAGGCAGGGTATGGACACCGCGACGATCCTGGTCGTCTGCAGCGGGAACGTACGACGATCGCCGGCGATCGAGGCGATGCTCCGCGAGGGCGTCGGCCAGATCGGTGGGCTCGCCCGCCACGGCATCACGGTGATCTCGGCCGGCAGCGAGGCGCTCGAGGGCTACGACATGGACCCGATGATCGCCTCCGAGGTCGCTCTCGCCGGAGTCCGGCTGACCAGGCACCAGGCCTACCCGCTCGACGTCGACGACATCGAGAGCGCCGACCTGATCATCACCGCAGAACGCTCCCACCGCAGCGAGGTCGCCAAGCTGGTGCCCTCGGCGGTCAAGCGCACGTTCACCCTCGTCGAGATCGCCGCCCTCGGCGACCTGCTGGGACGTACGGCCCTGGGTGGCCCCGCTGGCTCGGAGGCGGACGCGGCCACCCGGCTGCGTACGCTCGTCCAGCTCGCGCCGCTGCAGAAGGCCCGGCGACGGGTCCGGCGGCCGACCGACGACGACCTGCTCGACCTGCGGAAGCGGACCCCGCGCGAGGCCCGGCGGCTGGTGACCGAGGCCCGCGGCCACGTCGAGTCGCTGCTGCGGGTGCTCGAACCGAGCCTTTCCCTGGTCGCCAAGCCCCAGCGTCCCGCGGCGGCTCCCACGATCCCCTCGCCCGCGGCTCCGGTCGAGACGACCCAGCCGCGCTCGGCGCACTCCACCCGGTCGGCGGGTTGACGGCCGGCGGTTTGCCGCCAAGTTAGGGTTGCCTATATGAACCGTCCCGCGAAGCCTGAGACCGCCCTCGTCGTGACCGCCACCCAGCGGCTCAGTCCGACGATGATCCGGGTGAGCTTCCGCTCCGACGACCTGAGCGCCTTCTCCTCGAGCGTCTTCACCGACCGCTACGTGAAGCTCGTCTTCCCGCAGGTGGACGGCGAGGTGGTCCGCACCTACACCGCCCTCAACCCCTCGGTCGAGGACGGCACCCTCGACATCGACTTCGTCGTCCACGGCACCGAGGGGTACGCCGGTCCCTGGGCCGCCGCGGCCAAGCCCGGCGACACCCTCGCGGCGCGCGGCCCGGGCGGCGCCTACTCGCCCGACCCCGAGGCCGACTGGCACCTGATCGCCGGCGACGAGACCGCTCTGCCTGCCATCCGCGCCGCGCTGGCCGCACTGCCCTCCGATGCTCGCGGCTACGCCGTCATCGACATCCCGGCGCCGGGCCACGAGCAGCCCCTGGACCACCCCGACGGCGTCGAGGTGACCTGGCTGGTCACCGGCGGCCACACCCACCACGCCGCCGAGGACGCCGAGGGCCACGAGCAGCTCCTCGTCACCGCCATTCGCGACCTGAAGTGGCTCGACGGCCGCGTCCACGCCTTCGTCCACGGCGAGGCCGCGGTCACCATGCACGGCATCCGCCCCTATCTCCTCAAGGAGCGCGGCGTACCGAAGGCCGACGTCTCCATCTCGGGCTACTGGCGTCGTGGCCGCACCGAGGAGACTTTCCGCGAATGGAAGCGCGAGCTCGCCGAGGCCGAGTCCGCCTGATCGCCGAGTCGGCGCGAACTGACCAGAATCCTCGCCGAGTCGGCGCGTCATAACGCGCCGACTCGGCGGCACTTCAGGTGCCGTTCTCGCTGAAGTGCTGGTAGTCCTTCAGCGACCTCCAGTCGCCGCCCCACTCCCAGCCGATGTCGGCGAAGGCCTGGACCACGACGTCACCGTCGTGGATCATCCCGGGCGCCCGCCTGGACCGGTCCAGATACCAGCGGGCGAGCTCGGGGATGACGCGGTCGCCCTTGACGTACGGGTTCTGGAAGGTGTTCAGGTCGATCGCCAGGCCGTAGGCGTGCTGGGAGAACGAGGTCTGGCCGACCGAGGGACGGCAGACGAAGCCGCCGGTGCCGTTGCCGTCGCCGGTCGGCGGCGCGTCCAGGGCCGCCTTCGTGGTGATGTCCATCTGCTCGATCGGGAACCTCGCCTCGTAGAGCCGCCGGAAGACCCCGACGACGTCCTCGGCGACCCGGGCGTTGATCAGAATCTCGCCGGTGTGGCGGGCGCCGTCGAAGCCCCAGAACGTCATCCGCACCCAGGCCAGCTCCCGCCGCGAGACCGGGCACCCCGGCACCCAGGTCGAGCGCGCGATCACGTCGTCCGGCGCGATGTCGACCTCGGCCGCGAAGCCGTCACCGGGCAGCATCGGCATGATGTCCGGCAGCGTCCATGCCCGGTTGCGCAGCTCCTTCGGCGTCGGCCCGGCGATCCCGTAGCCCTCCGCGTCCTCCTTCAGCACCCGGGTGCCGAGCCATGGCGGCGGCACCGTCCCCGGCTTCGCGACAGCCGGAGAGGAGGACGAAGGTACGTCGCTGGGCGACGGCTCCGCCGAGGTCGAGGGAGCCGAGGCGCTGGTCGTCGGGGACGGCTCGGCCTCGGGCGCTCCGCCGCAGGCGCTGATCGCGAGCAGGAGGGCAGCCGCCCCGGCCACGTAGGTCCTGGCTCTCAGCGACCCGCAAGACGTCATCGCGGCCACGCAGCCATCGCGGCCGTGGCGAGCCCGCGCAGCTCCTGCCGGGTGGCGCCGTCGATCGCCTGGACCGACATTCCCTGGATCACCGCGCCGAAGAGCCGCGCCAGAGCGGCGGCATCGGTACCGGCCGGCAGTTCACCCTCGGTGACCGCGGTCCGCAGTCGCTGCTCGATCCCCGCCATCGTCTCCGAGCGCATCTTCGCCGGGCGGGTGGCGACGCCGCGCTGGGCGGTGCCCAGCGCCAGCGCGGCCGTCGAGACCATGCAGCCCGGCGGCAGGCCGCTCTCGCTGAACCGGTCGGCCGCCTCGTAGAGGAACTCCGAGATGGCCTCCCGAGCCGGTCCGTCGGGCCGGAGCACGTTGCCGTGCTCACGGGCGTAGCGCTCGAGGGCGGCCCGGTAGAGCACCTCCTTGGAGCCGAACGCCCCATAGAGGCTGGGGGCCTTCAGCCCGGTCGCGGCCTCGAGCGTCGCGACGCTCGTGCCTTCGTACCCGTGCTCCCAGAACGCTCGCATCACGGCGTCGAGCACCGCGTCCTCGTCGAAGGTGCGCGGTCGTCCGCGGGAGGGCTTGCGCATTTCCATAGTGATCCCTACATTAACTCTCAGATCATTATTTAGCGACTACTACAGAATTTAGCGACTACTACAGAAATGAGTCCGAGATGACCCGCAACGCCCTCGTCACCGGAGCATCCCGCGGGATCGGCCGCGCCATCGCCGTACGTCTGGCCGCCGACGGCGTCGGTCTGATCGGCGTCCACTACGGCTCGAACCGCGCGGCCGCCGAGGAGACCGCGCGGCTCGTCGAGTCGGCCAGCGCCCGGGCGGTCCTGATCGAGGCGGACCTCGGCGAGGACGGTGCGAAGGCCGCGGCAGAGATCGCGGAGGCATGGACCGCGGCCGCGCTCGAGGAGGATGGCGGGCTCGACATCCTGGTCAACAACGCCGGCATCAACGGCAACCAGGAGCTCCACGAGCTCGACCCGGCCACCGCGCGCCGCGTCCTCGAGGTCAACCTGATCGCGCCGATGTTCCTGACCCAGGCGGTCGCTCCGCACCTGCGCGATGGCGGCCGGGTGATCAACGTGTCGACCGGCTACACCCGGGTGGCGGCGCCGACCCATCTGACGTACGCCGCCGCCAAGGCCGGCATCAACAATCTCACCCGATCCCTGGCCGCCCCGCTCGCCGCCCGTGGGGTGACGGTCAACGCGGTCCTCCCCGGCGTGATCGAGACCGACATCAACGCCGACTGGATCAACCTGCCCGGGCCGCGGGCACAGGCCGACGCGCTCTCGGTCTTCGGCCGGATAGGCACGCCGGAGGACGTCGCCGACGCGGTCGGCTTCCTCGCCTCGCCCCAGGCGCGATGGGTCACCGGCGAGACGCTCGACGTGACGGGCGGATCGGCGCTCTGAGCGGCTTGACTTCGAGGGCACTCGAACCAGGACACTGGGGTCCATGACGACGCAGGCGGACAGCAACGGGCTCAGCATCGCCGAGGTGGCCGCGCGGACCGGTCTGACCGCGCACACGCTGCGCTACTACGAGCGTGACGGGCTGATGCTCGGCGTCGGCCGCAACGGGTCGGGCCACCGCGCCTACACCGAGGGCGACCTCGGCTGGATCACCCTGATCACCAGGTTGCGCTCGACGGGGATGCCGATCCGGGAGATCCGGCGCTACGCCGAGATGGTCCGCGACGGCTCCGGCAACGAGGAGGCCCGCCTCGCCCTGCTGCGCGCGCACCGCGACCGGGTGCGCGCGCAGCTGGAGGAGACGGCGGCCCATCTCGACGCGATCGAGTTCAAGGTCTCCTACTACGCCGCGGCGGTTGGTGAGACCGACCCCGATGCCGAGCTCATCGCCCAGCAGCGTCGAGCCGAGCCCTCTGCTCCTCGCTGAGCTCCAGGTCCACCGCCGCCAGGCTCTCCTCGAGCTGGGCCACCGAGGAGGCACCGACCAGCGGGATCACCGGGAGCGCGTCGCCGAGCATCCACGCCAGCACGACCTGGTTGCGGGTCGCGCCGGTCTCCGCCGCGACCTCGTCGAGCACCGCGAGCCGCGCGGTGGTCCCGGGATGGTCGTAGGCGGGATCGAGCGGCTTCGCGGGGTTCGTGTAGGCCCCGGCGAGCAGCGGCGTGTAGGCCACCAGCGTCAGCCCCGGAGTTGCCCGGAGCAGCGCGAGCAGTGACGCGTCGGCCACCCCGATCTCGCCGTCGACCGAGAGCCGCGGGTCGGGGATGTCGGTGCGCATCCGCAGATAGGTGTGGTGATACTGCAGCACGCTCGGCCGGGCTTCCTCCGGGTTGACCGCCCGCGCCCGCTCGACCTGCCAGGACCAGTGGTTGCTCAGCCCGAACTGGCCGATGACGCCGTCCTTCACGAGGGCGGCGAAGCCCGCGGCGTACTCCTCCAGCGGCACGCCGTTCGTGTCCGGTACGTGCGCGTAGTAGAGGTCGAGCCGCTCGACACCGAGGCGTTCGCGGGAGCGGTCGGCCTGCTCGCGTACGTTCTCCGGAGCCAGGCCCTCCCACACCCGGGTCCGCTGGTTCTCCCAGCCGTTCTCGACGCGCTCGACGACGTCCGTCGGGCGTGCGCCGACCTTGGTGGAGATGACGAGCTCCTCGCCGACCCCGCGGTCCCGGCGCCACTGACCGAGCACCGTCTCGCTCTCGCCGCCCTGGGTGCCGTTGGCCCAGTAGGCGTAGTTGTTGGAGGTGTCGACGAACGTGCCGCCGGCCTCGACGAAGCGGTCGAGGATCGCGTACGACGTCTCGACGTCCGTGTCCGTCCCGAACCGCATCACGCCGAGCGCGAGCTTGCTGACGCGCCGTGACCCGGCGCCTGTTCCGATGGTCGTGTATCTCATGCGATCCACGCTCCGGCCTCGCGTGCGCTCGAAGTCAAACGTCTTTACGCACGTCTTCTAGACTGGGTCCAGCACCCCCTGTCTTCCCGGCCGGGGGCTCTCGTGCTTGCCTGCCATTTTGGAGTCACCCGTGATCCTCGCCCCGCTCGCCGATCTCGTCCTGCGCGATGCTGCCCTGAGTGAGGTGATGGCGGAGGCCAAGGGCGGCCGGATGCTGGCGCTCGACGTCACCGGGCCGGAGGCGCTGCGCCCGTTCGTGGTCACCGGTCTCGTACGCCAGGAGCGCACCGTCCTCGCGGTCACCGCGACCTCTCGCGAGGCCGAGGACCTGGTCAACGATCTGACCGACCTGCTCCCGCCCGACTCGGTGGCCTACTACCCGAGCTGGGAGACCCTGCCGCACGAGCGGCTCTCCCCGCGCAGCGACACGGTCGGGCGTCGGCTCGCCGTGCTCCGCCGGCTGCGCCACCCCGATGCCGACGGTGCCCACGGCCCGTTGAAGGTCGTCGTCGCGCCGGTCCGCAGCGTGCTCCAGCCGCAGGTCAAGGGCCTCGGCGACCTGGAGCCCGTGGAGCTGATCAAGGGTCAGGAGGCGAGCCTCGACGACGCCGTCCAGAAGCTCGCCGATGCGGCCTACTCCCGCGTCGACCTGGTCGAGAAGCGCGGCGAGTTCGCCGTCCGAGGCGGCATCGTGGACGTCTTCCCGCCGACCGAGGAGCACCCCGTACGCGTGGAGTTCTGGGGCGACGAGGTCGACTCGATCCGCCACTTCGCCGTCGCCGACCAGCGCGCCATCCCTGCCGAGCACGGCGGCGAGACCGAGCGGCTGTGGGCCCCGCCGTGCCGCGAGCTCCTGCTCACCCCGGAGGTCCGGGACCGGGCGCGAAAGCTGGGTGAGGCCCACCCCACCCTGATCGAGCTCACCGACAAGATCGCCGCCGGGATCGCGGTCGACGGCATGGAGTCGCTGGCACCCGCGCTCGTCGACGACATGGAGCTGCTGCTCGACCTGATCCCGGAGGACAGCCACGTCCTGCTGCTCGACCCCGAGCGGATCCGCAGCCGCGCCCACGACCTGGTCGCCACCGCCGATGAGTTCCTCGGCGCCTCCTGGGCCGCCGCGGCCAGCGGGGGAGTCGCCCCGATCGATCTCTCCGCGGCCTCCTACCGCGACCTCGCCGACGTACGCGCCCACGCCATCGCTCTGGGCAAGCCGTGGTGGTCGGTCAGCCCGTTCGGCCTCGACGACGCGGAAGCCGACCTTGCGGACCCCGACGTCGTCGGCGTCCCCGCGCGCAAGATCGACTGGCAGCCCGCGAAGGCCTACCGCGGCGACACCGCTGCCGCGCTGACCGACATCGAGCGCTGGCGCGACGACTCCTACCGCGTGGTCGTGGTCCAGCCCGCGCACGGCACGGCACAGCGTACGGTCGAGGCTCTGGGGGAGCGCGACGTCCCGGCCCGTCTGGCAGAGGGCGACGAAGAGAGCGCCAAGCCCGTCCACAAGACCGTCACCGTCATCCACGCCCGGCTCAACCACGGCTTCCTCGACGAGACCAACCAGCTCGTCGTGCTCACCGGTGAGGACATCTCGGGGCAGAAGTCGTCGACGCGCGACATGGTGAAGATGCCGGCGCGGCGCAAGAAGCAGATCGACCCGCTCGAACTGAAGCCCGGCGACTACGTCGTCCACGAGCAGCACGGCGTGGGGCAGTTCATCGAGATGAAGCAGCGCGAGGTGCAGGGCGCGACCCGCGAATACCTCGTCCTGGAGTACGGCGCCTCCAAGCGCGGCGGGCCGGCCGACCGGCTCTACGTCCCGGCAGACGCCCTCGACCAGGTCACCAGGTACGTCGGCGGCGAGCAGCCCAGCCTCGACCGGCTCGGCGGTGCCGACTGGCAGAAGCGCAAGGCCCGCGCCCGCAAGGCGGTCCGCGAGATCGCCGCCGAGCTGATCAAGCTCTACGCCGCGCGGCAGGCGACCAAGGGCTTCCAGTTCGGCCCCGACAACCCCTGGCAGCGCGAGCTCGAGGACGCCTTCCCGTTCCAGGAGACCGCCGACCAGCTCGCCGTCATCGACGAGGTCAAGCAGGACATGATGCGGCCGGTGCCGATGGACCGGCTGGTCTGCGGTGACGTCGGCTACGGCAAGACCGAGATCGCGGTGCGGGCCGCGTTCAAGGCGGTGCAGGACGGCAAGCAGGTCGCGGTGCTGGTGCCGACGACGCTGCTGGTCTCCCAGCACCTGTCGACCTTCATGGAGCGGATGTCCGGGTTCCCGGTCAACGTACGCGGCCTGTCCCGGTTCCAGACCGACAAGGAGGCCGCGGAGGTCATGGCCGGCCTCGCCGACGGCACCATCGACATCGTGGTCGGCACCCACCGCCTGTTCAACAAGGACATCCGGTTCAAGGACCTCGGCATGATCGTCGTCGACGAGGAGCAGCGCTTCGGCGTCGAGCACAAGGAGGCGATGAAGCGCCTGCGGACCTCGGTCGACTTCCTGTCCATGTCGGCCACGCCCATCCCGCGAACCCTGGAGATGTCGATCACCGGCATCCGGGAGATGTCCACGATCACCACGCCGCCCGAGGAGCGACACCCGGTCCTGACGTACGTCGGGGCCTACGAGGACCGCCAGATCGTCGCCGCGGTGCGGCGTGAGCTGCTCCGCGAGGGACAGGTCTTCTACATCCACAACCGGGTCAACTCGATCGAGAAGGCGGCTGCGCGGATTCGCGAGCTCGTACCTGAGGCGCGGGTCGCGGTCGCCCACGGCCAGATGAACGAGAAGCAGCTCGAGCAGGTGATGGTCGACTTCTGGGAGAAGGAGTTCGACGTGCTCGTGTGCACCACGCTGGTGGAGTCCGGCCTCGACGTCTCCAACGCCAACACGATGATCATCGAGCGCGCCGACACGCTGGGCCTGAGCCAGCTCCATCAGCTCCGTGGCCGCGTCGGCCGCTCCCGCGAGCGTGCGTACGCCTACTTCCTCTACCCCGGGGAGAAGCCGCTGACCGAGACCGCCCACGAGCGGCTCGCGACCCTGGCCCAGCACTCTGACCTCGGTGGCGGCATGGCGATCGCGATGAAGGACCTCGAGATCCGCGGCGCCGGCAACCTGCTCGGCGGCGAGCAGTCCGGCCACATCGCCGATGTCGGCTTCGACCTCTACGTCCGCCTCGTCGGCGAGGCCGTCGCCGAGTTCAAAGCCGGTCCGGACGGGGCTGCCGAAGAGCTCAACGAGGTACGCATCGAGCTCCCCGTCGACGCCCACCTGCCCCACGACTACATCCCCTCCGAGCGGTTGCGGCTGGAGATCTACAAGCGCCTCGCCGAGGTCCGCTCCGACGAGGATGTCGAGTCGGTCGCCGCCGAGCTCCTCGACCGCTACGGCAAGCCGCCCGCGGAGGTCTCCTCGCTGCTCCAGGTCGCCCGCTTCCGCGCCCGCGCCCGCCAGGCCGGCGTCTCCGAGGTCACCCTGGCCGGCAAGAACGTACGCTTCCACCCGGTCTCGCTGCCCGACTCCCGCGTCGTCCGGCTGAACCGGATGTACCCGAAGTCGCTGGTCAAGCCGCAGCTGGACACCATCATGGTCCCGCGCCCGGTCTCCTCCGGCTTCCCCGCCAAGCCCCTCGACGGCCCGGATCTCCTCGACTGGGCCCGGGTCGTCATCGACGCGATCATCGACCCGCTCACCTGACCCATCCGCCGAGTCGGCTCGTCATGACGAGCCGACTCGGCGCGGTTGTGGGGTTCCATATCCACAAAATGGAGGTTATTATCCATTTCGTGAGAAGTCAGGCTCCGGTGCTCGCGCCTCTGTTCCGGTCGGAGGCGCAGGCGCTGCTGCTCTCGGAGCTGCTGCTCCCGGCAGAGGAGCTGAGCATGACCGACCTCGCCGAGCGGGCCGGGCTGCCCTATCCGACGGTCCATCGCGAGGTCGCGCGGCTGCTGGATGCGGGTCTGCTCGTCGACCGCCGCGTCGGAAGAACGCGGCTCATCAGGGGAAACGAACAGAGTCCGCTGCTGGCGCCGACGCGAGAGATCCTGCTGACGGTCACCGGCCCGGTCGTGCTGCTCCGGGAGGCCCTCGAGGACATCGACGGGATCGAGCGTTCCTTCCTCTTCGGGTCGTTCGCGGCGCGGGCGAAGGGCGAGCCGGGGCCGCCGCCGAACGACATCGACCTGATGGTGATCGGCAGCCCCGACGCACGGGCGGTCTACCGGGTCTGCCGGGAGGTCTCCGACAGTGTCGGGCGCATCGTGAACCCGACGATCATGAGCCCGGAGGAGGCCGAGGAGCAGACCGGGTTCCTCGAGGAGGTCCGGGCCAGCCCGGTGATCGAGATCTATGGAGGAGGACCGGATGCCCCTGCCGCTGACCCCGGCGCAGCAGAAGGCGGTTGACGCGCTCGTACGCTCCGGCGCCCTGCGCGCCGTGAGACCCGACGAGAAGAAGGCCCGCGCCTTCCTCTCCGGCGCGGAGTCGGCCCTCGCCGACGTACCCAACGTCACCCGGACCGAGAACCGCTACAACCTCGCCTACAAGGCCGCCCACGACGTCGGCGAGGCGGTCCTCGCCGGCTACGGCTACAAGACGACGTACGGCGCCGGTGGCCATGTGAAGGTCGGCAGGTTCCTCGCCGCCATCTTCGACGCCCCGCCGCCGCGCGACGCGGCCGCCCACTACGACGTGATGCGGCTGGACCGCAACGCCAACAACTATCTCGGCAAGCCAGTCACGCACGCCGCCGCCGACGCGGCCGCGGAGGCAGCGCAGACGTTGTACGACGCCGCCGTCGCGCGGCTGGCCTGAGCCGGCCCGTCAGCTCCGGTCGCCCGCTGCCCGGCGCAGCGCCGCCAGGGTCGTGTCGGGGCCGGCGTTGAAGGCGAAGCGGGCCCCGGGCGCGAGCTCGTGGACCAGGTTGACGATCGCCTCGAAGAGCTCGGTGTGGGCCGGGACGGCCCGGACGCCGCCGCCGATCATGACGATGTCCCAGGGCTGCTTCTGGAGTGCTTCGCGGACCTGCGCGACGGCGTCGTCGACGCTGGTGCCGATCTCGCAGGAGAGCGCGTCGTAGCCGGCATCGGCGACTTCGGCGTTGCCGACGGCGATCCGCTCCTTCAACGTGGCCAGGTCGATCGGTGCGTCGGAGAGGTCGACAGCCTCGGGCGCCAGCCCGATGAGGAGGACTCGGTTCATGACAACGACGCTACTGGTACCACCCAGGCGCAAGAATGAGTCTGTGACCGGCGAGCCAGAGGTGCGCTACGCGCAGACCAGCGACGACATCTCGATCGCCTACCAGGCCGTCGGGAGCGGGCCGGTGACGATCTGGATGCCCTCGCTCAGCAACATCCGGGCGCAGTGGCGGGTGCCCGCGCTGCGGATGGCCTACGAGCGGCTGAGCCAGGACCTGACGCTGGTGCTCTATGACGGCCGCGGCACCGGCTCCTCGGACCGCCGGGCCGGCGGCCTGGGCCTCGACGCACACCTGCGCGACCTGGAGGCGGTCATCGAGGCTGTCGGTGCCGACCGGGTCAACCTGCTCGGTTACTACCACGCGGTCGCGGCCGCGGTGGCGTACGCGGCGACCAACCCGCAGCGCGTCGACCGGATGCTCCTGTTCGGAGGCGCGGCGCGGATGCGCGAGGCGATGAGCCCGGCGCAGACGCAGGCGCTGCTGTCGCTGGTCGAGCAGGACTGGGACCTCTTCGCCGACGCGGCCGCGACCGCCTGGCTGGGATGGGGGTCGGGTGAGAACGCCGGCCGGGTCGCCGAGGCGTTCCGCACCGCCGCGACGCCTGCGGTCGCCCGTGACTGGTTCGCGGAGGCCGCCCGGTTGGACGTCAGCGACCTCCTCGACCAGGTGGTGGCGCCGACGCTCGTGCTGCACCGGCAGGCAGCCAGCCAGATCCCGGTCGAGGTGTCGCGGCGGCTGGCCGACGGCGTACGCCACGGGACGCTGGTCGAGCTCGAGGGCAGCACCCCGACGCTGTTCGTCGAGGGCGGAGCCCGCGATCTCGCCACGGTGAGCCGCTGGTTCCTGACCGGTGAGGTGCACCGCGGGTCCGCGCCCGCCCCGGGCCAGGCCACCACGGCACTGACCACGCGCGAGCAGGACGTGCTGCGGCTGATCGCCACGGGACGTACGAACGCCTCGATCGCCCGGGCCCTCGGCATCGCCGAGCACACCGTCGAGCGGCATGCCGCCAACCTCTACCGCAAGCTCGGCGTACGCAGCCGCGCCGAGGCCACCGCCTGGGCGATCCGCAACGGCGCGGCCTGAGGGCGGACTGACGGGAACCCGTCAGTCCGGCTGCCCACTGTCCGGGAAGCGGCGGCCCCGGATCCTGGGCAGAGTGGGGAGCATGACGACGACGATCACTCCCAGCAACGACTCCTGGCGGATGGCGAAGGCGACCGCCCCGATGATGCGGACCCTGGCCGGGCGCCGCCTGTTCCCGCTCTGGGCCGTGGTGCACCACCGGGGCCGCAAGACCGGACGTGACCTGAGCCTCCCGGTCGCGCTGTTGCACACCGAGGACGAGTTCGTGATCACGCTCCCGTGGGGTGCCGGCACCAACTGGGTCCGCAACGTGCTGGCCGCCGGCGAGTGCACGATCACCTGGAAGGGCCGCGACCACGCCGCCACCCAGCCGAGGATCCTCGACCGCGACGAGGCGCGTCCCTACTACGACGGCTTCTCCTGGTGGATGGTCGAGAAGGCGTTCAAGGCCGACAGCTTCCTGGCCCTGCGTCGGTGAGAGTCCACACTGCGGCGCCGTTGCTCCGTGACGTACGCCTGTGTCTGGCAGGATCGACGCATGACGATGGAGGCTTTCGGCGAGCAGTCCTTCCCTGAGGAGCCCTTCGGCAACGAGTGGGACACCGAGCCCGGGTGGCTCTCCGAGGAGGAGCTGGGCGAGACCCGCGGGCGCGTGCCCATCCTCTACGTGGAGGCGGTCCCGGTGCGCGTGGACCCGGACGGCCGGGTCACCGAGGTCGGGCTGCTGCTGCGCGGCTCGCCCACGACCGGGACGATCACCCGGTCGCTCGTCTCCGGCCGGGTGCTGCACGGTGAGCGGATCCGCGACGCGCTGATGCGCAACCTGGAGAAGGACCTCGGCCCGGTCGCGTTCCCGACCCTGCCGCTAACCACGGTGCCGGTGACGGTCGCCGAATACTTCCCGTGGCCCGGCGAGCGCTACCAGGACCCGCGCCAGCACGCGGTGTCGCTGGTCTACGTCATCCCCGTGACCGGCGAGTGCGAGCCGCGCCAGGACGCTCTGGAGCTGTCCTGGATGACCCCGACCGAGGCCGCCTCCGACGCCGTCGTCGGCGACATGGAGGGCGGCCGCGGGGCACTGCTGCGACAGTGCCTGAGCGCGTTCGGGGCGCTGGATTGAGCCCAGCAGACGACGAGGGCAGGACGTACGCATCGGGGGAGGGACTCGTCGAGTTCCTCGACCTGATGCGGCTGATGCGCGAGCGGTGCGTGTGGAAGTCGTCGCAGACCCACGCGTCGCTCGCGCAGTATCTGCGCGAGGAGTCCGACGAGGTCCTCGAGGCCATCGACGAGGCCGACCCCGAGCACCTCAAGGAGGAGCTCGGCGACCTCCTGCTCCAGGTCTACTTCCACGCGGCCATCGCGGAGGAGGCCGGCGAGTTCACCATGGACGACGTCATCGCCGGCCTCACCGCCAAGATGAAGCGCCGCAACCCGCACGTCTTCGGCCCCGAGGCCGCCTCTGGCCGCCGCTACACCCTCGAAGAGGTCGAGAAGCTCTGGTCGGCCGCCAAGGCCGCCGAACGCGCCCACCCCGCCGAATAGGCACCTACGTCGGCCGAGACGTCAGTTACGTCGGCCGACACGGCACCTCGCTGCCGTCTCGGCCGACGGGAGCGACGCCTCGGTTCGCGTACGTGACTTCTCGGCCGGCGGGGGTGACCTTTCGCGGAGCCAGGGGGATGAGCGTGGCCGCGAGGGCCGCGCCCAGAGCGACGACGGTGAGGAACCCGAAGCCGTTGATGTATCCCTGCTCGGTCGGGTAGCCCGACGGCAGGGTGTGGGCGGTGACCACGGAGGTCATGACCGCGGTCCCGATGGTGCCGCCGACGGTGCGGATGTTGGCGTTCATCCCGGTGGCCACGCCGGTGTGCTCCGGTGGCACCGCGGCCACGACGGCGTTGGCGAGGTTGGCGAAGACCAGGCCGGTGCCGAAGCCGGAGAGGCCCGCGGCGACGCACATCTGCCACGGCTCGTCGTGGACGAAGGCGACCATGGCCAGGGAGACCGCGGTGAGCAGCCCGCCGATGACCAGGATGCGGCGCATCCCGATGAGCTCGGCGAGCCGGGCGCTGATCAGACCGCACAGGAACGAGGTGATGGCCGTCGGAAGCATCAGGTAGCCGGCGACGGTGACCGATGCGCCGAACCCGTAGCCGGCCGACGGCGGGGTCTGGGTCAGCTGTGGGATGAAGCCGAAGGAGGCGTACATCGCGATGCCGATCAGCAGCGCGACCAGGTTGGCGGTCCAGACGCCGCGGCGGCCCATCAGGCGCAGGTCGACCAACGGCTGTCGTACGGTCCACTCGACCCGGATCCAGGTGGCCAGGAGCACCCCGGCGGCACCGAGCAGACCGATGGTGGCGGGTGACGTCCAGCCCCACGACGGTGCTTTGCTGACGCCGAGGAGGAGCGCGACCAGCCAGCCGGCGAGGAGTACGGCGGGAAGCAGCGGGATCGGCTCGCGGGTGAGCACCGGGGACTCGGGCACCAGCCACCGCGCGGCGATCGAGGCCCCGGCCGCGACCAGAGCGGGCAGCAGGAACAGCGCCCGGAAGCCGAGCGTCTCGGCGACCGGACCTGCCAGCACGATCCCGGCTGCGAAGCCCATCGAGAGCAGCGACGAGGTCACCGCGATCGCGCCGGCGACGCGCTCCTTGGGCAGTTCGTCACGCAGGATCGCGAAGGCCAGCGGCAGGGTGCCACCACCCAGCCCCTGCAGTACGCGCGCGCCGATCATGACCTCGATGCTGGGGGCCGCGGCGGCGAGAATGGCGCCGGCGGTGAGGGCGGCCAGGCTCCACACGTACATCCGGCGCTTGCCGAAGGAGTCGCCCATCCGGCCGATGATCGGGGTCGCGACCGAGGCCGAGAGCAGGAACGCGGTCAGGATCCAGGACGCTGTGGCCTGGTCGGTCTCCAGCTCGGTCTGGATCAGCGGCATCGTCGGCACGGAGACCGACTGCAGCAGGGAGTAGGAGCAGACGCCGATGGCGACGATGGCGAAGGTGAGGCGGGGGCTGGTGTGGGTCGCGGACATCGAGACAAAGTTTAGCTTGGCTAACTGTATTCCGGCGAAAACATTAGGCGCTCGCCTGCCGTGACGGCAGACGAGCGCCTCGAACGAACAGCTCAGCGGGTCAGGCCCACTTCACCGCGGCCTCGGTCTCCACGCGGGGGAGCCGGTCGAACCACGGGTTCTCGCCCGGGTGGCCGATGTTGACGATCATCTTGGTGGTCCAGTCGCCCTCGGGGAAGAACTCCTTGTCGACGCCCGCGGTGTCGTAGCCCGCGATCGGGCCGGCGGCGAGACCGGCGGCGCGGACGGCGAGGATGAAGGCACCGGCCTGCAGGCCGGCGGACCAGCCGCCGGCGCCGTGGCGGGCGGCCTCGTCGGCGTCGAAGTAGTCCTTCATCTCCGGGCGGATCGGGAAGACGTTCGGGATCTCCTCGTGCCAGTTGTTGTCGTAGGCGACGATCGCGGTCGCCGGGGCGGCCTTGGTCTTCTCGACGTTGCCCTCGGCGATGTGCGGGAGCAGGCGCTCCTTGCCCTCGGCCGTGCGCACGAACACGATCCGCAGCGGCTGGGTGTTGGCCATCGTCGGAGTCCAGCGGGTGAGCTCCCAGATGTCGGCGAGCTCGTCGTCGGTGACAGGGGTGTCGGCGAAGGTGTTGGACGTGCGCGCACCGGTGAAGACGATCTCGCGGCCGCGGTTGTCCAGCTTCTCGAGGGAAGTGGTCTCGAGTGCAGTGGTCTCGGTCATGTCGCTCTGAACTCCGTGGTTGCTAGGGATATTCCGGTTGCTTCGAAAATAGTAGTTCCTCAGGAATCAGGCAACTCCTGTACGCTTGGATGCATGCCCGCGACGAAGCCCGCCCACGATCCGCAGGTATGCAATGCAGCGCTCGTGCGGGCCTTCGACTTCCTCGGTAAGCGCTGGAACGGCGTGATCCTCGGCAGCCTGACGCAGGGCCCGCTCGGCTTCGCGGAGCTCAAGCGAGCAGTGGCGGGCATCAGCGACTCGATGCTCTCCGAGCGGCTCAGCGAGCTGGCCGGCCTGGGCCTGATAGCCCGCGAGGTCGACCCGGGCCCGCCGGTGGCGGTCCGCTACGCGCTCACCGGATCCGGCGCCGCGCTCGCGCCGACGCTCGGCGCGCTCACCGAGTGGGCGGGCACGCATCTTCCGGCCGAGCGCTGCTCCGAGGACTGACCGGCCCGCGAAATCAGGCCGGCCCGCCACCGAGTCGGTGACGGGCCGGCCTGATGCTGATCCTCAGCGCTTGGGACCTCGGCCGAGGTCGAGGAGGACCGTTTCCCCGGTGGCGTCCGCGAGACCGTCGTTGTCGGTGACCGCGTAGGCGCGACCGTCGGCGCCCATGGTGAAGCCCTCGAGCTTCTCCTGGGTCCATCCGTTGGTGGCCCGCAGCGCCGGCAGCAGGTCGTACGCCAGGCGCTTGCGCAGCGGGGTCACGGGGCTGAGCCCGGTGACGCCCCGGCGGGACACGTCGATGGTGTAGACCCGCTTGATCGCGGCGGTGGTGCCGTTCTGCTTGTCACGCTCGATGACCGCGAGGGTGTCCTCGTCGACGGCGGTGATCTCGGACAGACCGAGCCAGTCACCGGCCACCGACGTCGACCCCAGGCCGTAGCCGAACCACTCCCACTCGCCCGTCGCCGGGGTGTAGCGACCGATCCGGGCGGTGCTCGCGCCGTCCACGCCGGGCTTCTTCGCGGTCGAGTCGGCCCACAGCGGGCGCTGGAGCGCGACGTACACCTTCTCCGAGCGGCGCTTCCCGGTCACCGTGACGCCCTCGAGACCCCACTTGCCGACCTTCTCGGCGATCTCGGTGGGCAGCGGCACCGTCTCGGCGATCCGGCCGTCGCGGTCGAGGCGGAGCAGCGCGTTCCCGGCACCGGTCGCACCCTCGTTGGCGACCCAGAAGCCGCCGCCCCGACGGGCGGCCAGGCCCTCGATGTCGAGCCCCTCGGCGATCTCGCCAGCGGAGTCGGTGATCTCCACCGCGTCGCGGATCACCGCAGGTGAGCGGCGGACGTCCAGGGTGTAGATCCGGCCGGTGGCGTAGGCCGCGTCGCTGGCGGCGTAGAGCTTGCCGGGCTCGCCGGGCACGTTCGAGAGCGCCCCGAGCGCACCCCAGCCGATCGGCTTGCCGTTGCGGGAGGCCGACTCGACGGTGGGGAACGACGACGACTTCCGACCGAAGCCGTAGAGCGAGACCGATGCCCGCACCAGATCCTCGGCCGAGTCCTCCTCCGAGGAGATCGCCAGCAGGTTGCGCGACGGGATCGGCAGCAGCCCTTCGGGCCCGTTCGTCGCCGGCAGCACCTGGGTGAAGCGAGGAGAAGAAGGTGTACGCATGTCGTAGACGGCCACGAAGTTGCTGCGCTCGGAGCCGACGAAGGCGTACGGGACGCCACCGAAGGTCTCGAAGGCCAGCCCCTCGGGCTCCGCGCCCTTCTTGGCGGCGCGGTCGTTGTTGTGCAGGCCGTACTTCGTGGCGAGGTCCTCGAAGGTGGATCCGGCGTCCCAGACCACCTCGCCGGTCGCGGCACGGAAGACGGTCCAGCCGCGGGTGCCACCCTTCCAGTCACCCTCGTTGGCGGTGGCGACCAGACCCTTGCCGACCCACTGGATCGAGTCGGGCTCGCGCGGCGCGTCGATGGTGTCGACCGGGTTGAACAACCCGTCCTTGCTCGCGTCCACGCCGGAGACGACCGCGTTCCCGGCGCTCCATGCCGTCTCGACGGTCGCGGACGGAAGGTCGATGATCGCGACCCCGTTGTTCTCCTGCAGCGTGAGCGCGAGCTGGTTGTCGGCGTTGATGTCGACGTACTCCGGCTCGGCGTCCTCCGGCGTGTCCAGCCCCTTCAAGAGCGAGGCGGGCAGAGCAACGTCGGTGATCCGCCACTCGGCCGGCCCGCCGTCGAGGCCGACGATCTTGACCGATCCGGCCGGCGTCTGGGGAAGGTCACCCTCCTCGCCGCCGGCAGGGGTGGCGGCCTCGTTGCGCTGGTTCTCCATCGCGATCGCGGCGTACGTCCCGTCGGGGCTGACCGCGATCGAGTCGGGCTGACCGCCCAGGTCGTACGAGGCCACCTCCTCGTGCGGGGCGGACAGCGAGATCACGTCGATCCGCCCGGCACGGGTGCCGATGGCAGGCTCCTCGTCCTCCCACTCGGTGTCCTCGAGGCCGGGGTAGGTCGACTCGTCCACGACGACGAGGGCGTGGTCGCCCACGATCGAGACCGAGGTCGGCGAGCCGCCCTTCGCGCCGGCGACGTCGTGGCTGCCGATGCCCTTCGGCGAGGAGGGGTCGGTGATGTCCAGGAAGCCGATCCGGCCACCGGCCGCGTCGGTGTAGGCCAGTGTCCTGCCGTCCTCGGAGACGGCCGAGATCTCGGCGACGGTCGGGTCGGCCGGGTCCACGCCGGCGGGCACGTTCTGGAAGACCGGATAGGTCGCGAGCCGGCTGAACTCGCGGTGCCCGCCCGGATCGGCGGTGGCGGTGCCACCGAGGACGGTCATCAGCGAGACGCCCAGGCCCCCGATGGCCAGGACGCCGACCCCGGCGAGTGCGAGGCGGTTCTTGCGGAGAAGCATGTGAGGGTTCCTCTCGGGGAATTGTTGCCGGAGGAACGATCCGGGCGGCACCGCACCCGGAGGCATCGACGTGATGACGAGGCGCCGACCTCGACGTGAACACCAGGTGGGCGTGGGGCGGAGAGGTCCTACCGACCGGTTAACGTTCCAATCGCCAGGCCCATCCGGCCGAGTAATAGGCTGACGGACGACACCCCGTCCCTGAGACCCAGGAGTAGTTCAGTGGCATCGATCGACGCCGTAGGCGCCCGCGAGATCCTCGATTCGCGAGGCAACCCGACTGTCGAAGTTGAGGTCGTCCTCGACGACGGCACCTTCGCCCGCGCCCAGGTCCCCAGTGGTGCCTCGACCGGAGCCTTCGAGGCCGTCGAGCTGCGCGACGGTGGCGAGCGCTACGGCGGCAAGGGTGTGCAGAACGCCGTGACCGCCGTCGTGGAGACCCTCGCACCCGCGATCGAGGGCCTCGACGCCGACGACCAGCGCGCCATCGACCAGGCGATGATCGAGGCCGACGCGACCCCCAACAAGGCCAAGGCCGGCGCCAACGCGATCCTCGGCGTCTCGCTCGCGGTCGCCAAGGCCGCCGCCGACTCGGCGGGTCTCTCCCTGTTCCGCTACGTCGGTGGCCCCAACGCCCACGTGCTCCCGGTCCCGATGCTCAACATCCTCAACGGTGGCTCCCACGCGGACTCCAACGTGGACATCCAGGAGTTCATGATTGCGCCGATCGGCGCGCCGACCTTCGCCGAGGCGCTGCGCGTCGGCGCCGAGGTCTACCACGCGCTCAAGTCCGTGCTGAAGGAGAAGGGCCTGGCCACGGGCCTCGGTGACGAGGGTGGCTTCGCGCCCAACCTCGAGTCCAACCGTGCCGCCCTCGACCTGATCGCCGAGGCGATCGGCAAGGCCGGCTACGAGCTCGGCAAGGACGTCGTCCTCGCGCTCGACGTGGCCGCCTCGGAGTTCTACCAGGACGGTGCGTACCTCTTCGAGGGCGCGAAGAAGACCGCCGAGGAGATGACCGCCTACTACGAGGAGCTCGTCTCGGCCTACCCGATCGTCTCCATCGAGGACCCCCTCGACGAGGAGGACTGGGACGGCTGGAAGGCGATCACCGACGCCATCGGCTCCAAGACCCAGCTCGTCGGCGACGACCTGTTCGTCACCAACGTCGAGCGCCTCGCCCGCGGCATCGAGGGTGGTCAGGGCAACGCGCTGCTGGTCAAGGTCAACCAGATCGGCACGCTCACCGAGACCCTCGACGCCGTCGACATGGCCCACCGCGCCGGCTTCAAGACGATGATGTCCCACCGCTCCGGCGAGACCGAGGACACCACCATCGCCGACCTCGCCGTCGCCGTCGGCTCCGGCCAGATCAAGACCGGTGCCCCGGCCCGCTCCGAGCGCGTCGCGAAGTACAACCAGCTTCTCCGCATCGAGGACGAGCTCGGCGAGGCCGCCCGCTACGCCGGCGCATCCGCCTTCCCGCGCTACCAGGCGTAGGTAGTTCCGTACGCCGCGGCGGGGGGGGGGGGGGGGGGCCCCCGCCCCCCCCCCCCCCCCCCCCCCGGGGGGGGGGGGGGGGGGGGGGTGGGGGGGGGGGCGGGGGGGGGGCGGGGGGGG